>CAWGKG010000008.1:0-181512 GCA_963823035.1 uncultured Gemmatimonadales bacterium
CAGGTGCGCTACCGGACTGCGCCACGTCCCGAGGGTCGGAAACATACCGTTGCCGAGAGCCGCTCTCAAGGCTGGACGTGCCGGAACGAGGGGGCTGCCTCGCCCGTACTACCCCGTTGAGGACCGCGCGGGCGCCCAGGGAGCGAGGCCAGGAGGCCAAGCGTTGACCGCCTCGCGAGGGCCATGCACCACCCCTCGCGAGCGGGTTGACCCCTCTCGACGGGCGGGGTATACTTGAGGCCTACTGCGGGGTGGAGCAGTCTGGTAGCTCGTCGGGCTCATAACCCGAAGGTCGCGGGTTCGAATCCCGCCCCCGCTATCAAGCCCTGAAGCGCCGCCTCTGGCGGCGTTTCCCACGTAGAGGGAGGCAGGAGAGGACATGCTGACGCCGAGGTCGTCCGAAGTGCGAGCGCGGTTCGCCCTCGCGAGGCTGGACGCTTCCCGTCGGCGGTCCTGGACGGTCGCCGATACGTGGAGCCCGCGGAAGCGGGCGGGAGCGGGGGGCCGGTAGCAGCGGTTCTCCCCGACGAGCTTCCGCCCGCGCCTCCGGAGGCCGGGCGTTTTTTTGTCGGGGGCCAGGTAGCTCAGTTGGTAGAGCACGTGACTGAAAATCACGGTGTCGGCGGTTCGATTCCGTCCCTGGCCATAGCTCTCGACCGCCGGTGGCCGGGAGGTGGGTTGGGGCGGCGCTGTTTAGAGGTCCGTAGCTCAATTGGTAGAGCACCGGTCTCCAAAACCGGCGGTTGAAGGTTCGAGTCCTTCCGGGCCTGTCGAGGGGAACGACAAGCCCCGATCGTCTAGCGGCTAGGACACCACTCTTTCAAGGTGGCGGCCGGGGTTCGATTCCCCGTCGGGGCGTATGCAGGAGCGACGGTTAGCGGGAAACACAAAGGGGCTGTAGCTCAGTTGGTTAGAGTGCCGGTCTGTCACACCGGAGGTCGCGAGTTCGAGTCTCGTCAGCCCCGCTGAGCGTTGTGACGTTGATTGAGATCGAGAAGGTGGTCGTCCGCCCTGGGTGGGCGGTGCGACATGTGTGAGGGGCCGTAGCTCAGTTGGGAGAGCGCTTGAATGGCATTCAAGAGGTCAGGGGTTCGATTCCCCTCGGCTCCACTGTTGGTCGGGTCACGAGGCCCGTATCGAGGCAACGGGCTCGGGTGGCGGAATTGGCAGACGCGCAGGATTCAGGATCCTGTGGGGGCAACCCCGTGAGGGTTCGAGTCCCTCCCCGAGCATTCGAGAATTCCCAGCCCGCGTTCATCCGTATCGAGCAAGCCGCCCGGTGCCGAGGAATCGACCAACACGACCTGAGTCCGCCCACGTGCTGGAATTGGTAGACAGGCTGGTTTGAGGGACCAGTGCCGGAAACGGCGTACAGGTTCGAGTCCTGTCGTGGGCATTTCTGGCCGGGGGATTGGACGCCATCGAAGAAAGGATGCGCGCGCGCCCGTAGCTCAATTGGATAGAGCGCTTGACTACGGATCAAGAGGTTGGGGGTTCAAGTCCTCCCGGGCGCATGCGGGCGCGTAGCTCAGTTGGTTAGAGCGCTACGTTGACATCGTAGAGGTCAGAGGTTCGAGTCCTCTCGCGCCCATCGCCGGAACATCGGGGCCGTAGCTCAGTTGGGAGAGCGCTAGAATCGCACTCTAGAGGTCAGGGGTTCGACTCCCCTCGGCTCCACTCCGAAGACGCCACCTTAGCTCAGCCGGTAGAGCACGTCATTCGTAATGACGGGGTCGTCGGTTCGAATCCGACAGGTGGCTCTCTTGCCCCGTGGTGTAACTGGCAACACGCCGGATTCTGGCTCCGGAGAGTCTAGGTTCGAGCCCTAGCGGGGCAACTGATAGGGACGGCGGGCCCCGCGGTCCGGCGGTCCGCTTTGGAGGGATGGCCGAGTGGCTTAAGGCGGCGCCCTGCTAAGGCGTTGGTCCGAAAGGACCTCGTGGGTTCGAATCCCACTCCCTCCGTCGAAGAGATGTGCTGTGAGGTTCTGGGATTCGAACCCACGCGAGCTTCGAAGAAGCTCGCAACGTGGGTTTGGGCCGATGCGTCGAACGGGTGATGCGCGATGCGCGCGAGACTGTTCGTTCGCGAGGCCTCCTCGCGAAGCGAGGAGCATCCCACTCCCTCCGTCGAAGAGATGTGCTGTGAGGTTCTGGGATTTCGAACCCACGCGAGCTTCGCAGAAGCTCGCAACGTGGGTTTGGGCCGATGCGTCGAACGGGTGGTGCGCGATGCGCGCGAGACGTTCGTTCGCGAGGCCTCCTCGCGAAGCGAGGAGCATCCCACTCCCTCCGTCGTGGTTGCTCGATCATGCGGCGCGCCTTCCGGCGCTAATGGACGGATGGCCGAGTGGCTTAAGGCGCACGATTGGAAATCGTGTGGGCGAAAGCCCGCGTGGGTTCGAATCCCACTCCGTCCGTCGAAGAGATGTTGCTGTGAGGTTCTGGGATTTCGAACCCACGCGAGCTTCGCAGAAGCTCGCGAAGTGGGTTTGGGCCGATGCGTCGAACGGGTGATGCGCGGTGCGCTCCAGGCGTTGGTTCGCGAGGCCTCCTCGCGAAGCGAGGAGCATCCCACTCCGTCCGTCGAAGAGATGTTGCTGTGAGGTTCTGGGATTTCGAACCCACGCGAGCTTCGCAGAAGCTCGCGAAGTGGGTTCGGGCCGATGCGTCGGTCGGATGGTGCGCGATGCGCGCTAGGATGGGCGTTCGCGAGGCCTCCTCGCGGAGCGAGGAGCATCCCACTCCGTCCGTCTTGAAGAGATGTTGCTGTGAGGTTCTGGGATTTCGAACCCACGCGAGCTTCGAAGAAGCTCGCGAAGTGGGTTCGGGCCGATGCGTCGGTCGGATGGTGCGCGATGCGCGCTGGATGGGCGTTCGCGAGGCCTCCTCGCGGAGCGAGGAGCATCCCACTCCGTCCGTTCTTGAAGAGATGTTGCTGTGAGGTTCTGGGATTTCGAACCCACGCGAGCTTCGAAGAAGCTCGCACAAGTGGGTTTGGGCTGATGCGTCGGTCGGATGAGTGCGCGATGCGCGCTGGGATGGGCGTTCGCGAGGCCTCCTCGCGAAGCGAGGAGCATCCCACTCCGTCCGTTCTGGTGGTTTGACGTGCGGTTTGCAGGTCCGGGGCGTGGCTCAGTCCGGTAGAGCGCTGCGTTCGGGTCGCAGAGGTCCCCGGTTCGAATCCGGGCGCCCCGATTGGCAACCCGCGAAGTGCGGGTCCATGAACACCCGAGGAGCCCGGACGTCACGGCTTTGCCGTCGTCCGGGCTTCGTCGTTTGCAGGAGCGGTGGCAGAATGGTAATGCACTCGCCTCGAAAGCGAGCGCCCGAAAGGGCTTGGGGGTTCGAATCCCTCCCGCTCCGTTAGGCCGTTTCTCCTGGCTCGAACCCCCGCGTCTTCGGCTGCGCCGAATCCGCCTTGTGGGTTGAGCTGCGGCGCGCTGCGCGCGTCCTCGCTCACCTCTTCGAGGTTCGAATCCCTCCCGCTCCGTTAAGCCGTTTCTCATGGCTCGAACCCCCGCGTCTTCGGCTGCGCCGAATCCGCCTTGTGGGTTGAGCTGCGGCGCGCTGCGCGCGTCCTCGCTCACCTCTTCGAGGTTCGAATCCCTCCCGCTCCGTTAGGCCGTTTCTTCTGGCTCGAACCCCCGCGTCTTCGGCTGCGCCGAATCCGCCTTGTGGGTTGAGCTGCGGCGCGCTGCGCGCGTCCTCGCTCACCTCTTCGAGGTTCGAATCCCTCCCGCTCCGTCAGGCCGTTTCTTCTGGCTCGAACCCCCGCGTTATCTGCGACTGAGGACCGAGAAGGACCCGGCGATCAGGTGCTACTTGTCCGCACGGGCTTGGGCGAGCACGTCGTTGAGGCGAAGGCCAGGAACACGCTGGAAATGGCGGAGGTTGCCGGTGACGAGTTCAAGGTTGTGGTAGACGGCCGTGGCTGCGATTTGGAGGTCGGCGTCAGGAAGGAGGTTGCCTGTGCTCTCCAGGTCGGCACGGATCTGCCCGAAGACCCGTGCAACCGAGAGGTCGTAGGGAAGGATGGTGACAGCAGGGAGGACGCGGTCCTCGATGTTTCGGAGATGCCGTTGCTTTGCGGCCGAACGGTAGGCGCCCTTGAAGAGCTCACCCACCGTGACGGCGCTCGTGAACTGGGCGTCACGGGGGATTTCGCGAAGCCAGCTCAAGTAGGCCTGAAGAGGACGTGGTCGCAGAACCTCCGAGATCGCGTCCGTATCGAAAAGGTAGGCCACGAGATTCAGTCGAGGGAGGGACCGCTGCGGCTACCGACGCGGGACGAGGTCTCCAAGATCCGAACGAGGTCGTCCGAATCTTCCCAACCGCCTGCGACGCTCGCGAGTCCTCCCTCGGGACCTGCTGCACGCAGGCGCTGGAGGGTCTCGAGTTCTTCGGAACCGACGATGGCCGCTACAGCCCGCCCATGCCGAGTGATGACGACGGGCTCGCCGCGCTGCGCGGAGCGCACGTACTCGCTGAACCTGGCCTTGATCTCGGAAACAGAACCTTCTCTGGACATGACTCACCTCGCTCAATCGGGTCAGATCGACCATAATGACCCCATGAGCCGTGTGTCAAGGTGGGTCCCAAGGGAGCGCGCGGGTGGCCCCCAGCGGCAGATAGAGCTGCGGCGCGCTGCGCGCGTCCTCAGCGGTACCGCGCCCGGAACACGTCCGCGAAGAAGATCAGCGTCTGGGGAAGGGCCCGGTCCCAGACCTCCCAGGCGTGGGCGCCGTTCGTGATGCGTAGCTCGGACGGGAGCTCCGCTTGTCGGAGCACGGCGTGGAGGTCCACGGCTCCCTGGATCAGTCGGGAGGCGTCGTCGTCGCCCACGGTGATGAAGACGGGCAGGCGGAGGTCGGACGCCTTCAGGCCGTCGATCAGGTTGAAGGGGTTCTCGGCCTGGTAGCGAGCCGGGTCGTAGGGATCGCCGAAGGCGGGTTCGAGCGACTCGCGACGTTCCGGCGTCTCCCTGGCCAGCGCTCCGGACAGGCTGGCCGCGGCCCCGAACAGCTCGGGGTGCTTCAAGGCCAGGTGGATGGCCCCATAACCTCCCATGGAAAGCCCGCCGATCATGCGCGCGCGCCGCAGCGGGATGGTGCGGTAGGCCCGGTCCACCTCGGGCACGAGGTCCTCGATGAACGCCGTCTCCACGGCGCCGAACCCCTCTCCCGCATCGGAGTCCACCCACCACGAGTTCATCCCGTCGGGCATGACCAGGATCATCGGAGGGATGGCGTCCGCCGCGATGAGCGAGTCTGCCGTCATCGCCGCATCGCCGTACCGCACCCAGTTGGTGTCCTCACCGCCGTAGCCGTGCAGGAGGTAGACGGTGGGGTAGGCACGCTCCTCGTCCTCGTACCCTGGCGGGAGGTAGATCGTGTAACGCCACTCCCTTTCGAGCGCCTGGCTTCGTAGACTCCGACCCTCCAGGACGCGCCCGTGAGACGCCTGAGCGGAGACAGGGGCCGTGACCAGCAGGGCCACGAGCGACACGAGGGCGACGAACGAGCGAGCCATCATGGAACTCCGACAGTTCGGATCTACCGACTTGCAGGTCAGCGTCATCGGTTTCGGGGGTTGGGCCATCGGCGGCGCCGCGATGGCCGGTTCCACGCCCATCGGGTGGGGACCGAGCGACGATCGGACGTCCCTCGCCGCGCTGCGCCGGGCTTTCGACGTCGGCATCAACTTCTATGATACCGCCGACTTCTATGGTCTGGGCAAGTCGGAGGAGCTGGTGGGCCGGGCTTTCGGCAACTCGGCGCACGTGGTGATCGCGACCAAGGTGGGCCACCGGATCGGACCGGACGCCGACGGCGTGTCCGTGGACTACTCCCCGTCGCACATCCGCGCAGCCTGCGAGGCCAGCCTGCGCCGCCTCCGTCGCGACCACATCGACTTCTACCAACTCCACTCGGCGCGCCTGCAGCATCTCGAAGACGGCGTGTGCATCGATGCGATGGAGCGCCTCCGGGAGTCCGGCAAGATCCGGCATTGGGGCCTCTCGTTGAACACGTTCCACCCGGAGCCCGAGGCGGACTTCCTTCTCGAACGGGACCGGGGCAGCGGCTTCCAGCTCGTCCTGAACGTGTTGAACCGGCGCGCGTTGCCGGTCATCGAGCGGGCCCGGGCGGCCGGCAAGGGCGTCATCGCCCGCATGGCCCTGCAGTTCGGTCTTCTCACCGGCGCCATGCGACCCGACCGGCGCTTCCCGGAAGACGACCACCGCTCCATGCGACTCGACGCCGACATCATCGGTCGCACCCTCGACCTGATGGAGCCCTTCTGGCGTGAGACGACGCGACTGGGACTGACTCCGACGCAGGCGGCGCTGAGCTATGCGGCCGCCGTCCCGGGCGTCTCCACCGTGATCCCCGGCATCCGTACGCCGGAGCAGGCGGAGCTCGCCGCCGCCGGCGTCACCGCCCAGGCCGATCGCGTGAAGGAGCTGGCCGACGCCCTCCCCCGGACGCGCACGGATCTCGTGAAGCTGATGGAGGCGAAGGGCTGACCGACGGATGGCGACCGAACGCATCTCACAGCGGAAGATCGCACTCTTCTGGGCGCCGCTCGCCGCCACCTGGTTGATGATGGGCGTCGAGGGACCCTACCTCGCCGCGATCATCGCGCGCCTGCCGGACCCGAAGTTCAACCTGGCGGCGCACGGCGTCGCGTACGCCTTTGCGCTCCTGATCGAGGCGCCGGTCATCATGCTGATGAGCGCGACCACCGCGCTCGTCTCCGACGCGGCCAGCTTCCGCAAGCTCCGCAACTTCATGCGGGCCCTGGGCCTGGGGACGACGTCGCTGCTCCTCGTGGTCCTCATCCCGCAGGTCCACCGCTGGCTGATGCTCGACGTCGTGGGGCTGCCCCGCGAAGTGGCGGATCTCACGTACGGCGCCCTCTGGCTCTTCCTCCCGTGGCCGGGCTCGATCGGCTATCGGCGATTCCTCCAGGGGGTGCTGATCCGCTCGGGACGCACCCGACTGGTCGCCTACGGCACGATCGTCCGCGTGGCGGCGATGTCCGCGGCCGCGCTGGTGGGCTTCTTCGTCCTGGACATCCCGGGCGCGTGGGTCGGGGCGCTCGCGCTCTCGAGCGGCGTGATGGCCGAGGCGGCCGCCGCTCGTTGGATGGCGGGCTCGACCGTCCGCGACCTCTTCCAGGCCGAGGCCCACGCCGCGGAGTCGCCAGGCGGCCTCTCCTACCGGGAGATCGCGAGCTTCTACTACCCGCTCGCGCTGACGTCCCTGATCGGCCTCACCGTCCAGCCGATGCTCACCTTCTTCATGGGACGCTCGGCCTCCCCGGTGGAATCGCTCGCGGTCTTCCCCGTCGTCCAGTCGCTCTCCTTCATCTTCCGTTCGGTGGGCCTCGCCTTCCAGGACACGGCCATCGCCCTGATGGGTGATCGCCACGAGCACCTGCCGGAGCTCGAGCGCTTCGCCACGGGTCTGGGGCTCACCGCGTCCGCGGGGCTCTTCCTGGTGGCGTTCACGCCGCTCGCGGACTTCTGGTTCCAGACGCTCTCGGGCCTGAGCCCCGAGCTGGCCGCCTTCGCGCTCACGCCGTCCCGCGTCATCTTCGCGCTCCCCGCCCTGACCGTCCTGCTCGCCGTTCAGCGCGCGATCCTGGTGACCATGCGCCGCACACGACCCATCACGGTCGCAACGGCCATCGAGGTGGTGTCGATCGGCGTGTCGTTCGCGGCGCTGGGATGGGGGCTCGAGGTGGTCGGCGTGACGGCGGCCTTCATCGCCTTCGTGGTCGGGCGCCTGGGCGCGAACGGGTTCCTGTCGATCCGCTGCCGACAGGTGCTGCGCGGGTCGGTCGCTCCGGCGCCGGCCGCCTAGGCGTCCGGGCGCGCCAGGCCCTCGAAGTCGGGATCGAGCGCGAAGCCCACACAGTCGGGATCGTCGGCGCCGGAGTCGAAGACCTCGTGCATCGCGGCGGCCACCGGGCCTGCCGCCTCGGGAGCGCACAGCGCGATGAGCCCCGACCCACTTCCGGAGATGGTCACCGCCCACGCCCCGGCGTCGTAGCCCGCCGAGATCGCATTGTAGGCGCCCGGGATGAGCGGAAGGCGATGGGGTACGTGCAGCTCGTCCTGCGTCCCGATGCGGATGAGGGCGGGATCGCCGTCCGCCAGGCCGCGGATGAGCGCCGCGAGACGCCCGAGCTGAGCGGCCGCGACCTCGTGTGCCACCTGGCGGGGTAGCGCCGCCCTCGCGGCGGCGGTGGACACGCCGGCCGCGGGCGCCGCGTAGGCGAAGCCGACATCCTCGGAGAGCGTCAGGAGAAGGGGGCGCAGACCCTCGGGGCCGGGCACCACGGCACGAAGCCCTCCGAGCGCGCAGGGCGCGGCGTTGTCCCCGTGCGACTCGCGAGCGCAGGCGAATCGGAAGGCCGACTCCTGGTTCAGCGGCTGGCCGAGCGCGGCGCGCGCCAGGTCGTGCCCCGCGACCCTCGCCGCCGCGGAGGACCCCAGCCCTCGCGCCACCGGGATCTGCGAGTGGATGTGCAGCCGTCCCCCCGGCACCGATCTCCGCGTTGGCGAGCAGCTCCCTGAACACCACGACGAGGAAGTCGTCGTCGGGCCCCTCCTGCACCGCCTCGAGCGTACCGGTCCGCTCGACCTCGAGCGGGTGGCCGCCGGGCGTGAACTCCGCCTCGATGTAGCGGTCGAGCGCCAGGCCGATCGTGTCGAAGCCGGCTCCGAGATTCGAAGTGGAGCAGGGTACCCGCACACGAGCCCGTACGAGCTGGGTCACGACGCGACCTCCGCGAGGAGAAGCTCCCGCAGCGCGGCGCCGTCCGCGGGAAGGGGAACGACCTGCTCGACTCCGGCGATCCGCCTGGCCAGGGCGTCCGGCAGCTCGGGCGCGACGCCCGTGGCTTCCTCCACCACCTCCGGGAACTTGGCCGGATGGGCGGTCGACAACACGACGACCGGTCCACGCCCATCGCCGGCCGACCCGCTGCGAGGCCGACCAGGCCACGGCGGTGTGGGGATCCATCACGTAGCCGGTCCGCGCGTACACCTCGGCGATGCAGGCGCGGGTGTGGGCGTCGTCCGTCGACACGGCGCGCACGTCGCGCCGCAGCGCTGCGACGTCGTCCTGGTAGAGCCACCGGATGCGCTCGAGGTTGCTGGGATCCCCCACGTCCATGGCGTTGGAGAGGGTGGGGGTGGACCCGCGCGCCTCGACGACCCCGCCTTCCAGGTAGTCGGCGAAGACGCGGTTGGTGTTCAATGCCGCCACGAAGCCGGCGGCGGGCATCCCGGCGCGACGCGCCACCAGGCCGGCGCACAGGTTCCCGAGGTTGCCGGAGGGCACGACGAAGGTGGGTGGCCGCCCATCCCAGCCGAGGAGCGCGGCCGCGTACACGTAGTAGAACGCCTGGGGGAGGAGGCGGCCCACGTTGATCGAATTCGCGGAGGTGAGCCCGCACGCGTCCCGCAGGCCCGCATCGCCGAACGCCTGCTTCGCCATCCGCTGGCAGTCGTCGAAGTTCCCGTCGACCGCCACCGCCGTGACGTTGCCGCCGAGCGTGGTCATCTGCCTGCGCTGTCGCTCGCTGACGCCGCCGCGCGGAAAGAGCACGAACACGCGGTAGGGGTCCACCCCGTGGAAGGCGGCGGCCACCGCGCCCCCGGTGTCCCCGGAGGTCGCGACCAGCACCGTGGCGGGGGCCTCGTCCCCACGGGAAAGGGAGGCCATCGCGCGCGCCATGAAGCGGGCGCCGACGTCCTTGAACGCGAGGCTGGGTCCGTGGAAGAGCTCGAGCACGTGGACGCCCTCCTCGACCTCCACGAGCGGCACGGGGAAGTCGAGCGCGGCGGCCGCCACGTCCGCCGCCATCCCGGGCGGGAAGGCGTCGCCGAGCATCGCGGACGCGGTCCACGCCGCGGACGCCGCGAAACCCATGTCGGCCGGCGGGCGGCCGCGGCCGAGTGGCTCGATCCACACGGGCACGTACAGGCCGCCGTCGGGCGCGAGGCCCCGGCGCAGCGCCTCGGCGAACGACACCACGCTCCCGCCGCGTGTGCTCACGAACTCGTTCATGCCGCCGAATCTAGCGGGTGCATCGGCGTCGGCGCGCGGTGCTCGCGCGACAGCCCTGCGACCGGATTTGTCAACGGTACCGAAACGGTCACGAAGTGGTAACTTGCGGCGGCTCGAATCGGAGACCCCTCCACAGGACCCGGACCGTGTCCCAAGGCATCGAGAAGCTTGGGAGGGAGCGAGATCGGAAGGTGCTGCCGGGCGTCGTCAAGGCAGTGTACTTCCTCCTGCTGCTCTACCTCTTCTTCTTCTCCATCGACCTGATGAGCGCGGCCTTCAAGATGGCCGGCCGCGGCTTCGCCGAGCAGCTCGTATCCACGGCGTCGGACCCGCTCGCGGGGCTCATCATCGGCTTTCTCGCCACCAGCCTGATCCAGAGCTCGTCGACCACCACCACGATCGTGGTCGGCCTGGTCGCGTCGGGGGCCCTCACCATCGAGGTGGCCATTCCGATCATCATGGGCGCCAACATCGGCACCACGATGACGAACACGATCGTCTCGATGGGGCACGTCACGCGCTCCCACGAGTTCGAGCGAGCCTTCGCGGCCTCCACGGTCCACGACTTCTTCAACGTCCTGGCCGCCGCCACGCTCCTGCCGCTCGAGGTGGTGTTCCACCCGGTGCAGCACACCGCGGAATACCTGGAGCACGCGTTCGAGGGCGTGGGCGGCATGCACCTGGCGAGCCCTCTGAAGCTCGCCGTGGAGCCGTTGGCCAACCTGGTGACGGGCGTGGTCACGCACGAGATCCCCCTCCTGCTGATCGCGCTCGCCATCCTCTTCCTCGCGCTGTCGCAGATGATGCGGGTCATGCGGGGCGCGGTGCTCGAGCGACTGGAGGGTCTGTTCAGCCGGGTGCTGTTCCGCAACGACGCGGCGAGCTTCTCGCTCGGCCTGGTGACCACGGCCACCGTGCAGAGCAGCTCGGCCACCACGTCCCTCGTCGTTCCGCTCGCCGGGACGGGCGTCCTCAGCCTGCGGCAGATCTACCCGTATACGCTCGGAGCCAACGTCGGCACGACCGTGACCGCCATTCTCGCGTCGTTCTCCACGGGAAACGCCGCAGCGGTGACGGTCGCCCTGGCGCACCTTTCGTTCAACGTCATGGGAATCGCGATCTACTATCCGCTCAAGGCGATTCCCATCTGGCTCGCCAGGCAGGCCGGTGCCATCGCGGGCAAGTCGAAGGGGAACTCGGCGCTGGTGATCGCGGTGTACCTCGCGCTGCACATCATTCCCATCGCCTACGTATTGACTCGCTAGTCGAAAACGCCGAAGGAGCGAAACCGCCATGTGGAAGGACATACTCACGCTGTTCAAGGGTGGGGGGCTGTGCGAGGAGGCATTCGACGAAGCGATGCTCATGCTTCAGACGTGCGAGGGGATGTACAGGGACTCGATCCGCGCGCTGCACGAGAAGGGGACCCTCGTCGACGACCTGTACGAGCGTGACCGCGAGATCAACCGCTACGAGCGCAGCGTGCGCCGCAAGATCGTCACGCACATGTCGGTGTCGTCGAAACCCGACATCAACATGGGGCTGGTGCTGACGTCGATCGTGATCGACATCGAGCGGATCGGCGACTACACGAAGAACATCCTGGAGCTGGCGGTGGGCCTCCCCGAGCCCTTCGACGGGCTGGAGCTGGACCAGGATGTGCGGGACATCGAGAAGGCGGTCGGCGAGGTGCTGGTCGACATCGTGCCCACGCTGCGCAAGACGGACGAGGCCCGCGCCCGCCGCATCATCGAGGAGCACGCCAAGATCTCGGCCATGGTCGAGAAGGACATCCTCCTCCTGCGCGAGTCGAAGGTCCTCACCGGCCGCTCGGGGCACGCGGTGACGGTCGCACTCCACCTCCGCTTCCTGAAGCGTGTCAGCGCCCACCTCAAGAACGTGGCGACCAGCGTGGTGAATCCGTACTACCGGATCGGCTTCCGCGAGAAGGGGAGTTCCCAGGAGGACGACGAGTAGCGGGGGGTCAGATCTCGATCTGGGCCCCGAGCCCCACCACGCGGTTCGGCGGGATGTTGAAGTAGGCCGAAGCCCGCAGGGCGTTGCGCGTCATGCGCTCGAAGAGCACGGCACGCCAGTGGGCCATGTCCGGATGCTCCGAGACGATGACCGACACCTCCCCGAGGAAGAAGCTGTCGACCATCTTCCCGTACCGATATCCGGGGATCTGCACCTGCCCGAGGATCTCCGGCACGTCGGGCGTCTCCGTGAAGCCGAAGCGGGCGACCACGCGGTGCACGCCCATCCCGAGGTCCCGCACGGTCAGGCGCTCGGGCTCCGGCGTCACGGGCACGTCCTGTATCTCGATGGTGAGGATCAGCACCCGCTCGTGCAGCACCTTGTTGTGCTTGAGGTTGTGCAGCATCGACGGCGGGTACGCCGTGAGCGTTCGACGTCATGAAGACGGCGGTGCCGGGCACGCGCGGCGGCGGGTGCGCTCGATGGACTGCAGGAAGTCCTCCACCGACATCGGTCCCACCTCGAACTTCTCCGCGAGGATCGCGCGACCGCGCTTCCACGTCGTCATGAGCGTGAAGACCGTCCCGGCCACGAGCAGGGGGAACCAGCCACCGTGCGGGATCTTGGGGAGGTTCGCGCCCCAGAAGGACAGGTCCACGGACAGGAGCGCCACCGCGAGGAGGACCACCCAGTGGAGCTTCCACCGGAAGCGCAGATAGGCCACCACCGAGAAGAGGATGGTCGTGAAGACCATGTCGGTGGTGACGGCCACGCCGTACGCGGCGGCGAGGTTGCCCGAGGTGCGGAAGCCGAGCACGAGCGCGATGCACGCCAGCATCAGCGCCCAGTTCACGGCGGGCATGTAGATCTGCCCGATGTGGCGCGCCGAGGTGTGGTCGATGGCGCAGCCTGGGGAGGTAGCCGAGCTGCACCGCCTGGCGCGTGAGGGAGAAGGCGCCGGAGATCACGGCCTGGGACGCGATCACCGTCGCGGCGGTGGCGAGCGCGACCAGCGGGATCGCGGCCCAATCGGGCGCCATGCTGAAGAAGGGGTGCTCCACCACGTCGGGTGAGGCGATGATGAGCGCCCCCTGGCCGAAGTAGTTGAGGACGAGGGCAGGGAGCACCAGCACCATGAAGGTGAAGCGTATCGGGCTCTTCCCGAAGTGCCCCATGTCCGCGTAGAGCGCCTCGCCGCCCGTCACGACGAGGAAGACGGAGCCGAGCACGAGGATGCCGCGTGAGCCGTTCTCCTGGAAGAAGCGCACGGCGTGCCACGGGTTGACCGAAGCGAGCACGGCGGGGTGTTGCACGATCTGCACGACGCCGAGCAGGGCGATCGTCCCGAACCAGACCAGCGTGATGGGGCCGAACACCGCGCCCACCCCGCCGGTCCCACGGCGCTGGAAGGCGAAGAGTCCCACCAGGATCGCGACGGTGAGGGGCAGCACCCAGGGCGTCAGGCTGGGTACCGCTACCTCCAGCCCCTCTACGGCGCTCAGCACGGAGATGGCGGGGGTGATCATGCTGTCCCCGTACAGGAGGGCGGCGCCGAACAGCCCCACGAGCACCAGTGCGTGCTGCGGGGTGCGCCCCCGCATCGAGCGCTGGCGCGGCATCACCAGGGCGGTCAGCGCGATGATCCCGCCCTCCCCCCGGTTGTCCGCGCGCATGACCAGCGCCAGGTACTTCAGGACGATCACGACGACGAGCGACCAGAAGATGAGCGACAGGATGCCGTACGTGTTCGCCTGCGTCGCGGCGATGCCGTGCGAGGTGTGGAACGACTCGCGGATCGCGTAGATGGGGCTCGTGCCGATATCGCCGTACACCACGCCGAGCGCGGAGAGGCTGAGAGCCCAGAACTCGCGGCCTTTCGGAGAACCGTGGGTGGCGTCGCTCACGCCTCGAAGGCTACCGGTCGCTCCCCGCCCCCACAACCATTGACGCCCGCGCCCGCGCGCCCCTAGCCTCCCCCTCCCGTTCCGTGCCCATCCCAGGGGGGATCCCGTCCATGCGTCGCCCACCGCTGCTTCCGACCCTCGCGCTGCTCACACTGGCCGCCGTCGCGGCACCACCCGTCTCGGCACAGGTCCCGTTCGACACGTTGGCCTTCGCGGGCCTCCACTACCGCATGGTCGGGCCCTACCGTGGCGGGCGCTCTTCGGCCGTGACGGGCTTCGTCGACGACGCGGACCGGTGGCTGATGGGCTCGACGGGCGGCGGCGTCTGGCTGAGCACGGACGACGGTGGAAGCTGGCGCAACATCTCCGACGGTTGGTTCGGCGGGTCGATCGGCGCCGTCACCGTGGCCGACGCCGATCCGAACGTGATCTACGTGGGCATGGGCTCGGCCGACATCCGCGGCAACACCTCGGCGGGTCGTGGCCTGTGGAAGTCGATGGACGGGGGGCGCTCGTGGTCGTTCATCGGCCTCCCCGAGGCGGGGCAGGTCAGCCGCATCGTCGTGCACCCGAGGAACGCGGACCTGGTCTACGTCGCGGCGCTGGGGCACGCCTTCGGGAAGAACCCGGAGCGCGGGATCTTCCGCTCGAAGGATGGCGGCGCGACGTGGGAGCACGTGCTCGCGGTCAACGACTCGACCGGCGCGTCCGCGCTCGCCATGAACCCGAGGAACCCACGGGAGCTGTACGCCGGGATGTGGCGCGGGGAGCGGAAGCCGTGGGCGATCCTCTCCGGAGGCCGGGAGGGCGGCGTCTACAAGTCGACCGACGGCGGCGACACGTGGACGAAGCTGGGCGGGGGCCTGCCCGAGGGTGTGGTGGGCAAGGTCGGCGTGACCGTCTCCCCGGCTGATCCCGACCGGGTCTGGGCGATCCTCGAGGCGGAGCCGGAGGGCGGCGTCTACCGCTCCGACGACCGCGGCGCCACCTGGACGCGCACGAACAGCGAGAACAAGCTGCGCCAGCGCGCCTGGTACTACACGCACGTGCAGGCCGACCCGCAGGACCCGAACACCGTCTACGCGCTCAACACGAGCGTGTACCGCTCCGTGGACGGCGGGAAGACGTTCGACCCGATCGAGGTGCCGCACGGCGACACGCACGACCTGTGGATCCACCCGGCCGACCCGGACCGCATGATCATCGCGGACGACGGGGGCGCGCAGGTCACCGTCAACGGCGGCGCGACGTGGTCGAGCTACTACAACCAGCCGACGGCCGAGCTCTACGACGTGGTGGTCGACAACGCCTTCCCGTACCGGCTGTACGGGGCACAGCAGGACAACACGACCGTCTCGGTCCCGGCGTGGATGTCGAGCAACACCCTCTACCCGAAGCAGCACTGGATGAACGTGGGTGGCTGCGAGACCGGGCCGGTCGCGCTGCACCCGGACCATCCGGAGGTCACGTACGCGGGTTGCTACGGCGGCGTCATCGACCGCTACGACCATGAGAAGGACCAGGTCCGCAACATGAACCTCTACCCGCAGCTCCAACTCGGGTCGGAGGCCAAGGACCTGAAGCACCGCTTCCAGTGGGTGTCCCCGATCCTGGTGTCGATGCACGACCCCCACACGGTCTACCACGGGTCGCAGCACGTGAACCGATCGCGGGACGAGGGCGTGACGTGGGAGACGATCAGCCCGGACCTGACCACGAACGACCCGCGTGTACCAGGGCAAGTCGGGTGGGCCGATCAACGCGGACGTCACGGGCGTCGAGATCTTCGAGGTGGTGTTCTCGCTCGCCGAGTCACCGACCGATCCGCGCGAGATCTGGGCGGGCACGGACGACGGCCGCGTCCACCTGACGCGCGACGACGGTGCCACCTGGCAGGAGATCACGCCGCCGGGGATGCCGAAGCTCGGCACGGTCGACGAGATCGAGCTGTCGCCGCACGCTCCGGGGCGCGCGTACCTGGCGGTCCACGCGTACCGCCTCGACGACTTCCGTCCGTACGTCTTCCGCACGGACGACTGGGGCCGCTCGTGGCGGCTGCTCACGGACGGCACGAACGGCATCCCTGCGGACTACCCGGTGCGCACGGTGCGCGAGGACCCGGAGCGCGAGGGGCTGCTCTACGCCGGCACGGAATACGGGATCTTCGCGTCCTTCGACGGCGGCGCGCACTGGCAGTCGATCCAGCGCGACCTGCCCGTCAGCCCGGTCACCGGGATCAAGGTCGCGCACGACGACCTGATCCTCTCGACGCAGGGCCGCTCCTTCTGGATCCTCGACGACGTCACCCCGCTGCGGGCGCTGAGCGCGCAGGTGGTGTCGGCGGACGCTCGCCTGCTCGCGCCGCGCGACGCGATCCGGGTCAACGCGGGGGGGATCGACGGAGGGCTGAGCGAGTTGGGACCGGAAGCCCCGCCGCAGGGTGCCACGCTGCACTACTGGCTGAAGAGCGAGCCCGAGGGTGAGGTGCGCGTCGAGGTCGTGGATGGGTCCGGCCGCGTCGCGCATCTCTTCTCGAGCGACTCGGCCGCCGCCGCGGACGGACACGGCTCGCGCATCGACAAGAAGCCGGGGATGCATCGCATCGTCTGGGACCTGCTCTACCCCGGCCCGGAGCTTCCGCCCGACGCCGTGGTGTGGGGCTACACGGGCGGCGTGAAGGCGCCTCCGGGGACGTACACGGTGCGCATGAGCGTGGGCGGGGGCGCGCCGCAGGCGCAGTCGTTCCGCGTGCTCGGCGACCCCCGCCTGACCGAGGTCACGCAGGCCGACTACGAGGAGCAGTTCCAGGTCGGCCTCGAGGTGCGCGATTCGATCAGCGCGGTCACGCACGCGATCGAGAACCTGCGTGCGATTCGCGAGCAGGTGGAGCAGGTGGTGGACCGCGCGGAGGCCGCGGGGCAGGCCGCCACGCTCGAGCCCCTGGCCGACACGCTGCAGACGAAGGCCACCGAGGTCCACGAGGAGATGCAGCAGACGAAGAACCAGTCGGGGCAGGATCCGATCCGCTTCCCGCCGAAGCTCGACAACCAGTTCATCGAGCTCTACAACTACGTGACCGGCGTGGACGGCTACATCGCGGGCGGACCGGAGGGGAGGCCCAACCCGGGTGCGTACGAGCGGCTGGGAGACCTGAACCGGAGCTGGGGGGCGGTGCGCGGACGGTACCTCGGCATCCTGCAGGACGAGTTGGCCCGCTTCAACGAGGCGGTGGAGCGGCTCGGATTGCCGGCGATCGTGCTGCCTCAGCGTGGAAGAATCATCTCCTGAGTGTCCCCTCTGCGTACCTCTGCGGCCTCCGTGGTGAAAAGCAGTTCAACCACGGAGGCCGCAGAGGTACGCAGAGCTTCTAGGAGGACGGGTGCCGCGTGGCCCGCCCGTCAGCGCGTCTTCGGGTGCTCCACCTGGAGCTGGGTGATGTCGGCGTTCCACTCGGTGTCGTCACCGAGCAGGTGCTTCACGAAGTACTCGGCGCGCAGCCAGAACCAGTAGTCGCTCATGCTCCCGTAGCCGTGGCGCGCGTCCGGGAAGATGAAGAAGTCGAAGCGCTTGTTCGCCTTGATGAGCGCGTCGGCCATGCGGTACGTGTTCGCCGGATGCACGTTGTTGTCGGCCGTTCCCGTGGTGAGCATGAGGTGTCCCTTCAGGTTCGCGGCCAGCTCGGGGTTGGTCGCGATCTTGTACTCGAAGGTCACGGTCCCGGTGTCGCCCACCACCTCCTTCACGCCGTGGTGCGTCTCGGACCACCACCGGTTGTACACGTCGTTGGTGTGGTTGCCCGACGAGGACACGGCCACCTTGAAGAAGTCCGGATAGACCAGCATGGCCGCCGTCGACATGAAGCCGCCGCCCGAGTGCCCGTAGATGCCCACGCGCTCGACGTCGATGAAGTCGTAGCGGTCGGCGAGCTCCTCGGCCGCCGCCTTCTTGTCGGCCAGGCCGTAGTCGCGGAGGTTCCCGTACCCGAAGTTGTGGTACCACTTGGAGCGGTCGGGATGGCCGCCGCGGTTGCCCACCGTGACCACGATGAAGCCGAACTGCGCCAAGCCCTGCTCGAAGGGCGCGAGCGAGAACGCCTTGGCCACCGACTCGGTCTGCGGGCCCGGATAGACATACTCCACGATGGGGTACTTCTTCGCGGGATCGAAGTCGTACGGCTTGTACATGACGCCGTAGAGGTCCGTGACTCCGTCGGCCGCCTTCACCGTGTACGGCTCGGGGAAGGCGAAGCCCGCGTCCATGAGCAGGGAGAGGTCCGCCTCCTCGAGGTCCATGACCTTCCGTCCCGCGGCGTCGTAGAGCGCCGAGGCCGGCGTGGTGTTCACCCGCGAGTAGTTGTCGACCACGTAGTGCGCGGACTCCGACGCCTGCGCCTGGTGATCGAAGTCCCCGGGCGTGAGCATCGACAGCCCCGAGCCGTCCAGCCCGACGCGATACACGTGCCGGTAGTAGGGATCTTCGCCCTCCTCGCGGTCGTTGGCGGAGAAGAGCACGACGCCGCGCGTCTCGTCCACGCCCTCGATGCCGTCCACGTGCCACGGCCCCTGCGTCAGGCGCGCGCGCACGGTTCCGTCCGGAGCGATCCGGTAGAGATGCGCCCATCCGTCCCGCTCCGACCACCAGACCAGGTCGCCGTTGGCGAGCCGCCACGGCGGCTGCTGCTCCTGGTAGGTGTTCATCCGCTCTTCGATCACCGCGTGCACGGCGCCCGTGGTGGGGTTCGCCACCATGACGTCGATGCGGTGCAGGTCGCGGCTGGCGCGGAAGAAGTACAGCTCGTCCGAGGTGGGTGAGAGCCACTTCGTGATCGGCACGTCGTCGGAGTTCGCGTTGGGCCCGAAGCCACGACGCGGTCCGCTCGGATCGCTGTAGACGCCCATGGTCTGATCCTTCCATGGGTCGTCGTCGATCTTCTTCATCTCCCGGCCCTGCATGTCGAACACCAGCAGCTCGGTCTGCGTGACGTCCTTCTCGCCGGGCATGTCGTACTTGTACGTCTCGAGCTGCGGGCGCTTGTTGCCGACCGTGTGGAGGACCCAGAGGTCGCCGACCTTCCGACGGTCCTGCCGCGTGAGCGCGAAATACCTGCGAGTCGTGCGACCACGAGATGCCGGCCCGCTGGCGCTTCTTGAACTCCTTCTCGGTCTCGTCGTCGTTCTCGCCGCGTCCCTGCGATCCGTAGGAGTAGTCCTTCTCACCGTCCGTGGTGAGCTGGACCTCTTCCACCTCGACCTTCTCGTCGGCGCTGTCCGCCGCCTCACCGGTCTTTCCGCGCCGAGCGTCCAGGATCTTCTGGTACTCCTCCCAGCTCATGGCCCAGAGGTTGAAGCCACGGCTGAACACCACCCAGGTGGTGTCGGGCGACACGCTCGCCCAGCTCGGGTGGTTGTCCGGGGCCTCGTAGTCGTCGAGCATGCGCACCGTGCGTGTGTTCACGTCGTACTCGAAGTGCAGCATCTTCTTCTTCGTCCGGCGGCTGGTGACGTCCTGCCGGTTCCGGCGATCCTGCTGCAGCGTGTCCTGGCGGACCTGCGTCGAGTCCTTCTCGACCTCCTCGTCCTGCGACGACTGCACGTCGAACTGGATGGTGTGGTCGTCGATGAAGCGGATGTTCCGGATGGGCAGGTGCTGCCCGTCCCACGGATCGAGCGTCAGGCGGGTGAGCTCGGCCGCGATGCGGTCGTTGTCGAAGATCTCCCGCTTGGTGCCGCGGGCGGGGTCGACGAGGTAGTAGTGGGTCCCCTGCGGGGTCTCCCACTCGTACCAGAAGCGATCGCCGTGATCGATCCACCGCGGAGACACCGACGTGCTCTTCACGAGGTCGCGGATCCTGTACGGCGCGAATCGAGCGGCGAGCCGGTAGTTGGCGGAGCCGGGGCCGCCGACCATCGTCGGAGCCGCGGTCTGGGATAGGGCGGGCGTCCACGCCCCGACGCCTCCGGCCAGGACTACGGCGAGGAGGAGCGCGGTGGGCACGCGCGTGCGACGAGCTCTGTCTGCCATGAATCCCTCTCAGGACGGGTGGTACGTTGTGCAGGCCAAGAGGCGTCCCTGATCCCGTCGAGGCAATAGGGAGACTTCCGCGACGGCGAGACGGCTGCGAAGACGCGTCAGTCCGCGCGCTCGGGAAGGGGCGCTGCGGGCGGGAGGAGGAGGTCCTCGAGGAAGAAGGCCGACAGCTCCGAACGGCCCGCCAGCCCGGACTTCCGGTAGACGGCCACGGCGTGCTGGCGCACGGTGCGCTCGCTGCGCCCGGTGAGCTTGCCGATCCGCTTGTGGCTGTAGCCCTTCAGCAGCATCAGGGCCGTCTCCCGCTCGGCGGCGGTCAGTTTCCAGCGCTCGAACTGGTCCGACATCGCCGAGGACAGGCCGTCGAGCACGCGCCCGGCGCGGGCCTTCCACGCGTCGCGCTCGGCCCGGCGCTCGGCGACCTCCACCTCGAGGCTGCGGACGTCGCGGAGGGTGCGGTACCACCCCCAGGCGAGGTACGAAGCGGCGCCCATGCTCAGCAGGACCAGCGTGATCTCGGCCAGCACGTGCACGCTCCACAGCGTGTCCGGCCGGTCCATCAGGAGGTCGGCCGCGGCTGCGACCACGATCAGGGAGAAGATGCCGGCCAGCACCAGGTGGAGGCGGGGAGGCGCGTCGCTGTTGGGCTTCTCTCATGCCATCTCCGTCATTTGCCGGATGCGCGTGAGGGCCCTGGCGTGACGTGTGGAGCATCTGTCGGATGGAGGGTGACCCTAAGATCGCCGAGGTTGGGGGGGTCCCTCAACAGGAGGCTTCATGCCGAACCCCCTTCATCCCGCCGTCGTCCACTTCCCGCTCGTTCTGGCGGTTCTCTTTCCCTTCGTTGCCGGGCTCGCGCTGTACGCCTCCCGGCGGCCCGGTGCGGGGCGCGGGGCCTGGTTGGGCCTGGCCGCGATGGCGCTCCTGCTCGTGGGCTCCGCCTGGCTCGCGATCGAGACCGGTCAGAGCCAGGAGGATGTCGTCGAGCGCGTGGTGTCCGAAGGCTTGATCCAAGGGCACGAGGAAGCCGCCGAAGGACTGCTGCTCGGGTCCGTCATCCTCTTCGGGGTGATCCTCGCGGGGCTCCTCCGCGGGAAGGTCGGCCAGGCGGCACGCTGGGCCTCGGTTCTGGGCGGCGTGGTCGTGCTCGGGCTCGCGGTCCGGGTCGGTGGCCTCGGTGGTGCGCTGGTCTACGAGCACGGGGCCGCGTCCGTGTACGTCGCCGCGGCGCCCGGCGCCGGGGGTGCCGGCCCCGAAGCCCGGTCGATGCGTCGGGGTGACGACGACGACGAGCATCGCTGAGGACCTGCACGCCGACCGCACACGCCTGACGGCGGGGGTCGTCACGGCCTTCTGACGGCGGCGGACTCGACGGCCCGGAGGGTGCGGCACTCGCTTCGCGCCTTCCGGGCCGTACCTTTACGGCGCTCCGTGCGCAGGAATCCGCCGCCCCGCATTCGATGTCCGAGCGACCCGTGCCACATACGCGAGACGCCGAGGAGGACCTGGCCGCCTCCCTCCTCCTGGAGGATCAGGTGGAGGTACGAGCCGGAGCGCCTGGACGAGGAGGTGCGCGAGGGGCTCGCCAGGCACCTCCTCGGGGGCCGCGCGGCGGCCGACCTCGCGCAGGTCACCCTGGCCGCGCTCGCGGTGTTCGTCTTCTGGCGCTCCACGTCGCCCTGGCTGGCCGCGGCGTGGATGCTCTGCGTTCTGGGGACGACCGCCGCCCGCGCCATCAATCGGAGCACCGCCTCGCGTCCGCTCGGACGACCCCGCCCACATCATCGCGCTCCTGCGACGGGACGTGTGGCTGGCCGTCCTGCTCTGGGGAGCGTGGGCGCTCGTGCTGGCAGGGGCTTCGTCCATACACCTGGCCTTTCTCCTGCTGGTCTATGCGGGACTGATCGCGGCCGCCACCTCCACGCTGGTGGCCGATCCCGCTTCGTTCATCGGGTTCACGGCCCTGCTGGTCGCGCCGCTCACGGCGGCGCTCTTCGTCGGCGAGCTGGACCGCGACCGCGTCTTCATGCTGCTTCTGGTGGTCGTGTTCACCCCCTTCATGGCGATGGTGCACCGGCGCGCCCATCTGATCCTGGCCGAACAGCTCAGGAGCGGCGCGCGCCTGCGCGTGGCGGAGGAGGAGACCGGTCGCCGCCGCGACATCCTGAACGCCCTCCTCGCTTCGGCGCCCACCTCGATCGTGGTGCTCGACGCGGACGGGCGGGTGATTCGCGCGAACCCGGCCTTCGAGCGCGTGATGGCCCATTCCAGGGACGCGGTGCGCCACAAACCGTTCGTGGAGTTGGTCACGGACGAGCGCGATCGCGCGCCCCTCGTCACCTTCCTGGAGATGGTGCGCGAGGGTCGGAGGACCACGGCCGACCTTCCCGTGCGCCGAGGTGACGGAGCGGCGCGGTGGATGCGCTTCTCGGGCACGCTCGGCCACGGCAGCGTCGAGGGCACCGTGATCCTGGTGGGCGAGGACGTCACCGAACAGGTGGACGCGCGCGAGGACCAGATGATGGCGCGCATCCACGCCGAGGAGGCGGCGCGCGCCAAGAGCTCCTTCCTGGCGAGCATGAGCCACGAGATCCGCACGCCGTTGAACGGTATCCTCGGCATGATCGAGATCCTCCTGGATTCGGAGTTGTCGCGCGAGCAGCTCCAGGCGGCTCAGGTGATCCGGGACTCCGGCCGAGGCCTGCTCCGTATCCTCAACGACATCCTGGACGTCTCGAAGATCGAGGCCGGTCAGCTCGACCTGGAGATCGTGGACTTCGCGCTGCACGACCTCGTCGCGGACGTGGCGCGCATGTTCACGGTTGCGGCGTCCGATCGCCGCGACGAGATCGTCATCGACATCGACCGGACCGTGCCCGACGCGGTCCGCGGAGATCCGCATCGTATTCGCCAGGTCCTCTTCAACCTGGTCGGCAACGCCGTCAAGTTCACGGACCGTGGTGAGGTCGTGCTGGCTCTGCGCGGGCTCGGCGAGACCGAGGGTCGCCACCGGGTCCACTTCAGCGTCTCCGACACCGGCGTAGGGATCCCGTCCGAGAAGCAGGAGCTGATCTTCCGGGAGTTCGAGCAGGCGGATTCGTCGACCGCGCGTACGCACGGTGGCACCGGGCTGGGGTTGAGCATCTCGCGCCGGCTCGTCGGACTGATGGGTGGCCGGATCGAGCTGGACAGCGCGCCGGGGCGGGGCAGCGACTTCCACTTCGTGCTCGAGCTGCCGGCGGGCGTGGTCGAGCGCACCCACGACACACGGGAGCCGCACCCGGTCGAATTCGCCGGGAGGCGCTTCCTGGTCGTGGACGACAACGCGACCGCCCGGCGCATCGTGCGGGAGGCGCTGACCCCGTTCGGCGGAGATGTCGTCGAGGCCGAGAGCGCGATCGACGGGCTCACCGCGCTGCGTGCGGCGTTCGAGGGGCGGCATCCGTTCGATGCGGTGATCCTCGATCACATGATGCCCGAGCAGGACGGCTTCACGCTCGCTCGCCGCCTCCGCGACGCCGAGCGTGAGGAGAAGGCCCCGCCCATCCTGATGGTCACCTCGGCGGTTCCGTCGCGCGGCGCGGACCGGGCGAGGGCGGCCGGCATCGCCGGCTATCTCGCGAAGCCGGTGTCCCGCGCGGAGCTGTACCGGGCACTGGAGGCGATGCTCGATCCACGGGCCGCACCAGGCACGGAGCGCAGGCTGGTGACACGGGAGAGCATCGGCCGCGCGGCGACGAAGGCCCGCATCTTGCTCGCGGAAGACAACGCGGTGAACCGGCAGGTCGCCGAGGGCCTCCTCCACAGGCGGGGCCACGAGGTGGTGGCGGTGCACGACGGAGTGGAGGCGGTTCGCGCCGCCGCTGAAGGCGGCTTCGATCTCGTGCTCATGGACATCCAGATGCCCGAGATGGACGGGCTCGAGGCGTCGCGACGCATCCGGGCGCGCTGCGGCGCGTCCCTGCCGATCATCGCGTTGACGGCGCACGCTTTCGCCGAGGAGCGAGAGCGGTGCAGCGCCGCCGGCATGGACGACTTTCTCGCGAAACCGTTCAAGCCGAACGAGCTCTACGACGTGGTGGAGCGGTGGGTGGGCGACACCGGCCTCCGGGAGACTTCACGAAGTGAGGAGAGATCACGCATGGGTCAGGATCGGGAAGACACCGGTCGGGTTCCGGTGGACCTCGATGGCTTTCGCGCCGTGATGCGGGAGGCCGGCGTCGAAGAGGTGGTCGACGTGACGCTGGACGTCTACCTGAGCGAGGCCCCGCAGCTGTTCCGCGGGTTGGAGGGAGCCGTGGAGGGGGGTGAGGCCGAGGCGGTGCGGCGCGCGGCCCACTCGTTGAAATCGGCCTCGGGCAACATCCGCGCGAAGCATCTCGCGGAGCTGCTGCAGCTCATGGAAGACCGTGGCGGGAGCGGAGAAACGGAGGGGGCTCGCGTCGCGATGGTGGAGCTGCGCGAGGAGTACGAGGCGGTGATCCGGTACCTGAAGGACGATCGAGGCGTTTGAGGAACGCAGGGGCCGGAAAGGGAAGGCGCCGGCATCCTCTCGGGACGCCGGCGCCGCGGGACCTCGTCGGTCCGGCCGTCCCTACTTCTTCTTGGCTGCCTTCTTCGCCGCCTTCTTGGCGGGCTTCTTCGCGGCCTTCTTGGCTGCCTTCTTCGCGGCCTTCTTGGCCGGCTTCTTGGCTGCCTTCTTCGCGGCCTTCTTGGCCGGCTTCTTCGCGGCTTTCTTCTTGGCCGGCTTCTTGGCCGTCTTCTTCACGGGAGCCTTCTTGGCCCGCTTCTTCGCGGCCTTCTTCGCGGCCTTCTTGGCGGGCCGCTTCTTCGCGCCAGCCGCCTTCTTGGTGGCGGGCCGCTTGGCTGCCTTCTTCGCTGCGGGCTTCTTCGCGGCCTTCTTGGCGGCCTTTTTCTTGGCCGGCTTCTTGGCTGCGGTCTTCTTCGTGCTCTTCTTGGTCGCCACGGGTTGCCTCCGGAAGCAGGGTACGACCTCAACGTGTTCGCGAACGACTTCTATGTAGTGCAATTCTCCGCGCGTGCGCAATAGGCGCGCACGGTGAACCTACGAGATGTCGTGGTGACCTCTTCGCAGGGGCACCAGATGCTGTGGGCGTCGGACGTCGCGCGACCCGGTTTCGGGAGGGTCGAGCGGGAGGGGTGTCGCGAGCGAATCCGTTTCGTCATGATTGTTCGTCGCCTCAGCGGTGACGTCCGCACGACCGAGGAATCCCATGCGTGCCCGTACCAGCGAAGACACGCTCCGCGAGCTCAAGAGCCGGGGAGCTCGACGGCTCAAGCGCATCAACTTCAGGGCCAATCGAAGCACCATCTGGTCGCTGACGCAGGGCGCCACGGTGCTCAACCTGCACGTGGCGTATCGTCGTGCGCCGGCTTCGATTCTCGATGCGCTCGCGACCATCGTACGTGGTCGCGGGTGGCGCACCGAAGCCGTGCGCGAAGCATCGGAGCGTGTGGCGAACTGGCCTGGCCTCACGCCCGTTCTCGAGGCCGTACGCAAGTCGCACGCGCAACGCATGCGTCGCGGCGCGCGCTGCGGGGGTGACGAGGAGCCGACGCATTGCTGCGCGACCGCGGAGCAGCGTGCGTACCTGCGCTCGCTGTACCGCTATCTCAACAAGACCCGCTTCGACGGTCTCCTTCCCGACGACGTGCCGGTCCGCCTGAGCAACCGCATGAGCGCCTCCCTCGGGCACATGATCCCCGGGCAGGACCGCCGCCGCGGGCGTTACGTGCTCGAGCTCGCGTTGAACGTCGATCTCATGCTCGAGGGCAACGGCGCCGAGCGCATGGACACGCTGTTGCACGAGATGGCGCATATTGCGGATTACCTGTTCGACGGGAACTACGGACACGGCGCTTCGTGGAAGGCATGGGCGCGCCACGCCGGCTGTCGGGCGGAGACGCGATACGATCGTCCGGTCGTGCGCCGTCGGCGGCGGCAGCAGCGGGTGACCCGCGTGCCGCCACTCCCGCTGGCGCTGCGCAGGCGCGCGGCCTGAGCCGAACGTCCACGGGCGCGTCTTCCTCGGCGCGTCGCTCCTCCATGCGGCGCACTCCCTCCTGCAACGGGCGTGCCGCAAACGCAGGTCGCGGACCTCGGGCCCGCGGTCGCGCTCAGTCGAGCAGCGCGCGCACCGCTTCCACGACCGCGTCGGTCGTGATGCCGAACTTCGCGTAGAGCACCTCGGCCGGCGCCGAGGCACCGAAGCGATCGAGTCCGATCGCGCGCCCCTGCGAGCCGATCCAACGCTCCCATCCGAAGGTCGAAGAGGCTTCCACGGATACGCGCGCCGTAACGGCCGGAGGAAGCACGCGGTGGCGATACGCCACGCTCTGCTCTGCGAACAGGCGCCAGCTCGGCAGGCTCACCACGCGCGTCGGCACGCCACCCGCCTCGAGGGTCTCGCGCGCTTCGAGCGCGAGTGACAGCTCGGTGCCGGACGCGATGAGGATCGCACGCGGGGCGTCACCGCTCGCCTCGGCGAGGACGTAGCCTCCGCGGCGCAGATCGTCGGCCGAGGCCAACACCTCCCGATCGAGAACGGGAACGGATTGCCGGGAGAGGGCAAGGAAGGTCGGTCCGCCCTCGCGCTCGAGCGCGACCTGCCAGGCCACCGCCGTCTCGGCCGCGTCGCCCGGGCGGATGTCGCACAGGCCCGGCACGGCGCGCAGCGCCGCCAGCTGCTCGATGGGCTGGTGGGTGGGTCCGTCTTCGCCAAGGCCGATGGAGTCGTGTGTGAAGACGTAGGTCACCCGCTGCCGCATCAAAGCCGCCAGGCGGATGGCCGGACGCATGTAGTCGGAGAAGATGAGGAAGGTGCCACCGAACGGACGCACGCCACCGTGCAGGGCCATGCCGTTCATCACGGCGCCCATGGCGTGCTCGCGTATGCCGAAGTGCATCACACGCCCACCGGGGGTCGCGGCCTCCAGGTCTCCGGCGCCCTTGATGCCGGTCTTGTTCGACGGCTCGAGGTCGGCCGAGCCCCCCACCAGGTTCGGCACGCGCTTGGCCAGTCCCTGGAGCACCTTGCCCGACCAGTTGCGGGTCGCGTCGGCCTTCTCCGGGTGGGTGAGGTCCGGGACGTCGGCGGCCCAGTCCGTGGGCAGCTGTCCGGTGTTGGCGCGCTCGAACTCCTCCGCGGCGTCCGGGTGCTCCGCGCGGTAGACCTGGTAGCGCGCGTTCCACGCCTCCTGCAGGCGCTCGCCCTTTCGCACGCATGCGCGCCAGTGCTCTCTGGCGCCTTCGTCCACCCAGAAGGGGTCGAGCGAAGGGTACCCCAGGTTCTTCTTGGTCGCCTCGATCTCCTCACGGCCGAGGGGCGAGCCGTGCGCGCCCGCCGTTCCCACCTTGTTCGGGCTGCCGTACGCGATCTCGGTGCGTAGCACGATGAGGCTCGGCCGCTCGGTCTCGCGCTTCGCCTCCTCGAGCGCGAGGTCCATCGCCTCGAGGTCGTTGCCGTCGTGCACATGGATCACGTGCCAACCGTACGCCTGGAAGCGGAGCGCCTGGTCCGCCGAGCGGGCGAGCGCCGTATCGCCCTCGATCGTGATGTGGTTGTCGTCCCAGATCCAGGTGAGCTTGCCGAGGCCGAGGTGGCCGGCCAGCTCGGCCGCCTCGTGGCTGATCCCCTCCATGAGGTCGCCGTCCGAGCAGACGGCGAACGTCATGTGGTCCACGATCGTCGTGCCCGGACCGGTTGTAGCGCTCCGCGAGCCACCGCTCGGTGAGCGCCATCCCGACGGACATCGCCACGCCCTGGCCGAGCGGCCCCGTGGTGCACTCCACGCCGGGCGTGTGCCCGTACTCGGGGTGGCCCGGGCGTGGCGGAGCCCCACTGCCGGAACTGCCGGAGGTCCTCCTCGCTGACGTCGTACCCGCTCAGGTGGAGGATGGAGTAGAGCAGCATGGAGGCGTGTCCGGCCGACAGCACGAAGCGGTCGCGATCCGGCCACCCCGGGTTCCTCGGGTTGTGGCGCAGGTGCCGGTGGAAGAGCACGTACCCGATGGGCGCGAGCGCCATCGGCGTGCCGGGGTGTCCGGAGTTGGCCTGCTGCACCGCGTCCATGGAAAGGACACGAACCGCGTCGATGGCCAGGCGCTCGATGGAGTTCATGACACCACGAAGTTGACGAGACGATCCTTCACGAACACGACCTTCCGTTCCGTGGCGCCACTCAGGTGGCGCGCCACGTTCTCCTCGGCCCGGGCTGCGCCGACCACGTCCGCCTGCTCCGATCCTCTCGCCACCGCGATGGTCCCGCGCAGCCTACCGTTCACCTGCACGGCCACGTTCACCGTATCCTCGATGGTCTTGGCCTCGTCCCAGGCGGGCCAGTTCGACCCTTCGAAGATGCCGTGCTCGTGGCCCAGACGCTCCCACAGCTCCTCGGCCATGTGCGGCGCGAAGGGCGCCACGAGCACCACCAGGGGCTCGACCTCCGCGCGCACGGCCGCGCGACCGCCCGACCGCACCGCGTTCAGGTACTCCATCATCGCCGCGATCGCGGTGTTGTACTGCAGCTCCGGGAGCTGGTGCGTGACCTGCTTGATCGTCTGGTGCAGCTTACACTCCACCGCCGCGTCCGGCTCGCCCTCGCCCGCGGACAGGACCGTGTCCCACAGTCGATGCAGGAACCCGAACGGCCCCTGGATGCCCTCCTGGCGGTAGTCGCCGCCGCTCTCGAACGGACCCAGGAACATCAGGTACGTGCGGAAGGTGTCCGCGCCGTACTCCTCGATGATCGGGTCCGGCACGATCACGTTCCCCTTGCTCTTCGACATCTTCGCGCCCTCGGCGATGATCAGCCCGTGCGCGCGGAAGACCGTGAACGGCTCCTCGAAGTCGAGGTGCCCCAGGTCGTGGAGCACCATGGTCAGGAAGCGCGAATAGAGCAGGTGCAGCACCGCGTGCTCGTTGCCGCCGATGTACGCATCCACCGGCAGCCAGTGCTTCGTCATCGCCGGGTCGAACGGCTTGTCGTCGAAATCCGTCGACGGGTAGCGCAGGAAGTACCAGCCCGAGTCCAGGAAGGTGTCCGACACGTCCGTCTCGCGCCGCGCCTCGCCACCGCACTCCGGGCAGGTGGTCCGGTACCACGCCTCGACGCGCGCGAGGGGGCTCACGCCGGTGTCGTCCGGCTTGAAGTCCTCGACGCGGGGCAGCACGACCGGCAGCTCGCTCTCCGGAACCGCCACCGGTCCGCAGCTTCCGCAGTGGACGATGGGAATCGGGGGGCCCCAGTAGCGCTGCCGCGAGATGCACCAGTCGCGCAGTCGGAAGTTGACGTCGAGCTCGCCCCAGCCGTCCTGCGCGGCCCATGCGGTCACGACGCGCACGGACTCCGAGACGTCCGTCCCGTCGAACTCCCCGGAGTTCACCAGCGTACCCGGTCCGACGTACGCCTCGGCGAGCGGCGTGTCCGCGTCGGCGTCCGGGCCGGCCACCACCCGCACGATCGGCAGGCCCAGCTGCGTCGCGAACTCGAAGTCACGCTCGTCGTGGCCGGGAACGGCCATGATCGCGCCGGTGCCGTATTCCATCAGCACGTAGTCCGCGATCCACACCGGAATGGCCGCGCCGGTCGCCGGATTGCGGCAGTGGCCGCCGGTGAACACGCCCGTCTTCGTCTTGTCGACCTTCTGGCGCGCCACCATGTCCTTGTGCGTCGCTTCCTCGCGGTACGAGCGCACCGCGTCGCGGTGCTCGTCGTCGGTCAAGGCGTCGACCAGGGGATGCTCGGGCGCCAGCACCATGTAGGTGGCGCCGAACACGGTGTCGGGCCGGGTGGTGAACACCTCGATCTCCCGGCCCGTCGTGTCGCTCGCGGCGTCGAGGACGGGGAAGCGCAGGCGCGCGCCTTCACTGCGCCCGATCCAGTTCGTCTGGGCCGCGCGGGTCGAGTCCGACCAGTCCAGCGTGCGCAGGTTGCGGAGCAGGCGCTCGGCGTACTTCGTGATCTTGAAGAACCACTGCGCGATCCGGCGCTGCTCGACCGGCGTGCCGCAGCGCTCGCAGGCGCCGCCGATGACCTGCTCGTTGGCCAGCACGGTCATGCACGACGGACACCAGTTGACCGGAGCTTCCTTGCGCTCGGCCAGCCCGGCCTTGAAGAGCTGCAGGAAGATCCACTGCGTCCACCTGTAGTACGCCGGGTCCGTCGTGTTGACCGCGTGGTTCCAGTCGAACATCCCGCCGGTACGGCGGAGCTGGCGCGTGAAGTTGGCGACGTTCGACGGGATCAGGTCCATCGGATGGATCCCGCGCTTGAGCGCGAAGTTCTCCGAGTGGATCCCGAAGGCGTCGAAGCCGATCGGCTCGAAGACCGTCCGCCCGCGCAGGCGCTGATAACGCCCATGGACGTCGGCGCCGGTGAACGCGTAGATGTTGCCCACGTGGAGCCCCTCCGCGGAGGGGTAGGGGAACATCATCAGGTTGTAGAACGGCTTTTCGGCCGTGGTCAGCCCGTCGCGCGAGAAGGTGTTCGTGCCGCGCTCGTCCCAGCGGCGCTGCCACTTCTCCTCGACCTGCGAAGGGCTGTAGGGGTCTCTCTCTTCGGTCGACATGCTGATACGGACCTGCGGTCTCCGGGTCTTCGCAAGGGAAGCCGCAAACTAAACGGGCGCGAGGCCGAGCCCAAGTGCGACGGGGCTCGTCGCCCGGTCCCTACGCCGCTGGGCGCCCCCGCAGCCACGCCTCGCGAAGCGCCACCTGCGACGGGGTGGCGTCCGGCATCATCTCGAAGCGCGGATGGTCGCCGTCCACGAAGCGGATGCCGAGCTTGGCGTAGTACTCGGCGATCGGCAGCGGCTCGGCGGCCTTCACGTACCGATCGAAGAAGTCACCGATCTCGCGGGAACGTCATCTCCGTGACCACGTCGAAGAAGCGATCCTCGGGGAACGGGCGGTCCTTCCCGTAGCGATCGGCCAGCTCCAGCACCAGCTCGCGCAGGCCGCGCTTTCCGCCCGACAGCTCGAGGAGGCGGATGTCCAGCAGCCCGGCGACCAGCGCGCCGCGCATGTAGATGTTGCCGTACTGCCGCTGGCCGGCGTCCGTGTACGAGGTGAGCGCCAGCTTCCGCAGCGAGTAGCTCGGGTCGAAGTACCTCCGGTCGGTGACGATCTTCTCGATCTGCTTGTCGAGGTACACGGGAAGCTGGACCAGGTCCGAGCGCAGCTGCATCGCGTCCGAGGCCCACTCGGTCACGCCCTCGTAGAGCCAGAGGTGCTGCGACGGCGTGGGGTGCTCGAAGTCGAAGTGGGCGATGATCTCGCTGTGGATGTTCAGCGGCGTCATCACGTGGAAGAACTCGTGCGCGGCGATGTCGGTCAGGTTCCGGCCCACCGCGGGCGTCCACACCGCCGGCTCCGCGAGCACGTACTCCGAGCTGTAGCTGTGCTCCCACGCGCCCATGCTCGTGTCCTCGAAATGCCAGAGGAAGGCGTAGCGGTCCACCGGCAGTCCGTGCAGGAACGCCCCGGCCGAGGTGAGCATGTCGCCCATGCTGCTCAGGAGCTGCTTCGCCCGGATCTTCCCGGTCTTCGAGTAGACCCAGACCTCCACGGGGACGTCGCCCACCGAGAGGGTCGCCTCCGTGAGCGTGCTGCCCATGAGGAAGGGCGAGTCGACGAGCTGGTCGTAGTCGTCCGCGTGGTACCATCCGTCCGCGTCCGGCACCAGGGCCGACCCGACCTTCCACGCCTCCGGTCGCTGGAAGCGCACCCGCACGGGCAGCCCCTGCCGGCGCGCGGGATACCCGAACACGGCGTGCGGGCTCACCAGCACGTTGTCGGCTTCGATCGACGTGCCGCACATCAGGTACGGGACGTGCTCCTCCACCGGCGTGTCCCACGTCTCGGCGATGGCGTAGCGGATCGTCCGCACGCGCGCCGGATCCGCGAGTCGCCACTGGTTCGTCGACACGCGGGCGGTCGGCACTTCGCGGCCGTCGGCGTCGAACGCTCCGAAGCGCTCCACGTAGCGGCCGATGTCCATGATCTGGTAGGTGCCCGGCGCGGTCGCCGCGAACTGGAAGATCGAGTCGGCGGCGTCGAGCCTCTCCAGCGCCACCACGACCTTGAAGCGATCGTCGTCGCGGTCGAGGAGGTTCACCTCGTAGGACGTCGTCTGCGCCGCGACCCGGCTTCCGCCCCAGGCGGTCGTCCCCACGACGCCCGCCAGCACCACCCACCACCTCCCTCGCGTCATCCTCCCGTCTCCCCCTTCGGAAGCATGCTCGAACGGATCCTCCACCTGGCCCACGCCGGCCTTCAGGTCGGCCAGCACCTTCTTCAGGTCCCCGCCGTCCGCCTCCAGCAGCCCCTCGAAGTCGGGGAGCCTGTGGTAGTAGCGGATGCGCGCGAGCAGCGTCGCGTTGTTCAGCGGCACGTTGCGGAAGCCGCCGAAGCCCACGCTCTCGAAGGTCGGTGCCACGTCCGCGTCGAAGCGGCGCAGGGCCGCCGCGAAGACCTCCTCGCGCTGCGCGATCTTCTGCTCGCGCGTGAGGTCCGTGCGGCCGTACACCGCCTCGAGGTCCGCCACCAGCGCGTCCACGAAGACGCTGAACCTCTGGAAGTCCCGCCAGCGCGCCTCGGCGCGCCGGCACTTCACCGTGTCCGGTCCGCCTCCCTGCCGCGTGCAGAAGAAGCGGATCGCGCCGACGCGGCCGACGAAGGTGGCGTAGCTCTCGTTGAAGCCCACGCGGCCGGGCACGAAGAGGTGTCGGTGGGACAGCTCGTGCAGCACGGTCTCCACCACCTCGACGTCGTCGGTGTGCAGCATGGACGACAGCACCGGATCGTTGAACCACCCCAGCGTGCTGAACGCCGCCGTGGGGCGCAGGTACGTGTCGTATCCCTTCCCGTCGAGCTCTTCCTGTGCCTCGCGCGCGTCGCCCTCGTCGAAGTACCCCTTGTAGGGGACGGCGCCCACGATCGGGAACCACCACGTCTTCGGCACGAGCCGGTCCTTCTCGGCCGCCGAGAGCACCATCGCGAGCGTGTCGCTCCGGAGCTGCGTGAACTGGGTGTACGCGTCGCCGACGTCGATGCCGAGCTCGTCCGCCGCGAACGTGCGGGCCTCCCAGATGAAGGCGAGCTTGCCGCGGGTGTCCGCGTCCGTCGCGGAGTCCGTCATCACCTCGGTGATCGGCCGACGCGCGCGCAGGATCCTCGCCTCGGCCAGCCCGGCCTTCATCACGTAGACCGGCGAGCATGCCCAGCACCCGGCCACGAGGGCCAGGCCCACGACGACCACGGTGCCACGGATCACGCGGGTGCGCCGCCGGCTCTTCGCCGGGGTGGTCGTCTTCACGTGCCGGCGCCCACGGTCTTCATGGGCGGGGCGAGCCCCCGAGCCTGCAGGGCGACGGTGGCCGCCACGAGCACGGCGACCGCCGCCGCCACCTTCGCGAAGAGCTTCTGGCGCGGCATGTCGGTGTTCGCCGCGCCGACGCGAGGCCGGGTGGCGATCGGGGTGGCCGTGGTCGGAGACGAGGTCATGACCGGATAGACCCCGATCGACGGCTCAGCGGTTGCTACCCACGTTGATCTGCCGCATGAGCGGCACGCCACCCTCGGTCGGGACGTACACCACCGAGCCGGCCGGCAGCTTCGCGAGCTGCTCGATGTAGTAGAACGTCAGGTACTCGTTCGTGAGCCCCTCGGAGATGATGTGCTGGGCCTCCGCGATCCCCTTCGCCTGCTCGATCTGCTGACGTGCCTTCTCCTGGATGATCTCGGTCTGGAAGCGCTCGGCGGCCACGTTCTGCTCCCGCTGCTGCTTCTCCTCGATGGCCTCGCGCACCATCGGCGGCGCCTGCACGTCGCGCACGAAGACCTCGAGCACCTCGATGCGGTCGCCCGCCTTGGCCTGGATCGCGGTCTTCATGTCCTGCGCGATCTCGCGCCGGTTCGGGGAGAAGATGTCGTTGATCGACTTGGTGGCCACGGCGTCACGCACGCCGTTGCGCACCGCGTTCAGCACGATGCGCGACTTGATCTGACTCTCGGAGCCGATGCGCCGATACAGGTCGGGCGCGTGCGCCGGGTCGAGCCGGTACAGGATCGACACCTCGAGCGCCACGTTGAGCTGCTCGCTGGTCTGGGCGTCGATCTTCTCGATGCTGCCGTCCGGCGGGAAGCTCTGCTCGCGGATCGACATCTTCTCGATGCTGGCGAGTGGGTTGATCACGTGGACGCCCGGCTCGAGGGCGGCGGTGGAGATGCTCCCCAGGAAGTGCTGGATGCCGACCTCGCCGACCGAGATCACAGCGACCGTGTTCGAGGCCGCGATCAGGAGGCCGGCGATCATGAATCCGTATCCGGCCAGGCGGGCGGCACCGGCCGACTTGCCGATGGAGGGTCCGACGGAGCGGATCACCGCGCCCAGGATGATGGCGAAGACGGCGAGGATGATGGGGGCCATGAATGAGGTCCTCCGACGTGGGGGAACGGCTTTCGATCGCGGTGTCCTGCTCCGCGGGCAGGTTCGTACGCACTACGGGCGAGCGGGGCGGCTTCTTCGGCCTCCGGAAGCGCTCCGCGGGGGTCAGCCTTCCCCGAGATAGGCGCGATCGTCGGGGTCGACGGCCACGCGCACCTCGACGAGGTCGGCCTCGGCGACGACCTCGTCGGGCGTGTCCCGCGCCGCCTTCTCGAGGGCTTCCCGGATGTCCGCCGCGTCGACCGTGAAGGTGTGGTAACGGTGATAGCGCACGCCGTAGCGCACGGTGATCTGGAACGTCATGGCCTGAATCTATATCGTCCGCCCCATGAATCCCGCCTTTCTCCCCTATCGCGCGGCGCAGCGGATTCTCCGGGGCGTCGCTCCCATGCTGGGTCGAGGCGATTCGAAGCTCGCGAGGGGCATCGTCGGCCGGCGAGCGACTGCCGCCCGCCTGGCCGGCTGGGGCTCGGTGTCGCGCGAGGAGGGGCGCCCGGGCGCGTGGATGCACGCCCCCTCGGTGGGTGAGGGGCTCCAGGCGCGCGCCGTGCTCGAGGCTTGGCGGGCGCTGCGCCCCGAGCTGCAGGTGATCTATACGCACTTCTCTCCGTCGGCCGTGGAGCTCGCGCGCAGGATGCCGGCGGATGTGGCCGGCTATCTCCCGTGGGATCTTCCCGGGGAGATGGCGCGCGTGCTCGACGCCGCGAGGCCGGACATCGTCGTCTTCACGAAGACGGAGGCGTGGCCGGTGCTCGTCGACGAGGCGCGGCGCCGGAAGGTGCCGGTGGCGCTGGTGGGCGGGACGGTCCCGCCGGGGTCCGGGCGCGGCCGCTGGCCTGCGCGCGCGCTTCTGCGCAGCATGTGGGGCAGGATGGCGCTCGTGGGGGCGATCGACGAAGCGGACGCCGAAGGCTTCCGTGCCCTGGGCGTGGCGCGCGACGCGGTGCACGTCACCGGCGACCCCGGGATCGATTCGGCCGCGCAGCGCGCGCGCGCCGCCGACCCCGCATCCCCCTGGCTCGCGCCGTTCCACGCGGACCGCCGTCCGACCCTGGTGGCCGGCTCGACCTGGCCGGCCGACGACGCCGTGTTGCTCCCGGCGATGGTGGCCGTGCGTGGCCGGGTCCCCGAGGCCCGTGCGGTGCTCGCGCCCCACGAGCCCACCGAGCGTCACGTGCGCGACCTGGTCGGAGTCCTGGAGGGAGACGGCTGGCGCGTCGCCACGCTCTCCCAGGTGGAGAAGCGCGGCGACGTGCGGGGCGCGGACGCCGTGGTCGTGGACCGGGTCGGCGTCCTGGCGCAGCTCTACACGGTGGGAGACGTGGCCTATGTGGGTGGCGGCTTCCACGACGCGGGGCTGCATTCGGTGCTGGAGCCGGCAGCGGCGTCCCTCCCCGTGGCCTTCGGGCCCAGGCACGACAACGCTCGAGCGGCGGGCGAGCTTCTTGCAGGTAGGTGGGGCGAGCGAGGTCGGTGCGCCCGGCGCGCTGGCCGAGGCGCTGACGCGTTGGCTCTCCGACGACGAGGAACGCCGCCGCGCCGGCGAGCGCAACTTCGGGTACATTCAGCACCACCTCGGTGCCGCGGAGCGTTCCGCGATCCTGTTGAACCAACTCCTGCCGCACGCCCGGAAGCCCGGCCCATGACCGAAGCGCGAGACGTCCGCCCGAACGACCCCACGGCCGGAAGGCCCGCTACCCCGTGACCCGACGCATCGGACCTGCCGCCAGCCTGGCGCTCCTCCTGGTGCTCGGAGCGTGCGAAGCCGGCCCGTCGGCCTTCGCCCGCGGGGCAGCGGACGGCAAGAGCCCGCTCGATACCGCCGATGCGGCGACACTCCCGGAGATCCCGACGGCCGCCGACGTCGAGCCGGCGGACGCGGCGCACGAGGTGGTGGCGGCGGAGGACACGACTCCGCCCACGCGGCCCGAAGCCGCCGAGGTCGCTTCCGCGAACGCCGCCACCGAGTCCGCGGACTCGCTGGAGCCTCCACACTTCGAGCGTCCGGAGCACATCCGGGGGATCTACCTCAACGCCTGGGCCGCGGGCTCGCGGCGGCGCATCGAGGATCTGGTGGGGCTCGCCCGCCGCACCGAGATCAACACCTTCGTCATCGACATCAAGGATGCGAGCGGCTACGTCAGCCATCGCACGGAAGTCCCCATGGCGCGGGAGATCGGCGCGACGGAGGAGCGACGCATCTCGGATCTGCCGGGGCTCCTGCGGCGGCTGCACGACGAGGGCATCTATCCGATCGCTCGCATCGTGATCGTGAAGGACCCGCTGCTCACGGCGGCCCATCCCGAGATGGCGATCCAGAACGTGAACGGTGGCGCCTTCAAGGACGGCAAGGGCATCGTCTGGCTGAACCCGTACGACCATCGCGTCTGGGACTACCACGTCGCGCTCGCGCGTGAGGTCGTCGGCATGGGCTTCCCCGAGGTCCAATGGGACTACGTGCGCTTCCCGGACATCCCGGCCGCGGAGAAGGAGCTGGTGTCCTACCCGGGCGCCGGTGAGACCAGCAAGCCCGACGCCATCCGCGCGTTCCTGACGTACGCCCGCGATCAGCTCGGCCCGCTCGGGGTGCGCGTCACGGCCGACGTGTTCGGCGTCACGACCTCGGCCTCCCGGGACGTGGGCATCGGACAGGTGTGGGAGTCCTTCATCGGCGCCGTCGACGTCGCCCTGCCGATGGTCTACCCGAGCCACTACTGGGAGGGCAGCTTCGGCTTCCAGAAGCCGAACGCCTATCCCTACGAGATCGTCCGCCACGCCATCGCCGACGCGCTGCGCCGCTCCGACGAGGTCGAGGGAGCCGGGGCGACGCGCCCGTGGCTGCAGGACTTCAGCCTGGGCAAGCCGAGGTACGACGCGCCCGAGGTGCGCGCCCAGATCCAGGCCGCCTACGACGCCGGGGTGGACGAGTGGATCCTGTGGAATCCGGGGAGCCACTACACCGAGGCGGCGCTCGAACCGGAGGGCGGCTTCTCCAGCGAACCCGACATCCGCATCGCGAACCGGGTCGTGCCGGTGACGGAGCGGCTCGCGATCCTCGACTCGATCGCTGCGGTGAAGGCCACCGCCGATTCGCTGAAGGCCGCACGGCGCGCCGAGGCCGACAGCCTCCGTGTGCGGGCTCAACGCGCGGCCGCCGACAGCGCACGGGCACGGGCCGCGCGCGCTCACCCGGACACGACCGGCGCGCTCTTCCGGGAGCGACCCCCGGCCTAGGCCGGCCTCATGAGGCTCATTCCGCGCCGAGGGCCTCGCGCGGGTCGACCCGCGTGGCGCGGCGCGCCGGCACCCACGTCGCGACCGCCGCGGTCGCCGCCACCGTGAGGGCCGCCGCGAGCAGCATCGGTACGCGTGAGCCGACCGCCCCGAAGAGCAGGTCGTCCAGGTAGCGCGACAGCCAGAGCGAGACGAGCGCCCCGGCCACGACGCCGAGGGCCGTGATGGCCGCGCCTCGCCGCACCAGCAGACCGACGACCTCCGTCGAGCGGGCGCCGAGCGCGAGGCGCAGGCCGATCTCCCGGGTGCGCTGCCGGACCGCGAAGAGGATCAGCCCGTAGATCGCCATGACCGAGAGGATCAGGGCCACCGCCCCGAGCGCGCCCATGACCAGGAGGTCGAAGCGGTCGCTCGCGACCGAGGCTCTCACCCCGTCGGCCAGGCGTCGGACGGAGGGCACCGGGAGCGCCGGGTCGGCGCCCCATACGGCGTTGCGGATCTCGTTCGCGGACGCGAGCGGGGCTTCCGCGTGGAAGCGGACGAGGAACACCGCCCAGGGTAGCATTCCCCCGGACGGGAAGAAGAGCGTGGCCGGGGGCGTGGTGGCCAACTCCAGGTCCTCCACGTCGGAGACGACCCCCACGATGCGTCGCCAGTTGGTGCCGTCCCACCCGAACGCCACACTCCGGCCGATGGCCGACGCCGCGTCTCCGAAAAGCTGGCGGGCGAGGGTGCGCGTCACGACCACCACCGACTCGGCGCTCTCGCCGTCGTCGGCCGGCTCCAGGAGGCGGCCCTCGAGCAACCTCACGTCGGCCGCGTCGAACCACGTCGACGACACCGCCCGCCAGCGCGTCCACGGCGCGGTCTCCGCGGTGATCGCGCGCCCCTGGACGTTCAGGTTGATCACCGAGTTGGCGCCGCTGAACGGACGGATGTTCGAGCTGCCGGCCGCCTCGACACCCGGCACCGCGGCCAGCCGCTCCTGGATGCCGTTCAGCACGACGGCACGCTCGGACGAGGTGTATCGGTCGCCGGAAAGCATCAGCGGTACCACGAGCGTGTGGTCCACGTCCATCCCCGAGTCGACGCGATGGAGGCGCAGGAAGCTCTCCCCCAGCGCCGCCGTCCCGAAGAGGAGGCAGAGCGAGACCGCAACCTGGGCCGCGACCAGGGCCGAGCGCAGCCGGTCGCTGCGGCCTCCCGCCACGTGTCCGGCGCCGCGCGCGGAGTCGCCGCTCGGTCGGCCGAGCACGTGCAGCACCGGCGCCAGCCCGAAGATGAGGCCGGTCGCCATGGCCGTGGCCACCGCGAAGGCGGCCACGACCGCGTCGATCGACGCCTCGTCGATGCGCGGTGTATCCGCGGGACTGACGTGCTGCAGCACGGGGAGGAAGACGTGCGCGAGGAGGATTCCGGCGATCGCGCCGAGACCGGCCAGCACGAGGCTCTCCGTGATGAGCTGCTGCACCAGGCGAGCCCGGCCGGCGCCCAGTGCGACCCGCAGGTCCATCTCGCGCCCGCGCCCGCCGGCGCGGGCGAGGAGGAGGTTGGAGACGCTCGCGCAGGCGAGGAGGAGGAGGAGTCCGACCGCGCCCAGCAGCACGTATCCGGCCTGGATGCGGGCCGGCCCGAGGATCGCGGTGCGGAGAGGGCGGAGTTGGACGCCCCATCCCCCGTTCGTGAGGGGGTTCTCACGGCCGACCTCCGCCGCCACGGCGCGAGCGTCCGCCTCCGCGCTCTCGACCGTGACGCCATCGATCACGCGACCGACCACGTCCAGGTTGTGGTCCGTCCGGTCGGGGTTGGTGAAGGTGATCGGGAGCCAGAGGTCCGCGTCCCGCAGGAGGGGCGACCACCCCTTGGGCGCCACGCCCACGATCTCGTACGGGGCGTCGTCGAGCACCAGGTTGCGACCCAGCACGTCGGGATCGGCCGAGAGGTGCTCGCGCCAGAAGGCGTGGCTCACCACCACCAGCCTCCGCACGACGCGCGCGGACTCGTCGTCGTCGAAGGCGCGCCCGAGCGAGGGCGTGCCCCCGAAGAGCGGGAAGAAGCTCCCGGTCACGACCCCGGCGACCACGTTCGTGGGACGTCCGTCCTCGACGAGCGTCAGGTCCGACCTGCTGACCGCGGTGAGAAGCTCGAGCGACCGGATCCGCGCGCGGAAGTCCTCGAAGTTGGGCTCGGCCACGGACATGCGCCCGCCGTCGGGGGTCTCCTCGTTGAGCACCACGATGTGGCCCGCCCGCGGATAGGGGAGCGGGTCGAGCACCACGCCCTTCACGAGACCGAAGATTGCCGTGGCCGCCCCGATGCCGAGCGCCAGCGTGAGGATGGCCACGGCCGCGAAGCCCGGCGCCCGCCGGAACTGCCGCAGCGTGAACGCGAGGTCGTGGCGCAGGCGGTCCGCCACGAGCCCGAGCCGGCCGCGCGTCGGCTCGTCGATCTCCTCGAGCTCGGCGCGCACGGCGTCGACGTCGCCGAAGGCGTGCTCGGCCTCCCGGCGCGCTTCCTCGGGGTCCATCCCCGATGCGACGAGGCGCTCCGCGCGCTCCTCGATGTGGTGACGGATCTCGTCGTCCAGGCGCTTGCCCTGCAGCGGATTCACGTCACGCCTCCTGCGGCCGCGCGATCCGCTCGACCGCCGTCACGTAGCGCGCCCACCGCGCCTCCTCCACGCTGAGTGCCGCCTGCCCGGACTGCGTGAGGCGATAGTACTTCGCCCGCCGTCCCCGCTCCGAGGTGTCCCAGCGCGCCGACAGCCATCCGCGCTTCTCCATGCGATGCAGGGCGGGATAGAGGGCGCCCTCCTCGACCTGGAGGTCGTCGCGCGTGGCGCGGTGCATCCACTCCAGGATCTGGAAGCCGTGCATCTCCTCGCCGCCGGCGAGCGTGCGCAGGGCGAGGAACTCCAGCGTTCCCTTGAGGACGTTGAGGGCGTCTTCCGGCATGGTCGGTCCTTGGCCTAAGAGTCTTAGAGCAACGTTAATGGCCTAAGAATTTTAGGTCAAGGCCGACCGGCACGCGGCCGAGAGTGCCGCGCCGGTCGGGCGTAGCTTGCGCGCCGGAGGCACGGGCAAAGGCTGTCGCCGGAGCCTCCGGGGACCGATCTTGGCCGTGAAGACCCCTCCCGCGAGACCCGTAGCTATCGATCAGATGGTCACCTTCTACGTATTCTCGCTCGTCCTGGGTGGCGGGTTCCTGGGACTCTCCCTCCTCGGAGATCTCTTCGGGGGTCACGGCGACGTGGACCTGTCCACCGACGTCTCCCTCGACACCGACGTGTCCTTCGACGCGGACGTCCAGCTCGACGCCGACGTCGGCCACCTCGACCTGGACGGAGCGTCCGGAAGCGTCGACCTCGCGCACGCCGGGCACGCCGATGTGGGCGCTCACGCGCACGGCTCGGCGGTCGCCGCGAAGATCTTCTCGGTGCGGACCGTGATCTACGCGCTGTTCGGCTTCGGCGCCGTCGGCTCGCTGCTGACGTGGGTCCTCCCGGTCGCCTCCTCCCTCACCACGGCGGGGTTCGCCTTGGTCGGCGGCGTGATCTCGGGCACGATCATCAACACGGCGTTCGGGTGGGTGAAGCGGTCGGAGTCGGGGGCCGTCGCGGGCGATGACACCTTCGTCGGCCACGCCGCGCGGGTGACGCTCCCGGTCACGGAGGCGGGGGGGAAGATCGTCGTCGAGATGCTCGGGCACACGGTGGAGCTGCGGGCTCTGCCGCACGCCTCGGCGCTCGATCAGGGCGATCCTGCGACGTGGCGATCCGTGGTGGTGGTGGAGATGGAACGAGGAGTCGCGCTCGTCGCGCCCGCGCCGCAGGAGCTGCTGGACGCGTGACGGGAAACGGAATACGAGAGGGTTGGTTCCTCTGCAGTGGACCTGGAGGGTCCCATGAATCCTGAACTGATCAACGGCGGATTCGCGCTGGCCGTCGCCATTCTCGTGGTGGTGGTCGTCGCCGTCACCACGCTCCGCGCGCTCATTGTGATCGTACCGCCCAACCGAGCCGCGGTGCTGACGGGTCGCGAGCGGAAGCTCATCTCCGGCGAGACGGTGGGTTACCGCTCGGTCATCGGCGGGCGAACGCTACGCGTCCCGATCGTCGAGAGCGTCCAGCACATCTCGTTGGAGACGTTCCCCGTCGAGATCTCCGTGGCCAACGCCTTCTCCAAGGGCAACATCCCCCTCAACATCGAGGCCATCGCCGCGGTGAAGATCGCCTCGCAGCCGGAGACGATCTTCAACAACGCCGTCGAACGGCTCCTCGGGAAGACCGAGCAGGAGATCTGGGCGCTCGCGAAGGACACCCTCATGGGGAACCTGCGCGGCGTGCTGGCGACGCTGACCCCCGAGGAGGTGAACGAGGATCGTCTGGGCTTCGCCCGGGCCCTCGCCGAAGATGCCGGGGAGGACCTGGCGGCGCTCGGCTTCCACCTGGACGTCCTCAAGATCCAGAACGTGAGCGACGAGCGCGGCTACCTGGAGGCGATCGGGCGCAAGCGCGCCGCGGAGGCCGTCCGCGACGCGGAGATCGCCGAGGCCGACGCCACGGCGGAGACCCGGCAGCGGCAGGCGGCGGCCCGGCAGCTCTCCGAGATCAAGGAGGCCGAGGCGGCCGTGCGGATCGCCGAGGCGCAGAACCAGCTGCGCGTGCGCAAGGCCGAGCTGGACCGCGAGGCGCAGATCGTGGAGCGCACCGCCCAGGTGAAGGCCCAGGAATCCGAGGTCGAGGCGCAGAAGGCGCTGGAGACCCGCCGCGTGGAGCGCGAGAAGCTGCGGCTGCAGGCCGACGTGGTGGAGCCCGCCAACGCCGAGCGCTCGGCCGCCAAGGCCCGCGCCGAAGGCGAGGCCGCGCCGATCCTCGAGAGGGGACGCGCGAGCGCGCAGGTCCTGCAGATGCTCTACGAGCAGGTGCAGGCCGGCGGCGATCAGGCGTTCGCGGTCCTGCTCGCGGAGAAGCTGCCCGAGCTGCTGGCCACCTCGGTGGCGGCGGTCGAGGGGGTGGACATCGATCGCGTGGTCGTGATCGACGGGGGCAGCGGCTCGGGTGTGAGCAACGCGGTCAACCAGCGGGTGCACGGCGCTCTCGGTACCGTGGAGGCGATCTCCTCGGCCGTGGGCATCGACATCCAGTCGGTGCTGCGCGGCGCGTCGGCGAGGCTGAGCGCGAAGGCCTCGGACGGATCCGAGTCGCAGCCCAAGCCTACCGGTTGAACCAGTACGCCACCTTGAGCAGGAAGGTGTTGTCGGGGTGGCGGTCGAGGAGGTCGCGGAAGTCGGTGCGCCAGGAGCGGCGAGCGATGTCCTCGTCGTACTCCTGGCGTCCGTGCGCCCACACCAGGAAGAGCGTAGAGCCCGGCCGGTACTCCCACCGCACCACCGCGTTCGTGCGGAGCTGGCTGTAGGAGAACGACGTGGTCGCGTCGTCGGGCGCCGAGAAGGGGGCGAAGCGATCGTCGTAGCGCGCGGCCTCCGGGTCGGCGCCCACCTCGCGCACGTCCGAGTAGTTCCCGGAGCTGGTGAAGGGCTCGCCGTAGAACTCGAACGACAGGTCGGGGGTGAGCGTGTAGTTGACGCGCAGGCTCATCGACACGGTGCGCTGGTCGAGGTGCGCGAAGGTGTAGTGCGTCAGCCCCGCGTCGGTGAAGTTGCCGAACCACTGCGTGTTGTCGCTCGCGCGATAGACGTTGGCGCCGAGTTGCGCGCTGAGGCGCGTGGACACGCGGAAGTTCAGGTTCGGGCTCAGCGAGCTGTTGGAGCTCCGGCCGCCGTCCCAGAAGCCCGCGTTGACCCAGATGCCGGGCACCACGGCGCGTCGGCTGTCCCCGTTGATACCGCCCCACGGGTAGAATCCCACGTCGCGGCGCAGCAGCGGCCCCCCACGGGTGCACCGGTCGCACAGGGCGCGGCCCAGGTGGTTGAGCGTTCCCCCCAGGTGCACGTTCCAGTTGTTGGGCAGGCCCATGTGCCCGTTGAAGTTCACGCCGGTCTCGATGTGGTCCCCCGACGTGTTCCAGTGGTGCCACATGTTCCCGTTCACCTGCGCCCACCGGTACACCTTCGTGGGCGACTGGAAGGAGAGGGCGGCCCACGTGCTCCAGTCGGTGATGTCCGCTCGCCGCAGGTAGCCGAGGTCGTTCACCTCGAAGCCCGCGGACTGGCGGACCAGGCTCGACTCGAAGCGGGTGATGCCGCCGCCGTGCTTCCCGACCTTGATCTGGGCGGCGTATCCCCCGAGCGAGGTGGCCGTCGAATCCACGGCCGGGCCGTCGCCGGGCTGCTGGTAGTAGTGCACCGAGCTGCGCTGCGTGCGCGTGAGCACCTCCGGGGAGCCCGCCACGCGTGACGCCGCGAACGAGCCCTCGACCTCGTAGTTCCTGCCACCGAAGCGGTTCCGGAAGCTGGCCCCGCCCACGTAGGCGCTCCGGTGCAGCCAGGACGCGGACCAGGGGTCGAGGTCGCGGTTCACCGCCGTGAAGATCGCTCCGACGCCCGCGTTCCCTCCGCGCAGATCCTGCTGGACGCGCAGCACCGCGTAGTTTGTGCGCGGCTCGACCGTCCGCTCTTCGGTACCCTGCGACCTCTCCGGTGAACGCGTCCAGCACGCCGTAGGAGAGTCCTCCGGCGCTGCGCCCCGTGAGCTTGGCGGCCGCACGGATCGGCGTCGAGGTCGGTGTCCTGGCGTCACCGTACTCGTCCGCGAGCGATGGGGCCCGGCCGATGCGGCGCGAGTAGAAGAGCCCCTCGTTCGTGCTGCAGTCGACCACGATGTAGCAGTTGAGCGAGAAGGTGTAGAGCCCGGTACCCTCCACGAAGAAGGGGCGGCGCTCCGGGAAGAAGGTCTCGAAGGCGCCGAGGTTCAGCACGGCGGGGTCGGCCTCCACCTGGCCGAAGTCGGGGTTCACGGTGGCGTTCAGCGTCACGTTGGGCGTGATCCCGATCTTCAGGTCGGCGCCCATCGTCATCTCGCCGGGGTGGTCGAAGCCGCTGCCGTCCGGACGGGTCAGGTTCTTGGCCACCGCGTAGGGCGTCATCTCGACGCGATCGGCGGAGCCGAGACCCTCGAGGCCGTCCAGCGTGCCCATCTGCGACATGAGCCCCGGCGTGGTGCGGCTGTAGGCCGGCCACGCCACGGACTCGGGGAAGCGCTCCACGGTGCGGCGCACGCCGAAGCCCCACGTGTGCGTCTCCGAGTCGGCGTAGCGGAGCTGCGAGAGCGGGATGCGGAACTCTGCCGTCCACCCTTGCGCGTCCACCCGCGTGGCCACGTCCCACACGCCGTTCCAGGACGAGTCCTCGTTGGAGTCGTCGCTCACCGCGAAGTCGCGCTTCACGCCGTCCGGGTTCACGTAGAACGCGAAGCCCGTCCGTTGGTCGTGGTAGGAATCGACGTAGATGCCGATCTGGTCGGAGGGGCCGCGCACGTCCCTGCGGCTCAGCGCCCGCATGATGCTGTCGGGGTGGGGATCCAGCGCTCGCACGAAGACGTACAGGTCGTCGTCGTCGTAGGCCACCCGGACCTCCGTGGCGAGCGTGGGCGCCGCGTCCGGCTCGGGATCGTATTGCCGGAAGTCGCGGATCGGGGCCGCGATCCTCCACACCGCGTCGTCGGCGAGGCCGTCGATGTGCACGTCCGCCGGCGAGCGGGTCGCCGTGGCCGTCCGCGCGGGATCGTTCGCGTACACCGTCGCACCGCGCAGGCTGCCCCGAAACGCCCTGGGCCGCCAACAACAGGACGCCGACCGCCACCCCCAACCCTCTCATCCCGCCTCTCCCGCTCCAGGCACCAGCACGTCCGCGTGCACCGCCTTGGATGGGCCGAAGGGCGGAAAGGTTTCAAACGGCCCGGAGAGACGCCGCGCTTCACCCCACCGCGCTGGCGAACTGCAACTCGTGCAGGCGGGCGTAGAGGCCGCCATGCTCGAGGAGCTCCTCGTGCGTGCCCTCCTCACGCAGCTCGCCGTGGTGCAGCACCAGAATCCGATCGGCGTGCTGCACGGTCGACAGGCGGTGCGCGATGACCAGCGAGGTGCGGCCTCGCAGGAGCTCGTCCGTGGCTTGCTCGATCTTCTCCTCGATCTCGGAGTCGACCGAGCTGGTGGCCTCGTCGAGGATGAGGATCTCGGGGTCGAAGGCGAGCGCGCGGGCGAAGCTGACGAGCTGGCGTTCGCCGACCGAAAGGGTGGAGCCGCGCTCGCCGAGCGTCTGAGCGTAGCCGCCTTCCAGGCGCTCGATGAAGGGGGCCGCGCCCAGGCGCTCCGCGGCCGCGCGGACGCTCGCCTCGTCGATGTCCGGCGAGCCGAGGCGGATGTTGTACGCCACGTCCTGGCTGAAGAGGAAGACGTCCTGCAGCACCAGGCCGATGCGGGCGCGCAGGTCTCCCAGGCGCAGGCGGTCGATCGGGACGCCGTCCAGGAGGATCTGCCCGCGGGTCACGTCGTAGAAGCGCATGAGCAGGTTGATGATCGTCGTCTTCCCGGCGCCCGTGTGGCCGACGATGGCCATCTTCTCGCCCGGCGCCGCGCGGAAGCTCACGCCCTTCAGCACCCAGTCCGGCTCACCGTCGTCACGCTCGCCGTACGCGAACCAGACGTCGCGGAACTCGATGTCGCCGCGCACCGGGTCGGCCAGCGTCTCGGGCTCGGGCGGGTCCACGATGTCGATGTCGCGGTCCAGGAGCTTGAACACGCGCTCGGAGGAGGCCATCGCCCCCTGGAGGAGGTTGTATTTCTCCGACAGGTCCTGGATGGGCCGGAAGAAGCGGCGCGCGTACTGCAGGAAAGCGGCGACCACGCCGACGGTGACCCCGCCCGCGATGATCTGCACGCCCCCGTACCAGAGGATGAGCGCGAGGGCGATGGCGGTGAAGAGCTCGATGACCGGGAAGAAGAGCGCGTAGTAGGTGATCGAGCGGAGGTGCGCCTCGAGGTAGTGCGCGTTCAGATCGCGGTGGCGGCGAGCGTCCGCCTCCTCGCGGTTGAAGAGCTGCACCACGCGGATGCCGGTGAAGCGCTCGTGCAGGAAGGCGTTGAGGCGCGCGAGGCGAACACGGATGTCGCGGTACGCGTCGCGGATCCTCGCGCGGAAGACGAACGCCGCGATGAACACGAGCGGCAGCACGCTGAAGGCGACCAGCGCCAGCCTCCAGTCCATGCGCAGCATCGCCACGACGATGAACACCAACGTGAAGACGTCTCCGAACACCGAAACCACGCCCGAGCTGAACAGCTCGTTCAGCGTCTCGACGTCGTTGGTGATGCGGGTCATGAGGCGCCCGACCGGATTCCGGTCGAAGAAGCGCAGGTCCAGGCGCTGGAAGCGCTCGAAGATCTCCGTGCGCAGGTCGTACATCACGCCCTGGCCCAGCCACGTGGTCAGGATCCCCTGCCCGTACTGGAGGACGGCGCCCAGCATGACCGCGCCCATGTACGCCGCGGCGAGCTTGGCCAGCAGGGCGTAGTCCTTGGCCGGGAACGCGCGGTCGATGGCGATCTGCGTGAGCCACGGACCGACCACTTCCATGGCGGAGCCGAGCATGAGGAGCGCGACGGCCGCGACCACAGGCAGCTTGTACGGCCGCAGGTAGCGCAGCAGGCGACGCATGAGGCGTGCGTCGTACGCCTTTCCCAGAGCCTCTTCTTCTACGTGGATGCCGGCTTCGGCCATGGATACGGAGCGTGCGGTGGCGTGTCGCGAAGGGCGCCCGCTCGGGGCGGCCGGAACCGTACCCTCCGCGGAGGAGGGCCGTTCCGCCGGCGCCGCTCAGCGCGGAAGGGCTCGCCCGAACGGGTCCGTCGCCCGGTCAGCGCCCCGGTCCGTCGCCCGTTGTGGGGATGCCGCGCTTCACCCGCTGGGCACGCGCGTGCATCACGGAATCGAGCGGCGTGCGTACCGGGCGCGCGAGGGCGGTGTCGATCTGGGCGCGCGCCTCGGCCCACCGCCCGAGCCCGTCCAGCACCTCCGCGTAGCGCGAGCGGTAGAGGACGTCGTCCGGCGCAAGCTCCACTGCACGCCCGAGATGCAGGCGCGCGTCGTCCCAACTCGCCTTCTTCACCCAGTCGCCCCCGACCAGCATCCGCGCCCAGAAGCGCGCGAAGCCGTTCATCGTCACGATCTCGTTGTGCAGCACGCCGAGCGCGTGGTGGGCCATGGCGTCGTCGGGGCGTTCAGCGAGGATGAGGTGGGAGAGGTCCCATACCTGGCGGCCGGCGTGCGCCGACTCCCGCGGACCGGTCTGCAGGGCGAGGTTGCCCCACGCCGCCAGCGCCCAGTCGAGCGCATCGGGGTCGTCCGGCCGCAGCGCGCGCGCCGAATCCGACGCCGACGCCGCGCGGCGGAACCAAGCGTTGCGCTCCTCACGGTCGACGGCGAGCAGCCCCATGACCACCTCGCCGCGCACGGCGCGCCACCTGGCGTCGAAGTTGCCGGGCATCTCGGCTCGGACGGCCTGGAGGAGGTCCAGGGACGCACGCGCGTCCCCCGTTTGGAGGAGCGCGTCGGCGCGCCCGATCGGCGAGGCGATGGGCGCCGGACCCGCCGCGGGCACGGGCCGTTCCTGGGCGCGCGCCGCGGGCGCGACGACGACGCCGGCCAGAACGAGCGACAGGAAGAGCGAGCGGCGGCGGATCATGGACATCCGCTATACTGACGAGCGAGCCCGAAGATCCACGACCTGCTCGAGGCGGGATGAAGGAAGGGAAGGGGACCGACACGGCTGCGGTGCGCCGGGTCCTGCGGCGCTACTGGAGCGTGGCGGGCGCCCGACCGTGGCACCTCGCGCTGCCGCTTCTCCTGATCCTGCTCATCGGCGTGGTCGAGGGGGCCTCCTTCGGCATGCTGCTGCCGCTCTCGCAGGCGATGGCCGACGACAGCTTCGCCTTCCTCCACGACTCGCGGGTGTTCGGCTGGATCGAGCGGCTCGTGCCGGCCGCCCTGACCGACTCGCCCGACCGCGACGCCTACCTCACCCTCGTCATCATCGGGCTGATCGTGGGCGGCCGGGTGGTGAAGATCTTCCTGGAATACGCGCGCAAGGTGTTCCAGGACCTGCGCAACCAGCGCTACCAGGCCGCCGTGAAGCAGGAGACGTTCGGGCGGGTGCTGCGCTTCGGCCGCCAGTACTTCGACAGGCAGGCGCTGGGCAAGATCGACACCGAGATCGGCTGGTCCACCGCGGTGGTCGGGCTCCTGGTGGCCGCCGAGGGCGTGGTGCTGAACGCGACCCGCCTGGCCGTGAAGGCGGGGCTGATGCTGGCCCTGTCCGTACCGCTCTTCCTCGCGATCGCCGTGGTCTTCCCGGTCGTGCAGCTCATCATCCGCCAGATCTCCAGGATGGCGGTGCGTGTATCCCGCGAGGCGGCCGGAGTCGAGCGGCGGATGCACGCCGAGGTGCTCGACCTCCTCGCCACGATCCCGCTGGTGAAGGCCTTCTCGCTGGAGGAGCGCGCCACCTCCTCCTACGGCGAGATCGTGAAGGAAGCGCGCGACATCGAGGTCCGGCGCCGGCGCCTCTACAACCTGGCCTATCCGGTCGAGGAGACCGTGATCCTCGTGGCGATCCTGCTCGTGCAGGGGCTGACGCTCTGGTGGACGCACGACTTCACTCCGGGCGACCTCGCGCGCTTCGGAGCCTTCCTCCTGCTCGTGCAGCAGAGCCTGCCCGACTACAAGGCGATCAGCCAGCTCCGCCTGACCTTCACCGAGCAGGTCCCGCAGCTCGAGGCGCTGGCAGGGCTCTTCGACGATGACGGCAAGTACATCGTCCCGTCGGGGCCCCGCTCCTTCGAGGGGCTGCGGAGCGGGATCACGCTGCGCGGCCTCACCTTCGGGTACCACCCCGACCTCCCCGTACTGCGCGACGTGAGCGCGCGCTTCCCGGCCGGGTCGATCACCGCGCTCGTCGGGGAGAGCGGCGCCGGAAAGTCCTCCATCGTCGACCTGGTGGCGCGTTTCTACGACTGCCCGCCCGGGACGCTCTTCTTCGACGACGTGGACGCGCGCGAGCTCTCCCTCCCGTCGCTGCACGCGAAGCTCGCGATGGTGAGCCAGGAAGTCTGGCTGTTGAACCGGTCGCTGCGCGCCAACCTCACCTTCGGCCTCGACCCGAGGCCCTCCGACGCCGAGTTGGTCGATGCGCTTCGCGAGGTCGAGCTGGGATCCCTCCTCGACACGCTGGAGCGCGGGCTCGACACGGAGGTCGGCGACCGGGGCGTCCAGCTCTCCGGCGGGCAGAAGCAGCGGCTCGCGCTCGCCCGGGCGCTGCTGCGCGATCCCGAGATCCTGGTGCTCGACGAAGCCACCTCCGCGCTGGACAGCGCGGTCGAGCACCAACTCGAAGAGGTGATCGAGCGGCGTACGCGCGGGCGCACGCTCATCGTGATCGCGCACCGCCTGTCCACGGTCCGCAGCGCGGACCAGATCCTCGTGCTGCGGCACGGTCGGATCGTCGAGCGGGGGACCTGGGACGACCTGCTCGCGCAGGGCGGCGAGTTCGCGCGGCTTCACCGCGCCCAGTTCGGGGTACCGGTCGCGGCCCAGGAAGGCTGACCGAGGCTACGCCTCGCGCTTCCGCCGGAGCCCGAGCATGCGGGCGATGGGGAGGAGCGGCTGGACCAGCCGGCCCAGGCGGCGCATCCGCCCCACGCGACGCTGCTCGATTCGCCAATGCGGCGCGGACGAGCCCGGCACAGCGGCCGCGCGGCGGCGGCGGTCCGCCCGCGCGACCAGCTCCTCGAACAGCTCCGCGGGGAGCGGCGCGAGGTAGTGGAGGACCGGTTTCCCTGGACGGTCGAGGTCGATCTCCGGGAGCTCGGCAGGCCAGAACATGGGCCCGGGGGACGGGAAGAGGGAGAGGCCGCGCCGGCCGCCCACCACCCCGAAGGCCAGCTCGTCCCCCAGGAAGCCACCACGAAGCGTCGGGAGGATCTCGTCGCGGTGGCAGGCGAGACAGTCGTCCATGATGGCCAGCGCCGGCTCGCGTCGGAAGTAGAGCACGCCGCTGTTCGACTTCAGGTACCAGGGGAGGTCGAAGCGGGCGACGAGGTCGCGCGTCGGGAAGCCGTGGTGGATCACGTCGTCGTCGGGCCCGAGCCGCTCGCCCACGAGCGCGAAGTCGACGTCGCCCAGCGCGTTCCAGAATCGATCCAGCGGTCCGAGCACGAAGCAATCCGCGTCGATGAAGATCGCGCGGTCCCAGGGGGTCGCTTCCGGCACGCCGTACTTGCGGGCCCGTCCCTCGCGGAAGCGCTCCGGGAGGAGACACACCTCCGCGAAGACCCCTGCGTAGCGGTCCCGCGCGCGGCGCGCGAGGGTCGGGTCGGCCACCAGGGCGAAGGGAAGCGCCGTGTGCTCGCGCGCGGAGAGCGCGAGGTCGACAGCCATCTCGAGGTAGCGCGCGTCACCCGCCGCGAGGGTGACCAGGCCGCTCGTGTCGCCGGGGGCGTCCGAACGGGAAGGGTGCGGACCGCTCACGCGGGCTGTGGGACGACCTGGAGCTGGACCACGAGGCCCAGGCAGGTGGCCCAGAAGACGAGCGGGAGGGACCAGGCCGCCTGACCGCGCGCGGCGAGCATCGCGGTGCCGGCGAGCGCGTACGCGATCACCAGGAGCTCGATGAAGAACGTCCAGTCCAGCGGCAGCGCGTAGGGTCGCTCCGCGCCCATGGCGCGCAGCGCCGCGTCCCGGCAGGGCCGTGCACCCTTGGGGGTGCGCGCGAAGCCCCCGCGCGTCGAGACGAGCCCAAGGATCTGCCCGACCGTGTTGTTCACCATCAGGCCGATGCCGACGCACAGCCCCGCGAGCAGCCGGGCGACGAAGCCGAGGGACCAGGGGTCGCCCCGCTCGCGCTGGGTGATCACGAAGCTGAGGGGTGCGACCGCCAGCACCACGGTCATGATCGCCTGCGAGGCGAGGAAGAAGCCGCGGTCGACGTAGAGCACGGCCCACGGCCACAGGAGGAGGTTGGCGAGGAGGATGGGGTGGATCGCGTACCCCGCGAGGAGGAACGCCTCCTCCCAGCGGTCACGGAGCAGGCCGTGCGAGCCGAGCACGCGCCGGGTCAGCTTGCGGAAGCACTGCGCGTTGCCGCGGGCCCACCGGAGCTGCTGGACCTTGAATGCGCGCATGTGGCTGGGCAGCTCGCTCTCGACGGCTACGTCCTGCAGGTAGCGGGCCTTCCACCCGCGCAACGCGCACCGATAGCTGAGGTCGAGATCCTCGGTGAGCGTGTCGGCGGACCAGCCCCCGGAGTCCTCGATGGCCGCTCGTCTCCAGACGCCCCCGGAGCCGTTGAAGGTCGTGACGTGCCCCATGAAGGCACGGGTCGGCTTCTGGACGAAGAAGTGACGGTCCAGGAGCAGCGCCAGAGCCGACCCCAGGATGCCCTCGCGTGGTGGGTCGAACGCCCACCGGGTCTGAACGAACGCCACCCGCGGATCCTCGAAGACCCGCTCCTCGAGAAGGACGCGGGAGAGAAAGCCCGGGTCGGGTGCGAAGTCGGCGTCGAACACCGCCAGGAATTCCGCCTCGGTTCGCTGAAGCCCGCCTGCCAGCGCGCCCGCCTTGAACCCGCGCCGGTTGTCACGGTGGATGTGCTCGATGCGGACGCCCGTCTCCCGCACGCATCCGGCGATGCGCGCCGCAATCGCCCTCGTCTCGTCCGTGGAGTCGTCGAGCACCTGCACGTCGAAGCGGTCCGGCGGATAGTCCTGCGCCGCGGCCGCGCGGATGATGCGCTCCGCGGCGGTGCGCTCGTTGTAGATGGGGATCTGGATCGTGACCCTGGGCGGTGGGCTCCCGGCGCCGCCGCTCCCGACAGCGCGTGTCGTGCGCACGCGGCCCAACTCCCGGATCGCCACCCTGTGCCGCAGGAAGCGCCACAGCAGCCGTAGCTCGATCGACGCGAAGGCCGCGCCGGAGCCCACGGCGATGACGTAGAGCGCGGAGATGAGCAGCGACATGCGGAACGAGATGGCGTCGGCGAAGGTGGCGATCACGAGCGTGCAGGCGCCGCGCGGGGGCCAGGCTACAGCGGCGCCGCAAGGTATGGAAGAGTCGTGCCAATCGCGACTCGTCGGCGTCTCCCTGCTGTTGCGCGCTCGTGGCGCGATGAAACTATTCTCGCATACTATGCCGTAGTAGTTTGTCGAATCCCCATCCTCCGTGCCGCCGAGGCCGCCGTGAAGCCGCACTGGTTCTACATCCTTCTCTCCGTCTCGTCCGCGCCTCGCTACGGGAGCGCGATCCAGGACGACGTGCGCTCCCTCAGCCAAGGCGCGGTGCGGCTCTGGCCGGCCACCCTCTACGGATCGCTGGAGGAGCTCGCGGCCTGCGGATGGCTCGTCGAGATGGAGGCCGATGAGCGGCCGGAGGGGATCGCGGGCCGGGAGCGCTTCTATCGCCTGACGGCGGCCGGCCGGGAGGCGCTGAAGGCCGAGGTCGAACGCATGGAAGGGCTCGCGGGGGTCGCCCGTGCGCGACTCGGGCGTCGCTCGGAGGCGGGGGCGTGATCTGGACCCGCGTCTATCGGTTCGCGCTCCTGGCACTGCCGAGGGGGCTGCGCGAGAAGCATGGGAGCACGATGGAGGTGCTGTACGGCCAGGAGGTCCGACGGGCCCGTGCCAGGGGCATCCTGCGCGGAGTCGTCGCCGGAGGGTTGGGTGTGTGGGACTGGTCCGCCGCGGGCTCTACGAGCGGTGGCGGGGCCGAGGAGGTGGGGCGGCTGCCGGGGTCGGCGGCGCTCCGGGACGCGAACCCGGGAGCGAGTGGACGATGGATACGATGAGGCAGGACATCGCGCAGGTGGCGAAGTCACTGTGGAGGGCGCCGCGCTTCGCGGCGCTGGTGGTGCTGACGCTCGCGCTCGGCATCGGCGCCAACAGCGCGATCTTCAGCGTCGTCAGCGCCGTGGTGCTCAGGCCCCTACCCTTCCCGGACGCCGACCGCTTCGTGCACCTCGCGTGGGAGTACGGGGGCGGCGCTCCCCGCGCCGTGAGCCCGATCAAGTTCGAGTACTGGAGGGACAACACCCGTTCCTTCGCCGCGATGGCCACGTATCGGGGATTCCTCGCGAGGATCGACACCGAGGACGGCGTCGCGGGCGTGCCGGGGCTGCGCGTCACGCGCGATTTCCTCCGTGCGCTGGGCTTTGCCCCGCGGCTGGGGCGCGACTTCGAGCCGGGAGAGGACGTCCCGGACGGGCCCCGCGTCGCGCTGATCGGCGACGCGCTCTGGAAGAGGGTCTACGGCGGCGCGCCCGACGTCGTCGGCCGCACCCTCGACCTCGACGAGGAGCCCTACACGATCGTGGGCGTGCTGCCGGAGGCCTTCGCCTTTCCCGAGCAACCCGCACGGACCGACGTCGTCGTGCCCATGGGGCTGCGTGCGGATCCCAAGGACGAGGGCGCGAACTTCACCATCGTCGCGCGCCTGAAGGACGGGGTCGATCGGGCCGCGGCGCTGGCCGACGTCGAGCGCCTGGACGCGTCGTTCGCGGAGCAGTATCCGAACCAGGTGTACGACGGCGACCGCGGCATGACGCTCGCGACGTTCGAGGATCTGTTCGTCGGGGACCTCGCGCGGACGCTGTGGATCATCATGGGCGCCGTGGGGCTGGTGCTGCTCATCGCCTGCGCCAACGTCGCGAACCTCCTCCTGGCGCGCGCCGCGCGCCGCCGCCGGGAGGTCGCGATGCGGGCGGCCCTGGGCGCGTCCCGCGGACGGGTGGCCCGCTTCGTCCTCACGGAGAGCGTCGTCCTCGCGCTCCTCGCCGGCGCCCTGGGGCTGCTCCTGTCGCGGTGGGGCGTGCGCGCTCTGGTCGCGCTGTCGCCCGCCGAGCTGCCGCGCATGGGGACGATCGGCGTGGACTGGCGGGTGTGGACCTTCACGTTCGGCATGGCGGTCGTGACCGGGCTGGTCTTCGGCGGCGTGGCGGCGCTCCCCGCCGCCCGCACCCGCCTGGCGGAGGTGCTCAAGGAGGGAGGGCGTGGAAGCTCGGGGCGCGGCCGCGGACGGCAGGTGCTCCTCGCCGCGCAGTCCGCGCTCTCCATGATGCTCCTGGTGGGTGCCGGGCTGCTCATCACCACCCTGGTCGGTCTGCGGCGCGTCGATCCGGGCTTCGAGCCGGACGGGCTCGTAGCCGTCCGCTTCCCGTTCAAGCCGTCGGGCTACGGCACGGCGGAGTCTCTGTGGGAGCTGGAGCGACGCGTGGTGGACGAGGTGCGCGGCTCCCGGGGGATCGCGTCGATCGCGGCAGCGTCCAACCTGCCCCTGGAGCGCGGGCTCAACATCCCGATGTCGATCGGCGGCCGGCCCGACGACTTCGAGGGGGCGGTGGAATGGCGCGCCGTGACACCCGGCTACTTCACGACCCTCGGCGTCGGCGTGGTCACGGGACGCGCCTTCACGCCGACGGACGAGCGCGGCGGGCCGCCGGTGGCCATCGTGAACGAGGCGTTCGCTCGCCGCTACTTCCCGGACCGGAGCCCGATCGGGGAGCGCGTCGACATCGGGCGCTACCGCGGCGCCTTCATCGATCCGTCGCTCGAGGGGCCGGGCGCCGAGATCGTCGGGGTGGTCGCGGACGTCCGCGAGATCTCCTTGCGCAGCGCGCCGCGCCGCACGGTCTACGTACCCTCCGCCCAGGCGCACACACGGCTGGCGGACGCGCTGGGAACGATGCCGGTGTTCCTGGCGCGCGCGCCGGGCGCCGGCACGGGCGTGGAGCGGGAGTTGCGCGAGGCGCTCCGCACCGTCGATCCCGAGCTCCCCAACCCCGAGGTGATCCCGCTGCGGAGGGTCTTCTCGGAATCGCTCGCGCGCGAGCGGTTCAGCGCCACGCTCCTGGGTGCCTTCGCGTTGCTGGCGCTGACGCTCACCGCCTTCGGCATCTACGGTGTGCTCTCCTACACCGTGCGCCAACGTCGGAGGGAGATCGGCATCCGCATCGCGCTCGGCGCAGGAGGCGGGGCTGTCTCGCGGCTGGTCGCGGTCCAGGGCCTCGCCCCGGTCGCGGTGGGGCTCGCGCGTCGGGACGGCCGGCGCCCTGGCGCTTTCGCGCGTGGTGGCCGGGTTCGTCTGGGGCGTCAGCCCCACGGACCCGACGAACCTCGCGGTGGTGGCGGGCATCCTCCTGGCGGTCGCGGCGGCCGCCAGTTGGCTCCCGACGCGCGAGGCCGTGCGCACCGACCCGGTGCGGTCGCTGAGCCCGGAGTAGGCCGGCCGAGCACCCTCAGCGCCTCCGCGCCCGCAGAGCCACCGCGACCTCGTCGAGGCCCACGCCGGAGCCGCGCAGGGCGGCGAGGACGTGGTAGAGGAGATCGGCCGCCTCCTCCCGCCCGCGCTCCGCGTCGCCGCGCGCGAGCGCCGCGACGAGCTCGGCCGTCTCCTCACCGAGCTTCTTGAGGCGGAGGTTCTCGTCCTCGAGGAGGCGCACCGTGTAGCTTCCCTCGGGCCGCGCCCGCGCCCGCTCGGCGAGCGTGTCGTCGAGCGCGGAGAGGACGGCGCCGAGCCCCTGGGGCTCGGCGCCTTCGCCGAAGCAGGTGGCCTCGCCGGTGTGGCACGCGGGGCCGGTGGGGCGCACGCGCGCGAGGACCACGTCCGCGTCGCAGTCGGCGTGCAGCGACACCAGCTCGAGGACGTTCCCGCTCGTCTCGCCCTTCCGCCACAACGCCCCGCGCGAGCGGGACCAGAAGTGCATCTCGCGCGTGGCCAGGCTCCGTTCCAGGGCGTGCCGGTTCGCCCACGCGACCATGAGCACCCGGCCGTCGCGGGCGTCCTGCGCGACCACCGGCAGGAGCCCGTTCTCTCCGTACGAGAGCGCGTCCAGGTCGTCGGCGCTCGCGAGCCCGCGGTCGGTCATGCGGCCACCTCCCCGTTCGTGCGCACCGCCAGGCCCCAACCCGCGAGCGCGGCCTTGAGCGCGCCCACGGTGGTCACGCCATCGTGCAGGATACCCGCGACGAGCGCGGCCGAGGCCCGTGCCCTCCACGAAAGCGTCGCGCAGATGCTCGGCCGCGCCGGCCCCGCCCGGAGGCGACCACCGGAAGGGGCACGGCGTCCGCGACCGCCCGCGTGAGGGCCAGGTCGTAGCCGGAGCGCGCGCCGTCGCGGTCGATCGACGTGAGCAGGACCTCACCGGCGCCCCGCTCGCGGCATGCCGCCGCCCACTCCACGGCCTCGAGGTCGGTCGGCTTCGTACCGCCGTGCGTGTAGCAGCGCCAGCCGTCGCCCTCGCGTGCGGCGTCGATGCTCACGACCATGCACTGGCTGCCGAAGCGCCGGGCTCCGGTCGCGAGGAGCGTGGGATCACGCACCGCCGCCGTGTTCACGCTCACCTTGTCGGCTCCGGCCCGCAGGAGCGGCCCGATGTCGTCCACCGAACGGACGCCGCCGCCCACCGTGAGCGGGATGAAGAGCGTCTCGGCCGTGCGGCGCACGGTGTCCGAGGAGCGTGCCCCGCCCCTCGCGTGAGGCGGACACGTCCAGGTAGACGATCTCGTCGGCGCCCTCGGCCTCGTAGCGCGCGGCGAGCTCGACCGGGTCGCCCACGTCGCGCAGCCCCTCGAAGCGCACACCCTTCACCACCCGACCGTCCTTCACGTCGAGGCAGACGATCACACGCGGCCGGAGCATCAGTCGATCCGCTCCAGCTTCACGGACCCCTTGGTGCTGAACACCCGATCCCCCTCGGCCATGGCCTGGCGCAGGGCGAGGCCCACGGCCTTCACCGCCGCCTCCACGCGGTGGTGGCGGTCTTCGCCGCGCAGCACCCGCACGTGCAGCGTGGCGCCCGAGGTTGGTCGCGAAGGAGTGCAGAAAGTGCGTGTACAGCTTGGAGGGCAGGCGCCCCACGTACCAGGGCCGCCCGCCCAGGTCGACGGCCGCCTCGGCGAGCGCCTCGTCCATCGGGATCTGCGCCCAACCGTAGCGCGCCGCCTTCTCCGGAACCTCGTCCTTCAGGGCGAGGCCGAGCGTGATGGCGACGTCCTCCACGAGGTGGTGCCGCAGGTCGCCGACCGCCTCGACGGAGACGTCCAGGCTCGCGTAGCGCGCCAGCGTCTCGACCATGTGGCTCAGGAAACGGTCCGCGATCTTCACGTCCGCCTCCCCCGTGCCGCGCCGGACCTCGCACAGCACCTGGGTCTCGCGCGTCTCCCTTCTCAGCTTGCTCACGTGCCCTCTCCGGCTTCGCCCGATTCGTCGATGGAACCTCCCCATGCCGCTCCCCACCGCTCCGCGACGCCCGCGGCGTCCACGCTGCCGGTGTAGAGCGCCATCCCCAGCACGGCGCCCTCCGCGCCGCGCTCGTCCAGCCATTCGAGGTCGTCTTCCGTGGAGACGCCTCCCGAGACCCACACCGGGTGGGCGCTCTGGCGCAGCGTACGTGCCATGGCGTCCCGGTCCATCCCCCGGAGCCGACCCTCGCGGCCCACGTCCGTCGTCAGCACGCCCGCCAGCGGCAGCGTGGTGAGACGCTGCAGGAAGGCGGCCGACGTCAGCGCCGAGCGCTCGGTCCACCCCTTGCGCAGCACCCATCCGTCGCGGGTGTCCGCGGCCACCAGGACCCGTCCCGGATGCCGGTGCGCGAGCTCGGAGAGCCACGGCGGGTCGTCGATGGCCCGTGTTCCCACGATCACGCGGTCCGCCCCGGCATCCAGGAGGGCATCGGCACGCTCCGTGTCACGGACGCCGCCGCCCACCTGCGTCAACGCGGGCGTGGCGGTCAGCACCTCGCGCAGGAGCCCGAGGTTGTCGCCCGATCCCAGCGCGGCGTCCAGGTCCACGAGGTGCAGCGTCCGGAAGCCGAGCGCCCACCACCGCTCGGCCACCGCCACGGGGTCCGGGAGCGAGACGCGCTCCTCCTCGGGTCGGCCACCGACCAGCTGTACGCAGCGGCCGCCCTTCAGGTCGACGGCGGGCGCGACGATCATGCCGCACCTCCCGCCATGGCCACCCACCGCCCCACGAGCGCGCGGCCCGGCCCGGAGCTCTTCTCCGGGTGGAACTGGACCCCCCAGGTCCGCCTCCGCCGAACGGCCGCCACGAAGCGTACGCCCTCGCACACGCTCCACGCGATCGCGTCGGTGGGGTCGTCCGGCTCGCACACGTAGGAGTTCGCGTAGTAGGCCACGAGGCCCGTGCCGCCGAACACCGACGCGTCGTCGGTCTCCACGTCGTTCCACCCCATCTGCGGGACCACCGAGGCCGTCAGCCGGACCACGCGGCCCGGAAGCAGCCCGATCCCCGCCCCCGCCGACTCCTCGCTGTCCTCGAAGAGAAGCTGCATCCCGAGGCAGATGCCCAGGCAGGGGAGCCCTTCCGCGAGCGCGCGGCGCACCGGGCCACGATCGGCGGGGAGCGCCGCGGCCGCGGCGCCGAACGCCCCGACGCCCGGGAGGACCAGGCCGTCCAACCCGAGCGCCTCGTCCCAATCCGCGGTGATGCGCACGCCGGCCCCGGCGCCTTCGAGCGCCTTGGCCAGCGAGTGCAGGTTGCCCGCACCGTAGTCGAAGAGCGCCACGTTCACCCGGCCGCCCCCCCGGCCGCGCCGGCCTCGTGCCCGGCCAGCTCCTCGCGGTAGTCGTCGAGCGCCTCGAAGAAGCGCGTCACGAGCGGCCACGGGGCCACCGTCAGACGCAGCGCGTCGCCTCCGTCGGGCATGGCGCCGGGGAAGGGGCGCACCGCGACGCCGCGCGCCCGGATGGCGAGCGCATCGGCCGTGGCGGCGCCGCCCGGAGCGCGGAAGAGGATGAAGTTCGCCGACGAAGGCAGCGGTTCGAGCCCGCGCTCGTCGAGCATCGCCTCGCGCGCGCGCCCGGTTGCTGCACGCACTCGGCGACCGTGCGGGTGACCCACCCCTCGGCGTCGGTGAGCGCCGCCGCGCCGGCCTCGGAGGCGAGGCGGCCGACCTTGTACGGACCCCGGGCCTTCTCCACCTCGAGCGCGGTCCGCGGGGCGGCCACCGCGTAGCCTACGCGCAGCCCCGCCAGGCCGAACGCCTTGGAGAGCGTGCGCGACACCAGCAGGCGGGGATGCTCCACCGCCACCGTCGCCAGCGAATCGCCGCCGAAGTCCACGTACGCTTCGTCGAGGAGGACGAGCGGCCCGTCGTCACCGACCTCGTCGAGCAGCGCCTCCACCCATGCGCGCGGCGCGACGTGCCCCGTCGGGTTGTTGGGACGGCAGACGTAGACCAGGGAGGGGCCGTCCACCAGGAGCCGCTCCGGGTCGTCGAGCGCGTCGGCCCAGGGCGTGAGTCGTGCCTCCATCCCGTTCATGCGTGCCAACGGCGTGGCCATCGAAAAGGTGGGCGCGGCGATCGAGACGAAGTCGCCCGCCCGGCCGCCGGCCGCGCGGTAGGTGCAGTCGAGGACGTCGTCCGATCCGCACCCCGTCGCGACGCAACCGTCCGGCACGCCGGCCCGCGCGGCGGCGGCGGCCCGCAGGTTGTCGGCGTAGAGATCCGGGTAGCGGGCGAGCGCGTCGTCGTCGGCCCGGCGCAGCACCTCCAGCGCGGCCGGATGGGTGCCCCACTGGTTGGTGTTGTCGCTCAGGTCGAGCGCGACCGGCGAGCGGTCGAAGTGGTACCTCTTCAGATCGCGGTAGTCCCGACGGGGAAACGGGCTCATCGGCTCTCCGTGCGCGCGAGCGCGGCTGCCGCGTGGGCGGGCAGCCCCTCGGCCTCGGCGAGCAGGGCGACGTCGCCGGCCAGCGCCCGGGCGCCCTCCTCGGTGATCTCCTGGACCGTGAACGACCTCAGGTAGTGCTGCGCGGACAGTCCCGAGAAGCTGCGGGCTCGCCCTGCCGTGGGTAGAACGTGGTTCGCGCCGGTCATGTAGTCCCCGAAGGCCACGGAGGCCCACGGGCCCACGAACGTGGTGCCCGCGGTCACGATGCGCGAGGCCACCGCTCGGGCGCCCGCCGTCATCACGGACAGGTGCTCGGGCGCGTACGCCTGAGCGAAGGCGACCGCTTCGTCGAGCGACCCCGCCACGAGCAACGCGCCCGATCCGGACAGGGCGGCCGCCGCGATCGTCCGCCGCGGGGCTCTCGCGAGCCGTTCGGCGAGCGCCGATCGCACGGCGGTCGCCAGCGCGTGCGACGGGGTCACGAGCACGCAGGCAGCGTCGGGGTCGTGCTCGGCCTGCGCCATGAGCTCGGTCGCGACCAGCACCGGGTCCGCGCCGTCGTCGGCGAGCACCAGCACCTCGGACGGTCCGGCCGGGGAGTCGATGAGCACCCGCCCTGCCACCTGCCGCTTGGCCTCCGTGACCCATCGGTTGCCCGGGCCGACCACGGCGTCGGTCGCAGGCACGCCGTCCGTCCCGTAGGCCATGGCGCCCACGGCGCCGGCGCCGCCGACGGCGAAGAGGCGGTCCGCGCCGCCGATCGCGCACGCGGCCAGCACCTCCGCGGGGGGCACGCCCGACGGGCCCGGGGGCGAACACACCACCACCTGGCGCACGCCCGCCGCGCGGGCGGGCACCACGCCCATGAGCACCGAGGAGGGGTAGGCCGCGCGGCCCCCGGGCGCGTACACGCCCACCGTGTCGAGCGGCACCCATCGCCGCGTGACGCGTACCCCGGGCTCCACCTCGAGCGAGACGTCCGCGGGGAGCTGCGCTTCGTGGAAGCGGCGCACGTTGTCCGCGGCGCGCGCCAACGCCGTGCGCACCCCGATCGGCAGCGTGTCCAGCGCGGCGTCCCAGCGCGCGCGCGGCACCTCGAGCGCGTCCAGGCGGACGCCGTCGTAGCGCTCGGCCATCTCGATCAGGGCGACGTCACCCCGCGATCGCACCTCCGCCAGGATCGCGGCGACCGCGGCGGTGAGCTCGGGCTCGTCGGAGGGCGCGCGCTCCATGAGGTGGCGGCGCGCTTCGGGCGTGAGGTCTTCCAGGCGTCCCTCCGCGAAGAGCCACGGGGAGTCGGCGGCCCCGTCGCCGCGCGAGCGATCGGCCGTCATGGCATCAACCTCTCGATGCGCGTCACCAGGATGCCCTCGGCGCCCGAGCTCCTTGAGGCGCGCGATGGTCTGGTACACACGGTCCGCGTCGACGACGGCGTGCGCGGCGACCCATGCGTCCCCGTCGAGCACCTCCACGATCGTGGGTCCGTTGATGCCGGGGATCACCTCGCGCACCTCGTCGAGCCTGGCGCGCGGCACGTTCGCCATGAGGTAGCGCTTGGCCTCGGCGCGCAGCACGGACTCGAGCGCCGTGCCCAGCTCGTGGATGGCCTTCGCGGGACGCTCGCGCTCGAGCGCCGCGGCGTTCGCCACCAGGCGGGCGGTGGAGGTCATGACGGTGCCGATCTCGCGCAGCTTGTTCATCCGCAGCGTGGACCCGGTGGACACCAGGTCGACGATCACGTCGGCCACGCCCAGGTGTGGCGCGATCTCCGTGGCCCCGGTCACGGGCGCGATCTCGATCGGGATGCCGAGCCCCTCGAAGTGCCGGCGCGCCACACGCGGGAAGGACGTCGCCACGCGCGTACCCGCCGGCAGGTCCTCGACCGAGGCGACCGGCGAATCCTCGCGGACGGCTACGGCCAGGCGGCAGAAGCCGAACCCGAGGTCCAGCACCTCGGTCACGTCGCGGCCGCTCTCCGCCACGAGGTCCGCGCCGGTGACGCCCACCTCCGCGGCTCCGTCAGCCACGTACTCCGGGATGTCCGCCGCGCGCACGAAGAGGGCCTGGAAGTCCTGGCCCAGCTCCGCGATCAGCGCTCGTTCCCCGCGCAGCGCCGTGCGCAGTCCCGCCTGCTCCAGGAGGGCCACCGCCTTGTCCGCGAGGCGGCCCTTGTTGGGCAGCGCCACGCGGACGCGGTCGCGCTCCGTCGTCTTCTCGGTCATGCCTTCGCTCCTCGCTCGTCCCCGACGCCCGGGGACAAAAAAACGCGGCCCGGTAGCTCGGGCCGCGGTGGGATGCTTCGCTGGACTCGCGTCCTAGGCGCGCACCGCCCCTCCGCCGCCCGCGGGGGCCGCGTGATGATGGTGGTGCCGGACGTGCGTCGTATCGCTCATGGTCCGGAGAAGCTGTCCCCTCGCCGGGGGAGAGGTCAAGGGGCCGGCCGCTCGCCGCGCACCGTGACGTCGAGGATCCCGGCGCCTAGCAGCCCGTGGTAGAAATACAGCCGCCCGCGTTACGCGCGCCACGGCCCCGAGTCCTAGGCGAACCTCCGAAGGCATAGCCCTAGCTACGTCGAGGAGGTTCAACGACGGGGTAACAACGCGAAGCGTTGTCGGGGCCGTGCCGCCGTAACCCACCACCATTCAAGGTATTGGGATCCATAGGATTGCGGGCGCAGGGGGGTCGCGGGCCCATACGTCGTCGTTCCTCCTCGCCGTAGCTACGGCTACGACTCGTCGTCTCTCCTAGTCTGAACCTCGCGAGCCCCCTGCGCGCGGGCCACTGTATTTCTACCACGGGCTGCTAGGGTCAGGGCCGGCGACGGATCCGCGGCATCACGACCTGGGCCGGCTCCGCATCCCCTCCACCGTGGGACGGACGTCCGCGTTGGCGAGGTCCCAACTCGTCCGATGCACGAGCCGCACGATGCGGGTCATCTTCTCGTAGTTGATCCGGTCCGCGTCGTCGCGTGGGGTGTGGTAGTCCGGGTGCAGGCCGGTGTGGAACCAGACCCCCGGCACGCCGTTCTGGAGGAACGGCCAGTGGTCGCTGCGCCGCAGCAGGTTCGACTCGTTGTTGTCGTACCGCATGCGCAGCGTGAGGCCGTACGGGTCGTCGGCCGCCTGGATGGCGGCGGCCAGGTCGGGCGAGCGACTGTATCCGAGGATGTTCACCGCGTTCGCGTTCGACTCTGCGCTCTGCGGCTCGAGCCCCCTGAACCTCCCGCCCCCGTCGGCGGGGACCTCTTCGTTGCGTCCGATCATGTCCATGTTCAGGACCGCAACCGTTCGCGGGAGGGGGAAGAGCGGCCGCAGCGTGTAGAACCACGCGCCCAGCAGGCCACGCTCCTCCGCGTCCCAGACGGCGAACATCACCGAGCGGCGCGGCAGGTCGCCGTGCTCCGCGGCCTGCGCGTAGGCTGCCGCCACCGCCATCACGCCCACCGTGCCGGAGCCGTCGTCGTCCGCTCCGTTGTAGACGTCGACGCTGTCCGCGCCGTTGTGGTCGTAGTGGCCGCTGACGATCACGACCTCGTTCGTCAGCTCGGGGTCGGAGCCCTCGATCATCGCGAGGATGTTGCGACCCGGCGTCCCATGTCGATCGACCGCCGTGGACAGGTCCACGCGCGCCCCACGCAACGCGACGACGCCCAGGCCTCCCTCGGCCGAGTCCGACGCGGCGGCCAGCTCACCGAGCGTGCGGCCGCTCCCGCCCACCAGCGCCTCGGCGAGCGCGGTCGAGATGCGCGCACCGGGAATCGTGATGTCCTCGGCCCAGTCCCCCAGGGTGAAGCGCTCGATGCGGCGAGGGGAGTCCGGCCAGGCGCCCTGGTGGATCCGGCTCCAGTCCTCCACCACGGTGTCGGGGGGCGCCCAGCGCACCAGCAGCATGCCCACCGCCCCGCGCTCCTGCGCGGCGAGTGCCTTCCGCCATGGCCGGCTGGCCTCGGCGGTCACGACGCCGTCGAAGGGGCTCGCGGGATCGGCGGCGCCCGGCTCCCCCTCGAGCGCGAGGACGATCCTCCCGCGCACGTCCTTTCCCTGGTAGTCGTCCCACTCGAGGCGCGGCTCCACGATGCCGTAGCCGACGAAGACGACGTTCCCGGCGGCGGACGCGGTGCCGGCGAAGTCCGCCGGCGTCCAGCCGTTGCCGGGCTCCCTCGCCCGACCCGCGCCGGAGACCGTCAGCCGGTTGCCCTCCCCGAGGGAGAACCACACGAGGTCGAAGCGCTGATCGAAGCCGCCGTTGTCACCGGCGGGCTCGAGACCGAGCGACTGGAAGCGGGCGCGGATCCAGTCGCCCGCCTGCTCGATCTCGGGGGTCCCCACCAGGCGGCCGCGCATGGAGTCGGCGGAGAGCGCGTGCAGGTCGGCCGAGAGCCGCGCCTCGGTGATCGTATCGTTGCCGGGCGCACCGCCATCCGAGCAGGCGACCGGGACGAAGGCGAGCGCGAGCAGGACGATGCGGAGGTCGGGACGGCGCATGGAGTCGATCTCCTGGGAAGGGCTCGGGCGTGCAACATGCGCCGGGGCCGGTCGGCACGCGAGGTCCCCGCCCGACTCAGCCGCCCCGGATCCTCTTCGTCAGCGCGGGCACGACACCCATCACGCGTGCCGCCAGCGCGAGCTGACCGCAGTGGTAGTACTCGTGCGCGACGGCGTGCCCGAACCAGGCCAGGCGCGTGCCGGGGAGCCCGTCGAAGCGGTGGATGTGCTGCAGCATGTGCAGCTCGCCGGCCTCCCTGAACGCCGCATCCAGGTCGCGGTGCGTGTCGCGCAGGAGCGCGAGCTGCTCCTCCTTCGAGCCCCCACGCGCCAGCCCGGCCGCGTGCTGCGCGATCAGCGTGGGGTAGGGGGCGCGCCGGAAGTCGCCGTCGTCGCGCAACAGCTCCTTCATCAGCAGCCCGGACTCCAGGATGTGGTCCACGAGCTCGCGCACGGTGCGGAAGCCCTCCGCGGGACGCCCGTCGAAGCCCTCCTCCGGGAGGTTCTTCACCTCGGCGATCACGCCCGCGCGTACGCCCTCCCACCCTTCGAGGGCCTCCTCCATCAGGTCGCGGTATGCGGGCCGTGTCATGATGTCACCTCCTCGTGGGTCGATACCGATGCAGGACACTATTCTCGGCCGGCGCCCCCGCCCACACCAGCTCGGGGAGCAGCTCCGACTGCAGCGCGCACATGCGATCCACCAGCTCGATCGCCTGTCGGTGCGAGTGGCAGGTGGGGTCGAGGAGGAGCGCCTGCAGCAGCTTGTCCCTGGAGCCTTCGACGAACGCTTCCACGAGGAGGACGGAGATGCTGACCTGCGTCCGCAGGATGGCGGCGATGCCCTCCGGGAGCGGCGACATCTCGCGGGGCCTCAGCCCGTCGGCGTCCACGGTGGCCGGGACCTCGACGATGGCGCCGTCCGGGAGGTTGGGGATCCAACCGGCGTTCGGGACGTTCACCGCCGCGAGGTCGTGACGCATGCCCAGCGCCAGCCCCTCCATGATGGGGATGGCCAGCTCCCCGGACGGGAGGATGTGATCGCCGGTCTGACCCTCGCGGTCCTCACGGGCGGCGCGGATGCGCGACGGGTGCTCGTCCCAGAACAGCTTCGTCTCGGTGGGGGCGTCCTGGAGGTTGTAGATCCAGGTCGGGACCTTCCCACCCTCCCAGGGATGGCCCTCGCGGGGGTCGTAGTAGAACTGGAGCTTGTCGCTGGCGAGGAATTCCTCGGCCCAGCGGATGTACTCCCCCGTATGGTTCGCGCCGGGCGACGGGTAGAGCCCGAAGGTGCGCATCAGCGTGCGCTGCAGGGCGATGTCGTCCCAGTCGCTCAGCCAGTGCGCCTCCCGCTCCCGGGCACGCAGCCTCGGGTAGAGGTCCTCGCCCGTGGCACGACTGCGGATGTCCTGGAACCAGGTGATGTGGTTGAGGCCGCAGGCGTACGCCTCGAGGTCCTCCTCGGGGTGGCCGAGCAGGCGGCACACCTGCTCGCGACCGTGCACGAAGCCGTGGCAGAGACCCACCACCTTCGTCGAGGTGAGGCGGACCTGCGCCTCGCACAAGCGCGTGAGCGGGTTGGTGTAGTTGAGCAGCCAGGCGTCGGGGCATGCCCGCTCCATCGCGCGGGCGATGTCGACGGACGGGCCCATGTTCCTGAGCGCGTGGAAGAGCCCGCCCGGACCGCCGTTCTCCCCGTAGATCTGGCGGAAGCCATAGGTGCGCGGGACGTGGAAGTCCTGCGCCCACCAGGGGTAGCGGTCGATCTCGATCGCCATGACGACGAAGTCGGCTCCGTCGAGCGCGCGCCCGAGCTCGGTGGTGGTCTCGACCCGGTGGCTTCGCCCGAGCCGTTCGCCGATTCCTGCCGCGTACGCGCGGTTGCGCTCCAGCCCTTCGCCGTGGAGGTCCATGAGGACGACGTGCACGTCGGCGTCGCCGAGCGCGTCGCTCAGGTAGATGTCGCGGAGGGTGGCGGGGCCGAATTCCCGGCTGCCGGCGCCGACCAGAACGATTCTCAGGCTCATGGCGACAGTTTGCCGTTCCGGCCGGGCTCGCGTAAGGGGTCTGCCGCACTTTCCAACGCGACCGGGACGGTCTATCGTCAGGCAACGGGTAGAGGAGTCGCGTTGGAGGACATCATGAAGCGCGTCGTCGGCTTCGTCCTCAACGGGGATCCCGCCGAGCTCGACGTGGATCCGCGTCGAAGACTTCTCTGGGTGCTCAGAAGCGACCTTCAACTCACCGGAACCAAGTACGGTTGCGGCGAGCAGCACTGTGGGGCCTGTACCGTGCTGGTCGATGGCCGCCCCATCCTGTCCTGCGCCGTTCCGGTCTCGTCCGTCGAGGGGCGCGACGTCGTCACCATCGAGGGCCTCGCGCAGGGATCCGTGCTGCATCCCGTGCAGCGTGCGTTCGCCGAGAACGACGCCCTGCAATGCGGCTACTGCACGCCGGGGATGATCCTCGGCTCCGTGGCCCTGCTGCGCCGTAACCCGACCCCCTCGGACGGCCAGATCCGCGCGGCGCTCGAGCGGCACCTCTGTCGATGCGGCTCGCACGTCCGTGTGCTGCGCGCGGTCCAGGAAGCGGCGCGCGCGATGCAGGAGGCGGCCCGATGACCACGCGGCGCGCGTTCCTGAGGATCAGTGGAGGCGGGATCATCGTCCTCTGCGGCGTCGACCTCGCGAGCCTGGGCGAGCGGCTGGGCGCCCAGGAGGTATCCCGAGGACTTCAACGCCTACCTGAGGATCGACGAGGACGGACGCGTCACGCTGTTCACCGGGAAGGTCGAGATGGGCCAGGGCGTGTACACCTCGCTCCCGCAGATGCTCGCGGACGAGCTGGACGTTCCGCTGGCCATGGTCGATCCCGTCCTCGGCGACACGGATCTGTGCCCGTGGGACCCGGGCACGAACGGCTCCCGTGCGATCCGCTTCTTCGGCCCGGCGCTGCGGCAGGCGGCGGCGACCGCGCGGCAGGTGCTGCTGGAGCTTGCGAGCGAGCGGCTCGGCGTGCCCGTGGAGCGGCTGGCGACCCGTGACGGCGTGGTCTACGTGGCGAGTGCGCCCGGACGATCGGCGACGTACGGCGAGCTGGCGCGCGGACGGCGCATCGAACGGGTGGCGCGCGGTGACGTCCTGCTGGAGGCCCACGCCGCGCGCACGGTGAGCGGCGTACCCACACCGCGCACGGACACCATGCTCAAGGTGACGGGGAAGGCGCGGTACACCGCGGACCTGCGACCGCCGGACGTGCTGCACGCCAAGCTGCTCCGTCCGCCGGCGCACGGCAGCCGGCTGGTGGAGGCGGATACGAGCAAGGCCGAGGCGGTCGAGGGGGCGCAGGTGGTGCGGGACGGCGACCTCCTCGCGGTGCTGCACGAGCACCCGGACGTGGCACAGGCCGCTCTGGATCTCGTGCGGGCCGTGTGGGAGTCACCCGAGGGAGGTGTCGACGACGACACGCTCTGGGCGCACCTGGAGGGCACCGATGCCCACGTGCAGGTGGTGAGCACACAGGGGAGCGTCGAGCAGGGCCGCGCGAGCTCCACGCGGGTGGAGGAGCGCACCTACCGCGCACGCTACGTGGCGCACGCCCCGCTCGAACCGCATGCGGCGGTGGCGTCCGTCAAGGACGATCGCGCGACGATCTGGGCATCCACGCAGACGCCCTTCCCCCTGCGCGACGAGATCGCCGACGTCCTGGGTTGGGACGCCGACCAGGTGCGCGTTCTCACGCCCTTCGTGGGGGGCGCTTTCGGAGGCAAGAACTACAACCAGCAGGCCGTCGAAGCCGCCCGCCTCTCGCGGGCCGCGCGGGCCCCCGTGAGCGTGGCGTGGAGCCGGCGCGAGGAGCTCTTCTACGACAACTTCCGCCAGGCCGCGGTCGTGCGCGTCGCCGCCGGGCTGGGCGCTGACGGCAGGCTGGCGTTCTGGAGCTTCGCGAACGTGCAGGGCGCCACGCGGGGCGCCCGCCCCGTGTACGACGTCGCAGACCATCACGTCACCTTCCAGGGCAGCGCGAGCCGTCACCCGCTCGCCACCGGCGCGTGGCGGGCCCCCGGCGCCAACGTGAACCACTTCGCGATCGAGTCGCACATCGACGTCATGGCCTCGGCGGCGGGGAGGAGTCCCCTGGACTTCCGCATGGACCATCTCCGGGACGACCGGATGCGGCGCGTTCTGCGCGCCGTGGCGGATCGGTGCGGGATGGAGCTGCGCCCCGCGCCCACCGGCCGGGGCGTCGGGCTCGCCTGCGGCGTCGACGCGGGCACGTACGTCGGCGCGTGGGCCCAGGTGGAGGTGGACCCCGTGGACGGGACGGTGCGCGTCCGGCGCATTGTATGCGCGCAGGACATGGGGGAGGTGGTCAACCCCCGAGGGGCGACGCTCCAGGTGGAGAGCTGCCTGACCATGGGGCTCGGCTACGCGCTGAGCGAGGAGGTGCACTTCGGCGGCGGCGCGATCCTCGACGAGAACTTCGATTCCTACCGGATCCCGAGGTTCTCCTGGGTTCCCGAGATCGAGGTGGAGTTGCTCGACAACCCGAGGATCGGGCCGCAGGGTGGTGGGGAGCCGGCCATCGTGATCGTGGGGGCCGTCGTCGCCAACGCGATCCACGACGCGCTCGGGGTACGCCTGTTCGAGCTGCCGATGACGCCCGCGCGCATCAGGAAGGCGATCGCGGAGGCGTGACGGTCGGCGGGGCGCCGCGCTCGGTGAGGCGGAGCGTCGCCCAGCCGGCCGCGGCGCCCACCACCAGGAGGGTGATGCCGGAGGCGGGCCGGCCGACCAACACGTGCCCGATGCCGACGAGCCAGCCGTAGAGGAACGTCATCCCGGCGGCCCATCCCAGCCACCGGATGCGGGCGGGCGGCAGGCCGCTGTCCACCGAGCCGCAGCGGTCCGCAACCGGGCCCCACCACCCTCCGGGGCGCACCTTGAGGTAGAAGTGGTCGAGGCGCTCGGCGCGGTCCGGGGGGGTGAGCAGCGCCACCACGACCCAGAGGACGCTGCACGCCACGAGGATGAAGAGCGCGCGCAGGAAGTCCCAGTCGGAGCCGTAGAGCGCGCCGATGCGCTCCGTCGCGGCGACGGACAGGAGCCCGGTCGCGCGAGCCCATCCGATGAGCACGCGGCCGTTGGCCAGGAGGACCGACCCGGCCATGGCGGCGATCTCCGCCCACGCGTTGACCCGCCACCAGTACCAGCGCAGCAGCCACACCAGCGCGACGCCGGACGTCAGCTCGATGACGTAGATCCATGCCCGCTCGATCGTGTCCATCTGCCAGGCGGTGAGCGCCGCCAGGACGACGAGCAGGACGACGGCGAAGCGCGAGGCGAGCACGTAGTGCCGCTCGTCCGCGTCGCGCTTCAGGAAGCGCTTGTAGACGTCGTTGACCAGGTACGACGCGCCCCAGCACAGGTGCGTGTCCATCGTGCTCATGAACGCAGCGAGGAAGCTGGCGACCATGAGCCCGCGCAGCCCGGCGGGCATGAGATGGGCGATCATCATCGGGTAGGCGAGCTCCGGGTCCGCGGCGAGCGCAGGCGTGGCGGACGCCACCGGGAGGATGAGCAGCGAGCCGAGGCCCACCACCACCCACGGCCAGGTCATGAGCACCGTGCCCGCCAACGCGAACCACAGCGCGGACAGGACGGACTGGCGCTCGTCGCGCGCGGCGAAGAGGCGCTGCGCCAGGTAGCCGTCGCCCTGCCCGCTCCGCGTCCACAGCAGCAGGATGAGGCAGAGGAGGGACGCGAACTCGAGGGGGCTCAGGTGCGCCGGGTTGGGGAGGACATCGAGCGTCGCGGCGCCCGCGTCGGGGAGCGCGCGGATGCCGTCGGCCATGGCGCGCGGACCGCCGACGCGCACGAGCACGACCCACGCGAGCACGAGCGAGCCCGTCATCCCCGCCACGAACTGCAGGAGATCGGTGACCACCACGCCCCAGAGCCCCGAGGCCACCGTGTACAGGAGGGCGAGCGCGACGCACACGGCCAGCGTCGCCTCCGGATTCCATCCCAGCAGCACCGAGCTGAACTTGACCATGGCCAGCATCACCCATCCCATCACCACGCAGTTCTTCAGGAGTCCCGAGTAGAGGGCGCTGAAGCCGCGCAGGGCGGAGGCCGGTCGGCCGGAGTAGCGCAGCTCGATGAGCTCGGCGTCGGTGAGGATCGACGCGCGTCGCCACAGCTTCGCGTAGAAGAAGACGAGGAGCATGATCCCCGCCGACTCGTACCACCACAGCCAGTTCGCGTAGATGCCGCGCTGCCGAACGAGCGAGGCGGTGGCGAGGGGCGCATCCGTGGCGAACCACGTCGCGGCGATCGACGTGCCGGCGATCCACCACGGCAGCGTGCGGCCCGCGACGAAGTACTCCTCGAGGCTGCGCCCGGCGCGGCCGCTGAACCACAAGCCCAGCGTCATCGTCACGACGCCGTAGACGGCCACCACCACCCAGTCGGTCGTGACGAGCTGCAAGGCGTCAGCCGCCCTGGGAGATCAGGTTCGCCAGGATGCGGTACGCCCCCGCCACGCCGTAGGGAAGCTGGCGGTGGAGCGCGAGCGCCACGTACGTCCACCGTCCCGCGCCCGCGCGCGCGGTCAGCCAGACACCGTGCTGGGGAGGCTGTCCGGTGTCGTGCGTCTCCACCAGCGGCGTGTAGCCCCCGTCCCAGGTGGCGAAGAACTTGGAGCCGCGCTGCTCGATCCAGCCGTCGAAGTCTCCCGGGCCTATGCGGTTCGGGCCGGTGAGCAACGGGTCGTCGGGCGCGAGGATCGCCACGGGTGCGTCCTCCTCGGACGTCTCCTCCGCGTCGTCCGGCAGCGTGGCCGGGAGCGGTGCCTCGGTACCGGGGTCGAACTCGGGCGTCTGGTAGAGGACGACCATGTTCCCGCCTCCCCGCACCCACCCCATCAGGCGCGGCGTCGCCGCCACCAGGTCGGGGCGCACGGCGTAGGCGCGGGTGCCGACGACGATCGCGTCGTACGCCGACAGGTCGCCGGAGGCGAGCGCCGCCTCGTCGAGGAGGGTGACGCGGGCGCCCAACTCCTCGATGGCCTCGGGAACGGCGTCGCCCACACCCATCACGTATCCCACGGAGAGGTCGGGCGCCACCGCGACGTCGACCGGCACGACGGTGATCTGCGCCGGGTGGTAGAGGTAGCGCACGCCCAGGTCCCGGTGCCGGATGACCTCGTAGCCCTCGCGCCAGGTCGTCGTGTCGGTCCCGGCGACCAGGCGTGCCGAAGCTGCGAGCGTCCACCCGGCGCCGGTCCGCAGGCTCCCTCCGGCGGTCACGGAGAAGACGGCGGACGCGCGCTGCCCCGCGCCTGCGAGCCGGACGGGCACCGTCCGCGGCGTCGCGGTCCACCCTGCCGGGACGTCGAGCGACACGGTGGCGACGAGCGGCCGCGGGTCGGAGGACGCGACCTCGACCGCGACGTCGAACGGCTCGGGACGGCCGCCCGCGACGACGTGCACGGACGGCCGGGCGCGCAGCGACAGGCGGGGGACCACGGCCAGGCGGCGCTGGAGCACGCCGTAGGGCGCGTCGTTCTCGAGGGTGCGAACCTCGCTCGTGAGCGTGATGGGCACGCCGCCCGCCTCCACCGTGACGTCGGCGACCAGCAGGGGCGACGCCTCGGCCAGGCCGAGCATGGCGGAGTCCCGCACCTGGTAGGCGTTCTCGGCGATACCCGTGCGGAAGAACCAGGGGCGCGAGGGCCGGGCGTCGGGCGGGACGTGCACGGTGAGGGTCGCCTCCACCATCCCCCCCGCCGCCACCGCGCCCGGCGCGACGTCTCCCATGGTGCTCCATCCAGCGGGCGCACGGAGCGCGACCTCCACCAGACGCACGGCGCGCTCGCCGCCGTCGACCAGCTGCAGATGGACGTCCATATCCCCACCGGGAACCACCGGGCCCATCGGCGTGTCCGGGTCCGCGCCGGGCGGCGTCGCGACGGCGCGGACGCGCACGGCGAGCGCGGCGGCGAGCACGTCCGCGAGCTGGCGCTGCTTCACGGCGAGGTGGAAGGCCGCCTCGGAGCCGGCCGGGGTGGCCCGCGCCGTGGCGCGCAGGGCCCGGAGTGCGGCCAGGAGGTGATCCGCCACCACGCCCGTGCCGGCCATGCGGAACGCGCCCATGGCCGCCTCGATCTCGACCGCGGCCGTGCGCAGGCCCTCGACGGCCCCCGGCGGCGCCGTCTCGCCGAGGAGGTCGAAGAGACCGGGTAGCGTGGTGTCCAGACCGTCGAAGAGGCCTGCCTCGTGGGCGGGTTCGGCCTCGTCCTCCGGGATCAGGCGCTCGTAGCGCGCCGGTGCCCCGCCTCCGAAGGAGCGCGTGCGCCCGGCCGTCTGCGAGCGCTGCAGGGAGAGCCCGTGGGCGCCGATGTCGCGGTACGAGCGACCGAGCCAGGGGCTGCTCGTGCCCGGGTCCAGGGAGACCTGCCACGGCTCGCCCTCGAGGATCCGACCGCGGTACAGCTTCTTCACCGCCCAGGGGCGCAAGCCCTCGTCCGTGATCTGCTCCGGGAAGCGGCTCGGGTCTGCCGCGGCGCGCACCGCGAGGGGCGTCAGCACGCCCGCCGCCTGGTGGTGGCCGTGGCCGTCCCGCTCGCCGCCGTACCACCGCGAGATCACCACGAGCGGCCGGTTCATGCGGATCACGCGCACCATGTCGCCCAGAACGGCCTCGCGGTCCCAGCTGCGCAGGGCCTCGTCGAGGGTCTTGGAGTACCCGTAGTCCACCGCGGTGGTGAAGTACTGGTCGTCGAGGCCGTACCAGCGCCCCGCCAGTCGGAGCTCCTCGGTGCGCACGAGCCCCAGCGCGTCGAAGAGCTCGGCACCGAGGGCGTTGGCCCCGCCCTCGCCCCGGTTCACCGTGAGGAGGGCCGTGCGTACGCCCATGCCCCGGGAGAGGAGCGTGAGCACCCCCGACTCCTCGTCGTCGGGATGCGCCGTGGTGTAGAGGACGCTCGCGGTGGTGTGGACGTCGAGGAGCTTCTGCCAGAGGCCCTCCGCGCCTTCGTCCAGCGCGAGCGGCCCCCCGGGGCCTTCGTCGCCCGAGCGCGTCAGCACCCGGTCCGGCGCCGCCTGGGCCCGCGCCCCTCCCGGGAGCGCCGCGACCGAGGCCAGCGCCACCGCCGCGAGAAGCCGGGACGCCGGGTGGCCGCGTTGCGTTTCCATGGAAGGCTCTCGGTGCGGCAGGGAATCGGCCGGGCGGGCCATCGGGGAGGGGTCGAAGTCGCCCCACCGTACCGTTCTCCGCGGGGGACGGTCAAGGCGGACGCGTTCCTCCCACTTCCCGGTCCATTTATCATCCACGCCATGACGGACGAGCCCATCCGCATCCGCGGCGCGCGGCAGCACAACCTCAAGAACATCGACCTGGACCTCCCTCGCAGGCGCCTCACCGTCGTCACGGGTCCTTCCGGGTCGGGGAAGAGCTCGCTCGCGCTCGACACCCTCTTCGCGGAGGGCCAGCGGCGCTACGTCGAGTCGCTCTCCACCTACGCGAAGCAGTTCCTGGAGCGGATGGAGAAGCCCGACGTCGACCGGATCGACGGGATCTCCCCGGCGGTCGCCATCGAGCAGAAGAACCCGACGAAGTCCAGCCGCTCCACGGTGGGCACCGCCACGGAGGTCCACGACTACCTGCGCCTCCTCTGGTCGCGCGTGGGTCGCACGCACTGCCCCGACTGCGACAGGAGGGTGAAGCCCGACACGGTGTCGGGCGCGGTGGACGGCGTCCTCGAGCTTCCGGAGGGCACGCGCATCCAGGTCACCTTCCCGCTCCCGATGAGCGAAGAGGTGACCCACCCGCTCGTGGTGGCGAACCTGCGCGCCATGGGCTTCGTCCGGGCGCTGGTCGGGGGTGAGATGGTCGACCTGACCGACTCCGAGGCGGAGGACCCGCTCGCGTTGGGCCACGACCTCACCGCCGAGCGCGAGGTGCTCGTGGTGGTGGACCGCCTCAAGGTCGACGGGGAGGTGCGCGACCGGCTCGCCGATTCGCTCGCCACCTGCTTCGAGGAGGGAGACGGTGAGGCGGTGGTGCTCGTCGGGGACGGGCGCGGACGGCCCCGTGGCGAGGACGGGCCGGCGCTCCCGGACCGTCTCGCCTTCACCGAGCACTTCCGCTGTCCGGAGCATCCCGAGGTCGCCTTCCTCGACCCGACGCCCCAGCTCTTCAGCTTCAACAACCCGTACGGAACCTGTCCCCTGTGCACCGGCTTCGGCGCCACCCTCGAGTACGACGTCGACCTCATCGTCCCCGTCCCGTCGCGATCGATCGCCGACGGCGCCATCGACCCCTGGGAGAAGCCGCGCTACGACCGGGAGCGCGAGCGGCTGCGGGCCTTCGCGACCGAGCGGAAGGTCTCGCTCTACGCGCCGTGGGAGGAGCTGCCCGAGGTGTTCCAGCGGGAGGTGCTGTACGGGGCGGACGGGCCGAAAGGGAAGGGAAGGGGGAGGGGGAAGAAGAAGACGGCCGGCGCGTTCCGCGGCGTGATCCCCTTCCTCGTCTCCCGGGAGAAGAAGCGCTACAAGCAGTACATCCGCGTCTTCCTGAGACAGTACCAGAGCCCCCGCACCTGCCCCGACTGCGGAGGCGCACGCATCCGCCCCGAGGCGCTCCGGGTCCGCGTAGGTGGCCGGACGATCGCGGAGGTGGGTGAGCTGCCGCTCGAGGAGCTGGCGCCGTGGGTGGAGGCGCTGGAGCTGGGGGAGATGGAAGCGCAGATCGCCGCGACGATCCTCCGCGAGGTGCGAGCCCGCCTCTCCTTCCTGGTCGACGTGGGCCTCGGCTACCTGACGCTCGCGCGTCAGACGCGCACGCTGTCGGGTGGGGAGGCGCAGCGCATCAACCTGGCCAACTCGCTGGGCTCGAGCCTGGTGGACACGCTCTACGTGCTGGACGAGCCCACCATCGGACTCCATCCGAAGGACACGGGCGCGCTGCTCGACCTCCTCCTGAAGCTGCGAGGCGCGGGGAACACGGTGGTGGTGGTGGAGCACGACACGCAGGCCATCATGACGGCCGACCACGTGGTGGAGCTGGGCCCCGGCTCCGGCGAGCGCGGCGGGGAGGTGGTGTTCGAGGGGGATCCGGACGCGCTGCGGACCGCCGACACGGTCACGGGCCGCTACGTGTCGGGACGCTCGCCCATCGCGCCGCCGGCCAAGCGGCGCCGGGTCACCGGCTCGTGCCTCACGCTGCGCGGCGCGCGCCTGCACAACCTCAAGGGGGTCGACATCGAGATCCCGCTCGGCGCGCTGACCGTGGTCACGGGCGTGTCCGGGTCCGGGAAGTCCACCCTGGTGCACGACGTCCTCTTCCGAGCGGCCGAGCGCGAGCTGGGCGGGGGCGAGACGAGCGCGAAGGAGCACCTCGGGGAGGAGGTCGGCGAGTACGAGGCCCTGGAGGGGCTCTCCCACCTCGACGACGTGGTGCTGGTGGACCAGTCCCCGATCGGCCGGACGCCGCGCTCCAACCCCGTCACCTACATCAAGGCGTGGGACGAGGTGCGGCGCATCCTCGCCGAGCAGCCCGTCGCCCGTGAGCGCGGATATCCCGCGGGCCATTTCTCCTTCAACATCCCCGGCGGACGGTGCGAGGCGTGCAAGGGCGCGGGGCAGGTGGAGGTGGAGATGGTCTTCATGGCCGACGTCTACGTCGCCTGCGACACGTGCGGCGGCACGCGCTACAAGCGCGAGCTCCTGGACGTGAAGTACCGCGGCAGGAACGTGAAGCAGATCCTCGACCTGACGGTGGACGAGGCCATCCGCTTCTTCATCCGGGAGGCCAAGCTCGGCAAGACGCTGTGGCAGCTCCAGCAGGTGGGCCTCGGCTATCTGCGGCTGGGGCAGCCCGCGACCACGCTCTCCGGCGGCGAGGCACAACGGCTCAAGATCGCGCGCGAGCTCGCGGGGGCGGCCGGGACGAAGGGGAGGAAGCTCTACATCCTCGACGAGCCCACCACGGGGCTGTCCGGGCGAGGACGTGAAGAAGCTCCTCGACGTGCTGGCACGCCTGGTCGAGGCCGGCAACACGGTGCTGGTCATCGAGCACAACCTCGACGTCATGCTCGTGGCGGACTGGATCGTCGACCTGGGCCCGGGCGCGGGACACAAGGGAGGGGAGGTCGTCGCCATGGGCCGCCCCGAGACCGTGGCCACCATTCCGGGGAGCGCGACCGGACGTTATCTGAAGCCGCTGCTCGCGGGGGTCGGACGACCGTAGCGACGAGGCGTCGCTTTGACGATCATGGTGAGCGTTCGCTCGGCCTTCCGGCCTCCACCCCCCACGATCACCTACCAGGACGCGCGATGCGCATCTGCCTGCTGACCGACCAGGTGCTCGACGCGGAGCCCTTCGATCCCGAAGACTGGCCTTGCGACCCGCGCCCGTACCTCCCCGACGACGAGTGGGGCCTCCTGACGCTCAGGAAGGAGGCGGCGGTCGCGCAGATCATCGAGGCGTCGCGGGTGGGCTACGACGTCTTCTTCAACCTGTGCGACGGCGCCTGGGACGAGGGGCGCGTGGGCATCGAAGTCGTGCAGACGCTCGAGTGGCTGGACCTGCCCTTCACGGGCGCGACGTCGGAGTTCTACGAGCCGACGCGTGAGGCCATGAAGCGTGTATGTCACGCCTGGGGCATCGACACGCCCGCGTACGTCACGGCGCGCACCGCCGCGGACGTGGAGCGCGCCGCGGACACGCTGCGCTTCCCCCTCTTCGTGAAGCACCCGAACAGCTACGCGAGCAGCGGCCTGACGCGCGCGTCCCGGGTCGAGACGGGGGAGGCGCTCAGGGCGCAGGCCGGAGACATCATGCGCCGCTACGGGGCCGCGCTCGTCGAGGAGTACATCGAGGGAACCGAGTGCACGGTGCTGGTCGGGGAGAACCCGGACGACCCCGCCGGCCCGCATACGTACCAGCCGATCCGGTACGAATTCCCTCCGGGGGAGTCGTTCAAGCACTACGAGCTGAAGTGGGTGAAGTACGGCGGGCTGGAAGCGCATCCCGTGGAGGACCCGGTCCTCGACCGCTGCGCTGCGCGAGGCCTCGGGAACGTTCTTCGTGGGGATGCGCGGCGCGGGCTTCGGTCGCTGCGACATGCGCGTGGACGCCGAGGGGCGACCGTGGATGCTGGAGATCAACCCCAACTGCGGCATCTACTATCCGGCCACCGACCCCGGTAGCGCGGACATCTGCCTGGCGCACGATCCGGCGGGCCACGAGGGTTTCACGCGCAGGCTGGTGGCCGCGGCCTTCGCGCGGCAGGCCCGGCGTCGGCGCGCCTGGCAGGTGCTCCCGCGGCCCGCCGGAGACTACGGTACGTTCGCCACGCGCCCCGTGGCCGAAGGCGAGCGCGTGATGGTCTTCGAGGAGCAGCCCCATCACCTCGTGAGCCGCGCGTACGTGGAGCGCAACTGGGACGAGCGTCACCTGGACTGGTTCCGGCGGTACGCCTGGCCGATCAGCGACGAGGTGTGGGTCACGTGGAGCGAGGACCCCGAGCACTGGAGGCCGATCAACCACTCCTGCGACCCGTCCGCCTGGCTCGAAGGCCTCGACGTGGTGGCGAGGCGCCCGCTCCGTGTGGGCGAGGAGATCACGCTCGACTACGCCACCTTCTACGACGAGCACATGGCGGCGTTCACATGCGACTGCGGCAGCGACCCATGTCGGGGCACGATCCGCGGCGACGACTACCTGGGCGACTTCATGGAACGATACGGGGCGCACCTCTCCGCGCACGTCCGGCAGAAGCGGGCGGAGCGACGCTGAGCGCACCGCCCGCCGTCTCGGTCCTCCTGCCGGTGCGCGACGGTGCGCGGCACCTGCCGGAGGCCATCGCGTCCCTGCAGGCGCAGACCGACGCCGATTTCGAGGTCATCGCGGTCGACGACGGCTCCGCCGACGACACCTTCGGAATCCTCGCGGCCTGGGCCCGGTCGGATCGACGCGTGCGCCCCCTGCGCCAGGAGCCGACCGGGATCGTCGCGGCGCTCGAACACGCGCGGGCCATGGCGCGTGGCCGTTGGCTCGCCCGCATGGACGCCGACGACGTGAGCGAGCCGCAGCGCTTCGCGCACCAGCGCGCGCTCATGGAGTCGGACCCGACGCTCACGGTGTGCGGGACGCACGTCCGCTCCTTTCCCGACGGCGAGGTGCGCGAGGGTGCCCGGCGCTACGAGGCGTGGCTGAACGCCACCGCGGCGCCCGAAGACGTGGCGCGGGAGCTCTTCGTGGAGTGCCCCCTCGCGCACCCCACCTTCTTCCTCTCCGCGGACGCCGTCTCCCGCGTCGGCGGCTACCGCGACCGGGGGTGGGCGGAGGACTACGACCTCCTTCTCCGCCTGTGGCGGGGCGGAGGGCGGCTGGCCAAGGTGCCGGAAGTCCTCCTGCGGTGGCGGGAGGGCCCGGGACGCCTGCAGCGCACGTCGCCCGTGTACGGCCCCGACGCCTTCGTGCGATGCAAGGTGCACCACCTGACGCGCTCGCTCCTCTCGGACGGCCGCGCGGTGGCCGTCTGGGGCGCCGGTCCGGTGGGCAAGACGTTCGCGCGCGCCCTGGCCGACGGGGGTGTGCGGGTGCGCGCCTTCGTCGAGGTCGACCCCAGGAAGATCGGCCAGGAGATCCACGAAGCCCCCGTGCTCGACACGGAGGGCGGGCTCGCGCTCCGGGGGGTCCTCCACCTCGCCGCCGTCGGTCAGCCCGGGGCGCGCGACACCCTGCGGGCGATCCTTTCCGGCGCCGGGCTCCGGGAGCTCGTCGACTACCTGGCCGTCGCCTGAGGGCCGCCGGGCTTTTCGGTTCCCCCAAAATACCGCGAAAACCGTTGTGCGGTGCGGGGTTTCAGCCTTGCCGCAGAAGCCCTTCAAGGTTAGTTTTCCATGTCTCGGAAGCATCGCTCTACGGGCGCCCCGGAAGGGGCGCCCGGAACGTTTGGTCCCTACCGCGCACAACGCGGCTTCCCGATCCACAGGAGCGTGGGCGTGCCCGTCGTCCGCAGGGCCGTGACTGCTTGATGCGCCGCGGCCTCGCGTTCGTCTCGTTGGTGCTCGTGCTGATGGGCCTCGAGCTGTCCACCGAGGCGGTCACGGTGGTGGTGGACCGGATCGTGGGAGGGCTGTCGGCGCTTTTCAGGGGGGACGGAGCCCGCCTTGCCGCGCTTCCGTTTCGTGGTGGGGTTGGGTGCCCTGGTGGCGGGAGTCGGGCTCGGGATCCTGCTGATCTGGTCCGGCCGGAAGGGGCGCGGGGTCGGCGCGCAGGGGGATGCGTGCCCGCAGTGCGGCGGCGAGACGCGGCGCGTGCGGCGCCGGGGATGGCAGCGGCTGCTCGCGGCACTCGTGGGCGAGCGGATGACGCGACGCAAGTGCGAGACGTGCGGGTGGGTGGGGCTTGAGCGTGAGGCGGTGAGCCTGCGGCCGGCGGGGCCGGAGGACCGAAGAAGAACCCGATCAGGACCGAACCAGCATGGCTGACGAGCTCGATCTCGTGGGAGGCGGTGGCGGCGAGAAGGTGCTGACCCGTCTCCTCGAAGACGAGATGAGGGAGTCGTTCATCGACTATTCGATGAGCGTGATCGTGCAGCGGGCGCTGCCGGACGTGCGCGACGGGCTCAAGCCCGTGCACCGGCGCATCCTCTACGCGATGAGCGAGCTGGGCCTCTCCCCGGGGCGGGCCTACAAGAAGAGCGCGTCCGTCGTCGGTGAGGTGCTCGGCAAGTACCACCCGCACGGCGACTCGGCGGTCTACGACTCGATGGTGCGCATGGTGCAGACGTTCAGCCTGCGCTATCCGCTCGTCGACGGGCAGGGCAACTTCGGCTCCGTAGACGGCGACTCCGCGGCGGCCTACCGGTACACGGAGGCCCGTCTCACGGCGGCGGCGATGGAGATGCTCGCCGACATCGACAAGGAGACGGTTCTCTTCGTCCCGAACTTCGACGGACAGAAGACGGAGCCCACCGTCCTGCCGGCGAAGATCCCCAACCTCCTCGTCAACGGCTCCTCGGGCATCGCGGTCGGGATGGCCACGAACATCCCGCCGCACAACCTGCGTGAGGTGGTGGCCGCCACGACGGCACTGGTGGACGATCCCGACCTGAGCCAGGAGCGGCTGGAGGCGCTCATCACGGGGCCCGACTTCCCGACGGGCGGCTTCATCTGCGGGCGCGAGGGCATCCAGGACGCGTACCGCACGGGCCGCGGCCGCGTGATCATGCGCGCGCGGGCCGACATCGAGCAGATCGACGCCAACTCGGAGCGGATCGTCGTCACCGAGATCCCCTTCATGGTGAACAAGTCCCGCCTGATCGAGCAGATCGCCCAGCTCGCGCGGGACAAGAAGATCACCGAGATCCGCGACCTGCGTGACGAGAGCGACCGCGACGGGATGCGCATCGTCATCGAGCTGAAGCGCGATGCCGTGCCGTACGTCGTGCTGAACCGGCTGTACAAGCACACGCAGATGCAGTCGACGTTCGGCACCATCCTCCTGGCGCTGGTGGACGGTCAGCCCCAGGTCATGACGCTGCGGCAGATCCTGCAGCACTTCATCGACCATCGGCACCGCGTCATCGTCAGGCGCAGCGAGTTCGACCTCGCGAAGGCCAAGGACCGCGAGCACATCCTCGAAGGTCTCAAGATCGCCGTCGACAACATCGACGAGGTCATCGAGATCATCCGGGGGTCTCCGGACACCGAGACGGCGTCCGCCTCCCTCCAGGAGCGGTTCGAGCTCTCGGAGCGCCAGGCGAAGGCGATCCTCGACATGCGTCTCGCGCGGCTCACGGGCCTCGAGATCGAGAAGCTCGAGGAGGAGCTGGCCGAGGTGCGCGCCACGATCGCGGACCTGGAGGACATCCTCGCGTCGCACGAGCGGCGGATGACGATCCTGAAGGGCGAGCTGCAGGAGATGGCCGACAAGTTCGGCGACGAGCGGCGCACGGAGATCACGGGCGCCGTGGGGTCCTTCGACATGGAGGACCTGATCGTCGAGGAGGACATGGTCATCACGGTGTCGCACTCGGGGTACGTGAAGCGTCTCCCTGTGGACACGTACCGGGCGCAGCGCCGGGGCGGGCGTGGGCTGCGCGGGATGGACACCAAGGAGGAGGACTGGGTCGAGCACCTCTTCGTGGCGTCCACGCACGACTACCTGATGATCTTCACGCGCCGGGGCCAGTGCTACTGGATCAAGGTGTGGGAGATCCCGGTGGGCGCGCGGGCGTCGCGCGGCAAGCCGATCGTGAACCTCCTCAACCTCTCGAGCGAGGAGCAGATCGCGGCGGTGGTCCCGGTGCGCGAGTTCGCCGAGGACAAGTACCTCATCTTCTCGACGCGGCTCGGCGTGGTGAAGAAGACGGCGCTGTCCGCCTACGGCAACGTGCGTGCGGTCGGGCTGAACGCGATCAACACCCGCGAGGGCGACGAGCTCATCGACGTGCAGATCACGGCCGGCGAGGAGGAGATCATCCTCGCCACGCGGCGCGGGATGGCGATCCGCTTCAACGAGGGGGACGCCCGCCCCATGGGACGCGCCACGGAGGGCGTACGCGGCATCGACCTCTCCGGCGAGGACGTGGTGATCGGGATGGTCGTGGTGCGGCCGGAGTCGACGCTCCTGGTCGTGACCGAGAACGGGATGGGCAAGCGCACCGAGGTGGACGCGTACCGGTTGCAGAAGCGCGGCGGCAAGGGCGTCATCAACGTCAAGACGAGCGCGAAGACCGGCCGGGTCGTGTCGATCAAGTCGGTCACCGAGGACGAGCAGATCATGGTCATCACGCGGAAGGGCGTGGTGAACCGGCAGCGGATCGACGAGATCCGCGTGATCGGCCGTGCCACGCAGGGAGTGCGCCTCGTGAACCTGGACGACGGCGACGAGGTCATGGACGTCGCCCGGGTCATCGCCGACGACGAGGAGGACCTCGTGGGCGGGGAAGGCGAGGCCCTGGAGGGCGCGGCGGAGGCCGGCGCCGAGGCCGGAGATGGCGAGGAGGAAGCGGAGCCGGAGAGCGAGCCCGGTGACGACGAGCCGGAGGCCCAAGGAGACGCATGAGCGAGACCGTCCAGGGGGAGGGACTCGTCGGTCTGACCGAGATCGAGTCCGCGGCGCGGCGTCTGGCCGGCGTGGCCGTGCGCACGCCGCTCCTCCCGGCGGACGCCATCTCGGAGGCGGTCGGCGGGGAGGTGCGCCTCAAGTGCGAGAACCTCCAACGGGCCGGCGCCTTCAAGATCCGGGGAGCGTACAACTTCGTCTCCCAGCTCTCCGACGAGCAGGTGAAGAACGGGATCATCACGTATTCCTCGGGCAACCACGGGCAGGCCGTGGCGCTCACCGGCAAGCTGCGAGGGCTGAGGGCGGTGGTGGTGATGCCCACCACGGCGCCCCCTGTGAAGGTGCAGGGCGCGAAGCGCCTGGGCGCCGAGGTGGTGATGGAGGGCACGACCTCGGTGGAGCGAAAGCTCCGCGCGGAGGCGATCGCCGAGGAGGAGGGTCTGGTCATGGTGCCGCCCTTCGACCACCGGCACATCATCGCCGGGCAGGGCACCGTGGGCCTCGAGATCGCGAAGGACTGGCCCGACGTGGACCTGGTCCTTGCGCCGATCGGAGGCGGAGGGCTGGCGAGCGGCGTGGCCGCCGCGGTGAAGCGCATGCTGCCGCACGCCCGCGTCGTCGGCGTCGAGCCGGTGGGCGCCGCCTCCATGCGCGCCGCCCTCGACCACGAGGGCCCCACCCTCCTGACCGAGGTGGAGAGCATCGCGGACGGGCTCCTGCCGGTCATCACCGGCGAGCTCACCTACGAGCACGCGCGTGAGCTCATGGACGACGTGGTCACGGTGAGCGACGACGCGATCCGCAGGGCCACGGCCATGCTCATCCATCGCCAGAAGCTCGTGGTGGAGTTCAGCGGCGCGGTCACCACGGCGGCAATCCTCGAGCGGAAGGTCGAGGTTCGTGGAGCAGCGGGTGGCCGCGGTCATCAGCGGCGGCAACATCGACCCGTCCGTTCTGGCCGGGCTCTCCTGAGAAGCGCGGTGACGACTCCGCAGCCCTTCGTCCCGGGCATCGAGATCGGCCACGGCCTCGCGTACGGGGGACGGAGCGGGTCCACCGTCGTGCTGGGCCCCTTCCGCGCGGCCGCCGAGGTCCGGGGGCTGGCCACCGGGACCCGCGAGCTGGACGTGCTCCGCCCCACTCATCTGGTCCCCAGGGTCGACGCGATCCTCCTGGCCGGGGGCTCGGTGTTCGGCCTGGCAGCCGCGGACGGGGTCGTGAGCTGGCTCGCCGAGGCCGGACGTGGATACGACACCGGCATGGGCCGGGTGCCGATCGTGCCGGCCGCGGTGATCTTCGACCTGCACCAGCACCACACCCGGCCGGACGCCGAGACGGGTGTAGCCGCCTGCGCGGACGCGCGCGCGGGCAGCCCGCTCGAAGGCCGGGTGGGCGCCGGCGTGGGAGCGACCGTCGGGAAGATCGCCGGCCCGGAAGCCGCCATGGACGGCGGTATCGGCGTGTGGTCCGCAGAGGTGGACGGCTTTCGTGTCGGCGCGCTGGCCGTGGTGAACGCGCTCGGCGACGTGCTCGACGGGCAAGGTCGGATCGTGGCCGGCGCACGGGACCCGGAGGGCGGGTTCCTGGACACCGCCGCGCTGCTGCGGCGGGGCGGCGCCTCCGGCGCGATGGGCGGGATGCCCGCCGGAACGAACACGACGCTCGCGGTGGTGGCGACCGATGCGCCCCTGACACGGGTAGGACTGGCGAGGCTGGCCCGGGTCGCCGGCAACGCACTGGCGCGCCGGATCAACCCCGTGCACACGCCCTTCGACGGCGACGTGATCTTCGCCGTGTCGACCGCGGCGGAGGAAAGCGGAGATGGGCGGGGGCGAGGCTGCTGGCCCTGGGGGCCGTGGCGCAGCACGCGCTGGAGGAGGCGATCACCCGCGCGGTGACCGAGGGGCATCGGGAACAGCATCGATGAGACGTCTGATCCTGTTCGACATCGACGGAACGCTCCTCTGGGGCGGGCCGGCGAAGGACGCGTTCCATCGCGCCCTCGTGGAGACGTTCGGCACCGCCGGCGACATCGAGGTGCACTCCTTCGCGGGGAAGACCGATCCGCAGATCGCGCGCGAGCTGCTCACCGGCGCCGGACTGCCCCCAGCGGCGATCGACGACGGCTTCGCGGCCCTCTGGGAGCGCTACCTGGGGTACCTTGCCGTGCTGCTCGAGTCGCGACCCGTGACCGTGCTGCCGGGCGTGCCGCCCCTCCTGCGGGAGCTCGCGCGCCGCACGGACGTCGGACTCGGGCTGCTCACGGGGAACATCGTCGGCGGCGCGGAGCTGAAGCTCCGCTCGGCGGGCATCTTCGAGCACTTCGAGGTCGGGAGCTACGGATCGGATCACGAGGAGCGGGACGAGCTGGCACGGATCGCGCTCACGCGCGCCGCGGAGGCGTGGTCGGTGAGCATCGACCCGAAGGACGTGTTCATCGTCGGTGACACCCCACGCGACGTGCAGTGTGGGCGCGCCGGGGGCACCAGGACGCTGGGGGTGGCCACCGGCCACTACGGCGTCGAGGAGCTCGAGCGCTGCGGCGCCGACCATGTTCTGGCGGACCTGACGGATACCGAGCAGGTGGTGGCGCTGCTCGCGGACTAGAAGGGTGTTGAAGGAGGGGAGCCATCGCTTCGCTTGATCAGGTCGCGCGACGGGAACATCTTGTCCGACCTGGACGAACACAGTTGGCAGGCGGGTCCAACGGCCGACCTGGTCGGCCCCGGTAGGGGGTAGAAACGTGGCGAGCAGAGGCGAACAACGCAGGGAAGCGCGGAAGAAGGGTGGTTCCGAGATGACCAGGTTCTACTACATCCTGGGCATCGTCGCCGTCATCGGCGTCGGCATCGTGGCCTGGTCCGTCGGTTCCCAGGCGATGGGCACCGCGGCGACGCAGCCGGTCGACGTCGAGGGTCTCGACGACATGTCCAAGCTGGTCGATCTGGCGGAAGGCGTCACGCAGGGCGAGGCGAACGCGCCCATCACGATCATGGAGTTCGCCGACTACTCCTGCCCGGCCTGTGGTCAGTTCGCGCTCACCACCAAGCCGCAGATTCTGAAGCAGTACGTCGAGACGGGGAAGGCCAAGTTCATCTACCACGACTTCCCGCTCACGTCCATCCACCCGCACTCCTTCCTCGCCGCCCGGGCCGCGCGCTGCGCGCGGCGACCAGGGGAAGTTCTGGGACTACCAGGACGCCCTCTTCCGTCATCAGTCCGAGTGGGCCACGAAGAACTCCGTGGAAGCGGACCTGAAGAACTTCGCGGAGCAGACGGGGCTGGACGTGGACGCGTTCGAGTCGTGCCTGAACAGCGACGCACACGCCGACGTGGTGTCAGCGAACCTGCGGCTCTCCACGGAGCTCGGGATCAACTCGACCCCGACCATCATGGTCAGCGCCGGCAAGGGGATGGCGCGCATGCTCGGCGGCTACGACTTCCGCGCGGTCCAGACCGAGGTGGATCGCCTGCTGCAGGAGATGGGCACGGACACCACGGGCGGTAGCTGAGCGTGCGTCAGGCTGCGGAGGAGGCGGCAGGAGAGGACCTGCCGCCGGCGACGCATCGCATGGCGATTGCCCTGCTGTCGCTCGTCGGCCTGTTCGTGGCCTTCTACCTCACGGCCCACGCCTTCGGGTGGACGGGTCCGCTCCGCTGCGGCATCGGCGAGTGCGAGACCGTGCAGGCGAGCCAAGTGGGCGAGGCTCGGGCCGGTGCCGGTCGCGCTGATCGGCCTTCTGGGCTACGTGGCGCTGTTGGTGCTTTCCTTCATGGGGTTGCAGCCCGCGCGGCGCCGGTCGCGAGGGATCGGCATGCTCCTCCTGGCTGGCGCCACGGTCGGCGTCGTCTTCTCGGCCTGGCTGACGTACCTCGAGGCCTTCGTCATCCACGCGTGGTGCCAGTGGTGCGTGACGTCGGCGATCCTCATGACGTTGATCTTCGTGGCTTCCCTTCCGGAGCTGCGAAGGTCCGGGAGGGGCGCATGAGCGCGAAGAAGGCGACGGTGAAGGTGCGGCTGCTCTTCGTGGACGAGGGCTCCTACCACCAGGAAGAGATCGATCTGCCCGCCGAGGGGATGGCGGAGTACGAGCGTCTCATCGACTTCGTGCGCGAGGACCCCGAGGTCTTGAGGCGGGCCCACGTGGACCTTGGCCGGCTGTGCGCGGCCTATCTCGTGCAATAAGGACTTCCCCACGTCGACGACACCCTTGGGATTTCCGAGGAGGGCCGTCGTACGTTGTCGTGACCGCGCGTGAGGCCGATGCCGCGCCTCGCCTCCACGGTGCTGCCCTCACCGGAGGATGGTCATGACGACGCACCGTCGTTGGGTCCTGATCCTGTCGTTCGTCCTCGTCGCCCTCCCACTCGACGCCCACGCCCAACGGCGGGGACGGCCCGTCGACCTCCCGGAGGGGGAGGGGAAGGCCGTGGTCGAGGGGGTATGCTCGGCCTGCCACGGCCTGGATCGCGTCGCGGGGGACGGCTACACGCGCGAGGGCTGGCTGCGCCTCCTGGGCACGATGGTCGACCTGCCCCCCGCCGATGCTGCTCTCGTCGCCGACTACCTGGCCAGGAACTTCCCCGAGAAGCCCAAGCTCGCGCCCGTGTTGAAGGCGGGCCCGGCGGCGGTGTCGTTCGAGGAATGGTCGCTCCCGACGAAGGGGTCACGCCCGCACGATCCGCTCGCGACGCCCGACGGCGCGATCTGGTACACGGGTCAGTTCGCCAACAAGATGGGTCGCGTGGATCCGTCCACCGGCCAGGTGCGGGAGTACGCCGTTCCGACGGACGGCTCCGGCCCGCACGGGCTGACCGTGGATGGCGGCGGCGACATCTGGTTCACCGCGAACGCGAAGGGCTATCTCGGCAGGCTCGATCCGGAGAGTGGTGAGATCACCGAGTACCCGGTGGACGCCCGCGACCCGCACACCCCGATCTTCGACCGCGAAGGTACGCTCTGGTTCACCGCCCAGGGCGCGAACAAGGTGGGCCGCCTCGACCCGGAGACGGGGAAGGCCGACCTCGTGGAACTGCCCACGGCGCGCTCCAACCCCTACGGCATCGCGATCGACTCGAGGGGCGTTCCGTTCTTCGTGGAGTTCGGCGGCAATCGGATCGGAAGCCTGGACCCGCGCTCCCTGGCGCTGAGGGAGTGGGACCTTCCCGACGAGGGCGCGCGGCCGCGGCGCGTCGCGATCGACGACGACGACATCCTGTGGTACTCGGACTACGCGCGCGGCTACCTCGGGCGCTTCGATCCGAGGACCGGCGACGTCCGCGAGTGGCCCTCACCGAGCGGACCGGAGTCGCGGCCGTACGGCATCGCCTACACGAGGGACGCGGTCTGGTACGTCGAGACGGGCACGACGCCGAACGCGCTCGTGCGCTTCGACCCGGAGACGGAGTCGATGCAGTCCTGGCCGATCCCGGCGGGCGGTGGCGTGGTGCGCAACATGATGCGCACGGTGGACGGCGACCAACTGGTGATCGCCGAGAGCGCGTTCAACATCGTCGGTCGAGTGACGATCCTCAGGTAGGAGCCGGTCGCCGGATTCGTCGACGGGATGGCACACGCCGCCACCAGGAGCGGGTGCCTCAGCGCAGGTCGGGCCGGGCGACGACCTCGAGATCCATGGCCTCCTGCATGTGACCCGCCTCGACCACGCGGTCGAACGCGTGGACGATGTTCGGGTCGAACTGGATCGCCGGAGTGGCTCCGGATGTAGTCGAGCGCGTCTTCCGCGCTGATGGCCTCACGGTACGGGCGGTTGTTCGTGAGGCTGTCGAAGACGTCCGCCACCGCGACGATGCGACCGGCCTCGGGGATCGACTCCCCCGCGACGGCGCGCGGGTAGCCGTTCCCGTCCCACCACTCGTGGTGGGTGAGGGCGATCTGCTCCGCGGCCTGGAGCACCGGGTTGCGGCTTCCGGAGAGCAGCTCGGCGCCGATCGTCGTGTGGTTCTGCATGAGCTTGCGCTCGGCGCCCGTGAGCTCGCCCGCCTTCCTCAGGATCGCGTCCGGGACCGCGATCTTGCCGAGGTCGTGGAGCGGCGCGGCCTTCTCCAGGAGCGCCTTGCGCGGCGGTGGCCAGCCCATCTCCCGCGCGATCAGCCCCGAGAGCACACCCACGCGCTCGGCGTGGCGTCCGGTGACGTCGTCGCGGTACTCCGCCGCCCACGCGAGGCGGCGCAGTACCTCCTCGCGCGCCTCCTCCAACTCGGCCGAGCGTGCGGCGATGCGACTGCGGATCTGGTCCTCCGCGGTTCCGATCCAGCGCTCGTAGGCGCGCGTGCGTGCCAGGTTCGTCAGGCGGGTCGCGAACTCGACGTTGGTGAACGGCTTGTTCACGAAGTCGACGAGAGGCAGCTCCGTGCAGCGGTTGCGGAGGTGGTGGTTCTTCTGGCCCACCAGGAGGAGAAGTGCGGGGGCCGACGTGCTGTGCTTCACCAGCCGGTCCACCAGGTCTTCCACACCCTCCCCCGGGAGGTCGAGATCGAGGACCAGGATCTCGGCGCGCATGTGCGACAGCCCGTCCAGCAGGGACGGGATCCCGTCGACGAGCTGAACGGACTTGAATCCGCGATCCCGCAGGGTACGCGCGATCATGTCGCCGCGATGCTCGTCGGCGTGGAGGACGAGGATACGCGCCTCCATCCCGATGCGTCCGTCGCCGAGCGGCTCGGGCACCGAGGCGGGGGTCGGTGCCGGCGGCACCGCCGCCCGCCCGGTCGTCGGCCCCGGCTGAGCGTCGCCGCGTCCGCGCCGGCTGATCCAGGCTCCAACGGACGCGGCGGGCGAGCGTGTAGATGGAGATGGGTTTGCTGAGGTAGTCGCGCACCGCGCCGGGCACGCCACCCCAGTCCACGTCCTCCTGGGAGTAGCCCGACATGTAGACGACGCGAACCTCGTCCTGGATCTCCTCGAGGATCTCCACCAGCCGGAAGCCGCCCATCTCCGGCATGACGATGTCGGTGAGCACCACCTCCGGGGGGTCGTCGAGTCCGCGCACGATCTCCACGGCCCGCGTCGGCGAGGGTGACTCCAGCACGGTGTAGCCGAAGCGACGAAGCGCCCGGGCGACGCTGCGCAACGCGTCGACGTCGTCGTCCACCACCAGCACCAGCTCCCCGCGGCCGAGCGGCACCTCCTCCTCTTCGTGCTCCGGCGGACGGATCGGGCGCCTCGGTCCTTCTGCCGGCCCTGTCGAGCACGACCACGCGGTCCCGCCCGGCGTCCTTCGCGCGGTAGAGCGCCTGGTCGGCGGCGGCCAGCAGGACGTCCGGCGAGGCCATTCCCGGCTCGTATGCCGCCACCCCCGCGCTGACCGTCACAGGGCCGCAGGGCAGGACCAGCTCCGCGAGGCGCTGACGGACCCGTTCGGCGTAGATGCGCGCGCCTCCGGGCCCTACGCCGCGCAGCACGGCGACGAATTCCTCCCCGCCGAAGCGCGCGGTCACGTGCATGGCCCGCGTGATCGACTGCAGGATGTCCGCGAACTTGACCAGGACCCGGTCGCCCTCGGCGTGTCCGTGGCGGTCGTTGACGCGCTTGAAGTGGTCGAGATCGAAGAGGACGACCGTGAGGTCGGCGCCGCGCTGCGCCGCTGCGAACGCCTTCTCCAGCTCGAGGATGGCGTGCCTCCGGTTCGGCATGCCGGTCCCCGCATCCGTGAGCGCCATGCGCTCGGCGCGGTCGAGCATCCGGTGGAAGAGCGTGGAGAGAACGCCGCTGCCCAGCGACACCACGGTGAGCACGGTCACGACACCGAAGAGGACCTCGGGACGGGGCGCGGTCGCGTGCACCAGAAGAAGGAGGGCCTGCGCGATCGACAGCGCCGCCATGCCGCCGGCCAGGGCCAGGGCCGCCCCCTGCCACCCGCGGTAGTACGAGAGGAGGAATCCGGGCACCAGCGCGAGCATCCATACCAGCACGCCGATGTCCCCGGTAATCCACTCCGGCACCATCGCGGAGGCCGCGATCGGCACCCACAGTGACACCAGGGAGAGGAGAAGCGCCCGGTGAGGGACGATTCCCGTGCGCACTTCGGTTGTGGCCATCCGCACCTTTCCGGAATTCTGCATCATCGGTGAGGGGGCCATCTCATTCTACGTGATTGCGGCCCCAGGCGCTCGCCGGTCCCACGACGTCGAGCGCCACTTCCCGAGGCGGCGTAGTCGCGGTGACGTTTTCGTTACAGGAATGTGTCTTGCCGACCTCCCGCCTCGATTGGATTCTCCAGCATGATGATGGATCCGACGACGTACCTCGATTCGGTGTCCCTGAAAGACTTCGTTCATGCGGCCAGCTCAGAGCCGGTCCTGGGTGACGACGAGGAGGTGGCGCTCGCCGAGGCCGTCCGACGCGGTGACGTGGATGCCGTGGATCGGCTCATCCGCCTCCATCTGCGCGATGCCATCGACGAGGCGATCCTGCACCGCGGCGAGGTTGCTGTTCGTACGTTGATCCAGCGGGGCGTGCGCGCCCTGGTCCAGGCGGCCCATCGCTACCAGCCTGCGCGCGACGGCACGTTCAAAAGTTACGCTCGGACCTGGATGAAGCGCGAGATCCGGGCGGAGATCCTCCAGGACTGAGGGCCGCCACCGGCCGCTCGCATCGCGCCCGAGCGGTGGCCGACCCCCCGAGATGTGACGCGCGGCCCCTCTCGCTATCTTCCGGAGGCCCCCCGCCTCCGTCGTAGCTCCGCATCCCGGGACTCCGAGGCCGCCCTTCCGTGAACCTCCTGCGCATGGTCTGGCGCAACGTCTGGCGCAACCGTCGCCGCTCGCTGGTGACGATCGCCGCCACGACGCTCGCGTTCACGGTGATGATCCTGTACTCGAGCATGGTCGAGGGGTATCTGCGCACCATGGAGCGCAACCTTCTCGACCTCGAGCTCGGGGACGTGCAGGTGCATGCGACCGACTACCGGGACGACCCCTCGCTCTACTCCAGCATCCGCGACTCGGGGGAGCTCCTGCACCGCTTCGACGAGCACGGGTGGGCCGCCTCGGCGCGGCTGCTCGGATTCGGTCTGGGCGCGGCGACGGCCGCCTCCGCGGGCGTCCAGATCCAGGGCGTGGACGTGGCGCGGGACGCCACCGTGTCCCGCATCGACGAGCGCATCCGCGAAGGCGCGTGGCTGGATCCGGCCGACCCGTCCGGCGTGGTGCTCGGCGCGCAGCTGGCGCGCACGCTGGTGGTGAAGCCGGGCGACGAGCTGATCCTCCTCGGCCAGGCCTCGGACGGGAGCATGGCCAACGACCTCTACGTCGTGCGCGGCGTGCTCCTGGGCGTGAGCGAGGCGGTCGACCGCGCCGGCGTGTTCATGACCGAGGACGCCTTCCGCCGCTTCTTCGTCTTTCCGACCGGCGCGCACGAGATCATCCTGCGCCGGCCCGCGGGCGCGGACCTCGACGCTTTCGCCACGGACGTGCGGACCCTCGCGCCGAAGCAGCGGGTCGAGACCTGGCGCCAGTTGGTGCCCACCCTCGCATCCCTCCTGGACTCGGCCCGCGCGGTCATGATCATGGTCTTCATGATCGTGTACGTCGCCATCGGCATCCTGATCCTGAACGCGATGCTCATGGCGGTGTTCGAACGCATCCGTGAGTTCGGCGTGCTGAAGGCGATCGGATACGCACCGGCGCAGGTGCTCGCCGTCATCTTCGGGGAATGCGCGGTCCAGGCGGCGCTCGCGGTGATCGCCGGCCTCGCGCTCGCCTTGCCCGGCCTCTGGTACCTGACCCGCTTCGGGGTCGACATGGGGCGCCTCGGCGGGATGGCCATGATGGGTGTGGTGATGGACCCGATCTGGAGGGGCGTCATGGAGCCGAGCGTGATCGTCGGCCCCCTCGTCACCCTCCTCGTCATCATCACGCTGGCGGCGGTGTATCCGGCCGCCAAGGCCGCCTGGATCAGCCCGATCCGGGCCATCCAGCACCGCTGACGACGAGGACGGCAGGCATGGGTGCTTCGCTGTTGTTCCGGATGGGGTGGCGCAACCTCTGGCGCAACCGCCGTCGGACGGTGTTGACGCTCGTGTCGATCTCCTTCGGCCTCCTGCTCGCGATCCTCATGACCGCGCTGCAGGACCGGAACTGGGCCGACATGATCGACCTGGCCGCGCGCATGGGCGGCGGACACGTGACCGTGCAGCACCCCGAGCTGATCGACGCGCCCACGCTGGACAAGACGGTGATGGGCACCGGCGCCATCGCCGACATGGCCCTCGCCGACCCGGAGGTCACGCGGGTGATCGTGCGCATCGTGGGCCAGACGCTCCTGTCCACGGCGTCGAACAGCCGGGGCGCGGGCTTCGTGGGGATCGACCCCACCCGGGAGGATTCCACGACGCTCGCCGTCATCGACGCCTTCTCGGAAGGGGCGATGTTTCCCACCGCCGACGGCGACGGCATCGTGCTCGGCTCGCGGCTCGCCGAGAACCTGGGCCTGAGGCTCGGGAAGAAGGTCGTCTACAACCTCACGGACAGGAACGGCGAGATCGTCGCCGGCCTGGCCCACGTCTCGGGCATCGTGCACACGGGAGCCCCGGGGGTGGACGGGGGCCTGGCCGCTCCTTCCCCTGAACACCCTGCGCGAGGCACTGGGCTACGGGCCCGACGAAGCCACGCAGGTGGCGGTCTTCATCCACGACCAGCGCCGCAGCGACGACGTGGCGGCGCGACTGAACGTGGCGTTGCCCGGCGGGGCGGTGGCGGTGCCGTGGCACGAGAACCAGCCCGAGCTGGCGGGCTTCATCGCGATGAAGGTGGGCGGGGCGAACTTCATGAAGATCCTCATCGCGGTGCTGATCGCCGCGGGGATCTTCAACACCCTCTTCGTGAGCGTGACCGAGCGCATGCGCGAGTTCGGGATCATGCTGGCGATCGGGTACGCGCCTCGCGACATCCACCTGCTCGTGATGGCGGAAAGCCTGTGGATGGGGCTGGTCGGCCTGGTGGTGGGCGCACTCCTCACGGCCGGCCCCTACGCCTATCTCAGCGCGCACGGCATCGATATGAGCGCGATGGTCGGCCAGGGCGGCTCGGAGATCGCCGGCGTTGCGGTACCCTCGGTGATGAAGGTGGAGATCTTCCCGGTCAACGCCGTCTTCATCGCCTGCGCCGCGTTGGTGGCGACGCTGGCGGCCGGCGTCTATCCGGCCTGGAAGGCGGGGCGGGTGGCCCCCGTGGAGACGATCCGGCTCGTATGAGCGGCCCGACGACGTTTCGAGCGAGGTGGCACCGATGAGCGAGTCCGCATCCATCGTCCGGGTCGAGGGGGCGACGAAGGTGTACCAGCAGGGCCGCGTGGAGGTGCACGCGCTGCGGGGGCTGGACCTGGAGGTCGGCCCCGGCGAGCTGACGGCGCTCTACGGTCCGTCGGGCTCGGGGAAGACGACCTTGCTGAACCTGATCGGCGCGCTCGACACGCCGACGTCGGGGCGCGTCCTCATCGAAGGGAGGGACCTCGGCAAGCTGAGCCGCCGGGAGCTCAGCCACCTGCGCCGCGACCGCATCGGCTTCGTCTTCCAGGCCTACAACCTCATTCCCGTGCTGACCGCGTACGAGAACGCGGAGACCGTGATGGCGCTCCAGGGGGTGGACGCCGACGTGCGCCGCCGGAAGATCGAGGAGCTCTTCGCGGAGATGGGGCTCGACGGGATGGCCGATCGCCGTCCGGACGAGCTCTCGGGGGGACAGCAGCAGAGGGTCGCGATCGCGCGCGCCATCGCCGCGGATCCGGCCGTGGTGCTCGCGGACGAGCCCACCGCCAACGTCGACTCCGAGACCGCGGACCGGCTGCTCGGTATCATGGAGAAGCTCAACCGTGAGCGGGAGGTCACGTTCATCTTCTCGACGCACGATCCGCGCGTCATGGAGCGCGCCCGGCGTCTGGTGAGGATCGTGGACGGCAGGGTGGACGGCGAGGAGAGGCGGGTGGAGTCGCGACCCGTCGAAGAGCCGCCCGAATCGAGGTGATGGCATCGGAGGCGCGCCCTGCGGTACCTTGAAAGAGGTACGCGCGTGCCCGCCGGCCGGAAACGGAGCGGCGGGCTCGTGGGTTCCGTGCGTTTCAAGGCCGGCGAAGGGGCGCGCCAGCCCCAATATCGATGGAGGCACGAACGTGGTGGAGCGGGATTCGACGGCGCGGGCGCGGCGGGCGCCCTCGGGCGCCGGTGACCCCACCGTGCGTAGCCGCCTCATCGGGCTGCAGTCCGCCCGTGAGGGCCTCCGGCACGCGGTTGAGGTGGTACCGGCCGAGGCGCGCGAGAAGCGCCCTGGCGCGGAGCGGTGGTCGGTCGCGGAGATCCTCGAACATCTGGGCCTCGTCGAGGGCTCGGTGACGCGTCTGATCGGACGCCTCGCCGCCAACGGCGACACGGCGGACCTACCCGGCGAGGTGAGGCCGCTCGACATGGCGGCCCTCATGGACCGCAGCCATCCCATCCAGACCATCGAGAGCGCGCTTCCCAGCGGGGCCCTCACGTGGCGCCAGGCGTGGGACGAGCTGACCGAGCGGCGAAAGGAGCTGCTCCGGCTCATCACCTCCGTGGACGGGATCGTGCTCCACCGCGTGCGAGCTCCGCACTTCGTCTTCGGCCTCCTCGACGGCGTGGACTGGATCCGCTTCGTGGAGGGGCACGAGGCGCGCCACACCGCCCAGATCCTCGAGATCGCCCGCGACGCCAGGTCCGGCTAGCCGCGCGGCTAGCGCCCGAGCACGCTCCTGCAGCGCTCGAGCGTCCACTCGTCGACGACGGGAGGCGGCCACGTGCCTTGCTGCGCGCCCTCCACGAGACTCCGCGCCTCGGCGCGTGCGCGCTCGGCGGTGGCTCCGTCGACCCACTCCCGGCCGAGCGCCTCGTCGAGCTCGTCCTCGTCGAGGAGCAGCGCCCTTCCGTCACGCCCGACCCATACGTCGAGGAACAGATCGGTGGTGTCCCACCGTTCCCCGTCCAACTCGGGAGGCGTGAGGATGTTCGCGTAGCACCCGGTGAAGGTGCCGTCGGCCCGGTGGAAGCGGCCGATGTCGTGCCACACCCCGGGGAAGGTGAACCACACGACGTCGCTCCCGAGCTCCAGCACGACGCTTCCTTCGATGCGCATCGGGGGCTCGTACGGCATGCGCTCGGCGAGCGTGACCTTCACGTCCTCGCGGTCGAGGACGAGCGTCTGCTCGAACACCTGCGTGCGGTTCGGTGGCCTGCGGTAGTGGATGCGGATGAGGGGATGGTCGGTCATCGCTCGGCCTCGATGAACGTCACGGCCTCCACGAAGACGTCCATGGTGCCACCGCACACGGCGGGGCTCCAGGTCGTGAAGTCCTCGGTGAGATCCACGCTCACACGCTCCGGGTGGCCGCTCTCGATCACCCGGCGGGCCGCCTCGATCACCTCCGCCTCACCGCACCCTCCGCCGACGGTGCCCGTGAGGCCGACCTCGGGGTCGACCACAAGGCGCGCACCCACCTTGCGGGGGGTCGAGCCTCGCGTGGCCACGACCGTGGCGAGCGCACAGCGTCGCCCCGCCCGGGCGGCTGCCGTCAGCGCGTCCGTGACCCGGCGATCGTCCTGGTGGGTCATGCCTCCTCCGTCTCCACGAAGAACCGCTCCGCCACCCGCTCCCGGTCGCGCAGCGACGTGCCGGTCCCGCCGCGACGCACCTTCACCAGCTCGGCCGCCACCGCCACCGCGATCTCCTCGGGCGTCTCGGCGCCGATGTCCAGCCCGACCGGCGCGTGGATCGTCTCGAGCCGTCCGCGCGCGACGCCCTCCTCCAGCAGCTGCACGAAGGTCGCGCGCACGCGGCGCCGGCTGCCGATCATACCGATGTAGGCCGGGGGCGGGTCCACACGCAGCGCCCGCACGAGGCAGTCGTAGTCGTAGCGATGGCCGCGCGTCACGAGCAGAACGTGCGTGGTCGCGCCCAGCGGCACGTCCCGGAAGGGATCCGAGAAGTCCGCCCGCAGCACCTCCCAGGCGTCGGGGAAGCGCTCCCGCGTGGCGAATTCCGGACGATCGTCCAGCACCCAGACCCGGTAGCCCAGGTCCGCCCCGATGCGTGCCATGGGCCGCGCGATGTGCCCGGCCCCGACGATCACCAGGTCGAGCACGGGCCGGCGCACCTCCACGTACGCCTCCACGCCCTCCCCGAGCGTCACGAGCCCATCGCGGTGGCGCGGGTCGGCGAGCGCGGCGCGCGCCCGCTCGAGCGCGCGGGCGTCCTGCTCGGTACCGCCCACCCCGCCGTGCAGGCGCTCCGTGCCGTCCGCGCCCACCACCAGGACGATGCGCGCGCCCGCCTCCGGTCCCGACACGAGGAGGAGCGTCGCCGTGCTCGCGCCGGAGCCGACGGCTTCGAGCGAGAGCGTCGCGGCGGACGCCGCGTCCAGGCTCACCGTTCGCTCCTTTCCCGGAGGGTCGCGCGGAAGGCCGCCCGGTAGGCCTCGGGCGTGTCGATGTCCGTCACCACGCCCGCGTCGTCCACCTCCACGAGCGCGGCCCGCTCCAGGTGCGCCTGGACCACGGAGCGGGCGCCCTCCGCGAGGGAGGGATCCGAGAGTGCGGGGAAGAGCGTCCGACGGAAGAGCGCCGGATGTCCGCGCCGACCCTCCACGGTCGGGAGCACCAACGGCGCGTCGCCGTCGAGGAGCGTGTCCACGAGGGCCGCCACCGTCTCGGGCGACACCAGCGGATGGTCGACCGGGAGGTACGCCACGCCCTCGACCTCCCCACCGATCACCGAGAGGGCGAGCCGGAGCGAAGTGATCGGCCCGTCACCGGGGTCGGGGTTCTCGAGGACGAGCGCTCCGGCCGCGCGGGCCCGCCGGGCCTCGTCCTCCCGGCCGGGGCCGACCACGACCACGACCGGATCGCACCCACCGCCCACGAGCGCGCCCACCACCGCCGCGAGGAACGAGCGCCCGCCCGCGTCGAGGAGCGCCTTGGAGGTGCCCATCCGCTCCGACCGGCCGGCGCACGGCACCACGCCCGCGACGCGCGCGGGGCGGCGGCTGAGCCTCCTTCCTCCGTACGGCGCCAGAAGGGGCTCACGATCCGTACGCGTCGTAGAAGCCGCGGTCGTCTCGGGCCAGCCCCTCGAGCGACGGAGCGGGCGCGAACCGCGCGCCGACCTCCGCCTCGAGCACGCGCATGCGGCCGACCACGCCGCGCGTGTGCAGGGAGTCGGCGAAGCGCAGCAGCCCGCCTCGGAAGGGCGGGAAGCCGGTGCCCATGATCATCGCCGAGGTCGACCTCCCCCGCCGTTCCGACCAGGCCCTCCGCGAGGACGCGCGCCGCCTCGTTGATCATCGGGAGCACCAGGCGGCGCCGGATCACCTCCGGGGCGACCGGGGCCCCCCCGGCGAGGGGGCCGAGCCGATCGTAGACGCTGGTGTCCACGCCCTTCTCCTTTCCGTCCTCGTACGTGTAGAAGCCCCCACCGCCCTTGCGCCCCAGACGTCCGCTGGCGCCCAGCGCCACCAGCGGCGGGGCGGGCTCCAGGCGGCCGCCCAGCGCGTGGTGCATGATGGCGCCCGCGTGCGCCGACACGTCGATCCCCACCTCGTCGATGAGGCGCAGGGGTCCCATCGGCATGCCGAAGTCGCGCGCGGCCCGGTCGATCTCCTCGACCCGAACGCCCTCGGCGAGCAGCCAGCCGGCCTCGTTCAGGTAGGGCGTGAGGATCCGGTTGACCAGGAAGCCGGGGCCGTCCCGAACGACCACGGGCACCTTTCCGAGCCGGAGCGAGAGGGCGTAGATCGTGGCGACCGTGTCGTCCGAGGTGGCCGCTCCGCGCACCACCTCGACCAGGGGCATGCGGTGCACCGGGTTGAAGAAGTGCATGCCGCAGAACCGCTCCGGGTGACGCAGCGCCTCCGCCATCGCGTCCACGGACAGGGCGCTCGTGTTCGTGGCGAGGATGCACGCGTCCGTGACCTCGGCCTCCGTCTCCTCGAGCACGGCGCGCTTCACGTCGAGCCGCTCGACCACCGCCTCCACCACGACGTCGGCCGCGCCGAAGCCGGCGTAGTCGAGCCCGCCCCCGATCAGCTCCATGCGCTGCTCGGCCTCGCGCGCCGTGAGCCTGTGCTTCTCGACCGCCTTGTCGAAGACGGAGCGCGCGTGCTTGAGGCCGCTGTTCACGGCGTCGTGGCGGATGTCCTTCATCCGCACGCGGATCCCGTGGTCGGCGGCGAGTTGGGCGATCCCTCCGCCCATCACGCCCGCCCCGATCACGCCCAGGGCGTGCGACTTCGATCGCGCGCGCGTCGTCCACCGCCGCGCCCTTCCGGGCCGCCTCCCGCAGGTGGAAGACGTGGACGAGGTTCTTGCTGGCCGAGCCGACCATCAGCTCCGCCGCCGCGTGCGCCTCGGCCTCCAGGCTCTTCGCGACGCTGCCCCCCATCCGGGCGCGCAGCACCTCCAGGATCTTGAGCGGCGCCGGGTAGTGTCCTCCGGTCGTCGACAGCACCCGCTTCCGGGCCGCCGCCAGCACGGCGAATCGGCCCGGCGCCGTGTTGTCGCGCAGGCGCGCGAGCACGCCCTTGCGCGGGCGGGACGCGCCGGGCGAGAGGTCGAGCGCGCGCAGCGCGAAGGCCGCGACCCGCTGGGAGAACTGCTCGGCGGGCAGGATCTCGCCCGCGAAGCCGATGCGCCGGGCCTTGCGCGCGTCGATGAGCTTGCCGGTCAGGAGGAGGTCCAGGGCGGCAGGGAGACCGACGAGGCGCGGCAGCCGCGTCGTCCCGCCCCAGGCGGGCAGGATGCCGAGCTGCACCTCGGGGAGGCCGATGCGGGTCTTCGGCGAGTCCGACAGGACGCGGTGTCTGCAGGAGAGGGCGAGCTCCGTCCCACCCCCGACGCAGACGCCGTGGATCGCGGCCACCGTGGGAATCGGCAGGCGCTCCACGGCCAGGAAGATCTCCTGCCCCCGGCGGATCGCGCGCTCGGCCTCGGCCGGGTCCTCGATCGACGCGATGGCGTCGACGTCGGCACCGGCGATGCACGAATCGGGCTTGCCGCTGCGCACCACCACCACCTTCACCCGCCCGGACTCGGCGGCCCGCCGCGTTTCCTCGACCACGTCGGCCAGCCGGGTCATCACGGCCTCGGTCAGCACGTTCAGCTTGCGATCCGGGTCGTCGAAGATGATCCAGCCGATTCCCCGTTCGTCGATCTCCAGCGTCGGACTCGGGGATACGGGCTTGGCTTCATCCATTCGATGCGGCTCCGGGCGAGGTCGTCGTGCGCACCTTCACAATATCCAACCCCGCGGCGAACGAAAGCCGCCCCGGCACCTGGAGGGCGCCGGGGCGGCGGAGAGCGCTCGCGCCGTGGCGGCAGCGGATCAGAGCTTGATCCGTTCCTCCGCGTTGTTGCGCGTCAGCGTGATCTGGTTGGGCTCACCGCGCTCCACGTGGACGGGCACGTTCCAGTACAGCTCGGTATAGGGGAGCTCGTAGCGCGCGTACACCCAGTAGTCACCCGGCTTGACCTTCAGGTGGTTGCGGGCCACGCCGTTGGCGTCCGTGGTGTCGGTGACGCTCTCGCGTCCCTGCGCCTTCGCCTGGAAGACCTCGCCCACGTCCGCGAAGGCCTCGTCCGCCCAGTTCTCCTTGAGGATGCGGATCGAGTCCGACTGGCGGATCGTCGACTTCTGCAGGTTGGAGAACTCCTCGAAGGCCTGGTTCATCTGGCGCTCCACCCGCCCGAGCTGCGAGTCGAACTCCTGCCACTCGCGGAAGAGGGCGACGTAGCGTGCCTCGCCGCGGGAGTACTGACCCATCGTTTCGTTCAGCTTGGTCAGGGTGTCGCGCAGCGTGTTCCAGCGGTTCGTGGCCTGCTGCCAGCGACCCTGGGCCTGGGCGACCTCCTCGCGGGCGTCGAGCAGGGCCTGCGGGATCTCCGGCTCCGGCGTCCCGTACGCCCGGGTCAGCGAGTCGAAGACCTGGTCGCGGTCGAACGGAAGCAGATGAACCTCCATGTCCGGCACGGGATTGGTCACCATGCCCTCCCCCTCGGGATTGTTCATCGCCACCTCCGCGGTGACGACGACCTGTGCGGGTCCGCAGGCGGCCGCCGCGAGCAGCAACGCCATCGCCAAAGGAAGATACCTACGCCTCATCTCGCTCTCCGTCGCTCGGTCCGGAAAAGAAACGGCCCGAAGGTATCACCTCGCTCAGGGAGCAGCAATGCTCCGGGCAAGCGGGGAATCTAAGGGAGGTGGGGGGGTTCCGCACCTCCCCGCGGGAGGCGGCGCCCGGACACTCGAAGGGCGCCCCGCGGGGCGCCCTTCGTTCGAGCCTGGATCCGAAGCCGGCGCGCGCCTACGGCACGACGTCCGGAAGGATGTAGTTGGTCGGGTTCTGCGGGATCCCGTTCAGGGACACCTCGTAGTGGAGGTGCGAGGACGTCGCGATCCCGGTGCTTCCGACCTGCGCGATCACGTCGCCACGGGCCACCTCCTGTCCCGGACGTACCAGGAGCTTGGAGGCATGGCCGTACAGCGTCGTGAACCCGTGCCCGTGGTCGATCACGACGGTGAGCCCGTATCCGACCACCCACTGGGCCCTGGTCACACGACCCTTCGCGGCGGCGAAGATCGGCGTGCCCTTCGGGGCCGCCAGATCGATGCCCTCGTGCGGGAGGGGGCGGTTGTGGATCGGATGCATCCGGGACTTCGAGAAGCGGCTCGACAGGAGCCCGGAGGTGGGGAGGATCGAGGGCATCGCCTCGAGGAGGTCGCGATGCGCTTCGAGCGAATCGCTGGCCTCGTCCAGCGAGGTGGCGAGCAGCCGGGCCCGACGCTCGAGGGCGCTCAGGTCGTAGGAGAGCGCGAAAGCGTCCTTGGCGGCCGTCGAATCCACGCTCCAGAGCGGATACGACTCCAGCGATCCCAGCCCCGGTCCACCGACGCCGGCCTGCAGCACCTCGGGGTCGATGGCGTCCAGGCCGGCGACCGTCCGGATGCGGCTGTCCTTCTCCGACAGCTCGTCCACCGTGCTCTCGAGGTCGCCCACGCGCGAGCGGAACTGCTCGAGCTCCGCGTTCAGCGCCTTGTTGCGGGCGGCGAGCTGCCGGTTCCGCACGCGCGCCATGGTATCCAGCGACGCCGACAGCCCGAATCCGGTGACGACCAGCACGAGGAGGGCGGCGAGGCCGACCAGCGTGCGCAGTCCACGCGCGGACAAGGTGTACTGCCGGACGGGGGTATCCTCGCCACGCACGACGAGGAACGTCCACCGGTCTCCGGTCATGCTGCGCCCTGGGTTCTCGTCAGCAGAAGGCCCCCCCAGGCAAGCTGACGCGTTGTCGTCCAGGAGGGGGAGCGAGTCGGCCCCTCGGGCCGGGTGTGTATTTCCAAGGTAGGCCCGCCGCTTCTCGGCAGTCAAGCAGGAAAAGCTCCAATGAGAAGGGCAGTCCGCAGCCCTCGCCCGGCCCCGGTGGGCCCGCCGATCGCCGTCATTCGGACGCGCTCGACCACGAGGGCTCGACGCGGGGGAAGAGGGGATCGCCCCTGGAGACCGTCCGTCCGGCGAGGGCCACGCCGCGAGCTTCCTCGAGCGTCGGGACCCTGTCGAGACCGAGGCGCGTAGCCATCTCCGCCATGCGCGCAGGCGTGACCGGCTCGAAGAGCGCGCACAGCGCGACGAGCGCCCGCATGAGCGACATGAGCGTCTCGTCCAGCGCGTCGGCTGCATCGGCGTCCTTCGCCTGGGCCCACGGCTGGCGCTCCTCCACGTAGCCGTTGGCCGTACGGGCCAGCTCCATCGCGCCCGCCAGCGCGTCGTGGATCCGGAAGCGGGCGAGGTTGTCCCGCGCGGCGGTGAAGGCGGTCTCGATGGCCGCGTCCAGCCCCGCGCCGGGCGCGTCCGGAACCACGCCGTCCCGGTACTTCACGATCATCGACACCACCCGGCTGGCCAGGTTGCCGAGGATGTTGGCCAACTCCTCGTAGCGGACGAGGAAGCGCTCGGGGGTGTAGGACGCATCGGCACCGGTCGGCATCTCGCGCATCAGGTACCAGCGCACGGCGTCCGTTCCGAACTCTGCGCGCAGGGCCAGCGGATCGACGACGTTGCCCAGCGACTTGGACATCTTGGTGTCGCCGACCACCCACCACCCGTGCGAGAGGATCTGCCGCTGCAGGGGCAGGCCCACCCCCATGAGCAGCGTCGGCCAGTACACGGCGTGGGTCGTGATGATGTCCTTCCCCATGAGGTGCAGGTCGGCGGGCCACCACGATCCCGATACGTCCTCGAAGCCCTGCTCCCCCACGGGGCGTTCCGGATGGATGGCGCCCGACGCGGTCAGGTAGTTGATGAGCGCGTCGACCCAGACGTAGGCCACGTGCTCCTCGTCGAAGGGGAGCGGGATGCCCCAACGCACGCGCTTCCTGGGACGGGAGATCGACAGGTCCTCGAGCGGCTTCTGCAGGAAGCCCAGGATCTCGTTGCGCCGGATCTCCGGGACGATCCAGTCCGGGTTCTCCTCGATGTGCCGGACCAGCGCCTCCTGGTACGCGCTCATGCGGAAGAAGTAGTTCACCTCCTCCACGTGCTGCGTGGGGCGGCCGCAGATCGGGCAGGCGTTGTCCGGGCCGAGGTCCTTCTGCGTCCAGTAGCGCTCGTCGGGGACGCAGTACCAGCCGCTGTACGTGCTCTCGTAGATCTGGTCGCGGTCCCACAGGCGCTGAAGGAAGGCGGTCACGACCGCGACGTGCTCGGCCTCGCTCGTGCGGATGAAGCGGTCGTAGCTGATCGCGAGCGTCCTCCACGCGGCCTCGAAGCGCTCGGCCATCTGGTCGCACAGCTCGATCGGCTCGATGCCCCGGCGCGCGGCCTCCTCCTGGATCTTCTGGCCGTGCTCGTCCGTGCCGGTCAGGAAGAGCACGTCCTCGCCGTTCTGCCGGTAGAACCGCGCGAGCACGTCGGCGAGGATGGTCGTATAGGCGTGCCCCAGATGGGGCTCTCCCGACGCGTAGTAGATCGGCGTCGTGACATAGCGCCGGCGGGTCTGGCTCACTCCTCGGGATCTCCCTTCCGGTCCCCGGCTTGATCGTCTCGGCGGCCCTGGGCGACCTCACCCTTGAGGTCGTCGAGCGCCAGCGACCTCCGCTCGCCGTCTCGCGAGCGCAGCGTCACGGTGTCCCGCCAGATGTCGACGGCCACCACCTTCTCCTCGCCGAGGGCCGTGCGCAGCGTCTTGCCCTCCCGCGGGAAGCGCCGACGGGCCTCGACGTACGTGCGGTGCTCGTACATCAGGCAGCACATGAGCCGGCCGCAGCAGCCGGAGATCTGGGCGGGGTTCAGCGACAGGCGCTGGTCCTTCGCCAGCTGGAGGCCGACGGGCTTCAGCTCGGGAAGCCACGTGGAGCAGCACAGCTCGCGGCCGCAGCGACCCACCCCGCCCAGCAGCGCCGCCTCGTCGCGCACGCCGATCTGTCTGAGCTCGATGCGCGTGCGGAAGGTGCGCGCCAGGTCGCGGACCAGCTCGCGGAAGTCGACGCGCCGATCCGCCGTGAAGTAGAGGAGGAGCTTGTTGCGGTCGAACTGCCACTCCGCCTCGGTGACCTTCATCTTCAGGCCGTGCCGCTCGACGATCCCGCGCGCCTCGCCACGCACGCGCTCCTCGTCGTCGCGCAGCGTCTCGGAGCGCGACACCTCGTCCGACCTGGCGAGGCGCAGCACCCGCTTCTCCGGCGTGGGCGTGGCGCACCCCCCGGACGACGAGCACTTGCGCTCGGCGATCACGCCGACGGCCGAGACCTCGCCGAGGTCCTCGCCCCGATCGGCCTCCACCACGACCGGCAGGCCGGGACGAAGGTCCAGGTCCTCTCCATAGGAGAAGTACGCCTTGCGCGTGCCCTTGAAGCGGACTTCGGCGAAGCCTGCCACGGGGACGCTAGACCTCCCGCCAGGCGCCGATCGACCCGAACTTCTCCCACCGCTCCTCGAGGAGCCTCTCGGTGGAGCGCGCGCACAGCGTGTCCAGCACGCGCACGAGCGAGCGCCGCAGGTTGACGGCGGTCCCGTCCCAGTCCGCGTGCGCGCCTCCCGGCGGCTCGGGCACGATCTCGTCGCACACGCCCAACTCGGTCAGGTTGCTCGAGGTGAGCCGCAGCGCGTCCGCCGCCTTCTCCCGGTGCTCGGCCGATCGCCAGAGGATGGCCGCGCACCCCTCCGGCGTGATCACCGAATAGATCGCGTGCTCGAGCATGAGGATCCGGTCCGTGACGCCCAGCGCGAGCGCGCCGCCGGAGCCGCCCTCGCCGATCACGACGCTCACCAACGGCGTACGCAGCCTGGCCATCTCACGCAGGTTCATGGCGATGGCCTCGGCCTGTCCGCGCTCCTCGGCGCCGATGCCCGGGTACGCCCCGGGGGTGTCGATGAGCGTGACCACCGGACGGTGGAACTTCTCCGCCAGCCGCATGAGGCGGAGCGCCTTCCGGTAGCCCTCGGGATGGGGCATGCCGAAGTTGCGCCGCAGGTTCTCCTTCATGTCCCGGCCCTTCTGGTGGCCGATGACCATGATCGAGCGGCCGTCCAGGTCGGCCCATCCGCCGACCACGGCCTCGTCGTCGCGGAAGGCGCGGTCGCCGTGCAGCTCGATCCAATCGGCGAAGATCCGCTCGATGTAGTCGAGCGAGTAGGGGCGGCGCGGGTGACGCGCGACCTGGACCTGCTCCATGGGGCGCAGGTTCTCGTACGTCTGCTCCGTGAGGGACTGCAGCTTCTCGCGCAAGACGATCACCTCCGCCGAGACGTCGATGCCCTTGCGATCCGCGACGTCCAGGAGCCGGTCGATCTGACCCTGGATCTCGATGATGTCGCGCTCGAACTCGAGATGAGAGGCGGTGGCCACTGGAAGTCCTGGTCAAGTTTGGCGGCAAACCGTAAACCTCGCCGCGGTCGCCCGGGGTCCGCAAGCGACGGCGCCCCGGGCGCCCGGATTCACCCGCGCACGACCTCGAAGGCCTCGACCTCGGCGAAGCCCTGGAGCCGGCCCCAGTAACGGGCGTAGGCCTGGGCCATGCGCGGCGCCAGGTCGGGGCGCGGGCCGCCCGCCCCCTGGAAGGCGGTGAGCGCCTCCATCTTCTCCATGAGCTGCTCGGCCACCTCCTCCAGGCGTGTCGGCCTGAACTCGGTGCCGGTGGTGGCGGTCTGATACCCCAGAACCAGCGGGACGGACTCGAGCTCGGTCTTGCCGATGCGGAACGCCTCCCTGCGCGCGGGGAGGTCGTCGTCCATGGCGGGGACGAACGCGATCCGGGGCGCGAGCTCCTTCACGACGCGGCGCACGAGCTGGATTCGCCTTTCGGTGTCGCCCATCGCGGCCTCCTCGAGCGTGAGCCGGGCGCCGAGCCGGAGCGCCGCCTCCCGCGCCGCCGCCGCCCCGGAGGCGTCCAGATCGTCGCGGCAGAGGGGGAGCACCACGACCTCGGCGCCCGCCTGCCTGTACTTGAGGAGCGTGCCGCCGCAGCCCATCACCACGTCGCCGACCAGCCCGCCGATCGCCAGCACGGTGTCCCGGGCGGGTGCGCTCGAGGCGGTCCCGGTCCCCGGGGATTTCCCGGTCAGCTCCCTGATCTTCCGCAGGAACTCCTCCTTGTCCAGCGGCTTGATGAGCAGCTCGGTGGCGCCCGCGCGGTAGGCCTCCTCCTGGTAGTGCGTGCCCGTGTAGCCCGTGATCGCCAGGATCGGGAGGGAGGGGTGGACCGACTGGGCGATGCGGCACAGCTCGAAGCCGTCGATGCCCGGGAGGTTGAGGTCGGTGATCAGCAGGCCCCACTCGCGCTCGCGGAGGAGCTGGGCTGCATGATCCCCGTCCTGGGAGTGCGTGACCTGGAAGTCGCCGGGCGCCGCCTGGAGGAACGCCTTGACCAGGAGGGCCTGGTCGAAAGCGTCTTCGGCGAAGAGGACGCGGATGGTCTGATCCGTATCGGGACTCACCGACACTCCTGGAGAGGGGGTCCGGAGGACACGGACAGTGTAGCGGCTGCGCCCCGGAAGGCCAGGGCCGGATGCAACCTACGGGGCCTTCGATCCGTCCAGTAGGTGGAGGCGTGCATCGCGAGGCAGGGACGACCGGAGGAGACGAATGCGGATCGGGATGACGGGAGTGCTGGCGGCGACGTGCCTGGTGGCGGCGCCGCTCCAGGCCCAGGTGCGCTGGGAGCGCGGGAATCAGGACGTGGTGCGATCGGGAGTGGGGCAGCCGCGACGGCGACCGCTTCTGCGAGGTACGGACGGCGACGATCCCGGCCACCGCGAGGCTCGACGTCGACGGCGGCGCCAACGGTGGTGTGCACGTGGCGGCGTGGGACGGCGACCGCATCCAGGTGGAGGCCCGCGTGTGGGCGAACGCGCGCTCGGAGGATCGGGCGGAGGAGATCGCGAACGACGTGGAGATCGTCGTCGACGGCGGCCGCATCCGCTCCGAGGGGCCGCGCACCGGCCGACGCGAGGGGTGGGGCGTGAGCTTCGAGGTGCGGGTCCCGCGCGACATCGGACCTGCGACTGCGCACGACCAACGGCGGCATCGAGGTCACGGACGTGTCGGGTGACATCGAATTCCGCGCCACCAACGGTGGTGTGACGCTCACCGGCGTGGCCGGCGACGTACGTGGCCGGACCACGAACGGCGGTCTGCACGTGGAGCTGGCGGGCGAGGGGTGGAGCGGGTCGGGGATGGACGTGGAGACCACCAACGGCGGGATCACCCTCCTCGTTCCGGAGGACTATTCCGCGGAGCTCGAGGCGCGCACGACCAACGGCGGCATCGACGTCGGGTTCCCGGTCACGGTCCAGGGGCGCATCGGTCGCCAGCTGCATGCCACGCTGGGTGACGGCGGAGCGACCATCCGCGCGACGACGACGAACGGAGGCGTGCGCATCTCACGCCGTTGACGGCGGGCCTGAGCCCGGCGGCGCCTCCGGGGCGGGACCGGCCTTCCCCGTCGGGGGGGCCGGATCGCCCGTGGGCTCGGGCAGGAAGTGCCAGACGATGAGCCCCATCGTGAGGACGGAGACGGCGCCGAGCGCGGTGTTCGAGGCGTAGCCCACCTTCGCGAAGAGGGGGCCCGCCAGGGCGCCGCCCGCCGCGAAGCCGACCTGCCCGAGGGCCACCGTGAGGCTCATGAGGGAGCCGCGACGCTCGTCCCTGACCAGCGCAGTGAGCAGCGCCGAGAAGGGGCTCGTGCGCATGGCGATGAGCACCATGGTCAGGAAGAAGACGGGGTACGCCATCCAGAGCGCCCCGCACGACGTAGGGGGTCGCCACCATCACGATCGACAGGCCCACGCTCGCCATCAGGATGATCCCCCGCCGACCGACCCGATCGGAGAGGCGTCCGGCCTGGGGCCCCGTGATCACGTTCGCGAAGCCGCCGAGGAGGTACATCGTGGCGATCTGGCCGGGGGTGACGCCGCGGACGCGTTCGAGCCAGGTCGGGAGGTAGACCGTGAAGAGCGAGATGCCCAGGAACATCACGAAGTACGCGGCGGCGGCCCACGCCACCTCGGGTCGGGCGAGCATCGCGAGGTAGTCGGCCGCCGCCTGGCGCACGCTGAGCCGTCCCGCGGTGCGCTTGACCGGAGGTTGCGGGACACGAAGGAAGATCAGCACGACGGTGGCGGCCATCGTCGCGGCGAAGATCCAGAAGGGCGCCCTGAAGCCCCAGCGGCTCGACAGCACGATGCCGAGCGGGATCCCCACGATCTGCCCGACCGCGGAGCCGCTCATCACCCACCCCGTGGCCCATCCGCGCCGGTGGTAGGGGAAGTAGTCGCCGATGTAGGACACGGCCGCGCCGGAGAGCATCCCTCCGGCCATCCCCGCGAAGACCCGTACGGCCAGGAAGGCGGTGTAGCTGGTCACGAAGCCGTGCAGCACCAGCGCCACCGTCATCGTGCCGCATCCCAGCAGGAGGATGCGCCGGCGCCCGAACTTGTCGGACACCGGCCCCGCCAGGATGGCGAAGAGGCCGACCATGAGCGTGTACGCGGACACCAGCGTGCCCAGCGCCGCGTCGGGAATGCCCAGCTGGTCGCCGATCTGCGGGAGGATCGGCGAGATGATCATCGTCTGGCTCGCGCTGGAGAAGACCAGCAGCCAGAGCGTGAAGACGATGAGGTGGGGAGAGGGCCGTCTGAACTCCCCTTTGCGGCCCGTCATGCAATCTGTGGTCAGGCGCCGTCGCGATGCAGCAGCATGGCGTGACGCTGGTCCGTCGGCATCAGCACCAGGTTGATCACGTCCACGTGGTCCGGCACGTTCGCCACGTACACGACGGCGTCGGCGATGTCCTCGCCCGTGAGCGGCGTGGTGTTCGCGTAGACGCTCGGCGGCGCGCTCCGTATCGCCGTGGAAGCGCACCTCGCTGAACTCGGTCTCCGTGAGGCCGGGATCCACGCTCGATACGCGCACCTTGGTATCGAGCAGGTCCATGTTCATCCCCTCGTTGAGCGCCCACACGGCGAACTTCGTCGCGTTGTAGACCGCGCCCTTCGGGTAGACCCAGCGCCCCGCGATGCTGCCGATGTTGATCACGTGTCCGGCGTCGCGCGCGACCATGTGCGGGAGGATCGCCCGCGACATGTACAGCAGACCCCTTCACGTTCGTGTCGATCATGTCGTCCCAGTCGTCCGGATCGCCCTCGTGCAGCTTGTCGAAGCCGCGCGCCTTGCCGGCGTTGTTGACCAGGATGTCCGGTAGGAGGCGCTCCTCCGCGAGCCGCTCCACGAAGGAGAAGACGGCGGCGCGGTCGGTCACGTCGAGGGGATAGGCGTGGGCCTGGACGCCGTGCTTCTCGGCGAGCTCCGAGGCGAGCTCGGCCACGCGATCCTCACGCCTCGCCACGAGCACCAGGTCGGCGCCCTTCTCCGCGAACAGCCGCGCGCATGCCTCTCCGATGCCCGCCGAGGCGCCGGTGACGAGGACGCGCTTTCCTACGATTCGGTTCATTCTCCGCTCCTTTTCCGGAGGATCACACGCGCGCCGGACGGGCGCAACCGCGGGCCCCGCAGCCCTGGCGGACGACGGGGCCCTTCCACTACCGTGGCGCGTCCCGCGGCCCCTCAGGAGCACGTCATGGACCGCAAGCAGGTCGGCGCCTGGGCGCTCTTCGACTTCGCGAACTCCATCTACCCGGCCGTGGTCCAGACCGCGGTGTTCTCGATCTTCTATACCTCGTACATCGTCGGGAACGACACCGGCCGCGGGGATTTCTGGCGGGGGTTGGCGGTGTCGGGCTCGGCGCTGATCGTGGCCGTCGCCGCTCCCCTGCTCGGCGCCATCGCCGACCGCGGCGGAGTGCGCAAGCGCCTCATGCTGCTGTTCACCGCAGCGTGCCTCGCGGGGGTGCTGCTCTTCACCACGCTCGAGCCCGGGATGGCGCTGCGGGGCTTCGTGTTCTACCTGGTCGCGAACGTCGGCTTCGAGGGCGCGCTCGTCTTCTACAACGCCTACCTCCCCGACATCGTCCCGCGCGAACGGCAGGGCTGGGTGTCCGGGCTGGGCTTCGGCGTGGGATACCTCGGCTCGGCCGTCGGGCTCCTGCTCGCCACCCTGTTCGTCGATTCGAACATGGACATGGTGTGGGTCACGACCGTGGTGTTCTTCGCGGTCTTCTCGATTCCGACGTTCCTCTACCTGCCGGCAGACCGTCGCACCGAGATGGGCTTGGGCGAGGCGGCGTCGTGGGGGCTCACGCACTTCCGTACGATCGTGGCGGACGTGCTCGCCCTGAAGGACCTGCGCGCGCTTCCTCCTGGCGTACTTCTTCTTCATCGACGGGGTCAACACGGTCATCGTCGTGGCCGGGCCGTTCGCCGAACACACCTTCGGATTCGACGCCCGTCAAGCGATCTGGCTCTTCCTGGTCGTCCAGATCTCCGCGCTCGCCGGGGCGTTCGCGATGGCGAAGCCCACGGACTCCTGGGGACCCAAGAAGGTGCTCGTCGGCTCCCTGACGCTGTGGATCCTCGTCGGGTGCATGGTCTTCTTCGTGAACAGCCCCGAGGTCTTCTTCACCCTCGCGGTGGTGGCGGGCTTCGGCCTCGGATCGACACAGGCCGCCAGCCGCACGTTCATGGCGGCGCTGATCCCGGAGGGCCGCGAAGCGGAGATGTTCGGCTTCTACGCGTTCTGCGGGAAGTCGTCCTCGGTGATGGGGCCGACGCTGTTCGGCGTCGTCGCGCTGCTCAGCGGCGGCAACCAGCGCCTCGCCGTGATCGCGCTGACCGTCCTCATGGCGATCGGCCTCCTGCTTCTCCGCCGGGTGGACGATCCCCGCGTCCCGAGCCCCGTGCCCGCCGTCCCCTGACCTGCCGGATGGCGAGCACGACGAGCGTGAGCGACGTCAGGGGGACCACGAAGAAGAGGAGCATGGTCTTCACCATGTCCTGGGCCGCGTGCTGCGTGTGGGAGAGCACGAGATAGAGGAGGTACATCCCGTAGTACGCGAGGAAGACCCAGCCCTCCCAGCGTGAGATCATCCACCCGGTGAAGAAGATCGGGAGGCAGGCGACCGAGGCGGCGAGCATCACGGGGAAGTCGAAGGTCAACACGCCCACCGGCGCCGGAATGCCGTCGCGTCCGGACGCGACGCCTGCCGAGCCGAGCACCACCAGGGCGTTGAAGATGTTGCTCCCCACGACGTTGCCCACCGCGATGTCGCGTTGGCCCCGCAGCGCGGCCACGAAGGACGTGGCGAGCTCCGGGAGCGACGTGCCCGCCGCGACCACGGTCAGGCCGATCACGAGCTCGCTCACGCCCATGGCGCGCGCCACCACCTCCGCGCTCCTGAACCAGCAGTTCGGCGCCGACCGCCAGGCACGCGAGCCCGGCCGCGATCCAGAGGAGCTGGCGCGGGAGGGTGGACGCGGCGTGGAAGTCGCCCGTGGGGCCCTCTCGGGCGCCGCGCAGGCCCGCGCGTACGAGGAGCACCGTGTAGATCAGGCCCAGGGTGAGGAGGAGCGCGCCCTCGCCGCGCCCGATCGATCCGTCGACGCCGAGGCCGAAGGCCAGCGCCGCGGTGAGCACCATGATCGGCACGTCGATCCGCACGAGTCTCCGGTCGACCAGGAGTGGGCGGATGATGGCGGACCCGCCGAGCACGACCAGGATGTTGAAGATGTTGCTCCCGATCACGTTGCCGAGGGCGACGCCGCCGTCTCCGATGAACGCCGACCTGACCGAGACCGACACCTCCGGCATGCTGGTGCCGAACGCGACCACGGTGAGGCCGATCACGAGGGGCGAGAGGCCCACGCGCTCCGCGAGCCCGGCGGCGCCGCGCACGAGGAAGTCCGCGCCGAGCGTGAGGAGGCCGATCCCCACGATCAGCTGGAGGACCGGCACGACCGGGATCGGCATCAGGCCGGACTCGCCTCGTCGTCCAGGGCGAGAAGGGTGCCCAGCAGGACGTTCGCGCCGTTCGTGACGTCGGCCGGCTCCGTGTGCTCCTCGGGGGCATGGCTGACGCCGTTCACGGACGGCACGAAGATCATCCCCACCGGCCCGAGGTGCGCCATGCTCTGGGCGTCGTGGCCCGCCCCGGACGGCATGCGCCGCGTGCTCAGCCCGAGCGCCTGGGCGGTGGAGTCGATGAGATCCTGGAACCGGGGCGCGGTGGGTGCCGCCTCGGAGACGTAGAAGCGCGCGAAGGCGAAGGAGGTGCCCGTGGCGCGCCCGATCTCCGACGGCCCGTCCCTCGAGCTGACGGAAGATCTCATCGATCCGGTCCATGGCCAGGTCGCGCACCTCGAGGCTCAGCGTGACCCGCCCGGGGATGACGTTGGGTACGCCCGGCTCGGCCTCCAGCCGCCCGACCGTCGCCACCTGCGTCCCGGGCCAGCTTCGTACGGTCGTGTAGACCATGTCCACGAAGCGCGCCGCGGCGACCATGGCGTCGTGGCGCTGCGTCATCGGGGTGGTGCCGGCGTGGTTCGTGACGCCGTCCACGGTGACGTTCCAGCGCATGATCCCCACGATGCCCTGGACCACGCCGATATCGACGTCGAGGCGGTCGAGCTCGGCACCCTGCTCGACGTGCAGCTCCAGGAAGCCGCCGATGGTGTCGGGACCGCGCGCGGCCTCGGCGAGCCGGTCGGGACTCCCGCCGATGCGGGCGAGGCCCTCCCCGATCGTGAAGCCCGAGGCCGTGACGATGTCCAGCTCCTCGGGGAGCACCTTTCCGGCGAGCGCGCGGCTACCCGTCTTCCCACCCTCCTCGTTGGGGAAGATCACGAAGTGGATCGGGTGCCTCGTGGCCCGTCCCACGTCGGCGAGCGTCCAGGCGACCTCGACCGCCGCCATCGAGCCCACCTGGCCGTCGAAGTTCCCGCCGTTCGGGACCGAGTCGATGTGCGAGCCCAGCACGAGCGGCTTCAGCTCCGGCTCCGTACCGGCCCGCCGGCCCCACAGGTTGCCGGCCACGTCCACCGAGACGTCGAGGCCGGCGCCGCGCATCAGCTCGGCAGCCCATGCGCGCGCCTCCAGATCGGCGTCCGAGAACGCCACGCGGTCGATGCCACCGGCCTCGTTCGCGCCGAAGCGGGAAAGCTCCTGGAGGCGGCCGAGGAGACGCGCTCCGTCGACGCGGATCTCCTGGAAGCCGCCCGGGAGCGCCGTCGTCAGCCTCCGCAGGGGCCGCGGCACGGCCGCGGCCGCCAGGGTCGTGCCGGCGAGGCGGCTGAAGTCACGTCGATGCATGGGGATGCCCAGAGGGTCGATGCAGGGTCGTGGCTCCAAGGTTGGGGATCGGCGGGGGAGCGTCCAGGGGTGGCTCGGCGCGCGGGCCCCGGGGTAGGATCGTCCCATGGGCCGCTTCCTCCGTCGATGGGTCGTCTTTCCGCTCCTCCTGCTCGCCTGCCTGCCCGTGGTCGTGCTGGCCGGCCTGCCCTGGCCCTGGATGCTGCGCTGGGTGGATCCGCCCTCGACGTCGTTCATGCGCTATCGGGAGCGCGAAGCCCACCGTGCCGACGAGGAGCTGGCCCTCGTCCAGGAGTGGGTGCCGCTGGACGAGATGCCCTCGGTGCTCGTGCGGGCGGTGCTCGTCTCCGAGGACGATCGCTTCCGCCAGCACCACGGCGTCGACTGGAAGGCGCTCGCGGAGGAGGTGCACTGGCAGGGCGACACGGCGTTCTCCTGGCGGAGCTCCGAGGACCGCTCCGCGCTTCGCGAGGCGTTCCGGTACTACAGGCGCCATCGCGCCGAGATCAAGGGACGGAGCACGCTCACGCAGCAGCTCGCCAAGAACCTCTACTTCACGCCGGACCGCTCTTTGGTGCGCAAGGCCGGCGAGTTCGTGGTCGCGCGCCGCCTGGAGCGCTTCCTGAGCAAGGAGCGGATCCTCGAGCTCTACCTGAACACGGCCGAGCTCGGACCCGGCGTGTTCGGCGTGGGCGCGGCGTCGAGGAAGTACTTCGACCTCCCCGCGCAGGGTGTCGGTCGCTTCGAGGCCGCGTCTCTCGCGGCCACGCTCCCGAACCCGCTCGGGTCGAACCCCGCCGAGCGCCCGGGACGGATGGCGTGGAGGAGGGACCTCATCCTCGACCGGCTCGCGGGACGCGACGTCGTGATCCCGGACGCGCCCCCGGACCTCGAGCTTCCCACCGTGCGGCCGGACCCCGACGTCGACGCGCGCATGGATACGATCCGGCCGGACACCGTCCGCTCCGACACGATTCCCTAGCCGGATCGGCCTACTCGGCGCGGAGCGCCTCGCTGGGGTCGATGGCGGTGGCGCGCCGCGCGGGGATCCAGCACGCGAGCGCCGAGATGCCGACGAGCACGAGGCACACCACGCCGTAGGTAGCCGGGTCCCAGGGCGCCACACCGTAGAGGCCCGCCGCGAGCAGGCGACTGAGCACGAGGGCGCCCGCCAGTCCGATGGCGACCGCCGCGACGACGAGGCGCATCCCCCGACCGACGACCTGGGCGAGGGCACGACGCGGGCTCTGGCCCAGCGCGAGGCGGACGCCGATCTCGCGCGTCTGCAGGCTCACCAGGTTCGAGAGCACGCCGTAGATGCCGACGCACGCGAGGAGGAGCGCCGTGGCCCCGAAGACCGACATGAGCACCAGGGCCAGACGCTCGGGCGCGAGGGACGCTCGGGCCAGCTGGTCGAGCGTGCGCAGCTCCTCGACGGGTGCGCCCGGGGCGAGGCGCTCGACGACGGCGCGGACGGCGGGAGCGAGCTTCTCGGCGTCACCCGAGGCGTGCACCACGAAGCTCATCTGGGGAAGTCCGGTCGAAGCCCAGTACATCTGCGTGAGGTAGGGCGCGCGCAGGTCGTGGAGCCGGAGGTGCTCGACCACGCCGACGATGCGTGCGTACCGGATCTCCTCGGGGGCGTCGCTGGGGTTGACCTGGAGCTGCCTGCCCACGGCGCTCTCCCCGGGGAAGGCCCGCTCGGCGAGGCGGTCGTCCACGATGAGGGTGGCCTCGCCCACGTCCGCCGAGGTGAGGTCGCGCCCCTCGATCAAGCGCGCGCCGATCGCGTCGAAGAAGCCCGGCGTGATCCAGCGGCGGTCGGCCGTCACGCTCTCCCACTGCGCCGCCGTCTCGGTGTCGTAGGCATACGGCTGCAGCGGTCCCGAGCCGGTCAGGGGGAGCTGGCTGATCGCCGCCGCACGCACGACGCCGGGCAGGGCTCCGATCTCCTCGACCAGGGCTCGCTCCACCACCTTGCGCGACTCGGTGTCCCGGAACGCGCCGAAGGGAAGGGCCAGCCGGAAGCTGAGCCGGTTTTCGGTGGCGAAGCCGGGGTGCACGGATCCGAGCGCGGCGAAGCTACGCACCATCAAGCCGGTGCCCACGAGGAGGACGAGGCTCGCGGCGACCTCGAAGACCACGAGCGCGTCGCGGAAGCGTCCCTGCCGGCGTCCACCGCCCGCACGGCTGTCGGCGCCCAGCACGTCGGCCGGGTCCCGGCTCGAGGCGCGCAGCGCCGGCACCAGACCGAACAGGACGGTGCTCAGCGCGCACAGCGCGCCGACGAAGGCGAGTACGCCACCGTCGATGCGCACGGCGTCGAGCCGGGGCACGCTGGCTCGACCCAGCGCGGTGAGCAGCTCGAGGGAGGCGCCCGCGAGCGCCAACCCGAGCGCGCCACCGCCCACGGACAGCAGGAGGCTCTCGACCAACGTGAGGCGTACGAGCCCGGCGCGGCCCGATCCCAGCGCCGCCCTGATCGACAGCTCGCGGGCGCGGGCGCGGCCGCGCACCAGGAGGAGGTTCGCGACGTTCGCGCAGGCGATGAGGAGCACGAAGCCCACCGCGCCGAGGAGTAGCAGCAGGCCGTTCCTGGCGCCCTTCACCACGTCCGCGAGGAGCGGAACCAGACGGACCTCGAGTCCGGACGCCGCGTGCTCGGGATGCTCGGCCGCGAGCTGCCGGGCGATCGCCTCGAGCTCGGTCTGTCCCTGGGCGAAGGTGGCGCCACGCCGCAGCCGTCCGAAGCCGGTGAAGGTCGTGTAGTTGCGCGGAGGCTGGTTCGCGGGGTCCAGGCGGAGCGAGACCCAGACCTCGGCGTCGCGCAGGAGGAACGCCTCCGGGGGGAGCTCGAGGCGGAACCACGCCGGCAGGACGCCGATCACCTCCATGCGGGTGCCGGCCAACTCGATGGAGGAGCCCACCACTCCGGGGTCGGCGCCGAAGCGGCGTGTCCAGAGCCGATGGCTCAACACCGCGACCGGCGGGACGCCGGGCACGTCCTCCTCGGGCGTGATCGGCCGGCCCAGGATGGGCGTGGCGCCGAAGAACTCGAAGAAGCCCGCCTCCACGACACCGACGTCCACCAGCTCGGGGTCGTCTTGGCCTCCGAGGATCCACTCCCGGCCCGTGGCCATCGTGAAGCGGTCGAAGAGCTCGCTGCGGTCGCGGTAGTCGCGCAGGTCGAGGGGGTGCAGCGCCGGGAGGTTCTGCGCTCCGTGCCCCAGCTGGTGCCAGAGGATCCCGATGCGCTCGGAGTCCGGGTAGGGGAGGGGGCGAAGGAGCACGCCGTCGACGACCGAGAAGATCGCCGTGTTCGCACCGATCCCGACCGCGAGCGTGGTCACCGCCACCAGTGTGAACGCCGGGCGACGCAGCAGCGCCCGCGCGGCGAACGAAAGGTCCATCCACACTTTGTCGCGCATCGTCCGGCCCTCTCCCTCGCGTTCCCGGCCGTGCCGAAGCCTCCAGGCCACGCGCAGCGTATCCACCACGACCATCGTCCACACGCGCGCCCTGCCGACGCGTCCTGTCCCCGCCAGGTGCTCCTGCGCCACCTCCTCCAGCTCTTCCGCGTGGCGGCGGCGGAAGTCGGGCGGGAGGAGGGTGAGCGCCCACCGCCACGCCCACGGTCGGCGCGCCGGCGTCACGCCCTTCCCAGTCGCTCGATCGCGCGGCCCGCCACCGCCTGCAGCCGCTCGGCCTCCCGCGTGAGCGCCGTGCGACCCACGCGTGTGAGGCGGTAGTAGCGTCGCTTCTGGCTGGTGCGGTCCGGGCGCTCGTGGTCTTCGAGCTCGCGGATGAGCCCCTCGCCCTCGAGGTCGTCGAGCGCGCCGTACAGCGTGGCCGGCCAGAGCCGGAGGGTGCCGCCGGTCTGGTCGAGGACGTCGCGCACGATCCCCGACCCGTGCAGGTCGCGTGACGCGAGCGCGGCCAGGATGTGGAATCGGTGTGGGGACATGGGGTCGGGGAGGCTGGACATGGCCCCGATGATACGGCGCGATATTATATCGCGCAATACAATATGGGCATGGCCGGTCGGCGGCAGGCCCGTTCGGCCCGATGCGGGGGACTCAGCGGATCGGCGTCACCTTGAGCATCACCGCCCCGTGCGAGGGGACGGTCGCCTCGTAGCGGCGCCCGAACGTCCCCTCGTCCCGCTGCGCCCACAGGTCGCGCACGCGCGCCGAGTCGGTGGCGATCCCCATCCGTCCGAAGCTGGCCGCGATCGTCGTCGGGACGGAGGCTCGGTTGAGCAGCACGGCGGCCTTCGAGCCGTCCGCGAGCGGCTTGACCCAGACCTGCAGCTCGGGCGGGAAGTTCTGCACCAGGCGCCCCTGCACGCCGAGCGGGTCCTGGTCCACCGCGATGACCTCACGATTCGTGAGGATCTCGACGGTGGCCTTGGCCCGCCGGCCCGGGCCCGTCAGCTCACGCAGGTCGTTGCCCGCCATGAGCGGTGAGGCCATCACGGCCCACAGGCTGAAGTGCGCGCGGTACTCGTCGTTCGTCATCCCTCCGTTGCCCACCTCGAGCATGTCGGGGTCGTTCCAGTGTCCCGGCCCCGCGGAGGCCCAGTACTGCGAGGAGCGGTCGAGGATCGAGAGCACGCTCTCCCACCGGTCGAAGATGTCGCCCGTGGTCCGCCAGAGGTTGCCGGTCTCCGGTCCCCATTCCCACGGCTCGTTGGTGCCCCACTCGCAGATGGAGAAGACGATGTCCCTTCCCGCGTCACGGAGCGCGTCGCGGAAGACGGCGTAGCGCTCGCGGGCGTCGAGCCCCTCCGAGTGGCACCAGTCCACCTTCACGTAGTCCACGCCCCATTCGGCGTACGTGCGCGCGTCCATCGCCTCGTGGCCGTAGGAGCCGGGACGACCCTGGCAGGTCTGCCGGCCCGCGTCGGTGTAGATGCCGAAGAGGAGGCCGCGCGCGTGCACGTAGTCCGCCAGCGCCTTCATCCCCTCCGGGAAGCGCTCCGCGTCCGCGACGATCCGGCCGTCGGGCGCGCGATCGACCTGCCAGCAGTCGTCGATGACCACGTAGCGGTACCCGGCGTCCTTCATGCCGCTGGCGACCATCGCGTCCGCGGTCTCGCGGATCAGCTCCGAGCTCACGTCGCAGCCGAAGTGGTTCCACGAGTTCCAACCCATGGGCGGCGTGCGCGCGAGCCCGTTGTCGGGGCGCCGCGCGGGCGGCCCGGCGACGAGTGCGGTCATGAGGGGTACGGCGACAAGGAGGAGGACGGACGTGCCGGCGCGGAGCTTCAAGGGACCTCCCGGCTGGGTGCCGTCCCGCGCGGCTCGAACCGGCGCGGGGTGGATGGAGGCTCACGCTAGGGCGGCCCCCACCCTGCGGCAAGCGGGCGCCCTCCGCCTCACCCGGGTTCGCCCTTTCGCATCGGGCCACTCCGCGCCGATCAGTCGGCTTCGCCCACCGTCGCGGCCTCGGTCAGGGGCAACCGCGTCCGTCGCGCCAGCAGCGGCGGGACCACCAGGCTGGCCACGGCGAGCACCCAGAGGACGATCGCGATCGGTGAGTCGAAGAGGATGCGCCAGTCGCCTGCGGAGAGGGCCATCGCGCGGCGCAGGCTCTTCTCCATGATGGGGCCGAGCACCAGGCCGAGGATGACCGGCGCCAGGGGGAAGCCCGTCCTGCGCATCACCCAGCCGACCACGCCGAACGCGGTCATGAGCACGAGGTCGAAGGGGCTCTGGTTCACCGCGTAGACCGCCACGAACGAGAGGGCCGCCACGCCCGGGAGGAGGAACCATCGGGGCAGCGTGAGCGCCCGTACGAACACGCCGACCAGCGGGAGGTTGAGGAGGAGGAGGAAGACGTTGCCGACGTACATGGAGGCGACGAGCCCCCAGAAGAGGTCCGGCTGCTCCTGGATGAGGAGGGGCCCGGGCGTGACGCCCAGCCCGAGGAGGGCGCCGAGCAGCACGGCGGTCGTCCCGCTGCCCGGCACGCCCAGCGTCAGGAGCGGGATCATCGCGCCGTTGGCCGCCGCGTTGTTCGCGGCCTCGGGGGCGGCCACCCCGCGGATGTCGCCCTTGCCGAACGTGCCCTCGCGGTCCGAGACGCGCTGCTCGGTGCTGTAGGCCAGGAAGGAGGCGATCGTGCCGCCGGCGCCGGGGAGCACGCCGACCAGGAAGCCCAGGACGCTCCCGCGGATCATCGTTCCGAGGGTATGGAAGAACTCCTTCACCGTGATCATCACGCGACCGTAGCTCCCGGCCGCCGCCTGGCCGCGCTCGGTCTCCTGGAGCAGCTGTAGCACCTCGCTCACGGCGAAGAGACCGATCGTCACCACCACGAAGTCCATCCCGTCGAGCAGCTTGATCTGACCGAAGGTGAAGCGCGGGATCGCGCTGTTGGGGTCCAGGCCGACGGTGGCGAGCAGCAGCCCGAAGGCCGTGGAGGCCAGGCCGCGCACCAGGCTGCCGCCGGCGAGGCTCGACAGGGCGGCGAAGGCGAAGACCATGAGCGCGAAGTACTCGGCCGGGCCGAAGCGGATGGCCCACTCGGCGAGGAGCGGCGCGAAGAGCACGAGGCCGAAGATCGACACCGTGCCGCCGAAGAAGGATGCGATCGCCGACATGGCGAGCGCCTGCCCTCCCCTCCCCGCACGCGTCATCGCGTGGCCGTCGAGCGCGGTGACCACCGCGGACGCGGTGCCCGGCACGTTCAGCAGGATCGTGCTGATCGAGTTGCCGTACTGCGAGCCGTAGTAGATCCCGGCCATCAGGATCAGCGCGGATTCGGGTGGGATGCCCGCCGCGAAGGTGATGGGGATGAGGATCGCGATCGCGTTGATGGGGCCGATCCCGGGGAGCATCCCCACGAACGTACCGACGAAGACGCCCCCGAACGCGAGGCCGAGGTTGAGCGGCCTGAGCGCGACCGCGAAGCCGCCCAACAGAGAGGTCAACGCATCCACATCGCCTCCCAGAGCGCGCCGAGCGGAAGCGGCAGGCCGAGCGCCCACACGAAGAGGTACCAGAGCACGACCGAGAGCGTCGCCGCCGATCCGAGGCTCTTTCGCCACGGACCGCCGAAGAGCATCGACAGCGCCCCCACGGCGGCCGTCGTGGCCACCACGAACCCCAACGGTGCCAGGAGGAGGGCGTAGCCGCCGAAGACGGCGGCGGCCGCGCCCATGCGCAGCAGCACGGCTCCGGTCGGCCAGACGCGCGGCTCACCGCCCCGCACCAGGAGGATCATGCCCGCCGTGAAGAAGATCGCGGCCGAGAGGAGGGGCAGCGCCTTCGGCCCCACGGGGTCCGTGAGGAAGGCCACGTCGAAGGTGGAGGCCTCGAGTGCGACGCCCACGCCCAGCGCCACGAGCACCCCGCCCGCGAAGCGGTCGGTGCGGTCGGCCCGCCGGGCACTCACTCGAGCAGCCCGATCTCCCGCGACATCGCGCGGAAGTCCTTCACCTGCCGCTTGACGAACGCCTCGAAGTCTTCGCCGTAGAGGAAGAACGGCTCGAGGTGGTTCCGCTCCCGCGCCGCCGCCCACTCGGGGGACGCGCCCACCCGGCGCATCACGTCGACCCACTCCCGGTAGCGCTCGTCGCCGATGCCGGCCGGGACGTAGAAGCCGCGCCACGTCACCCAGTCGACGTCGAGCCCCGCTTCGTGCGCCGTGGGCACCTCGGCGAGGATGCCGCCCACCCGTTCGGGGGCGAGCACGGTCAGCACGCGCATGCGACCGGCGGCGATCTGACCCTCGACCTCGGAGGCCTCGCCCGAGAAGACCTGGACGAAGCCGCCGAGGAGCGCCGTCATGGCCTCGCCACCGCCGTCGAAGGGGACGTAGCGGATCGCCCGGGGGTCGATCCCCGCCGCGTGCACGAGAAGCAGCACCTTCATGTGGTCCTGCCCCGCCACGGCGCTCCCCCCGCTCACCACGATCGAGCCGGGCGCGACGCGCCACGCCTCCAGCAGGTCGGTCAGGTCGCGCCAGGGCGCGTCGGCGGCCACGGCCAGCACGCCGTATTCGGCTCCGACCGCGCCGACCCAGCGGACGTCGTCCTCGGTGAGGCGCCCGTACTGACCCTGGGCGAGCCGGAGGGTGGTGGACGGGCTGGCCGCGATGAGGACGGTGGGATCGTCGGCACGCTGCGCGACCGCGTTGGCGAACGCCACGCCTCCGCCCGCGCCGGGGAGGTTCGTCGTGCGCACCAGCCCGGGGGAGAGCCCCAGGGTGCGCAGCACCTCACCGACCGAGCGACAGGTGAGGTCCCACCCCCCGCCCGCCGCGGCCGGAGCAACGCACTCCCAGCCGCGGCCACCCGCGTCGGGAACGCACGCCCCGACGGAGAGGACGGCCAGAGCCGTGAGGATGGGTCCGCGCATGGGGCAGCGTCGCTCGTGGGAGGCGAACGGGACCGGTCGGTGCCGGTCGGTGCGCGGTAGGGTGGGGCGGGCGCGCCCCCGGCCACAAGGGGGGAAGGGACCGGTCCCGGAGCGGGACCGGCCCCTTCTGGCGAGGGGTCAGGAACCGCCTGCCGCGCCGGCCGAGGTCGACGGGAGGGGTGGAAGGATGGGCTCGTTGATGTATTCGTAGGGCACGGGGCCCGTGAGCGTCCTCAGCCAGGTCACGATGCTCTCGACCTGGGATGCGGTGAGCTCCGCGCCGAGCTGGTGCCACGCCATCAGCGAGACGGCGTCCTCGAGGCGCTGAGCCGATCCGTCGTGGAAGTAGGGCCACGTCTCCTGGACGTTGCGCAGGGACGGCACCTTGAAGAACATCGCGTCCGCCGCGTTGCCGGTGACCTGCGCCCGACCCTGGTCCGAAGTGTCGTACCAGGTGTTCACCAGCCCGGCCTTCTGGTAGAACGAGCCGCCGACGTACGGCGCCGACGTGGCACTGGGTGCACCCCGCGGAGGCGAACTCGTTGAAGCCGGCCTTCTCCGCGTCCGTGAGCGCGCCGGCGTCACCCGACAGGAAGGCGTCCCAGCGGGAGGGGGTGACCAGCCCGCGCTCGAAGGCGGCGATGGCGCGGCCGAAGTTCTCGAAGGTGACCGGCTGCGCATCGCTCGGGAACGCGGCCTTGAACGCGTCGACGTACCCCGGCATCCGCAGGAGGACCTTCTCGACCGACTGGCCGTCCGGCATTCCCATCTCGACGGGGTTCAGGACCGGTCCGAGGGCCTGCGCCTCGACGTCGGGGGCCCGCCCGTCCCAGAACTGAGCGACGTGGCCGGCCGCGTTGTAGACCGAAGGCTCGTTGCGTCCACCCACCAGCCCCTCGTGCCCGACGCCCGTAGGCCGATGGCTCGTGCCGTAGTCGTGCAGGGGATGGCAGACGTAGCAGGAAACGTCGCCCGAAGTGGAGAAGCGCGTGTCGTAGTAGAGCATGCGCCCCAGGTCCACCTTCTCCGCCGTCATCGGGTTGTCGGTGGAGGCCATCACCGTCGGGAGCGCCGCGAACGCCTGCAGGGCGGACGGATTCGCCTCGACGCCGCCGGTCTCGTGGGGAGGGGGGGCGTCGGTGCCGCAGGCTGCGGTCAGCACCAGGAGGGTGAGCACTGCGTTTCGCCGCGTGAACATCGGGGAACGCCTCGGAGTCAGGTGGATAGCCGAGGGCGGCGGAGGGCCGGGCGGTCCGGGTGGGAGGGCCCGGCGCGAGCGCTCGGCCGGTTGATTCCGGTGCGCCCTTCAGGGACCTTGAAGTGTGCTCGTCCTTCCGGGAGCCCGGTATCCGGCAAATGACAGTGGAGCGGGTGATGGAGAGGGAACACTCGTCAAACGCGCGCCTGGCGCTCGTCGGTGTGCTGGCGCTGCTGGCGCTCAACGCCGCGGTCAACCTGGTGCTCGACGCCTGGGGGCGGTGGCCCCGCGTCCACCTGGCGCTCGAGATCCTGACCGCCCTGGTCGGAATGGGGGCGGCGACGGTGCTCTGGTGGGGCTGGCGGAGGGCGGAGCGGGCGGAGGCCGGGGCGCGTGAGGCGCTGGTGGCGCGGCGGGCGGAGCGCGACGAGTGGCGGGAGAGCGCGCGGCGGGCGCTCGAGGGGCTGGGCGAGGCGCTCGACGCGCAGTTCCGCGCGTGGGACCTGACGCCCACGGAGCGCGAGGTCGCGCTCCTCCTCCTCAAGGGGTACAGCCACAAGCGCATCGCCGAGATGACGGGGCGCCGCGAGCGCACCGTGCGTCAGCACGGCGTCGTCGTCTACCAGAAGTCGGGGCTGTCCGGGCGCGCCGCGCTCGCGGCCTACTTCCTCGAGGACCTGATCCTGCCCGACGAGGAGCGCGACACGCTGCGCGCCGCCACCCCCGTCGAGCCCTGACGCGGAGCCGGCATGGATCCCATGGCCATCGTCGGGATGATCTTCACGCTCGTCATGCTGGTCGTGATCGGCGGCTTCATCCTCCTCATCCCCCTCTCCCGCCAACTCGCCGCCTTCCTCCGACTGCGGTTGGAGCGGAGTGACAAGGCCGACCAGGATGCGCGCATCGCGTCGCTCACGAGGGCGGTGGCGTCGCTGCGGGACGACGTCGAGCGGCTCGCGGAGCGCCAGGAGTTCACGGAGCACCTCCTGGAACGTCCCGCCCCACGGACCCGGAGGAGGAATGAGTGCCGCGAGCGGGCCTCCCCGGTGCTTCTGGGTGCGCGACGCCGACGAGGACTACGTCCGCTACCACGACGAGGAGTGGGGCTATCCGGTCGCGGACGACGTCCGGCTGTTCGAGAAGATCTGCCTGGAGGGGTTCCAGTCGGGGCTGTCCTGGCTGACGATCCTGCGCAAGCGCGAGAACTTCCGCCGTGCCTTCGCGGGCTTCGACTACCGGAAGGTGGCGCGCTTCGGCGCGCGCGACGTCGACCGACTCCTGCAGGACGCCGGTATCGTCCGACACCGGGGGAAGATCGAGGCCACGCTGAACAACGCCGAGCGCGCGCGCGAGATGGTCGAGGAGTTCGGCTCGCTGGCGGCGTTCGTGTGGCGCTTCGAACCGGGCGCCGGCACGCGGCCCGGGAAGCTCACGGAGGAGGCGCTGCGCGGCATGGCCGCCACGCCCGAGTCGAAGGCGCTGTCGAAGGAGCTGAAGAAGCGGGGTTGGCGCTTCGTCGGGCCCACCACGGTCTACGCCTTCATGCAGGCGATGGGGCTCGTCAACGACCACACGCACGACTGCGCCTTCCGGGCGAAGGCGCTCGCCGCTCGCCGGCGCTTCGAGGTGCCGGGCTGACGCTCGGGCGCCGCCGCCGGTTGCTAGTGGCTGCTGGTCGCGGCGCGCCCGGCGGGACGCAGCACCAGGTTGTCGATGAAGAACTCCATCATCCGGTACGGGTTGAGCGCCGAATGGCCCCGGTCCGGTCCGACCTGCACGTCGAAGCTCTTCTGTGCGCTCTGCAGCGCCTGGATGAGCTGCAGCGAGTTCGAGGGGTGCACGTTGTTGTCGGCGGTGCCGTAGTAGATCATCAGGCGCCCCGTGAGACGATCGGCGTACGTCATCGCCGAGCCGGCGTCGTAGCCGGCGGCGTTCTCCTGCGGCAGCCACATGTAGCGCTCGGTGTAGATCGAGTCGTAGTTCCGCCAGTCGGTCACGGGTGAGGCGGCCGACGCCGCCGCGAAGACGTCGGGGTGGCGCAGGATCGCCATCGCCGAGGTGTAGCCGCCGTACGAGGTGCCGAAGATGCCCACGCGCGCGCCGTCCACGTACGGACGCTCGGCCAGCGCTCGGACGCCGGCCGCCTGATCGTCGATCTCCACCGTGCCGAGCTTCTCGTAGATCGCATCCAGGAAGCGCTTGCCGCGCCCGGCGGCGCTGCGCGAGTCGAGCGTCGCGACCAGAAAGCCGTACTCGGTGAGCGGGTTGGGCACGGCGAACCTCTCGTAGGCCCCGTTGGTCGCGGGCCCGGCGTAGACGCTGACGAGCAGCGGGTACTTCCGGCTCGGATCGAAGTTCGACGGCTTGTGCAGCATCCCGTACAGCTGCGGTCTCGCCGTCCGCGGCCTCGAAGGTGAAGAGCTCGACGCGCTGGAGCCCGAGCTCCTCGAAGCGGGCGAGGTCGCTCGTCGCCAGCTCCGCGACCTGCTTGCCCGAGGCGTTCACCAGGCGCGTCACAGGCGGCTGGTCGTGCGTCTGTGCGACGTCCACGAAGTACTTCCCGTCGGGGGACATGCTCACGTCGTGGTTGAACGCCGGATCCGTGAGACGGCGGTCGTTCTTCCCGTCGAGGCCGATGCGGTGGAGCTGCAGCTTCATCGGGTTGTCGCCGTCGCGCGCCGTGTACCACACCACGCCGGCCTTCTCGTCCACCTCCTCGATCGACTGCACCTCGAACGGGTGGTCGGTGAGCGTGCGCAGGAGCTTCCCGGAGTAGTCGTACAGGTAGAGGTTGGCGAAGCCGGTGCGCTCGGAGATCCACAGGAAGCGCTTCCCATCGGCGAGCCAACGGATCGGTGGGTGGTTCTCCACCCACGAGTCCGGCCATTCCTCGCGAACCACCACCCGGCAGCTCCCCGTCGCAGGGGCGCACGCCGTGAACTCGAGCACGTTCTGGCGCCGGTTCGTGCGGTTGAACGTGATCTCCGAGCCGTCCGGCGACCACGCGACCTGGTAGACGTAGTGGCCCACCACGTCGTTGGTGAAGGGCGCGCCGTCGCGCACGTCCATGCGGGTGGACCGGCCGGACGCGAGATCGTAGACGAAGAGGTCGACCACGGGGTTGGGCGCACCCGCCTTGGGATAGGCCTCGCGGTCGAGCGAGTCCTGGACCTCGGTCTGCTCGAACTGGAGGTAGTAGTCCGGGACGTCGCCCTCGTCGAAGCGGTAGTAGGCCAGCTTCGTTCCGTCCGGCGACCACCACATGGCCGTGACCTGCCCGAGCTCCTCTCCGTAGACCCAGCTCGCCGTCCCGTACTTGATGCGATCCTCCGCGCTTCCGTCCGTGGTGACGGCACGCGCACCGCTCCGGTCCGCGGCGCTCACCCACAGGTTCCGGTCGCGATAGAACGCCTCCATGGTGCTGTCCGGAGACATCGCCGACGCGAACTGACGGCCCCGCTCCGGGCCCCCGCGGCGGAAGCCGCGCGGCTCCGGCGCCTCGCCCACGTCCGTCGCTCGACCGGTGGCGACGTCGTAGCGGTAGAGGCGGTCCTCGCGCGCGTACTCGAACGTCTTCCCGTCGTCGGCCCATGTGACGCGCAGCGCGCCCGAGACCACGGAGCCGGGAATCCGACCGGCCATCTCCTGGTAGCGGGCGTAGCCGGGCATCTCCTTGATGCGCTGCTGCGCGGCCGCGCCGGAGGCGGCCACCGCCGTCGCCAGGACGGCGGTGAGGGAGGCGAACGAGTGGCGGGTGCGACGGGGCAGGGTGGGCATGGTGGTGAATCCGTCGGACGTGGCGGCGAACGGCCTTCGTGGCGAGGGGGGAAGCTCGGGCGGGGGTCGCGGAGCCGCAAGCGAGGGCTTGCTCACGACATGGCCTGCCGGGTGTCGCCGGCGCGCTCGTGGGTCTCGGCACGGGGCCGGCCGTCGCCGCGCTCCTTCCGGGAGTAGCGCGGCGCACACGCGTCCCGCACGTTGACGGCCGCAGCGAACGGGCCGGCCCTGCGTCGACCGCGCCCGATACGTACCCCACCCGGGAGGATCGGATGAGCCCTGCAGCAACCCTCGCGAACGGGCGGCCACGGCGGCACGGAGCAGGACGGCGGATCGGATGGATGGCACGGCGCGCGCCGCTCGTCGCGGCCCTCGTGGGCGTGGCGGCGTGCACGATGGAGCCGCGCACCGACCAGAACGCCCCGACCAGCGCCACGCAGCCGGCGGCGCAGCACTACCGCGAGGTCGTCCAACCGGAGGGCGTGGCGCGTCTGCCCGTGTTCAGCACGGCCATCCGCAACGGTGGCCTGCTCTTCCTGTCCGGGCAGATCGGCGCGGTGCCCGGGGTGAGCCCACCGCAGGTGGTGGAGGGCGGCGTCGAAGCGGAGACGACGCAGGTGTTCGAGAACATCAAGACCGTGCTCGCCGCGGACGGCCTCACGCTCGACAACGTGATCAAGTGCACCGTCTTCCTCGCGGACATCGGAGACTACGCCGCGATGAACGCCGTGTACCTGACGTACTTCCCGAACGTGCCGCCCGCGCGCTCGGCGATGGCGGGCAGCGGCCTGGCCCTCGGCGCGAAGGTCGAGATCGAGTGCATCGCGGCGTATCCGCCGGGTCGGTGACGGGCCCTCAGCGCGCCTCGACGGTCGCTGCCGCGATGCGGGTGGCCGACGCGGCGGACATGCTCTCGTAGTAGCGGACGAAGCGCGCGGGTTCCTCGGCGTCGTAGTCCGCGAGGTTGTGCGCCCACCGGTAGCCGATGGGCTGGTACCAGAGCTCCGCCTCGACCGTGAAGGGGCCGCGCGCTCCCCGCAGGTCCACCGCGTAGCGGACCCGGTCGGACCCGCCGGTGAAGTCGTCGTCACCGGAGGCGTGGCCGTGCACCGCGATCGCGTCCTCGGCTCCGGCCTTCGCGAAGCCACGGGGCAGGATCCGGTTGTCCTTGGCGTAGCGCACGGCGCGGATCAGCCCCGTCGTCACCTTCCCCCCGGCGTCGGCCAGGATCCCCTCGTAGATCTGCACCTGGTCCGGGCGGTCGATGAGCGTGTAGTGCGGCTCGAAGCGTGCCGCCTCCTCGTCGTTGTCGTTGCCGAGGATGTGCCCGTCCGCGGCGAGGGCGCCGGACTCGAACACAGAACGTCCGGACGGGTCCCGCACGGTGACGTGCAGCCAGGCGCGCCGCGACGGGTACGCGGTCGGCAGCTTGTGGCCGGCGAGGTTGGTCACGGCGACCTCGGCCGTGAGCCGGTCGCCGTCCACGGCCACGTCGCGGACCTCGAGCTTCGCGGCGCGCGTCCGCAGGTACTCCTCGGTACCGGACGCGGCGGCGTCGAGCTCCTGGGACAGCGCCTCCACACCCAGCTCGTCGCGGTAGCGGTCGAGCATGCGCTGCATGAAGAAGTTGCCGCCGTGGAAGGTGTGCGTGGACACGTTCGCGCGAGGCTGGCCCAGGACGGACGTGACCGGCACCTCCTGGGGCACCTCGGGCATGTGGCAACCCTGGCAGCTCTGCTCGTCCACGAACGCGGACGCCTTCCACTCGAGGAAGGGCATCTGCTCGGGCAGCTCGCCGGCCTCCTCGCCGTTCTCGTCGAGCGCCTTGGTGAAGAGGGTGTGGCACGAGGCGCACAGCTCGGACGACTGGATGTGGCTCGACTCGGTCGGCTCGAACCCGGAGGAGGAGCGCATGACACGCTGACGGCCGCGGTCGGTCTCGAACGGCCCGAACACCTTCCGCTCGCCCTCCGGCGTGGTGGCGTCGAGGTGGACGTCGCCGTTGAACGTCTCGCGGCTCCCCAGGCCGTCGGGCTGGATCTGGTGGCACATCGTGCAGGACACCCCGTCCGCGGCGAGCGCCGCCTCCGCCCCCTCGGCGCCGAGGATGGGGAGGTTGGCGAACACCTCTCCGAGCCGTCCCGACGCGTGGGCCGTGTAGCGGGCCATGGGCATGTGGCAGATCGAGCACTCGTCCTCGATGACCGCGCCCGCGGAGGGATGGTCCATCGTCTCGCGGCGGACGGACGCCTGCCAGTAGGGGTCGCGTGCCGAGTTGGCCATCATCGACGCGCGCCACGCGTAGCCGATCGAGACGTCGCGTCCCGTCGGGGGCCGTGACGCCCTTGTGGCACGCCAGGCAGCGATCCGACGTGTGGAAGAGCACGGGCGGATCGTCGGGGCCCGGTGCGGCGAGCCGAACCGGCGCCGACGCCCAGGCCACCATCGCCGAAGAGGCGGCGAGGAGGATGCGGAGAAGCAGGGGCATGCTCGTCTCCTACCAGCCGTCGAGGAAGCCGCCGTCGAACCAATCCCACAGGAGGTAGAGCATCAGGCTCGGGGAGCGGCCGGCGGTCTCGGTCACGGGCACGCTCATGCCGACGCTCGCCAGGATGTGCTGGCGCCGGCTCAGCGACACCTGGAGCTGCGGGACGAGGTCGATGAGCGTCTCGCCCTCGGCACGGTCCCGCACGGTGAGCATCTCCACCATGGGCGACCACGACCGGCCCCACCCCTGGTCCTGCGCGAACGTCTTGCCGAGGGCGATACGGAGGAACATCTCCTCGACCTCGAACGGTCCCTCGGCGCCGCTCTGCACGTGCAGGAAGCCTCCCGCCGGGAGGATCTGTCCGAAGGCGACGAACCCCTCCACCATCGTCTCGCCGCCGCCGAGGCCCTTGGCCTCGTTGCCGGTAGGGAGCTTCACCTCGCCGCCGAGGCTGAGGATGCTCCCCCGCTCCGGGTCGTGCCACATCGCCCGCTTGAGCCCGAGCGCGATGTCGCCGAGCCCGTTGACGCGACCGCCCTCCACCGCGTCCGACTCCACGTACGAGGCGAAGGGGATCGACACCTCGAACTGGCTCTGATGCCCGAAGCGCCGCTCGTAGACCAGCGTCGCGTCCACCGCGGCGCCCGACTCGAGCGCGGTCGCCGTCGTGAGCACGGCTTCGTCCTCGGGGTAGGCCTTCTCGGTCGCGAACGCCCTCGGGAGGTTGAGCTCGCCGCGCGGCCAGGAGGGGTCGTGGCAGAGCGACTTGACGTAGTCGACCACGCGCTCGAGCTGCTCCACGGTGAGTGCGTCGCCGAAGGCCGGCATGATCGTGCTGAAGCCGTTCCTGGCCCCGCCCTCGTGCGCCATCGCGACCCACTGATCCTTCGGCTCGCGGGACGAGAAGCCGCAGTCGCTGAAGTCGGGGAGCGGCTGCTCGAAGCCGACGAGCGCCCGGTCCTGGCCCCTTCCGTCCGCGGCGTGGCAGCCGACGCAGGCCGCCTGGAAGATCTCGCGACCGCTCAGGTCCTCCGGGAGCGCCGGATACCCGTTCGCCTGCGCGCGGGCGGTGGTGGGAAGGAGCGCCGCGACGCACAGGAGCGCGCCCGCGACCCCCTTCGGCGTGCCGTGCCGGATGCTCTCCTCCTCGCCGGGGCGGATACCGGGGTTCCTGGTGAGGCGGGACCTTAGGGCGAGGGGTCGGGAGGCGCCAGCCCGCGGGCGCCGATCCGGCGGCCGGATCTCGCGACTTGTCGTACGGGTAAGCGAATAGGTAGGATCGTGCAGGGGCCTTCAGGGGCTCCCTGCCCGCCCGATGCGCGGGAAGCATGCGGGGTCGGGGCTGGAGGAAGGGGATCGGGATGGGATGACCCTCGCCGCGGGGCGAACGTGTTCACACGCTGCATCTTCTGCCACAAGCCGTTCCCGGAGAACGGCCGACTGGTTCATCTGCCGCACGGGCGCCGCATCGCCTACGATCCCGTGGAGGGGCGGCTGTGGACGGTGTGCGAGAGCTGCCACCGCTGGAACCTCTGCCCCATCGAGCACCGCGAGGCCGCGCTCTACGAGCTCGAGCGCCTCGCCCGGGATCAGGCCAAGCACGTGGCGCATACGGCGCACGTCTCCCTTCTCACGGTCGGCTCCCTCCTCCTGATCCGCGTCGGTGAGGCCCCGCTCGTCGAGCAGGCCTGGTGGCGGTACGGGCGCGAGCTACGCAAGCGCAAGGCCTCGTACGACAGCGTGCGCTCGAAGGTGACGGCCGCGACGTTCGGGACGGTCGCGTACGTCGGAGATCTGCTGGGCCTGACCGACTGGGACGTGTCGATCGACTGGGAGGACACCCCCGTCGCGGACATCCTGCGCTGGAGGCGCTTCGGCTGGGCGGCGTGGCACGGACGGGAGACCTGCCCCTACTGCAACAGCACGCTGCGCGCCCTGCGCTACGAGCTGTCGTGGTGGGCGTATCCACTGCGCGGCGAGGATGGGAGCCTCGGGATCGGCATCCCCTGCCAGCGCTGCGACCCGTGGACGCCCGAGAAGATCTACGAGCTGAAGGGCGACGTGGCGGAGAACGTGCTTCGGCGCGTGCTCGCCTACCAGAACATCGCCGGCGCCTCCGAGCGCAGGATCACCGACGCCGCGCTGGCGATCGAGCGGGCGGGATCCGTCGGAGGCTTCGCGTTGGGCGCCACGGAGAGGCACGAGACGCTCTGGCGGATGGGTCCGACCCGGACGATCGCGCTCGAGATCGCGCTCAACGAGACGGTGGAGCGGCGCATGTTGGACCTCGAGGTGCGCGCGCTCGAGTTCCTGTGGAAGCGCGAGGAGGAGCTGGCCCGGATCATCGATACGGAGCTGACGCCGCGCAGGCTCTTCGAGGTGCACCTGCGCCGGTTGCCGATCCGCCTGAGGCCCCGGCCGGTCTCGAACCTCGTGGCAGACGCGGACGCGCTCCGGTAGCTCGCGGGTTATCGCGGCGCGTCCGGCAGGCCTCCAGGCCCCTCCATTCCGGGATGTCCGTACCTCGTGGATCGTATGTCCTGGATGCGCTGCACGTACTCCACGTCGCTCATGCCGTTCTGCCAGACGCCGGCGGCCCGCGCGCCCACGTATCCGGTGAGGAAGAGCGCGACGATCGCCGCTGCGTAGGCGAGGGGCCCGAGGCGGTGACCCGCCACGCCCACCGCGAGCGCGTCCTTCTTGGGACACACCGCCACGCAGTCGAGGCAGCCCGTGCATTCGGGGCTGGTCACGGCCGGCTTCGACGAGATGGGCAGGCGGGCCATGCAGGCCTTGTCGCACAGGCCGCAGGAGACGCACAGGTCCGCGTCCCGGCGGACCTTCACCGGCGACGCCCAGGAGAAGAGCCCGAGCAGCGCGCCGTAGGGGCAGAGGTAGCGGCACCAGACGCCCTGGACGAACACGGAGCCGACCACGAGCGCGCCCAGGACCAGGATGCCGATGCGGCCCATGTCGGTGAAGAAGAGCTCCATCTTCACGTCGGCCACGCGGTTGTACGGCGAGTCCAGGAATGCGGACAGCGCTTGCGGCGACATGGCCAGGATCGCCCAGAGGAAGAAGGCGAGCAGGGCGTACTTGAGGCCCCGCAGCGGCAGGTCCACCCACGTCCAGAAGCGGAAGTTGCGTCCGAAGGCCCAGCGTCCGAAGCGGGCGAGCGTCTCGGAGAGGAAGCCGACCGGACACACCCACGAGCAGAACGACTTGCGCAGCAGCACCGCCAGAGCGACCGCGATGAGCACGAGGACCGTGGCCGCCGGATGGATGACGTTGAGCGCGCCCTGGTGGAACCAGTCCACCAGGCCCATCAGGCCGCTGATGGGCAGGAAGGCCTCGACGCCGGCCGGGCGCCCGGGAAGCGGGAGCGTGCCGGCCTCGGCGGCCACGACGAAGCGCTCGAACCGGATCCCGACCAGCACGCAGACGGCCGCGAACGCGACCTGGACGACGCGGCGCACGCGGAACCGGCGCTCGGCGCGTCGACCGCTGCGACCGGCGAGCCACTCGGGCAGCCCGGAGATACGGGGCGAGGTCTTCATGTGGCTAAAGATGCCCACGCGGACCGTCGCACGTCGTCGGGTGGAGCCCGAGATCGCGGGAGGGGAATGCCCTACGGAAAGTCCCGCATACGGGCCCTACCAGCGCGGGTGGACGTCGGCGCGGAGGTGCTCGTCGTAGATGCGGGCGATCCGCCGCATCGCCTCGGGGGAGAGCTCGGGGAGCTCCGAGGCGCGCGCGTTGTCACGCGCCTGCTCCGGCGTCTTCGCGCCCGGGATCACCGCGCTCACCGCCGGATGCATGAGGATCCACCGGAGCGCGAGCTGCGCCATGGTGGCCCCCTCGGGGACGAGCTCGCGCAGCTCCTCCACCGCCCTCAGCCCACGCGCGTAGTCGACGCCGGAGAACGTCTCGCCCACGTCGAAGGACTCCCCGTGGCGGTTGAAGCTCCGGTGGTCGTCGTCTGCGAACTCCGTGCTCGGCGTCATCTTGCCGGTGAGCAGGCCGGACGCCAGCGGCACCCGCGCGAGGATGCCCACGTTCCGCTCGGCGGCCCGCGCGAAGAAGCGCTCGGCCGGCCGCTGCCGGAAGACGTTGAAGATGATCTGCACGCTCTCCACGCCGGGAAACTCGATGGCCTTGAGGGCCTCCTCCACCTTCTCGACGCTCACGCCGTAGTGCGCGATCTTCCCGGCCGCCTTGAGGCGGTCCAGCCCGGCGAACAGGGCGGGGTCGTAGTAGACCTCCGTGGGCGGGCAGTGGAGCTGGACGAGGTCGAGCGTGTCCTGTTGGAGGTACTCGCCGGCTGCGATCCACGAACGCCTCGATGTTCGCCGGCGTGTACCCCGCGGCGACGTGCGGGTCGAGGCGACGCCCCGCCTTCGTGGCGATCGTCGGGCGCGGCTCGCGGCCGGCGCTCGCGCGCGCGACCAGGCGTTCGCTGCGCCCGTCGCCGTAGACGTCGGCGGTGTCCACGAGCGTCATCCCGGCGTCGAGCGCGCTCTCGAGCGTGGCGAGCGCCACGTCCTCCTCCACGTGTCCCCAGTCGGCGCCGATCGCCCACGCGCCGAAGCCGACCTCCGACACCTCGAACCCCGTGCTGCCCAGCGGTCTCGTCTTCATGGCGCGCCCTATCGCCCCCCCGGAGGGAGGTGCTCCTCCAGGTAGCTCGTAAGCAGCGTGCGCAGGTGGAGCGTGGTGCCCGGCCCCTCGTAGATGCCGTGCGTCCGGTTCGGATACGCCATCATCGTGAACGGCTTGTCGAGCTCCACCAGCCGGTTGATGAGGCGCTGCGTGCCCTGGTAGTGGACGTTGTCGTCGCCGGTGCCGTGCACGATGAGGAGGTCGCCCTGCAGCCCCTCCGCGAAGTTGATCGGCGAGCCCTTCCGATACCCCTCCGCGTACTCCGGCAGGACGCCGGAATAGCGCTCCTGGTAGATGGCGTCGTAGAGACGCTGGTCGGGCACGGGCGCCACGGACATCCCCACGGAGTACAGCTCGGGATGGCGGAACATCAGGTTGAGCGTCATCGAACCGCCGCCGCTCCAACCCCAGACGCCGATGCGGTCACCGTCCACGTACGGGAGGTCGCGCACGCCCGATTGGCCGCCGCCTGGTCCTCGGAAGCGAGCACGCCGATGGCGCCGTGCACGCTCTTGCGCCACGCACGCCCGCGCGGATCGGGCTGACCGCGGTTGTCCACGCTCGCCACGATGTAGCCCTGTCTGCGTGAGCATGAGGTGCCACAGGTAGGTCGCCCCGCCCCACTGGTCCTGGACGGTCTGCCCCGCCGGCTCGCCGTACACGTAGAAGAGCACCGGGTACTTCTTCGCCGGATCGAAGTCCGGCGGCTTCATCATCCAGGCGTCCAGGTCGGGCCCACCGTCGTCGCGGTGGATGCGCATGAACTCCGCGTCGCCCTTGTCGAGCGCGGCCACGGCCGTCTTCAGCGCGGCGTTGTCCTCGAGCACCCGCACGGTCGCGTGCCCCGGGAGGTCCACCAGCGTCCACGCGGTCGGCAGATCGAAGCGCGAGTACGTGTGGAACGCCCACTTCCCGTCGGGCGAGACGTCGTATCCGTTCCACCCGTCCTGGTCGGCCGGAGTCAGGCGTTCGGGCGTACCCTTCCCGTCCAGCCTCCCGCGGTAGAGGTAGCGCTGGGCGGGGCTGTCCGGCGAAGCGATGAAGTAGATCCAGCCGCCCTTCTGGTCGACCAGGTCGACCTCGATCACGTCCATCGGCCAGGGCGTCAGGAGCTTCTCGCTCCCGTCGTCGCGCGAGATCGAGTAGACGTGCCTCCATCCGTCCTTCTCGCTCACCCACGTGAAGCGCTTGCCGCCGTCCAGCCAGAAGACGTCGTCGACCACGTCCACCCAGGCGGAGTCGGTGTCGACGTAGACCTCGCGGGTCTTCCCGGTGGCCGCATCGGCCATCAGCACGTGGTTCTCGTTCTGCGGGCGGTTCATGTGCTGGACGAGGAGGTGGCTCGAGTCGTCCGCCCACTCCACCCGGGGGATGTAGTGGTTGCGCGGATCGCCCGGCACGTCCATCCACACGGTCTCGCCGCCGTCGGCGCTCACCACCCCGACCCTCGCGGCCGACAGCACCTGCCCGACCTTGGGATACGGGATCGACTTGAACTGCGGGTAGAGCGAGTCGGTGTAGTTCACGAGGACGAACTCGCGCACGCCCTCGCTGTCCATCTGCCAATAGGCGATGTGCGTGCCGTCCGGACTCCAGCGAAAGCCGTCCTGGATGCTGAACTCCTCCTCGTACGCCCAGCTGAAGTTCCCGTTGATGAGCGTGTGTGAGCCGCCGGTCGTGAGCCGGGTCCGCGTCCCGTCGGAGAGGCGCTCGACCCAGATGTCGTTGGCCTGCACGAACGCCACGCGGTCCCCCTGCGGGGAGAACTTGGCGAACATGAGCGTCGATTCGGGGAAGTCCGCCGCCACCTGATGGAGCCCACCGCCGTCCAGGTCGAGCACCCAGTAGTCGCCGCGGGTGTTCGTGCGCCATACCCGCTGTGTGTTCGTGAATACGAGCAGCTTCTTCCCGTCGTCGGACCAGCTGTAGTCCTCGGGGATGAGCGGCTGCGACGCGCCGGGCGGCACCAGGCGCGTCGCCGGGACGAGGACGCTGCGGGCCCCGCTCCTCGGGTCGTAGCGGACGATGTCCAGGCCGCGCACCGAGGGCGAGCGCTCGACCGTCGTGTAGCCCGATCCGTCCTCGAGCCAGCGTGCCGGGCCGAAGTAGGCCGACGCGAAGTCGCGCGACGCGAAGATGCGCTCGACCGTGAGGCGGGAGGGATTCTGTTGGGCCGCGGCCGGCGCGACGAGGGCCAGAAGGAGGATCGACGCGACGGTGGACGCGGATCGTATACGACGGGCGGAAGTCTCCATGCGTCCCAGCTACACCCGCTCCCCGAGCGCGATCCCGCTCACTCCCGCTCGCGGAGGACGATCCAGGTGGCGCCCATCAGGAGCGCGGCCGCGATCAGGAAGGGGAGCCCGGGGAGGTGCCATCCCTTCCAGGGCCCGATCGCCGCCGCGAAGGTCTGCGTGAACATCACCGGCGCGATGATGCCGGCCACTCCCATCAGGCTCGCGACGGCACCCTGCAGGCGGCCCTGCTCCGACTCGCCGACCCGGCCGGTCATGATGCTCTGCAGGTTCGGGTACGTGAAGCCGAAAAGCGCCGAGAAGGGGATCCCGACCAGGAAGAGGGGGCCCGTGGGCGCGAGCGCGAACACGATGAAGCCGAGCGTTCCGAACACCAGACCGGCCAGCAGCGCGCGCCGCTCCCCGAAGACGCGGGCCACCCGGCCGACGAGTCCCGCCTGGACGATCATCGAGGCGACGCCCACCCCCGCGAGGACCAGGCCGACCGTGCGCTCCGTCCACGCGTAGCGGTAGTCGCCGTAGAGCACGAAGAGCGAGGGCATCGCGTCGTGCGCCATCCGGTAGAGGAATGCGGCGGCCGCGAACCCGAAGAGCGCGCGGTGGCCCCGCAGGAAGCCCAGGGAGCCCAGCGGGTTGGCGTTGCGCAGGTCGAGCGGGGCGCGCCGCTCCGGCGGGAGCGATTCCGGGAGGATGAAGAAGCCGTAGGCGGTGCCGACCAGGCTCAGCGCGCCCGCCACCCAGAAGGGGAGGCGGAGGTCGACGCTCCCGAGCAGCCCCCCCGCGGCGGGCCCGAGCACGAAGCCGATCCCGAACGCCGCGCCGAGCAACCCGTAGTAGCCGGCGCGCTTCTCGCGCGCGGTCACGTCCGCGATGTAGGCGTACGCCGTGGCGTAGCTCGCCGAGGTGATCCCCGACAGGACGCGTCCCAGGAAGAGCCAGCGCAGCGTAGGCGCTGTAGCCATGATGAAGTAGTCGACCGCGAGGCCGAAGGTGGACAGGAGGATCACCCTTCTGCGACCGAACCGGTCCGAGAGCGCCCCGATGAAGGGCGCGCACAGGAACTGCATGCCCGCCCACACCGTGCCGAACAGGCCGTAGTAGAGGGCCGCGCTCGCGGTGTCACCGCCCTCGAACTCGATGATCAGCTTCGGCAGCACCGGGACGATGATGCCGAGTGCGAGCATGTCGAGGAGGACGGTGACGAAGATGAAGACGAAGGCGGCGCGCGTGGGGCCGCGGGGGTCGCCCTGGGGTTCGGTCATGCGTCAGTCCGTCTCGTCGCGGAGGGAGGTCGCAGACCCGATGCCGGACGCCACCTCCGGGAGGATGCCGTGTTCCACGTAGATGGGACGCCCGATGTCGCGCAACTCGGGGACCCTGCTTCCGAAGAAGATGGCGCCGCCGATGCAGATCACGCCGCCGCATACGACCGTCCACGGCGCGCCGATGCGCGTCGCCACCACGCCGGCCAGGAGGCTGCCGAACGGCATCATGCCGATGAAGGCCATCGCGTAGAAGGACATGACGCGGCCGCGCATCTCCTCGCGCACCAGCGTCTGGATCACGGTGTTGCTCGAGGCCATCTGGATCATGAAGCCGAAGCCCGCCGGGACCATCACGGCGAAGGAGAGCGCGAAGGAGCGCGAGAGCCCGAAGGCGGCGAGGGAGACGCCGAAGAGCGCGGCCGCCCGCGGGATGAGGCGCCCGAGCCCCACCACGCTGGTGCGCGACGCCAGGTGTAGCGCCCCGACCACGGCGCCGATGCCGGTGGCCCCCATCAGGAAGCCGAGGGTGTGGGGTCCGCCGCCCAGGGTACGCTCCGCGATCGCGGGCAGCAGCACCGTGTAGGGCATGCCCGCTACGCTGACGAGTGCCAGCAGGAGGAGGGCCGCGCGGATGGGCGGGGAGCCGAAGGCGTAGCGGAAGCCGTCGGCCAGGTCCTGCAGCACCTTCTTCTCGGTCGCGCGGCGCGGCCGCTTCGGCAGACGCATCGCGAGGAGGGAGCCGATCACGGCGAAGTAGGTGACGCCGTCCAGGAGGAAGCACCACCCCTCGCCCACCCACGCCACGAGGAGGCCGGCCACGGACGGGCCCACCAGGCGCGCGCCGTTCACCATCGTGGAGTTCAGGGCGATGGCGTTGGACAGGTCGTCGCGGTCCTCGATCATGTCGACCAGGAGCGACTGGCGCGAGGGCGAGTCGAAGGCGTTGATGCACCCCTGGAGCGCCTGCAGCACGAGGATGTGCCAGACCTGCACGGCGCCCGAAAGCGTGAGGGCGGCCAGCGCGAACGACTGCACGCAGGCGAACGACTGCGCCGTGAGGAGAACGCGGTAGCGATCGAGGCGGTCCACCCACACCCCGGCGAAGGGGGCGAGCAGGAACGTCGGGATCTGGCCGACGAAGCCGACCACGCCGAGCATGGCGGCCGAGTGCGTGAGCCTCCACACGAGCCAGCTCGTCGCGAGACGGGTGATCCACGTCCCCACCAGGGAGACGCTCTGTCCCGAGAAGAACAGCCGGTAGTTGCGGTGTCGGAGGGCGCGGACGATCGTCCGCCTCCAGCCTTGGGCAGGCGTCTCCCTAGCCGTCGCCGAGCTCCTCGAAGGTCTGGTTGCCGATGCGGTAGCGGTGCCAGTCCTGGTAGTCGAAGTGCCACCACTCGGCCTCGTACACCGTGAAGCCCTGCGCCTCCATGGCCTGGCGCAGGAGGGCCCTCAGCCAGCGCTGCCGCGACGTTCCGCCAGGGTAGTCGGGGAAGGAGCGCGGCGACATCTCGTCGTAGCCTCCGGTCATCACCACGGGCTCGCCGCTGGCGAGCTCGTAGAGGGTGAGGTCGACCGCGCAGCCGCGGTTGTGGCGGGACCCGCTCGCGGGGTCGGCGACGAAGACGCGCAGCGCCTCGGGTGTCGCCTCCCAGAACATCTTCGTGACGTACCACGGGCGGTAGCCGTCGTGGACGAGGAGGCCGTAGCCCTGCGTCTCGAGCCAGGCCTGGGCCCGCACCAGCGCCTCCGCCGCCGGACGCTGGAGGAACGCGCGCGCCTGGCTGTAGAAGACCTCGCCCATGAAGTTGTTCGTGGTGGCGTAGCGGATGTCGAGATGGATCGTGGGGTCGAGCCCGACCAGCTCGACGAGATCCGACGGGAGGAAGTCGCCCTCCTCCTCGGGGGGCGTGGCGGCGAGCGCCTCGGCGCGCAGCTCGCCGGGCTCGCGGATGGGCGTGATCTTGAACTGCCCGCCGTCCGCCGCGCCCAGCGACAGCCTTTCGTAGGTGCGCCCTTCCAGGACCACGGCCGCCACGCCGCCGTCCGTCGCCACGTCGGAAGGTGGCCACGGCCTCCGAGCCGCGGAGGGCGAAGGTGCTGTCGCTCGCCCTGGCCATCTCGAGCGGCTACGCCGTGCCAGCGCAGGAGCCGGAGCGTGCCGCCCTCCTCGAGGACGGAGATCGTGTCCCCGTTCGCGTACTCGCCGATGAGGGGGCGGAGCGCCTCGGCGGGCCGAGGCGGCGGCTCCGCCGCGGCCGAAGCCCGGGCCGACGTGTCGACGCGGGCCTCGCCCGTGCACCCGGCCATGAGGGCGAGGAGGAGCAGCTCGAAGGGTCTTCGCCTGATCATCGTACGTCCGGGTCCGGTTCGGGGATGGTTGTGCGGCGGGTGCTCGCTTCGGGTCTCGGTCTCATGCGGCGCCGGCTTGTTCGAGCGCGCGGAGGCGCGCGGTGGCGCCCGCGGCCTGCGCGCGCCGGCTCTCCCCGGCGCGCAGGAGCGCGAAGCGGAAGGCGGGTGGACCGACGATCTGGTTCACCGCGATCATCGCGACGATGAGCGTGGCCACGTCGGTGCCCCACACGGGGAAGCGGTCGCGCACGATGTTGGCCACGCCGAGCGTGACGCCCGCCTGCGCGAGGAAGCCCATCCAGGCGTGGCGGCGAACGGCCGGGTCGCCGCCCACCACGAACGCCCCGATCCACGTGCTCGCGGCGAGCGCGACCGTGCGCAGCACCAGGATGAGGAGGACGATGGCCCACACGTTCGGGAGCACGTCGATGCGCAGGTCCGCGCCCGCCACCGCGAAGAAGAGCGCGTACATGGGCAGCGAGTTCTGCTCGAGGGCGCGCAGGAAGCGGGGGCCCTGCTTCGAGAAGTTCTGGATGTAGAAGCCCGCCGCCATCGCGATGAGGATGTACTCGAGTCCGAGCTGCTCGCTGAGGCTGACCAGCGAGAAGGCGGTGACCAGCAGGATCAGCACCCGGTTGGCGCCGCTCCGCCGCAGGTACTGAGTGAGCAGCCATCCGACGGCGACCCCCATCGCGAGGGAGGCCGCGATCGACAGCAGCACCGCGTCGAACGTGGAGAAGGAGAACGGCGTGGTCGGGTCGGCGATGACCGAGGCCAGGGGGATGAGGAGCGCGATCAGCACGAGGACGATCACGTCCTTCACCACCGTGATGCCGAGCACCGTCTCGGTGAGCACGCCTCGGGCGCGCTCCTCCGTGATGATCGCGATGGTGGTGGCCGGGGACTTGGCGACCGCCACCAGTCCGAAGATCAGCCCCACCGCCAGCGCGGCGCGGGGCGGTGAGCCGTGCAGGAAGGGCACGAAGTGGCGGCCCCAGTAGACGGCGCCCACCACGGCCGCGAAGACCAGGACGATCTGGAACGCCAGGATGGACACGATGCTGGACAGACGTCGGCGCACGGCCTCGACGCGCAGCTCGCCGCCGGCCGCCAGCGCGATGAGGGCGAGCGCGCCTCCGTTGATGAGCCGGAAATCGATCACGGCTTCCTGCGGGAGGATGCCGAGCGCATGGGGCCCCACGGCGATCCCCAGGAGGAGGAAGCCGGTGATCCGCGGCAGCTCCACGGCGCGGCTGGCCAACCCGGCCAGATACGCGGCCAGAAGGAGGAAGCCGAGGAGGAGCGCCTCCCCGCCGCGGCCGCCATAGCCCTCGCCGACGCTCAGGAGTGCCACCGTGATGCCGATCAGAACGACGAGGGTGAGGAAGCGCGACATGCGGGGATTGTGGCCAGGGGGCGTGGATGCGGGCAAGGAGGTACCTTTGGCAGCCCGTGCCGCCCTGCCCGGAGAGTTCCCATGCGATGGTCCGCCGCCACCGTCCTCGTCACGCTCGCCGCCGGATGCGCGTCCTCCGGCTCCACGACTCCGCCGGGAACGGCCGCACGCGCGCGCGCGCGTGTTCGAGCCCGACCAGGTGGACCGGCAGCCCGAGCTGGTACGGTGCGGCGACTGGATCGACCACGGTGAGTCGCGCGAGCGGTACGCGGTGGTCCAGTTCGTGGTGAGCGCGACGGGCGAGGTGCGCGACCCCCGCGTGATCCGGACGCCGCCGCGCGTTCCCGAGGTGGGGATCGAGGCGCTGCGCATCGCCCGCACCTGCACCTTCCGCCCGGCGACGGCAGGTGGGGAGGCCGTGGCGGTCCGCTGGTCCAAGCGCTTCGACTTCCCGGAGGCGGCGTGAGGGCCGCGCGGAGCGCCGCGCTCCTGGTCCTCGTCCTGACCACGGTCGTGCCGGAGGCGCTTCTCGCCCAGAGCGCGCAGGGGCGCACCGGCACGCTCGTCGTCCTGAACAAGGAGGTGGCGACGGCCACCTTCATCGACGTGGCGTCGGGCGAGACCGTCGCGACGCTGCCGACCGGCACGGGTCCGCACGAGCTGGCGATGACCCGGGACGGACGGTGGGCGATCTCCACGGACTACGCGGGCGGCAACAGCCTGACGGTGTTCGACGTCTCCGCGCCGCGCGTGGCGCGCACCATCGACCTGAGCGCGTACCCGCGTCCGCACGGCGCCTTCTTCCTCCCGGGCGACACGATCCTCGCGGTCACCTCGGAGGCGTCGCGGAACGTGGTGCTCGTGCAGCCGTTCCGGGGCGAGGTGCTGGGCGCCATCGCGACGAACGCGGCGGGATCGCACATGGTCGCCGTGACCGGCGACGGTCGCACCCTCTTCACGGGGGACATCGGCGCGGGCACGGTCTCCAGGCTCGACGTGGCGTCGCGGGCGAAGACGGGTGAATTCGCCGTGCCTGCGCAGCCGGAGGCGATCACGGTGAGCCGGGACGGCACGCAGGTGTGGGTGGGGAGCAATGCCGAGGGTGAGGTCTCGGTCGTCCGTCCCGGCACCGGCAGCGTGGAGACCGCTCTCTCGGGCTTCCAGTGGCCGTACCGGATCCGCATCCTCGAGGATCGCGGTGTGGTGGTGATCCCCGATCTGTCGCTGCACGTCGTGCGCTTCGTGGACTACGCCACGCACGACGAGGTGGGCCGGCTCGAGCTTCCGGACGAGGGCCCGCAGGGGCTGACGGTCACCCCCGACGGAGGAACGCTGTTCCTCTCCTTGAGCGTCTCGGGGCAGGTCGCGGTGATCGACCTGGCGTCGCGTCGCATCGTCCGGCGCCTGGAGGCCGGGCGGACGCCGGACGGCATCGGCTGGTCTCCCCTGGTGGTGACGCGCTGAGGGAGAGGCTCGGGCACGCGTCGGCGCGTCGGAAGGATCCCCGCGCGCGTAGCGTAGTACCACCATCCGACCTGAAGACGCTCTCCAAGAAGAAGCCGCTCGTGAGCAGCCTGGCCCTGGCAGAAAAGCAATCCGACGTCCTCTCCGCGCTCCGCGGCCTGGGCGGGAAGGCCACCGTGGGCGACGTGGTCGCCGCCACGGGCCTCCCGGCCAACGATTCGCAGGCCGCCCTCAAGGAGCTGCTGGAGAGCCATCGCGGGCAGCTCGCCGTGTCCGACACGGGCGAGCTGCTCTACCGCTTCGAAGAGGACCTCATCCGCCGCGGTACCGAGCCGCTGCTCGCCCGCCTCAAGCGCACGACGTGGAGCCTCTTCTCCAAGGCGTTCAAGGCGTGGATCGTCATCATGCTGGTGGTCTACTTCGTGATCTTCGTGGTGCTGGTCCTGGCCGCGCTCTTCGCGAACGACCGGGCGGGCGGCGACCGGCGGGGCGGGGGGTGGGGCGGACGCGGACGGAGCCGCGGAGGCGGGCTGCCGATCGGCAACCTCTGGTTCTGGTACTGGATCTGGGGGCCGCGCTGGTACATCGGCCGTCCCTACTACGGCCGCCGCTGGGAGCGGACGCTCCACAAGGAGGACAAGGTCCCCTTCTACAAGAAGGTGTTCGCCTTCGTCTTCGGGCCGGATCGGCCCCACCCCACCGCCCAGCAGCTCGATCGCAGCACGCTCCGGCTCATCCGGGCGCGCAACGGCGTGATCACCGCCGCGGAGCTGGTGGAGCACATCGGGCGTGCCGTTGGAGGAGGCGGAGAGCGAGATGGGCCGGCTGGTGGGCGCCTACGACGGAGAGCCCATCGTTTCCCGTGAGGGTGAGCTCGCCTACTCCTTCCCCTCGGTGATGCTGAGCGCGCACGGCCGCGTCGCGGCGCGCGAGCCCAACCCGTCGTGGATGCGCCTCGAGTATCCGCTCGAGCTGACCGGCAACACGACCGGCGCCAACCTCGCGGTGGGCGGGATGAACACCTTCACGCTCGTGGCCGCCGCTACGTCGCCGTGGTTCATCTTCCCGCGCCTGGGCATCGGCGGGCCGGCGGCCTTCGTCGGCCTGGTGGTCGTGCCGGTGATCTTCAGCCTGATGTTCTTCGCGGTGCCGGCGCTGCGCACGTGGAGCGTGAAGCGCGAGAACGCCCGCCGGCGGAAGCGCAACGTGCGCCGCGTCACGCTCGGGCTCGTCTATGCGCGCTCGCTGGAGGGCCGTGAGGCCACCGGAGTGACGGTCGAGGAGGCGCACGCGCACGTGGCGGCCCGCCTGGAGCACCAGACCGTGACGCCCGGCGCGGTGGAGAAGGTCCTGCACGCGCTCGCCGCCGAGTTCGACGCCGACGTCGCGCCCGACGCCGAAGGGCGGCTCGTCTTCCGCTTCCCGGCCATCCGCCGGCAGATGGCGGCCGGGGAGGCGGTGCGGCGGTCGCTCTCGCTCGAGGGGCGCGAGCTCGGCCCGATCGTCTACGACTCGGGCGACACGGCGTCCGAGGCGGACGCCCGCGACCTCGCGGCGTTCGACCGGGAGCTGGAGAAGGCCGACCTGAGCGGATACGTCCCTTCGCCCGATCGCGTGGCCTACGAGGCCGACTTCGAGTTGGTCGCGTCGGACGAGGAGGTCCGGACCGCGCGGCGGGCGCGCGCCTAGGCGCGCGCCGGGATGGGCGCCGCCGGCCGGATGGCTCCGACCGGCGGCGCCGCTCACCCCGTCACTCCGCCGTTTCGAAGCGCGCGAAGCGACGAACCCGGACGGCCTCGCCCAGCCGCCCGGCGGTCTCCTTCACGAGGTCGCCGACCGTACGCCCGGGCTCGCGGATCCACGGCTGGGCCAGGAGCGCCTCGGTGCTCTCCGGCGCCGCGCCCGCGACGTGCTCGGCCACGCTGCGCGCCAACTCGCGGAAGTCCGCGGTGCGCGCCACGAAGTCCGTCTCGCAGTTGACCTCGACCAGCGCGCCCATGCGACCGGTGTGGTGGATGTAGCTGACCACCAGCCCCTCGCCGGCCGTGCGCTCGGCCCGCTTCTCGGCCTCCTTGCGCGCCTTCTCCCGGAGCAGCGCCTCTGCACGCTCCATGTCTCCCTCGGTGGCCTCCAACGCCATCCTGCATTGCATGACGCCGGCCCCGGTCCTCTCCCGGAGCTCCTTCAGCTCCGGCAGCGTGATCTTGTTCATGTCCGCCTCCTCGACGGTCGATCGGTGGATGGCGGCCAGACGCACGAACGCCCCACCTGGCCGCCGGCACAGGTGGGGCGTTCGAACGCGCGTTGCGCACGTTCCGCGGGAAGCGCTAGAGCATGCGTGCTTCCTCGACGGATGACCTACCCGTACCGAGATACTCCCGCGGGTCTCGAGGACCTCGGGTATCTCGGTGCTCCGGGTTGCCGATGCGCGGCGTCATCCGTGGTACGGTTCCGTGGTACGCGTGAAACTTCGTGGTCGACGAGGCTACCCGGATCGGGGAGGCATGTCAACGCGCGAGGCGGCTCCCGGGTGTACATTGGACGGACCCTTCCGCCCACGTACATCGCCCGGACCCACACCCCTCCAGGAGGGTGGAAATGAGCCACCTCCGGTCCGCCGTAGGCGGAAGACACGCGCGCCGCGCGCGGCCGCCGCAGCCGTGACGCTGAGCCTGATCTTCGCCTCGAGCGCCTTCGCGCAGCGACCCCGGCAGCAGGTCGTCATGGACTCGGCGCGCGCGCAGATGCTCTACGTGAGCGACGAGTGGGAGGACCATCCCGTCGCGGACTACGCCCGCGACCGTCGAAGGGAAGCGGGTCACGGACAGCATCTACGCGCGCCGTGACGCAGGGCGTGGTCGACTACCGGAAGATCAGCTACCCGAGCCGTGTCGACGGGATGGAGATCCCGGCGTACCTCTTCCAGCCGCTCGAGAAGCGCGGCGCGCGCGGTCATGCCGCCATGGTGTGGGTGCACGGCGGCGTCCACGGCAACTGGGGGACGTCGATGTGGCCGTTCGTGCGTGAGGCGGTCGAGCGCGGCTACGTGGTCATCTGCCCCGAGTACCGGGGCAGCACGGGCTACGGTGAGGCCCATCACCGCGCGATCGACTACGGCGGCTACGAGATCGACGACGTGATCACGGCCTACGACTGGATGGTGCAGAACCTGCCGCACGTCGACCCCGACAGGGTCGGCATCATGGGATGGAGCCACGGCGGCTACATCACGGTCCTGTCGGTCACCCGCGCCGACCATCCCTTCCAGGCGGGCGCCGCGATCGTGCCGGTCACGAACCTGATCTTCCGGCTCTCCTTCAAGGGTCCCGGATACCAGCGCGGGTTCTCCACGCAGCAGCGCATCGAGGGGCTTCCCTTCGAGAAGCGGGAGATCTACATCGAGCGCTCGCCGTACTACGCCGTCGACAGCCTGAAGACGCCACTGCTCGTGCACGTGGCCACGAACGACGAGGACGTGAACTTCGAGGAGGACGGCATGCTGGTGTACAAGCTGCGCGCCACCAGGCCCGACCTCACGGAGACGAAGATCTACGTGGACCCGGCGCCGTGGGGCCGGAGCGTCGGGCACGCCTTCAGCCGGCGCGTGGACCCGGAGACGCTCGAGCGCGTGGATTCCCCCGCGCAGCGGGACTCGTGGAACCGCAGTTGGGCGTTCCTCGAGGAGCACCTGCGGCCCTACGAGGACCCGAACCACCCGGTGGACCTGGGCGACGGGATCCGGCGGTAGCCGGTCGGCTTCAGCGGGTGCCCTCGGCTTCGAGGCGGCCGCGCAACGAGTCGGCGAGGACGTTGTGCCCTTCGATGAAGGTGCGGCACGCGGCTTCCGTCGCCCGCAGCCCGGTCGCCCGGGCCCGCCATACCGTGACGGAGTCGTTGTAGCCCTCGAAGTGCTCGAGGTACTCGTCGTAGTGGTCCTCGGGCACGCCGCGCTCGTCCATGCTCTCGAAGTCGCGCACCGTTCCGCGCAGCGAGTCGACCACGGTGTCGAAGCGTCGGAAGAGGCGCTCCTGGTAGGCCAGCTCGTTGCTGCAGGAGTCGGCCGAGACCCGCGCACGGTACACCTGGTCGCGTAGCGTGCGGATCTCGTCCACGGTGCGGCGGCGCTCGATCAGGGTCCTCCCACCCATCACGGTGACGGCGAGGACCGCCAGCACGCCGACGACGGCGAGGACGCGGGCCAGCGGTGTCCGAGGCATGTCGAGGGGGAGCGGCTACGGCTCGACCGTGAAGTTGAACATCATCCCCGAGTGCAGGTGCTCGGCGATGTGGCAGTGCATCATCCAGGTGCCGGGGTTGGACATCTCGACCAGGAGGTCGACGGTGCTGCCCACGGGCACGATCGTCGTGTCCTTCCAGACCAGGTCCTCGTTCGGCGTGCCGTCCATCGACACCACCAGGAAGCGCTGCCCGTGGATGTGGATGGGGTGGTTCATCGGGTGGAACGACTTCGGCTGGTTGAAGATGCGGATCTTGACCACGTCGCCCACGTGGAACTTCCAGTGGATGTCGCCGTTCTCGGCGCCCGTGTCGCGGTCCCGCAGGATCCACGTGACCTGGTCGGAGGTCGACAGCCAGTTCATCATCGGCATGGCGTCGTTGAACTCGACCGGCGGCACGTAGAGCGTGTCCATCTCCATCGCCTGGACGATGGGGACCGGCAGCCCCGACACGCGCACCGTGGTCTCCAGCTGGTGGTCGGGCTGCTTGTCGAAGAGCGCGCGGTAGCGGGCGACGTCGTCCACCACCGCCTGGTTCGTGCGCAGCGACTCGAACGCCTCGCCGTAGTCGGGGGTGGCGGGCTCGTCGGCCACCGTGACGAGCGCGAGCGTGTCCACGTGCGCGTAGAACTCTCCGCGGAAGTGGTTCACCGCCTGGATCGAGTTCGTGATCGCGACCTGGCCCGGCTGGTCGAAGCGCACGTCCACCACGTAGCGCTCGGCCGGCGCGATGATCACGCTCGGCACCCACTGCTCGCGCTCGTAGCGGCCCACGTCGGACGCCACGACCTTCACCTTCGCGCCGCCGAAGACCACGTTGAACGTGCGCGTGTTGGCCACGTCGGTGAGGAAGAAGCGGATCACCTCGCCCTTCTTCGCCGTGAGCCGGTAGCCGGTCTGGCCGTTGACCATCATGACGTTGCCGAAGCGGCCCATGAGCGCGTGCGTCGGCCCCTCCTTCCCCCACGGCAGCAGGCCCTGGCCGTCCATGAGGATGTCGTCGACCACGAAGATCTCCTCGCGGTTGGCGGGGCCGTAGTAGTCCGGGTCGGGCGAGGTGACGAGCAGGTTCCCGAAGAGGCCGAGGTCCTGCTGGACGTCCTCACGCACGTGCGGGTGGTACCAGAACATCCCCGCGTCGGGGACGTTCACCTGGTAGGTGAAGCTCTCCCCCTGGGCGATGGCTTCCTGCGTGACGCCCGGCACGCCGTCGAAGCGGTTGTCGATCCTCACCCCGTGCCAGTGGATCGTGGTGGGCATCTGGATCCGGTTGGTGACGCGCACCACCACGGTCGCGTCCTTCGGCGCCTGGATGAGCGGCCCGGGATACTGGCCGTTGTAGCCGTACATGACGAGCTCGTGGCCGTTGATCGTGCGCCGCACCATCGAAACCGCGATGTCGAGGGTGTCGCCGTCCTGCATGGGCACGACCTCGGACGGCCGCGCCTCGGGCAGCATGGACGGGTCCATCCCCGCGTCCGGCAGGAACGGGCTCATCACGGGGAGGAGGCTCTCGATGCCCGGCAGCATCGGCATGTTCGGGTCCATCGGCACCATCCTCCACCCCCCCGTCATGCCCATGGCGTGACCCATGTGCATGTTCGGGTCCTGAGCCGACAGAGGCGCGGCGAGGAGGAGGACGGCGGTTGCCAGGCGCGCGACGCGGCGGGCGGGTTCTCTCAACGGTAGCCGTACCTGGCGCACAGTTCCTGCTGGAACGGGCCGTGGCCGGCCATCGTGTGCATCGCGCCGCTGCGCGACATGCCCCGCAGCACGATCGGACCCGACCAGGTCCCGGCGGAGGCGTCGTCGGACGCCTCGAGGGTGACCACCACCAGGAACTTGTTCCACGACACCTGCCCGCGCGCTTGCAGGTTGTCGTCGAAGGCGCCCAGCCGCTCGATCCGGTCCACCTGCGGGGTCGTGATCCACGCTACGAGCGCGCCGCGAGCCGGAGGCTCGATCTCCGAGAGCTGCAGGGCCACGTCGTAGCGGTAGCTGCCGTCCGCGGCCACCGCGACGCCGTAGGGGGACCGCGCGAAGGCGAGGTGGCCCATACCGCGGGCCCGCGCGGTGCCGGGGAGCTTCTTCGTCGTGACCAGGTCGATCGCGTAGTACGTCGCAGGGTCGACGGGGAAGGCAGGGGCCGCGTCCACGGCCCCTGCAGCCGCCGAGCAGGCCGCGGGCACCGACGCCGTCTCGCCCGGGGGAATCCGGGCGGACGGGTCGGCGGCCCCGAGGGCGGTGAGCGCCGCGAGCATGGCGATCGTCCCGGTCTTCATGCTTCCTTCGGCCTCCCTGCGTTCAGCTGATCGGACGCTTCGGCGGCGCGTCCCACTTCTGCGCCGACGAGATGTCCGGATAGCCCCAGTCCTCACCGTTCCATCCCTGGAAGCCGTCCATGCGGAAGGTCCAGAAGCCGGTGGACATGTCGCTGATCACGATGAGCCCGTCCGCGTTGCGCACGTCGATGCCGAAGGCGCCGTTGAACTGAGAGTAACGGTCCGTGTTCGGCGGTCCGATGTACGTGTCGTAGAAGCCCACGGGCACCGGGTTCGCCGGGTCCTGCACGTTGAAGATCTGCAGCCCGTCCAGATACCCCGAAACGAACACGTAGGGCCACCGCACCTCGTGGTTGTGCACCAGGTGGGTCCAGTCGGCCGTGAAGGCGGAGATCGGATTGCGGATGTTCGTGACCTCGCCGTCCAGAGCGGGCTTCAGGTCGAAGATGCGCAGGGGAGCGTACTGGTACTCGGTCTCGGCGACCACGTAGCGGCCGTCGGGGCTCGGAGTGAAGGTGTGGCCGTAGGAGACGCCGCTGATGCCCGTGAGCGTGACGCGGAGCTTCGGGTTCTGCAGGTCCGTGATGTCGTAGATGTAGTAGCCCCCGGTGCCGCCGCCGTAGAAGCGGTCCTCACCGGTGTCGGGGTAGTAGCCCACGTAGAAGTCGTGGTAGCCGCGCGATCCCCCGCTTCCCATGCTCGACTCGGGGACCGGGACGCGGGCCACGCGCGCGTGCTCCACGTCGCCGTGCACCGACCTTGCCCAGGTCGTACACGTTCGCGTAGGGTCCGCTCACGGTCGTGAAGAGATACACGCCGCCGTTCGAGTGCTTGTAGATGAAGATGTTGTGGAAGCCGCCCGGGGTCTCGGGCTCGCGGATGCGCGCCACTTCCTTCACCGTGCTCGGATCGGGCAGGCCGGTCACGTCGAGGATCACGGCGCCCAGATCGTTGTCGGGCCCACCCTGGCCGAACTGGAGCGACTGCACCACGTAGTAGCGGTCGTCGATCTTGAAGTGCTTCACATCCATGCCGCCGGTGCGCTGGTGCAGCTCCTGGTTCTCGATGCGCCAACGGTAGAGCACCTTGGGGTGGTCCGGGTCCTCGATGCTGACGATGTCCGTACCCTTCGGCCCCTCGTCTCCGTAGACCATGCGCGCGACGTACGCGTACGGGCGCGACATCTCCTGCTCGACGTCGAGGTCGGCCACGCTCAGGCGCGGGCCGAGCGGCACGTGGCCGAGCACCTCGATGTTGTCGCTGCCCCGCTTGAGCGGGGTCCACGGGGTCTGTTGCGCGGATGCGGGGGCGGCGGCGGCCGCGACGACGAGGAGCGCGCCGAGAACGCGCGAGCGGGTCACCAGCATGGGGCAGCACCTGGTGCGGGGATCGGAAGGGCCTGCGCTTGCGAGGGCCAAAAGTGGGTGGGGTGCCCGGCGCCGGGCAAGTCGGGTCCGCGCCGGGCAACTCACGCGGGCGTTCGGGGTTCCTCACTGTCGCGACGAACGACGGGGAACGGAGGCGAGGATGCAGATCGCGGTGGTGTCGGACATCCACGGAAACTCGTGGGCCCTCGACGCGGTGCTCGAGGAGATGGGCCACATGCACGTCGACCGGGTGCTCAACCTCGGCGACTGCTTCTTCGGGCCGCTTGACCCGAAGGGCACGCACGAGCGGCTGCTCGGCCATGGGTGGCCGACGGTCCGCGGCAACCAGGACCGTGCCCTGCTCGAGGGCGCGGACAATCCGGGCGCCGTCTTCACGCTCGGCGAGATCGGGAGCGAGGGCGTGGCGTGGCTCACCTTCCAGACGCACCCCACCGTGAGCCAGGGCGCTATCCTCGCCTGCCACGGAAACCTCGAGCGCGACGACGTGACGCTCATCGAGCGGATCGAGACCGACCACGTGCGCACGGCGACCGACGGGGAGCTCACCGACGCGCTCCGCGGCGCGGCGGAGAACGTGGAGATCGTGCTCTGCGGCCACAGCCACCAGCCCGGCACGGTGCGGCTGTCCGACGGGCGCCTCGTGGTGAACCCGGGGAGCGTGGGACTCCCCGCCTACACGGCCGACGCGCCCCACCCGCACGGCATGGAGTCGGGCACGCCCCACGCGCGCTGGGCCCTGCTCGAGCGCAGGCGACACGGTGTCTGGCGGATCGAGCTGCGCGCAACGCCCTACGACGTGGAGGCGGCCGCGGCCGCGGCGCGCGCGCACGACCGGCCGGACTGGGCCCGCTGGATCGAGACCGGGCGGGCGCGGGAATGCTGAGGGCTGCTAGCGCCGCCCCAGCTCGGACAGGACCTCGAGCTGGATCTCCTGGATCTGCGTGAGGCGCTCCCACTGCTGCAGGAGGAGGTGGTCGACCTTCTCGTGGAGGTGACGGATCTCCAGCTCGGCCTTGAGGTTGATCTTGTAGTCGTTCTGCGCGCGGATGCGGTCCTTCGCCTCCTGCCGGTTCTGGCTCATCATGATGACCGGCGCCTGGACGGAGGCCAGGCACGACAGGACGAGGTTCAGGAGGATGAAGGGGTAGGGGTCCGGCGGGTGCCGGAACAGCACCACGGCGTTCATCACGATCCAGGCGGCGATGAACACGCCGAAGGAGATGAGGAACACCCAGCTTCCGCCGAAGGCGGCGAGCCCGTCCGCCAGGCGCTCCCCGGACGTCCGCCCTCGCTCCAGCGCTTCCTCCATGTCCCTCGCCAGAATGTCGTGCTCGTGCAGGCTCCGCACGACGTCCGCCTCGAGGGAGCTCAGCTCGCCGCGCTCGGACTCCAGCAGCGACGTCACGTACGCGTAGCGGAAGCGGTTGAGGTCGGGGCGGCAGACGAACCCTTCCGGGGTCCAGGTGGGCAACTCCGCCTGGATGCGCTGGGCGATCGGCTCCCGGATCGTGGTGCCCGGGACGAGGGCCTTGGTAGGGAAGGTCTTTCCGCAGACGGAACACGTACCCGTCGCGGCGGCCGACTTGTGCATTCCGGACTCCCGGGAAGTGGTGTCAGAGCTGGGTGCCGACGAGGGAGCCGACGAGCGCGGTGAGGCCCATCGCCAGGGCTCCCCAGAAGGTCATGCGCACCACGGCCCGAAGCACGGGCGCGCCGCCCGCGCGGGCGGCCAGCGCGCCCAGTCCCCCGAGCGCCACCAGGGACGCGCCCGTCACCAGAACGGCGGAGCTCGACACGGGTGCCACGAGGACGACGACGAGCGGCAGGAGCGCGCCGGCCGAGAACGTCCCGGCCGACGCCAGGGCGGCCTGGACCGGGCGGGCGGCCGTCACCTCCGAGATGCCGAGCTCGTCGCGCGCGTGCGCGCCGAGGGCATCGTGCGCCATGAGCTGATCCGCGACCCGGGCCGCCAGGTCGGGCTCGAGCCCTCGCGTCCGGTAGATCCGCGCCAGCTCCTGGTGCTCTCCCTCGGGGTTGGCCGCCAGCTCCTCGCGCTCCCGTGCGAGGTCGGCGGCCTCCGTATCGGTCTGCGAGCTCACGGACACGTACTCTCCGGCCGCCATCGAGACCGCGCCGGCCACCATGCCGGCGACGCCCGCAACGAGCACCTGGCCCCGGGGTGCGCCGGCGGCGGCCACCCCCACCACGAGGCTGCTCGTGGAGAGGAGGCCGTCGTTGGCGCCCAGGACGGCGGCGCGCAGCCATCCGATGCGGTGGGTCCGGTGCCCTTCGACGTGGGCCATGGTGGCCGTAGGCTCCTACCGACCTCCCCTCCCCGGCGCGGCCTCGTCCGTCACCGCCTCCGCGGCCTTCCCCGCGTCCAGGTCGTTCCAGTTCAGGATCGCGTTGAACCCCAGGAAGAACGTCCCCTGGGTCTGCCACCGCCAATACGGCCGGATGGCGAACATCACCACGTGGCCTTCACCCACCGGCTCGTCCACGACCTGCGCCTTGCCGGTGAGCGCCTCAGCCCCGCCGAGCGTGCCGGAGAGCAGGATCTGCCCCGGGTTGTCGGGGAACTTCATGACCACACGCGGTCCGGACTCGTCCACGTTGACCCCGAACTGGCGGGCCATGCGGCGGAACTCGGCCATCTGATCCGGCTGGCCACCGCCGCGCGCGCCGCGCGCCTGCGTGCTGTCGGCCTGCCACGTGCTCAGGCGCGGCTTGGAGGCCATCGGCGTCGTGTTCTGCCAGGGGCTGCTGCCGCCTCCCCCGAAGTAGCCACGCGCCATACGCGCCAAGCCGCCGCCCGCCTCGAGCACCACGTCGCCCCGGTAGAGCACCGGGAGCTGGTCGCCCGCGTAGCCGTAGGCGATCGGGCTGGTCTTGTCGGCGATGACGCCCCGCTCGACCGAGCCGGGCGCGACCAGATCGTCGGAATCCACCACGCTCACGCCCGGCGTCAGGCCGTAGGAAGGGAAGATGTTCGACGTGGAGCCCTCCACGATGAGCGTGCCGCCCTCCTGCACGAACTTCGCCAGCTGCACGAGCCCGTCGAAGCCCATCCCGCCGCGGATGTCGGCGCTCTGGTCGAGCGCGCCGAGGTTGGGCGTCTTGTCGGTCTTCCCGTAGGGAAGGGGCATCTCACCGGTCATCGCGATGCCGTTCACCTGCGACTGGGCGTTCCCGCCCACGTGCGGGAAGACGATCACGTCGTACTTCGCGCGCAGGTTGCCGTCCTTCAGCTTCTGGTCGGCGAAGTAGGTGTAGGGCACGTGGTAGGTGTCGAGCGCGGCGCGCACCCAACCCTCGTCCTGCGTGCGTTGCCAGGAGTGGACGTAGCCGATGCGCGGAACGTCGAGCTCGTGCGTGGGCACGTCGGGCATGCTGCCCGCCCACGCGGACAGCCCCAGCTCGGTCAGGCTCGACTCGATCGTCGCGCGGTCGGCCTGCGGGATGATGAACGCGCCCGCACGGAACGCGTGTCCTCCCATCTCGAAGTCGCTCTCCGCGGCCAGCATGCGCACGTCGGCGTGCGTCATGCGGAAGGTCATCAGGTTGTTGTCCGTGGTGTGGTCCACGACGATGACGTCGCCCTTCCCGGAGATCCCGCCCGGCGCGTGCGCCGGGTATGCGACCGCCGTCATCGGCTGATCGAGCACCGATTTGTCGTCGATGGTCTTCAGATCGACGTTGCGCGTGAGCTGCATCGTCCACCCGGTGTCGTCGTACGGACGCGGGTTGTCGAGGCTGAACTGCTGCAGCGAGAAGTAGATGTCCGCCATCGTGCGGAATGGCTGGTCGGCCCGGGCGATGAAGTCGCCCGCCTGCACCTTCACGCCGCCGGCCTCGAAGGCCTTGTCCGCGCGGTGGATCTCGAGGCCCTGGCGGAGCAGCTCGTTGACCATGTCGACCGCGTCCGCCTTCCTGCGCTGATTGGCCGGGATCACCCACGCGTTCACCGGCCCGTCGATGCCCTTCTGCACCGAGCGCTTGTTCTTGAGCCAGTAGTTCTCGAGGAACCAGGCCCGGTGGTCGGCAGCGTACTTCAGCGAGAAGAGCAGCGCGGATTCCTGGATGTTGGTGTTGTTGCGCGGGCCCCAGTTGATCGACGGGAGCGGCGGGTTGGGCCGGAACCACTCACGGCTCGTCGTCGTGGCGCCGAGGCGCAGGTTCTCGCGGTTGTCCGGCCCGTAGCTCTGCACCTCGTAGAAGCGCCCGATGCCGTTGTGCGTGTGGGCGATCGTGAACATGTAGTTCGGCGTCCACCCGTCGTAGAAGCCGTACGTCCACACGCCGGGCACGCCGCGCTTGGTCATCTCGAGCACGTCGTTCTCGGCGAGGACCCACCACTCACCGATCGTGATCGGGTCGAACCCCTCGTTGTAGGGGCCCGTCCCGGTCGACGTGTACAGGTACGACTGCGCCTCGTGCAGGTCGTGCATGACCGTGGGCGTCCACTGCAGCCACGTCTTGTTGACGTTGCGCGTGAGAGCCAGGAACTGCCCCATCCCGTCGCGGTTGTTGTCGTGCGCGACGTACTTGCCCCAGTACATGAGCGGAAGGCGGCTCTCGCCCTCGGGCCGGTCCTTGTTGAAGTAGTAGGTGTCGACCTCCTTCTCGCGGCCGTCCACCTCGATCACCGGGGTGATGAAGGTGATGAGGTTGTCGCGGATGTCCTGGATGAAGGGCGTCTCCTCCACCACCAGGCGGTATGCCAGCTCCTGGAGCATCTCGGGGCCGCCCGTCTCCGGGGAGTGCATCCCCGACGTCACCCAGTAGATCGGCTTGCCGGCGCTCTCGATGATCTCGCGCGCCCGCGCTTCCGTGGTCGTACGGGGATCGGTCAGCTCGTGCAGCATCCCCTTGTAGCGCTCGAGGTCCCGGATGGTCGCCTCGTCGGCGATCGCCATCACGATCTGCTCGCGGCCCTCCTCGGTCTGTCCGATCGACCACACCATCGCGCGCGGCGAGGCGTCCGCGATCGCGCGCATGTAGCGGTGGATGTCGCGCGCGTAGGTGAGCTCGCCCGGGGTGCCCACGATGCGCCCGTTGAAGGCGAGCGGCGTCGGCACCACGTCCGAGGCCGGGAGGTGGTCCACCAGCTCGGTCGTGATGCGGTCGTCCTGGAGATACTCCTTGATGAGCTTGGTGTACTCCTCGTCGTTGCGCTGCTGGGCCTGGGCCAGATTCGGCGCCGCCAGGGAGGCGACGGCGAGCCCCCAGACCATACGTCGGAGCGCGGAGGTCCTGCGGGACATGGTGGGCTCCCTGCGTGGGGTGGGTCGCGGAGCGGAGGTCGGCCGTTCCGTGTTGGGTGTATCGCCGCCCGCAGGGACGCGCAAGGGACGTGGAGCGTTGGGACGGACGGCACGCCCGGATCGTCAGTCGCGGTCGGGTCGGACCACCAGGATCCCCGTCTCCCGGCCGAAGTCGCCGCGCACGGCGGGAAGGCCCTCCGGGACGGCCCACGGACCGCCGTCGATACGAAGGAGGTACGCCCAGGTGCCGGGGCGCAGATCGATCGCGGTGGACCAGGTGTCGGCCCCGTTCGGCCGGAGCGTCACGGGCACCCAGTCGGTGAAGTCGCCCATGATGTCGACGTCGTCGGCCGGAACGTGGCGCAGCACGAGCCGGGACGCGGCACCGTCCGCTCCGCGCACGACCTCGAGCACCGGCGCGCTGTCACGACGACGCTCGGCGCGTTCCAGCGCCTCGGCGGACCCCGGCGCGATGGAGGCGGCTCGTGTGCCGGGCGACCAGCGCAGGCCGACGCCGACGAAGCGGGCGCGCGGAAGGGCGCGTTCCGGAAGCGCCGGCCGGATCCCTCCGGAGAGCTCGATGGAGAGCCCCGCCACGGGCAGCGGGACGGCCGAGCGCACGCGCCCCCAGGCCTCGCTCCCTGTGCCCGTTCCCCCGATGCGCCGGCCGATGGCGGCCCCGAGGCGGATCGGACCCAACGCGACGTCCGCGCTCGCTTCCGCGTCCACGTAGCGGAACCGGGCCAGGGCGGGGCGGGCGCGATGGCTCGTGAAGGCGTAGCCCGCCACCGTGAAGACCGTGTCGAACGGCACGGCCGTGCTGTCGTGGAAGACGGTGCCGGAGAGGGTCGCGCCCAGGGCGGCGCGTCCCGGGCTCCAGATCAGGCCGGCGGCGGTCCTTTGCGCGGACCGGCCGGGACGATCCCCCGTGGGTCGGTCGAGCGTCCACGACAGCCACGCCTCCAGCGTGGATCGGCTCAGGTGCAGCTCGCCACCGGCCTCGATGCCGGTGAACGGGTTCGTGGCCGCCGAGCCGATCCCGAAGGCGCCGACGTGCGCGAGAAGGGACAGGCCCTCGGACGGGACGAGGTCGTACCGGGCGAGGGCGCCGCCGCCGAGCGCCGGAGCGCGGCGGTCGGGGGAGGCGACCAGACCGTCGACGGCGAACGAGAGGCGCCCCACGTCGAATCCGCGCGACGCCGGAGAGGAAGGAGGCGCCGACATCGTGGGGGAAGCCGGGAAGGGCCGCGCCGACCGGAACGGTCTGTGCGGATGCGCCGGCCGCTGCGCCGACGCCGAACGCAGCGAGCAGCGCTCCGGTCGCGAGGGAGCCCGCCCGGGAACGCGGCCGCGGTCGGTGCCGCGGGCGGTCTGCCATCAACCTCCTCCGGGCGGGGGCGCCCCACCACGAAGGGACCGGAGGATCCGCGCGCTCTGGCGCTCCGCGGCGGTGGTGGGAAGTGTCCCGTCGCGGATGTCGAGCTCCACCCGGTAGCGCAGGAGATGGTAGCCCTCCGGATCCGCGCCGGCCCGCGCGAGGGAGCGGATCGCCTGGACCGCCGACGCGGGGGGCACGCCCTGCTGCACGAGGTCCGCGAGCACCACGAGGGGAAGGTCCACGCCGGCCCGCTCGGCGTCCTCCCTGATGCGCCGGAGGGCGTCGGCCGGCACGTCGACGTAGAGCGCCCCGGCCCCGGCGACCAGCTCGGATTCCGTGGAGCCCGGGCCGAGGGCGTCGCGCGCGGCCGCGAGTCGCTCGCGCAGGCCGCGCACCGCCCCGACGATGCGCGGGCCATCGGCGGCGAGTGCCGCGCCTTCGAGGGCCTTCTGGATCAGCGGCTCCACCGGGAGACCGGCTTCACGGGCGCTCGCCACCTCGCGGCCCACGCCGACGAGGGCGACCGGATCGAGCCGAGCCTCCAGGCGGGCGTCCTGGGCGAGCGCGACGCCCGGGAGCAGGGTGAGCAGCAGGAGGGTGGCCAGGCCACCGAGGGGGCGGGCGATCATGACTGTCCTCCTTCCGAAACCACGACCACCGAGGTCGGCGCTCCGAAGTCCGAGTCGGGTGCGCGGGGCGCGAACGCGTCCGGCATCCAGACGTCGTCGACGAGGAAGGCGTAGACGTGCCGCCCCGGGGTCAGGTGCACGTCCACCGACCACACCCCCGAGGGGGCGGTCCGGGCCAGGTGGGTCGTGCGCGCCTGCCAGTCGTTGAAGTCCCCGACGAGCGACACGGAGGTGGCGCCCGGCGCGACGAAGACGAACTGGACGGATCGCCCGGCCGTGGCGGCGGCGGGAGCGTCCGGGCGGGACCTCGGGTAGGCCAGCGAGGTGAGGAGGACGGCGAGGACGACGAGGGTCGCCGCCGCGGCGGTCCCGGCCAGCGGGCTCAGGCGTACCGTGCGGGGGTCGGTCAGCCACCCCCACGCCATGGCGATCGGTCCGGGGCGGAGCCGACGTGGGTGGCGTGCCGTGCGGGCGTGCTCCTCCCGGACCCGCGCCATGACCCGGTCGCGCGCACCCTCCGGTTCCGCGGGTTGGCGACGGGCCGCCTCGACGAGGGCTTCCAGGCCCCGGGCGGTGTCCCCTCCGTCCACAACGTCCTCGTCATCGATCATCGAGCGCCTCCTGGAGGCTGCCGCGTAGCGCGGCGCAGGCACGTGACACGCGCATCTTGAGGGCGGAGACGCCGTTTCCGGTCACCTCCGCCATCTCCTCGTAGCTGAGCTCTTCCATGTGCTTGAGCAGAAAGGCCTCGCGCAGCAGGGGCGGGAGACCGGACAACGCCGCGGTCAGCTCGTCGCGCCAGAGGACCCGCTCCTCCTCCGACGACGCCGTCGGTACCGCCGCTCCCCGGGGAGCGGGGGCGGACGGCGACGCCGCGCCGCCGAGCGACACCGGTTCAGGAGGATGCGGAACAGCCACTCCCGGAAGCGTCCCTCGTCGCGGTAGCGGGGTAGCGCACGATACGCGCGGATGAAGCTCTCCTGGACGGCATCCTCGGCCTCGTCGGCCTCGAGGAGCATGCGCAGGGCGTAGCGATAGCACCCGGCGTGGTAGCGGTCGACGAGGACCGCGAACGCATCCACGTCGCCCGAGCGCACACGCCGAACGACTTCGCTGTCCTGGAGGTTCACGTGGAAGAAACCCTCCGTGCGGGGCTTCCGTCACATGCCGAGGCGGCCGGTGGCGGAAGCGGGGGCTGCGACGTCGTCGCGACGGGGCGTCGGCCGGCCGGACCGGCGCCCCCCCGATGTGACGGCGACGGAGCCGGCGGGGTTGTGTGGGTAGTGAGCGTCAGAACGCGTGCGGCGACAGGAGGGGAGAGATGGCCCGGCGGAGTGTGGTGGGGATCTGTGCCGTGGTGGTGGTGGGGTGGGTCCAGGCGGGCTGCGAGGATCCGGCGGGCGTCTCCCCGGATGCGACCTTCGCGCTCGTCGACGACCGCGTGGTCATCGCGGTCGGCGACCAGCTCACGCTCGACATGGAGGGGATGGACCAGGGGCGGGCGCTCGACCGCCGCGACGTGACGTGGACGAGCAGCGATCCGACGACGGTCGACGTGGACGACGGCGTCATCCGTGCCAGGGCCCCGGGCGTGGTCCTCGTCCGGGGCGAGGCGGGGCGGGCGAGGGACTCGGTGCGCGTGAGGGTTCGCCTTCGCGACCTCGAGGGGGGGCAGGTGGCGGCGCGGGTGCAGGGCTCGTCGGACGCGGGGGCGGACCGCTTCCGGGGCATTGCGTCCGTCAACGAGTCGCTCATCGGCGCGTTCCCCACGTTCTCCACCATCCGACAGCTGTCGGGCGAGCTCGGGGACCCCGAGACCTTCCAGATGGAGCTCAACATGCCGGGGACCCCCGAGGTGGGCGAGACCCTCCTGGGGGCCGCGAAGGTCATCGAGCTCGACGGGCACCTCGCTGATCTCGCTGGGCCAGGCGGGTGGCGTGGTTCTCTATCGGCCGGTCGAGGCGAGCCCGATGCGCTACGAGGCGTGGCTGGGCGTGGACGAACCGGAGCTCGAGATCGAGCGCGTGACCGCCGCGGACGGCCTCGAGGAGGGGAGCATCCGCGGGAACGTGAGCTTCGAGGCCGCCGGCCTCCTGATGGAGACGGACGGGAGCGTGCAGCACGTGGTGCGGCCGTTGGCGGATACCACCGTGCACGTCTACATGGAGTTCGACGTGCCGCTCCGCCAGGCGTTGTCCGGCGGGGGTGACTTCGTCGCCACGGGTCCTTTCGGAAACGGCACGGGCACGCTCACCGGGGGGATCATGGGCGGAGGGGCGGGCGCCTGGATCCGGATGGGGGGCCTGATGCCTCCCGTGGACGGCGGGGAGGTGCCGGCCTGGTTGGCCAACGTCACGGTCTGGCTCCCCACGCTGGCGGAGGGAGATGATCGATCTGCCGCCCTCCGGCGGGGAGGTCGTGGGGCCCATCGTGCCGGAGGGTGCCAAGCCGTGGGTGCGCGCCGACTTCCGGCCGGTCAACGTGCCGCTCCCGGCCGGACCGCCGCGGACGGCCGTGTCGCGGAGCGGCGTGGTCTCGGTCACCCGCTTCACACCACCGGACGGCGCCGCGTGGGGCAGGCTCGAGGCACACTATGCGGTCACGCTGGAAGTGTGGGACGGCACGGCGTTCACCGGGGAGACGCTCACGCTGGAGGGGGACCTCCTCCTGCCCGTCGGGTCGTGAGGCGGAGGATCCCCGGGCTACGTCACCTTCTTACGGCGCGGCTGGGCGGATACTTGCGGCAGCCGGATCCCGTCCGTCGACACCTCGATGAGCTCGGCCAGCCGCCTCAGCCGCGTCTCCTCCCGCTTGGCGCTCGTCACCCAGTGCGTGGCGGTGCGGCGGTAGCCCGGCGGCTGTGCCTGGAAGAAGGCCCAGGCCTCCTTCTCGGCCTCGAAGCGTCGACTAGCTCGGGCGGGAAGGCGGTGACGCGCGCCTCGAAGGAGTACGGCGCGTGCTTCTTCGGGTCGAAGCGCGCGAAGGCCTCGGCGCCGGGCGGCTGGATACGTCCCTCGGCCTCGAGGCGCGCGTAGTGTCGAAGGTTCACGTCGCTCCACTTGCTCGCCGTGCTTGCGCGGGCGTGAAGCGGATGGAGTAGCTGACCTCGTCGACCTTCCTTCGCACGCCGTCGATCCACCCCCAGCACAGCGCCTCGTCCAGCGCCTCGCGGTAGGTGATGCCGCCTTGCCGCTTCCTTGTTGTAGAAGCCGACCAGCAGCTCGGACGCCTTGTCGTGGTTCTTCTCGAGCCAGGCGCGGAACGCCGCGGCGGTCCTGGAAAAGTCTGGGGGAGGGGGACGCGGTCATCCGGCCATCAGTCCGTCGGCGAGCCCTCCAGCAGCCCCTCCAGCGGCTCCTCGCGCGCGCCGTTCTCGTCGCAGACCGCGAAGGTCCTCTCCCCCGAGCCGTAGAGCGCCACGCCCGCGTACGTCGCCCGCCTTGTTCAGGATGAAGAAGCGCAGGTCGAAGTTCGGAAGGCCCCGCTCGTTCAGGAGGCGCGCCTCCACCGTGTTCGTCCGGACGCGCTTCAGCGCGGCCATGCCCGCGTCCTTCGGGCTCATGCCGTTGCGCATGTTCTCGACGATGAGGAACGGCGCACAGGTTGAAGAGGTTGGCCTCGCCCCGCCCGGTCGAGCCGCAGGCGCCCGACGTCGTTGTCCACGTACTGACCGGCGCCGAGGATGGGCGAGTCGCCGGCGCGGCCCGGGATCTTCCAGGCGAGCCCGCTCGTGGTCGTGATCGCCGCAGATGTCGCCGCGCGGCGTCCACCGCCTCGAGGCTCGTCGTGCCCCAGAAGGAGTGCTCGGGGATGAGCCCGTCGCGCACCATCGACAGCCCGGCGTCGAGCGAGGCGCGCGCGAACGCCGCGGTGCGCTCGCGCATCTCCTGGCGGCTGCGCCGGATGCGGTCCGGGTCCGTCTCGGTGCGTCCGCGGTCGACGCCCTTCAGGCGCTCCTCGGGGTCGAGCCAGTGGCTCGGGTCGACCCGCCGGCGCCACTCCATCCACAGCGCGCGGGAGCGCTCCGTGTTGAGGTCGTCCTCGATCTCGAAGCCGATGTCGCGGGCGAACTTCGTGGCGCCCGCGCCCACGATCAGGTGGTGGTCGGTGAGCTCGGCCACCGCCTGGGCCACCTTCGAGGGCGTGCGCACGCCCTCGATGGCCGCGACGCCGCCGGCCCACTTGTTGGGTCCGTGCATGCAGCAGGAGTCGAGCTGCACGACGCCGTCCGCGTTGGGGAGCCCGCCGTAGCCGATGCCCGTCTCCTCCGGGTCGAGCTCGGGGATGTTCACGCCGGCCACCAACGCGTCCAGGAGGTCCTCGCCCTGCGGTGATGCCGCGGAAGGCGCGCTCGATGCCGCTCTCCGGCCCCCCGTTCTTGAAGCGGATGCTGCTCACGTCGGCGACGAGCACCGGGCGGTTGGCCCTGCGCACGAGCACCTCCGGCGCGCGGTGGACGGCCTCGGCGCTCAGGGAGGCGGGGACGGCGGCGGCGGCCAGGCCGGCGGCCGTGCTCTTCACGAAGTCTCGACGTTCCATGGTGTTCGTCCTGGTGTCGTGCGTTGACCGGGTCGTGGCGCGTGTCCGGACAGAGTACCACGAGCGTGCGGGGGCGGCGACCGCGCCCCTTGGAGAAGGGCCGGCCATGGCCTTGACGCGATTATGCCAAGGCTGTAATGTTCACCCATGAATGACATGAGGAGCGGTGGACGGAACATGGACCCGGGCGGGTTGATGTTCACGCTGATCGAGAAGGGTGGGCAGCTCCAGGGACGCCTGGAGGAAGCCCTCGGCGGCGTCGGTCTGTCGCTCGCGAAGCACGGCGTCCTCGCGACGCTGGTGGAGGAAGGGGCGCCGATGGCGCTCAGCGAGCTGGCCGCGCGCCAGAAGTGCGTGCGGTCCAACATCACGCAGCTCGTCGATCGCCTCGAGGGCGACGGGCTCGTGCGCAGGGAGCCCGACCCGGCGGATCGAAGGAGCATCCGGGCGGTGCTCACCGACGAAGGGAGGGCACGGGAGCATGCTGGTGCGGAGGAGATCCGGAAGGCGAAGGCCGCGTTCCTCGAAGGGATTCCGGCCCCCGACCTGGACACGCTGCGCCGGCTTCTCGAGCGCGTGGAGTAGGCTTTTTTTTCGAATGATGATTCAGTTATGGACAATCCATGACAAGATCATCAAACCACGAAGCATTAACCAGTGGAGTACACGATCATGAGCACCTGGACGACCACCTTGGAGTCCGTCAGCATCCCTCGCCCGCGCGCGGCGCACCTCGAGGGAGGCACGTCGCTGCTCGACCTCGTCGTCCCCCTCGGGCGGGTCCTGTTCGCGACCATCTTCCTCACGGCGGGCCTCGGGCACTTCTCGGCCGGCACGATCGCCTACGCGGCTTCACAGGGCCTCCCGGCCGCCGGCATCCTGGTACCGCTGTCCGGAGTGATCGCGCTGATCGGGGGCCTGAGCGTCGTGCTCGGCTATCGCGTGCGCGTCGGGGCCTGGCTGCTCGTGCTCTTCCTCGTCCCCGTGACGTTGAAGATGCACGCCTTCTGGGCGGTGCAGGATCCGACCATGGCCCAGATGCAGCAGGTCATGTTCATGAAGAACGTCTCGATGCTGGGTGCGGCGCTGCTCCTCGCCCGCGCGGGCGCCGGTCCGTTCAGCCTCGACGCGCGCCGGGCGGCCCGGAGCGCGTAGGGTCCTTGACCCGACCCCGGATGGGGCCCCCATCCGATGCCGTCAGGGCGCCTTCTGGGCCGCCGGGTCCCCGCGGTCGCGCCAGCTAGCGCCACCGCTCCAGCGTCGGGTTGCGGTTGTACGCCTCGGACCCGCCCGGGGGGATGCTCAGGAAGCGCCAGGTGTCGCCGCGGATGTTGCGCGCCAGCAGGATGATCTGCCCCACGTGGTAGCTCAGGTGGGCGAGTGAGCGCGCGAGCGCTTCGGCGACGCTGAGCGACACGCCGCGGATGCGGACCTCGCGGGAGAGGTCCGCATCCGTGAGCCCGTCCAGCGCGGCGTCGAGGATGGACCACCCGCGCGCCCACTTCTCGAGCAGCTCCGCGCGCGTGACCGTGCGCGCGCTGAACTCCTCCTCGCGGCGGCGCCACGGCTTCTCGCCGTCCGTGGTGAGGAACTCGGTGAAGCGGGACTCGAAGTTGCCGGACACGTGCCAGGCGAGGATCGCGATGGAGTTCCCCCCGGGAGCCGACAGGAGGTTGAGCTCGCGGTCCTCGAGCTGGGCGAACGCGTCCTCCGCCTTCGATCGATAGCGCTTGAACTCGATCGCGAATGCGGAGAGGATGGCGCACATGCTGACGGTCTCCTAGCGCCGCGGGGCGACGAGGGGCGGCGTGGTGGGTGGCGGCTTGCGGTGGTGTGTGGCCTGCTCGTAGGCGTAGGCGATGCGGATCAGGGTGGGCTCGCTCCACGCGTCGCCGAAGAGCTGCAGCCCGACCGGCAGGGTCTCGTCGCGGACGAAGCCCATGGGTACCGTCATCGCGGGGAATCCGGTGGGCGGTGACAGGGCCTGGCTGTTGTTGCCGTGCGGGGTGGTGAGATCGCCGACGAGGCGCGGGGGGTTGTTCCACGTCGGGTAGATCAGCGCGACGACGTCGGCTTCGCTCATCGCGCGGCGCACCGCCCCACGGAGCAGCTCTTCGGTGCGGTCGGAGTCGATGCAGCGCTCGTTCGTCTCCGGCGTGCCCTCGAACTCGAGGAAGGACTTCACCGTCGGCATCACCGTGACGTGGACCTTCCCGCCTTCCTCGATCTCCTTCAGCGTGTGCACCGGTGGGTCGGGCAGCGTGGCGAGGTAGCGCTCGATGTCGTAGCGGAAGCGCGGGCAGGAGAGGTGGCGGCGGAGCGAGTCGTAGGCGGGAACCGGCACGTCGTCGACGACCGTGGCGCCGAGGCGGCGCAGGTCGGCGACCGCCGCCTCGAAGCGCGCGACCACCTCGGAGTCGGCGGTCTCGGTGTAGACCAGCCAGCGCGGCACGCCGACGCGCATCCCGCGGATGTCGGCGACGAGCGACGTCAGGTACGACGCGGGGCGGCGCGCGTCGGCCTCGGCGGTGACCGGGTCGGCCGGGTCGGTGTGCGCGATCACGTCCAGCACGCGCGTGGCGTCCTCGACCGTGCGCATCATCGGGCCCGCGATGTCGCGGTCGGCGAAGAGCGGCATCACGCCGTCCCGGCTCGTCAGCCCCATGGTGGAGCGGATTCCCACGAGCGCCAGGTGGCTGGAGGGCCCGCGGATCGAGTTGCCGGTGTCGCTGCCCAGCCCGCCCAGACCGAAGTTGGCCGCCACCGCCGCCGCGGTGCCGCCGCTGGAGCCCGCGGTGACGCGGTTGAGGCGGTAGGGGTTGAAGGTCCAGCCGGGGAGCATCGAGCCGACCGTCTCCATCGCCGTGAAGGCGAACTCCGCCATGTTCGACTTGGCCAGCACGATCGCGCCCGCGTCGCGGATCGCCTTCACCTGGTAGGCATCGTCCGCCGGGACGCTCCCCTCCAGGGAAGCCGATCCGCCCGTGGTCGGCATGTCGTGGGTGTCGAAGTTGTCCTTCACGATGAAGGGGATGCCGTGCAGCGGCCCCGTGAGGCGGCCGGTGCGGGCGAGCGCGGCGTCGAGTGAGTCGGCCCGCTCGAGCGCGTGCGGGTTCAGCATGATCAGGCTGTTGATCGACGGTCCGCGCTTGTCGTACGCGTCGATGCGCGCGAGGTACGCCTCGACGAGCTGTCGGCTGGTGAGCGTGCCGGCGAGCATCGCCTTCTGGGCGTCGGCGATCGTCAGCTCCATGAGCTCGACCCCGCCGACGCGTTGGGCCCGAGCGGAGGAGGGCGCGAGGAGCGCCGCGGCGAGGAGGAGTCCCGGAATGCGCTTCATCGTGCGGCCTCGGTCGGCAGGAGGTGAATGGCGGCGAGGCTACGGCCCTCACCCGCCGGGAAGTGGACGCGCAGGAGGTGCGGAGAGGACGGCGCGCCGGCTCCCGCGACGAGCGTCACCTCCGCGCCATCGGCGGCCGACACGCGCGGCGTCCCGCCGTACAGCCGGACGTCGTAGTCGAGGCCGGCTTCCCCCTCCAGCTCGAGGAGCCAGCCGTCGCCTTCGGCCGTGAAGTCGACCACGCGCACGCCCGTGCTCTGCTGTCCGGGCACGAGCCGGCGCACGGGTGCGGCCACGGAGAGCCCGCCCTGCCAGTAGGCGTTCACCGTGTAGCTGCCACCTTCCGTGATGCCGGGAAGCGCCTGGGTGAGCGTGCCATCGTGCGGTCCCCAGACGACGTCCGGTGCCTCGCCGGAACCGGTGAACGTGCGGCTGTCCGGGGTCGCCTCGCCGACCCCCGCGAACACGGAGCGCGCGCCCAACGGAACGGGAAGCGCGACCTCCAGGTCGATCGGAGGGCCGTGCGGCTCGACGCGCACCGCGATGCTACCGAGCGCACGAACGATCTCCACGTCGAGGGTGGTCGGCCCGACGCGCAGGTTCGCGACGCGCACGGTGTCCCAGCCGGGCGGGAGCTGCGGTGCGAGCTTCGCGCGTCGGCCGGGCGCGTCGGGCTCCCACCCGAGCGCGCCCTGCAGCAGCGGGGTGACGAGCATCGACGTCGCGAAGAACTGGTGCGGGACGGTCTCGTCCATGGGGCGGTAGTACGCGCCCGAGAAGTTCTCCGGCCAGCGCCCGCGTCCCCAGTCGAAGGCGTGCTGCTTCACCGCGTCGACCAGGTTGTACGCCGCCCACGGCCGGCGGTAGCGATACTGCCCCCACGCGACGAAGCCGGTCATGAAGTCCCACACCGCGCCGTTGTTGTAGTGGAGCGGGTCGTAGAGGTCGCTCCCCACCGAGAGGAGGCGCGCGCCCCAGTCGGCCGAAATCGAGTCGGTCGCGAGCTTGCGCAGGGTGCGCTCGGCGCGTTCGGGCTCCAGGAGCCCGAACGAGAGCGCGGTGCCGGGCCAGGCCGTGAGGTTGTCGTTGGTGCCGCCGCCCTGGAGGATGCCGAAGGCGTGCTGGTCGTCCTCCGGCCGCCAGTAGCGCTCGTTGAGCGTGTGCAGCGCGGTCGCGCGCAGCTTGCCCGCGCGGTCGGCCAGGCGCCGGTCGTCGAAGTGGCGCGCCAGCTCGCCGGTGGCTTCGAGCGCGGTGATCCACACCCCCGCCAGGTAGATGTCCTCGTGCAGCCCCTCGCCCAGGCCACCTACCTCGATCGCACCGTATCCGCCGACCGTGTTCTCGATGATGCCGTCCCCGTCCGTCTCGGCGGTGAGGCACCACGACCACGCCTTCTTGTACGCCGGCCACAGCTCCCTCAGGACCTCGTCGTTGCCCGACGCCTTCCAGTACTTCCAGAGCGCCACCATCCAGTAGGGCGTCGTATCTGCATGGTAGTAGGGATAGGGGTAGTCCTCGAACCAGCGGATCTGCCCGGCGGACTGGCTGATCTCGTGCGGGATCTTCCCGTCCTTGCGCTGATACTTCGCGAGGAAGCGGAGGTCCTCGGCCACGAGGCCCCACTGGCCGACGGCGTCCATCGCGAGCGAGTTGATGGCCGCGTCACCTCCGAAGAACCATCCGAAGCCCGGGCGGGCGCTGGCGCCGCTCGTGCCCCAGCCCGCGACCAGCCCGCAGCCGAGGTCCGGGTTGCAGACGCGCTGCTCCTCGAGGTTGACCTCCGCCCACGCGAGGGCGAGGCCGAGCGCGGGGTCCGGCGCGTCGATCGAGGTGACCGTGGCGAGCGTGGAGTCGGCCCACGCGCGGCTCTCCCGGTAGAGGGCAGGGGCGTCGCGCAGCAGGGCGTCGTAGGCGGCGAAGACCGAGTCGCGCGACATCGTGCCCGCCGCGATCGCGATCGGCACGAACTCGCCGCGGGCCCGAGCCGTGTCCACCGGGATGACGAACGTCGCCGGGGCCTCGGAGAGCATGTGCGCCGGATGCGCCTCGCCCTCGGCGGGCCAGGAAGTGCCGATGACGGCGTTGCGGCGCTGCAGGCTCTCGCTCAGCACGAACGCCTCGTGATCCTGGTCCCAGAACGCGTACTGGCCGCCGAAGGCCGCCGGCCAGGCGTACTGGAGCACGGGATGGAACTGCACGAGCACGTCCATCGGCTCGAAGGTGTCGATCTCGAGCAGCACGAGGAGACCCGCGCGGTCGCGCGGCGCGAGGATGTGCTCCTTCACGGTGAACGTCATGTGGCTGTACGTGATCGTGGTGGCCTCGGGGCGCACCTCGATGCTCGTGGCGACGTTCGTGCCGCGCACCGGCTCGCGGTACTGCGGGATCTTGAAGGAGAGCTGGAAGTCGGTGACCAGCTTGAGCGGATGCACCCACAGCTCGGCCTCTCCGGTCTCGCGTCCGAGCCAGGCGCTCCGCGGGCCGGTGACGCCGAGGTACTGGCCGGGCCGGACGTCGTAGACGAGGGAGATCGGGGAGGATGCGACGTCGAAGCGCTCGATCGGAGGAAGGGCGGACGCTTCGGGGACGTCCGTCCGTCCGACCTGCGCGCCGAGGGGCGCCGTGGGCCGCGAGGGCCAGGGCGGCCAGCGCGCTGGCGACCCCGTGCGACCCGATCGGAGGGAGGGGGGTGGGCGGGCGGTGGCGATCGACGTGGGCGGAGGAGGCTCATGGCGTGTCCTTCCCGGGGACGACCACGCGGACGGGGCCGGCCTCGGCGGGTAGGGTGTCGTGGTCGTGTTCGGTCAGGGGCACGAGTATCCTCCCGGTCCGCGGTGTCCGTGGCGGGCGTGACGTGCGCACCGGCCGCTCATCGGAAACCCTCCATCTGGATTCCCTGGACGAAGTAGCGCTGCGTGAAGAGAAAGAGAATCACGATGGGCAGCACGGCCGTGACGCCGGCCGCCATCTGGTAGGGCCAGTTGACCTCGTACGTGCCGTGGAAGGACGCGATGCCGACCTCGACCACGCGCATGGACATCGAGCGGGTGGCGAGCAGCGGCCAGAGCAGGTTCTTCCAGGCGTCGATGAAGGCGAACAGCCCGAGCGTGGCGAGCGCCGGCCGCGCCAGCGGGACCGAGACGCTCCAGAAGATCCGCCACGGCCCCGCCCCATCGATGCGTGCGGCGTCCTCCAGCTCCGGGGGGACCGTGCGGAAGTACTGGCGCATGAGGAAGATCCCCCACACCGAGACCAGCTCGGTCGAGACGAGGCCCTGGTAGCTGTCCACCCACCCCAGCGCGTCGATGAGGAGGAAGCGGGGGATGAGGACGACGACCGCGGGGACCATCATCGTCGACAGGAAGAGGAGGAAGATGCGGTCCCGCCCGCGGAAGTCGAGGCGGGCGAAGGCGTAGCCGGCCGTGGCGGCGGTGAAGAGCTGCCCGGTGACGACGCAGGTGGCGAAGACGGTCGAGTTGACGAAGAAGCGCCAGAAGGGCTGTGCCGTGAGGGCGTTCGGGTAGTTCTCCCAGCGCGGGGTGTCGGGGAGGAGGTGGGGGGGATAGCTGAACACCTCGAGCTGGCCCTGCAGGGAGGTGACCGCCATCCACAGGAAGGGCGCCGCCATGGTCAGGGCGGCCAGCGCCGTGGCGACCCAGGCGAGGACGCCCAGCGTGGCGGGGGAGGAGGAGCGGCCACGGCGCGCCGGCGCGCGGCTCCCGCCCCCCCGGGGGCCTCCGGCCCCCCCCGCCGAGAAGCTGCCCCCCGTCATCGGGCGACTCCATCGCTGGATGCGAACGCTCCGCGCCGGTCCACGGAGGCCGGCGCAGGCACCTGCTGCACCCGCCCGCGCTCCAGCAGTCGGAAGTGCATCCACGTCACCACGAAGATCACCGCGAACAGCACCCAGCTCTGCGCCGCCGCGTTGCCGAAGCGCAGGAACTCCCACGCCTCCTTGTAGATGTGGTAGACCGCCACGTCGGTGGCACCGAGCGGCCCGCCCTCCGTCATCACGTACACGGCGCCGAAGATCTGGAAGGAGCCGATCACCGACGTCACCAGCACGAAGAAGAGCGTATGCCTCAGCCCGGGCAGCGTGATGTGCCAGAAGCGCCGCCACACCCCCGCGCCGTCGATGCGCGCGGCCTCGTACAGCTCCTCGGGGATGGCGGCCAGCCCGGCCTGGAAGAGCACCATCTGGTAGCCGACCACGAGCCACACCGAGAGGATCATGATCGACAGGAGCGCCGTGCGCGGCGACGTGAGCCAGCGCACGGGCGCGATGCCCACGAGCCCGAGCAGCCAGTTCAGGATCCCGTAGTCGGCGTTGAGGATCCACTGCCAGACGATGGCGATGGCCACGAGGCTCGTGATCGACGGCAGGAACAGGGCGGCACGCACGAGGACCAGGCCGCGGGTGCGTCGGTGCACCAGGAGCGCGAAGCCCAGCGCGAGCGCCATCGCCACGGGTACGTGCAGCGTCAGCACGGCCGTGTTGCCGAGCGCCCGCCAGAAGGAGGCGTCACCCAGGAGCGCCACATAGTTGCCCACACCGACGAAGGGGCGGGCGACGTCGACGAGGTTCCAGCGGTGCAGCGACAGCCAGGCGGCGAACGCCAGCGGCCCGATCGTGAAGATGGCGAGGTGGACCGCGGCCGGGCGCCAGGAAGCTCCACGCCCACAGGTTGCGGCGGAGCGCCCTGGGCGTACCGGCCAGGGGGACGAGCGAGGCGGGAAGGCCGGCCAGCAAGAGGCCGGCGAGCGCGATGGCCACCATCGGCGCGAACGGGTTCTCCGTGTGCTCGAGCGGCACCTCGCTCAGGCGGAAGGACCCCTCGTCGCGGAGCGCGTAGGGAACTTCGTCCACCTCGACCCTCCCCGGTGGCGGCGCCGGCTCCGCGGCCAGGGCGTCGGCCGTCTCGGGGAGGAGCGTGGTCGCGGTGACCGACCCGCGGAGGTCACGCTGGAGGAGCGGGAGCCCGGTGACGCGTGCGATGGTGCCGGGCGCCGCGGCGTGCGCGTCGTCGTACCCGCTGGCGCGCAGTGCGTCCGATGCGCTCTCCAGGCGGAGGTCGGTCAGGGCCGTCAGGCGACCCCGGGCCCAGAGCTGACAGCTCGCGAGCGGCACGGCGAGCGCGCCCGCCGCGAGGAGCGCGCCGACCCGGCGGCGTCCCGGTGCCGTCAGGAGTGCGGCCGCGTAGGCCAGCCCAACGGAGGCCACGAGCGCGAGGAGGCCGAGCCAGAGCGGAAGGCCGAACGACGTCTCCGGGCGGCGCGTCAACGTCAGCGTGCCCACCACGTCCCACCCGTCCGCGTCGTAGAGGGCGGCCCTCGCCCGCTCGCCCCGCACGACGGGACGATCCAGTCCCGCCTCGATGCGGCTGTCCATCTCGAGGCGGTCGCCGAAGAGCGCCCGCGCACGCGCGGCGTCGGCGACGCTCACCAGCGCCGCGGCCGAGGACGCCTCCGCCTCGAGCACGGCGTCCGACGCGGTCCGCACCGACGACACCGCCGTGCGCAGGAGGAGCACGAGCGCGAGGGCGAGGGCCGCGAAGGCGCTCGCGCCCAGCGCCCGGCGCGTGCGCGCGGGTCCGGGGGTCATCGGGCGAGCACCCGGTCCACCTCCGACGCCACCTCGGAGGCCGTCTCCTCGATCGGGTCGCCCCGCAGGAGGTGGCGGTCCATGATCTGGAAGGTCAGCTCCTCCACCTCGTAGAAGTCGCGCACCCGCGCGCCCCAGGTCACCCGGCCGTCCGACACCTGGCGCAGGAAGGCGGCCTCGATCCCGGTGCTGTCGCCCGCGGCGACCTCTTCCGCCACGTCGCGGAAGGCGGGGATGCCCAGGCGCGTCGAGGCCCGCATGCGCTGCGCCTCCTCCGAGCCGAGCCAGGCGGCGAGCTCCACCGACAGCCGCCGGTGCGGCGCGTTCGCGGGCACGGCCCACCCCGAGGCGTACAGGACGGTGGCGGGCTCCGCGGACGCCAGGTGCGGGATCGGGGCCACGCCCAGGCGCAGCCCGGCCGCGGCCATGTTCCCCGTGAGGAGCTGGAGCGTCCAATGCCCGGAGAGGAGCATCGCCTGGCCTCCGGTGGCGAAGCGTGCCTCCCGCGCGGGGTCCCCCGTCTCCAGGAAGTGGACGCCGGGCGTGACGTGCGCCGCCGTGACCAGGTCCGTGAGGAAGGTGAACGTGCGCACCGTGGCCGCCGAGTCGAGGTAGCCCGTGGCGCGCCGTCCGTCGGGGCTGAGGATGTCGGCGCCACCGGACCAGACCCACGGGATCCACTGGTAGAGGTTGCGCGGGAAGTCGATCGCGTACACGTCCGTGCGCCCGTCGCCGTCCACGTCGCGCGTCAGCCGGCGCGCCTTGGCCAGGAACTCCTCCCGCGTCCACCCCTCGGCGCCGGGGGGCGCCACCCCGAAGCGATCGAACACGCCGAGGTTGAGGTAGAGCACCATCGGCGTGAAGTCCTTCGGGAGCGCGAAGACCCTGCCGCCCCGCTCGAAGCCCTCCATCACCTGGGGGAAGACCCGACCGGGGTCGTACCCGGCGCGCGCGAGGTAGGGGGTGAGGTCGAGCGCGAGGCCGCGGTCGAGGATCGTCGGGATGTCGGGCCCGTCCAGGAGGAAGACGTCGGGCGGCGAGCCGGAGGCGATCGACGTGAGGAGCTTCTCGTCGTAGTTCGTCACCACCGATTCGACCACCACCCGCACGCCCGGGTGGTCCGCCGCGAAACGGTCGGCGATGGCCTGCTCCGTGGTGACCTCGTAGTCGCCCGCCCAATGCAGGACGCGCAGCGTCACCGCCTCCTGGGCGCTTCCGGCGCAGCCGGCGAGTGCCACGGCGGTCAGGCAGGCGAGGGCACGACGGCCGCTCACCGGTGGGTTCGCCTCCCGAGCGTGCCGAGACGCAGTCCGCTCTCGGCGTCGAAGAGGTGCGCGCGCTCGACGCGGATGCGGAGCGAGACGCGTTCTCCGACGCGCACCGGGTGGTCGGACGGCGTTCGGGCGATCCAGGGCACCTCGCCCGGCCCCGGCACGTGCATCAGGATCTCACTGCCGAGCGCCTCGACCCGCTGCACCTCGGTATCGAGATGGCCGGTGCCGGCGCCCGGTGGCGCCACCTCGAGATCCTCGGGGCGGACGCCCAGCACGACCGCGTGGCCGCGTTCGGAGTCCGCGGGGCCGATCTCGCTCACGCTGCACGGGAGCGTGAGGCCCCACCCGACGAAGGTGGCGCCGGAGCCGTCGTCGCCCACGAAGCCCTGCGCGGTGTTCATCGTGGGCGAGCCGACGAAGCGGGCCACGAAGAGGCTGGCAGGCTCGCGGTAGACGTCGAGCGGGGAGCCGACCTGCTGCAGCACGCCGTCGTCGAGGATCGCGATGCGCTGGCCGAGCGACATCGCCTCGACCTGGTCGTGCGTCACGAAGATCATCGTCGTGCCCAGGCGACGGTGCAGCCCCGCGATCTCGTCGCGCATCTCGGCGCGCAGGCGCGCGTCGAGGTTCGACAGCGGCTCGTCGAAGAGGAACACGGCCGGCTCGCGCACCATCGCGCGTCCGAGCGCCACGCGCTGACGCTGCCCGCCGGAGAGCTGCCCGGGCCGCCGGTCGAGCAGCCGGTCCAGCCCCAGGAGGGACGAGGCCCACGCCACCTTGCGGACCACCTCCTCGCGCGCCGTGCGCCGCATGCGCAACCCGAAGGAGAGGTTCTGGCGCACGGTCATGTGCGGGTAGAGCGCGTAGCTCTGGAAGACCATCGCGATGTCCCGGTCGGCCGGCTCGACGCCGTCGACGCACCGCTCCCCGATCCACACCTCGCCCGTCGGAGGGCTCGGCCACCCCCGCGATCATGCGCAGCACCGTGCTCTTGCCGCACCCCGAGGGTCCGAGCAGGACGAGGAACTCACCCTCGTCGATGTCGAGATCGAGGGGCTGGACGGCCACCACCTCACCGAAGCGCTTGGTCAGCCCGCGCAGCGAAACGCCTACCATGCGATCTCCAGCGGCGTGCCGACGGTGGTGCGGTGCACGGCGTCGTCGATGCGCGCCTCCACGTCGTCGCCACGGACGCGCACGTCCACCTCGTGCCCCCGCAGGCGCGCCCGGAGGCGTGCCTCCTCGAGGCCCATCGGCAGCGGATGGATGCGCAGCGCCTTCCCGCCCGGCTCCACGCCGCACACGCCGCGGGCGAGGAGGTCGAGGACCCAGGAGTGCTGGTAGTCGTCGATCCCGCGGAAGACGCAGGCGTGCCCGGTGCGCGGGTTGTAGTGCTCGTAGCAGTTGGGGCGCGCGAGGTCGCCGTCGTGGTACATCATGCGAACGAAGCGCGACAGGAGGTGCGCGGCGGCCGGGCCCGCCCCCGGCCGCCCGCGGTGCCACTGGCGGATCAGCCCCTCCACCACGTGGCTGTTCGTCATCGGCCACACCCGCCCGTTCCACGGGCAGTTGTGCCGCTTCCCCTTCCACAGCCCCTCGGCGCTGAACAGCGGGTCGCCCACGGAGGAGGAAGGCAGGGGGTACTCGGTCGCGAAGCTCTCGGGATCGCCGAGGTGGTCGAGCAGGCGCGCGACCTGCACGTCGGCGAGGAGGTCGGTGAGGAGGGGGTAGAAGCACACCGCCGCCTTCACGCCGGTACGCGCACCGGTGGCGCCGTCCACGTCGGAGAAGATGCCGGCCTCCTCGTCCCACATCGCGTCGAGGATCGCCCGCCCCACGTGCTCGGCGCGGGCCGCCCAGGCCACCTCCTCGTCGCTCCGCCCCAGGCGCCCCGCCATGACGGTGAGCCCGCGCAGGAGCTGGTACGTGTACACGGTCACGTCCACGCCCTTCAGGCGCAGGCGGGGCTCCCACTCGGTCACGTCGGACGCGGCGTCCACGGCCACGTAGCGCGACATGTACTCCTGGCCGGTCTCGTAGTGGTTCACCACCGTGATCATCCCCGAGTCCTCGGGGTCGCGCTCGCGGCGCAGCCAATCCGCATAGCGCCCGAGGCCGGCGTACGCGGTCTCCAGGAAGTCCGGGTCCGGGTGGAGAGCGTCCACCGCGAGGGCCGCGTCGGCCCAGTTGGCGTGGTAGAAGTCCTCCCCCGTCTCGTGGTTCACGTACAGTCGTCCGGGGAGCGAGCCGTCGGCGCGCTGCGCCGCGAGGAAGTTGAGAAGCGAGCCGTGCGCGACGTCGGGGTCGGTCGCCCAGCGCGTCTCCATCATGTGGCACTGGGCGGAGTAGGTGATGGGGAGGTGGAAGTACTCGGGTCCCTCGGCCACTGCGGGCCAGGGGATGCGACCCGCGCCGCCCTCGATACGGTTGAGGTGCAGGCCGTAGGCACGGTAGTCGAAGTAGCGCTCGATCCACGGGTCCGAGCAGGAGAACCGCGGATAGGAAGCGAGCGCGTCCGCCCAAGGGCGCGCGGCGTGCTCGGGGAAGGGATCGGAGGGGAGCGCCGACTCGCCGGCCGGCCCGACCCCCTCGGGCACGACCGTGAGGACGAAGGCCACTTCGGTGGCCGGGGGTGGAGCCACCGCGACGTGCACCCAACCCCGGTCGGAGACCCCCTCGAGCGAGAGTCGCCAGGACGGCGTGAAGCCACCCTCCGCGCCCAGCATCTCCACGAAGGGCGTGGTCGCCCACTCGGGATCCGCGGCACCCTCGGAGCGGAGCGCGGCGCACTCCGCGCGCGGCATCTCCTTCGCCACGGACTCGGCCGGAACGACCGCCTCCAGGAGGACGCCGACGTCGAGCGTCTGCGCCTTCCTGTCCCGTAGCGTCGTCGTCCAGCGCGCCCCTGCCTCCGTGCGCTCCAGCGCGCGCATGTCCTCGCCCGGCACCGCCGTGAAGGCGACGAGCTTCGGAGCCTCGGCCCCCTCGCGCGCCGGGAAGGCGGCCGGGCCGACGCTCCACGCCGAACAGAACCGGCCACCCGGGAGGACGTAGCGGCGCTCGGTCAGTTCCGCGCCCGACGGCGACCGCCAGCGCACCTCGAGCCGGTCCGGACGCCAGTCGCGCGAGACGGCCACCAGCGGCCGGGCGCGGCCGTCCGGGTCCACGAGCGCAACGGAGAAGAGCGGGCCCAGCGGGTAATGGTAGACGTGGGCGGGGTCCCAGAAGCCGGGCCGGTGGAGCCAGCGGGGGAAGGGGGGCGCCCACAGGAAGCCGTCCCCCGCGGAGAGGAACCACTTGTCCGGGCGGGACAGCGCGCGCAATCGGGCGAGCCCGTCGAGTCCGCCCGGGGGCGAGGCGTCCGGCGGTGCCTCGGCGTCGGCTCTCGCCGCGACGTCGTCGCTCAACGGACCGACCCGAAGGCACCCACGAAGCGCGAGTCCCGCAGCGCGGGGAGCGCCGCGAGGCGGTGGGCCAGCGGCGCGACCCGCGTGCGGAACGCCTCGGCGTCCAGCGTGTCGTCGAGCGGCCACGGCCCCGGCTGGCGCACGTCCCACGCCAGGTTGCCCTCGATCGTGAAGCCGTCGGGAACGGCGTGGCGCGCGATGGGCCGCTGGAAGCAGTACGGGTCACCGGAGTCGTAGCGCTCGTCCTGCCCCGTGCGCACGAAGACGTTGCCGACGAGGGCACCGGGCCCATCGATGGGGACCGCGGCGAGCGTCGCGTGGGCCGCGGCGTCGGGCGTCCACGGCACGGACCGATCCACGATCGCTCCGCACGCGCCCGTCTCGAAGACCGCGTTGTCGGCGATGCGGGCCACGGGGCGCCCCCCGTCCGGCCCCCAGTAGGCGAGCCCCCAGGTGAGGACGTCCTCGACGACGTTCTCGGAGATCGCGGCGCGCGCGTCCACGAAGACGCCGATCCCCTTCCAGTAGCGCGTGACCAGGTTTCCGCGGATGTCACCCTGGGCGTTCCACGTCAGGCCGATGCCGACGCCGCGCCCGCCGCCCATCTGGGCGCCGCGCGCCTTGTCCACCCCGTCCACGACGTTGTCGCGCGCGACGATGCGCGCGTCCCGGTAGGCGGTGATCCCGTCCCACGAGTTCCGCTCGATCCGGCAGCCGCGCACGGTGGCGTCGCCCCGCTCCCGCACCACGACCCCCATGATCCCGACCACCACGGTGTGCACGGTGGCCGAGTCGCCCAGATTGTCGCGGACGATGCAGTCCGAAACGGTCACGCGGCCGTTGCGGATCACGATGCCCGCGTCGGCGGCGCGGCCGTCCGGGTCGCGCACCCCGTCGGTCACGGTGACGTGCTCGAGGGCGCAGCCGTCGCATCCGTCGAAGAGCACGCCGTAGCCGGCGTGCGTGTGCAGCACCACCTCCATGGCCGAGGTGCCGGAGAGGGTGATGCTGTCGCCCGTGATGAGCAGGCCGCGCGTGGCCGGCACGTCCTCGCTCGCGTCCTGGCAGTTGCCGCAGGTCGAATCGGTGAAGGGGACCGCCTCGAGGTGGTAGTCGCCCGGCGCGAGCCGGACGATCGCGGGGCCGCGCAGCGTGTCGAGGAGGGCGCGCAGGTCGGCGCCCGGCGCGACGGAGATCGCGGGCGGTCCGCTCTCGCCCGCGCAGGCGGCGAAGAGGACGAGCGCGGCGAGGGACGAGGGGGCTCGGCTTCGCATGCCGGCAAAGTACCCGGCGACGATGGGCGCCGCGAGGAGTGCCCTCAGCGGCCCGCGACGGCCCGGGCTCGCGCCCAGATCGCGTCGAACATCTCCTCGGTGAGGGTGCCGGTGAAGGTGTTCTGCTGGCTGGGGTGGTAGGAGGCGATCAGGAGGGGGCCCCCGTCGAGCGGGACCTCGACGCCGTGGCCGAACTTCGGGCGCGGCGTGGGGATGGCCACGCCCCGCCCGCCCAGGATGCGCAGCGTCTGCGTCCACGCGAAGCCCCCGAGCACCACGATGGCCCGGACGGCGGGGAGGAGGTCCAGCTCCGCCTCGAGCCAGGGGGCGCACGCGTCGCGCTCGTCCGGCGTGGGCTTGTTGGCCGGAGGGGCGCAGCGCACGGCGGCCGTCACGAAGCAGTCGGTGAGGCGGAGACCGTCGCCGCGGCGGGCTGAATCCGGCTGGTTGGCGAGGCCCGCGCGGTGCAGTGCGCGGTAGAGCCAATCGCCGGAGCGGTCCCCGGTGAACATCCGCCCGGTGCGGTTGGCGCCGTGCGCCGCGGGCGCCAGGCCGACCACGAGCACCCGTGCACGGGGATCGCCGAAGCCGGGCACGGGGCGTCCCCAGTAGGTCTCTTCGCGGAAGGCGGCTCGCTTGTCGCGCGCGACGTCCTCCCGCCAGCGTACCAGGCGCGGGCAGCGGCGGCAGCGGGTGACGCGGGCTTCGAGCCGCTCGATCTCAGAGGCCGTTGGCGGCCTCCAGCGCTGCCTCCAGGATCGCGGACAGCCGGCTGTCGAGGTCGGCGGGCAGGATCGCCTCCTCCTGCACGGCGACGCGGCGGGTGGACGGGTCGGAGGTCTTCCAGGAGGCGGCGCTCACGCGGAGCATGCCGGTGGTCGCGGCCTCGACGACGATGCCGCGCTCCATCCCGTCCCGGTACCACCCGAGTGTGCGCAGGGTGGGCTCCTTGACCAGATCCATCCCGTTCGCCAGCGCGTAGATGTTCAGCCTGGCGTCCAGGACCTCGAAGGGTCCCCCCGCTCCCATGTCCCCTCTCCGCTGGTAGGGCGCCATGCCGCCTCCGTCCGCCGATCCCCGTATGCCCGATCCCCTACGGACCCGTCTCGCCCACAACTCCTATAGACGCTGGGTGCCTTGGCAAGGTTTCCGTCCCGCGCTCAGGGTGGCGGGGCGCTTTCCAGCCACGCCGACCACCAGAGCGTGCCCAGGGTCGACGCCCCCGAAGCCAGCCTCTCGGCCGCGAAGTCACGCGTCTGCGGGCGCGCCCCCGCGTGCGGATCGAAGCCGTAGCGCCGCTCGAGCTCGTAGAGGGTCTCGACCTGGTCGTGCGCCGCCCGGATGTGCGCCAGCACGGCCGCGCGTGGGTTCGCCGCCACGGACACCGCGGGCACGCGTCGATCGACGTCCGCCTGCCGGACGTGCGCTTCCACGAACGCCGACTCGAAGCGGTAGTGGAACTGCCGGTCCGTGGTGTAGCCCCTCGGATTGGCCACGCCGGAGCTCCACCCGTTGAAGTGGATCGTCGTGTGGTGCGGGTTGGCGGCGTCCGTCACGTAGTGGCCGAGGATGCCGGCGTCGTTCACGATGCGCGCCTCGATCCACTCCTTGCGCTGCGGATCCGCCTCGGCGCGCCACAGGCGCCACTCCGTCGTCAGCCGCTGATAGAGCTCCAGGATGCGATACGGCAGGAAGCCGACGTCGCGCTCGGGCCGCTCGATCCCCGCGTCGTGCAGCGCCCGGATGAAGGCGTACCGGTCGGGTGCGTCCAGCGCCCCGCGCGGCACGTTCTCCAGGTCGATGTAGTGGTCGTAGCTCCACGCCTGGTCCATCATCACCATTTCGCGGCTGCGCCAGCGGTCGGGCTCGGGGTCGAGGTAGACCAGCTGGTCGCCGGCGCTCCGGAAGAAGTCGGGCATACCGCGCGGCAGCACGCGCACGGCGGCGCGCGCAGCCATCTCGTGGCCGGTGCTCCCCCACCTGCGCGGCGCGGGGGGGCCGTCGGGCGTGCAGGCGAGGAGGACGGTGGCCGTGGTGGCGAGCGCGACGGAAAGGAGCATCGGAAGGCGATCCCGGAGGCGGACGGCTGAGACGTCGAGGGTCCCGGAAGATAAGGACGCGGCACGCGCCGGGGAGATGGCCGGGCGGGCACCGGGCGCCCCTACCAGACCCGGGCCCACGCGGGGGCCGGCTCGGGCGTCGGACGATACGCGGAGAGGTCGTGCTCGAAAGCCGGAGCGCCCCGCTTCCCCGGATCGTCGTGGATCTGCAGACACGCGTCGGCGGTGACGAGGAGGAGGCGACCGGACGGGTCCCAATCCGCCCACTGCACCCCTTCGAGCACCTCGACGTCGTCGTCGGTCCACAGGGAATAGGACGCGGGGTCGTGGGCGTGCGGTCCGTCACGAAAGGCGGCGTACGCACCCTGGACGCGAAGCGTCCACGCCCTTCCCCCTCCTGGGCGCGGCCTGGCCAACCGTGCGCGCCGGCGCTCGTCCCAGGCGTCGGAGGGGAGGCGGGGCTCCGAGTCGTCGGTCTCCGTCCAGCCGCGGCGCCGCTCGAGCGCGAACTGCTCCGCGCGGTTCGGCGCGAGGCCCCAGCGCCGGAGGAGGGGCGCGGCGTCGCCCACGTCCGGCTCCCCGACATCGACGGCTTCCCCTCGGTCGACGAAATGCAGTCCGCGCGTGTACGTCGTGCCGGCATTCCATGCCGCCAGCGCGTGCAGCCAGGGAAGGCGCGACACCGCCTCGTAGGTGGTCCCCGCCGGCCAGCGCGCGCCTCCGTCGAGCGCGGAGTAGAGGAGCCAGCGGCCGTCGGGCGACAGGTCGCACTTCTGCGGATAGAGCTGCCCCCGGAGCCACGCGCCCGGCTCGAACTCCGGCGGGTCGAGCGTCCATCGGCCGACCTGGAACCAGTCGCTCGGGCCGCGCCTCAGCACGGCGGCGACCGGCGCGGCCGTCGCGGGGATGCAGAAGACGCGCGGGCCCGGGGCGCTCATCCGCGTGCGAGCTTGCCCCGGTCCACCTTCCCCAGGTGCGTGCGCGGCAGCTCGTCGAGGAAATGGACGCCGCGCGGGTACTTGTAGGCCTCCAGGCGGTTCTTCGCCCACCCCTGCAGCTCGGCCTCGAGCGTCGGGCCGGCGTCGGCGTCTTCGGCGGCCACCACGAAGGCGTGCGGCTTGACCAGCCCCTCCCCGTCCGCGACGCCCACGACCGCGACTTCGCGCACGGAGGCGTGCGCGAGCAGGCAGTCCTCCAGCTCGCGTGGGCTGAACCACTTCCCGCTCACCTTGAGCATGTCGTCGGCGCGGCCGCGGTAGCTTACCCACCCCTCGGCGTCCATCGAGATCATGTCCTCCGAAGCGTACCACTCCCCCTGGAAGGCCTCGAGCGTCTTCTCGTGGTGGCGCCAGTAACCGATGGCGCGCGACCCGCCCCGCACCCACATGCGTCCGACCTCCCCGCGCGGAAGCGCCCGCGCCTCCTCGTCGCGCACCTCCACGTCGTAGCCCGGCACGACCTTGCCGAGCGTGCCCGGTCGGACGTCGCCGACGCGGTTGGAGATGAAGATGTGCCACATCTCCGAGGTCCCCAGCCCGTCGAGCAGCGGCACCCCGAACGTCTCGTTCCAGCGGCGGTGCAGCTCCTCGGGAAGCGCCTCGCCGGCCGACGTGGACAGGCGGAGCGACGAAAGGCCGCGCGCCTCGGCGCCGGGGTGCGCGAGGAGCTTGCCGACCATCGTGGGGACGTTGACCAGGACGGTGGGGCGGAAGCGCTCGATCCGGTCGAAGAGCGTCTCGGGCGTGCACCGCTCCGGGAAGAGGGCCGCGGTCGCGCCGACGCTGAAGGGGAAGAGGAGGTTGATGCCCGTGGCGTAGCCGAAGAAGAGCTTCGGTACGGAGATCGTGACGTCGTCCGGCGCCATCTCCAGGACACCGTGCCCGTAGCGCACGGTGGCGTTCACGTACGAGCGGTGCGGCTGTACCACGCCCTTCGGGTGACCCGTGGTGCCGCCGCTGGAACAGCCAGATCGCGGGGTCGTCGCGGTGGGACGGCCACGGG
>CAWGKG010000009.1:0-35983 GCA_963823035.1 uncultured Gemmatimonadales bacterium
GCGGAGCGCCCTGGGCGTACCGGCCAGGGGGACGAGCGAGGCGGGAAGGCCGGCCAGCAAGAGGCCGGCGAGCGCGATGGCCACCATCGGCGCGAACGGGTTCTCCGTGTGCTCGAGCGGCACCTCGCTCAGGCGGAAGGACCCCTCGTCGCGGAGCGCGTAGGGAACTTCGTCCACCTCGACCCTCCCCGGTGGCGGCGCCGGCTCCGCGGCCAGGGCGTCGGCCGTCTCGGGGAGGAGCGTGGTGGCGGTGACCGACCGAGGAGGTCACGCTGGAGGAGCGGGAGCCCGGTGAGGCGTGCGATGGTGCCGGGCGCCGCGGCGTGCGCGTCGTCGTACCCGCTGGCGCGCAGTACGTCCGATGCGCTTCCAGGCGGAGGTCGGTCAGGGTCGTCAGGCGAGCCTGGGCCCAGCTCTGACAGCTCGCGAGCGGCCGGCGAGCGCGCCCGCCGCGAGGAGCACGCCGACCCGGCGGCGGCCGGGTGGTCAGGAGCGCGGCCGCGTAGGCCAGCCCAACGGAGGCCAAGAGCGCGAGGAGGCCGAGCCAGGGCGGAAGGCCCAACGACGTCTCGGGCGGCGCGTCAACGTCAGCGTGCCCATCACGTCCCACCCATCCGCGTCGTAGAGGGCGGCCCTCGCCCGCTCGCCCCGCACGACGGGACGATCGAGTCCCGCCTCGATGCGGCTGTCCATCTCGAGGCGGTCGCCGAAGAGCGCTCGCGCACCCGCGGCGTCGGCGACGCTCACGAGCGCCGCGGCCGAGGACGCCTCCGCCTCGAGCACGGCGTCCGACGCGGTCCGCACCGACGCCACCGCCGTGCGCAGGAGGAGCACGAGCGCGAGGGCGAGAGCCGCGAAAGCGCTCGCGCCCAGCGCCCGTCGCGTGCGGGAGGGTCCGGGGGTCATCGGGCGAGCACCCGGTCCACCTCCGACGCCACCTCGGAGGCCGTCTCCTCGATCGGGTCGCCCCGCAGGAGGTGACGGTCCATGATGCGGAACGTCAGCTCCTCCACCTCGTAGAAGTCGCGCACCCGCACGCCCCAGGTCACCCGGCCGTCCGCCACCTGGCGCAGGAAGGCGGCCTCGATCCCGGTGCTGTCGCCCGCGGCGACCTCTTCCGCGACGTCGCGGAAGGCGGGGATGCCCAGGCGCGTCGAGGCCCGCATGCGCTGCGCCTCCTCCGAGCCGAGCCAGGCGGCGAGCTCCACCGACAGCCGCCGGTGCGGCGCGTTCGCGGGCACGGCCCACCCCGAGGCATACAGGACGGTGGCGGGCTCCGCGGACGCCAGGTGCGGGATCGGGGCCACGCCCAGGCGCAGCTCGGCCGCGGCCATGTTCCCCGTGAGGAGCTGGAGCGTCCAATGCCCGGAGAGGAGCATCGCCTGGCCTCCGGTGGCGAAGCGGGCCTCCCGCGCGGGGTCCCCCGTCTCCAGGAAGTGGACGCCGGGCGTGACGTGCGCCGCCGTGACCAGGTCCGTGAGGAAGGTGAACGTGCGCACCGTGGCCGCCGAGTCGAGGTAGCCCGTGGCGCGCCGTCCGTCGGGGCTGAGGATGTCGGCGCCACCGGACCAGACCCACGGGATCCACTGGTAGAGGTTGCGCGGGAAGTCGATCGCGTACACGTCCGTGCGCCCGTCGCCGTCCACGTCGCGCGTCAGCCGGCGCGCCTTGGCCAGGAACTCCTCCCACGTCCACCCCTCGGCGCCGGGGGGCGCCACCCCGAAGCGATCGAACACGCCGAGGTTGAGGTAGAGCACCATCGGCGTGAAGTCCTTCGGGAGCGCGAAGACCCTGCCGCCCCGCTCGAAGCCCTCCATCACCTGGGGGAAGACCCGACCGGGGTCGTACCCGGCGCGCGCGAGGTAGGGGGTGAGGTCGAGCGCGAGGCCGCGGTCGAGGATCGTCGGGATGTCGGGCCCGTCCAGGAGGAAGACGTCGGGCGGCGAGCCGGAGGCGATCGACGTGAGGAGCTTCTCGTCGTAGTTCGTCACCACCGATTCCACGACCACCCGCACGCCCGGGTGGTCCGCCGCGAAACGGTCGGCGATGGCCTGCTCGGTGGTGACCTCGTAGTCGCCCGCCCAATGCAGGACGCGCAGCGTCACCGCGTCCTGGGCGCTTCCGGCGCAACCGGCGAGCGCCACGGCGGCCAGGCAGGCGAGGGCACGACGGCCGCTCACCGGTGGGCTCGCCTCCCGAGCGTGCCGAGACGCAATCCGCTCTCGGCGTCGAAGAGGTGCGCGCGCTCGACGCGGATGCGGAGCGAGACGTGTTCTCCCACGCGCACCGGGTGGTCGGACGGCGTGCGGGCGATCCAGGGCACCTCGCCCGGCCCCGGTACGTGCACCAGGATCTCGCTGCCGAGCGCCTCGACCCGCTGCACTTCCGTGTCGAGATGGCCGGTGCCGTCGCCCGGTGGCGCCAGCTGGAGGTCCTCGGGGCGGACACCCAGCACGACCGCGCGGCCGCGTTCGGAGTCCGCGGGGCCGATCTCGCTCACGCTGCAGGGGAGCGTGAGGCCCCACCCGACGAAGGTGGCGCCGGAGCCGTCGTCGCCCACGAAGCCCTGGGCGGTGTTCATCGTGGGCGAGCCGACGAAGCGGGCCACGAAGAGGCTGGCAGGCTCGCGGTAGACGTCGAGCGGGGAGCCGACCTGCTGCAGCACGCCGTCGTCGAGGATCGCGATGCGCTGGCCGAGCGACATCGCCTCGACCTGGTCGTGCGTCACGAAGATCATCGTCGTGCCCAGGCGACGGTGCAGCCCCGCGATCTCGTCGCGCATCTCGGCGCGCAGGCGCGCGTCGAGGTTCGACAGCGGCTCGTCGAAGAGGAACACGGCCGGCTCGCGCACCATCGCGCGTCCGAGCGCCACGCGCTGACGCTGCCCGCCGGAGAGCTGGCCGGGCCGCCGGTCGAGCAGCCGGTCCAGGCCCAGGAGGGACGAGGCCCACGCCACCTTGCGGGCGACCTCCTCGCGCGCCGTGCGCCGCATGCGCAACCCGAAGGAGAGGTTCTGGCGCACGGTCATGTGCGGGTAGAGCGCGTAGCTCTGGAAGACCATCGCGACGTCCCGGTCGGCCGGCTCGACGCCGTCGACGCACCGCTCACCGATCCACACCTCGCCCTCGGAGGGCTCGGCCACCCCGGCGATCATGCGCAGCACCGTGCTCTTGCCGCATCCGGAGGGTCCGAGCAGGACGAGGAACTCACCCTCCTCGACGTCGAGATCGAGGGGCTGGACGGCCACCACCTCGCCGAAGCGCTTGGTCAGACCGCGTAGCGAGACGCCTACCATGCGATCTCCAGCGGCGTGCCGACGGTGGTGTGGTGCACGGCATCGTCGATGCGTGCCTCCACGGCGTCGCCATGGACGCGCACGTCCACCTCGTGCCCGCGCAGGCGCGCCCGCAGGCGTGCCTCCTCGAGGCCCATCGGCAGCGGATGGATGCGCAGCGCCTCCCCTACCGGCTCCACGCCGCACACGCCACGGGCGAGGAGGTCGAGGACCCAGGAGTGCTGGTAGTCGTCGATCCCGCGGAAGACGCAGGCGTGCCCCGTGCGCGGGTTGTAGTGCTCGTGGCAGTTGGGGCGCGCGAGGTCGCCGTCGTGGTACATCATGCGCACGAAGCGCGACAGGAGGTGCGCGGCGGCGGGGCCGGCCGCCGGGCGCCCTCGGTGCCACTGGCGGATCAGCCCCTCCACCACGTGGCTGTTCGTCATCGGCCACACCCGTCCGTTCCACGGACAGTTGTGCCGCTTCCCCTTCCACAGCCCCTCGGCGCTGAACAGCGGGTCGCCCACGGAGGAGGAAGGGAGGGGGAAGTCGGTCGCGAAGCTCTCGGGATCGGCGAGGTGCTCGAGCAGGCGCGCGACCTGCGCGTCGTCGAGGAGGTCGGTGAGAAGGGGGTAGAAGCACACCGCCGCCTTCACGCCGGTACGCGCACCGGTGCTTCCGTCCACGTCGGAGAAGATGCCGGCCTCCTCGTCCCACATCGCGTCGAGGATCGCCCGCCCGACGTGCGCGGCGCGGGCCGCCCACGCCCCCTCCTCGTCGCTCCGCCCCAGGCGTCCCGCCATGACGGTGAGCCCGCGCAGGAGCTGGTAGGTGTACACCGTCACGTCCACGCCCTTCAGGCGGAGGCGGGGCTCCCACTCCGTCACGTCGGACGCGGCGTCCACGGCCACGTAGCGCGACATGTACTCCTGGCCGGTCTCGTAGTGGTTCACCACCGTGATCATCCCCGAGTCCTCGGGGTCACGTTCGCGGCCCAGCCACGCCGCATAGCGCCCGAGGCCGGCGTACGCGGTCTCCAGGAAGTCCGGGTCCGGGTGCAGAGCGTCCACCGCGAGGGCCGCGTCCGCCCAGTTGGCGTGGTAGAAGTCCTCCCCCGTCTCGTGGTTCACGTACAGCCGTCCGGGGAGCGAGCCGTCGGCGCGCTGCGCCGCGAGGAAGTTGAGGAGCGAGCCGCGCGCGACGGCGGGGTCGTCCGCCCAGCGCGTCTCCATCATGTGGCACTGGGCGGAGTAGGTGATGGGGAGGTGGAAGTACTCGATGCCCTCGGCTACGGCCGGCCAGGGGATACGACCCGCGCCGCCCTCGATGCGGTTGAGGTGGAGGCCGTAGGCACGGTAGTCGAAGTAGCGCTCGATCCAGGGGTCCGAGCAGGAGAACCGCGGATAGGAAGCGAGCGCGTCCGCCCAATGGCGCGTGGCGTGCTCGGGGAAGGGATCGGAGGGAAGCGCCGACTCGCCGGCCGGCCCGACCCCTTCGGGCACGACGGTGAGCACGAACGCCACCTCGGTGCCCGCGGGTGGAGCCACCGCGACGTGCACCCAACCCCGGTCCGAGACCCCCTCGAGCGAGAGCCGCCAGGACGGCGTGTAGCCACCCTCCGCGCTCGGCATCTCCACGAAGGGCGTGGTCGCCCACTCGGGATCCGCGGCGCCCTCGGAGCGGAGCGCGGCGCACCCGGCGCGCGGCATCTCCGTCGCCACGGACTCGGCCGGAACGACCCCCTCGAGACGGACGCCGACGTCGAGCGTCTGCGCCTTCCTGTCCCGCAGCGTCGTCGTCCAGCGCGCCCCCGCCTCCGTGCGCTCCAGCGCGCGCATGTCCTCGCCCGGCACCGCCGTGAAGGCGACCAGCTTCGGAGCCTCGGCCCCTTCGCGCGCCGGGAAGTCGGCCGGGTCGACGCGCCACGCCGAGCAGAACCGGCCTCCCGGCAGGACGTAGCGGCGCTCGGTCAGCTCCGCGCCCGACGGCGACCGCCAGCGCACCTCCAGCCGGTCCGGACGCCAGTCGCGCGAGACGGCCACCAGCGGCCGGGCGCGGCCGTCCGGGTCCACGAGCGCGACGGAGAAGAGCGGGCCCAGCGGGTAATGGTAGACGTGGGCGGGGTCCCAGAAGCCGGGCCGGTGGAGCCAGCGGGGGAAGGGGGGCGCCCACAGGAAGCCGTCCCCCGCGGACAGGAACCACTTGTCCGGGCGGGACAGCGCGCGCAGGCGAGCGAGCCCGTCGCGCCCGGCCGCGAGCGAGGCGTCCGGCGGTGCCTCGGCGGCGGCTCTCGTCGCGACGTCGTCGCTCATCGGACCGACCCGAAGGCGCCCACGAAGCGCGAGTCCCGCAGCGCGGGGAGCGCGGCGAGGCGGTGGGCCAGCGGCGCGACCCGCGTGCGGAACGCCTCGGCGTCCAGCGTGTCGTCGAGCGGCCACGGCCCCGGCTGGCGCACGTCCCACGCCAGGTTGCCCTCGATCGTGAAGCCGTCGGGAACGGCGTGGCGCGCGATGGGCCGCTGGAAGCAGTACGGGTCGCCGGAGTCGTAGCGCTCGTCCTGTCCCGTGCGCACGAAGACGTTGCCGACGAGGGCGCCGGGCCCATCGGTGGGGACCTCGGCGAGCGTCGCGTGGGCCCCGGCGTCGGGCGTCCAGGGCACGGACCGATCCACGATCGCTCCGCACGCGCCCGTCTCGAAGACCGCGTTGTCGGTGATGCGGGCCACGGGGCGCCCCCCGTCCGGCCCCCAGTAGGCGAGCCCCCAGGTGAGGACGTCCTCGACCACGTTCTCGGAGATCGCGGCGCGCGCGTCCACGAAGACGCCGATCCCCTTCCAGTAGCGCGTGACCAGGTTTCCGCGGATGTCGCCCTGGGCGTTCCACGTCAGGCCGATGCCGACGCCGCGCCCGCCGCCCATCTGCGCGCCGCGCGCCTTGTCCACCCCGTCCACGACGTTGTCGCGCGCGACGATGCGCGCGTCCCGGTAGGCGGTGATCCCGTCCCACGAGTTCCGCTCGATCCGGCAGCCGCGCACGGTGGCGTCGCCCCGCTCCCGCACCACGATCCCCATGATCCCGACCACCACGGAGTGCACGATGGCCGAGTCGCCCAGGTTGTCGCGCACGATGCAGTCGGAAACCGTCACGCGGCCGTCGCGGATCACGATGCCCGCGTCGGCGGCGCGGCCGTCGGGGTCGCGCACCCCGTCGGTCACGGTGACGCGCTCGAGGGCGCAGCCGTCGCATCCGTCGAAGAGCACGCCGTAGCCGGCGTGCGTGTGCAGCACCACCTCCATGGCGGTGGTGCCGGAGAGGGTGATGCTGTCGCCCGTGAGGAGCAGCCCGCGCGTGGCCGGCACGTCCTCGCTCGCGTCCTGGCAGTTGCCGCAGGTCGAGTCGGTGAAGGGGACCGCCTCGAGGTGGTAGTCGCCCGGCGCGAGCCGGACGATCGCGGGGCCGCGCAGCGTGTCGAGGAGCGCGCGCAGGTCGTCGCCCGGCGCGACGGAGATCGCGGGCGGTCCGCTCTCGCCCGCGCAGGCGGCGAAGAGGACGAGCGCGGCGAGGGTCGAGGGGGCTCGGCTTCGCATGCCGGCAAAGTACCCGGCGGCGATGGGCGCCGCGAGGAGCGCCGCGCAGCTCAGCCTCGCGACGGCCCCGGGCCCGCGCCCAGATCGCGTCGAACATCTCCTCGGTGAGGGTGCCGGTGAAGGTGTTCTGCTGGCTGGGGTGGTAGGAGGCGAGCAGGAGGGGGCCGCCGTCGAGCGGGACCTCGACGCCGTGGCCGAACTTCGGGCGCGGCGTGGGGATGGCCACGCCACGCCCGCCCAGGATGCGCAGCGTCTGCGTCCACGCGAAGCCCCCGAGCACCACGACCGCCCGGACGGTGGGGAGGAGGTCCAGCTCCGCCTCGAGCCAGGGGGCGCAGGCGTCGCGCTCGTCCGGCGTGGGCTTGTTGGCGGGAGGGGCGCAGCGAACGGCCGCCGTCACGAAGCAGTCGGTCAGGTGGAGGCCGTCCCGCCGATGGGCGGAAGCCGGCTGGTTGGCGAAGCCGGCGCGGTACAGCGCGCGATAGAGCCAGTCCCCCGAACGGTCCCCGGTGAACATGCGCCCGGTCCGGTTGGCGCCGTGCGCCGCGGGCGCGAGGCCGACCACGAGCACCCGCGCACGGGGATCGCCGAAACCCGGCACGGGGCGTCCCCAGTAGGTCTCGTCGCGGAAGGCGGCTCGCTTGTCGCGCGCGACGTCCTCCCGCCAGCGCACCAGGCGCGGGCAGCGGCGGCAGCGGGTGACGCGGGCTTCGAGCCGCTCGATCTCAGAGGCCGTTGGCGGCCTCCAGCGCTGCCTCCAGGATCGCGGACAGCCGGCTGTCGAGGTCGGCGGGGAGGATCGCCTCCTGCTGCACGGCGACGCGGCGGTCGGACGGGTCGGAGGTCTTCCAGGAGGCGGCGCTCACGCAGAGCGTGCCGGTGGTCGCGGCCTCGATGACGATGCCGCGCTCCAACCCGTCCCGGTACCACCCGAGCGTGCGCAGGGTGGGCTCCTTGACCAGGTCCATGCCGTTCGCCAGCGCGTAGATGTTCAGCTTGGCGTCCAGGACCTCGAAGGGTCCCCCCGCTCCCTGTCCGGTTGCCGCTGGTAGGGCGCCATGCCACCTCCGTCCGCCGATCCCCGTCTGCCCGATCCCCTACGGACCCGTCTCGCCCACAACTCCTATAGACGCTGGGTGCCTTGGCAAGGTTTCCGTCCCGCGCTCAGGGTGGCGGGGCGCTTTCCAGCCACGCCGACCACCAGAGCGTGCCCAGCATCGACGCGCCCGAGGCCAGCCGCTCGGCCGCGAAGTCACGCGTCTGCGGGCGCGCCCCCGCGTCCGGATCGAAGCCGTAGCGCCGCTCGAGCTCGTAGAGGGTCTCGACCTGGTCGTGCGCCGCCCGGATGTGCGCCAGCACGGCCGCGCGGGGGTTCGCCGCCACGGACACCGCGGGCACGCGTCGATCGACGTCCGCCTGCCGGACGTGCGCCTCCACGAACGCCGACTCGAAGCGGTAGTGGAACTGCCGGTCCGTGGTGTAGCCCCTCGGATTGGCCACGCCGGAGCTCCACCCGTTGAAGTGGATCGTCGTGTGGTGCGGGTTGGCGGCGTCCGTCACGTAGTGGCCGAGGATGCCGGCGTCGTTCACGATGCGCGCCTCGATCCACTCCTTGCGCTGCGGATCGGACTCGGCGCGCCACAGCCGCCACTCCGTCGTCAGCCGCTGGTAGAGCTCCAGGATGCGGTACGGCAGGAAGCCGACGTCGCGCTCGGGCCGCTCGATCCCCGCGTCGTGCAGCCTCCGGATGAAGGCGTAGCGGTCGGGTGCGTCCAGCGCGCCGCGCGGCACGTTCTCCAGGTCGATGTAGTGGTCGTAGCTCCACGCCTGGTCCATCATCACCAGCTCGCGGCTGCGCCAGCGGTCGGGCTCGGGGTCGAGGTAGACCAGCTGGTCGCCGGCCCTCCGGAAGAAGTCGGGCATGCCGTCCGGGAGCGACGCGCACGGCGGCGCGCGCGGCCATCTCGTGGCCGGTGCTCCCCCACCTGCGCGGCGCGGGGGGGCCGTCGGGCGTGCAGGCGAGGAGGAGGGTGGCGGTGGTGGCGAGCGCGACGGAAGGGAGCATCGGAAGGCGATCCCGGAGGCGGACGGCTGAGACGTCGAGGGTCCCGGAAGATAAGGACGCGGCGCGCGCCGGGGAGATGGCCGGGCGGGCCCGGGCGCTCCTACCAGACCCGGGCCCACGCGGGGGCCGGCTCGGGCGTCGGACGATACGCGGAGAGGTCGTGCTCGAAAGCCGGAGCGCCCCGCTTCCCCGGATCGTCGTGGATCTGCAGACACGCGTCGGCGGTGACGAGGAGGAGGCGACCGGACGGGTCCCAATCCGCCCACTGCACGCCTTCGAGCACCTCGACGTCGTCGTCGGTCCAGAGGGAATAGACCGCGGGGTCGTGGGCGTGCGGTCCGTCACGAAAGGCGGCGTACGCACCCTGGACGCGAAGCGTCCACGCCCTTCCCCCTCCCGGGCGCGGCCTGGCCATCCGTGCGCGCCGGCGCTCGTCCCAGGCGTCGGAGGGGAGGCGGGGCTCCGAGTCGTCGGTCTCCGTCCAGCCGCGGCGCCGCTCGAGCGCGAACTGCTCCGCGCGGTTCGGCGCGAGGCCCCAGCGCCGGAGGAGGGGCGCGGCGTCGCCCACGTCCGGCTCCCCGACATCGACGGCTTCCCCTCGGTCGACGAAACGCAGTCCGCGCGTGTACGTCGTGCCGGCATTCCATGCCGCCAGCGCGTGCAGCCAGGGAAGGCGCGACACCGCCTCGTAGGTGGTCCCCGCCGGCCAGCGCGCGCCTCCGTCGAGCGCGGAGTAGAGGAGCCAGCGGCCGTCGGGCGACAGGTCGCACTTCTGCGGATAGAGCTGCCCCCGGAGCCACGCGCCCGGCTCGAACTCCGGCGGGTCGAGCGTCCATCGGCCGACCTGGAACCAGTCGCTCGGGCCGCGCCTCAGCACGGCGGCGACCGGCGCGGCCGTCGCGGGGATGCAGAAGACGCGCGGGCCCGGGGCGCTCATCCGCGCGCGAGCTTGCCCCGGTCCACCTTCCCCAGGTGCGTGCGCGGCAGCTCGTCGAGGAAATGGACGCCGCGCGGGTACTTGTAGGCCTCCAGGCGGTCCTTCGCCCACCCCTGCAGCTCGGCCTCGAGCGTCGGGCCGGCGTCGGCGTCTTCGGCGGCCACCACGAAGGCGTGCGGCTTGACCAGCCCCTCCCCGTCCGCGACGCCCACCACCGCGACCTCGCGCACGGACGCGTGCGCGAGCAGGCAGTCCTCCAGCTCGCGTGGGCTGAACCACTTCCCGCTCACCTTGAGCATGTCGTCGGCGCGGCCGCGGTAGCTCACCCACCCCTCGGCGTCCATCGAGATCATGTCCCCCGAAGCGTACCACTCCCCCTGGAAGGCCTCGAGCGTCTTCTCGTGGTGGCGCCAGTAGCCGATCGCGCGCGACCCGCCCCGCACCCACATGCGTCCGACCTCCCCGCGCGGAAGCGCCCGCGCCTCCTCGTCGCGCACCTCCACGTCGTAGCCCGGCACGACCTTGCCGAGCGTGCCCGGTCGGACGTCGCCGACGCGGTTGGAGATGAAGATGTGCCACATCTCCGAGGTCCCCAGCCCGTCGAGCAGCGGCACCCCGAACGTCTCGTTCCAGCGGCGGTGCAGCTCCTCGGGAAGCGCCTCGCCGGCCGACGTGGACAGGCGGAGCGACGAAAGGTCGCGCGCCTCGGCGCCGGGGTGCGCGAGGAGCTTGCCGACCATCGTGGGGACGTTGACCAGGACGGTGGGGCGGAAGCGCTCGATCCGGTCGAAGAGCGTCTCGGGCGTGCACCGCTCCGGGAAGAGGGCCGCGGTCGCGCCGACGCTGAAGGGGAAGAGGAGGTTGATGCCCGTGGCGTAGCCGAAGAAGAGCTTCGGTACGGAGATCGTGACGTCGTCCGGCGCCATCTCCAGGACACCGTGCCCGTAGCGCACGGTGGCGTTCACGTACGAGCGGTGCGGCTGTACCACGCCCTTCGGGTGACCCGTGGTGCCGCCGCTGAACAGCCAGATCGCGGGGTCGTCGCGGTGGGACGGCCACGGGTCCAGCTCCTCGGAAGCCGTCGCCAGGTCGCGCGTGAACGCCGCGCCGCCCACCTCGAGAAGCCGCGGCGGGTGCGCCACCTCCCCGGCGGCTTCCCGGAACGCGTCGGCGCCGGCGGCGTCCACGAGGATCGCCCGCGCGCCCGTGTACTCGTAGAACCAGCCGATCTGCTCGCGGCCCAGCCCGGGGTTGAGCATGATGACCACGCCGCCCATGCGCAGCGCCCCGAAGAAGGCGCCCACGAAGTCGACCCCGTCGGGGAGCGCGATCAGCACCCGCTCCTCCGGGCGGACGCCGGCCGCGATCAGGGCGTTGCCGTAGCGGTTGGCCAGCCTGTGCACGTCCCCGTACGTACGCGCGCCCGCGTCGGTGAGGAGCGCGCGCCGCCCCTCCTGGCCGGCCGCGATGCGGTCGCCGAGGAAGTACTCCGAGACGTTCAGCCGTTCGGGGGGCGGGAGGAGGGTCATGGTGCGTCACGATACGGCAGGGCTAGAATAGCGGTCAATTCGCGCCCCCGGCCGAGGCGACCACGCCGCCGGCACCCCACTGGAGACGATGCCGATCCACCGACTCGCCGACATGACCTGGGAGGAGGTGCACGCCCTCGATCGATCGCGGGCGGTGGCCATCCTACCGGTCGGCGCGATGGAGGCGCACGGGCCTCACCTCCCGCTCGCCACGGACGGGATCATCGCCGAGGCCATGGCGCGGGCCTGCGCCCGGACGCTCGCCGCGGACGGGCGTCCCGCCGTGCTGCTTCCCGTCCTGTGGGCGACGCACGCCGGCTTCGCCTCGGCGTTTCCCGGCACCGTGAGCGTCTCTCCTTCGACCGTGACCGCGCTCGTCCGGGAGATCGCCGCCTCGCTGGCCGACCAGGGCTTCGCGGCGACGGCCGTCGCGAACGCCCACCTCGACCCGGCCCACCTGGCGTCGCTGCGGGCGGCGTGCGCCGAGCCCGTGGGGGGGATGCCCCTCGCGTTCGTCGACCTGACGCGCAGGGCCGTCGCCGAGCGGCTCACCGAGGAGTTCCGCACGGGCGCGTGCCACGCGGGACGCTTCGAGGGGAGCGTGGTGCTGGCGGAAGCGCCCGCCCTCGTCCGCGAGGGCGTCGCCGCCGGGCTCGAGCCCAACCCGGCCTCGCTCTCCACGGCGATCCGCGCGGGCGCCACCACCTTCGTGGAGGCCGGCGGGCCGCGTGCCTACTTCGGCTGGCCCGCGGACGCCACGGCGGAGGAGGGGCGGGAGACCGTGCGCACGCTCGGCACCCTTCTGGCCGAAGCCGTGCGCTCCGCTCTGGAGGCGACGTGAAGGAGCTGACCGGACGGGCGGCCCTGGTCACCGGCGGAGGGCGGGGGATCGGCGCAGCCACCGCCCTCGCCCTCGCGAGGGCCGGCGCCGCGGTCGCCGTCGCGGCGCAGCAACATGGACCAGGTGGTCGAGGTGGCGGCCGCGCTGCGCAAGGACGGCTACGAGGCCTACGCCTTCCGCTGCGACGTCACGCGCCTGCACGACGTGCGCGACGTGGCGCTCGGCGCCCGCGAGGCGATGGGGCACGTGGACATCCTCGTGAACAACGCGGGGACCGCGACCTCCAACCCGCTCAAGCGGATCACGCTGAACGAGTGGAACCACGTCCTGGCGGTCAACGCCACGGGCACCTTCCTGTGCACGCAGGCGCTCGTGCCCGGGATGGTCGAGCGGAGCTGGGGCCGCGTGGTCAACGTCGCCTCGGTGGCGGGCGTCGCCGGCGCGCGCTACATCGCGGCGTACGCCGCCTCCAAGCACGCCGTGGTCGGCTTCACCCGGTCGGTGGCCGCGGAGGTGGGCGGACGGGGCGTCACCGTGAACGCGGTGTGCCCCGGCTACGTGGACACGCCGCTCACGGACGAGTCGATCGCGCGCATCATGGCCCGCACGGGCGTGGACCGGGAGGAGGCGCTGGGCCTCCTGCTCGCGGAGGCGGGCCAGCCGCGGCTGATCCGTGCGTCCGAGGTGGCGGACCGGATCGTGGCGCTGTGCCTCGAGGGATCGGGGGACATCAACGGGGAGGCCATCGTGATGGACGGACGGGGCGTGGCGAAGTGACGTACGAGGCGATCAACCCCGAAGAGCTGGGCGCGCCGCGCGGGTGGACGAACGGCATGCTGGGGCCGGCGGACGGGCGTATCCTCTTCGTGGCCGGGCAGGACGCGTCCGTGCCGGAGGGGGAGGTGGACGAGGACGACTTCATCGAGCAGTTCTCCACCGCGCTGCACAAGGCGGTGACCGTGGTGCGCGAGGCCGGCGGCGGCCCCGAGGACATCGGCCGCATCACGATCTTCGTGACCGACGTCGCGGAGTACCGGGCGCGGCGCGGCGAGCTGCGCGATGCCTGGCGCGCGCACATGGGGCGGCACTATCCGGCGATGGCGCTCATGCAGGTCGAGGCCCTCGTCGACCCGCGCGCGAAGGTCGAGATCGAGGCGACGGCGATCATCCGCGACTTCAGCGTATAGACTGCGGGCCACGCGACCGCAGCATCCCTGCCACGAGGACCACGACGTGTTCGAGCCCCGATCCTTCCGCTACGAGCTCGACGCCGACGCGGGCGTCGCGACGCTGACGCTGGACCGACCCGAGCGGCTCAACGCCCTCACCTTCGAGGCGTACGACGAGCTGCGGCGCATCTTCCCGGCGCTCTCCGCGGAGAAGGCCGTGCGCGTGGTGGTCATCACCGGCTCGGGGCGCGCGTTCTGCTCGGGAGGGGACGTCGAGGACATCATCGGCGCCCTCTTCGCGCGCGACTTCCGCGGGCTCCTCGAGTTCACGCGCATGACGTGCGACGTGGTGCGCGAGATCCGCGCCTGCCGCAAGCCGGTGATCGGCGCGCTCAACGGGACCGTGGCGGGTGCCGGCGCGGTGATCGCCACCGCCTGCGACCTGCGCGTGGCGGCCGAGTCCGCGAAGATCGCCTACCTGTTCACGCGCGTCGGGCTCTCCGGGGCCGACATGGGCGCGGCGTGGATGCTCCCCCGCATCGTGGGCCTCGCCAAGGCGTCGGAGCTGCTCATGACGGGCGACTTCATCAGCGCGCAGGAGGCGCACCGCATCGGGCTCTACAACCGGGTGGTGCCGGACGGGGAGGCGCTGCCCGCCGCGCTGGAGCTGGCGCGCAAGCTGTCGAAGGGCCCGTCCTTCGCGATCGAGATCACCAAGGACGCGCTCGGGCGCGAGGCCGCGATGGACCTGCCTTCCGCGCTCGAGGCGGAGGCGCAGATCCAGGCCGCGCTCATGATGCACCCCGACTTCCGCGAGTCGTACGACGCCTTCGTGGCCAAGCGCGAGGCGGAAGTTCCTGTGAGGGCGGTGGACACGGCCGGCGTGCGCGCGCTCCTGGACGAGCGGCACGCGACGTGGGCGGCCGAGGTCTCCGCGTTCGCGCGTAGCGCGCTGGCGCCGCGTCCCGAGCCGGAGGGCGACGCGGCCGGGAGGGTGGAGGCGCGCGCCCTCCTGGCTGCGATGGGTGCCGCCCGCGTGTTCGCGCCGATCGGCGCGCGCGACCTGCGCGGCTGCTGCCTGGCTCGCGAGGCCGTCGCGGCCGCCTCGCCCCTCGCGGACGCGGTGTGGGCGCTCCAGGGGCTCGGAATCACGCCGCTCCTCCTCGCCGGAAGCGAGGAGCAGAAGGAGCGCTGGGTGGCGCGCGGCCTGGCCGGCGACGCGATGGGCGCGTTCGCGATCACGGAGCCCGAAGCCGGCTCGGACGTGGCGAGCCTGACGACGCGCGCGACGCGGGACGGCGACGCCTGGGTGCTGGACGGCCGCAAGTGCCTCATCAGCAACGCGGGGATCGCGGACTGGTACGTCACCTTCGCGTCGACCGACCCCGAACGGGGGAGCCGGGGCATCACCGCCTTCCTCGTTCCGGCGGACGCGCCCGGGCTCGCGTTCGCGGGCGCGCAGGTGATGAGCGCGGCGCATCCGCTCGGTGAGCTGGTCTTCGAGGGATGCCGGGTGCCGGCGTCGGCGGTGATCGGCGAGGTGGGCGCCGGCTTCAAGCTGGGGATGGCGACGCTCGACCAGCTCCGCCCGACCGTGGGCGCCGCCGCGTGCGGCATGGCCCGCCGCGCCCTGGACGAGGCCCTCGACCACGCGCTCGGGCGCGTGCAGTTCGGCAAGCCCCTCTCCGACTTCCAGATCGTGCAGGAGAAGCTCGGGCGCATGGCCATCGAGCTGGACGCGGCGCGGCTGCTCGTCTACCGGGCGGCGTGGGAGAAGGACCACGGGGCGGAGCGCATCACGCTGGAGGCCGCGATGGCGAAGGCGTACGCCACGGAGGCGGCGCAGCGCGTGATCGACCAGGCCGTGCAGATCCTGGGCGGGAAGGGCGTGCTGGCGTCGAGCGTGGTCGACCGCCTGTACCGGTCGGTGCGGGCGCTGCGCATCTACGAGGGCACCACGGAGATCCAGCACCTCATCGTGGCGGGCCGTATCCTCGCGGACGCGAAGGAAACGCAGGAGGCACGCGCTTGAAGATCGTGTGCGTCGGCGGCGGTCCGGCCGGGCTGTACTTCGCGATCCTCATGAAGCGCGCCGATGCCGCGCACGAGATCGTGGTGCTCGAGAGGAACCGCGCGGACGACACGTTCGGCTTCGGCGTCGTGTTCAGCGACGCCACGATCGCGCAGGTGGAGAGCGCCGACGAGACGACGTACCGGGCCATCACCGACCACTTCGTGCACTGGGACGACATCGACGTGCACTACGGTGGCCGCGTGGTCCGCTCGACGGGGCACGGCTTCGCGGGGATGGGCCGGCACACGCTGCTCCGCGTCCTGCAGGAGCAGGCGGCCGCGGTGGGCGTCGACGTGCGCTACGAGACGGAGCTGTCCGACCTCGGCGCGCTGGGCGACGCGGACCTGATCGTGGGGGCGGACGGCGTGAACTCGACCGTGCGCGCGCTCCTCGAGGACGACTTCGGCCCGACGTTCGACTGGCGCCCCAACCGCTTCGTGTGGTTGGGGACGACGAAGCCCTTCCCGGCCTTCACCTTCTACTTCCGCGAGAACGAGCACGGACTCTGGCGGGTGCACGCGTACCAGTACGAGCGAGGGGAACACGGCGCGAGCACGTTCATCGTGGAGTGCACGGAGGAGACCTGGCGGGCCGCCGGGATGGACGAAGCGACCGAGGAGGAGACGGCGGCCTACTGCGAGGCGCTCTTCGCGGAGGAGCTGGAGGGCCATGCGCTCGTGCGGAACCGGTCCCTGTGGCGGAGCTTCCCGACGGTGCGCTGCGCGCGGTGGTGGAGCGGGAACGTGGTGCTGCTCGGGGACGCGGTGCACACGGCGCACTTCTCGGTGGGCTCGGGGACACGCATGGCGATGCTGGACGCGATCGCGCTGCGGGACGCGGTGATGCGGGAGTGGGACGTATCAGGCTCCCCCCACCAGAAGGGGTCGCACCAGGCGGCGGGCGACGCCATGCCTCCACCGGCCGACCCCCTGGCCCGCGCCCTCGCCGCCTACGAGGCCGAGCGCCGCCCCCAGGTCGAGTCGCTCCAGCGCGCCGCGCAGGCGAGCCTGGAGTGGTTCGAGGCCACCGAGCGCTACATGGACCTCGACCCCGTCCAGTTCGCCTTCACCCTCCTCACGCGCAGCCTGCGCATCACGCACGCCGACCTGAAGGTGCGCGACCCGGCCTTCACCGCGGAGGTCGACACCTGGGTCGCGGAGCGGGCGGAGCGAGCAGAGCCGGGTGCCGGTGCCGCGCCGCCCGCTCCCGCCTCCCATGTTCACGCCCTTCCGCCTCCGCGACCTGGTCGTGCCCAACCGCGTGGTCGTGTCACCCATGTGCCAGTACTGCGCCGAGGACGGCACCGTGGGCGACTGGCACGTCCAACACCTCGGCAGCCGCGCGGTGGGTGGGGCGGGGCTGGTCTACGCGGAGATGACCGACGTCTCCCCCGAGGCGCGCATCAGCACCGGGTGCGCCGGCCTGTACGCCCCCGTGCACGCCGCGGCCTGGAAGCGCGTGGTCGACTTCGTGCACGGCTCCACCGACGCGAAGATCGCCGTGCAGCTCGGGCACGCGGGCCGCAAGGCCGCGACGAAGTTCCTCTGGGAGGGCGACGCCGAGCCCCTCCCGGAGAAGGAGGCGTGGGAGATCGTGTCCGCCTCGCCGATCCCCTACTTCGCGGACCGCAGCCAGACGCCGCGCGCGCTCAACGCGTCGCGACATGGACGAGGTCGTGGCGGATTACGTGCGCGCCACCGGGTACGCGCTCGAGGCCGGGTTCGATCTCCTCGAGATCCACATGGCGCACGGCTACCTCCTCGCCTCGTTCATCTCGCCGCTCACGAACCGGCGCACGGACGAGCACGGCGGCTCGCTCGAGAACCGCATGCGCTTCCCGCTCGAGGTGTTCGACGCGTGCCGCGCCGCGTGGCCCGACGAGCGGCCCATGAGCGTACGCGTCAGCGCGGTGGACTGGGCGCCCGGCGGCATGCAGCCCGAGGACACGGTGCGGGTGGCGGGCATGCTCGCCGCGCACGGCTGCGACGCAATCGACGTCTCGGCCGGGCAGACCGTGCCGTACCAGAAGCCCGTCTACGGCAGGCTCTTCCAGACGCCCTTCGCCGATCGCGTGCGCCACGAGGTGGACATCGCCACGATGGCGGTCGGCAACGTGTCGAGCTGGATGGACGTCAACACGATCGTGGCGGCCGGCCGGGCGGACCTCTGCCTCCTGGCCCGCGCGCACCTCTTCGATCCGTACTGGACGCGCCACGCGGCCGCCATGCAGGGGTGGGAGCTGCCGTGGCCGCCCCAGTACCGCTCGGTCGAGCGCTACACGCCGCGCTTCGAGTTCCACTTCGGCGGGGAGTAGGCGACGCTCGTCGTCGCGCCGCGCGTCTCCCCGGGCGGTCTTCAGCCCCCCGCGCGCTCCGGTGTGCCGGAACGTCCCCAGGTCCTCCACCTCCACGCCCGTGATGTGGGCGCGCTCGTCGAGCGTGAACGTCACGAACGAGCGCCCGTCGCCCGCCCGACGCCACGTCCCCCGGAAGATGTCGTGGTGCCAGTGCTCGAGGTCGGCGACGAAGTCCGGGGAGTAGTGGATCACGAGATGGCCGCTCTCCTGCGTCACGCTCAGCTCTCCCCACAGGTCGCTCTCGTACGTCCCCGCGTAGCTCGTGGAGCGGGACGAGGGCGACGTTCCCTCGAGCCGGGACGCCGCCAGCACCTCGGCGCGCTCCGCCGCCCGCGCCCGGCTCCGCTTCGCCAGCTCCAGGTACTCCGCGTTCCAGTCCGTGGCCGGCGCGCCCAGGAGGGCGTCGAGCACGCGGTACATCAGCGCGAGCTGGAGGTTGCTGCTCGACAGGTTGGCGATCGCCACCACGCCGATCCCCTCCGACGGGATGAAGCCGATCTGCGTGCGCGTGTAGTTGATCGACCCGGAGTGGTGCACGAGCACGCGCCCGCGGTAGTCCTGCACGTTCCACCCGAAGCCGTACGCCTTGAAGTGCGTGTCCGGGAACATGCGCGCGTCCACGCTGTCGAGGCGGATGATCGTCTGCGGCGTACGCATCTCGGCGATCACCGAGTCCGAGAGCAGGCGATGTCCGCCGTACGTGCCCCCGGCGATCTGCATGCGCAGCCACTGCCCCATGTCGCGCACGCTCGACCAGATCGCCCCGGCCCCGCCGATGTTGTCGTAGTTCCGCCGCGGCACCACCTGGATCCCCCCGTCGATCTCGTCGTGCGACGACGACACGTCGTCGCGTTGCTCGACGACGGCCGCGCGCGTCGTGCTACGCGTCATCCCGAGCGGGTCGAAGATCCTCTGCTGGACGAAGTCGTCCCACCCCATCCCGGAAGCGCGCCCCACCACCTCGCCGGCGGTGACGAACATCAGGTTGTTGTAGCCGTACTGCGACCGGAAGCTCGACGCCTGCGGCAGCCAGCGGAGATGGCGGAGGATCTGCTCGCGGTCGAAGGGCGCCGCGATCCACAGGTTGTCGTCGCGCGCGAGGCCGGCGCGGTGCGTGAGCAGGTCGCGCACCGTCATCTCCCGCGTGACGTACGGGTCGGCGACCTCGAACCCGGGGAGGAACTTCGTGACCGGATCGTCCCACGAGAGCTTCCCCTCGTCGACGAGCATGCCGAGCGAGGCCGCGGTGAACGCCTTCGACGTCGAGGCGATCGCGAAGAGCGTGTTCGCGTCGACGGCGCCCGGCTTCCCCAGCTCCCGCACGCCGTATCCCTTCGCGAAGATCACCGAGTCGCCCTTCACGACGGCGATCGCGAGCCCGGGTACCGCCCACTCCTTCATGGCCGACTCGATGGTAGCGGTCGAGGCCGGCGAGGGGCGCGGCCTGGGCCGCGGCGGCGTGGGGGACGACCAGGCACGCGGCGGCGAGGAGCGCACGTCGAACGGCGTGGAAGGACGGGGCGGCTGCGTGACCGGGGCGACGCGCCATGGGGACTCCGGCTGCGTGGGGGACGAGGTCGATCGGCCGCAACCTACCTCCCGCACGCGGGAGGCGCAGCGAGTGCCCCGGCCGCCTTGCCCTTCCGCGGTCCCTGGACTAATATGCAAGACGCATAAAACTAATCCGAGGCGCCATGCCCAAGCCCCCGACACCACCCCCGCGCACCTTCCGCTCAAGGCCGCGCACCACCTCACCCTCCTCCTCCTGGCGCAGGAGCCCACGTACGGCGTGGAGCTCCTGGAGCGCCTCGAGGCTCGCTCGAACGGGACGATCCGCCTCAACGCCGGCTCGCTCTACCGCATGATCGCGCAGCTCGTCGCGGACGGGCTGGTGGAGCCGATCGAGGAGCGGGCGAACCCCGCGGGGGTGGGCGCGCCCCGCAAGCTCTACGGCGTGACGGAGCTGGGGCGAGCCGTGCTGCGGGCCGAGGCGGAGCGGCAGGCCGGCCTGCTCGAGATGGCCCGCGACCTGGATCTCCTCGGAGAGAAGCGGTGAGGGAGCCTCCGCGCTTCCTGCGGCTTCTCCTGCGCCTGTACCCGGCGGCGCATCGCCGGGCCTACGGGGCGGAGATGTGGGAGGTGGTCCGGCACCGCTACGCCACCGCGCCCGAGCGTCGCCTGGGGCGTTGGCTCCTGCACGCGGAGGTCGCGATCGACCTCGTGGGCGCGGCGCTCGGCATGTGGACGACGATGATGACGACGACGATGACGAGGAAGGGGATCATGGGACCGTCCGGCGGATGGGGAATCGACCTGCGCTTCGTGCTGCGCACGCTGCGCCGCAGCCCGGGCTACGCGCTCACTGCCGTGGTCGTGCTGGCGGGAGCCGTCGCCGTGAACGCCTCGGTGTTCGGCTACGTGCGCGGCACGCTGCTGGCGAAGCCGACCTACCCGGACGCCGACCGGGTGGTGGTGATCTGGGGGAGCAACACGGTCGACGGGCAGCTCCGCGACGTGATCTCCGGGCCGACCTACCTCGACATGGCGCGCGAGACCACTTCGCTCGAGGCGATGGCCGCCATCCACATGGACCTGACCGCGCTCACGTCGGGCGAGCACCCCGAGGTGATCGACGAGACGTCCGTCTCCGCCGACTTCTTCCGCGTGGTGCCCGTGAAGCGCCGCGCTGGGCCGCGTCTTCGACGAGCGCGACCGCGAGTCGGGCGGCCAGGCGAGCGTCCTCGTCTCCTGGTCGTTCTTCCGGGACCGGCTGGACGCCGACCCGTCGTGGGTCGGACGGTCGATCTCGATCGAGGGGACGCCGCGCACGATCATCGGCGTCCTCCCCGAGGGCTTCGAGTTCGTCGCGCCGACGCCGCTCTGGCTCCCGCTGCACGACGACGAGCTGGCCGCGGAGAGCCGCGAGCACATCCACTACAACGCCGTGGGCCGCCTGAAGCCGGGCGCCACGGCGGCCGACGTGACCCGGGACCTGTCCGGCGGCGATGGCGCGCGTGACCGAGCGCACGGGCACCTTCCGCAACTGGAGCGTGCTGGCCGAGCCGCTGCACGAAGCGGCCGTGCTCGCGGTGCGCCCGATCCTGTGGACGGTGTCGGGCGGCCGTGACCCTCGTCCTGCTCATCGCGCTCGTGAACCTGGCGACGCTCTTCCGCATCCGCACGCTCGGGCGCGCGGACGAGCTGAGCGTGCGCCTGGCCCTGGGCGCGGGCCCGCTGCGCGTCGCCCGCGTGCTCGTGCTCGAGGCGCTCGGCGCTGGCGGTTGCGGGCACCGCGCTCGGCCTCGCGCTCGCGGGCCCGCTCCTGGCCCGCGTGCGCGACCTCCTGCCGCTGTACGTCCCCATCCCGGAATCCGCTTCCCGGGTGCCGGTGCTGCGCGGCGGTGCTCGACCCGGGCGTGGCGGTCGTTACGGCCGCGATGGCCGTGCTGGGCGCGCTCGCGCTCACCGCGCCGGGGTTGGCCGCGGCCGTGCGGCGCCGCAGGGCGGCCTGGGGCGGCCGCAGCCGGGGCGTTCGTGGCATCCGTTGGCTCGTCGCCGCGGAGCTGGCGCTGGCCACCGTGCTCCTCGTCGGTGCCGGGCTCACCACACGCAGCGCGGAGAAGCTGCTCGGTACCGACGTGGGCCTGCGCGACGAGGGGCTGCTCACGCTCTGGTTCGGCGACGCGTGGGGCATGCCGGCCCCGGAGATGGTCTCCTACTACCGGCAGGTGGTGCAGGCGGTGGAGGAGGTGCCCGGTGTGACGTCGGCGGCGGTCATCGACTACATCCCCTTCGAGGGCGAGGACGACTTCGAGGGCATCGAGTTCCTCGACCGGGAGCTCCAGCCCACCGAGCACGTCCGTGAGGAATGGCGGCGCGTCACGGAGGGCGTGTTCGAGACCGCGGGGATGAAGGTGGTGGAGGGGAGGAGCTTCGCCTTCGCCGATTTCGAGGGTACGCCCCGGGCCGCCGTCGTGAACGAGAGCTTCGCCCGGAAGCACTACCCGGACGGCCACGCGATCGGACGCTTCTTCAACACGGGGAACGACCACTACCAGAACCTGGAGATCGTCGGCGTCGTGGCGGACGTGCGCTCCCTCGGCCCGGCCTCGCCCGCGCCGCCGATGCTCTACGTGCCGAACCAGGGGGATCCGCGCGGCACGGTCGGGATGTACGTGCGCACCGCGTCGGGCAGCCCCATGGCGGTGGTCGAGGCCGTGCGCGAGGCGATCTGGTCGGTCGATCCCTCGCAGCCGATCGCGAGGATCTTCGCCATGAGCGACGTCGTCGCGCAGTGGGTCGCGATCCCCCGCGCGGTGCGCACGCTCGTCTCCGGCCTGGCGGCGCTCGCCCTCCTCCTCGCGGGCGTCGGGGTCTTCGGCGTGGTCGCGTACGCCGTGCGCACGCGCACGGCCGAGATGGGCGTGCGCCTCGCGCTCGGCGCCTCGCCCGACCGACTCACGCGGGAGATCATCGCCCATGCCGTCCCCATGGTCGTGCTGGGCGTCGGGGCGGGCCTGGGCGCGGGGTATCTCGCGGCCCGCGGAGCGCGCGCGGTGCTCTTCGGCGTGGAGCCGCTCGACCCGCTCTCGCTGGGCGTGGCGGTCCTCGCGATGGCCGCCGCCGCGCTGCTCGCGACGTACCTCCCGGCGCGCCGGATCGCACGCATCGACCCTACCGCCGCGATCCGATCGGAGTAGGGCCGAGCGCCTGAGCCGCACCCTCTCCCCTTCCGGTATCCCTCCACGAAGGACACAACGGGATGGGGGGAGGGGACGACCATGAAGGGACTCAAGCTGATGGCGGTGATGGCTCGCGCGGACGAGACCGCGCTGGCCGCCGACGGGCCGCTGGCGGACTACGCGGCGCAGGGGGCGGAAACGGTGCTCGTCCTGGCGACGATGGGGGAGGACGAGTTGGGCCGCGTACGACGCGCGACGCTCGAAGCCGGCGTGCGCGAGACCTTCCTCCTCGGGTTCGGCGCCCGCAGCCTGGACGAGGTCGACCCGGGCCTGATCGTACAGCGCCTGGTCGAGCACATCCGGCTCGTGCGCCCCGAGATGGTGGTGGCCTCCGTGGCGCCGAGGATGTCGGCGGATCCCGACCAGGTCGAGCTCACGGAACTGGTGGAGGCCGCCGTCGCCGCGGCGGGAGACCCGCGCTACGGGGTGCCGAGCGCGCGACCGGCCCACCGCGTGTGGTTCGTGGACACACCCAGGACGCCCGAGTCGCCGAGGGCGCGGGTGGCGTAGCGAGGCCGCGGGGCTCACCCCATCTTGGGCGATCCCGGTCCATGCCCGCGATCTCCAGGAGGGAGCATGTCCACGTCACGAGCCCGCCCCCTCGCGGTCGTCGCCCTCCTCGTCCTCCCGGGCGCGGCGGTCGCCCAGGTCGCCGCGAACCCGAGGGTGGCCGAGGCCGTCGCGGCGGTCGAGGTGTGGCTCGAGGCCCAGCGCGCCTACGACCAGATCCCCTCGGTGAGCGCGGCGATCGTCCACGACCAGGAGCTGGTGTGGAGCGGGGCCTACGGCATGGCCCACCCCGACACGAACGTGCCGGCGACCCCCACCACGCTCTACAGCATCTGCTCGATCTCGAAGCTCTTCACGAGCGTCTCGCTCATGCAGCTCCGCGACCAGGGCGTCGTCGACCTGCGCGACCCCGTCGCGAAGCACCTCCCCTGGTTCACGCTGCACCAGCAGTTCGAGGGATCCGCGCCCGTCTCGGTCGAGGGCATCCTCACGCACTCGGCGGGGCTGCCGCGTGAGTCGGACCAGCCGTACTGGAGCGCCCCGGACTTCCCCTTCCCGACACGCGAAGAGATCATCGCGGGGTTGAAGAACCAGGAGACGCTCTACCCGGCGTGGAAGCACTTCCAGTATTCGAACCTCGGGCTGACGCTCGCGGGGGAGATCGTGCGCGAGCGCTCCGGGATGCCCTACGATCGGTACGTGCGCCAGCACGTGCTCACCCCGCTCGGACTCACGAACACGTACCCGGAGATCCCCGAGCAGCATCGGGGCGGCCAGTTGGCGCAGGGCTATTCCTCGCTCACGCGCGACGGCACGCGCGAGCCCACCCCCTTCTTCCAGGCGAAGGGGATCGCGCCCGCGGCGGGCTTCGCCTCGACCGCCGAGGACCTCGCGAAGTTCCTTCGGTGGCAACTCCGCCTGCTCGAGGGCGGCGGCGAGGAGGTCCTGAAGGCCACCACGCTGGAGGAGATGCAGCGGGTCCACTACGTCGACCCCGCGTGGAACACCTTCTGGGGCCTCGGCTTCAGCGTGGCGAGGCGCAACGACAAGACGTTCGTCGGGCACGGAGGGAGCTGTCCCGGATACCGCACGCAGATCGCCATCCAACGGGAAGACGGCATCGGCCTCGTGTTCCTGGCCAACGCGATGGTGAACACGGGGACGTACCTCTACGGGATGTACGACCTGGTGGCGGAGGCGATCCGCGGGGCCTCGAAGGGCGATTCGGCGAAGGCGACTGCCGACGCCGTGCCTTCGGCGGGCACCGGGTCGGCTCCCGACCTGGAGCCCTACCTGGGCACGTACTCGGAGCAGCCGTGGGGTGGGGAGTCCGCCGCGATCCGCTGGAAGGGCGGGCTGGCCCTGATGAGCCTCCCCACGACCAGTCCCGCCCGTGCGATCATGCGCCTGAAGCACGTCGAGGGGGACGTCTTCCTCCACGTCTTCGACGACCGCGCCGCCGACGACCCCGGGGAGGAGATCGTCTTCGAGCGTGACGAGGCGGGGCGCGTGAGCGGCTACCGTCAGTTCGGCAACCTGTCGCGGCGCATCCGGTGAGGACGCTCCCATGAAGGAGGCCCTCACCTACGCGTCCTACCTGAAGCTCGACGAGCTGCTCGGGCTGCAGTCGAGGCGGAGCGAGGGTGAGCACGATGAGATGCTCTTCATCGTCATCCACCAGGTGTACGAGCTCTGGTTCAAGGAGATCCTGCACGAGGTCGACTACTGCAAGCGCCTCTTCTCCGACGACGACGCGCACCGGGCGCAGCATACGCTCAAGCGCATCCTCACGATCCTGAAGGTGCTGGTCGCGCAGCTCGACATCCTCGAGACGATGACGCCGGCGGAGTTCCTCACCTTCCGCGAGCGGCTGGAGAGCGCGAGCGGCTTCCAGTCGGACCAGTTCCGCGCGCTCGAGTTCATGCTCGGCAAGAAGCTGCGCGCCTCCCTGGAGCGCTTTCCCGAGGGGACGCGCGCGCGCGCCGAGCTGGAACGTCGCTGGCACGAGCCGACCCTGTGGGACGCCTTCCTCCGCTACCTCGCGCGCGAGGGCCATCCGGTGCCGGCCGCGCAGCTCGAGCGGGACGTGACGGCGCCGATCGAGGCTTCCACGGAGGTGCAGGCGATCCTCGTGGACATCTACCGCACCAACCCCGGGAGCTCCGAGCTGTGCGAGCGCCTGGTCGACCTGGACGAGGGCATCATGGAGTGGCGCTATCGGCACGTGAAGATGGTCGAGCGCACCATCGGAGCGAAGCGGGGTACCGGAGGCTCCGCGGGATCGAAGTACCTGCACACGACGCTCGACCAGCCCGCCTTTCCCGATCTCTGGGAGATCCGGACCCAGCTCTGACCGCCGCGTGTCCATGCCCTCTCCAAGCGCCCGATCGTCTGGTTCCCCAGATGCTGTACGGCCCCGGGAACGCCCTGGCGCCGCACTACGCCCGCTTCCGCGTGTCGGAGCGGGCCCTCCTGACCGGCCACTCCCACCAAGCCTGGCCGGACGTGGGCTTCGAGGCGCAGCAGCAGGCGTGGCTCGCCGCCGCCGAGCTGGTCGACGACAAGTGGGGCGCCGCCCTCGAGAAGCAGGAGCGCGTGGGTCGGGGCTTCGCGGCGTGGCTCGGTGACACGGACGGCTCGATCGCGCTCGCCACGAACACCCACGCGCTCGTGGTGCGCTTCCTGTCCGCGCTTCCCCTGAGGGAGCGGCCGCGCCTGGTCACGACGGACGCGGAGTTCCACTCGATCCGCCGCCAGCTCGACCGCCTGGCGGAAGAGGGCGTGGTCGAGGTGATCAAGGTGCCGGGCTACCCCGCCTGGGGCGTGGCCGAGCGTCTGGCGCGTGCGGTCGACGGACGCACCGCGGCCGTCCTCGCGTCCGCCGTCTTCTTCGAGCGCGGCCACTGCGTGCCGGGCCTCTCCCATGTGGCCCAGGCGTGCGCACGGCACGGCGCCGAGCTGCTGGTGGACGCCTACCACGCGCTCGGCGCCATCCCCTTCCGCCTCGCGGACCACGGCCTCGAGGGCGCCTTCGTGGTCGGTGGCGGCTACAAGTACCTGCAGCTCGGCGAGGGGAACTGCTTCCTGCGCACGCCTCCGGACTGCCGGATGCGCCCGGTGGTGACCGGTTGGTACAGCGAGTTCGCCGACCGCGCCGAGATGGGGGGCGACGAGGCGGTGGCGTACGGAAAGGGCGGAGCACGCTTCGCCGGCGCCACCTACGACCCCACGTCCCACTACCGCGCCGCCGCCGTGATGGACTTCTTCGTGGAGCAAGGGCTCGGGCCCGGCTTCCTGCGCGAGGTCTCCGAGCATCAGGTCAGGCTGCTGGCGGACGTCTTCCGCTCGCTGGATCTCCTCCCTTCCGTGGTCGCGCTCGACGACACCGTGCGCATGGAGGACCGGGGCGGCTTCCTCGCGCTCAAGGCGCCGCGGGCCGGTCGGCTCTCGGCCGCGCTCCGCGAGCGCGGCGTCTACACGGACGCGCGCGGCGCCTACCTCCGCTTCGGCCCGGCGCCCTACCTCACCGACCAGCAGCTCGTCGGCGCGATGGACGCGCTCGACGAGGTCGTCCGGGGCTGACGCTCTCCGGCCGGTCGCCTGCGGGCGCGCTCAACGGGTCTCGACCGCCTCTGCGTCCAACGCCTCGATGCGCCGCTCCAGGTAGGTGCGCACCGGTCCGCTCCGGCACGCCAGCAGCGCCCGCCGCACCTCGACGGCCGCTTCCGCCGGTCGACCGGCCAGCGCGAGCAGGTGGCCGCGCGCGGCGGGGAGGAGGTACGAGCCGGAGCAGCTCCGCGCGGTCGATCCCGTCCAGGGCGGCCAGCCCCGCCTCCGGTCCGCGCGCCATCGCCAGCGCGACCGCGCGGTTGAGCGCGACCACGGGGGAGGGGGCGAGCTCCGCGAGCAGATCGTAGAGGTCGAGGATGCGCACCCAGTCGGTAGCCTCCCACGACGGGGCGGCCGCGTGTCCCGACGCGATGCCCGCCTCCAGGTGCCAGCGTGTCAGGCGGGTCGCGGAGGTCGCGCGCTCCAGCCGGCGGAATCCCTCCACGATGGCGGCGTGGTCCCACCGCGTCCGGTCCTGGTCCTGCAGGAGGACCAGCGCGCCGTCCACGCCCGTGCGCGCGTCCAGCCGGCTCGCCTGGAAGAGCAGGAGCGCGAGGAAGGCGTCGACCTCGGGGCCCCCCAGCTCGGGGTGGTCCGCGAGGAGCCGCGCGAGCCGGATGGCCTCTCCGCACAGCTCGGCCCGCACCAGCGCGTCGCCCTCCGTGGCCGCGTAGCCCTCGTTGAACAGGAGGTAGAGCACGGCCAGCACGCTCTCGCGACGGTCGGCCGGCAGCCCGTCCACCGGTAGCTCGAGGGCGAGCCCGCGCCGGGCGATCGTACGCTTGGCGCGTACGATGCGCTGCTGTACCGTCGCACGGGTCGTCAGGAAGGCCGCCGCGATCTCGTCGGTGGACAGCCCGCCCACGGTGCGCAGCGTCAGCGCGACGCGCGCGTCGAACGCCAGCGCGGGGTGGCAGCACATGAAGACCATCGCCAGCTCGTCGTCCCCCGCCTCCCTCCCACCCCCGGTCGGCGGCGCGAGCGCCGCCAGGCGCTCCGGCGCGGTGCTCTCCTCGACGCGGCCGCGTCGGCGCAGGACGTCCAGCGCGCGGTTGCGCGCGACCCGGTACAGCCACGCCTCGGGGTCGCGCGGAACGCCCCGGTACGGCCACAGCTGGAGGGCCCGCACCAGGGCGTCCTGCACGACCTCCTCGGCCAGGTCGAGCTCGTGGCTGCCGAGCGCCCGGGTCAGCGACGACACCAGGCGTCCGGCCGAGCGCCGGAAGAGATGCTCGACCAGGGGCCCGACCGTCACAGGTCGTCGAGGTTCTCGATCTCGCGGATCTCGAGCGTGCCGTTGGCGAGGTGCGGGTGGGTCGAGATCGTGTCGACGGCGTCCTCGAAGTCGTCGGCCTGGATGATCCAGAAGCCCCCGACCACCTCCTTCCCCTCGGCGAAGGGGCCGTCGGTCACGCTCATGCCGCCGGCGGCGGCGGCGCGCACCACCCGGCCGGCGTCGTCGCGCAGCTTGTGCGAGAGCACCAGCCGTCCCCGGGCGGCGAGCTGCGTTCCCCAGGCGTGGTAGCGCTGGACGAGCTGCTGCATCTCTTCGGGGCTCAGGTCGTCGAACTGACCAGGGGTGTCTCGAACCAGGACGATGAACCGGGACATGATGCTCCTCCTCCTTCGGGGTTACCGGAACGTGCGGCGTCCGCCGCGCTCACCCCTGGGGACGATCGGCCGGAGGCTCGATCGACACCGCGTCGCCCACGTGCACCTCGCCGTCGTCGAGGACCGTGCCGAACGCGCCCCCGCCCCAACCCTCGCCCAGCGCCGCACGCAGCCCCTCGCACTGCTCGTCCATCCGGTGGCACGGACGGGTCTCGCCGTTCAGGAGGATGCGCACGTCGCCGACCGTGAGCGTATGGCCGCGCGACGCCTCCAGGCGGATGCCGCTGACCATGAGGTTCGCGCGCCGCATGATCGGACGCGCGTCCGGCAGCACCCCGCGGATGCGGTCGAACACCTCGCGCTCGATGACCGTGACCTGCCGCGTCCCGCCCTGGTCGGCGTTGCCGACGATGCCCCGATCGGTCACGAGCGTCGCCGTGTCCGCCGGGTCCATCGGGCCCTTCGCCATCCGCTTGACCCAGATCGCCTCCAGCCGCCCCGCTCCACGCATCGCGTCCCTCGCTTCCCGGAAAATCCTTTGCGCATCCACCCTTGTTCGCCCAAGGATAGGCGCGAGGCGCCCATGTGTGCTATCCTGCGCGCGATACGCCGTCCCCACGGAGCGGGAGGTCTTCTGGCCCTGCGGCTGCACGTCGAGCTCGTCTACGATCCCGGCTGTCCCAACGTGGACAGGGCGCGGTCCATGTTGACCCGTGCCCTCCAGGAGGTCGGTGCCCCCGCGGTGTGGACCGAGTGGAGCTCGGGCGACCCCACCTGCCCCGAGATCCACCGGGGCTACGGCTCGCCCACCGTGCTCGTGAACGGGAAGGACGTGGCGCCCGGCCCGCACCCGTGGGCCCGCCGGGAGGAGGCGGGGGGCCCGCGCTGTCGCGTGTACCGCGACGGGACGCGCGTGGTCGGCGCGCCGCCGCTCGGGCACATCGTCTCCGCCCTGCTCGCCGTGCTGGGCCCGGAGGTGGGCTGAGCACCCGGCCACCGGCCGGTCAGAAACGTCCAATCGCGCCGCCGAGGGCAGCGCTAACCTCGATGCCGGAGCGTACGGAGCGCACCGACGCGCTTCCGGGCCACCACGCCACCAGGAGGAGACCCCATGGACACGAGTACCCTGAACTGGCTGGCCGTCGCGGCCGCCGCCGTGAGCAGCTTCGTCATCGGAGGCCTCTGGTACGGCCCCGTGTTCGGCAAGGCCTGGATGCGCGCGACCGGCATCACGAAGGAGAAGGCGGCGCAGGCGAACATGGGCAAGGTCTTCGGCCTGTCGTTCGTTCTCCAGCTCATCGCGGCCGCCGTGCTGGCGATGTTCATCGGCGCCGAGGCGACCGTCGGCTTCGCGGTCGCGGCCGGGGCGGCGGTCGGGGTCTTCTGGATCGCGCCCGCGCTCGGCGTCGTCTACCTCTTCGAGCAGCGCTCCTTCGTCCATTGGGCGATCAACGCCGGCTACCACGCCGTGGCGTTCACCGTGATGGGGCTCATCCTGGGCGCGTGGCACTGAGATGCATGTGCGTGGTGGGGTCTTGCTGATCGCGGCCACGGCTGCGTCGGCGTGCGGCGGAGGCGGTGGGGACGCCACGCCCCGCGGTGTCGCGGCCACATGGCTTCCCGACACCGCGACCGTCCTCTACATGGCGTCGCCCGAAGGGGACGCGGACCTCTTCGTGCGCCGCGGCAGGGACGGCCGGCCGGTGAACCTGACGGCGCATGCCGGCCAGGACCACTGGGGGAGCTTCTCGCCCGACGGCACACGCCTGGTCTTCCAGACGCTGCGCGACGGCAACCGCGAGATCTACGTGGCGAACGCGGATGGCTCGGACCCGGTGAACGTGAGCCGCCACGAGGCCGAGGACCTCCTCCCGGAGTGGTCGCCCGACGGCGGGCGCATCCTCTTCTTCTCGAACCGGGGCGTGCCGTGGGGGCCGAACGGCGAGTTGGCGGGGAACCTCTGGGTCATGGACGCGGACGGGGCCAACCCCCGGCGGCTGACGCGCGACCCGGTGCCCTCGACCTACTCCGGAACGTGGGCGCCGGACGGACGCTCCGTCCTCTTCCCGCGTCCCGTGGACGGCGACGACACCGACCTGCGCGTGCTGGCCGTGGAGACGGGGGAGGAGCGGGTGCTCCTCGAGCGCGCCGGCGCGGACGGGGGCGGCCGCTACAGCCCGGACGGCACGAAGATCGCCTTCGCCGCCCAGGACGGTGAGGCGTCGCGCATCGCGACCGTGTCCGCGGACGGGAGCGGCCTCCGCTTCCTCACGTCCGGCGGGCAGCACCACTACCCCACCTGGTCGCCCGACGGGCGGTGGATCCTCTTCACCGGCGCGCCGTTCGGCGAGACCCGCTTCGACCTCCTCGTGGTGCCGGCCGACGGCGGCACGGTGGAGCCGCTCGTGACGAGCGCCGCCGACGAGCGGGCGGGCCGGTGGGCGCCGGCGGTCCTCGCCGGCCGGGACCCGTAGCCGCGGCCATGTCGGGCTTCGTCTTCTTCGCGCACGAGCCCGCGCCGGCGCTCGCCCCTTTCGTGGAGACGCTCTGGGGCGTGCGCGGCGTCGCGCACTTCCACGTCGAATCCGTCCTGCCGAACGGCGCGACCGAGCTGATGGTCAACCTCGGGCCGCCCCAGCACGTGGTCGCGTACGGCGAGCGGCAGGCCGACGACATGTACGCCCGCGCGTGGCTCGCCGGCATCCAGGACCAGCGCCTGGTGCATGCGTCACCCAGCGGGGCGGACCACGTGGCCGTGCGCTTCCGGCCCGGCGGCGCACACGCCTTCTTCGATCTCCCGATGGACGTGCTCACCGACCAGGTGGTGGAGCTCTCCGACCTCCTCGGCCTGCCCGCGGCGGAGGCGCTGTGGGCTCGCGTCCGCGAGGGCGGCAGCGACGAGGCGCGCTGCCGTGCGCTCGAGGCGTGGTTGTTGGAGCGACGGCGCGCGGTGCATCCGTACTTCGCGACCGTGCGGCGCGCGATCGACATCCTGCGCGGACGGAGCTGGGGAACGCCGGTCGCGGAGGCGTGCCAGCGTCTGGGGCTCAGCCACCGCCACCTGGTGACGCAGTTCCGACGCACCGTGGGGCTGACGCCGAAGGTGTACGCGCGCGTCGAGCGATTCCAGGGCGTGATCGACGCCTGTCGGGGCCGCGACGAGGTGCCGTGGTCGCGCGTGGCCGCGCGCTTCGGCTATGCCGACCAGTCGCACCTCATCCGTGAGTTCCGTCGCCTGGCGATGGTGACGCCGGAGGCGTTCCTCGAGCGCCGCACGCCGGACGGGTCAGCCGTGATCGTGCAGTAGGTGCGCGCGGCTTACGCGTGAGCCGCCCCGTCCGCGCTCGCCTTCCACGACCGCCTCCACTCGATGTGCCCGCGCGCCGACAGCAGGAGGAACGCGGCGTAGAGGAAGGCGGTGAGAAGGAGGCCGCGGCTCACCCACAGCGAGACGTACACCACGTCCAGGCACACCCATACGGCCCAGTTCTCGAGGTACTTCCGGCTCATCATGTACTGGGCGCACAGGCTACACGCCGTGAGGCCCGCGTCCAGCCATGGCAGCGCCGCGTCCGTGTGCCGGGCGAGCAGCCCGCCGATCGCCGCCGTGAGGGCGACCGCGAGCAGTGGCAGGACCGCACGCTCGAGCCGAGGCGTCCGTGTGACAGGTAGAGGCGCTCGTCCCGTCCCGCCGAACCTCCAGTGGTACCATCCGTACAGCGCGATGCCGGCGTACACGAGCTGCAGCCCCGCCTGCGCGTAGAGCCGCTCGCGGGAGAAGATCACCGAGTAGAGCAGGACCTGCACGAGCGACGTCGGCCACGCCCAGACCTTCTCCCGTACCGCGAGGTACACGGCGGCGATGCCGAACGCGACCGCGACGGGCTCGACGTTCATCGCCGCTTCACGTCACCGGCTTGCTCTCCCCCTTCACCCACTTCCCGTACCACGCCAGGTAGCGCTCGTAGCGGTCCTTCTGGTAGGAGGGCACGGCGATGCCGTGCCCCTGTCCCGGATACACGACCAGCTCGGTGGGCACGCCCCGCCGGCGCAGCACCTGGTAGAGCTGCTCGCCGTTCTGGATGGGCACGTTCCAGTCCTTCTCGCCGCCCATGACGAGCGTGGGCGTGTCGATCAGGTGGGCCTTGTTGAAGGGGCTGATGCGCTCCCAGTTGGCGCGGTTGTCGCCCTCCCACGGCAGGCCCAGCTCGTGCTCCCAGTACCACTGGTAGTGGTCGTGGCCGTAGTTGGCGACGTACAGCACCTCGCTCGCGCCGCTGATCGCGCCCTTGAAGCGGTGCGTCTGCGTGATCACGTAGTCGGTGAGGATCCCGCCGTACGACCATCCGCCCACGCCCATGTGGTCGGGGTCGCCCCAGCCCTGGTCGACCACGTAGTCGACGCCCGCCATCACGTCCTGGAAGTCCTTGTTGCCCCAGTCGGCGAAGATGGCCTCGCTGAACGCCTGCCCGTAGCCCGACGAGCCGCGCGGGTTCGTGTAGACCACCACGTATCCGTCCGCGGCGAAGAGCTGCGCCTCGAAGTTGAAGGCGTGGCTGAACTGCGAGACGGGCCCGCCGTGGATGCGCAGCAGCACGGGCCGGCGCTCACCCTCCCGGTAGTCCGGCGGGAAGCAGACGAAGCCCTCGATCTCCGTCCCGTCCGCGCTCGTGAAGTGGACGTTCTTCGTGTTCCCGAAGGCGATCTCCTCCATCCACGCGTCGTTGGCGTGCGTCAGGCGCACGAGCTTCGTGCCACCCTTGGCGACGGCGCTGGTGCCGACGCCGTCCACGCGGTGGATCTCGGCCGGGCGGTCGAGCGTGCCCACCTGCACGGCGAAGGTGCCGCCCGCCCAGTCGAAGCCGCCCGCGGAGATCGGCCCGGACACCGGCCGCTCGAGCCCCGAGCCGTCGGGGTGGATGCGCACCACGTGGTCCTCGGCCGAGTCCTCCAGGCCGAACCAGATCCAGCGGCCGTCGTCGCTGAAGCGCGGGGAGGACGGGTTGCGGTCGAGCGATTCGGTGAGGAGGCGCGGCGTGCCGCCCGTGGCCGGCATCACCGCCAGGTACGACGTCGCGTACCAGATCGCGTCCACGTCCGTGCTGGTCACGTAGGCGAGCGTGCGCCCGTCCGGGCTCCACGCCGGCTGGCCGTCCGAGCCCGGGTTGTTCGTGAGCCGCGTCGGCGCGTCCGTCGGCTCGGTCAGGCCCGCGTCGACCACCCAGATCTCCGAGTTGGGCTCGGCGTCGGGGTCCTCCGTGCGCGTCGACGAGAACGCGACCTTCGTCCCGTCCGGGCTCCACGCCGCCTGCCCCTCGTCCCAGCGGCCCGTGGTGAGCTGACGGAGCGCCTTGGTCGCCACGTCGAAGACGTACAGGTGCGTGTGCCGGTCGCCCGTGAGGTAGCCCACGCCGTCCCGCTTGAACTCGAGGCGGTCGATCACCCACGGGTCCGCCACCGCCTTCGTGGCGGCGTTCTCCTCCTTGTCCGCGTCCTCCTTCGGGTCGGGATCGCGGATCGACAGCAGCAGCCGCGTGCCGTCCGGGCTCCAGTCGTAGCCGCCCACGCCCTGCTTCACGTCCGTGAGCGGGAAGGCCTCGCCGCCGCGGCGGTCGAGCACCCACACCTGCGTCTTCGCCGCCGTCGCGCGCGGCCAGGAAGGAGACGTACTTCCCGTCCGGGCTCCAGTCCGGGGAGGACGCCGACTTCTTCTCGGCCGTGAGCGGGATGGCGTCGCCTCCGGCGGCCGGCACCCTCCAGATGCGCGTGTAGCCCCTGCTCGTCCTCGAGGGAGGTGTGCGAGACCGTGTACGCGATCCACTTCCCGTCGGGGCTCACCTGCGGCGCGCCGACGCGCTGGACGCGGAACATGTCGTCCACGGTGAGCGGGCGCGGGGCCGGCCCCGCGGCGACGAGCGTGAGCGCGAGGAGGCCGGGAAGTGCGGGCAGGCCGAGGGCGGCGAGTGCGGGTAGGCGACGGCGGGCGTGCTGCATGGCGGCGGGATCCTGGTGGCCGGAGTGTACGTGCCCCCGGAACGCGGGGCCGCTCCAACGTGTCGCGCCGCACCGGGGCGGACAAGCGCGTCGCGCCGCGTTCCAACCTACGCGGGCCCGTGGGCGTCCGATAGGGGCGGGGAGGATGGGCACATCCCTGCTCTGGCGCCTTCGTAGCATAAAAAGTAGACTTCGTACCGGACCGCGCTCCGACACCCTTCGACGATCGGGGTCCGCATGGCCAAGCTGGGCGAGTTCGAGCTCCTGGTGCTGATGTCGATCCTCCGGCAGGACGACGCCCCCTACGCCAATCGGGTCCGCGAGGACCTCGAGGAGCACGCCGGGCGGAGCGTGACGCGGGGCGCGCTCTACCGCACCATCGACCGGCTCACCGAGAAGGGGTTCCTGCGGTGGGAGATGGAGCCGAGCGAGGTGCCGGAGCGGGGGGGCCATCCCATGCGCCGCCTGCTGGTGACCGACGCCGGGCGCGACGCCGTTCGCGCGACGCGGGACGTTCTCCTCGACTTCTTCGACGGCGTGCGCGCCCGCCTGGACGAGGCATGAGCCCCACGCCTCCTCCCTTCGCGCGCCGGCTCCTGGAGCGGGCGCTGCGCGGCGACGCGGCCGGCCCCGCGATCCTGGGCGACCTGCACGAGGACTTCGTGCGCGTCGCCCGGGCCCGTGGCCCTGCCGCGGCGCGCCGCTGGTACGTGCGCCAGGCGCTCATCCTGGCGCTGGCGCGCGGCCCCGCGCGGCGCTTGGGGCGCGCGGCACACCTCGTTCGATCCATCCTCCTCGGAGATTCCGACATGACCGGCCCCTCCTGGCTCCGCGGCTTCCTGCAGGACGGCGCGTACGCCGCGCGCACGCTGCGGCGCACGCCCGCCTTCGCCCTCTTCACCGCGATCGTGATCGGCCTGGGCATCGGCGCCACCACCGCGGTGTTCAGCGTGCTGAAGCCGCTCGTGCTCGCGCCGCTGCCCTTCGCGGATCCCGGCAGGCTGGTGTGGGTCGCGAACGCAGCCCGGCCCGGGGCGACGTCGCTGTCGGCGTTCACCTCGCGCACGTCCAACCTGCGCGACTTCCGCGAGCGCGCCCGCTCCTTCGACGGGCTCACCGGCTACAACGCCTTCTTCGACCAGGGCGCGTACACGCTCACCGGCACCGGCGAGCCCGAGCGGCTCGTGGGGGCCGGCGTGGCCGACGACTTCCTCGACGTGCTCGGCGTGCGAGCCGCTGCTGGGGCGGACTTCACGCCCGAGGAGGGGCTGTGGGACGGGCCGCCCGCGGTGATCCTGTCGCACGGCTTCTGGGTGCGGCGCTTCGCGGCCGATCCGTCGATCGTGGGGCGCGCGATCACGCTCAACGACGAGCCGTTGACGGTCGTCGGCGTGCTGCCGGCCTCGTTCGACTTCACATCGGTGTTCAGCCCCGGCGTCACCGTCGACTTCCTCCTCCCGTGGCCGATCGCCGACGAGACCGACCGATGGGGCAACACCATGTTCATGATCGGCCGCCTGCGTCCGGGCGCCACGGCCGAGGCGGCGCAGGCCGAGCTGGACGGCATCGTCACCGCGCTCGAGGAGGAGCAGCCGCGCCGGTGGGGGCTCGGCGCGAAGGTGACGCCGCTGCAGGAGCAGATGTCGGGGCCCTTCCGCCCCGCGCTCCTCCTCCTCGCCGCGGCCG
>CAWGKG010000010.1:0-476070 GCA_963823035.1 uncultured Gemmatimonadales bacterium
GCCGAGCGTGATCACCTTGCCCCGTTCGCGCGCGCCGCGCGAATCGCCGACCAGACGGCCGGCGAGCTGGCCGAGCGCGTCGGCGCGTTCGCGCCCGCTCATCCGCTCCGTACGGTCGAGCTCGGAGCGGGCGCTGGCGATCTTGTCGGCCGCCAGGCCGCCCGAGCGCTCGAGCTGGTCGAGGTAGGCCCGCGCCAGCACGAAGGTGGCCGGCCACACCATCTTCCTCTGCTGCTGCGTGTTGAAGTAGTCGAAGTGCACGGTACGCGCCGCGTCGATCTCGTTCTGCGAGAGCCAGGGGCTCGGCGTCAGCTCGAAGACGTCGAGGCCGCGCGCGATCTCCGAGCTGTACAGGTAGCCGTTGTACCAGTAGACCGACCACGAGCCGGCCAGGACCATCTTGGTGGAGTCCATCGGGCCGCGGTCGAAGTAGGCGATCTCCACCGGATGCTCGGGGTCGGTCCAGTCGAAGACGTCGATGCCGCCCTGGTACCACGCCTGCGCCATGACCTCGCGGCCCGGGATCGGAATCAGCGAGCCGTTGTGTGCGACGCAGTTCTCGAACGAGGTCTGCGCCGCGGGCATCTTGAAGTAGCTCTTGAAGGCGAGGCGGTCGCCCTCGCGCGTGAAGATCGCGTCCGCTCCCCACTCGTACCTGTCGGTGCTCCGGCAACGGGGCTGGCCGCCGCCGCCCCACTCGTCGGTGAAGAGGACCTTCGAGCCGTCGTTGCTGAACGTCGCCGAGTGCCAGAAGGAGAAGTTCGAGTCGGCTGCCGCGTACAGCCTGCGCGGATGCGCGACGTCGCTGATGTCGAGCAGCAGCCCGTACCCGCCGCAGGCGCCACCGGCGAGCCCCACCTCCGGATAGACGGTGATGTCGTGGCACTGCGTGGGACCCGACGGCGGGCGCGCGGGGCCCCGGCGGGGGCGACGGTTGGCCACGTCGGCGGGCGGGTCTGCGTGCTTCGCGGGAGCCTCGAGCCCCTCGAAGATGCGCGGGGAGCTGACGATGTGCGCCCGCGCCGGGTCGGCGAGCGGCACCTGGATGACCTCGATGCGGAAGAGCGCCGAGTTGGGGTCCTCGTCCGGGAGAGAGCCCCGAACAGCCAGGGAGCTCGTTGGGAGAGCGCACGCCCGCGGAGCCCGACACGTAGACGTAGACGTTGTTCGGGTCCTTCGGATCCTGGACCACCGTGTGGGTGTGGGAGCCGCGGCAGGTCTGGACGTTGGCGATGTACTTCGGGTTGCTGATGTCGGTCACGTCGAAGATGCGGATGCCGCGCAGCCGCTCGTGGCTCACGGTGTCCGGCACGCCCTCGGCGCCGCAGTCGAGGCGGCCGGAGAGCCCTTCGCCGGAGACGAAGAGGAGGTTCTCGTAGACGGACACGTCGCTCTGGGACGCCGGGCACACGTAGCCCTCCTTCAGCGTCGGACGGTTCGGCCGGGAGATGTCCCAGACCTGGTAGCCGTTGTAGTTCCCCTGGATCGCGTAGTCGCCGAGGAACGCGAGGTCGGAGTTGGTCACCCCCAGGAAGTCCTCGGGGGGCGCCGTGTTCGACACGAGACGCAGGTTCCACGTCGCGCTGGCGGCGTCCATCCACCCGGCCCCGAGACCGATGCGTGGATCGGGGGACGGGGGTGCCATCGCGGCCCGGTCCATCGGCATGGAGCTCACGCGCGGCCGGGGAGGAGGAAGCCGTGGCGCACGCGGTGGCCTGCACGACCACCGCGACGGCGGCGGAGACGAGCGCGGTGCGGCGCGCGCTCGGGTTCCGGGGAGATCGGCTGGTGCTCATGTCGGGTCCGGGCAGGTGTGGGACGGGAGGGTCGCGACGAAGGTACGGATCAGGGGGCGTCGCCCCCGGCGGTGATCGCGTCGAGCATCTGCTGCATGCGCTCGATCTCGATCGTCTGATCGGCGAAGATGTCCGACGCCACCTTGTAGACGAAGTCGTCCTGGGCCCCCCCGTACGACGCGAACAGCTCGTCGACCATCATGAGGGCGCCCTGGTGGTGCGGGATCATGTACTTCAGGAAGAGCCGGTCGAACTCGGGGCCGCGGGCGGCGTCCAGCTCGTCGAGCTGGTCGCCCGTCAGCATGCCGACCATGAGGTGGTGGTGCATGCCGACGCGCGTGTCCGCGCTCTCGGGGTCGCCCGACGGGACGGGCTGGTCGTGGTCGCCCAGCCAGGTGCGCATGGTGCGGATCTCGTCGCGCTGGCCCACGACGACGCGCTCGCAGAAGGCCGTCACCGCCCGGCTCGCTCCATGGGACTCCGCCCATCCGGCGAAGAGCACGGCCTGCGCGTGATGCGGGATCATCCCGGTCATGAAGCGGACGTCCGCCTCGTTGACGGGCGGGCGGTTCCGGCGCGCGGCCGCTTCGTAGGCCGCCGTGGTTCCGGCGGCGGGGCCCGCCTCGGGGCGAGGGCCGCCGCCGCACGCCGCCAGGGCGGGCGTGACGAGGGCGAGCGCGAGGAGCGTCGGGGAGGACGACGGCTTCATGTTCGACTCCGCGGATCCGGATCGGCCGCGGGGCAGTCGGCGCCGCTCGCGCTTCGTCGTCCACGACCGTCCGGCGATGCTACGCCCTCCGGCGCGCCTTGGAAAGACCGCGCGACCTGCTACGTGCGCGGATCCGGCCGGACCGTGAACGTCCGCTCCTGGCCCTTTCCGTTCACCGTCAGCCGCGCCGTGAACGTCCCCGGCAGCGAGACGACCGGAGCCTGCGGCCCGCGCCCGAACCCACCGAAGCCGCGCCGCCGCCCGGTGTTGGGCGTCCACACGGCACGGTGCATCCCGGCGGAGGTGGCGAACGGTTCGGGCGGCTGCTGCCAGAGCGGCGAGGTCCGCGGGATGCCGCCGCCCTGGCCGCCCGGTCCGCCGCCACGCCCCGAGGCGGCGCGGTTGGGGAACGTCTCGAGGACCGTGCCGGCCTCGTCGAGGATCTCGAGCGTCACGGAGCCCGAGGCGCCCTGGCCGAGGTAGTAGTCGATGAACACCCCCTCGGGCGGGTTCTGCGCCTGCGGCTCGTCCCTCTGGAAGGGCGTGCCGTTGTCGCCGCCCTGGTCGAAGAGCGTCGTGGCGGCCGGCGCGAAGAGGAAGGCGTCCGACGCCGCGACCGTCGCGTCCGCCTGGCGAAGCGCCGCGATGCCGTCGATCACCCAGAAGCCGCGGCCGTGCGTGGCCACGATCAGGTCGCCCTCGTAGATCTGGAAGTCACGCACCGACGTCACGGGGAGGTTGAGCTGGAGCGACTGCCAGTGGTCGCCGTCGTCGAAGGAGACGAAGGTGCCGCGCTCCGTTCCGGCGAAGAGCAGCCCCTGCCGCTCCGGGTCCTCGCGAACGACGTGGACGTACCCGTCCGCCGGGAGTCCGTCCGTGATCCGCTGCCACGTCTTCCCCATGTCGCGCGTGCGGTACACGTGGGGGCCGAAGTCCTCGAGCTGGTGGCGGTCCACGCTCGCGTAGGCGGCGTTGAAGTCGAAGTGCGACGCCTCGATCGTCGACACCCGGCTCCACGATGTCATCTCCGGGGGCGTCACGTCCGTCCACGCCTTCCCGTCGTTCGTGGTGACCTTGACGAGCCCGTCGTCCGTCCCGATCCACACCATGGGCACGAGGAGCGGGGAAGGGGCCACGGCGTAGATCACACCGCGCTTCCCGTTGCGGTCGGTCTGCGCGGCGGCGGTCGCGTCCAGGTTCGACGGGACGCCCGGGTCGGGGCGCGTCAGGTCGTCGCTGATGCGCGTCCAGCTGCGCGCGCCGTCCGTGGACTTGAAGAGGTACTGGTTGGCGTAGTAGAGCGCGCGCGGGTCGGCCTGCGACAGCACCAGCGGCTGCGTCCAGTCGGTGCGCCCCTGCTCGGGCCCTTCGGGCGCGGTGGTGCCCGGAATCGACCGGTTCTCCTCCATGTCGTACCGCGACCCCGTGCCCCCGTAGATGATGCCCGGGTGCAGAGGATCGCCGGCGGTGCAGCCGCTCTCCCCGCCGGCGCCGACCGGCTCCCAGTCGCGCATCGAGATCTCCGCGAACTTCCCGCGCGAGCGTACCGCCACCGCACCGCTGTCCTGCTGGGCGCCCGTGACCCAGTACGGGAAGCGGTAGTCGACCGACAGGTGGTAGATCTGCGCGATCGGCTGGTTGAGCCAGGAGCTCCAGGTCACCTCGCGCGCGTCCGCGCGCGCGTTCTGTGTGATGATGCAGCCCTGGTCGCTGGACATGATCATCGTGTCGGGCTCGTCCGGCGAGATCCAAGCCTGGTGGTAGTCGTCTCCGCCCGGAGAGCCACGGATCGCCTCCCACGTATGCCCGCCGTCGCGCGAGCGGGCCACCACCACGTTGGACACGTAGACGAGATCCGCGTCCTCCGGGTCGACCACCACGTGCTCGAAGTACCAGCCGCGACCCCACAGCCCCGAATCGTCCGAGAGCTTCGTCCAGCTCTCGCCGCCGTCATCGGAGCGGAAGAAGCCGCCCTGTCCCGAGGCCGCCGCCCCGTAGGCGTTCGCGGCGGGATCCGGCGGCGGGGCGCCGGGCTCCGGCTCGAGGTTGTCGATCACGGCGTAGACGCGATTCGGCTCGCTCGGGCATACCGCGATCCCGCTCCGCCCCATCCCCTTCGTGGGGAGGCCGCGCGTCAGCTCCTTCCACGTGTCGCCGCCGTCCGTCGACTTGTAGATGCCTCCGCCGGGGCCGTTCGTGGGCGCGTACACGAACCAGGGCGGACGGCGCGTGTTCCACAGCCCCGCGTATACGGTGCGTGGGTTCTGCGGGTCGATCACGACCTCGATGGCGCCCACGTCCTCGTTCTGGAAGAGCACCTTCTTCCAGCTCTTCCCGCCGTCCTTCGTGCGGAACACGCCGCGGTCGGGATGCGGTCCGTAGAAGTGGCCGATGGCCGCCACGAACACGATGTCCGGGTTCGTCGGATCGACGGCCACCCTCCCGATGTGCTGCGTGTCCTCGAGGCCGATGTGCGTCCACGTCTTTCCGGCGTCCGTCGACTTGTACATCCCGTTGCCGTAGCCGACGGAGTCGCGCAGCGTCGATTCCCCCGTTCCCACGTAGACGACGTCGGGCGCCGAAGGCGCCACCGCCAGCGCGCCGATCGAGGCCACGGGCTGGTCGTCGAAGACCGGCTCCCAGACCCGTCCGGCGTCCACCGACTTCCACACGCCGCCGTTCACCGCGCCGAAGTAGAACTCGTTGGGCCGACCCGGCACGCCGCTCACCGCATCCACGCGTCCGCTGCGGAACGGTCCGAGGAGCCGCCAGCTCAGCCCGGAGAAGAGGCGCTCCGGGAGCGGACCGGCGGCGGGGCGGGCGGTCGAGAGGATCCCGTGCGCCAGGTCTTCGGCCGTCGCGCGCCGACGTCGATGCCGCGCCCAGGGCACGGTCGAGCGTCGGGCCGCCGAGGAGGAGGGCGCCGCCCAGGCGGCCGGCGTCGAGGAAGAAGGTGCGACGCGAGAGCGGGCGATCTTCGGGCGGGCTTGCCACGTGTGACTCCACCGGATGAGGGATCGACGGCCGTCACGAGGAGGGGCAGCGGTGGCCGCCGCCCCTTCCGGGCGGGCGAGTGACGGTGGGGCGTCGCACGCGGAGGGTCAAGGGAGGGCTCGCCCGCCGGGTCCGGGAGTCGTCCGCGGCGATCCGAGGTCGTAGTCTTCCTGGGCATTCTCGCCCTGCGACGACACGGGTTCCCCTTCGAGGAGGGAGGCAGGTGGTCCACCGGCGCAACCGCACATCGACGACGCTTCTCCTCGCGTTGGCCGCCGTGGGCCTCCACGCCGCCCGCGCCGACGCGCAGGACGACCCGACCACGTACGTGGAGGAGACCGACCCGCTCGTCCGGGCCAGGTTGGAGCGTTGGCAGGACCTCAAGCTGGGCCTGCTCCTGCACTGGGGAACGTACGCGCAGTGGGGGATCGTCGAGTCCTGGTCCCTGTGCTCCGAGGACGAGGACTGGTGCCGCCGCCCCCCGGACAGCGAGTACGGGGCGTACAAGAAGGCGTACGAGGCGCTCCAGACGACCTTCGATCCCGTGCGCTTCGATCCCGAGCGGTGGGCGAAGGCGGCGTGGGACGCGGGCATGCGCTACGTCGTGTTCACGACGAAGCACCACGACGGCTTCTCGATGTTCGACACGAAGCAGACGGACTACCGCATCACGTCCCCGCATACGCCCTTCGGCTCCGACCCGCGCGCCGACGTTACGCGCGGGATCTTCGACGCCTTCCGCGACCGTGGCTTCATGGTCGGTGCCTACTTCTCGAAGCCCGACTGGCACAGCCCCGACTTCTGGTGGCCGTACTTCGCGACGCCGGACCGCTACCCGAACTACGACGTGCAGGCGCACCCGGAGCGGTGGGCTCGCTTCGTGGACTTCACGCACGCGCAGGTCCGGGAGCTGATGAGCGGCTACGGGCCGGTCGACATCCTGTGGCTGGACGGCGGGTGGGTGCGCACGCGCTCGGAGGAGGAGCTGCGCGACATCCGCGCTCGCCCGGGCTTCCCGAAGCAGAGGGTGCAGAGCCTCGACATCGACATGCCGGGGCTGGTGCGCGAGGCGCGCTCGCTCCAGCCGGGGCTGATCGTGGTGGACCGCGACGTGCCCGGACCCTACCAGGACTATCTGACCCCCGAGGCACGCGTCCCGGACGCGCCCATCCCGCATCCGTGGGAGGTGCCGATGCCGATGGCCACGAGCTGGTCGTACGTCCCGGGGGACCCGTACAAGTCGCCCCGGGAGCTCGTGCACATGCTCGTGGACGTGGTCTCCAAGGGGGGGAACCTCCTCTTGAACATCGGCCCCGGCCCGGACGGCACGTGGGACCCGGACGCGTACGACCGGCTCGCCGCCCTGGGCGCGTGGATGCGCGTGAACGGGCGGGCGATCTACGGCACACGCGCCGTCGCGCCGTACGGGGAGGGGAAGGTCCGCCTGACGCGGGGCCCGGACGGCGCGGTCTACGCGCTCTACCTCGCGGACGAGGGCGAAGCGACCCTGCCGGCCGTGGTCGACGTACCGGGCGTCCATCCGCCCGAAGGGGCCAGGGTCGAGCTGCTCGGCTCCGGGGCGTCGCTGTCGTGGACGGCGACGGGGGACGGCGTGCGCATCCGCGTGCCTGCGGGCGTCACCCCGCCGTCGGCGTGGGCGTGGGCGTTCCGCATCGAGTCCGTGGGGCGATGAGCGCCGGCGGGCGGCCGCTCACCCGACGGGGCTTCCTCGCGGCGGCGGGTGGCGTGGCCGCGGGCGCAGCGTATAGGCTGCGCGCAACCCCCGCGGCCGGCGCCACCTCCGCGGCCGGCCTCACGCCCGCGGTCGGCCTCATCCCGGCGGCCCGCCCCACCCCCACCTCCGCGCAGCTCGCCTGGCAGGAGGACGAGCGCGCGCTCTTCCTCCACTTCGGCATCAACACCTTCACTGGGCGCGAGTGGGGTGACGGCACGGAGGACCCCGCGCTCTTCGCGCCCACCCGCCTCGACGCGCGCTCGTGGGCACGCACCGCGCGCGCGGCGGGCTTCCGCGCGATGGTCCTCACCGCGAAGCACCACGACGGCTTCTGCCTGTGGCCGACACGGACGACCGCGCATTCCGTGGCGTCGAGCCCATGGCGCGGCGGGGCCGGTGACGTGGTGCGCGCCTTCACCGACGCGTGCCGGGCGGAAGGGCTGAAGGCGGGGATCTACTGTTCTCCCTGGGACCGGAACGCGCCGTCCTACGGGGATTCGGAGCGCTACAACGACCTGTACGTGGAGCAGCTCACCGAGCTGTTGTCGCACTACGGGCCGATCCACGAGGTCTGGTTCGACGGTGCGAACGGGGAAGGTCCGAACGGCAGGAAGCAGGAATACGACTGGCCGCGCGTCTGGTCGGTGGTCCGCCGCCTGCAGCCGGAGGCCGTGATCTTCTCGGACGCCGGTCCCGACGTCCGTTGGATCGGCAACGAGACCGGCTCGGCCGGGGATCCCAACTGGTCGACGGTCGATCCGACCGCGGTCCCTTTCCCGGGGGCGACGGGCGAGGGCGTGATCGACCAGCTCCAGCACGGGGATCCCGACGGCAGCGTCTGGAGGCCGGGCGAGACCGACGTGTCCATCCGGCCGGGGTGGTTCCATCACCCGGAGGAGGACGAGCGCGTCCGCTCCGTGGACGACCTGGTCGACCTCTTCTTCACCTCGGTCGGCCGGAACTCCAAGCTCCTGCTGAACGTGCCGCCCACCGCCACGGGCCTCCTCCACGAGACCGACGTGTCCCGCTTGGTCGGGATGGACGAGGCGCTCGGGGCCATCTTCGCGCAGGACCTCGCGGACGGCGCGGTCCACACGGCCTCCACGATCCGGGAGCGGAGCGTTTCCGTGGGCATCGACCTCGGGCGCACCTCGCGCGTCGCGGTGTCCGATCTGCGCGAGGACATCCGCCGCGGGCAGTCGGTGGTCGGCTACGGCCTCGAGGGGCTCGTGGAGGGGAAGTGGCGGACGCTCGTCCGGGGAGGCACCATCGGCTACCGGAAGCTCGACCGCTTCGCCCCGACCGCCGTGCGCCACCTCCGGCTGAGCGTGGAAGACGGGTGGGGCCAGCCGGGTCCGATCCGCTTCGCGGTGTACGCCGATGGATCGCCGGACGGCGCGAGTCGGTAAGCTCCGCGTGTCCAACGGGTACGTACCTCTTGGAGGCGCGGGTCCGGAGGGGCCCGCCAGGGCGCTGTACTTCTCCCACGGGCTGCCAAGACCATGATCTGCATCACGGCGCGCACCTGCCTCGCGCTCGGCGTCCTCCTGGCGGTCGGCGCCGCGGGATGCGGCGAGGATCCCACGGGCCAGGCGCCGATCCCGGGTGACCTGGTGGCCACCATGGTGTCGCCCATCGGGGCCGAGGGATCGGCCGTGCTGGAAGTCGGCTCGGGGACGGTGACCCGGGTCACGTCGGACGACCCCGACCTCCTCGTCTACCGTGTGGCGACCCAGCCCGTGCGGATCGTGGCCTTCCGCGGCGGGCCCGGCGCGATCGTCTTCCGGGTGCACACGGACGACGTCATGCGGCCCCCGGAGCTGCGCGTCGTCGAGGTCGGCGCGCCGGACGACGCGCTCCGCACCAACCTGGGCGGCTACTCGGTCACGCTCGTCGAGGAGAGCGGATCGTGACCCGCGCGGCCGCGGTGGCGGTGCTCCTCGCGCTCACTGCGGTGCCGACCTCGGCACAGTACGTGGAGCCGTTCGCTCGCCGGCCGGGGGTGAGGATCCCGGTCGATCGTTTCCCCGACATGGCGCCTGGAGGCGGCCAAGCTGGGTTTCGCGGCGCCGGGGGCGGTGCTCTCCCCATCCCGCATCGAGCGGAGGGGTGCGCGGGGGATGGTGGTGATCCCGGCGCTCTTCGCCGACTCGCCCGAGCCGTTCCTCACGGCCGAGGAGATGCAGACGGCGCTCTTCGACGGGCCCTCGCCGCGCGGCACGGTGGGCGACTTCTACACCGACCAGTCGGGTGGTGTGTTCACGATCGCCGGCCAGGTGATGCCGTGGGTGCGCACCTCGGTCACGCTCCAGGGGGCGGCGGGCGACGACGGGACGTTCGGGCCCGAGATGCGCGACTACATTCGCGAGGCGATCACGCTGACGGACGAGAGCGTCGACTTCGGCCAGTTCGACAACGACGGGCCCGACGGCATCCCCAACTCGGGGGACGACGACGGCGCCATCGACGGCATCACGATCCAGTACCTGGAGATCGCCGGCAGTTGCGGCGGACCGGGCATCTGGCCGCACCTGAGCGGGCTCTTCGGGGAGGACGGCGCGCCCTTCGCCACACAGGACCTCCGCCCCGACGGGAGCCCGATCGTCGTGCAGGTCTACATCGCGGACTCCGCGGTGGGCTGCTCCGGGACGCACGTGCAGGGACCGGAGGTCATGGTCCACGAGATCGGCCACCTGATCGGGCTTCCCGACTACTACCGACAGGCCGAGGGGCTGCAGCCGTGGCAGCGGCACTGGGCCGTGGGCTGTTTCGACACCATGGGCGCCGGCTCGTGGGGGTGCGGGTCGGGCACGAAGGCGGAGGACTTCGGACCGACGGGGCTGTCGGCGCTCTCCCGTGCGATGCTCGGGTGGGCGACGCTCGACACGATCGGCGAGGTGACGGACCAGGAGTACACGCTCGATCCTCTACAGGAGGGGCTGCGGGCGATCGAGATCCCGCTCACGGAGAACGGCGCCGAGTCGTTCATCATCGAGTACCGCCCGCGCGTCGGCTACGACGCGGATCTTCCCGCGAGCGGCGTGCTCGTGTACCACCGCGACCGCGACGCGCGGCCCGACCGGTGGATCCCGCCCGAGCTGCCGCCGGCCTATGGCTACCAGCTCGTGGAGGCCGACGGCGACGACGCCCTCCTCAAGGTGGAGGCGGAGGGTGGCAACCGCGGTGCCGCGACCGACGTCTTCGCCCGCGACGGAGCCGTCGATTCGATCGTCGACGCGGACGTCGCAGCCGTCCACGCGCGACCACCTCGGTCGGCCGACCCGGGTGCGTATCCGCGAGATCCGCGTGGCGGACGGCGTGGCCCACGTGCGCGTCTCCACGACCGAGGGCTTCGCCGTGGTGAGCCGGGACGCTCCCCCGATCGTCGAGGGGGGCCGGCTGTTCGCCATGAGCGCGGAGCTCCAGGGGGGCGGGCTTCCCCTCGAGGTCTCGCAACTCCAGGAGCCGGGCGCACCCACCGGGCTGACGATCGCCGCGACCGGGCGTACGGTCGTGCGTGACGGGCACCCCGCTCGACCCCGGGCCTTTCCACGTCTCGCTGCGCATCCGTGACGCCGTCGGGCACGAGGTGGTGGAGCGCATGAGCACCACCGTCATCGATCCGGGCATTGGCGAGACTGCGCTCGCCGCGGCCGCCGGAGGCGTGGCCGACGCCATCGCACCGGACGAGGCGATCTACCTCGACCACGCCGGCAACCGCAACGGCCGGCTCGACGTGGCGGACGTACGAGCGTTGCTGGTGCGGACCGGGGTGCTGCGGCCGCCGGGCGGTTGATCGCGCCCGGAGCCTGGTCCGGCGGTCGCGGACGGCGCTGGTTCAGCGCTTCGCGTCCAGCAGGCGCATCGCCGCGGCGGAGTCCCCTCGCGCCATCTCCCCGCCCGGCATGACGTCGAGCATCGAGTCGCGCATCGCCTCGTCGTGCATCGCGTTCACCACGGGCATGCTGTCGGGCATCTCCATCCGCTCGGGCATGTCCTGCTCCCTGCGGCAACCCCCCGCCGCGCCGAGCAGGACACCCACCGCGACCAGCGCGCTCAGACCCCGCCGTACCATGGGTATCCCTGATCCTCCCAGTACCCTCCCGGACGCTCGTCCGTGAAGGTGATGCGGGTGAGGTACTTGGTGAGCTTGTAGCCGAGCTTGTGCGGCGCGTACAGCGCGCAGCGGGGCGCCGTGGTCCGGCCCGAGGTCGTCTCCGTTGAAGCCGTACGCCAGGATGGTCTGCGGATGCAGCGCCGACTCCATGTCCCACCCGTTGTAGTAGTCCGAGTCGAAGGAGTCGAAGCGCACGTAGCGCGCCTCCGGCAGCACCGTGACCGTGGCGGCCAGGTCGCGCATCGGCATGCCCGTCCACGTCGCGATGGCCGACCAACCCTCCACGCAGTGGTGCTTCACCGTGTAGGTCGTACCCGTGGCCCGCCGGATGTCGTCGAGCGTGAGCGACAGCGGGATCTTGACCAGCCCTCCGATCTCCAGCCGCCACGACCGCGGATCGCGGAGCGTGGGCGTCATCCCGCTGATGTGGTACGCGGGAAAGCTGCTGGTGCGCTCGATCGGGTCGTACGTCGGCGCCAGCCGCTCGTCCGACTGCAGCACCCCGCCCAGCCAGTCGTTGAGGCGCGAGAAGCGCTGCAGCTTCGGCCGCAGCGCGGGGCCGCCGTCCCATCCGCAGGCGGAGAGCATGGCGCCCAGCCCCCCGGCGAGGAACGCGCGACGACCGGGGTGCGTGAGCGGCTACGGCGCATCGTCGCCTGAACCTCCCGAGGTAGGTGCCGGTAATCATCGCGCGCAGCGAGTGCGCGGTCCGCGACGAACACCATGACCACGTGCACGAGCGTGAACGCCACGAACAGCCACACGGCCCAGAAGTGCCAGTAGCGGGCCGCCTGGAAGCCGCCGAAGAGGGACGTCAGCCAGTGGAGCTGCACGGGCTTGTAGATCGCCCACCCCGTGAGCACCGACAGCATGCCCAGGAGGAGGATGAAGGTGTAGGCCAGCTTCTGGAGCGCGTTGTGCTTCCCCTGCGGCGGGTGGTCCTTGAGGATGCGCAGGTAGTACATCTGCATGCGGATGGCGGGCCGCACGTCCCGCGGACGGAAGACGAGCTTCTTCCACTCCCGGCTGAAGAGGAGGTAGAGGACGTAGAGACCCCCCACGGCCATCAGGGGCCACATCAGGAAGAAGTGCCAGTTCAGCCCGCCCGCGAGCCAGCCACCCAGCCGGGCCCACTGCGGAAAGGCCGTGTCCTGGAACGGCTGCGGCAGGTACGGGCCGCCGCGCAGTCCGAACCGCGGGTAGGCCCGGTAGATCTGGAGCCCGCTCGCGATCATCCCCAGGATCAGGACCGCGGCGAGCCAGTGGGTCACGCGCACGATCCAGTGATGGCGTTTCACATCGTGCCGTCCGCGTCGAAGGTATCCGCCATCATCCTACCCATTCCGGCCGAATCGTGCATCAAGGTGACCCGGCGGCGGGCGCCGGCGCCTCTCGGCGACCCGGGACGAGCAGGCGCACGACCCCGTCGTGCTTGTTCAGCAGGAGGACGCGCCCGTCGGGCGCCGTGCCGAAGCGCAGGTCGGCGCGGTCGGCGCCGCGGTTCTTCGCGCGGATGACCTCGAGGAAGGTGACCGGCCGGCCGCGTCCGTCGTCGAGGAGGACGCGGCCGAAACCCTGGTTGCCGCCCTGCGGCGGGTGGTCCGCGTCGAAGTGGAAGATCTCACCGCTCGGGAAGTCCCCGAACGAGCACCCGGTTCTCGAGCTGAGGGATCGCGTCCCCCCGGTAGACCACCACGCCCGTGGCGGCCGCGCGTGACCCCAGGAGCGGGTCGCCGTGGGCGTACTCGGCCACCGGGTACGTCATCGCGGGGTCGCCGCGCGGGTTGGAGACGTCCACGCCGGCGCGGCTGACGAACGCGAAGCTCCCCTCCCACCGGTTCCACCCGAGGTTGGCGCCCGCGGTGACCGGGCTCACCTCCTCGACCAGGTTCTGGCCGATGTCGGCCATGTACATGGCGCCGGTCGCCGGATCCCACCCGATGCGCTGCGGGATTGCGCACCCCCGAGGCGAAGATCTCGCCGAGCGTGCCGGGTCGCCGTCGGCGACGTAGGGGTTGTCAGGCGGAATCCCGTACTTCCCGTTCGCGGCGTCCGCGCCGAGCGGGTCGATGCGCAGGATCTTCCCGAACGCCGAACCGAGGTCCTGGGCCAGGTTCATCGGATCGCCACCGCTGCCGCCGTCCGCGACGCCGAGGTAGAGCAGACCGTAGTCGGGGTCACCCGGCGCGGCCAGGGGATCGAAGACGGCGTGCCCGCCGTTGTGGTTGGCGAAGGGCTGCTGGAAGCGCATGAGCTCCCGAGGCGGGCCGCCGTCGTAGGTGCGCGCCGATGCGTCGCGGGCGCGCCACTCCAGGAGGACGGTGTGGTGCGTGTTGCCGCCGCCGCCCGGCGTGAAGTCGGCCTTTGCCCGGTTGTCCTCGTGTCGGTCCAGGTGTAGAAACGCCCGTAGCCCGGCGCCCCCTCGCGGCCGAAGTCCGGGTGGAAGGCGAAGCTCTGGAAGCCCGCTCGCGCCCCGAGGACTGGACGGACACGCCCCAGCGTCCGTCGTCGATGTCCACGTACCGGGTGACGGTGGAGCCGTCGTAGCTCACCGAGTAGAGCGGCCCGCGCATGTCGTTCACGAACATGCGGCGCGTCCCGGTTCGTCGACGAGCAGCATCATCCGTGGCGCCTGCCCGTCGGAATCCGGGATGGTCGCGAAGTCGGTCACGCCCACCACCAGGACCCCGTCGTCCGCGCGGATCCCCGAGGAGAAGGGGCGCGTCGTGGTCTGGCCGGGACGGGGTGGGCCGCGGCGAGCGCGACGGCAGCGGTCGACGTCGTGAGTCGGGTCATCCTGGGCTCCGCTGCGTCCGGAGGGGCGGGGGTCCGAGCCGCACGCTACCCCCGCCCGGCATCCCCGGGCAAGCCGTCCATCCCGCCGCCCGGAGGCGTCGCCGTACACGGGTGGCCGGGCCGGCGCACGTTCGCCGGGCGCCCTCAACCAAAAGGTCCGGTCGGGGGTCTTCATTCGGCGGCGAAGCGCGCTGGACGACCAGCCCGGGGTATCGCCGACGTCCGACTCGATTCCAACCCGACACCTCTGGGGGAACGCGGATGTCACGGTGGCGCCCTCGCGGCTTCGCGGCCGTCTTCCTCTCGCTGCTCCTTCCCCTCGGGCGGTGCCTTCGCCCAGGAGAACGGCGGCGGGGGTGATCACGCTCGACGAGGCGGTCCGCCTCTCCCTCGAGCGCCAACCGGCCGCTGTGGCTGCCGCCGGCGCGGTGTCGAGCGCGCGCGCCGACCTCCTGCAGTCACGCGGAGCGCTTCTCCCGAACATCAACGCGAACGGGATCTTCGCGAACTCGAGCAACGAGCGCTTCGACCAGGCCAACGGGCCAGCTCGTCTCCCAGAACTACACCTCCCAGCTGCAGGGCTCGTACGAGATCTTCGGTGCCGGTCGCAGGTTCGCGAATCTGCGCGCCTCCGGAGCCGGGGTGGACGCGGCCGAGGCGCGCTTCCGGGCGCAGCGATTCCAGACGATCCTCCAGACCACCAGCCTGTTCTACGCGGCCGCGGCGGCGGCCGACCTCGTGCGCGTCGCGGAGCAGCGGCAGGAGCGGGCCCAGGAGCAGCTCACCTTCGCCCAGGTCCGGCTCGATCTCGGAACGGCCACGGCGTCGGACCACCTGCGCGCGGAGATCGAAGTGGCGAATGCGGAGCTGGCCGTGGTGGAGGCCCGCGCGAACCAGCGGGCCACCGAGCTCGAGCTCGGCCGCCAGGTCGGGTCGGACGTCGCGGTCAGCCCGGCGCCCGAGTCGCTGCCGGACAGCGCGCCGGAGCTTCCGCCCACCGAGGAGCTGGTCCGGCGCGCGCTGGGCAGCGCCCCGGCGGTGGTCGCGGCGGACGCGACGCTGAAGAGCCGGGCGATGGAAACCCTCGCCGCGTACACGCCGTACCTCCCCACCGTGCGCGTCACGGGTGGCTACGACTGGTTCGCCTTCGACTTCCCGCCCAACCAGCAGAGCTGGAGCTTCCGGGTCATCGCGTCGCTCCCGCTCTTCAACGGCTTCCAGCGGGAAGCGGCGCTGCAGCGGGCCCGGGCGGCCCAACGCAACGCGGAGGCGCAGGCGCGCGACGCGGTGCTCGGTGCACGGGTCAGCGTCGAGTCCGCGGCGCAGGCCATCGAGACCGCGTCGCGTCGGGTCCAGATCTCCGACCGGACCGTGCGGCTCGCGGAGGAGGACCTGAGGGTGCAGGAGGAGCGCTACCAGCTGGGTATCACCACGATCCTCGACCTGCAGACCTCGCAGGTGGCGCTGGCCGACGCTCAGGTCGCGGCGGTCACGGCCCGGCAGGCGCTGGGCAGCGCGGTGGCGGGGCTCGAGGCGATCCTCGGGGAACCGATTGCTCAGGAGTCGGGACGATGAAGGGTATCTGGAGGAGCACTGCGCTCCTGACGGTTCTCGCGGCGGTGGTCGGCATCTCCGGGTGCAAGAAGGGAGAGGCGACCCAGACGGGCAGCGCCGGGTCCGGCGCCACCGGTCGGCGCGGCCAGCCTCGCATCGCGGTGGTGCAGACCGTCGCGGTGACCAAGGGCTCGATCGCCCGCTCGGTGATCGTATCGGGGGTGGTCGAGCCCCTCCGCACCGTGGCCGTCAACAGCCAGCTCTCGGGTGCGGTGCTCGCCGTGAAGGTCGAGGAGGGGAGCCTGGTCCGCGCCGGGGACACGCTGGCGCGAGCTCGACGGGCGTGAGCTGCGGGCGCAGCTCGCCGCCGCGGAGGCGTCCTTCCAGGTGGCCGAGGCCGCCTTCGAGCGCGCGCAGCAGCTCCGCGACCGCCAGATCATCACGCTGCCCGAATACGAGCAGCAGCGCACCGCGCACGCGGCCGCCACGTCCACGCTCGACCAGCTCCGCACCCGGATCGGGTACACGCACGTGCTCGCCCCGTGGACGGCGTGGTGACGGAGAAGCGCGTGGAGGCCGGCGACGCGGTGGGCACGCAGACCCGGCTCTTCAGCATCGCGGAGGTGTCCACCCTGGTGGTGCGCGTCGGCGTCTCCGAGTTGGACGTGGTCGAGCTGAAGGAGGGCGACGCGGTGCGCGTCGATCTCGACGCCTTCCCCGGCCGCGTGGTCTCGGGCCACATCCGCCGGATCTTCCCGGCCGCGGACCCGACGACGCGCCTCGTGCCGGTCGAGGTCGCCCTGGTGCCGGATGCGCGCTCCTTCGTGCGGCCCGGCTTCCTCGCGCGCACGACCTTCGCGCTCAACGAGCGGTCGGGCGTCCTGCTGGTGCCTCAGGCGGCCCTCGTGGGCGGGAGCTCTTCGCAGTCGGTGTTCGTGGTGGACCAGGGGCGCGCCGTGCGGCGCACCGTCGAGACCGGCCTGACGTCGGAGGGAAGCGTCGAGGTCGTCTCCGGTCTCACGGAGGGCGAGCCGGTGGTCACGCTGGGCAACCACCTGCTCCGCGACGGCGCCGAGGTGCGCGTCGTGGACGAGGACACGGTGGCCGGCGGCGGCGAATGCCGCCGGTGGCAGCGGACGGAGGACGCACCGATGAGCGCGGCCAAGCGGCCCGCAGGGCCCCCGCCGGGGCCTGCCCAGCCTCGCGATCCTGCGCCCCGTGGGCACGCTGATGCTCACCTCGGTGGTCATCGTGCTGGGCGTGTTCTTCCTGCGCGGACTCCCGCTGGACCTCCTCCCGACCATCGTCTACCCGCAGCTCCGGGCCGGCGTCAGCAATGCGGGTGTGGAGCCGCAGGTGCTCGAGGAGACGGTGGCCAAGCGGCTCGAGGCCGCGCTGGCCACGACCGAGAACGTCACGAACATGCAGACGGAGATCCGCGAGGGTCGCGTCGGCGTGAACCTGACGTTCGCCTACGGCACGGACGTGGACTTCGCGCTCCAGGACGCCTCGAAGAACCTGGAGCGCGCGCGCGGCGGCCTCCCGGAGGAGGCCGACCCGCCGTCGATCAACAAGTTCGACCCCAACCAGAGCCCGGTCTACGAGGCGGCGTTCTCCTCGGAGACGCGGGACCTGGTGTCGCTGCGCGAATGGGTGGAGTACCGCCTGCGGCCCCAGCTCCTCACGATCGAGGGCGTCGCGAGCGTCGACATCTCGGGCGGGCTGGTGCGCGAGATCCAGGTGGTGCTCGACCAGGAGCGCCTGCGCTCCTACGGGCTCACGGTGTCTCAGGTCATCGAGGCCGTGCGCTCGGCGAACCAGGACGTGGCGGCCGGGCGCGTGTCCTCGCCGACGCGTGAGGTGGTGGGGAAGACCGCGGGGAAGTTCCGCACGGTCGAGGACGTGAAGTCCGTCCTCCTGACGGTGCAGGGGGGCGCGCGCGTGCCGCTCTCGGAGATCGCCTCGGTGCGCGACACGCACCAGGAGCAGCGCCTGTGGGCGCGGCTGAACGGCCTGCCCGCGGTGAAGGCCTCGGTGCGCAAGCAGCCCAACGCCAACACGGTGTCGGTGGCGGAGCAGGTCAACCAGCGGCTCGCCGACCTCAAGGCCGGCAGCTTCACGCCCGCGGACATCGACTACCAGACGATCCAGAACCAGGCCGCCTTCATCCGCAAGTCGGTGCGCTCGGTGGAGAGCGCGGCGCTGCTCGGCGGGCTGCTCGCCATGGTCGTCGTCTTCCTCTTCCTCGGCTCGCTGCGCAAGACGATCATCGTGGGTGCCGGCATCCCCATCGCCATCCTGGCGACGTTCATCATGATGGGCCTCGGCAAGCTGACGCTGAACATCATGAGCCTGGGCGGGCTCGCGCTCGGCGTCGGCATGCTGGTGGACAACTCCATCGTGATGCTGGAGAACATCTTCCGGCACCGTGAGGAGGGGCAGGAGGACGTGGAGGAGGCGGCGCACGAGGGCGCGGCCGAGGTGCAGAGCGCCGTGATCGCGTCCACCGCCACGAACCTCGCGGCCGTGGTGCCCTTCCTCCTGATCAGCGGGCTGGCGGCGCTCATCTTCCGCGAGCTGATCCTGACGATCTCCTTCGCGATCCTGGCCTCGCTCGGCGTGGCGCTGACCGTCGTGCCGATGCTGTCGGCGCACCTGGCCAAGGTCCGCTTCTCGAGCGGCGTGAAGAACTGGTTCGCGCCCAGGTGGGTGGACGCCGGGATGCGCACGGCTGCGCGGAGGGCTACCGCGGGATCATGCGCCGGCTCGTGCCGCTTCCGCTGGGTCGTGTTGGGCCTCGCGGCGGCCGCGCTGGTCGGCGTCTTCTTCCTGACGCGCGATCTCGGGAGCGAGTTCCTCCCGCAGGTCGACGACGGCAACGTGGGCGTGATGCATCTCGCTGGCGCCCGGGGTGTCCGCGCTGGAGACCGACCGCGTCACGCGCGAGGTCGAGGGGATGATCGACGAGATGCCGGACGTCGAGGCGCGCTTCGCGACCGCGGGCGGCATGCTCTTCGGAGCGTCCACGAGCCAGCAGTCGGGTCGAGGCTCCATCGACGTCGTGCTCGTGCCGGCCTCGCAGCGCACGATGAGCGCCGACGCGTGGGTGCGGACAGCTCCAGGAGAAGATCAACGCCCGGGGCTTCCCCGGGGCGCGCATCTTCGTGCGCCCGCCGCGCATCCGGGGTCTGAGGACGTCGAACTACGGCTCGCCGATCGCGCTTTCGATCCAGGGCGACGACCTGGACGAGCTCAAGCGGATCGGCGACGACGTGATGGCGCGCGGTGCGCGGCGTGCCGGGCCTCGAGAACCTGCAGCCCTCCGCGGAGGACGCGACGCCGCAGCTCTCGATCGAGCTCGACAGGGAGCGCGCCTCGTACCTCGGGCTGAGCGTCGCGGCGGTCGGGCAGACGCTGCGCACCGCGCTCGACGGGACGATCGCCACCCGCTTCACCGCCGGGAACCAGGAGTACGACCTGCGCGTGATGCTCCCGCGCGACCGCTTCAAGAGCCCGGAGGACCTGGGCTCCGTCGCGCTCTTCCCGGGCGGCGCGGGTGGGCAGCCCATCTACCTGCGCGACGTGGCGACCGTCCAGAGCGTGATGGGTCCGACCATGATCCTGCGCGAGAACCAGAACCGCGTCTTCCGCCTCACGGGGGACAACATCCCCGAGGTGGCTTCGGTCGGCGAGGTCAACGACTCCATCCGCGCGCGGCTCGCGAGCCTGCCCATGCCGGACGGCTACGGGATCGTGTTCGGCGGCGAGGAGCAGTCGATCCGCGAGAACAACCGCCAGCTCGCGATCGTGGTCGGGCTCGCGATCTTCCTGGTGTTCGTGGTGATGGCGGTCCAGTACGAGAGCATCGTCAACCCGCTGGTCATCCTCTTCGCGATCCCGATGTCGCTCGTCGGCGTCGGGCTGGCGCTGCGCCTCACCGGCACGCCGCAGAGCGCACCCGTGCTGCTCGGCGTGATCCTCCTGGCGGGCATCGTGGTGAACAACGCGATCCTCCTGGTCGAGTACATCGAGCAGGGGCGGCGCTACCGCGGGTTGACGCGCGAGGAGGCCGTGATCGAGGCGGGCGCGGTGCGTCTGCGCCCATCCTCATGACCACGCTCACGACCGCGTTCGGGATGTTGCCGCTCGCCATCGGCATCGGGGACGGCTCGGAGCTCATGCAGCCGCTGGCGATCGCGGTCGTGGGCGGGTTGAGCGTATCGACGCTGCTCACGCTCTTCGTGGTGCCCAGCGCCTACCTGGTGCTGAACCGCGGGGCGGAGTCGCTGCGCGAGTTCCTGCTCGGGCGGACGCCGCTCGAGGAGGCGGCGGTGCGCGTGAGCCCGGAGGAGCCCATCGCCACGTCCTGAGGGGCACGCGCGGTCTGGTTGCCCCTCCGCCGCGCAGGGGCCTACTGTTCGTTTCCTCGCCCTCCGCCTTTCAGGAGGACTCCGATCGTGAGGCTGCGCCGACCCGCCCTTGCCCTTCTGGTCCCGCTGCTGGCCCTCCGAGCCGGTGGGGTCGACCGGGCGGAGCCGTTCGAGGTGGGGGTGACCTCGTCGCTCGACAAGGTCTTCGCCGAGCGGCCGTACGATTTCGAGGGGCGTCTCAGCCTCGAAGCCACGGTGGAGCTGGCCCGGAACGAGTATGAAGCCACGCAGCTCGTCGCGTTCCCTTCCGAGCCGCTGGCCCGCTTCACGCTCCAGGCGACCGACCTCGAGCGGGTCGGTGGCGGGACGCCGCTCCCGGCCGACCGGGTCGCGATCGCCCTGGTGGGGTACGTCAATCTGAAGGCGGCCAAGGTCGCCGGCGACCGGGTCGGGTGGTATCCCGATGCGCTGCTGCCGCCCGATCCGATCGCCCTCTCGCCGGGCGTGCCGCAGCCGTATCTCGTCACGGTGCGGACCGACTCCTCGACCGTGCCGGGCGACTACGTGGGACGTGTGGTGCTGCGAGGGACGCGGACGAGCGGAGACACGGTGTCCCGCACGGTGAGGCTCACCGTCCGGGTCTGGGACTTCGTGCTGCCCCGACGGAGTCGCTTCAAGTCGACCGTTCTCTGCGATTGGGGCCTCCCGAAGCGGATGTGGCCGGGCGAGCGGTTCACGTCGGAGCAGTTGCGGGCCGTGATGTTGCGGGTGGCCGATCTCGGCTTCCGCAATCGGCTGCCGCCCACGGTGTGCCTCGCCAACGGGCTGGCGAGCTGGAACTGGCAGGGCAAGGGCAATACCACCTCCGGCTACCCCACCCACGACGGGGCGACGTTCAACGCCGAACGCACCGGAGCCCTGATCGACTTCATGCTGGCCCGAGGGGCGAATCACTTCTTCATCGGCCTGACGTCCAACCCCTACGAGCGCCCGGAGGAGGCCGCCGCGCGGGAGCAGCGGCTCCGTCGTTACCTCGCCGACTATGCGGCCTATCTGCGGCGTCGCGGCCTGCTGGACCTGGCGTACGTGTACGGGGTCGACGAGCCGTGGGGCCCGGCGGTCGCGGACGCGAAGCGGGTCTACGCCCTGGTGAAGTCAGTCGATCCCGGGCTTCGGCTCATGCAGAACACCAACCAGAACAACGACCGGGTGATCGGCGATTTCCTGGGGTCGTTCGATGCGCTCGATCTCAATCTGGGGTGGTTCGACGTCACACGGCTGGCCCGGTACCGCCGGGCCAATCCGGACGGGCTCCGCGACGTCTGGTGGAACGTGAACCTGTGGCCGGACACCCATCCCAACCTGTTTCTGGAATACCCTCTGGTCGACGCCCGGATCATCGGCCCGATGAGCTTCAAGTACTCGATCCAGGGCTTCGAGTACTGGGACCTGCTCTCCAAGGCCAGCATCGGACACTACTACCCGGTCCGACGGGGTGAGGCCCGAATCCAGTGGGACGTCGGCCGCCAATCGCTCGATGGAGCGCTGGTGTACCCCGGTGCTAGGGACCACGAGATCTACAGCTCCCTGCGCTACGAGAGCTTTCGCGACGGCATGGAAGACCTCGAGTATCTGTACCTGTTGGCCGATCGGGAGCCCACGAATCCGCTGCTCCGGGTCGAGATCGTGGGGGGGCTTTCCGACTTCGCCACCCGTCCCGAGGCGATCCTCGCCTTCCGGCGCCAGGTGGCGGCGGCGCTCACGAAGTAGCTGGCTCCGGGCCTCGGAACACCACCGCGGCGAGCCGCGCGGCGGCGGCTGTTCCATGGCGGAGCCCGCTGGCACCCTCCTTCGTCCGTCCCTACAATGCCCGCTCTGCACGCCTCCCCACCAAGGTGAGGACCCATGCCACGCTCTACCCCCCGCCGGGACCTCTGCCGGTCGGCCGGATTGCTCCTCGTCCTCGCTCTCGCCCCGCTCGCCGCCGCCGGGCAGCAAGCCAACCCCTTCGCCGAGCTGGGCTTCCGCTCCATCGGCCCCGCCGTGACGGGCGGCCGCATCCACGACGTGCAGGCGCTCCCCGACGACCCCAGCACGATCTGGGTGGCGAGCGCCACCGGAGGGCTGTGGAAGTCGACCAACCGCGGAACGACCTGGACACCGGTCTTCGACGGACAGCCCACGGGCACGTTCGGCGTCGTGGCGGTTGCGCCTTCCAATCCGGACGTGGTGTGGGTGGGCACGGGCGAGCAGAACAACCGCCAGAGCAGCTCCTGGGGGAACGGCGTCTACCGCAGCACGGACGCGGGGAGCACGTGGACGCATCTGGGCCTCGAAAACACCCGCGCCATCGGACGCATCCTGGTCGATCCCACCGATCCGGACGTGGCCCTCGTCGCTGCGCTGGGCAACCTGTGGGCTCCTTCGGCCGATCGGGGCGTCTACCGCACCGCGGACGGTGGGCGCACGTGGGAGAAGGTGCTCTTCGTGGACACGCTCACCGGCGTGGTCGACATGGCGCGTGACGGCGGCGACCCGAACACGGTCTACGCGGCGACCTATCAGCGGCTCCGGCAGCCGTGGGGCTTCAACGGGGGCGGGCCTGGCAGTGGCATCTACCGGAGCACGGACGGGGGACGGAGCTGGGAACGGCTGGGGCAGGGGCTGCCGGCCGGGCCGACGGGCCGTATCGGGCTCGCCGCCGCCGCGCACACGCGCGGGCTGGTCTACGCGGTGATCGAGCACGCCACGGAGGAGGGGATCTACCGCTCGACGGACGGCGGTGGCCGCTGGGAGCGGATGAGCGACATGAACTCCCGCCCCATGTACTACAGCCACCTCTACGTGGACCCCACGAACGACCGGCGTCTCTACTTCCTGACGCGGTGGTTCTACTCGAGCGAGGACGGCGGCGCCACCTGGCGGACGATGCCCACCGAGCCGACGTACGACGTCGGCCTGAAGGGCGACTATCATGCGATGTGGGTCGACCGGAACGATTCCCGTCACTTCTACCTGGCGGGAGACGGCGGCCTCTACCAGACGTGGGACCGAGGCGAGACGTACGTCCCCTACGAGAACATCCCGATCTCGCAGCTCTACGGCCTCGGCCTGGACGACCGCTCCCCCTACTGGATCTACGCGGGATTCCAGGACGTCCACTCCTGGCAGGGGCCGAGCGCGACGCGCCACTACCTGGGCATCACGTCGGGCGACTGGCGGGAGATCGGCTTCAACGACGGCGTCGAGCACGACGTGGACGTGGACGGGCCGCGCTACGTGTACAGCAACGCGGTCGGCGGCGACCTCACGCTCGTGGACGCGCTCACGGGGGACCGGCGCGAGATCCTCCCGGCCGCCGGGCCGGGCGAGCCGGAGCTGCGCTGGGAGTGGATCACGCCGGGCACGGCCTCGCGCTTCACGCCGGGGACGTACTACTACGGCGCCCAACGTTTGATGGTCTCGCGCGACCATGGCACGACGTGGACCGGCACGGAGGACCTGACGCGGGGGATCGACCGGGACACGCTCTCGATCATGGGCGTGAAGGGATCGGAGCCGATGATCTCGAAGAACGACGGCCAGAGCGCGTTCAGCGCGTTGAGCGCCGTCGCCGAGTCGCCGCTCGATCCCACCGTCCTCTGGGTGGGGAGCGACGACGGGAACGTCCAGGTCAGCCGGGACGGTGGCGCCACCTGGTCGGAGGTCGGGCGGAACCTCCCGAACGGGCCCCGCGGCGCGTACGTCGCCCGCGTCGCGCCTTCACGTGAAGGACCGGGTGTGGCCTATCTGGCCGTCGACGACCACAGGCGCGGCGACTTCCGGCCCTACGTCTACCGAACGGAGGACTTCGGGCAGAGCTGGACATCCATCGCCGCGGCCCTTCCGGCCGACGGCTCCGTCCGCTTCGTGGGCGAGCACCCCGACCGGGCGGGTGCGCTGTTCCTCGGGACCGAGCACGCGCTGTACGCCTCGCCCGACCGGGGCGCGACGTGGTATCGGCTCGGCGCCGACCTCCCGCCCACGATCTACACGGAGGTGGAGGTGCAGCCGCGCACGCACGACGCCGTGGTCGCCACACACGGCCGCGGCGTCTGGATCCTCGACGACGCCTCCTCCCTCGCGGAATGGACGCCGGAGGTGGCCGCGGAGCCCGCGCACCTCTTCTCGATCCGCCCCGCCCACATCTGGCAGTACTGGGAGGACGATTCGTACCGCGGGCAGGACTACTGGACGGGCGAGAACCCGCCCGAGGGCGCGATCCTCGACTACTCCCTCGGTCGCGCGGCCTCCTCCGTGCAGATCACGATCGCCGACGGTGACGGGAACGTCGTGCGCACGCTCACCGGCGATCCGGGAGCCGGCACCATCCACAGGGTGGTGTGGGACCTGCGCCACGAGCCCCCGCCCTCGGAGGCGGTGGACACGGACAGCCCGCAGGCGCAGGCGCTCCCGCGACCGCCTCGTCCGCTCGCCCCTCCGGGTCCGTGGGTCTCGCCGGGGACGTACATGGTGACCCTCACCGCGGGCGGAGCCTCCGCCAGCACGACACTGCTGGTGCAAGGCGATCCGGGGATGCCGGCGCTGACCGATGCCCAGTACCGGGAGCGCGAGCGCTTCCTGGTGGAGCTCCTGGAGCTACAGAATGCTGCCTTCACGCGGGCGGGACGTGGTGGCGCGTCCGCCGCAGCGCGGCGCGTCTATTTCGGAGCGTCCGGTCTCGCGTCGGAGTTCAACGGGCGCGGCGCCGTGCAGGGATCGCTGTATCCGCCCACCCCGGTGCAGCGGCGCAGGCTGGAGGCTCTGAGGGCGGAGCTCGCACGCCTGGGGGGATGAGCCGGCCGGCATACACTGCACCACACTACGGCGTCACCTCGCTGCAGCTCACGGCCGAGACCGTATACGCCACGCCGCCGATCTCATCGTCGCCTTCACTCACGGTGACGCTCTCCGGCTCCACGGTGGCGGTCCAGAGGAGCTGCTCCGTCTCGAAGACCGTCTCGGCCGCGTAACCGAGGGCGTAGCCGTCGGGTTCGGCGACGCCGATCCGGAAGGTGAAGCCGGCATCCGAGGGCATCGTTGCGCCGGTGAAGAGGAGCGCCATGCCCTCGTCGTCGGTCAGCGTGGCTGCCGTGGCCGTCGGCACGAAGTCGGCGAGCGTGCGCGCCGCTCCGCCGCACGCGGGGACCTCCACGTCACTCGCCAGCGATACGGTGCCCGCGATGCGCTCGCTTCCGGCCCCGTCCTCGATGTCGTCCGGGTCCGCGACCGAGCCGTGCACGACCGGGTGCATGACCCATTTCCCCGACTGTCCGGCCTGGTGGCCGAAGCTCTGCGTCAGGTCGAAGTCGAGGAGGAAGCCGTTGTCGCCGTCCTCGAGCGTGAAGGCGTTGCCGAGCTTCACCTTGATGCCGCTCTGCGAGCAGCTCGGGCACTGGAGGGGTCCGGTCGCCACCAGGTCCTCCGGGAGCTCGACGTCGCCGAACGAGTACACGTTGTCCCCCGCCTGCAGCACCGCTCCGGAGAGCACGAGGCGCACCTCGGAGTAGGTGCCCGGATCGATGGGGTGGTCCTCGACCAGCGCCGCCGCCGAGTCGGTGAGCACCGTCACCTCGAGCAGGTCGCTCGGCTCCGAGAGGAGGGACACCTGCCCTCCGTCGCCGACGAGGACCACGTCTTCGACCTGCAGCCAGACCCTGTCGACGTCGCCCGGTGCGTCCTTCAGGAAGACCGAGAGCGTCGTCGCCGCGGCGCCCTCGTCGGTTGGCGAGTCGCCACAGGAAGCCGTGACGAGGGGAACCAGCGCGAGTGCGGCGCAGGTCACGAGCGAATGCTTCACGAAAGTGTGGCCCACGGGACCCTCCACTTCGGGTTCGACCTTCCACGATCTGACTCAGGTAGGATGACCTCGCAAGCGACGTGCCATCCGACCATCCGCGCGCCTCCCGGTCCGCCCGGCGCCAGGCTTCCGGGTGGTTCGCGACACCGATCGGGAGGCCGCGCCGCCCGAGCCGTGGGTGGGGGCGGTGGCACCAATGGCAACCTACGGCCTATCTCCAGCATACCTGGATCGCGTCGGGCACGTGGTCTGGGAAGGACGTCCCCGGCGAGGGACTCCCGGAAATCCTGGGCCCGCGGAGGCCTGGACAAGGAAACCCCGCCCACGGAAGAGGAACGCATGGAACGCCCCAAGGGCCCTCCGACGGCCACGCGGCCGCGTACCGGCGACGACCTGCACCTGACCGACGACGATCTCCACTGGTTCGGGGAGGGGAGCCACTACCGGCTCTATGAGAAGCTCGGCGCGCACGCCTCCGAGGAGGACGGTCACGAGGGAACGCGCTTCACCGTCTGGGCGCCGCAGGCGCGCGCCGTCTCGGTGATCGGTGAATTCAACGGGTGGGACCCGGACGCGAGCCCGCTCACCCCGGCGGGCGTGTCCGGGCTCTGGTCGGGGTTCGAGCCGGACGTCGGCTCCGGAGCCCCCTACAAGTACCACGTCGCGTCCGCGCGCTCGGGCTACGAGGTGGACAAGGCCGACCCCTTCGCCTTCCGTACGCTGACGGCCCCGGAAACGGTGTCGGTGGTGTGGGACCTCGCCTACGACTGGCACGACCACGATTGGATGGCGCGCCGGCCCGAGCACAGCGACGCCCACGACCCCGTGTCGATCTACGAGGTGCACCTGGGCTCCTGGCGGCGCCCGGGCGACGACCCACGTGGCTTCCTGAGCTATCGGGACCTCGCGCACCAGCTCGCGGAGCACGTGAAGGAGATGGGCTTCACGCACGTGGAGCTGCTTCCCGTCACGGAGCACCCCTTCTACGGTTCGTGGGGCTACCAGGTCACCTCGTTCTTCGCGCCCACCGCGCGGTACGGGACGCCGCAGGACCTGATGTACCTCGTCGACCATCTCCATCAGAACGACATCGCGGTGATCCTCGACTGGGTGCCGTCGCACTTCCCCTCGGACGAGCACGCGCTCGGGTACTTCGACGGGAGCCACCTGTACGAGCACGAAGACCCGCGCCAGGGCATCCACCCCGACTGGAACAGCCTGATCTTCAACTACGACCGCCACGAGGTGCGCTCCTTCCTGCTGAGCAGCGCGCTGTTCTGGATGGATCTCTACCATGCGGACGGGCTGCGCGTCGACGCCGTCGCGTCCATGCTCTACCTCGACTACTCGCGCAAGGAGGGGGAGTGGATCCCCAACCGCCACGGCGGGCGCGAGAACCTCGGGGCGATCCAGTTCCTGCGGGAGCTCAACGAGACGCTCTACCGCGAATACCCGGGCGCCGACACCATCGCGGAGGAGTCGACCGCGTGGCCGATGGTGTCCCGCCCCACCTACGTGGGAGGTCTGGGCTTCGGGATGAAGTGGGACATGGGGTGGATGCACGACACGCTGGAGTACTTCCGCATGGATCCCATCTACAGGAAGTACCACCACGACCGTCTCACCTTCCGCCAGCTCTACGCCTCCTCCGAGAACTTCGTGCTGCCGCTCAGCCACGACGAGGTCGTGCACGGGAAGGGATCGCTCCTCGGGCAAGATGCCCGGGGACGAGTGGCAGCGCTTCGCGAACCTCCGACTCCTCTACGCGTGGATGTTCGCCCAGCCCGGCAAGAAGCTGCTCTTCATGGGCGCCGAGCTCGCGCAGGGGCGTGAATGGAGCCACGAGCGGAGCCTGGACTGGCACCTCCTGGAGTACCCGAACCACGAGGGCGTGCGACGCTGGGTGGCCGATCTCAACGGCATGTACCGGCGTGAGCCTGCGCTCCACCGGCGCGACTTCGAGCCGGGCGGCTTCGAGTGGGTGGACTGCTCCGATTGGGAGGACAGCGTGGTGAGCCTCCTGCGGCGGGGCGGGGACGGAGAGCCCGAGATCCTCGCGGCGTTCAACTTCACGCCCGTACCTCGCCACGACTACCGGATCGGGGTTCCTCACGGCGGGGCGTGGACCGAGATCGCGAACAGCGACGCGCCGCTCTACGGGGGCAGCGGGCAGGGGAATCTGGGCGGCATCCAGGCGGAGCCCGTCCGGAGCCATGGTCGCCCCTTCTCCCTGAACGCGGTGCTCCCCCCGCTGGGAGCGGTCTTCCTCAGAGCGCCGGCCGGGAACGGCGGATGACGTCGGAGGGCCCGCGCGGCTGAGGCGGGGAGCGACCTGAAGCGCGCGGGCGGTGTAGGTTACCGGCGAGAATGCCGGCCCGACCCCGACGATGCGCGCATTGAATCCACGGATCCCAAGCTTCGCCGCGGCCCTGCTCCCGATTGTCGCCGGGTGCGCCGCGTCGACACCGACGCCCGAGCTGCGGGGGGCGTGGGCGCCGGCGTGCGTGCTCTCCCTGCCGGCCGCGGCGGGAGCGGCGCGGGGGGATCCGATCCGGGTCGCGCTCGCCGGATCGGCCGAGCCGGCCGGGGCACCCGCGGCGACGGACGCAAGCCAGCGCTTCGTCTACCGACAGCTCTACGAGACGCTCGTGGAGGTCGACTGCGAGGGTCGCGTGCGCCCGGGGCTCGCCAGCGCCTGGTCGCACGGCGACGGGGGGCGCCGCTGGAGCTTCACGCTCCGTCCCGACGCGCGCTTCTGGGACGGCTCGCTCGTGACGGCGCAGGCGGTCGCGCGGAGCTGGCTCTCGGCCGGGCGATCCACGACGGCGCGCTCGGGCATGCCGCGGATCGTCTCGGCGAGCGTCGTCGGCCCGCTCGAGCTGACCGTTCTGCTCAGGGACCCCACCGCCTCTCCCGAGCGGTTCGCCCGGCCGGCGCTCGCGGTGACCGGTGACGGCTTCGCCGGCCCCTGGCCGATGGGCAGCGGCGTGTTCCGGCCGCTCACCGCCGGGCGCACCTCGGGGGAAGTCCGCCTCATCGGCGGGGCCGGGTGGTGGAGCCGGTGCGTTGACCTTCGTCCCGTCGGCGAGCCCGGATGCGCGCGTCGCGCTCGACGCGGGCGCCGACGTCGTGGTGTCGTCGGACCCCGCGGTGCTCGACTACGCGAGGGCGCTCTCCGACTTCACGATCACCGCCCTCCCGTGGTCGCGGACCTACGTGCTCGCCGCGGCGCAGGGAAGCGCGTGGGGGTCCGAGGCGCCGCCCACCGCGCCGCGGGAGGCCCTCGAGAGCCTGGCGGGCGGCGCCGTGCGCGCCGAGGCTCGCCCCGCCCAGGGACCCTTCTGGTGGCGCGAGGGCGGCTGCGGCGAGGACCCGCCCGCCGATGCCGCGGCGCGGGGCCCTGCGGCCGGTGGACCCCGGGCGCCGCCACGGCGGGCGCATCGCCTATCCGCTCGGGGACGCCGTCGCGCAGGGGATCGCCGAACGGCTGGTGGCGCTCACCATCCGCGGCTCCGCGGTGCCCGCCTGGCTGGCCACCGCGATCTTCCGGCTGCCCTCCGCCCCCGCACCGACCGTGGCCGCCGGACTCGACCCGATCACCCTGGCGGGGGCCGTGCGCCGGGGCGACGGGCTCGCGTTCGTCGTTCCCGTGCCGCGCGCGCCTGGCGGCTCGTGCGCGTCGGCCCTCCTCGCGGGGGAGGATCCGGTCGCGGGGGCCATCCTCGCGCCGTCGTCCGGAATGCGCGTCACGCCTCTGGTGGACGTCCGGTCCTCCCTCGTCCTGAGGCGAGGGGTCACCGGAATCGCGATCGACGGCGACGGGACGCTGCACTTCCTCCCGGCCGGGCCGACACCCGGGGGCGGAAGACGGCCGTGAGCTTCCGCACCCGCGTCCTGATCGCCTCCGTCGTGGTGGCCGTGCTGCCTCTCGGGCTGCTCACGTTCGGGATCCGCCGGGAGGTGGAGAAACAGCTGACGGCTCAGTACAGAGCCCGCGTCGACGCGGCGATCGCCGCCGTGCGGGAAGACGTGCGCCGCCAGGGCGAGGTCGTCGACGCGCGGCTCGTGGCCCTCGCCTCCGGCGTGGTGGAGAACACCGAGGTGCGGCGTGCGATGCTGCACGGGGCGGAGGGTCGCGAGCTGATCGACTGGGCGGGAGGAGCCATGCCCCTCGCCGGGCTGGACTACCTCCTGCTGCTCGATCCTTCGGGTCGGGTGCTCAGCTCGGGTCACTTCCGCAACGAGTTCGACCGGGGGGCCGGAGCGGTCGACGGCGTCCTCGCCGACGCCGTGAGCCCGGTGCTCGTGCGGGCACGCACGGCCGAGGGCACGTTCCTCGCGTTGGCCCGGGCCCGGACGTTCGAGCTGGGCGGCCGCCGCTTCCTCCTGGCCGGTGGCATCTCCATCGACCGGAGCTTCCTCGACCGGCTGGCGCGGGGCGAGGACGCCGGTGGCCTCACCGTCGCGCTGTTGCGTCCGGGGGAGGGGGACTCGGCGGCCCCGCCGCCAACACCACGGCCATGACGTCCGAGCTGGCGCTGCCCTTCGTCGACGACGCGGTGGCCGAGCCTGCCAGGGACACGGCGCACATCGTGGTGTCGCATTCGCTCGCGCCGCTCCTGGCGCTGCAGCGTGGGATGGACGTCTGGTTCGTGGTGGGCCTGCTGGGCGCGCTCGTCCTCGCCGTGATCATCGCCCAGGTCGTCTCGGCACGAGTCAGCCGACCGCTGACCGAGCTGGCGGGGAAGACCCGCCGCCTCGACCTCGACCGCCTGGACGTCGACTTCCGGTCGACGCGCCGCGACGAGGTCGGGACGCTCGCCCGCCTCATGGGCGCCATGGTCGAGCGCCTGCGGGGCAGCGTCGCGCAGCTCAAGCAGGCCGAGAGGCGGGCCGCCGTGGGCGACATGGCGCGCCAGGTGAACCACGACATCCGCAACGGGCTGCTGCCCATTCGTAACGTGGTGCACCACCTCTCGGAGGTGGCGCGGGAGTCACCGACCGAGTTGGCCGGGGTCTTCGCCGAGCGCGAGGGTACGCTCGCGGGAGGCATCGGATACCTGGAGGGGCTGGCCTCCACCTACGCCCGGCTTGTCGCCGCGCGCGGACCGGCGGCCCACCGATCTGAACGACGTGGCGCGCACGGTGGTGCGCGACGCGGGCGTGCCACCCGGCGCGACGCTGCGCGAAGACCTGGATCCGCTCCTTCCCCGGGTGGCGGGGGACCCCGTCGTGCTGCGCCGCGTCGTCGAGAACCTGGTCGTGAACGCGCTCGAGAGCCTGAACGGGGGCGGAGGCGTGGTGGTGTCGACGGCCGCCCGTCGCGACGAGCGTGGCTCCACGGTGACACTCACCGTGGCCGACACCGGAAGCGGGATGGACACGGCGCGGATGGAGCGCATCTTCGAGGACTACTTCACGACCAAGCCCCGGGGAACCGGTCTCGGCCTCTCCATCGTACGGCGCCTGGTCGCCGACCTCGGAGGTCGCATCGACGTGGAGAGCGAGCCCGGTCGCGGCAGCCGCTTCCGCGTGGAGCTTCCCGGCCTCGACGCGACGGGCGTCGCGTCCTCGGCCCCGGAGACGCCATGACGAAGCGCATCCTCGTGGTCGACGACGTGGCCACGATGGCGGAGCAGTACGCCTACGACCTGAGGCGGCTCGGTGGCTGGAAGACCCGCGTCGCGACGGGCGGCCGCGAGGCGCTCGACGCGCTGGCCGAGGAGGCGATCGACTGCGTCATCCTCGACCTCGAGATGCCTGGCGTCGATGGCTTCGACGTCCTGCGCAGGATGGCCGAGCGGGAGCTGGACGTTCCCGTCATCGTCTACACCGGCACCGGCGACTTCGACCGCTGCGCGCAGGCGATCCGCCTGGGCGCCTACGGCTTCATCGACAAGTCCGAGTCCATGCAGCGCGTGGTGCACGAGGTGCGCACCGCGCTCGAGCACGGCCGCCTGGTGACGGAGGTGAAGACGCTGCGCGCCCGCGTCGACGCCGACACGTCGCTCCTCGGCGGGAGCCCGGCGATGCAGCGTCTGAAGGAGGAGATGCGCCGCGTCGCGCCGATCCCCAGCCCCGTCCTGATCGTCGGCGAGAGCGGGTCGGGGAAGGAGCTCGTGGCCCGCGACCTCCATGCGCTGCGCGGCCCGGAGGACGCGGCCTTCGTGGCGGTGAACTGCGCGGCGCTGCCGGAGACGTTGGTGGAGAGCGAGCTCTTCGGCCACGAGCGGGGTGCGTTCACGGGAGCGGATCGCACCCGGCGTGGCGCCTTCGAGCAGGCCGAGGGCGGGACCCTCTTCCTCGACGAGGTCGGCGAGCTGCCGCTGGCCGCGCAGGCCAAGCTCCTGCGCGTGCTCGAGAGCCGGGAGCTCACCCGCGTGGGTGGGGAGCGGACGATCCAGGTGGACGCGCGCGTGCTCGCCGCAACGCACCGCGACCTCGAGGGCGACGTGGAGGCGAAGCGCTTCCGGCAGGACCTCCTCTACCGGCTGAACGTGCACGTGCTGCGCGTGCCGCCGCTGCGGGAGCGGCCTTCCGACGTGCCGCTCCTGGTGCAGCACTTCCTGGCCACGGTCTGCGAGCGCTTCGGCATCCCTCCCAAGACGATCGACGAGGGCGCGCTCCGCATCCTCGAGGCGTACGACTGGCGCCGCAACAACGTGCGCGAACTGAGGAACATCGTGGAGCGCCTCGTCCTCGGGGCGGACGACGACGCGGTGCACGCCGAGGACGTTCCGGCCGAGATCCGCGACGACGCGCCCGTCTCCGGGGAAGGGCTCCCCCGCTCCTTCCAGGAGCTGCGGGCGGAGGCGGAGCGGGAGATCGTGCTGGGCGCCCTCCACCGGAACGAGGGTCACGTGACCAACGCCGCCGAGGACCTTGGGCTCGCCGACCACGCCAGCCTGCTCAAGATCATGCGGCGACTGGGGATCCGGCGGGACTGAGCGTTTGTGTCCATCTGGACACGCCACGCTCCCGTCAGCGTGTCCGAGTGGACACGTCCCGACGTTCGTCCGCCCCATGTCCCATCTCCGTAAAACGTTGTCGGAATGAAGGTTAGGATAGATCGTACCGCCTTCCTCGACGGTGGCCGCCGCTTTGCCCTTCTCAAAGGGCGTCGATCTCAATGCAGACGGCGCCCGAGGGCGCCCGAGAGGAGGAGGGAACCATGGCGGCGAAGCATGCGATCACGAGCGGCGGGGCGCGGGGGCAGCGATGGGTGACGGCGGCGATGACGGTGCTCGCGCTGGGTGCGGCGGCCTGCGGAGGGGACGAGGGGGCGACGAAGCAGGCTCAGGCGAAGCAGCCCACCCGGGTGGCCACAACGCCCGCTCCCGTCGTGCGCCCGGCGTCCGACACGGCGGCGCTGCCCCCCGAGCCGGTCGCGAAGGTGACGCGGGAGGTGACCTACCAGGAGGCCGAGGGCGTCTTCAGGAAGGGCGACTACACGGAAGCCGCCGACCTCTTCGAGGCGTACACGGATCAGAAGCCGGAGAACGTGTGGGGTCACTACATGCACGGGCTGGCCGCGTGGAAGGCGGGCGATCGGGGCACCGCGGAGCAGGCGCTCGAGCGCGCGGTGGAGCTCGACCCGGACAACGTGAAGGCGCTCGTGAACCTGGGTCGCGTCCTCCTGGAGGACGGGCGCGCCGACGAGGCGGAGACGCATCTGGAGCACGCCGCGGACGTGTCGCCGGACACCGAGGACGTCTGGCGGGTGCTGGCCAACGTGCAGGCGGAGCTGGGCAAGACCGACATGGCGGTGGAGTCGTACCAGATGGCGCTGGGCCTGAACGGCGAGGACTCCTGGTCGATGAACAACCTCGGCCTGGTCATGATCCGCCTCGGCCACTATGAGGAGGCGCTGGGGCCCCTGGCGCGCGCCGTCGAGCTCAAGCCCGGCTCCCCGGTCTTCCAGAACAACCTGGGTGTCGCGCTCGAGCGAAGCGGCTACCTGGTGGCGGCCGCGGAGGCGTACCGCTCGGCGATGGCGGCGGACAGCTCCTACCACAAGGCCGCGACGAGCCTGGAGCGCGTCGAGCCGCTGGCGGGTCAGTCCCGTCCGGACATCGCCGACCTGACCGCGATGGCGCAGGCGTTCGCCGACGAGGTCGCGCTGTGGGGCGACGGGTCGACGGTCGCGCAGAGCCGAGCCCCGGGGATGTGAGCCGGCGTGTGTGACCAGCCCCCCAGGGTGTGGGGCGGCCCCGCGGGCTTCGGCCCGCGGGGCCGATGCCGTCCTACGAGCCGAGCTTCTCCCGCACGACCCGTCGCACGTAGGCCGCCGGCGGATTGTGCGCGCGGGCCAGGTCGAACGCCTTCCGGTAGATCTCGTTCGCCTGGTCGTCCATGCCCATGCGCTCGTAGGTCATCGCGAGCAGCGTGTTCATGAACGGGTCGTTCTGATTGCCCCGCATCGACACGGCCCGCTCCAGCTCCGATCGGGCGGTCTGGAGATCGTTCGTGTAGAGCGCGACGTAGCCGGTCAGGTAGGGGAAGAAGCGCTCCTGCTGCTCCGCCATCTGCGGGTCGCCGTCCAGCGCCTGACGCGCGGCCGTGACCTGGCGCTTCGCCTCCGCCGCGTCGCCGCGACGTGCGGCGATGCGACCCAGGGCGTGCGCGAGTCGGTAGTCCCACAGGCTCTTCGGGTGCGTGCGCGGCTCCGGCTCCATCAGCCCCAGGCGGTAGCCCTCGCGGTACCAGTGGTCGGCCGCGTCGATGTCGCCGGCGTCGATGCAAACGCGCGCCGCCTCGTCCGCCATCTCGCCCTCCTGGTAGAAGGCGTTCTGCGGATCGACGCTCTCCTGCGTCTTCCAGTATTCGATGACCCTCTGCTCGTATTTCACCGTGTTCGCGCAGTCGCCGTCGAAGGCATAGGACATGGCCATGGAGCGCTGCGCGGCGGCCTTCTGTGCCGGATCCGACGCCGTGTCGATGACCGACTGGTAGATCGCCCGGGCCTGCGCGGTCTGACCGTCGCGGTCGAGCTGCGCGGCCTCCTGCATCGGGCCGGAGCCGCCGCGCTGCGCGGCGAGGGGAGCCGCCATCAGCGTCGTCGCGACGAACGCCATCAGGGCGGGCGTGGGGCGGCGGAAACGGGTCGGGGCGGTGCTCATCGGATCCTCCTGGTCTGGCGGGCTGGTCGGGTCCGGCGTGGACGCTATGGATAAGCAACCGCGGGCGGGGGCGGTAGGGCGCGACGAGCTGCGTGGACGCCCGCCGCCGATGGCTCTACGATTCACGCTGTCCGAGACATCACCTCCGAGCCGCGAAGGGATCCCGAGCCCTTGACCAACAACCAACGCTTCCGGAAGGAGTGGGTCAGGGCCCGACGGAACGTCGACAAGGCGAGGGGGCGGGTGCGCAGGCTCGGGCGACAGCAGCACCTCCGCCTGCTCCTCCTCGCAGCGATCGTCGGCGTGGTCGCCGGGCTCGGCGCCGTGGCGGTGCAGGAGTTGATCGGCCTGGTGCAGTGGGTCTTCTGGGGATCCGGCGCCGAGGTGCTCGAGTCCGCCGCACGGGCCCCCTTCTGGCGGATCATCCTGATGCCCGCCGCCGGCGGCCTCCTGGTCGGCCCTCTCGTGTGGTTCTTCGCACGCGACGCCGGAGGACACGGCGTGCCCGAGGTGATCCAGGCCCTCCTGATGCGCGGCGGCCGCATCCGCGGACGCGTCGCGCTGGTGAAGGGCGTCGCCGCCTCCCTTACCCTCGGCTCCGGCGGGAGCGCCGGACGCGAGGGCCCGATGATCCAGATCGGCGCCTCCCTCGGCTCGGTGATCGCGCAGTGGGGACGCCTGAGCGAGGAGGGCGTGCGCACGCTGGTGGCCGCCGGGGCGGCCGGAGGTCTGGCCGCCGCCTTCAACGCGCCCATCGCCGGCTCGCTCTTCGCCCTGGAGGTCGTGCTCGGCGACTTCGCGATCGCCTCCTTCTCGCCCGTGGTCATGGCCGGCGTCTCCGCCACGGCGGTGTCGCGCGCGGTGTACGGCGACGCGCAGGTCTTCGACATCCCGGTCTACGCGCTGAACTCCGTGCTCGAGTTCATCCCCTACACGCTGCTTGGCCTCCTGGCGGGGTTCGTGGCCGTGGGCTTCACCGTCTTCCTCTACGGCCAGGAGAAGGTCTGGGAGCGGGTGGACGCGCCCCCCTGGCTCAAGCCGGCGCTCGGCGGCCTCGTGGTGGGTGGCGTGGCGCTCGTGTTCCCGGAGGTGCTCGGGATCGGCCACGTGTCGATGGACCGGATGCTCGAAGGGCAGGTGGGGCTCGGCCTCCTCCTCGCGCTCGTGGTCATGAAGATCGTCGCGACCTCGCTCACGCTGGGCTCCGGCGGCTCGGGCGGCGTCTTCGTCCCGTCGCTCTTCGTCGGCTCCGCGCTGGGCGGCGCCGTCGGCACCGCGGTGACGCGTTGGGCGCCCTTCGCGCACGGCGGCCCCGGAGCCTATGCGCTCGTCGGCATGGGCGCGCTCGTGGCCGCGACCTCCCACGCCCCGCTGACCGGCATCGTCATCATGTTCGAGCTCACGGGGGACTACGAGATCATCCTCCCCGTGATGCTCGCCTGCATCCTCTCCACCGTGGTGGCTTCCTCCCTCAAGGAGGAGTCGATCTACACGCAGAAGCTCAAGTGGAAGGGCATCACGCTGCGGCAGGGGAGGGAGGAGACGATCCTGCGCCACCTCAGCGTGTCCGCCGTGCTGCGCCGCGAGTACCGCTCCTTCCCGGAGGACGCGCCGCTTCCCGACGTGCTCGGCGAGGCGCTCGGCAGCACGCAGACGACCTTCCCGCTCGTCGGGCCCGAGGGAGAGCTGGCCGGCGTGATCCGCGTACAGGACCTGCATCGGGCGCTCGATGACCGGAGCGCGCTCGAGGGCGTGCTCGTGGCGGCCGACCTCGGGTCGCCGACGAGCGCGCTGGACGCCGAAGACACCGTCGAGGAAGCGCTCGACCTCCTCACCGAAACCGGGGCGGACCTCCTCCCGGTCACGGATGCGGCCGGGCGGCTCCTGGGCGTCGTGCTCGCCGCGGACGTCATGGAGCGCTACTCGCACGAGCTGCGCAAGCTCCGCCTCGCCTCCACGCTGGCGCAGAAGCGGAGCTTCTCGATCCAGACCGACGGGATGGAGCTGGGCCAGGGGATGCGCCTCGCGGAGCTGGACGTGCCGGAGGCGCTGCGCGGACACACGCTGCGCGAGATGGAGTTGAGGGCGCGCCACGGCGTGGAGGTGCTGTACGTCCTCAAGGGGCCGTATCGCATCCGCAAGATGGCCGATCCCGACGTGCGTCTCGAGGCGGGCGACCGGATGCTGGTGATGGCGGAGGCCTCCGCCCTGCGCGAGTTCCGGGTAGGGACCGGGTAGCCGGGCGGGAGCCGGAGCGCCGCCGAGGCGCGGGCGGCGGCGGGCCGCGCCCGTGCGGGCTATACTCCCCGCGAGCCCGACACGCAACGAAGACCCTCCCGAAGACATCCCCGATGCTGAGCGTCCTCGCCCTCGCCGCCCTCGTGCAGGTTCCGCCCACGCCCGAGCTGTCTCCGGGCACCTCGTACGACCCCGACATCCCGACGGTGGAAGCGGTCACCGGGAGCGCCCTCACCGAGCGGATCACGCCGCCCGATGGGGTGATCGCCTACATGGAGGCGCTCGCCGCGGCCGCCCCGGAGCGCACGCGCCTGGTGCGCACGGCGACCACCTGGGAGGGCCGGCCCACCGTGATGCTCGTGATCGGCAACGCGGAGCGCATGGCCGGGCTGGACCGGGTCAAGGCAGACCTGAAGCGATTGGCCGACCCGCGCGGCCTGTCCGCGGACGAGCGCGAGCGCCTCGTGCGCGAGCTCCCGGTGGTGGTCGCGATGATCCACGGCGTGCACGGCAACGAGGTCAGCTCGAGCGGCGCGGCGATGGCGGAGGCGTACCACCTCCTGGCCGCCCGCAACGACGAGCGGGTCGACCGTATCCTCGCGTCGTCGCTGGTCCTGATCGACCCGATGCAGAACCCCGACGGGCGCGCGCGCTTCATCTTCCAGAACACGATCGCGGCCGCGGCCTGGCCGGACGCCGACCCCCTCGCCGCCGAGCGCGACGAGCCTTGGCCGGGCGGGCGCGTCAACCACTACCTCTTCGACCTCAACCGAGACTGGTTCGTCCAGTCACAGCCGGAGACGCAGGGCCGGGTGGAAGCGCTGCTCGACTTCATGCCCCACGTGGTGGCCGACCTGCACGAGATGGGCGGGAACTCCACGTACTACTTCCCACCCAATGCCGTTCCCGGCAACACCTGGACGACCGACGACCAGACGCGCGCTGAACGACCTCTTCGGCGAGGCGATGGCCGGCGCCTTCGATGCGCGCGGCTTCGCGTACTTCAACCGCGACACGTACGACGCCTTCTATCCCGGGTACGGCGTGTCCTGGCCGATGGCGCAGGGCGCGATCGGCGCCACCTACGAGCAGGCGTCGGCGCGCGGCCTCGTGTTCCAACGCACGGACGGTGACCTGCTGACGTACGGCGACGGCATCCTGCACCACTTCACCGCCGCGCTCACGACGATGGACGCGGCGGCCCGCAACCGCGAGCGCATCCTGCGCGCGTTCCTGGAATTCCGGTCGAGCGCGGTCGACATGGGACGCTCGGGGGCGCGCGAGTACGTCCTCCACTCGGCGCATGATGCGGGGATGGCCGAAAGGCTCGCACGCACCCTCGTCGAGAACGGCATCGAGGTCGGCCGCGCCGGGGCGCCGGTGCAGGTGGGAGGCCGGACGCTCCCCGCGAAGGGGACGTTCGTGGTGCCGATGGACCAGCCGGCCCACCGGCTCGTACGCAATCTCCTCGACCCGCACACGCCGATGGACTCGGCCTTCGTGGCACGCCAGATCCAGCGGCGCGCCAACCGTGAGCCGGACCAGATCTACGACGTGACCGCATGGAGCCTCCCGCTCCTGTGGGACGTGGAGATGATCCCGAGCGCCCGCCCGACCGGCGCCGCCACCACGCCCGTCGGGCCCGAGCCGACGATGGACGGCGGCGCGCTCCCGGCGGCGGAGGTGGGCTACCTGATCCCGTGGGGGACGAACGCCGCGGCCGCGGTGGCCGAGGCATTGCGCGCCGGCATCCGGGTTCGCTCGGCGGGCGGTGACTTCGACCTCGGCGGCCGCCACTACGGCGTCGGCACCGCGATCGTGCGGGCGTCGGACAACGGGCCCGACCTGGCCGCCCGGCTCGGGGAGATCGTGGCGCGGCACGGCGCCGAGGCGGTGCCCATGGACGACTCCTACATACGCGTCGGCACCTCGCTCGGGAGCGGTCGTACCCGCGCGCTGCACGAGCCGAGCGTCCTGCTCGTGTACGACGCGCCGGCCTCGACCTACTCGGCCGGGTGGGCGCGCTACGTCCTCGAGCGGCGCTACGGACAGCGGGTCACGGCGATTCGTGCCTCCTCGCTCGGGCGGGCCGTCCTCGCCGACTACGACGTGATCGTCTTTCCGAGCGGCAACTTCGCCGGGGTCGTGGGAGAGGGGCTGCGCGACCGACTCCAGGCGTGGATGCGCGACGGCGGCACGGTCGTGACGATGGCCGAGTCGACGCGTTGGGCGACCCGGAGCGGTCTGCTGGCCACCACCGCCGAGAGGCGGGGAGGGCGGCCGGAGGGGACGCCGCCCCCGAAGGCGGCCACACCCGAGCAGCCCATCGACTACCTCGAGGCCATCGCGCCCGCCGACGAGGAGCCCGAACAGACGCCCGGCGCGATCGTGAAGGTGCTGCTGGACACGGAGCACTGGCTGTCCGCCGGGACGGACGGAGAGATCGGCGTCCTCGTGGAAGGGTCCCGGATCTTCTCGCCCATCGCGCTCGACCGCGGCACCAACGTCGGACGCTACGCCACCGAGGACGACCTCGTCCTCGGCGGCATCGTGTGGGAGGCCGCCCGCCCGCAACTCGCCGGCAAGGCGTTCCTGATCCACCAGCCGGTGGGGCGGGGCCAGGTGGTCGCGTTCGCCGAGGATCCCGACTACCGGGCCTACGCCGAGACGACCGAGCTCCTCTTGATGAACGCGGTGCTCCTGGGCCCTGGTCGGTAGCGCCCCTCCTCACCGAGCGATCCTCGAGGCGTTCCCGAACGGGCACCATGTTCCTGTTCGGGAACGCTTCGTCGTTCCTGATCGGGAGCAGTTGAGCCTCGCACGGCTGCGATGAATTCCCTAAGACGTTCTGCCACAACGTCTTAGCCATATGTTTCTCCCTGGCACGCCTCCTGCCCTATAGCCCCCTCGAAGCGGAGCACTCCCGGTGAGGAGACCAGCTCCTCGACCGAGAGTGCAGGATCAACCGACAGGGAGCACACCATGAACCGCATCAAGCAGAGCATCGTCTTCTGGAGCCTGGCCACGGCGGGCCTGTTCGCCGCGGCGCAGAACGTGTCCGCCCAGAGCGCGACCGGAACGGTGAGCGCGACGGCCACCGTGCTGGCGTATCTGGACGTGACGAAGGTGGACGACGTGGCGTTCGGGCAGATCAACCCCGGCAGTGGCGCGGCGCTGACGCCGGGCGCGGCGGTGGGTGCGGGTCAGAGCCTGGGCGTGCTGAAGATCGACCACAACTCGGACGTGATCGTGTCGGCCTCGGTGCCTACGGCGCTGGCGCTGGCGGGTGCTCCGGACCTTCCGGTGAGCTTCACGTTGCGGGTACTCGGCGTCGGCGTCGGGCGCGCTGGACGGAGCGCAGTCCGGGTGCAACGCGATGGCGAACCGCACGGGTAACGGTGACGGGTCGACGAAGACGAGCTTCATCCAGATCGGTGGAGCGATCCTGGCGGCGGACACGGGAAGCCGGATGCCCGGGACGTACACGGGCAGCCTGGTCTTCACGATCACGGCGACGTACTGAGCCGCGACGGCACACCCCCCCCGACCCTCCCAAACCCGAGGACGACGACCATGATCGCGCGCCGAGCCCAAGCCGAACGGAAGGAGGTTCGGCGCGCGATCGTGGTCTTCGCCCTCGCCCTCCTCCTCCCGTTCGTGCCGGCGCGCCTCCACGCGCAAGCGGGGGGAGGAACGGTCAACACGACCGCGGAGTTGCTCCCCCCGCCCGTCACCGGGACCGGTATGCAGGAGCTGAAGTTCGGCTCCGTCCGGCCCGGTGACGTGGTGGACGTTCCGCCGGGGCCCGCCGCGCCCGGCGCGCCGGTGTCGTCCGCCGGCTGGCACTTCGGCAACATCCGCAAGGGACACTGGGTGGCGCTCGACCTCACGCTTCCGCCCACCCTGACGCGCGGCGCGTACTCGATCCCGATCGACTGGAACAACGCCGGCTACGGCCTGCTCTGCGTCGCGGGGAGTTCCGGCGTCTGTCAGATCACCGGGTCGTTCAATCCTGGCGCCATGCCCTTCCTCTACTTCCAGCTGTCGAACGCGCTGGCGGGCACCAACTTCGACGTCCGGCTCTTCGCCGGCGCGAAGATCACCGTCCCGGCCGCTCTCCCTCCCGGTGTCTACAGCGGCACCGTCGTGGCGTACTTCGCCTACGTGACCTGACCTCCTCACCGAGCGATCCTCGAGGCGTTCCCGAACGGGCACATGTTCCTGTTCGGGAACGCTTCGTCGTTCCTGATCGGGAGCAGTTGAGCTTCGCACGGCTGCGGTGAATTCCCTAAGACGTTCTGCCACAACGTCTTAGCCAGATGTTTCTCCCTGGCACGCCTCCTGCCCTATAGCCCCCTCGAAGCGGAGCACTCCCGGTGAGGAGACCAGCTCCTCGACCGAGAGTGCAGGATCAACCGACAGGGAGCACACCATGAACCGCATCAAGCAGAGCATCGTCTTCTGGAGCCTGGCCACGGCGGGCCTGTTCGCCGCGGCGCAGAACGTGTCCGCCCAGAGCGCGACCGGAACGGTGAGCGCGACGGCCACCGTGCTGGCGTATCTGGACGTGACGAAGGTGGACGACGTGGCGTTCGGGCAGATCAACCCCGGCAGTGGCGCGGCGCTGACGCCGGGCGCGGCGGTGGGTGCGGGTCAGAGCCTGGGCGTGCTGAAGATCGACCACAACTCGGACGTGATCGTGTCGGCCTCGGTGCCTACGGCGCTGGCGCTGGCGGGTGCTCCGGACCTTCCGGTGAGCTTCACGTTGCGGGTACTCGGCGTCGGCGTCGGGCGCGCTGGACGGAGCGCAGTCCGGGTGCAACGCGATGGCGAACCGCACGGGTAACGGTGACGGGTCGACGAAGACGAGCTTCATCCAGATCGGTGGAGCGATCCTGGCGGCGGACACGGGAAGCCGGATGCCCGGGACGTACACGGGCAGCCTGGTCTTCACGATCACGGCGACGTACTGAGCCGCGACGGCACACCCCCCCCGACCCTCCCAAACCCGAGGACGACGACCATGATCGCGCGCCGAGCCCAAGCCGAACGGAAGGAGGTTCGGCGCGCGATCGTGGTCTTCGCCCTCGCCCTCCTCCTCCCGTTCGTGCCGGCGCGCCTCCACGCGCAGGTCGCGATCTTCCCGATCCAGAACCTGACGTTCGGGACGCTCCGCCCCGGCATGCCCGAGTACGTCGCCGCGGACGACGTGGCACGTCGAGCGGAGCTGCAGATCGTCGGATCCGGCAGGGTGGTGGTCACCTTCGCGCTTCCCGCGCAGATGACGAGCCCGAGCGGCCACCGCGTGGCGCTCGAGTTCCGGAAGGGCGACGCGATGCTCGTGACGCGTGCCGGCGACCGGGAGAAGCACTTCGACCCGAACAAGCCGAAGCACTTCACCATCAAGGACCGTGACGGCGGCGGCACACTGTGCATCGGGGGGATGGCCCTTCCGGACGCGTCGCAGCCTCCGGGGCGCTATACTGCCATGATCACCATCCAGGTGGTCACCCCCGGGACCTGACGGGTTCCGTCTTCGCGCCCAGGCGCACCCCTCACCAGCTCCGGACGGAGACGAGAATGCAGCGGTCGTGGATCGGACGAGGAATCGGTTCCCGGGCGGGACACGCGCTCCGGGTCCTCTTCGTTCTGGGGTGCCTCTTCGTGATCACCTCGGCGCGCGGCGCGGCCGTGGCGGTCAGCCCGGTCGCCCTCTACATCGACGCCCGCGACCGGTCCGGGACGCTGACGCTGTTCAACCCGGGCTCGCGCGCGGAGGAGATCCAGGTCGACTTCGCCTACGGCTATCCCACGTCGGACGACGAGGGAAACGTCGGGGTCTCGATCATGGACACGGTGCCGGCCGGCGAACCCTCCGCCGTCGACTGGCTGCGCGCCTTCCCGCGCCGCATGGTCCTGCAGCCGGGCCAGCGCCAGGTCATGCGCGTCATGGTGCAGCCGCCCCCCGGGCTCCCCGAGGGCGAGTACTGGGCCCGCGCGCTCGTGCACTCCCGCGGCGGCCAGCCCCCCATCGAGCAGCAGCGCGGCGACGTGACCGTCCAGCTCGAGGTCGAGACCGTGGTGGTCGTCGCCGTGAACTACCGGAACGGCTCGATGCATACGGGCCTGCGCGTGGTCGACGCGTCGGCCACGACGGTCGGAGACACGGTGCGCGCCACCATCGACTATGCCCGCACGGGCAACGCCGCCTACCTCGGCAGGGTGCTCGCCGAGCTGGTCGACGGCCAGGGCCGGACGGTCGCGAGCAGCGAAGAGGTGCTCGCCGTCTACAAGACGATCCGCCGGCGCCTCGACCTGGTGCCGCCCGAGGGTGCCGCGGGCCCGTTCCAGGTCCGCTTCACGATGGACACCGACCGCGACGATCTGCCTCCGGGCGGGGCGCTCCCGAGCGAGCGCGTCGTCCACGAGGTCGACGTCCGATAGGAGGCGCCGTGCGTCGCCTCGCCGCCCTCCTTCTCTTCCTGGCGGCGGGATTCGCACCCCTCCACGCCCAGGAGACCTTCGAGGAGGGGTTCTTCGAGGTCTACGTCCAGCGCGTCCCGACGCGCATCACGGTCACGACGCTGGTCGACGCCCGCGGCGAGGTGCTGATTCCGCTCCGTCCGGTCCTCGAGCACGTGGGCATCCCCCTCAAGGTCCGAGGCCGGCACCCTGGTGCTGGAATGGCCCCCTGGGGAATGGCGCACCGTGCTCGATCGGGCCGCACGCACCATCGCCGTGGGCGACGAGGCCACGGCCGTGTCCGAGTCGGACTGGGTGGAGCGGGGCGGCGAGTTGTACCTGACCAGCCCCGTGCTGGCGCGCATCCTGGCCGCCCGGGTGGACGTCGACTGGGCGGGGCTCGGCATCGTGATCTCCCAGAACGCGGAGTTCCCCGCCACCCGTCGGCTGGAGCGCGAGGCCCGCCGGGAGCGGGAGCGCCTCGCCGCCGAACGGATGGCGCCCACCGAGGTGGCACTCCCCTTCCGCCCGCGCTCGGGGGGCGTCACGGGAACGTGGGGGTTCGCCCTCTCCGGCGCCGAAGGTGTCTACCGGGGTGCGCTGCGGAGCGGCGTCGGCGGGAGCCTCTGGGGCGGGGCCACGGAATTCGGCGGCACGCTGTCGTTCGGGGACCACGTGGGCGAGGCGTTCAACGACGGCTACGCCCGCTACAGCCGCGTCTTCCCGAACGGCACGCTCCTGCGCCAGGTCCAGGTGGGAAGCGTGCTCTCCGACGGCCCGGTGGCGCGCCGCCTGGTGGGCGTGACGCTCACGAACGAGCCCTACACGATGCCGCGCTACTTCGCCGAGGCCCTCATCGAGCCCTCCGTCCCGTCGGGGTGGGAGTACGAGGTCTACCAGGGAGAGACCCTCGTGGGCGTGTCGTCGGGCGACGAGCCGTCCAGCCTGCACGCTCCCCTCAACTACGGCAACACACCCGTTCGCGTCCGGATGATCGGGCCCGCCGGGGAGGAGCGGGTCGAGCAGCTCCTGTACGTGGTCCCGCCGACGCGCATCCCGTCGGGGGAGTGGCGGTACGACCTGGGGCTGGGCTCCTGTCGGGACCCCTCCTGCGACGGCTACGCCTACGGCGAGGTGCGCCGCGGCGTGACGCCGTGGATGACGGCCGGCCTGGGGATGGACCGGCTCGACCCGGTCGAGGGGCGCGTGCGCGTGCGGCCCTACGGCTACCTGGGTGTGTCCCCCCTGCAGTCGCTGAGCGTGGACGTGCAATCGCAGCCGGGGTCGTTCTTCCAGACGAGCGTGGACTTCGCCACCGTGGACCGCGGCGTGTACGGGGCCTCGTACGCCTGGACCCGCCCGACCGGGGACGCGCCGACGCTGGACGGATGGTATGGGCAGCTCACGGCCAACGTGCCGACGAACCTGCTGGGGGGACGGACCCTTTCCGGGCGCCTCCTGCTGCGCGGCACGGAGTCGGGCACCGCCGATTCCTGGCAGGCCAACCTGGCCACGACCGTGCGACGCTCGTACGTCTCGATGGACTGGGAGTCCGGGCTGCAGGCCCGCCGCGTACTGACCGCAAGAGCCTTCACGCCGATCGCGTCGCCCACCGCGACCTATCTCCGGGACCTGGCCACCTCGGTCGGTCTGGCCGCCACGTCGCGGGGACCGGAGTTCCTCGAACTGGGCGTATCCTTCCGGCCGGTGCCGACCGGGAGCCTCAGCCTGAGCCTGCGCGCGAGCCGCGGCGCCCCCGCGCTGCTCAGCATCGGCTTCGTGAGCCGGCGTCCGCAGGGGTATTTCCAGGCGCGGGCGGCACGCGGCAGCAGCGCCGGCCTCTTCCTGTCGGGAGACGGCGGCGTGACGTGGGACCCCGAGACGGGCGTCGTGCCGCTCCCCTTCCAGAGCCTCGGGCGCTCGGGGATCCGCGGGCGGGTGTTCTACGACGTGGACGGCGACGGCGTGGACGGGCCGGGCGACCTTCCGGCCCCGGACGTGGACGTGCTCATCCGCGGGGACCGGGTGACCACCGGCCCAGAACGGAAGCTACCGGGCCTGGGAGATCCGGCCCTACGACGTCGTGCGGGTGGCCGTGGACTCGCTGAGCGTCGACCCGAGCTGGGTGCCCGCTCCCCGTGAGGTCCTCCTGCGCCCATCCCCCAACCTCTTCAACGAGGTGAGCCTCCCCCTGCGGCGTACGCGCGAGGTGATCGGCACCGTCGAGCTGGGCGGCGACACCCCTCACCCGCTCGCCGGCGTGGCCGTCGAGATCCGCGACGAGTCGGGACGCCTCGTGGCCACGGAGCGCACCTTCAGCGACGGAGTCTACTACTTCCAGCGCATCCCGCCGGGCCGCTACACGGTCGGCGTGGCCTCCGCCTCCCTGGAGGCGCTGGGGGCCCCGGGAACGGCGCCCCTCCGTCTGGAGATCGCCGCCGGCACGGACGCTCCGGTCGAGGTTCCGGTGCTGCGCGTCGAGCCCGGAGGAGGGCTCTGAGCCTTGCGCACACGGCCTTTCGGGCCTGTAGTTGGCCGGGGGGTCGGTCGGCGAAGGCAACCGCTCAAGTAATTCCGAGCCGCGACCGTTACTCCCGGTCAGAAGGGGGAGCACCCGGTCGCACGGCTGGAGGGTCGGCGCCCGGGCTTCCACGGACGAGAGGGCTCCGCGTGGCTTGGACCCGTCGGAAGATCCCGGTGTCGTCGGCGTTGTCGGTGCTGCTCGCCCTGTTCTCCCTCGCGGGGACGGCGACGCGCGCCGAGGCCCAGTCGGCCGGGGCGACCGTACGGGCCTCCGTGACGATCCTGGACGCGGTCGGCGTGTCTGCGGGCGCCGGGCTGAGCGTCTTGGACGCGGGACCGGGCGAGATCCGAATCGGTGGCTACATGGAGGTCACCAGCCCGGTCCCGCATATCCTCACCTCCTCCGTCGGACCCGCCGACCTCCCCTGGGTCGCGGGGCAGTACTCGCACGTGCGCTCCGGCACGCAGGGCACGGTCCCGCAGCGTGTCGACGTGCGATTGGATTGGTCGCGGGCCGACCGGCCGATGAAGCTGGTCTTCACGATCGCCGTCATCCTGTGAGCGCCTCCCGAACGGCATCTGGCGGGGCAGCACGTGTGACCGAAGATCGCCCGGGGGGTGGCGTCGCCCTCGCCGGCTGTGAGAGCAGCTCCGGGCCCGGAGACATCGAGCCGCCCCCGACACCCGCCGTCGCGTCGCTCGAGATCACCTCCGCCCCCGACACCCTCTTCTCCGTGGGGGCAGCCACGACCCTCGCGGTGGTGGCGCGCGACGCCTCGGGCGGGGCCCTCCGCCAGGCCACGATCTCCTGGCGGTCGCTCGATCCCTCCGTCGCGGTCGACGCGAGCGGCATGGTCATCGCCGTCGCCGACGGGACGGCGCCGGTCGTCGCCTCGTCCGGGTCGGCGGCCGACACCGCGCTCGTCACCGTGCACCAGAAGGCCGCCACGCTCACCCTCACCCCTGCCGCCGACACCCTGGGGTTCGTCGGCGATTCGGTCGTGCTCGTCTTATCGGTGCGGGACGGCGGCGGCACCCCGATCGCGCACCTCCACCTGACCTGGCAATCCTCGGACACGTCGGTCGTCGCGATGTCGGAGTTCGGAGCGGCGGTCGCGCGCCGACGTTCGCGACGGGGATCTGAAGCTCGACCACGTCCCGGCGCTGGCCTCCGTGGACCTCCACGCGCTGGAGTACGTCGTCGACGAGCTCGTGGTCCTCTGGACGTCGGGGGACTGGGCGTCGCCCCTCAGCGAGGCAGGGTAGGCTGCGGGAGGGGAGCAGCAAGCGAGGTGCTGCCATGGCCGCATGGGCTCAGTCGATGAGCCCCAGGCGCTTGCGCCGCATCCACAGCACCTTCCGTGTCACGCCCAGCTCCTCGGCCGCCCGGGCGACCTGCGCCGTCGCACGCTTCGAGGGTGGCCTCGATGTAGCGGCGCTCGACCTCCTCGAGCGTGAGGCCGAGGGGAAGCGCGAGGCCGTCGGCCGCCGGCGGGGCGGGCGCGCCGGGCGCGCCGGTGCGCCCCGTGGGCACGTCGACCGCGAGGACGGGACCGCGCGAGAAGATCAGCGCTCGCTCGATGGCGTTGCGCAGCTCGCGGACGTTGCCCGGGCCAGTCGTACTCCTGCAGGCGGCGGGAGCTCTCCGGGTCCAGCGTCGGGGCGGGCCGGCGGAAGTAGGCGGCGGCCTTCTCCACGAAGTGCTCCGCGAACATCGGGATGTCGCTGCGGATCTCGCGCAGGGGCGGGAGGACGAACTGGGCGACGGCGAGCCGATAGTAGAGGTCCTCGCGGAAGCGCCCCGCGTGCACCTCCTCGTGCACGTCGGCGTTCGTGGCCGCCACGATGCGCGCGTCCGAGCGTCGGTCCGCCGTGCCGCCGACGCGCCGGAACGTCCGCGACTCGAGGAAGGTGAGGAGCTTGGCCTGCAGCTCCAGCGGCAGCGTGCCGATCTCGTCGAGGAAGAGCGTGCCCGAGGCCGCCACCTCCGCGAGGCCCTGCTTGGCCTGCCGCGCGTCGGTGAAGGCGCCCTTCTCGTAGCCGAACAGCTCCGCCTCGAGGAGGTTGGCCGGGAGCGCCGCGCAGTTGACCTCGACGAAGCGGAAGGGCGCCGCCTCGCTCGCGGCGTGGATGGCGCGCGCCACGAGGTTCTTCCCGGTGCCGGACTCGCCCAGGAGGAGGCGAGGGCACCCGTGCGGCGGCGGCCACGTTCTCGATGAAGTCCCGCAGCTGCTCGATGCGCGGGTGATGGCCCAGGATCGTGGCGTCGAAGCGGTCCCGCGTGGCCTCCCGCAGGATCTCCCGCGCGGGCGCCTCGTCGAGCGCCCGGTGGATGCGGGTGATGAGGATCCTGGGCTCCACGGGCTTGGTCACGAAGTCGGTCGCGCCGGCCGCGAACGCCGCCTCCGCGGTGGCCGGCGCCCTCCATCCCCGTGAGGATGATGACCGGCATGTCCGGGAACTCCTCGCGCAGGATGCGCGTCAGCTCGATGCCGTCCATCTCGGGCATGGACACGTCGCAGATCGCGAGGTCCGGCGCCTCCTGGCGGGCCAGCTCGAGCCCCTGCCTCGAGTCGGTGGCCGAAACGGTGCGGTACGCCCGGTCCCGCTCGAGGACCGCGGTGAGCAGCGCCACCTGGTCCGGGTCGTCGTCCACCACGAGGATCGTGCTTCGCTTCGGAGGCAAGGCTGGATGGGTGCGGGGAGCGCGGCGGCATCGCGTCGGGTGCCGGAATGCGGAGGTTAGCGTGCCCGCGCGGGCCGCGGAACGCAAGGGACGGCGCCGCCAATCCCGCCGCGCGATCTTGCCATGGATACCGCACGCTTCCAGCTTTCGAGGGTGGTAACCGAGGGTCTGTTCCGGCCACACTCGCCGATGCCGAGGGACCCTCGTGACGAGTCCGGCAGTGGGGCGGTCGAGGTCAGCCCCGGCGGCGCCGACGAGCATGGAAACGTCCGGGGGGCGGGAGGCCGAGTTCATCGGCACCATCACCGCCTCCGCGACGCACGAGATGCGCAACGTCCTGGCCATCGTGAAGGAATCCGCTGGCCTGATCGAAGATCTCGTGCATGCGTCTTCCAGGGCGGGGGGCGCGCCTCATGGCGACCGGATCCTCAAAGCCACGGGCCGCATCGACGCGCAGGTGGCGCGAGGCGCCGAGATCGTGACGCGTCTCAACCGCTTCGCGCACTCGATGGACGGGGGGCGGGAACGCGTCGATCTGGCCGAGGAGGTGCGCGAGGTGGCGTTCCTCTCCCAGCGCCTCGCCCGCACGAAGTGCCACACCGTGGTTGCCGTGACTCCCGAGGGCCCCGTCTGGATCGGCGGCAACTCGTCTGCACGTGCAGATGTCGCTCTACGCGGCCGTGGCGTTCTGTGTCGCCGATCTGCCCGAGGGCGCGTCGCTGGAGCTGAGCGCCTGCGGGGAGGGAGCGGGAGCGCGACGACGGCCGATGTCAGGGTCACCGCGGAGCCGGGGACGCCGTTGCCCCGCCCCGGCGGAATCGCCCGCGTGGGGGCGGCTGCAAGCTCTGCTCGCGGGCCTCGGCATCGATCTCCAGGCGCACGGAGAGGACGGCTACGGGGTCCGTCTTCTCTACGGGGAAGGGGGGTAGGTCCGCAGGGTCACGCGACGTGAAAGGACATCTGCGCCTCCAGGCGGGCGAGGCCGGATCCAGCTGAGGGCATATGAGCAAGATCCGCGTGCTCCTCGTCGACGACGAGGTAGACTACGTCCGCACGATGGCCGAGCGCATGGAGATGCGCGACCTGAGCAGCCGTGTCGCGACCAGCGGTGCGGAGGCTTTGAGCATGGTCGAGGACGAGCCGCCCGACGTGATGGTCCTCGACCTTCGCATGCCCGGGATCGACGGGATGGAGGTCCTGGAGCGGGTGAAGATCGAGCACCCGCAGGTGCAGGTGATCATCCTCACCGGCCACGGCTCGGAAAACGAGGAAAAGGAAGCCCGGGCGCTCGGCGCCTTCGAATACCTCCAGAAACCTGCTGACACGGGACAGTTGATCGACGTCATCACCGCCGCCTGGAAACGCGGCCTCAAGGTCGCCGCCGACTTCCTCCGGGAGTCCAAGGGGGAGTTCGACCGCACGATGCAGGCGGCCGCCTGGGCGGAGGCCGGGGAGCGCGACATGGCCGTCGATGCCATGTCGAAGACCCCGCGCGGGGAGGCCAGGGCCGTGCCCGCCCGAGCGGTGAAGGTCCTCCTCGTGGACGACGAGGAGGACTACGTGCGCACGATGGCCGAGCGCATGGAGATGCGCGACCTCGGCAGCGACGTCGCGCTCACGGGTGAGCAGGCGCTGGAGATGCTGGAGGCCGACCTCCCCGACGTGATGGTGCTCGACCTGCGCATGCCCGGGATGGACGGGATGGAGGTGCTGGCGCGGGTGAAGGAGGCCCACCCGCAGGTGGAGGTGATCGTGCTCACCGGCTTCGGCTCGGAGGAGGACGAGCACGAGGCGCGCCGACTCGGCGCGTTCGACTACCTCCGCAAGCCGGTGGACATCGGCGACCTGATGAGCACGATCCGCAGGGCGGCCCGCGGCAAGGTCGGCGGCTCGTGATCCCCGACGACCCTCCCCGATCCTCTCCGCCCGATCGCGACCTCGACACGCTGATCTCCGAGGGGCGGTACCGCCGCATCCTGATCACGGCGCTGCTGGCCGTGTCCGTGGTCGCCGTGGCGCCGCTCCTGATCATGACCGGCGTCAACTACTACCAGTACCGACAGGCGTTCCGCTCCGAGGTCGCGCGTCCGATGGTGGGGTTCGTCACCAACGGGAAGCAGGCCCTCGAGGCGTTCCTCACCGAGCGACTCGCGGCCCTCGAGCTGGTGGTGCGCGAGTGCACCTTCGAGGAGCTCGCCGACGAGGCCAGGCTGAGCAACCTCCTCGGCAACATGAAGCGCTCCTTCGGGGGCTTCGTGGACCTCGGCCTCCTGGACGAGCGCGGCGTCCAGGTGAGCTACGCCGGCCCGTACGAGTTGGGCGGGCGCAGCTACGAGGAGTACCCGTGGTACATGGAGGCGACGCAGCACGGCCAGTACGTGAGCGACGTCTTCCTCGGATACCGGAACGCGCCGCACTTCGTGGTCGCCGTGCAGCACGCGCGGGAAAACGGCCGCTCGTTCGTGCTGCGCGCGACGATCGACAGCGAGCTGATCAACCGCCTGGTGCGCTCGCTCGGCTCGCGACCCTCCACGGACGCCTTCCTCCTGAACAAGGAGGGGTTGCTGCAGACGCCGTCGAGGCGCTACGGCGCGGCGCTGGAGCCCGCTCCGCTCCAGCCCCTCGCTGCGGGCGCGCAGCCCGAGCTGGCGGAGCTCACCGATCAGCGGGGTGACGCGCTCATCCTCGCGCACGCGCTCATCCAGGACAGCCCCTTCACGCTGGTGGTGGTGAGCGCGCAGGGCGACCTGCTGTCGGGGTGGGTCGCGCTGCGCCGCAACCTCCTGATCTTCCTGGCCGTGAGCATCGTCCTGATCCTCACCGTCGTGACGATCGGCACCACCAAGATGGTCAGCCGCTACCGCGAGGCGGACATGATGCGTGCCGCCGCGTACCACAAGATGGAGTACACGAACAAGATGGCGGCGCTCGGACGGCTGAGCGCCGGCGTGGCGCACGAGATCAACAACCCCGTCTCGATCATCAGCGAGAAGGCCGGGCTGCTGAAGGACCTCCTCCTCATGTCGAAGGAGATGCCGCCCCGGGAGAAGCTCGTCGAGCTGGTGGACTCGGTGCTCCGGTCGGCGGAGCGCTGCGGGGGGATCACGCACCGGCTGCTCGGCTTCGCCAAGCACATGGAGGTGCGGCGGGACACGATCGAGCTCGACCAGCTCCTCATCGAGGTTCTCGGCTTCCTCGAGAAGGAGGCCGCCTACCGCAGCATCCAGGTGGACTTCGACTTCCCGGAGGAGCCGCCGCGGATCGTGTCGGACCGTGGGCAGCTGCAGCAGGTCTTCCTCAACATCATCAACAACGCCTTCGCCGCGCTGGAGGATCACGGACGCATCGAGATCGGCATCCGCGACGCGGGTGACGACAAGCTCGCCGTGTGGATCGCCGACGACGGCGTGGGCATCGCGGAGGAGCACCTGTCGCGCATCTTCGATCCCTTCTTCACGACGAAGAAGGGGGCCGGCACCGGGCTCGGACTGTCGATCACGTACGGCATCGTCCAGAAGCTCGGCGGTGACATCGACGTGCAGAGCAAGGTGGGGGAGGGGACACGCTTCACCGTCACCCTGCCCAGGGGGACCGAGTAGTGTCCCGGGATGCCGAGATGGACGCGCTGCGAGTCCTGATCGTCGACGACGAGGAGGAGTTGGTCAGCGCTCTCGAGGAGCGGCTGCGTCTGCGCGGCTTCCACGCGCGTGGCGTCACCACCGGCGCGGACGCGCTCGCGTTCCTCGAGAGAGAGCCGTGCGACGTGGTGTTGCTCGACGTGAAGATGCCCGGTCTCGGCGGGCTCGAGGTGATCCGGAGGATCAAGGAGGCTCGGCCCCACCTCGAGGTGGTCCTCGCTCACCGGCCACGGCTCGTCCGTGAGCGTCGAGCAGGGGATGGAGGCGGGGGCGTTCGAGTACCTCATGAAGCCCGTGAAGATCGACGACCTGGCCCGCATCCTCCGCAGCGCGGGGACCCGCCACCAGGTCGAAGAGGGAGGTGAGGGAGCATGAAGGACTGCAAGGTGCTGCTCGTCGACGACGAGGCGGACTTCGTCGAGGCGCTGGCGGAGCGGCTGGAGGCGCGAGGCTTCGAGACCGACACCGCCCCCACGGGTCTGACGGCGGTAGCGAAGGCCGAGGAGAGGCGTTACGACGCCATCGTGCTGGACATGGCGATGCCCGGGATGGACGGCATCGAGACGCTCGAGCGCCTGCTCGAGCTCAACCCGGACCTGCAGGTGATCCTCCTGACCGGGCGGGCTACGCTGGAGCAGGCCGCCACCGCGATCAAGCTCGGCGCGCTCGACCTGCTGGAGAAGCCGGCCGAGATCGAGCTGCTGGTGAAGAAGATCGAGGCCGCGGCCGAACGGCGATGGACGCTGGAGGACCAGCGGATCGGGGAGCGGGTGGACGACATCCTGCGCAAGAAGGGGTGGTGACATGGACAACGCCGCGCCGGCCTCGCCGGACGCCCTGAAGCGGGTTGCGGAGGTCATGATCCCACTCGATCGCTACCCCTCGGTGCACCCCGACGACACGCTGCGCAAGGCCGTCTCGGTCATCGAGGACTCGCATCTGGAGGTGGGGCGGCGGCGTTCGCTGCCGCGCGTGCTCCTGGTGGTCGAGAACGGTGAGGAGCTCGTCGGCATCCTTCGCCGCCGGGACATCATGCGCGGGCTCGAGCCGAGGTTCCTGGTGAGCCAGCGCATGGAGTACCGGAAGAAGTTCTTCGACGTCGCCGTCGATCCGAATCTCTCGGAGCTGCCCTTCGACCGGGTCGTCAAGGGGATCCAGGCCCAGGCCGACCGCCCCGTGCGCGACGTGATGCGCGGGGTGGAGGCGACCATCCATCCGGACGACCACGTCATGAAGGCCGTCTACGAGATGGTCTCGCTCAACCAGAGCCTGATCCCCGTCGTGCAGGATGGTCGCGTGCTGGGAGTGATCCGTTCCGTAGATGTGTTCCACGAGCTGGCGCAGCTCCTCCGATGAGGATCGCGCACGCTCCGGAGCCCACGTCTTCGAGTGGCCCGAGGCCAGGTCATGACGATAGATCCTACGTACGATGCGTCGCCCGCAGTCGGAGATTCCCCGCATCCCCGGGAACAACCGGTGCGGCGCTCACGCCGGGAAAGGAAGGCGACGGGGCCCGGCGATCCCGGCGGCCGCGCGCGCGGCGAGGCGGCGCGGAAGGTCGACTGGAAGCGGACGGCGTTCATCCTCCTCGGGCTCGGGCTGTTCGCGGGCGTCTACCTCGCGCCTTCTCCGGCGCCCGCGATCGATCCGCAGGGGCAGGCGTTCGCCCTCTCCCGCGAGGGTCAGGCGGCCCTCGCGCTCTTCTTCCTCGCGGCGACCTGGTGGGTGACCGAGGTCATCCCGATCGGCGTGACCAGCATCACCATCGGGGTGGTGCAGGCGCTCTTCCTGATCCGGCCGGCGCGCGACGCCTTCACCGACTTCATGGATCCGTCGGTGTGGTTCATCTTCGGCTCGCTCATGATCGGGATGGTCTTCACGAAGACCGGCCTCACCCGGCGGCTGGCGTACCGGATGCTCTCCGTGGTGGGCGAGCGCACGAGCATGATCTACCTCGGCTGCTTCGTCATGACCGCGGCGCTCACGCTCATCATGGCGCACACGGCCGTGGCGGCCACGGTCTACCCGCTCTTCCTGGCGATCTACGCGCTGTACACCGAGGAGAGCGCGCCCACCCGCTTCGGGAAGGGGCTGTTCATGGGGATGGCGTTCGTGGCGGGCGCGGGCAGCATCATCACGCTGCTCGGCGCCGCGCGCGGCGCGGTGGCGATCGGCTTCTTCCTCGACATCACCGGGCGGCAGATCGACTTCTTCGAGCTCACGTACTACATGCTGCCCATCGGCGCGCTCATGGTCGTGCTGCTGTGGGTGTTCTTCATGCTCTGGTATCCGCCCGAGCGGAAGAGCATCCCCGGGCTGCGCGACAGGGTGAACCGCCTCTATGCGACGCTCGGGCCCATGAGCCGCAACGAGATCCTCTCGCTCGTCATCGTCCTCTCGACGATCGCGGTCCTGAGCCTGCGCTCCTTCGTGCCCGCGCTCGCGCCGCTCGACAAGAGCGCGATCATCCTGGTGCCCATCGTCCTCCTCTTCCTCCTGAACATCCTGGAGCTGGAGGACCTGGAGAACGCGTCGTGGAACATCGTCTTCCTCTTCGGCGGCGCGATGAGCATCGGCTTCTGCCTGTGGAGGACCGGCGCGGCCGAGTGGCTGGCCGTGCTCTGGCTCGGGCTGTTCCAGCAGGCGCACTGGCTGGTGTTCGTGCTCGGGATGGCGGCCTTCGTGCTGGTGATGACCAACCTCATCATGAACGTGGCGGCCATCGCGATCACGATGCCCGTGGCGCTCGTGATCGCGCCCTACGTGGGCGTCGCGCCCGAGGTGGTGTTGTTCTCCTCGCTGGTCACGGCCGGGATGCCCTTCCTCCTCCTCGTCGGCGCGGCGCCCAACGCGATCGCCTACGGCAGCAGGCAGTTCACCACGCGGGAGTTCTTCACCGCCGGGATCCCCGCGAGCCTGCTCCTGCTGGCGGTGCTCGGGCTGTTCGTGTGGCTCATCTGGCCGATGATGGGGATGCCGGTGCTGGTGGGAGGGTAGGGAGGGAGCGCGGTCCGCGTGCCGGCGGCCGAGCTCATCAGGCGAACCGCTTCGCCCGCCCGGGCCTTCGCCTTGGCCGCCTCGACCTCCCGGTTCCTCGGATCCGCGCGCGTCGTGAGCCCGGCAAGCAGCTCGGCCGCCGCCTCCGCGACCCGGTCCACGGCCCGGTGGAACGCGACTTCGTTCGCCTGCGAGGGCTTGGTGAAGCCGCTGACCTTGCGCACGAACTGAAGGGCCGACGCCCGGATCTCGTCCTCGGTGGCCGGGGGGTCGAAGTTGTAGAGCGTCCTGATGTTGCGGCACATGGATGATTCCTCCGACTTCCAGAAGCCCAGCGTCTCGGGGACGAAGACGACACGGATGCGGTGCCGAGGATCCTGATGAAGGATGAGGGTCTGCGCCAGGAGCGAGCCGGGAGGCCACCAGGATCTGTCCGTCTTCCGTGACCGCATGCGCGCTCCCGAGGATGAAGTCGGGGGCGGCCCCGAGCTTGCGCATCTCTCGGGCTTGCGTCTCGCGGTCGAGCGTTCGGAGCCGGGATCGTACCGAGTCGTAGCGTCCGGACTCGTCGATCACGGAGGTGATCCCCAGCACGCGTAGCGTCTCCGAGAGGGCGGCGTGGACCTCCGCACCTTCGGGAAGAAGGTCGAGCACCCGGCTTCGCGCGTCCGCTCCGCCGTCGGGGCGGGGTCATGAATCGGGCTCCTTGGACGGGTGAGGCGGGCGTCGCGCCGCGGCCGCGTCGATCACCACCGCCAATGTAGGGAGACCCCTTGCCTCCCGTATTCATCATATTATCATGATGAAAGCGTTATTGGGCCAGGAAGACCACCGTTCAGGACCTGAGGGTTTCTGACGACGTCGGAAACATCATACACACATGACGAATTACCGACCATCATGCAATGGAGGCGTGGGAATGAACGCGGCGATGCGAGGAATGGCGTTGGGAGCTCTGATCTCGGTGGGCGCGCTCGGAGGATGCGGCGGCAGCCAGGACCAGGCGGACTCCGGTCAGGCTGCGACGGAGGCCGCGGGGGCCGCGGGTGAGATGGCCGCGGTCACTCCCGATGCACGTCAGCAGGCGCAAGAGATCTTCGGGACCCGATGCGCCGTCTGTCACGGCGCCGAGGGTCGGGGGGACGGCCCTGGGGCGGCCGGTCTGACGCCGCGTCCGCGCAACTACCACGACGTGGCGTGGCAGGACAGCGTGACCGACCAGGAGATCGAGACCGCCATCGTCTATGGCGGCGCCGCCGTGGGCCGGAGCCCCGCCATGGTCGGCAACCCCGACCTCGGCAGCAAGCCGGCCGTCGTGGCTGCGCTCCGAGAGATGATCCGGAACTTCGGGAAGCAGAACTAGTGCTGCACCGTTGGCGAGACAACCAAGAAGGAGGGAGCCTCATGGTAGCGGAGAGTTGGATGAGCCGGGTTGGGCGGCTGCTCCTGACAACCACCGCGGTCGCGGTGCTGGCGGGCTGCGGCGGATCAGGAGACGGTGGTGCGGGTGGCGCCTCGGTGCAGGACCTGATGCGCTCGCGGAATCTGAGTGAGGCGGACGTGGTCGCGGCGCTCAAGACCTACACACCGACGGGGCGCATGGACCCGTTCGTGATGTTCGCCTCCGGCGGTCACAGCGGTCAGGTGATCGTGATCGGCGTGCCGTCCATGCGCATCCTGAAGTACATCGGCGTCTTCACGCCCGAGCCGTGGCAGGGCTACGGGTTCGACGACCAGACGCGGGGGCTCATGGCCAGCAGCTCTCCCAGAGGCAAGAGCCTGACCTGGGGAGACAGCCACCATCCGGCCTTCAGCGAGACGGACGGTGACTACGACGGCCAGTTCCTGTTCATCAACGACAAGGCGAACGCCCGCGTGGCCGTGGTGAGCCTCAAGGACTTCGTGACCACCCAGATCGTGCACTCCCCGATCCTGGGCACGGACCACGGCGGTACGTTCGTCACGCCGAACACCGACTACATCATCGAGGGCGGACAGTACCCGGTGCCCCTCGACGGAAGCTACGCGCCGATCTCCGACTTCGACGACACGTACCGGGGCGCCGTGATGTTCTGGAAGTTCGACCGCCAGAGCGGGCAGATCGATGCTTCGCAGTCGTTCGCCATGGAGTTGCCGCCCTACATGCAGGACCTGTCGGACGCGGGCAAGGTGTCCAGCGACGGATGGGTGTTCATCAACTCGTTCGACACCGAGCGTTCGCACGGTGGCAACATGGAGGGCGAGCCTCCCCTCGAGTCCGGGGCCTCCCAGAACGACATGGACTACCTGCACGTCATCGATTGGCGCCGGGCCGCGGAAGTCGCCGCGCAGGCGGGCAAGACCCGGCTCGTCCAGGGCGTGCGGGTGATCCCGCTCGCCACCTCCGTCGAGGAGGGGTTGCTGTACTTCGTGCCGGAGCCCAAGAGTCCGCACGGCGTGGACGTGACACCGGACGGCCAGTACCTGGCGGTTTCCGGCAAGCTGGACACGCACGAGACCATCTACGACTGGTCGAAGATCAAGCAGGCCATCGACGCGAAGACCTTCGAGGGCGCGGATCCCTACGGCGTGCCGATCATCGGGTTCCAGACGGCGCTGCACGGGCAGGTGGAGATCGGTCTCGGGCCGCTGCACACCCAGTGGGACGACCAGGGCAACGGCTATACCTCGCTCTTCATCGAGTCGAAGATCGCGAAGTGGTCGCTCACGGACATGAAGGTCCTCGAGAAGATCCCCGTGCACTACAACATCGGCCACCTGGCCACGCCGGAGGGCGACACCCGGCACCCCAGGGGCCAATACGTCGTGGCGCTGGACAAGTGGTCCATCGACCGGTTCAACAACGTCGGTCCCCTCATGCCCCAGAACATGCAGCTGATCGACGTGACCACGCCGCAGATGCAGCTGCTCTACGACCTCCCCATCGGGATGGGCGAGCCGCACTACGCCCAGATCATCAGCGCGGACAAGCTGAACGCCTCGCAGATGTACACGCCGGTGGGTGAGAACCAGGTGACGCACCAGCCCGACGCGGACGCGGTGACGTCGGAGGATCAGGCGCGCGTCGTTCGGCGCGGGCGTGTGGTGGACGTCTACATGACGGCGGTCCGCAGCCACTTCAGGCCGGACCGGGTCGAGGTGAACCGGGGCGACACCGTGCACTTCCACCTCACCAACCTGGAGCAGACACCGGATGCCACGCACGGGTTCGGTCTGGGGAAGTACGACGTCAATCTCAGCCTCGAGCCGGGCAAGACGGCCAACGTCACGATCGTAGCGGACATGGCCGGTGTGTTCCCGTACTACTGCACCGAGTTCTGCTCCGCGCTGCACCTGGAGATGATGGGCTATCTGCTGGTGAAGTAGCGGCCCCGAGGCGCGTCCCGGGCCGGTCGCACGACCGGCCCGGGGCACCGAGGAACAGACCTGCGACCCGAGAAGGGCGAAGGGAGGGATGAGCACGGTGTCCGTGGTACGGAAGGTGGCCTGGATCGGCCTGGCCGTGGTGGTGGCCGTCGCGCCGTCCGGCGCGATCCGGGGGCCCGCGCCGGTGCGGACGACCGCGATCGCCGACGTGCCTTGCCCGCGCGGGGGCCGCATGCTGGCGGCGGGCATCGCGTTGCAGGCCGTGGTGGACACCACGGGAGAGGGCGCCGTTCTCTGCCTGTCGGCGGGTCGATACGAGGGTCCTCTGGAGATCCGCGGACGGCTCACCCTGCACGGACCGGAGAACGCGGTGATCCACTCCGACGGCGCCGGCACGACCGTGCGGGTCCTGGCGGACAGCGCCGTCCTGACGGGCTTCACGGTGGACGGCAGCGGTCGGCGCTACGACAAGATGGACGCCGCGGTCTACCTGCACGGGAAGGGGATCGAGGCGCGCGGACTGCACGTGCGCAACGCGCTCTTCGGCATCGTGGCCGAACAGTCGGACGGCCTGGCCATCACGGACAATCGCGTCGCCGGCCTGGCGGAGCTGCCCGTGGGCATCCGCGGAGACGGGATCCGTCTGTGGGAGGTGCGCCACTCGCTCGTCGCGGGAAACCGGCTGACGGACTCCCGTGACATCCTGGTGTGGTACTCGCCCGGCAACCTCATCTCGGGCAATACCGTGGTGCGCAGCCGATACGCCACGCACTTCATGTACTCGGACGACTGCGTGGTGGAGGACGCCGCATACCGGGAGAACATCGTCGGCGTCTTCGTCATGTACTCCCGCGGCATCACGTTGCGGAACAACCTGATCACGGACAACTCGGTCGTCGACGGCATGGGACTGGGTGTGAAGGAGTCCGGCAACCTCGTGGTGGAGGGCAACCGCTTCGTCCACGACCGCGCGTGCCTCTATCTCGACACCTCGCCCTTTCGTGACGGCGACTCGGTCCTGGTGCGCGGCAACACCTTCGCGCGCTGCACGGCCGGGGTCACGTTCCACAGCAGCGAGCGCCACAACTCCTTCGAGGACAACGCATTCCACGAGAACCAGACGCAGGTGGCCGTGGAGGGCCGCGGCACGGCTCAGGGCGTGTCCTGGGGAAGGAACTACTTCGACGACTACCAGGGCTACGACCTGGACGGCGACGGAACGGGCGACGTGCCCTACGAGCTGCGCAGCCTGTCGGAGCGGCTGGTCGCGAGTCATCCGGGGCTGGCGTTCTTCCGGGGGACCATCGCGCTCGAACTGCTCGACGTGGCCGCGCGGGTCTTCCCGCTGCTCCAACCCGAAACCCTTCTGGTGGACCCACAGCCGCGCATGTCCCCCCCGGGGACGGCTTGAGCGGAGGCGACGGAAGACGATGCGAGTGGTGCTGAAGGACGTACGTAAGCGATTCGACGGGGTGCAGGCGCTGGCCGGCGTCTCGCTCGACATCGCCGCGGGAGAGCGGGTGGCGTTGGTGGGTCCGAACGGCTCGGGAAAGTCGACGCTGGTGCGGGCCGTGATGGGCATCGTGCGCTGCGACGGGGTCGTGCTGGTGGACGAGGCGGATCCCTTCGAGCATCGGACGCGGTTGGCGGCGCGGCTGGCGTACGTTCCGCAGACGGCGCCGCAGCTCGGAGCCACGGTGGGCGAGGTCACGCGCGCCGTCTCGACGCTGCGTGGGTTGGACCCGGCGGAGATGCGGCATTCCGCGGAGGTGATGGAGTTGGACCTGGACGCGCTGCGTCGCCGCCCGGTGCGCGAGCTCTCGGGCGGCATGAAGCAGAAGCTGCTCATCACGTTGGCGCTCGCAGCGCCGGTCTCCTTGCTCATCATGGACGAGCCCACGGCAAGCCTGGACGCAGGCGCGCGCGAGGCGTTCTTCCGACTCTTCCACGAGCAGGCAAAGGGGGCAACGCTCCTGCTCAGCTCCCACCGCCTCGACGAGGTCCGCCGCCTGGTCGACCGCGTCGTCGCGCTGGAGGAGGGCAGCGTCGTGCTGGACGGACACGTCTCCTCACAGGAGGTCGCCGAACGGCTTCACGGTGGAGCGCCCTGGGCGGACGTTCGCGACCTGGCGCGATGCGCGGGTGAGGGGTGGGGGTCATGAGCGGCGTGGCGACGGTGGCGAAGGGAGGGCCCGGGAGCTGGACACGGGTCGCGGCGGTGGCCCGACTGGAGCTGGGCGACGTGCTCCGCTCGCGGTGGCTGGTATTCTGCGGCGGGCTGTACGCCGTGCTGGCCGCTCTGTTCATCCTGGTGGGAATGCGCGAGTCCCGCGTGATGGGGTTCACGGGCATCGGCCGTGTCCTGCTGTCCCTCAGCCACGCCCTGGTCGTGCTCCTGCCCCTGCTGGCGCTCACGGGGACCGGCCTCGTGGTGAGTCGGGCGCGCAGGGACGGCACGCTCGAGCTGCTGTTCAGCCACCCCGTCACCCGCGCCGACTACTTCGGCGCCGTGACGCTGGTGCGCTACGGCGCCCTCTTCCTCCCTCTGCTCGTGCTGCTGCCCGGCCTCGCCCTGGTCGGCTCGGTGGGCTTCGGCCTGCCGGTACCGTGGGCGTTCCTTCTCCGCGCGCTGGGGGTGAGCGCCGCGCTCCTGTGGAGCTTCACGGGCATCGGGCTCGCCATCTCCACCTACGTGAGCGAGCCGGACCGGGCCATGATGTACCTCCTGCTGACCTGGGTGCTGAGCGTGGCTCTGCTCGACTTCGGCCTGGTCGGCTTGATGCTGCAGTGGAACCTGCCGGCCGCCGCCGTCTTCGCGCTGGCCGGCATCAACCCCGTCGAGACGGCTCGGCTCGCGCTCCTGTCCGGGGCCGAGCCTTCCCTGGGCGCCCTCGGACCCGTGGGCTTCTACCTGGCCGACACGCTCGGCTCCGGGTGGCTGTTCGTGGTCGGTGTGCTCTGGCCGCTGTTGGTGGGCTCGGTAGGGTGGGTGTCGGCCAGACGGCGGCTGCGTACCGGTGACCTTGTCTAGACGATCGGCGGAGGGATGGAGACATGATGTTGGAGGCCAAGCTGCGGCCCCTGGTGGACCGCTTCGAGGTGTTCCTGGACGAGCCCATCCGGTTCCATAGCCGGATCCTGCTCGCCCTGCTGGTGATACCCCTGGTGCTGAGCTTCACGCAGCCCCTCTGGCGCATCAGCATGGAGGCACCGCAGTACCCTCAGGGCCTGTACATGGACGTGTACGCCTACAAGCTCGAGGGAGGGCACGACGGGCACGACATCCAGGAGATCAACGAGCTCAACCACTACATCGGGATGCGTCGCATCGCGCGGAGCGAGTTCGAGGACCTGGACTGGATCCCCTTCGCGCTCGGGCTGCTCTCCATCCTGGCCCTGCGCGCGGCCGCCATCGGCAAGGTGCGCTCGCTCATCGACCTGAGCGTGCTCACCGCGTACGTCGGAGCGTTCTCCCTGGCCAGGTTCGTCTACAAGCTCTACGTGTTCGGGCACGATCTCGACCCGCACGCACCGGTGAACATCACCCCCTTCATGCCGGTGGTCCTGGGGTCGAAGCAGGTGGCCAACTTCACCACCCACTCGTGGCCGAGCTGGGGCACCGCGCTCATGTCGGTCTTCGCAGTCGGCGTCGTGCTCGTCGCCGCGTGGCACTGCTGGGTGGGCTACCGCGAGGCGTGGGGCCGCGCCGCGTAGCGCGGCGGTATAAAGGGGTTCAGCTTCCGCACTCGAGGCGTCGGGGGGGGGACGTTACCTCACGCGCGCCTCCGCGTGTGCGTGCTCCGCGGCCCCACCGCTCGGGAAGAAGAGCGCCACGGCGAGGCCGACCACCGCCATCGCTGCCATGATCAGGTAGACGGAGTGCAGCCCACCGTCCAGCGAGGACACGAGGCCGCGCAGCGTCTCTTCGGGGATCTGCGCCCTCCGCACCGGGCTCAGCACGGCGTTGGGGTCGACGCTGGTCTGGCCCGCCAGGTGTGCGTTGAGCACGGTGCCCAGCACGGCCACGGCGATGGCTCCACCGATCGTGCGGAAGAACTGCACCGAGCTGGTGGCGACGCCGCGCCCCCGGCGGGGGACGGCGTTCTGCACGGCCAGGAGGTAGGGGGTGGCCATGAAGCCGAGGCCGAGGCCGACCAGGAACATGGCGGCCATGACGAGGCCGCGGCCCGACCCGGCGTGGGCGGTCGACAGGAGCAGCGATCCGCCGGTCGCGAAGACGGAGCCGACGATCGCGAAGGGGCGGTAGCCCCAGCGCACGGCCCACCAGCCGGAGAGCGTGCTCGCGATGGGCCATCCTATCGACATGGGCGCGAGGGTCATGCCCGCGTCGATGGCGGTGCCGCCGAGCACACCCTGCGTGAACATCGGTACGAAGGCCGAGGCGCAGAACAAGACGGTGCCGATCACCACGCTCCCGAGGCTCGACACCGCGATGACCGGGTTGCGGAAGAGCTCGAGCGGGAGCATGGGCTCGGGCGCCCGCCGCTCCTGCGCCAGGAACCAGGCCAGACCGACGCCTGATCCCGCGATCATCCCGAGCGTGCGCGCGTCGGTCCACCCCCACAGCTCGCTCCCCTCCAGGAGCGCGAGCAGGAGCAGCGCCACGGCCGCGGTGAGCGTGAGCGTGCCCATCACGTCGAGGCGGTGCTCCCGCCGCTCCGTCTCCTCCCGCAGGAAGAGCGCGAGGATGAGCGCCGACACGATGCCGAAGGGCACGTTCAGGTAGAACACCCACCGCCACGACAGCAGGTCGGTGATGAGCCCGCCCGCCGCGGGCCCCACCAGGCTCGACACCGCCCAAACTCCGGAGAAGAGCCCCTGCATCCGGCCGCGCTCCTCCAAGGTGTAGATGTCGCCGACCAGCGTGATCGTGACGGGCTGTACGCCACCCGCGCCCAGCCCCTGGATCGCGCGGTAGGCGATGAGCTGCGTGAAGGAGGTAGCCGTCCCGCTCAGCACGGCGCCGAGCATGAAGAGCGTCACGCTGATCAGGTAGATGCGGCGCCGGCCGTACAGGTCGGCCAGCTTACCGAACATCGGCACCGTGGTGGTGGACGTGAGCAGGTAGGCCGAGAAGACCCAGCTGTAGCGGGACACGCCGCCCAACTCGGCGACCACGGTGGGCATGGCCGTGCCCACGGCGGTGGCTTCCAGCGCCGCGAGGAACATCCCCAGCACCAGCGCCGCCGTGACGAAGCGGCGCTCACGACCCGGCTTCACGAGTCGGGTCTACCTCCGTTCATCGTCCAGCGCGCGCAGCCTGCGCAGGATGCCGAGCGCGCTCTCTCCGGTGGCCATCTTCACGATCTGGTCGATGCGCTCCTGATCGGACGCGAACTTCTTCCGCAGGCGCGCCTGGTAGGCGTCCCTGAGGGTCTCGATGAGCTTGTCGAGTTCGTAGGGTTTGGGAAGGTAGCTGAACGCGCCGAGCTTGGTGAGCTCCACGGCGCTCTCCAGCGAGCCGTGCCCGGTGAGGATGATCGCCTCGAGGAACTGGTGCTCCGCCTTGAGGGCACGCAGCACCTGCCCCCCGTCCATCCCGGGCATCTTCAGGTCGAGGATGGCGATGTCGAAGCGCTCCTTCCTCGCCAGCTCGAGCGCCACCTCGCCGTTGGGCGCCGTGCGCACCTCGAAGCCACGCTTGGACAGCCTGGTCGCGATGGCCTGCAGGAAGCGCGTCTCGTCGTCCACGATGAGCAGCTTGATCACGTGCTCCATCGTCTGTTCCATCGTCGTTCTCCTCGCTCAGACGGCGGGAAAGCCGAGCCAGAGCCAGTAGCCGAGTATCGCCCAGAACCACAGCACGGCGAAGCTGATGAGCAGCACGAAGAATCCGTGCTTGAAGAAGTCCGCGAGCGTGACGAGCTGCTCGCCGGTAGCCGGGTCCTTCGCCATCGCGTACACGAGCGCGTTGGACGGCGTGCCGATGATGAGCATGTGCGCGTACGACGACGCGTAGGCCGTCGAGAAGCCGACCATCCAGGGATGCGCCCCCGCCACCGTCGCCATGGGCACGGTCACGGGGCCGATCGCAGCCACCGTGGCGCCATCGCTCATGAAGTTCGTCGCCACCCCGGTGAAGAGCGACGAGGCGATCGCCAGCCCGGACCCGGTGCTCATGAAGTCGGGCAGGACGCTGACGAAGCGGTCCGCGAGGAAGAGCGCGGCGCCCGTCGAGGCGAGCCCCGCGCCAATGGCCGTCGCGCCCGCGTAGAGGAGCACCACCTCCCAGTGGATGGACTGCATGTCCCTCCACGGCAGGATGCGGAAGACGTTGAGCAGCACCAGGCCGAGCAGCACGGGCCCGCCCATGCCCAGCGAGCCGCTCGCCGTGATCCACAGCGTCACCACCAGGAGGAGGACGGCCCCGGTCATGTACTCGGCGCGCGTCATGGGCCCGATCTTCTCGGCGGCCCGGCGGATCTCCGCCGCGACGTTCAGATGCGGGACGGCGACCTTCCGCTTCAGGAAGATTACGAAGTAGAGCCCCACGAAGAACGAGGTGACGGGCACCAGCGGCAGCCCGTACTTGACCCACTGCCCGAACGTCGGCGCGACGCCGTAGTCCGCGAGGATGCCGATCATGATGGCGTTCCGTCCGCCCGACGCCGGCGAGCCCGGTCCACCGGAGTTGGCGGCGTAGCAGAGCGCCAGCGCCAGGAGCACCATCAGCATGCGGTCCTTCTTGATGGCGTTCGTGCGCATCGCGGTGGCGTACACCATCACGAAGAGCGGCATCGTGAAGGCCACCAGCGCGTGCTCGCTGAAGAAGCCGCACGTGAGCGACAGCAGCGGCATGAACACGAGCAGGAACAGCGTCAGGTTGCGCGCGGGGGCCAGCAGGAGGAGGCCGATGCGCCGGTCGAGCCCCGTACGCGTGATCGCCTTGGACATGGCGAGCACGCCGAAGATGAAGAGCACCGCGTCCTTGGCGAACGCCTGCGCCACCCCGTCGGGCTTGAAGATGCCGAAGAAGTAGAGCGACGATGCCACGAACACCGTCGTCACGGCCACGGGGATCGCGCCCGTGGCCCAGAAGAGGGCCGCCACCGCGAGGGTAGCCAGCACGATCATCCCGCGCCGCGCCACTGCCTCGTCGGTCAGCGGCTCGGTCGTGCGCGTGCCGTCCGGGCGCACCACCTCGTGCTCGAGCTTGTATTTCGACCCGTAGTAGCCGGCGATCGTCTGGCCTGGTCGCATGTCGCGGTAGGAGGCGTAGCCCATGATGGGATCGGGGGTCCCCGCGGTGGGCCCGACCGTCATTTCCGCGGGTGCCTTTGGCGTCGACACCAGCTCGACCAGGCGTGCCGGCGGCGCGGGGATCACCAGCGAGCAGAAGAGGGCGATCCCCAGGAGGATGAAGAGGGGCCTCGAGTTGTGATTGCCGAGGAACCAGCGGAGCGTGCTGCGCCGATCGTCGGGCTGGTGCGCGATCTCGTGGCGGGCCTTGGCGAAGGCGACCTCCTCCTTGGCTTCCTCGAGCACCGCGGCCAGCTCCTCCACATCGCAGGGCTTCTGCAGGTACTTGAAGGCCTCCAGCCGCCCGGCCTCCTTGGCCGAGTCCAGGCTGCCGTGACCCGTGAGCATCACGGCCTGGATCGCCGGGTTGAAGGCGCGCAGCTCCTTGAGCGTCTGGATTCCGTCCATCCCGGGCATGCGCAGGTCGAGCACCGCGATGTCGATCTGGCCGTCCTGGCGCACGCGCCGCACGGCCTCCTCGCCGTTCGCGACGTCCACCACGTCGTAGCCACGCGCGCGTAGGCGCTTGGCGAGCGAAGTGCGGAAGCGCTCCTCGTCGTCCACGAAAAGCACCTTCGACATCGGATCACCCGTTCCTTTGATCGAGGCACTCCCCCTGCATGATCTGGCGGGAGAGCTCGTCGAAGAGGTCGCTGAGGCGGAGGATGCCCACCGTCCGGCCGCGGCGGGTCACCAGGAGTGAGAGGGTCTGGTGGTGCAGGAAGACGGGGATGGCGTCGGAGACGGACGCCTTCTCGTCGATGCCCACGGTGGCGTATGTGCAGACGTCCCGGACGACGACGCTGCGGGCACGCTCGCACAGGTCGAGCAGGTCGCCGGTGAGGAAGTCGAGCATCCGCATCGAGGAGTCGCGCAGGGCGTCGTCCACGCCCGCGCGGTCGAACAGCGCCTGGGTGTCGCGTGCCTTCTTGTCGGGCACCAGGGCACGCAGGAAGGCGAAGTGGTGGAACTTCCCGACGATCGTGCCCCTTCGATCGCGCACCAGAATCGCCCGGTGCGGTTGGCGGCCGGGGTCGAGCTTCTCCTGCGACGACTGCAACGCGCGCAACGCCTCCAGGACGGTGGCGTCCTCGTCCACGACGGCGTACTCCTCCAGCGGAACCATGATGTCCGCGACCCCGATGCCCATCGCGATCCTCCTGCTTCCTCAGGCCTCCTGGGCCAGAGGAAGCTCCACGGTGAACGTGCTACCCTTGCCCGGCGCGCTGACCACGTAGAAGGCGCCTCCCAGGCTCCGGATGATCGTGTAGCTGACGCTCAGGCCGAGTCCGGTGCCCTTGCCCGGCTCCTTCGTCGTGAAGAACGGCATGAAGACCTTGTCGAGCTGCTCGGGCGGCATGCCGCAGCCCGTGTCGCGAACGGAGACCCGCGCCTTCTCGCCGACGAGCTGCGTCGTGACCGTCAGCCGGCCGCCTCCGGACATGGCGTCCATCGCGTTCTTCACGAGGTTCACGAACACCTGCACGAGTTGGTTGCGATCGGTCGGGACGTGGGGGATGCGCGCGTCGAAGTGGCGCTCGACCGCCACGTTGGACATCGCCAGCTCGTTTCCCAGCAGCTCGTCCAGCACCTCGTCGAGGATGTCGTGCAGGTCGTGCGGCTCGACCCTCACCTCCTTCTGCCGGACGAAGGTCAGCAGCTTGCGCGTGATGTCACGGCAGCGGAAGACCGCGTCGTGGATCGCGCCGAGGTGCTCGTCGACGTCCAGCTCCTCTTCGTCGTCGGGGAGCTCGGGATCCATCGAGTCGCGCAGGAGACCGACCTCCTCCGCGATGATGGCCAGTGGGTTGTTGATCTCGTGCGCGATGCCCGCGGCCAGCTCGCCGACCGAGGCCAGCTTGGCGGCGTGCACGAGCTGTCCGGACAGCTCGGCCTCGTGCCGTTCCGTGGCCAGGTGCTCCCCCACCACCTGCCGCGTGCGGACGAGGATCACCACCCCCATGAAGAGGAAGGCGGCGAGCGTGACCAGAGAGATCCACGGTCCAGAGCCCGTCGTGCCCTCGCCGAGCCCGCGCGCGTCGATGACCACCAGCGCCCATGGCGTCTCGCTCAGCCATGCGTAGGCGTAGTCGGGCCTCGCCGAGGCGCGCCGCCGTGGCACGAAGCCGCGCGGTGGCCGCGCCGGCGGCACGAAATCGGAGGGCTCCAGCGACGCTCCGACGCGCGACGTCGACAGCTGCAACACGCCGTCGCCGTTCACGACCGCGGCGTGCACCTCGCTGGCACCCTCCAGCGTCGCGAGGTATTCGGCCAGTCGCTCCGGCGACAGCGCGGCGCGCAGGATGCGTGCGCCCGGGCCCTCCCCCCGGCGCACGGCGATGGTGAAGTGCGGCCGTCCGCGGAAGCCGAGGTAGATCTCGGTGATCACCGACTCCGGTTCCAGGAGGCACAGCTCCTGGAACCACGGCTCGTCGGCGTAGTCCACGGGGGCGGCGTACCGGACGGGCCCCGCATACGCCGTGAGGGTTCCGTATCCGTCCACGACGCCGAGGTCGACGAATGCGTCGCTGGCCCGCTGCAGCTCGGCCAGGACGCCCTCGAGAGCCGCTCCCGCGTCGAAACGCGGATCGCGGTTGATGTTGTCGAGGTTGACCAGGCGCTCGCGAAGGAAGAGGTCGAAGGTGTTGGCCTGGTGCTCGGCCAACGCCTCCAGGTGCGCCCGCAGGCTGTCCCGCTGCACGTGGCGGTATTGCAGCTGGAAGAAGACCGCGAGGAGGAGGAGGGGGACGAAGTAGAGGAGGAGGAGCCGACCCAGCGTGTGCCAGAACAGCTCCCGCACGTGACCGTCCCGGTCACCGGGGGAGTAGCTCGGGTCGGGGCCCGACGGATCGGCGGCCATACGTGGTTCGACGCACCTCGGCCGCGCACCCGTAGTGGCGACCGGAAGCCCTGTACACGGATCAGAGACGCCCGTGGCCGCCCGCCGTTGCCCCGGGAGGGTAATCGTGATAAAAATATCGAATTCTGGGTCCGCCAAGAAGGGCGCGGGGCACCTGCGCACCGCCGGCACACTAGATTGCAGGTTCACCCGAGGCTCCGACCGCTCCGGAGACGACATGACCGGCGACCCCACCGCCTTCCAGGACCACTACCCCGACGACGTCGCCCACTGCTACGGCTGTGGTCGCTTGAACGAGCGGGGGCACCAGCTACGGAGCTTCTGGGAGGGCGACGAAACCGTCGCCCACTTCACCCCGAGCGCCTGGCATACGGCCATCCCGGGCTACGTGTACGGGGGCCTGCGACGAAATGTGGGCGTCCACCAGTACATGTACTTCCACTTCCATCGCGCTCCCTGATCGACTGCCACGGGACTCAGGAACGGCCTCCGCGGTGGGCGCGCGCACGGTGGGCTGGCGGCCTGGGCGAGGAGTCGGCGCCCGCTGGAAAGGAGGCGCCGCGCTATGTGACGGCGTCGCTGCAGGTGAGCTATCTGAAGCCGACTCCCCCTCGGGCCTGGAGCCCACCGTCCGGGGGGTGGTCGAGGAGGCGGACGAGGCGCGCGGGAGCCGAAAGGTGGTGACGCGTGTCACGGTCGAGGCGGAGGGCGTGGTCGACGGCCGAAGGTCGGGTGGTCGCCGTGCGCATGCCGGAGTCCCTCGTGCGGGGGTGAAGCGGGGGCCCGGGCTGTTCGCTGTCCAGGTCATCGCGCGCCCAGCCTGTCCAGCAGCCGGATCTGGCCGGCGTGGTAGGCGTCGTGGAGCGCCAGGCCGAGCAGCTCCGACCCGATGGAACGGCTCTTCCCGGGTCGGCAACGGCGCAGCGCCCCGGCCGGCATTCCTTCGATCGCAGCCACGAGGCGCTCCTGGTACGCTCGGAGCATCGCCCGGTCGCGCTTCCAGGCAGCCTCGCTCAACTCCTTCGGGAGTTCGGGGAACCACGACTTTCGCAGCTTGCGCGGGAACGATGGCACCTCCACCTCGTGGAACCGTCGTACCCTGAGCAGGAGGCTGTGGCGAGCGTACGCCAGATGGAGCGCCAGCTCCCAGATCGTGTTCCGTCCCGGCGCGGGGCGAGCGGCCGCCCGCGCTGCGGAGATGCCGCGGAGCGCGACGGCCACCGACGGACCGTGCCAGGCGGGCCCGGCGTAGGCCTCGCGGAGGGAGCGCAGGATCGTCGCCCCGTCGGGTGACGCTGCCGTCGCGGGTTCCTTCCTTCCGGTGCTCATCGTGGCTCCTGGGTGGGCATGTAACCGTGTTGACTGATATAAACGGTTACATCGTGCACGAGCGGGGATCACCTGTCAACGACAGGCTCCATCCAGGCGCCTCGTAATCCCGCCGGCCGAGCGCCGTACCCCGAGAAGGAGGGCTCCCCGGAAAGGCTGGCGCACCGGGGGCCGAACCATCATCCTGCCACGGCAACGGCCGCCGCGCCCTGCGCTGCGCGGCGCCAACATCAAGAGAGGGATGCCCATGCGATCCGTGAGTGTGAACCGTCGTGTCGTGCTCGTGCTGGGCCTCGTCCTGGCACTCGGCGCGTGTGCGGGCGGTGGGGGGGCCGGTGGAGCCGGCCGGGGCTCGTCCACCCGCCTGACCGAGGCGGACATCGAGAATGACCAAAGCCTCGACCTGTACTCCATCATCCAGCGACGCCGACCGCAGTGGCTCCGGGTCCGCGGCGCCGTCACCACCTCGGGTCCGGTGACCATCGCGGTGATCATCGACGGGACGCGCCAGCAGGGGAGCGTCGATCTTCTACGCTCCATGCGTGGCGGTGAGGTGCAGGAGGTGCGCTTCATGAGCGCGAGCGACGCGACCACCCGCTACGGCACCGACATGACCGGCGGGGCCATCGTGATCGTCACGAAGCACTAGGGCGCCCGACGCCCGGTGGCTGCGTCCGGGTGGCGAGCGGCCGCCCGACGCGGTGCCTCACTCGGACCGCAGGGCGTGCGAGGGGTCCACGCCGGCCGCGCGCATCGCGGGTAACCAGCTCGCGGCGGTGGCCACGGCGATGAGCGCGAGCGCGACGGCACCGTACGTCAGCGGGTCGGTCGCGCTGATGCCGAAGAGGATCGTCGACAACAGCGAGCTCATCAGCGCCGCTGCCACCAGCCCCACGGCGACGCCCGCCCCGGCGAGCGCGAGCCCCTGACGGACGACCATCCCCCGTACGAGCGTGCCGGAGGCGCCGAGCGCCATGCGCACGCCGATCTCGCGGGTGCGCTGCGACACGATGTACGAGATCACACCGTAGATCCCGACCAGGCCGAGGATCAGCGCGATCCCCGACGCGGCGGCCAGGAGGGCCATCGTGAAGGAGGTGCGCGCGGTCGCGCCGATGAAGACGTCCTCCATCGTGCGTGGATTCGCCAGGGGGATGCGCGCGTTGAGGTCGCGTAGCTCGCGCCTCAACACCGGCACGAACTGGAGCGGCGAGCCCGCCGTGCGCACCACCACGTCGAACGTCCGGCTCACGAAGGGATGGGCGGCCGTCCCGAAGGTGGGCGGGAAGTAGACCATCTCGCCGGGCGGACTCTCGAGGTTGTCGATGTGCACGTCCCCGACGACGCCGACGATCTCCCACCAATCTTCGTCCGGGAATCCCGATCGCAGACGCCTCCCGATGGGGCTCGCGTCCGGCCACCAGTGCTGGGCGAAGGCCTTGCCGACGACCACCGCGCGCGTGCCGGTCGCCCCGTCGTCGCGCTGGAAGGTGCGGCCTTCGAGGACGGGGATGCCCATGGCCTGGAAGTAGCCCGGCCCCGCGCTTCCCTGGTTCGCGAACACGGGGAGCTCCCCCTCCGCCCGCGGCTGGTCTTCGACCTCGATGGTCCCGAAGCTGACGCCGCCGGAGAGGGGTACGCGGCCCACGAGCCCGGCTGCCTCGACGCCGGCCTGCCTTGCGAGGCGATCCTGGAGCTGGAGGAACAAGTCGGCCGTCTCGGTCGTGCCCGGGATCTCGGCGCTCGGCACGGACAGCCGCGCCGTGAGCACGCCGTCGGGACGGAAGCCGGGGTCCACGGCCCGCAGCGCCACGAAGGAGCGGAACATCAGCCCGGACCCCACCAGCAGCACGAGGGCAAGGGCCACCTGCACGACCACGAGCGTGTTGCGCAGGCGATGGCGCTCGCGCCCGGTGGTGCCGCCGCGCGCACCGCCCTCGCGCAGCTGGTTCGCCAGGTCGGCCGTGCCGTAGCGCAGGAGGGGGAAGAGCGCGAAGAAGAACGCGCACCCCAGCGAGACGAGCGCCGAGAAGCCGAGCACGCGCAGGTCGACGCCGACCTCCGCCATGCGCGGGATGTCGGTGGGCACCACGCCGACGGAGAGCCGCACCGCGAGCGCGGCGACGGCCACGCCCAGGGCGCCGCCGGCGGCGGCCAGCACGAGGCTCTCCCCCAGGAAGGCGCGCAGCACCTGCGCGCGTCCGGCACCGACCGCGACGCGCAGCGCCACCTCGCGCTGACGTCCCTCCGCCCGCACCAGAAGGAGGTTCGCGACGTTCGCGCAGGCGATCAGCAGCACGAAGCCCACCGTGCCGAGGAGGATCCAGAGGGTGCGGCCGACGTCGCCGACGACGGCCTCCTTGAGGGGGCGGACCACCGCCTTGAGGTTCACCTGCTTGAGGAACGCGGCTTCGTCGGCGGGACGCGTAGTCGGCGAGCCGGTCCACGATTCCCTGGAGCTCGGTGCCCGCGCCCTGCGCGCTCGCGCTCGCCGTGAGGCGCGCGATCGCCGCCGGCGCCGAACGCCGCCGTACGACACCTGAGCCGGATCGACCACGTACGGGCAGCCACGCCTGGGCGTCGCGGGTCGGGTGGCCGAAGTCGGGGGGCATGACGCCCACGACCCGCCGGCTCGCGCCGTTCATGTCGAGCGTGCGTCCGACCACGGCGGGATCCGCGCCGAAGTCGCGCCGCCAGAGCCCGTCGCTCAGCACGACCACCTGCTCGCCGTCGGGCGCGCCCTCCTCCTCGGTGAAGGTGCGGCCCGAGCTGCGCCTCGACGCCGAGCACCTGGAAGAAGGACGGCGTCACCACCTGCGCCGGGATGCGCTCGGGCTCGCCGTCGCCGACCAGGTTCACCACCGTCTGCTGGTACATCGCGATCGACGCCAACGAGGGCGCTTGCTCGCGGTAGGTCAGGTAGAGGCCGTCGGAGATCGGCAGCTCATCCTGCGCCGTCGCGCCCCAGGTGCTCGATGGCCAGGAGGCGGTCCGGACGCGGGGAAGGGGAGCGGGCGGATGAGCACTCCGTCCACCAGCGTGAACACGGCCGTGGTGGCGCCGATCCCGAGCGCCAGCGTGACCACGGCGATCGTCGTGAACGAGGCGTGGCGCACCAGTCCGCGCAGCGCGTACCTCAGGTCGTTGAGCAGGCCCGTCATCTTCATCGTCTCCTTCCGCTCCCACAGGGCGTCGATCCAACAGGTCAGGATGCGTGCGCGCAGCCGCAGCGTCGCGAGGCGCGACGACCGCCCGCTGCGCAAGAGGGTCTTCCAAGCGTAGGCGGCTCCGCCTCCCATTCGCGTCGCCACGCTTCGCGGCGGGCGGGCGGTACCAGGTTGGAGGCGGCCGCGATCAGCCGCAGGCCGGGCGTGTCCATCAGGCCGACCCGGGCTCCGCGGCGAAGAGCCGCATCAGCGCCGGGAAGCGGTCCATCACCTCGGCAAGGGACTCCTCCCCGACCGGGGTGAGACGGTAGTACCGGCGCGGCGGCCGCTGCTCGGCTCGCGCGCTCGCCTCGTTCTCCCACGCTCCGGTGAGCACGCCGCGGCGCTCGAGCCGCCGCAGGATCGGGATACACCGTCCCGTCCGGCAGTCCGGTCGCGTCCATGACGTCGAAGCCGTAGCGGTGGCCGTGCTGGATGGCCAGCAGGACGGCGGCGGTCGGATAGGTCAGGCTGAACAGCTTGCCCACGACGGCTCCCGGCTCGGTGCGTACACAGAATCCTAGGTAGGGTACGGAAATAAGACGCCGTCGGGCGCGAAAGCGTTGCAGGGGGTTTGGGCGGGTGGCGCGCGTCGCGGAGATCTCCCGACATCCGTCTACCCGTTTGGGCGGGTAGATTTGGCCATCGGGAGGAATCGGATGGAACGGATCGCGCGCCTCTACAAGGCGCTCTCGGAGCCTACCCGGCTGCGCATCCTCGCGCTGCTCCTGCACCATGGGGAGCTGTGCGTGTGCGACGTCGAGGCGGCGATCGGGGCGACGCAGTCGAAGACGTCCCGGCACCTGCGCTACCTGGCCGCCGCGGGACTCGTACAGGACCGCCGCGACGGGGTACGCGTCCTCTACCGCGTCGTGGACGCGCCGGATGCCGACGCGGCCCGGGTGCTGCAGGGCTTCGGGACCTTCGCCGCGGAGGTCGCCCGCCGTGACGAGGACGAGGCGAGGCTCGATCGGTGGCGGGTCGTGGCCGTCCTGGCGGACGCGACCGAACCCGTCGCGCTGAGGTGACCTCTCTGTTCCGCGTCTTCACGCTCGTCGCAGACGGCATCACGTACGGACTCCTGGGCCTCGACCCGGAGACACGCGCGGCCGCCGCGCTCCACTTCTTCGTCGAGGACGTGACGAAGATCTTCGCGCTGCTCGTGACCGTGATCTTCGTGATGGGCCTCTTCCGGTCGATGCTCTCGCCCGAGCGCGTACGCGCCTCCCTCGAGGGACGGTCGCGGTGGGCGGCGTACGGGATGGCCGTGGTGCTCGGCGGGGTGACGCCCTTCTGCTCGTGCTCCTCGGTCCCGCTCTTCATCGGATTCGTGGAGGCGGGGATCCCGGTGGGTGCCACCATGGCCTTCCTCATCGCCTCGCCCATGATCAACGAGGTGGCCGTGGTGCTGCTCCTGAGCCTCCTCGGGTGGAAGCTCACCGTGCTCTACGTGGCCACCGGACTGGTGGTCGGGGTCGCGGGGGGCGCGCTCATCGACGGTCTGCGCCTGGAGCGCTGGGTGGAGGACTATGTGTGGAAGATCCGCATGGGCGACGGGGGCGCGGCGGCGGTCGACCGTACCTCGATCCGTGCACGCGCGGATTTCGCCTGGGGAGAGGTACGCGACATCCTGGGCCGGATCTGGGCCTACGTCCTTATCGGGGTCGGGCTCGGGGCGGCGTTGCACGGCTTCGTTCCCGAGGATTTCTTCGCGCGCTGGGCGGGCGCCTCGAACCCGTTCGCCGTGCCCCTGGCGGTGCTTGCCGGGGTGCCGATGTACGCCAACGCGTCCGGGATCATCCCCGTCGCGGAGGCGCTGCTGGGCAAGGGCGTTCCCGTCGGTACCGTGCTCGCGCTCATGATGAGCGTGGTCGCGCTCTCGCTGCCCGAGATGATCATCCTGCGCAAGGTGCTGAAGGTCCGGATGCTCGGCTTCTTCGCAGCCTACCTGACCGTCGCCTTCGTGGCGGTCGGCTACCTCTTCAACGCCATCCGTCTCTAGGGTGGGAATACCGGACGATGGCGACCGGGAAGGGACCATGAAGGACATCAAGGTGCTGGGCGCGGGATGCAGGAGCTGCCGGCTCACGGCCGAGCTGCTCGAGCGCGAGGCGGCCTCCCACGGTGTCGCCATCCGTGTCGAGAAGGTCACCAACGTCGCCGACATCATGGAGTGGGGGGTGATGAGCACCCCGGGCGTGGTCGTGGACGGGCGTGTGGTGCACACGGGCGGGGTACCGCACGTCCGGGCCGTGCGCGAATGGTTGGGCATCGGCGCGTAGCGCTACCGCCCCCGCCCATTCCACAGCGGGGCCATCGTTCCTAGTTTGGCGGATGCCCCAGGAAAAGCCGAAGCGACCCAAGGTCGACTTCAAGAACGTCCGCGCCGAGGCGACACACCTCGTCCGTGAGCACCGGCGCTCGCTGACCATCGGCCTCGCGCTCATGGTCGTGAATCGGCTGGCCGGACTCGTCATCCCGGCCATGCCGAAGTACCTCATCGACGACGTCGTCGGCCAGCATCGGCCCGAGTTGCTGAAATGGCTGGTTCTGGCCGCGGGGACTGCCGCAATCCTCCAGGCCGCGACGTCGTTCACGCTCGCGCAGGTGGTGAGCGTCGCGGCCCAGGGCGCCATCGCGAAGATGCGCAAGCAGGTCCAGGCGCACGTCCTGCGTCTGCCCGTCGGTTACTTCGACTCCACCAAGACCGGCGTGGTGATCTCGCGGATCATGACCGACCCCGAGGGGATCCGGAACCTCGTCGGCACGGGGCTCGTGCAGCTCGTGGGCGGGCTGCTCACGGCCGTGATCGCGTTCGGCATCCTCCTGTCGATGAACGCCCGGCTCACGCTCGGCACCGTCGCCCTCCTCCTGATGTTCGCGGGCGCGATGGCGATCGCCTTCAAGAAGCTGCGCCCGATCTTCCGCAAGCGCGGCGAGATCAACGCGGAGGTCACCGGCCGGCTCAACGAATCGCTCGGCGGCATCCGGCTCGTGAAGACGTACGTCGCGGAGGAGCGCGAGGAGGCCGTCTTCGGTGGAGGCGTCGACCGGCTCTTCCGCAACATCGCGTCGACGATCAAGGGTACGTCCGCGGTGGGTGCGTTCTCCACGGTCATCGTGGGTGCGATCGGCGTCATGATCCTGTGGTTGGGGGGGCGCGCGCTCCTCGACGGGTCCATGCTGCAGGGCGAGTTGTTCAGCTACGTCCTGTATGTAGGCGTGATGGTGGCGCCCCTCGTACAGATCTCGTCGATCGGTACGCAGATCACCGAGGCGTTCGCGGGCCTGGACCGCATCCACGAGCTGCGGGCCGTGCGCTCGGAGGACGACGAGGACGACGAGCGCGACGTCATCCCGGACCTGGTGGGCCAGGTCGAGTTCGACGACGTCTGGTTCGAATACAAGCCGGACACCCCGGTGCTCAAGGGCATCTCCTTCCGCGCGCCGGCGGGCACGACCACGGCGCTGGTGGGACCGTCCGGTTCGGGGAAGAGCACGCTCATCGGCCTGGTGATGGCGTTCTATCGGCCGAGGTCCGGTACCGTCCAGGTGGACGGCCGCGACCTTCAGGAGCTACGCCTGCGCGACTACAGGCAGTTTCTGGGCGTGGTCATGCAGGACAACTTCCTCTTCGACGGCACCGTGCGGGAGAACATCGCCTTCGCCAACCCCGGCGCCGCGGACGGCGACATCCGTCAGGCCGCCCACATCGCGCACTGCGACGAGTTCATCGAGCGCTTCGACGACAAGTACGACACCGTGGTCGGCGAGCGCGGCGTGAAGCTCTCGGGCGGGCAGCGGCAGCGGGTCGGCATCGCCCGCGCGATCGTGGCCAACCCCCGCGTGCTCATCCTCGACGAGGCCACCTCGTCGCTGGACAGCGAGGCGGAGGCGATGATCCAGGACGGCCTGCGCGCCCTGCGGAAGGGACGCACCACCTTCGTGATCGCGCACCGCCTGTCGACCATCCGCAGCGCCGACCAGATCCTCGTGCTCGACGACGGGGAGATCGTGGAGCGCGGCACGCACGAGGAGCTGCTCGCGCTCGGCGGGCTCTATCGCCGGCTCTACGAGAGGCAGCACGGGCTGATGGAGGACCTCTTCATCAACCCCGGCGAGGAGCCGCCGGCCGAGACGGGGCGGGAGCTGTAGGGGAGCCCGCCCCCCTGATCAGTCGTAGTCGCGCCGCACCTCCTCCGTGGCGAGCAGCGCCTCGTTCCGCGCCAGCACGGGAAGGGACTCGAGCCTGCGGTGGACCTTCATGTACTTCTCGGGGATCGGGTGGGTACCGAGCACCACCGGCACGCCGTACCGCTCCTGGATGAAGGACTGGAAGTACTCGAGGTACGGACACGGCGGATAACCCACGACCATCCCCGTGGCCAGGTGAATGGCCTCCGCGCCGTTCCGGATCATCTCCTCGGGCACGTACTCGACGTTGCCGCCCGGGCACCCCGCGCAGGTGGCGTACCCGACCACGTCGAGACGCTCGTCCGCGGAGTACCTGCTGAACCCGCCCGCCCGCTCCCGGACCGCCCGGAAGCACTTCCCACCACCGCACGTGCGGTAGCGGTCGCAGATGATGATGCCGATACGCATGACGCCCTCCCGCGGCTAGTGCCACATACCGTGTCCAGGACCCGCCCCACCGCGGCAGGCCTCCTTCGGCTCGATCTCCTTCAGTCCGCCCGAGCGCACCTGCGCGAGGACGTGGCCCAGCGTGGAGGCCGAGGTCAGGTAGGTGGGGATGCCGGCCGCCGCCAGGCGGCCGAGCGCCGACCCGCCGATGCCGGCCACGACCACCGCGTCGGGCCGGAGCGCCGAGAGCTGGCCGATCGGGTCGCAGTGTCCGTGCTCGTGGTCGACGTGGCGGTTGGCCACCGCCTCGACCTCGCCGGTGGTCGAGTCGATCACGCTGAAGAAGGGGGCCTTGCCGAAGTGCCGCGAGACGGCCGCGTCGGGCCCCTCATTCGTTTCCGTCGGTACGCAGATGCGCATCTTCCTCACCCTTGCGGATGACCAGAGCCCGGCCGTCGACCAGGCAGCCGACGACCGTCGCGCGGGCGCGCTTCACCAGCCGCTGCACCGTGCCGCGTGACACCCCCATCCGCCTTCCCGCCGCCTCCTGATCCAAACCCTCGAGGTCGCAGAGCCGGAGCGCCTCGAGCTCACTCAGCCCCAGCTCCGCCGTCTCCAGCTCGGTCATGGGGATGCTGCGTGGCTTGAAGACGGGGTCTCCGCTGAATCGGCGGCAGGCGCGGCGCTTCTTCGGACGGGGCAAAGAGGCTCCAGTTATGGGTATATGCACAAAATAGCCGATCGTCCCGGCCGCCTCAAGGCGGGTCGCCGCGCTGGAGCCTCCCCACTTCGCGCGGATCACTTAACTTTGAAGAGGAAGTCTTCTCCTGGAGGTAGCCGGAGCAGTGGACGAGACGCGTTTCTTCGAGGCGGTCCTTCGCTGCGTCGCCGACGGTGTGTTCACCGTGGATCGCGACTGGCGGATCTCGTCGTTCAACCGCGCCGCCGAGCGTATCACGGGCATCACGGCGGAGCGGGCGATCGGCAAGCGCTGTTCGGAGGTGTTCCACTCCGACCTGTGCGAGCACGCCTGCCCGATCGGGGAGACGCTGGAGACGGGCCAGGAGGTGATCGACCGTTCGGCCCGGATCCTGACACACCGGGGGCGATGCGTCCCGATCTCGGTGAGCGCGGCAGCGCTGCGCGCCGACGATGGCACGCTCCTCGGCGCCGTCGAGACCTTCCGCGACCTCTCCATCCTCGAAGAGCTCCGGCGCGAGGTCCTCAGCCGGTACACCTTCGAGGACATCATCGGGAAGAGCGAGGCCTTCCAGAAGATCTTCGCGATCCTCCCCGACATCGCCTCCAGCGGCAGCACCGTGCTGCTCGAGGGACCGAGCGGGTCCGGGAAGGAGCTGCTGGCCCGCGCGATCCACAACCTGAGCCAGCGGAGCAAGCGCCCCTACGAGGTGGTGAACTGCGGTACGCTCCCGCCGAACCTCTTCGAGTCGGAGCTCTTCGGCTACAAGCGGGGGGCCTTCACGGACGCACGGAAGGACAAGCCTGGACGCATCACGGCGGCGGAGGGCGGCACGATCTTCTTCGACGAGATCGGCGACCTCCCCCTCGAGACGCAGGTGAAGCTGCTCCGGTTGCTCCAGGAGCGCGAGTACCACCCGCTGGGGTCGGTGGACAGCCGTCGCGCCGACGTGCGCATCGTGGCCGCGACCAACCGCGACCTCGCCACGCTCGTGAGCCAGGGGCGCTTTCGCGACGACCTCTACTTCCGCTTGGCCGTGGTGCGGCTCGTGATCCCCCCGCTCGCCGAGCGCAGGGAGGACATCCCCTATCTGGTCGAGCACTTCATACGCCGCTTCAACGCCAAGAAGGACCGGAGGATCCAGGGCGTGACGCCCGAGGTCATGGAGATCCTCATGCGGCACCACTTCCCGGGCAACGTCCGCGAGCTCGAGAACATCATCGAGTACGGGTTCGTCCTCTGCCACAACGGCCTGATGGAGGTACGCCACCTTCCCGACGACGTCAGGGCGGGATGGAAGCCGACGCCGGCGGCCACGCCGCCGCTCAACGGGTCCCCCCTGGATCGCGGTGAGTCCGAGGTGATCCGCAGCGCCCTGCGCCGCCACGGCGGGCGGCGGGACGCGGCCGCGCGTGAGTTGCGTATCAGCCGCACCACGCTCTGGCGCAAGATGAAGAAGCACGGCATCGCCGACGCCGAGCCCTCCCCGCACCGTTCCGGCGTTTCATCCACGTAACGCCTGCAACGTCCGGTCCGTTTCAGGATCGGAATACCCCCCTCATCCGAACGCTGCGCCGCGCCCTTCCTCGATCGGCGTAAAGCGTTGTGACCCCGCGACTTGTCGCGTCCTGCGCCCGGTGGTGCCGCCGCGGTGTGGGTCTTGCTCCTGAAACAGGGCAACCAGGAGGTGTGCGTGAGGGTCGCGGTTCCGCGAATGGGTGAGACGGTAGCGCCGTGCTTCGAGTACTGCGCGACCATGGCCGTGTTCACCATCGAGGGCGACCGCGTCGTCGACCAGGTCGACTTCCCCCTGCGCAGCCGCGAGCCGTACGACCGCGTCCGCCTCCTCCGGAACCAGAGGGTCGACACCGTGATCTGCGGCGGGATGCAGGAGTTCTACGAGGGCGTCCTGAAAGCCAGCGGATTCGAGGTCATCTCCTGGGTCTCCGGATGGGTCGAAGACCTCCTGGACATGTACCTGCGAGGTCGCCTCGTCCCGGGAACCGAGCTTCCCGAGCGCGGCGGGGCGATGAGCCCCGCCGGCGGCCGTTTCATGGAGTGACAACCGGTGGCCACACCGAGCCGATACAGCTATCACGTCGAGGCGGGGGCGCTCGAGCGGAGCGACCGACCGAGGAAGTTTCTCGAGGCCTTCGCGGCGATCCTCGAGCACGGGAGCTACGCCGTCGCTCTCGACACCTATGCGCGCACCAGCGCCAAGTGCGGACGGTGCGCCTCGGACTGCCAGCTCTACGAGGCGACGGGCGCGCCCGAGGACATCCCCTGTCACCGCTCCGAGCTGCTCCTGCGCGTCTATCGCCGCTACTTCATGCCCTCCGGCGTCCTCAAGGCCAGGCTGTTCGGGGGCTTCGAGCTCACCGACGCCTACCTCGACGAGATGGCGGAGGCCTACTACCGCTGCACGGCGTGCCGGCGCTGCAAGGCCTCCTGCCCGATGGGGCTCGACCACGGCCTGGTCACGCACCTGGCCCGGTGGGCGCTCGCGGAGGTGGGCATCATTCCACGCGCGCTCCTCGTCTCCGTGCGCGAGCAGCTCGAGGGAAAGTCGGGCAACACCTCGGCGATCCCCCTGCCCGCGCTCAAGGACACGTGCGAGTTCCTCACGGAGGAGCTGCACGACCTCTACGACGTCGACATCGAATACCCGTTCGACGTGGAGGGCGCCGAGTACGTGTTCTTCCCGGCCGTGTCGGACTTCATCATGGAGGCCGACACCCTGATGGGGAACGCGGCCGTGATGCACGTCACCGGGGGCTCGTGGACGATCGGCACCGGCAACTACGACGGCATCAACTACGGGCTGTTCTACAGCGACCGGGTGATGGAGCGCGTGGTGAAGCGCATCGTGGCGGAGGTGCACCGCCTCGGCGGGCGGAAGATCCTGGTGGGAGAGTGCGGCCACGCCACGCGGTCCGCGTGGTTCGCACCTACGATGTCGCGGGCCGGACGCGCCCGAGGTGGTGCACTGCATCGAGTACGCCTACGACATGCTCGAAGCGGGGAGGATCCCCCTGAAGGCGGAGCGTATCCCCGAGCGCGTCACCTACCACGACCCGTGCAACATCGCCCGCGTCGGGCGCATCACCGAGCAGCCGCGCGAGATCCTGAAGGCGATCTGCTCCGACTACGTGGAGATGACGCCGAACCGCACGCGGAACTACTGCTGCGGCGGGGGCGGGGGGCATGGTGTCGATCGACGAGATCCGCGCCTTCCGCACGGGGCCGATGGGACAGCGCAAAGCCGAGCAGATCCGCGCCACCGGAGCGCAGATCGTCGTGTCGCCGTGCGCCAACTGCAAGAAACAGCTCCGTGAGCTGTGCCAGGACAACGACCTCGGGGATGTCGAGGTCGTAGGCGTCCACGATCTGCTTCTTCGCGCCATCGACTTCTCGGCCACGCGCGCCGAAGGGGGGCTGACGATGGAAGGCTGGCTCCATTTCGCGCGCGGGCCGCTCTTCCAGGCCGCCCTCGCGTTCATGATCCTCGGTCTGGCGCGCCAGCTCGCCCTGACGCTGTGGAGCGCACGGCGCACCTGGCGCAGGGCGGGGGACCGGACGCTCCCGACCGGACAGGTGGCCCGCGCCACCCTGCGCTGGCTGGTGCCGTTCGGCCATCTGCGTGAGCGCTGGCCGTACGGCGTGACCACGCTCGTCTTCCACGCGGGCGTGCTCCTCGTGCCGCTCTTCCTGGCCGGGCACATCGCGCTGTGGCAGCGGGGCGTCGGGCTCTCCTGGCCGGCGCTGCCCAACGCGGTCGCCACGGGCCTGACGATCGCGGTGGTCGTCACCGCGGTCGCCGTGATGGCACTGCGCGCCGGGTCGCGGGCGACGCGGCCGCTCGGCCGCTTCCAGGACTACGCGCTCCCGGTGCTGGTGGGCGGTGCGTTCGTTTCCGGCTTCTGGGTGATGCACCCGGCGTGGAACCCCCTCCCGGCCGATCCCACGCTCCTCGCGCACGTCCTCGCGGCCGACCTCCTCCTCGCGCTGGTCCCGCTCACCAAGCTGAGCCACATGATCCTCCTGCCCCTGACCCAGCTGGTCTCCGAGTTGGCCTGGCACTTCCCGCCGGACGCGGGTAGCCGGGTCGCCGCGACGCTGGGGAAGGAGAACGAGCCGATATGATCCACGCACCCGCGATCCTCGTCGACAGCACACGCTGCACCGGCTGCGAGGAATGCGTCCTGGCCTGCAAGGACGAGAAGGGGCTGGGCGCGGACCGGCTTCGCGCCGGCCAGGAGACCGTGGACGGGCTCTCCTCCACGCGCTTCACCACGGTCCTGCGGCGCCCGGAGGAGCGCTTCGTCAAGCAGCAGTGCCGTCACTGCCTGGAGCCCGCATGCGTGAGCGCCTGCCTGGTGGGCGCGATGCAGAAGACGCCGGAGGGCCCGGTGATCTACGACTCCGAGCTGTGCATGGGCTGCCGCTACTGCCTCGTCGCCTGCCCGTACGGCGTTCCGCGCTACGAGTGGGAGGAGGCGGTTCCCTACGTACGCAAGTGCGACCTCTGCTACCCACGCCTGCAGGAGGGGAAGGAGCCGGCGTGCGTCGAGGCGTGCCCGCAGGAGGCGCTCCTCTTCGGCAGTCGGGACGACCTGCTCCGCGAGGCGCACCGGCGCATCGCGGCCGAGCCGGGCCGCTACGTCGACCACGTGTGGGGCGAGAAGGAGGTGGGGGGCACGTCGGTGCTCTACCTGGCGGACATGTCGCTCGGCTTCCTGGGCTGGAGCAGCGAGCTCGCCGACACGCCGCTCCCCATGCTGAGCTGGGCGTCGCTCGAGAAGGTGCCGCCCGTGGTGGTCGGAATGGCGTCCCTCATGGGCGGGGTCCACTGGGTCATCCGGCGACGCATGAGGCTCGCCGCGCGGGCCGCCGACGAGGCCTCGGGAGGCGAAGATGACTGACCGGCTCACCGCGCTGAAGACCGTCCTGTGGACGCTGGTCGGCGTCCTGGCCGCGGTCACCGTCGTGCGCTTCACGCACGGGCTGGGTGCCGTGACGAACCTCTCGGACGCGGCGCCCTGGGGGCTGTGGATCGGCTTCGACGTCATGTCCGGCGTGGCCCTCGCGGCGGGCGGCTTCGTGCTGGCCGCGACCGTGTACATCTTCGGGCTGGAGCGCTACCGGCCCTTCGTGCGGCCGGCCGTGCTCACGGCCATGCTCGGCTACGCGGCGGTGGCGGTCGGGCTGCTGTACGACCTCGGCCTGCCGTGGCGGATCTGGCATCCGCTCCTGCACTGGCAGCACCACTCGGTGCTCTTCGAGGTCGCCATGTGCGTGATGCTCTACCTGACGGTGCTGGTGCTGGAGTTCGCGCCCACCGTGCTCGAGCATCCGCTCTTCTCGGGGCGGGTCTTCCGCGCGCTCCTTTCCGGGCTGAAGAAGGCGACGATCCCGCTCGTCATCACGGGGATCGTGCTGTCCACGCTGCACCAGTCGTCGCTGGGCTCGCTCTTCCTGATCACGCCCTACCGGCTGCACCCGCTCTGGTACTCGCCGATCATCTACGTGCTCTTCTTCACCTCTGCGGTGGGGCTGGGTCTGATGATGGTGGTGCTCGAGTCGCTGCTGTCGTCGTGGTTCCTGGGCCACCGCGCGCACCAGCGAGAGCTCGGCGGCCTGGGGGTGGCGGCTTCGGTGGTGCTCTGGGTCTACGTGGCGCTACGCGTCGGCGACCTGGCGCTGCGCGGCGTTCTTCCCTCGGCGCTCGACGGGTCGCGACAGGCCAACCTCTTCCTCTTCGAGATCGTCGTCAGCGCGGTGCTCCCGGCGACCCTCCTGCTCTTCCGGCGCGTGCGTGCGACCCGCGCCCTCGTCGGGGTGTGCGCCGCGGCGACCGTGGGCGGGATGGTGCTCTACAGGCTGGACGTGTCGATCCTGTCGTTCGCTCGGCCGGAGGGCTTCGGCTACTTCCCGAGCTGGGAGGAGTTCGCGGTCAGCCTGGGCATCGTCTCCGCCTTCGCGCTGATCTTCATCTTCTTCGTGGAGCGCCTGCGTGTGTACGACGACGTGGGCGCGGGCGCCCCGGCTGTCGTGCGCGCGGCCCAGCCACGACCCCGCGACGCTCCACGGCCTGACGTCCGCGGCGGTCGCGGCGCCGAGACGCTACTCGATGGCGACGCTGGTCGGTGCCGTGGTGGCGCTGGCCTTTCTCCCGGTGAAGGGCGTGGAGCCCGTGCGGACGCCTGTCGCGGCCGCCCGCGTGGTGGACGGCACCGCGCGCGAACGGGGCGCCGGTGTGGAGCGTGAGCTTGCCTTCGGCGTGGGCGACGTCGCGCCGGCGGTCGCGAACGGGAACGGCGGTGGGGATGCGTCCGCGGCCGAGCCCACCCGGCTCCTGGTGATCGACGGAAACCGTGACGGCACGCTCGTCCTCTTCGACCACGACGCCCACGTCGCGCGTCTGGGCGCGGACACGTCGTGCGCCACGTGCCATCACCTGAGCCTCCCGCTGGAGCGCAACACCGGCTGCGCGAGCTGTCACCGTGACGCCTACGGGGTCACGGACCTCTTCGACCACCCGGCCCACGAGGCGGCGCTGGGCGGCAGGGACGGCTGCGTCGAGTGCCACGCGGACGGGGCCGCCACGAAGACGCGGGCGACCTCGACGGCGTGCATGGACTGCCACGCCGACGACGCGGTGGTGAGTCGCATCGTGGACCCGCCATGGCCGCGGTGGCGGCCCGCGGCGAGCTACGTGGACGCGATGCACGGGCTGTGCGTGACCTGTCACCGGCTGGAGGTGAAGAGCGCTCCGGAGGTCCGGCCCAAGGGGCTGGAGGAGTGCCGTGCCTGCCACGACGCGGATCGTGGGCGCCTCCTCGAGGGGCTCCGCCCGCAGCGGCGGTCGACGGACGAGGCCGCGGCGTCCGCCGGCGCCGGCCCGGTCGGTGGCTTCGTGCTGGGCGGGAGGCGACGATGAACGCCCTGGGCACGCGTGCGGGCGAGATCGAGAGTTGGATCCGCTCCAACCTCTTCGACGAGGTCCCGATGGCGATCAGCGTCATCAGCCGGGACTTCCGGGTGCAGCTGGCCAACCGACGCTTCACCGAGGCGTTCGGCGCGTGGGAGGGGCGCCCCTGCTACGAGGTCTACAAGAAGCGCTCGGAGCCTTGCCTGCGCTGTGCGGCGGCGGAGTGCTTCGTCGACGGCAGGATCCGCAGCCGCGAGGAGGAGGGCGTACACTGCGGCCGCCACATCGACTACCTCGTCAACATGGTGCCCATGGTCCGCCCGAACGGCGACATCCCGTTCGTGATCGAGATGTGCACGGACATCACGCCGGTGAAGCGCCTCGAGAAGGAGAAGCGGGACGGGGAGCGCCTCGCGGCGGTCGGGGAGACGGTGGCCGGCGTGGCGCACGGCATCAAGAACATCCTGATGGGGCTCGAGGGGGGGATGTACGCGGTGAACACGGGCATCCGCACGGCCGACGACACGCGCATCGCGCGCGGGTGGGCGATGCTCGAGGACAACGTGACGCGCATCTCCGCGTTCGTGAAGGAGTTCCTCGACTTCGCGAAGGGACGCGCCACCGTCACCGCGCCGGTCGATCCGAACGCGCCCGCGCGCCGCGTCATCGAGCTGTTCACGGAGAGCGCCGCGCAGGCGGGCATCGAGCTGAAGGCCGACCTGACGCCCGATCTGGCACCGGCCTCCCTGGACGAGGACGGCATCCACACCTGCCTGGCCAACCTGGTGTCGAACGCCATCGACGCATGTCTCGTCGCCGAGTCCGACCGGAGCTTCGTGGTCGTCCTCGGCACGCGGGAGGTCGACGGCACGCTGATCTACGAGGTCACGGACAACGGCCGCGGGATGGATTACGACATCAGCCGCAAGATCTTCTCGAAGTTCTTCACCACGAAGGGCTCGGATCGGGGCACGGGGCTCGGCCTGCTCACCACGAAGCGGATCGTCCACCAGCACGGCGGGCGCATCACCTTCGACTCGAACGGAGGGTGAGGGGTCGGTCTTCCGCATCGAGCTGCCGCGCGGCACGCTCCCCAAGTTGGGCGGTGTCGCCGACGGCGCCGACGCCACGCCGGAGCCCGGGAGGTCGATCTGATGGTGCGCGCAAAGGACATGACCGTTCTCGTAGTCGACGACGAGCCCGACGTCCGCGACTACCTGTCGCAGATCCTCACGGACGCCGGCTTCGGGGTACGCACGGCCGCGGACGGCAGCGAGGCGCTCGACATGATCCGAGCGGACCCGCCGGACTTCATCTCGCTCGACCTGGTGATGCCGAAGAAGAGCGGACACAAGCTACTCTACGAGCTGCGCAAGGACCGGGAGCTGTCCCGCATCCCCGTGCTCATCGTCACGGCGCATGCTCGCGACGAGCTGGGGAAGGGCGACCTGGAGGACATCGTCGACAGCCGGGTCATCTCCGGCCCGGGCGTCTATCTGGAGAAGCCGGTGAAGCCGGTCGACTATGTGCGCTGCGTCCAGAGGGCGCTCGGCATCGACGAGTCGCCCGACGACGAGAACCGCGTCGGTCTCCAGGAGGAGGTGCGGCGCCGGCTCGCCGGGGCGGAGCCGCACGCGTTGAGGCGCGCGCTCGAGGCGTTGCAGCGCACCGCCGGGGCGACGCGGGGTGGGCCCCAGGACCCGACATGATCGCGATCGCGAAGGAGGATACCATGGCATCGTCAACACACGCCGAGCCCCATGCGGCCAAGCGGGTCCTCGTCGTGGACGACGAGCCCGATGTCGTCGCCTATCTGGAGATGCTGCTGCGCGACGGCGGCTACGAGACGCTCACCGCCGCGGACGGCACGGAGGCGCTCGCCAGGATCCGCGCCGAGAGGCCAGACCTGGTCACGCTGGACATCTCGATGCCGAAGGCGTCGGGGACGCGCCTCTACAAGGAGGTGAAGACCGACCCGTCGCTCGCGGACATCCCGGTGCTCATCATCACCGGGGTGACGGGTTACGGCGGCGACACCTACGCCTACGAGAAGTTCATCGGCAACCGCACGCTGGTGCCGGCGCCCGAGGGCTTCTTCCCGAAGCCCATCGATCGGGAGGCGTTCCTCGAGGTCGGTGGCGAAGCTGCTGGCTTCGTGAGGTCGGCGCGGCGGGCGCTGCTAGCGCTCCACCGCGATGGTCATCTGGAAGCCGTCGGGATCGACGAGCGAGAAGGCGCGTGAGCCCCAGGGCATGTCGGCGGGCTCGGACGCCAGCGTACCCCCGCGCTCCTTGATCCCGGCGGCCAGCTCGTCCACGTCCTGGGACGTGTTCAAGTGGAAGCGCATCCCCGCGCCCTTCAGGCGGTCCCGCCCTTTGGCCCCGTCGTCCTGGTTGAGGATCAGGCGCACCGCGCCCGCGACGATCGAGTAGCCGCGCACCGCGCCCTCGTGCTCGTAACTGTCCAGGAGGGTGAAGCCGACGACGTCGCAGTACCAGGCCCGGCTGGTCTCCAGGTCGGCTACGGTCAGGCCGGCGGACATGCCGCGCAGGCGGAGGGATTCGGAATGCCTGCGGTCGGGCTGGGTCGGGATCTCGCTGTCGCTCACGGGGGGCTCCTTCCGGGTGTTCCCGGGGAAGAGTGAGCCTGGATAGTTTCGCTTCCGTGGCCGGGGAGCAAGGGCCCTGGCGGCTGCCTCACCGGACCACCGAGCGGAGCAGGCCCTTCCACGAGAAGACGTCCGCCGGGTCCACCGTCTCCGCGACCACGCCGCGCGCCGCCTCCTGCAGCCAGCGTCCCTGACGCATGCGCCACGACAGGAGGTCGTTCAGCCAGGGGCGCGCCAGCCAGCGCTGCGCCACCTCGTAGCCCCGGTATCGCGGGCGCAGCTCGCGCTCGACGCGGTCTGCGAAGGTGTCCAGCGCCCCGGCGTCACCGTCGAGGAAGACGTCTACGTGCCGTGCCGCCAACTCACCGGTCTCCATGGCTTTGCCGATCCCCTCGCCGGTGAACGGATACGTGGTGCCGATCTGCTCTCCCACGGCCACCGTGTTCCCCGGCCCGCGGGCGCGGGCGCCGCTGAGGCCGCAGCGCAGGCGGGCGCCGCGGATCGGGCTCGTCCACTCGGCGGACTCGGAGAGGGCGCGCGCTTCGGGCACCTCGCGACAGAAGGTGTCGAAGAGCGCGCGCAGATCGTGCCGCGCGGGGTCGTCCGGATCGTGCAGCGTGCCCACGCCGACGTTGTAGACGTGGTCCGGAAGCGGGAAGATCCAGGCGTAGCCGGGCACGATCTCCCGGTCGAAGGAGATCAGCATCGATTCGACCGGCGCGGTCGAGCGCATGTAGGCCCGCACCGCCACGGCCGTGGGGGCGGCTCGCTCCACCATCCCGAGTCCGTCGATGAGCGACACGTCCGCGCCCGCGGCGAGCACCGCCGTCCGCCCGTGGAAGGGGCGGGCGCGCCCGCGTACGTCGACCTCCACCGTGCCGTCGGCGAGCGGGCGGACGCGCTCGACGCGACCGTGGGCCACCACGGCTCCCCGCCCGGACGCGCCCTCCGCGAGGAGGGCATCCAGGCGCTCGCGCTGGAGACAGAGGTACTCGCCGGGGATCGACCACTCGATGCGCGACGGGCTCGAGATCACCGCCTCCTCGACCGGGCGGGCCACCGCGGCGACCGCCTCGTAGAGGCCCGCGCGCCGCAGGGCCGCCAGCGCGTCGGGGATGAGGAGATCGCCGCAGGCCTTGTCACGCGGGTAGACGTGGCGCTCGACAAGGAGAACGCGACGCCCCGCCTCGGCGAGATGCAGGGCGGCCATGGAGCCGGACGGACCGCCGCCCACCACCACCGCGTCCCAGTCGTCCTCGGGAAGCCCGGTCGCGGGCAGCTGCCAGGGGAGGAGGTCGGTGCCCTCTCCGCTCACGACGCCCTCCGCCGCACGACCGGGACCTTCACGTGCGACGGTCGGGAGGGGTCGCGGTACACGCGGATGCGGGCGGGCTGGAAGTCGGCGTCGCGCGCCTGGAAGATGTTCGGCACGAACTTCTGCGGGTTGCGATCGATGATCGGGAACCAGCTGCTCTGCACCTGGATCATGATCCGGTGCCCGGCACGGAAGGTGTAGTCCTGCGTGTGCAGGGAGAAGGTGTAGCCGAGCACCGAATCGGGCACGATGGCCTTCGGCCGCTCGAAGCCCTCACGGTAGCGGCCCCGGAACACCTCGTTGGAGACCATGAGCTGATAGCCCGCGAGCGCCCAGTCGTCCGGGTAGCTCTCCGGGTAGACGTCGATCAGCTTCACGATCCAGTCCACGTCCGATCCGCTCGTGGCGGCGAAGAGGTCGGCCACCACCTCGCCGGCGATCGTCACGTCGTCCGTGAGGACGTCGCTCTCCCACGACAGCACGTCGGCGCGGTCGTCCACGAAGCGCTGGTCCTCGACCAGCCAGGTCCGCCACTTCGACCCGGGTCCGTACGTCGCCTGAACGGGCCGGTGACGGTAGGGCACGGGGTGCGCGGGATCGGAGACGTAGGCGTCGAACGGCTCCGGCTCCGAGGCGTCCGGCGGTTCGAAGGAGAGGCGCCCGTCCGCGCGGAAGTAGAGCTCCGTCTCCACGGTCTCGCCCTTGGGCGGCCAGGCGTCCCACCGCTTCCACGTGTTCGAGCCGGCCTCGAAGGTGAGCGCCTCGGGAAGGTCGAGCGTACCCTCGTCCTTGAGCCAGTATGCGAACCAGGGCGCCTGCACCTTCTCCAGGAAGTAGTCCGACGTGGCGCTGCCGAAGGGGATGGCACCGAGCGCGTCCCCCGGGCGCCGCGCCCAACCGCCGTGGTTCCACGGACCCACCACCAGGTAGTTCATGCCCTCCGTGTCGTACTTCTCGAGGGCCTCGTAGATGCGTAGCGGGCCGTAGAAGTCCTCCTGGTCCCACCACCCGCCCACGTTGAGCGTGGGCACCTGCACGGCACGGATGTGCGGGATCATCGTCTGGCGCTGCCAGAAGGCGTCGTAGTCCGGATGCGCGACGTAGTCGTTCCACGTCGGGATCTTCCCGTTCAGCACGCCCTCGTTCACGTGCGCGAGCGAGCCGAGCGAGAGGTACCAGTCGTACGTGTCGTAGCGGTCGAAGGCGAACTGCTCGGTCTCCTTGGACGTCTCCATCATCGCGGCGTACTCGAAGCCGTAGCTCAGGCGGAACGCGCCGTTGTGGTGGAAGTCGTCGCCCAGCCACATATCGGCCGGAGATGCCTGCGGGGAGATCGCCTTCAGCGCCGGGTGCGGCTCGAGCGAGCCCATCACGGTCGTCCATCCGTCGTAGGAGATGCCCAGCATCCCCACGCGCCCGTTGTTGTCGGGGACGTTCGCGAGGAGCCACTCGATCGTGTCGTACGTGTCCGTCCCTTCGTCGATCGACCGGGTATCGCCGGGCGCGCGCGCGGGCCGCTGCATCACGAAGAGCCCCTCCGAGTCGAAGCGGCCACGGATGTCCTGGAAGACGAAGATGTAGCCGTCGGCGGCCAGGTCCTTCAGGTAGCTCGTGAAGTTGCCCGCCGATCCCGCGACGCCGTAGGGCGTGCGCTTGAGGATGAAGGGGAGCGGCCCGTCCTGGTCACGCGGGACGAAGATCTTGGTGTTGAGGCGCACGCCGTCGCGCATGGGGATCATCACGTCGCGCACCTCGAATCCGGCGCCCGGGTCCTGCTGCGCGCGGAGCGCCCCCGGCGCGAGGAGGAGGAGGGCCAGGGCGGCGGTGGGGACGCGTGGGAAGGTCTTCATGGCGGTCCTTGTCGTGTCGCGGCGATCAGTGGCGGTCACTCCCACTCAGAAGTGACCCGCGTCCACGTCCTTCAGGAAGCGGATCAGCCCCTCCAGGTACGCCGGTTGGTCGTCGTACATGGCCATGTGACCTCCGTTCGGGAGGTCCAGGAAGCGCCCGCGTGGGAACTGCCCGGCCATCCAGCGCATGTAGTTCGGGTCCATCGTGTCGTGCTCGGCGCCGATGACCAGCGTGGGCACGCCGATGCGCGGCAGGTCCGCCGAGCGGTCCCAATCCACCAGCTTGCCGCTGGCGCCCAGCTCGCTCGGTCCCTGCATCGGCACGTAGATCGACGGGTTGATGTGGGCGAAGGCGCGGTTCACGGGGTCGGGCCACTCCGCCGCGGGCATGCGCAGGATGTGCTGCTCGTAGTGGTTCGGCACGAGCAACTCCATGTAGCGCGGGTTCTCCGTGTCGCCGGAGGCCTCCATCGCTTCGATCTCGCCCAGAACTCCCTGGTCCATCATCGGCTTCAGCACGCTGTCCGCGTAGGCGTTGTAAGCCGGGATGCTCGCCATCATGTTCGAGATCACCAGCCCCTTCAGGTTCTGGCCGTACTTGAGGGCGTACTCCATCGCGAGGATGCCTCCCCACGAGTGGCCCAGCAGGTAGAAGTTCTCCGGCCCGAGACCGAGCGCCTGGCGTACCTGCTCCACCTCTTCGACGAAACGGGACGTCTCCCACAGGTCGGGGTCCTCCGGCTGGTCGGAGTAGAAGGAGCCGAGTTGGTCGTAGTAGTAGTACTCGACGCCGGCCGCGGGGAGATAGCTGTCGAAGGCCTCGAAGTACTCGTGGGTGGCGCCCGGGCCGCCGTGGAGCAGGAGGAGCTTGATCGTCGGGTTGTTGCCGACCCGCTTGGTCCAGACCCGGAACTCGCCCTTCGGCGTGCTGATCGGGATCAGCTTCACGCCCCCGGAGAGGACGTCGTCCCGCCCGCTGTTGTCGAAGTAGGACGCCGCCGCCGCGCCTGCGTTGGCTTCACCTTCGTCGAGCGCGATCCCGCACGCCGCGACCACGCCGGCGAGCAGGAGGGCGGGGAGGACCGCTCGCGCCGCAGCCGGCACGCTACTCTTCCCCCTCGTCGTTTCCATCCGTGATCGGGTGGTCCACCTTGACCCGGTGGTCGAGGTCGGCCACATGGATGGCCACGTCCTCCACCAGGCGGGCGATCCTGGCCATGTGCTCGTAGTCGATGTACTCGGGCTCGTCCGTGACCTGGTGGTAGTCGGAGTGCAGGCCGGTCGTGAAGAAGACGATCGGGATGCCGAAGCGCGCGTACTCGTAGTGGTCGCTGCGCCCGTAGATGTTCGACGGGTGGTTCTCGGCGTCGAAGGCGTAGTCGAACGTCATGTCGTGCCCGTCGTCGGCGTTCACCCGCTCGACCAGCGTGCCCAGCTCGGTGGAGAGGCGCCGGGACCCCACCAGCATCACGTAGTTCGGGCCGCCGTGCAGCGGCGTACCGTCGATCGAACGGCCCGTCTCGTCGTCCGCGCCCCCGCGACCCACCATGTCCATGTTCAGCTGCGCGACAATCGAGTCGCGCGGCACCGTGGGATGGTCCGTGAACCAGCGCGAACCCAGGAGCCCCTTCTCCTCGCCCACGTGCCAGACGAAGAGGATCGACCGCCTCGGCCGCGGGTTCATCGCGGCGATCTTCTCCGCGATCTCGAGCACGGTGACGGAGCCGGAGCCGTCGTCGTCGGCACCGTTGGCGATCGAGTCCATGAGCACGGGCCCCGGGTGCGCGGCGCGGTACGCGGCGAGGAGACGGTTCACCTCCGCCTCCTGTTCGGGCGTGGCCTGGTTGCCGCCGTCGTCCGCCCCCTCCGGGCGCACCACATGGTTCCAGATGCGGAGGGAGTCGTGGGCCACCGCGTTGTCCCGAACACCGATATGGTCGTTGTGGGCGCCGATGGCGACGAACTCACCGCGCAACGCGGGGTCGCTGCCGCGGACGATCCCGACCACGTTGCGCGAGGGATGGGGAAGGTCCTGCACGTCGTAGCGCAGGTCGATGTCCACGCTGGCACCCGTCGCGCCCGGCTGCAGTTCGGCCAGGGGCGTCGGGAACATCTTCGCGGCCACTCCCTCGGAGACGATCACGATCGGGGTGTCTCCGCCGCTCGCGCCCTCGGCCGCCGGATCGTCCACGAAGCCCTGCGGCCTGAGGAAGTAGCTGCGGAAGGCCGGCGGCACCTGCTCGAGACCCACGACGGCCACGGCCGCGGCGCCGGGGAAGGTGAGGCGACGCGCCCGACGCGTCAGGTTCCCCTGGCCCGCGGCGAGCACCACGAGCTTGCCGCGCGCCTGATCCGGCGTGAGGCCCGGCTCGGCGTCCGCGGCGCTCCCGCCGTACACGGCCGTCACGCCCGTCACCTTCGCCGGAGCACGGCCCGCCGGGAGGAAGTCGTCACCGAGCCGGAGGCGTTTCCCCTGGACCGCGATCAGGGAGAGCGTGTCCAGGGTGCGCGTCTTGTACGGGACCGTCTGGAAGTACGTGCCGTCTTCGCCGGCCGGCTCGAGCCCGATGCGCTCGAGCTCGGCGGCGATGTAGTCCGTCCCCTTCACGTTGCCCAGCGTGCCGGCTTCCCGCCCCATCATCGAGTCGTCCGCGAGGATGTACAGGCGGGTCATGAGGTCGGCGGCGGTGATGTCCGACGCGGTGGGCTCGGGCGCGTGGGTGCGGGGGAGCGCGCTCTGCGCGACGAGTGCGGTCGGTGCGAACCCGAGGGAAGCGGTCGCCAGCAGGAGGAGGGGGAGACGCGATGTCATGGGATGCTCCGGTCGTGAGCGGACGAGGACAGCAGTAGAACCGCCGGGCCGGACGTGTGCAAGCGGGGCGCCGGGCGCCGGGTGCGACGGGGCTCCGTCATCCGGACGGCCCGCGAAGGCGAATGAGGTAGCCCGCCTCGTCGAGGTCGCGATCGAAGTCCTCCACGAAGCGCGCGACGTCCCCCGCGAGAACGCGGCGCACCACACCCGGAAGCACCGGGCGCCCACGGGAGCCGCGGCCCCGACCGGTGATCACGTGGACGACGCGGCCGCCCGAGATGCGGGCGTGCGTGCGGATGAAGTCGCGCACGCGGCGCTCGGCCTCCATCGCGGTGTCGCCGTGAAGGTCGAGCGTGGCGACCGGGGCGGCGTCGAGGAGGGGATCGTGTCCCCCGTAGGCGGGGATCCCGCCTCGGTTGCGGCTGCGCCGCCTCGGGGTCACGGGTGTCCCTCCTCGGCGGGAGTGGTTTGGGCGGCTTCGGCTGACAAGGTACAATCCTGTCGCCGGCCTGTCCCGGGGTGTGCGGCAGGCCGCGAGGTCGGTGGGACGCGAACGGAGGTGGAGGATGGTGGTATCGTGCGCATCGGGCGCGGACGCGGGGATCCGTCGGGCGACCGTGGTCCATCGCCTGCTGGTGGTCGGCCTGCTCGCTGGGGCGCTGGCCTGCGGGGAGGGCGGCCCCGCCGATCCGGGCGGCGCCGAGGACGCGCTGTCCCCGGCCGCGGCCACCTACCTGAACGCGGCGCTCGACGTCATGGAGGGCCACTCGATCAAGCGGTACGAGGTCGACTGGTCGGCCCTGCGCGACTACGCCTTCCGCACGGCGCGCGGCGCCGTCACCGAAGAGGACACGTACGGCGCCATCCAGAGCGTGCTGGCCGCCCTCGGCGACGGCCATTCGTTCTTCGTCCCGGCCGGGTCCGCGACGGGAGGTACCACGAGCGGCAACGCGGAGCCTACGGCCAGGCTCGTGGAAGCCTTGCCGGGAACGGAAGGGCGGTTCGGCTACGTCTCGGTGCCCGCGTTCTCGGGAGCGGGCGACGCGGCCGACGCCCTCGCCACCACCTACCACCGCATCATCGAGGGCGTGGATACGCTGGGCGTGTGCGGGTGGATCGTAGATCTGAGGGGCAACGCCGGAGGCAACATGTGGCCGATGGTTGCCGGGCTCGGGCCGATCCTCGGAGAGGGTGTCCTGGGGTACTTCGTGGACCCGGACTCCGTCGTGAGGACGTGGCGCTACGCGGACGGCGGTGCGGCGCTCGACGGCGCCGTGCTGGCGAAAGCGGACGACCCGTACGCTCCGGTGGCGCCCGAGCCGCCGGTGGCGGTGCTCGCCGACCAGTGGACGGCCAGCTCGGGGGAAGCCGCCTTCATCGCCTTCAAGGGGCGCCCAGAGAGCTTCAGCTCGGGCGTGCGGACGTACGGCGTCTCCACGGCCAACCAGGGATTCCCTCTCAGCGACGGCGCCGTCCTCGTGCTCAGCGTCTCGACGATGGCGGACCGAACGGGCCGGCTGTACGGCGGTAGCGTACCGGTCGACGAGCAGATCGGGGGTCCGCGAAGCCTGGACCCCGCCACGGACAGCCCCCTCCGCCTCGCCATGGCCTGGCTCGGAGGCCGACCGGCCTGCACGCCCTAGGGGCAACCCTGCGCGTGCGCGGCCTCAGTCCGTCCGCAGCGCCGTCACCGGGTCGATGCGCGTGGCCCTGCGTGCCGGGATCCAGCACGCCCCCAGCGCCCCCACCAGCAGCAGCGCGCCGGCGACGACGAAGGTGGTCGGGTCGATGGGGCGGATGCCCCACACCAGCCGAGCCAGCAGCCCCGAGAAGCCGATCGCTCCGAGTGCGCCCACGGCCAATCCCGCACCCGCGGGGACCATCCCGACGCGGACCACGCGACGCCGCACCGATCGGGGGTCGGCACCCAGCGCCAGACGGACGCCGATCTCGTGCGTGCGACGACTGGTCGTGAAGGCCACCACGCCGGCCACGCCGGCCAGCGTCACGAGGAGGGCGAGCCCCGCGAAGATGCCCATGAGGGCGGCGGTCAACCGCCTCGGCGCGACCGCATCGGCCACGTAGGCCTCCAGCGTGCGCACCCTGGACACGGGCGCGTCCGGCTCGAGCTCGTGGACGATGGCGGCGACGTCGCGACCCAGGGCCGCGAGGTCTCCATCCGAGCGCACCACCAGTTCGTCGCCTCCGTACACCTGGCTGTTGTCGATTCCGTAGACCGTCGGCGTCGCCTCCGCTTCCAGACCCTCCATCTTCACGTCCCCCGCGATGCCCACCACGGTCACCCAATCCTGGCAGAGCCCCGTATTGAAGGAGCAGATGCGCACCTGTTGGCCGAGGGGGTACTTTCCCGGCCACAGTTGATCCGCCAGGGAGTGCGACACGACCACGGACCGCTCCGGCAGCTCGCGGTCGTCCTCGGTGAGGCGCCGTCCGGCGAGGATCGGGATTCCGAGGGTCGCGAAGTACTCGGGCGAGCTACGCACGGGCATCACCTGCGCGTACTGATCCGGGCCGGCGTCCGCGGTCTCCTCCGTCTCCAGTCCCGTGCGGAAGGAGCCTCCGATCAGGGGCACCCTCTGCACGCGGGCGGCGCTCCGCACGCCGGGGAGCGCTCGCACCGTGCGCAGCAGCTCATCGAAGAGGGCGTCGTCCCTGGGCTCGGCGCCCATGTAGTAGTCCATGGGCAGCGTCACGCGTGCGCTCAGGACGTGCTGGGCGCGGTAGCCGGGGTCCACGGACGACACGGCCACGAACGTGCGGGTGAGCAGCCCCGCGCCGATGAGCAGGACGAACGCGAGCGACACCTGGGACGCCACGAGCCACCCGTGCGCGCGGTGGGCGCCCGGTCCGGCCTCGGCCATGCGGCCGCGGCCCAGGGTCGCGCTCGCGCCGGACGCACGGCGTAGCGCCGGGACGGAGCCGAAGAAGAGCCCCGTCGCGAGGGATACCAGGAGCGCGAAGGCGAGCACCCGCCCGTCGATCGACGCCTCGAAGGCGCGCGGCGTGAAGCGCCCCGCGAACTTCGCCAGCAGCCCCATGCTGCCCCGCGCCAGCCCGACGCCGAGCAGTCCGCCCAGGAGCGCGAGCAGCGTGCTCTCCGTCAGAAGCTGGCGGATCAGCCGCCCCCGGCCCGCGCCCAGCGCCTGGCGCACGGCCAGCTCTCCGCCGCGGCGGACCGCTCTGGCGAGCGCGAGGCTCGCGACGTTCGCGCAGGCGATGAGGAGCACGAGCGCCGCGGTGGCCATCAGGATCCACAGCGTCGGTCGGGCCCGCGCCACCAGGTCCTCCTTCAGAGGCGCGACCGAAGCGCCGTAGCCCTTCGTCTCCGGTTGGTAGACGTCGCTGTGTTCTTCGGAGAGGGTCGACGCGACGTCGGAGAGATCGCGCTTCGCGGCGTCCAGCCCCACGCCCGGGCGCAGCACGCCGAACACCGTCATCATCCGGGCGCGCCGGTTGGCGATGAAGTCGGGGTCGGAGCGGGTCGGGCACTGCGACGTCGGCATGTAGACGTCGTTCTGGTCGGGATACTGCGGGATGGGCGGGAGCACGCCGATCACCGTGTGCACCTTCCCGTTCATCACGTAGCCCCTGCCGATCACGTCGGGATCCGAGCCGAAGCGGCTCACCCAGTACTCGTTCGAGAGGATCATGACCGGATCGGCGCCCAGCCGGTCGTCCTCGTCCGTGAAGGAGCGCCCCAGCATCGGACGCATTCCCAGGACCTCGAAGTAGTGCGCCGACACCACGCCCGTGGCCACCAGCTCCGGCTCACCCTGGCCGAGGAGCGTGAAGGTCATGCCGTGGTACTCGACCACCGCCGAGAGGGTGTGGTTGCGAGCGCGGTAGTCCTCGATCTCGTGGACCGAGAACGCCATGTCCGGATCGTCGATGGCGGGTTGCGTCTGGCGAAGGTGGACGATCCGGTCCCCCTGCGCGTAGGGCAGGGGTGCCAGCAGCACGCCGTCCACCAGGCTGAACATCGCGGTGTTCACGCCGATGCCCAGCCCGAGCGTGAGCACTACGATGAAGGCGTAGCCGGGGCTCCTGCGAAGCGTCCTCACCGCGTATCCGAGGTCCTGCATCAGGTCACCGAGCATGTTCCCCCTCCTCGTCGTCGTCGTCCACCCGTCCCGGTTCCTCACCGCCACCCGCGCCGCCCAGCCCGTCCGCACCACGTCCGCCGTGGTGCGCATCCACAGCCAGGTCGTCGCCGCCCACCCCCGCTCGGCCGCGGCGCCCCGCAGGCGGAGGAAATCGGCGGCCATGCTCGCCCCGAACGCCTCCCGGAAGCCGCGAGGATACGCCCTCAGCAGAAGGCGGTACACCGCCTCCGCGGTCCGCCCGCGCAGGGAGCCGTCCATCTACCGTCCCACGCCGCCCGCCCGAACCACGCCCGGCACCAGATGCTGCTCCTCGGCCACCCGGATCAGCACGGAGAGTCGTTCGACCTCACCGGCCACGACGCGCCGTCCCAACTCGGTGAGCCGGTAGTAGCGCCGGCGCGCATCGTCGTCCTCCGGGTCGGGGCGGTCCGGCGCGTCCTCGATGAGCCCCTGATCGAGCATGCGCGCGATCGAGGTGTAGAGCGTGCCCGGGAGGATCACGGCCTTCCCGCCCGTGCGCTCGTCGATGGCCTGCATGATCCCGTACGGGTGCATGCGGCCCGAGCCCAGGGCCAGCAGGATGCTGAAGACGGGGGCGCTCAGGGGGAGGAATTCTTCGGGGTCGCGTGTACGCCGGCGGGGCACATCGCCCTCCGCGCTCGGGCCGGGAGGCGGGGACACGTCGGTCGCGCGTCGGCCTCCGGCAGGTTGCCTTGTCCCGCAAGGTAAAGGGCGACTCACTTTTTCCGCAAGGGAATCGGGAGGCGCGCCCTCGTGTCTTTCCGTCCCTGGGTCATCCGTTAGGATGTAGGCTGGACACCTCTCTCCCTACCACCGCACGCCATGGCCACGCACCCGACCGTCGTCGTCTTCGACGGACACAACGACACCCTCACGCAGATCCGCGACGCGGAGCCGGCGGCGGCCCGCTCCTTCCTCGCGCGCAGCGACCGCGGCCACGTGGACCTCCCCCGCGCTCGCGAGGGCGGGCTGGGCGGCGGCTTCTTCGCGATCTTCACGGCGTCTTCGGATTGGGTGCGAACGATCCGGCCGATGATCGGGCCCGACGGGAAGGAGGTGCCGGGCGGTCGCACGGTCGACCTCCCACCGCGCCTGCCCCGCAGGAAGGCGCTCGGCTACACCCTGTCGGTCATGTCCGACCTGCTCCGCATGGAGGCCGAGTCGAACGGTGCTCTCGAGGTCGTCCGCACGGCCGCGCAACTCCGGCGCTGCCTGGAGGACGGGACCTTCGCGGCCGTCCTGCACATCGAGGGGGTGGAGGCGCTCGACACCCGCCTGGAGACCCTCGACGTCTTCCACGCCGCCGGGCTCCGCTCCCTGGGGCCGGTGTGGAGCCGCCCCAACGCCTTCGCGCACGGGGTGCCCTTCGACTTCCCGCGGGGACCCGACACCGGGCCCGGCCTCACCGCGGCCGGGAAGCGGTTGGTGGAGGCGTGCAACCGGCTGGGGGTGCTCGTGGACCTCTCGCACCTGAACGAGGCGGGCTTCTGGGACGTCGCGCGCCTTTCGCGGGCGCCGCTCGTCGCGACGCACTCCTGCGCCTGGGCGCTGGCCAGCTCCCCGCGCAACCTCACCGACGCGCAGCTCGACGCGATCCGCGACAGCGGCGGAATCGTCGGAGTGAACTTCCATAAGGGATTCCTGCGCGCGGACGGCGATGCCGAGAAGATCACGTCACTCACGGAGATCGTCCGCCACGCACGCTACATCGCGGACCGGATCGGCGTGGAGCACGTGGGGTTGGGCTCCGACTTCGACGGCGCGCAGATGCCCGAGGACCTGGGCGACGTCAAGGGCCTTCCGAGGCTGGTGGACGCGCTCGTCGCCGCGGGCTTCGACGGCGCCGACGTCCGACGCATCGCGCACGAGAACTGGCTCAGGGTCCTGGAGGAGACATGGGGGAAGTGAGCGTGGAGGAGGGTGGGGAAGCGGGCGCACGCGCGGGCTGGATGGCCGAGGCGGACAAGCTGCGGAACGCCCTTCCGCGCCACGTCCTCTTCCTGTGCGTCGCCAATTCCGCGCGTAGCCAGATGGCGGAGGGCATCGCGCGGTCGCTCGCCCCGGAGAGCGTGAAGGTCTCGTCGGCCGGGTCCGAGCCCACGTCGATCCGACCGGAGGCGGTCGAGGTGCTGAGGGAGGTGGGCATCGACGCATCCACGCAGCGCTCCAAGGGGATGGAGGAGGTGGAGCGACCGGTGGACGCGGTGGTCACCCTGTGCGCGGAGGAGGTCTGCCCGGCGTGGCTCGGGCCTGCGCTGCGCGTTCACTGGGGCCTGCCGGACCCCGCGGCCGTGGACGGGCCGGGCGACGAACGCCTCCGGGCGTTCCGCGACGTACGCGACGAGCTCCGTCGCCGCCTCGCGGTCGTATTCGCCAGGTAGCCTCCGTGGGTCGCACAGGCTTAGGTTTCGGGCCATGACCACGACCGCGCGCGCCGCCAAGCGCATCCTGTGGGTGGACGACGAGATCGACCTCCTGCGTCCGCACCTCCTCTTTCTGCAGGCGCGGGGCTACCACGTCGACGCGATCTCGAACGGCGACGACGCCCTCGCGCTCCTGCGCGAGAACCCCTACGACCTGGTGCTCCTCGACGAGCAGATGCCGGGCCGGCGGGGGCTCGAGGTGCTCGAGATCCTGCGCCGCGAGGATCCGCACGCGCGGGTGGTCATGGTCACCAAGTCCGAGGAGGACCGCACGATGACCGAGGCGATCGGCCGCCGTGTGGACGACTACCTGGTCAAACCGACGTCCCCGCGACAGGTGCTCTCGGTGGTGACGCGCATCCTCGAAGGTTCGTCGATCCGCCAGCAGCAGGTCGCGCAGGATTTCGCGGCCCGCTTTCCGAGCCTGTCCGCGAACGCCCAGGACGCCTCCACGGCGGACGAGTTCGCCTCGGTCTTCACGGAGCTCACGGACTGGCACCTGCGCCTCGAGGCCGCGGGGGAGCAGGGGCTGCTCGACACCGTGCGCTCGCTCATGACCGACCTGCGGCGCGATTTCGGTAACTGGATCGTGCGCGAGTACCCGCTGTGGATGCGGGGCGCGGAGGACCGGCCCGTCCTTTCCGTGGACCTGGTCGAGCTCTTCCTCCTCCCGTGGCTGGGCGACGACCCGGTCTACTTCGTGGTGCTGGACTGCATGCGCCTGGACCAGTGGCGGGCGATGACGCCGCTCCTCGCGCCGTACTTCGAGATCGAGGAGTCCTACCACTACTCGATCCTCCCCACGGCCACGCCCTACGCGCGCAACGCGATCTTCAGCGGGACCTATCCCGACCAGATCGCCAAGCGCACGCCGGGGTGGTGGGACGCGGGCGACGACGAGGGCAGCCTGAACGCCTTCGAGGACAAGCTCCTCGAGGAGCAGCTGCGGCGGCTCACGGGGCGGCGCGTGCCCGTGCACTACGAGAAGATCTTCTCCGACCGCGACAGCGAGCAGGTGCGCGCGCGCGTCAACTCGGCGCTACGCACGCCCGGGGCCGTGATCGCCCTGGTGTTCAACTTCGTGGACCTGATGACGCACGGCCGCTCGGAGTCGCCGATCCTGATGGAGGTCGCCAAGGACGAGGCGGCGTTGCGCGCGCTGACGCGCTCCTGGTTCGAGCGGTCCACGGCCTACGAGGTGCTGAAGGCGGCCGCGCGGGCCGGGCATCGCGTGGTGCTCACCACGGACCACGGCTCGATCCTCTGTCAGCGTCCCGCGACCGTGTACGCGCGGCGCGACGCCACCAGCAACCTGCGCTACAAGTTCGGGCAGGACCTGCGCGTCGAGCACGCGGCCACGGCCTTCTCCACGAAGGACGAGCGTGACCTGCGCCTGCCGGGTGGGCGCCTGGGGATGACGTACGTGCTCGCGATGGAGGACCATTTCTTCGTCTATCCGACGAAGCTGCGCGAGTACCAGGCCCGCTACCGGAACTCGTTCCTGCACGGCGGGATCAGCCCCGAGGAGATGATCGTGCCGGTGGCGAGCCTCACGCCGCGGCCCGGCTGAGCGGGCGGTCTCAGCCTCCGCCGCCCTCCTTCTTCTTCGGCGTATTCGACTTGCCTGGGACGATCCTGTCCCAGATCTTCGCGAGCCAGCTCCGGAACCTCCCCTGGCATCCGCCCACCACGTACCGACCGACGGGGACGTAGGCGTCCTCGAAGGACGAGGCCGGACCCGTGAGGCAGCTCTCCTCGACGGCCTCACCGGTCTGCGGGTCGTAGCGGACCCGCTGCACCCCGAGCGGCGGCAGCCAGTCGCGCGACGGCGACAGTGCGTCACCCCGCTCCAGCCCGGCCATCCACGCACCCCAGACGGGTCCGGCGAGCGCGCCGCCGCTACCGTTCGGGACGATCGTGCGCGGCTGGTCGTAGCCGATCCAGACGCCGGCGGTCAGCTCGGGCACGAGGCCGATGAACCAGGCGTCGCGGCTGTCGTTCGTGGTGCCGGTCTTCCCCGCGGCGGGCCCGGAGAAGCCCCCGCTGCGCACCGGCCAACCCGTGCCGTGGTCGACCACGTCGCGCAGGGCGTCGAGCACCACGAACGCGGTCACCTCGGAGAGGGCCGGCTCGCCCCTCTCGGTCGCCTCGTGCCGCCAGAGGATCTCGCCGCGCGCGTCCTCGATGTGCTCCACCAGGAAGGGCTCGACGCGGACGCCTCCGTTGCCGAACGTCGCGAAGGCGCCGGTCATGTCGAGGAGCGAGGCCTCGAAGCTGCCGATGTAGACCGAGGGCACCTCGGGGATGGATGCATGGATGCCGACGTCCCGGCTCACCTCGCGCAGTGCCTCGATACCGAGTGAGCGTCCGAGGCGCACGGCGGCGCGGTTCGAGGAGCGCACGAGCGCCTCGCGCATGGGCAACGCCATGTCCTGCACGTGGTCGCTCGGCGACCACACGCCGTCGAGCACCTGCATGGACACGGTGTCCGCCGACACCAGGTCGAGGATGCCCTGTCCCGACTCGAGGGCGGAGGCGACGATGAACGGCTTGACGAGCGATCCCACCTGCCGCTCGGACTGCGCCACGCGGTCGAACTCGGAGCGATCGAAGTCCCGCCCCCCGATCCAGGCGCGCACGGCGCCCGTGCGGGGATCGAGCGCGACGGCGGCTCCCTGGAGCGGGCGGGCGGAGTCGGTCGGCTCGACGCGGCCGTGCCTGCCCCGCTCGATCGCGGCGAGCTGGCTCGTGAGCGCCTTCTCGCCGACCGCCTGCACGTCCGGGTCGATCGTCGTGTAGACGCGCAGCCCCGGACGCCCCGCCAGCTCGGGCGCGGTCTCGCGGATCATGCGCGTCACGGCGGACGTCACGTAGCTGCGGCGATAGGTCGAGGGCGGTGCGGCGATCGTCTCGAGGTCCTTCTCCCGCGCCTTCGCGGCCTCCTCCTCGGTGATCACGCCCGCGCTCGCGAGGACGCCGAGCACGACATCGCGGCGGTCCCTGGCGCGCTCGGCGTGGCGGCGCGGCTCGTAGCGCTCCGGCGCGCGCGTCATGCCCACCAGCGTGGCCGTCTGGCCGATGTCCAGCGAGTCCGCGGAGACGCCGAAGTAGTAGCGTGACGCGGCCTCTACGCCGTCGAGGCCGTTGCCCATGTAGATCGAATTCAGGTAGAGGGCGAGCACGCGCTCGTGCCCAAGCTCGTCGATGAGCCGGGGCGCCATGCGCGCCTCGATCACCTTCCTGCGCCAGGACCCGACGTCGGCGAGGGACTGGGACCACAGCGTGCGCACGAGCTGCATCGGGATGGTGCTCGCACCCTCCTCGATGTCCCCGGAGCGAACGTTCTGGACGAAGGCGCGGAACACGCCGTGCAGGTCGACGCCCCCGTGGTCCCAGAAGCGCCGGTCCTCGACGGCCACCCACGACGCCGCGAGGCGTTCAGGGATGCGCTCGTCCGGGATCGCGCGCCGTCGAGGCCCCGCCACGTCGGCCAGCAGCGCACCGTGGCGGTCGTAGATGTGGATGGCCTCCGGCAGCGCCGCCCCGTCGCGCAGCTCCGCGAGCGTGACGCAGGGCACCTCGGGGTCGCACGACACCGAGAAGGCGCGCACGACCGCGACTGCCGCCAGAACGAGGACGGCGGCGGCGAGGGCCCAACGGGCCCACTTCGGAGGTGTCCGCAGGATGGTCTTCGACATAGGGGCGTTTTCGCCCTCGAGAGGGTCCTGGTGCTGATACACCCCTGAGAGATGAAGGAATCGTGCCAATCCGCCCCACCACGCTAACTTTCCCCCCGTGAAGCTCTATTTTCGCATCCTGTCCTTCCTGAAGCCCCACGCCCCCCTGCTCCTCGCGGTGGTGGGCGTGACGTTCGTCTTCGCGCTGCTGGACGGGGCCGTCTACGTCCTGCTCATCCCCTTCGTGCAGGCGCTCTTCATGCGCGGGGATTCGGCACTGCCCACGGGCGGCGACAACTTCATGCAGCGCCTGTTGGACGCGACGGTCTACCGATGGGTGGACCTCCAGGGCGAGCCGCTCGCGGCGATCACGCGCATCATCGTCCTGATCCTGATCGTCTTCGCGATCAAGAACGTCTTCTTCTTCGCGCGGGCCTATCTGGTGGCCCGGGCCGAGCAGTCGGTCAACCGCGACCTGCGCGACCGGGTCTACGACCACCTGGTGGACCTCGACCTCGCGTTCTTCGGCCGAATACGCATGGGTCAGATCGTCAGCCGCCTCACGACCGAGGTCGAGACGCTGCGCACGGTGGTCACCTCCGAGATGTCGAAGATGCTCTCGGCGGTCTTCGAGTTCGCCACCGCCGTGATCTACATGACGGTGATCTCGTGGAAACTGACGGTGGCCGCCTTCGTGGTGATCCCCGGCGCGATGATCGTCTGGGGGCCGCTCGTGCGCGTCCTGCGCCGGCGGGACCGGCGGGTCCTGCACCTGGGCGGCGAGGTGAATGCCCACATCCAGGAGACGCTGGCCGCCATCCGCCTCGTGAAGGCCTCGTCTGCGGAGGAGCGCGAGCGCCGGCGCTTCCACGGTCTCACGTCGGACTACTTCCGCACCTTCCTGAGGGCCGAGCTGGCGCGCTCGCTGGCCACGCCGGTCACCGAGATGCTCGCGGCCTTCGGCACGGTGATCCTCCTGTGGTACGGAGCCCGCCTCGTGGTGGCGGGGGAGCTGTCCGGCCCGCTCTTCGTGGGCTTCCTCGGCTTGTCGATGAAGCTCTACGCTCCGGTGAAGAACGTCGCGAAGTTCCCCGCGACGGCACAGCCCGGACTGGTGGCCGCGGAGCGGGTCTTCGAGTTCCTCGACGCCCCCGTGGAGATCCGGGACCGCCCCGACGCGAAGCCCTTCCGCGGCTTTCGCGAGGAGATCGCCTTCGAGGACGTCTCCTTCGCCTACCGCGCGGGCGAGCCCGTGCTGCACGACGTCTCGCTCACGGTGCCACGCGGCTCCGTGGTGGCGCTGGTGGGGCCGTCCGGCGCGGGGAAGAGCACGCTGGTGGACCTCCTCGGACGCTTCTTCGAGGTGGGCTCCGGCCGCATCGCGATGGACGGCGTGGATGTGCGGGACATCCCGATCGCGGACCTTCGCCGACAGCTCGGCATCGTCTCGCAGGATACCGTGCTCTTCCACGACACCGTGCGCGCCAACATCGCCTATGGACGGCCGGAGGCGACGGAGGAGGAGGTCGAGCGGGCGGCGCGCGCCGCGCACGCCCACGACTTCATCGCGGAGCTTCCCCTCGGATACGAGACGGTGGTCGGGGAGCGCGGGACGCAGCTGTCCGGCGGCCAGCGCCAGCGCATCGCCATCGCGCGCGCGATCCTGCGGGACCCGCCGATCCTCATCTTCGACGAGGCGACGAGCGCGCTGGACACCGAATCCGAGCGGCTGGTCCAGGAGGCGGTGGAGCGCCTGTTGGAGGGCCGCACCGTGCTGGTCATCGCGCACCGCCTCTCCACCGTGCAGCGCGCCGACCAGATCCTCGTGCTCGAGCGCGGGCGCGTGGTGGAGCGCGGCACGCACGCGGAGCTGCTCGCCGAGGGCGGGCTCTATCGATACCTCTACGAGCTCCAGTTCGAGAGCGCGGAGCCGCGTCCGACCGAGGTCACGTGAGCGGCCGGGGGCTTCAGCACGGTTTCGAGTACGCGCTCTTCCGCCTCCTCTCCGCGGTGCTGCTCGCCGTGCCGGAGGGAGTCGCGCTCCGGGCCGGCGCGGCGCTGGGCCGGGTGGCCGGGAGCTTGCTGCGCATCCGCCGCGACGTGGTGGACGCGAACCTGCACCTGGCCTTCCCGGACCGGACCCCCGCTTGGCGCCGCCGGGTCGCCCGGGCCAGCTACGCGCACCTCGGCCGCGAGGCGGCGGCCATGTTCCGCATGTCCGGCATGGACCCCGAGAGCATCGTCGCCCGCACCGACGTGGAGGGGATCGACGAGCTCCGCGCGGCGCTGGCCGAGGGGAAGGGTGCCGTGCTCCTGACCGGGCACCTCGGGAGCTGGGAGATGGGGGGCGCGGCCGTCGCAGCGCACGGGATCCCCGTGGTGGGGGTCGCCAAGCCGATGGCGAATCGGCGCTTCGACGCCGACCTCACGGCCGCGCGACAACGCCTGGGGATGGAGATCGTGGACACGGGCGCGGCGCCCAAGCGGGCGCTGCGCGCGCTCGGGGAAGGGAAGGTGGTGGGGCTCGTGGCCGACCAGAACGCGGGAGGGAACGGGCTCTTCGTTCCCTTCTTCCGGCGTTTGGCGTCCACGCACCGAGGCCCCGCGCTCTTCGCCGTTCGCGCCGGCGCCCCGCTGTTCGTGGGCTCGTGCATCCGCCTTCCGGGGGCCCGGCAGCGCTACCGGATCCGGATGGAGCGCGTGCCCTCGCCCGGGACGGGCGACCCGGAGCGGGACGTGCTCCTCCTGACCGAGGCGCACACCGCCGTCCTCGAGCGCGCCGTGCGCGAGGCGCCCGAGCAGTATTTCTGGCAGCACAAGCGCTGGAAGACCCGCCCCGAGCCGGAACCGGGCCCGGAGGCACCTGTATAACGTTGCGGTCGGTGACGCCGCCGAGACGGCACCGGCCTTCCTTTATCGACTCATTGGAACGGTGAATCCTTGATCTACGTCTGCATTCCCGCCTACAACGAAGCGGCCACCGTGGGCGTTCTCCTGTGGAAGTTGCGCAGGGTCCTGGGCGAGTTCGGGAGGGACTACAAGCTCGTGGTGCTCGACGACGCCTCGACGGACGACACCGCCGACGTGCTCGCGCGCTATCGGCGGAGCCTCCCCCTGACCGTGATCCGTTCCGAGGAGCACGTCGGCTACGCGCGCTCCGTGGAGCGGCTCCTGCGGGAGGTCGTCGAGGTGGCGCCCTACCCCAAGCGCGACTGCGCCGTGGTCCTCCAGGGCGACTTCACCGAGCGTCCCGAGGACGTGGTGGGGCTGGTCAAGGTGATCGAGGGAGGGGCGGACATCGTCGCGGGGGCGTTCGCGGCGACGGTGGAACGGCCGGTGCCCAGCCCGATTCGCCTCGCCCGGCGCTTCGCGCGCATGGCGCTGGGGCGGACGTGGCGCGACGCGCCGGTGTCCGATCCCGTGAGCGGCCTGCGCGCCTACCGCGTCATCGTCCTCAAGAAGGCGTTCCGCGACGTGCCCGCCGATCAGTCGGTGACCCGCACGGAGGGTTGGGCGGCCAACGTCGAGCTGCTCCGCTACCTGGCGCCGCACGCCCGCCGGATCTCGGAGTCACCGCTCGAGCTGCGCTACGACCTGCAGGTGCGGGCGTCGCGCTTCCAGCCATGGCGCACGCTCCTCTCGCTGGCGCGCCTGCGCGGCGGCGGACGCTGGCCACGGCGAAGCCGACGCCGAAGCCGCATGAAGCGCGTAGCCGCCGCCTTCGTCCTCCTCGCCCTCGGGGCGATACCGGATCGCGCCCGCGCGCAGGACCCGATCGACTCCCTTGTCGCGGCCTTCCCGGTCGAGCCGGGCGCCGCTGCGGTGCCGTTCGGTCCGGGAGAGCGGCTCGTCTACCACGTGAAGGTCGGCATCTTCGGCGCCGGCGAGGGCTCGCTGGAGGTGGAGGGCATCGACACCGTGCGCGGGCATCGCACCTACAAAGTGCGCATGCAGATCGACGGCGGGCTGATGGGGCTGAGCGTCCACGACAAGTACCAGTCGTGGTTCGACGTGCGGACGCTGGTGAGCTGGCGCTTCATCCAGGACATCAACGATCCCGGCTACAGCAGCTTCCGCCACTACGAGATGTTTCCCGAGCGCCGCACGTGGGAGCGGCAGGACAACGACGAGTTCGGGCCGCTCGGCTCGCCGCTGCCGCTCGACGACATCTCGTTCATCTACTACATCCGCACGCTCCCGCTCGAGGTCGGCAAGACCTACACGCTGCCGCGCTACTTCAAGCAGGACGGCAACCCCGTGGTCGTGAAGGTCCTGCGCAAGGACCACCGCGAGACCGACGCCGGGGAGTTCAACACGATCGTCGTGAAGCCCATCATCAAGACCACGGGCCTCTTCGGGCAGGGCGGAGACGCCGAGATCCACTTCAGCGACGACGACCGGCGCATCATGGTCTACATGAAGTCGAACATCCCCAAGTTCCCCGGCTCCCTCACGCTCCATCTCGAGGAGGTCCGCGAGGGCCTGCCGCTCAATCCGGAGGCCCGGGCGCAGACGCTGGAGCGGTGGAAGGCACGGGAGGACGGCTCACAGGACGACGCCGGCTCGTGAACATGCGCCGCCTCCGCCTGCGGGCGGTGTGGCTCCTCGTCGTCCCCTTCCTCTGGTTCGCGCGGCCCACCGCGAAGCTGCTCGTCGTCGGCGCGGGGCTCGGGCTGCTCGGGCTGCTCGTCCGCGGCTGGGCGGCCGGGACGATCCACAAGGAGAAGGAGCTCACCACCACCGGGCCGTACGCCTTCACGCGCAACCCGCTCTACGTGGGGTCGTTCATCCTGGGCCTGGGGATCACGATCGCCGGCGGCCAGTGGATCTGGCCGGCGCTCTTCCTGGTCTTCTACGCGGGCGTGTACGGCCGCACCATGGGCGGCGAGGCGGTGCTTCTGACCGAGCTGTTCGGGGACCGCTTTCGTCACTACGCGGCGAACGTGCCCGCCTTCGCGCCGCGCCTCACGCCCTACCGTGCGCCGGGGGTGGAGGGCGGCGGCTTCACACTCGCGCAGTATAAGCGCAACCGGGAGTGGGAGGCGGGACTGGGCGCGTTGGCGGGCTTCGCGTTCCTCGCCGCCAAGTGGTGGCTCGGAGGGTAGAGCTCCGGGGCGAAGCGTCCCTCAGTAGGCGTCTCGGTGCACGCCCTTCACGGCCCTTCCCGACGGCTCGTTCACGTTCTGGAAGGACGCGTCCCACGCCAGCGCCTCCGGGGTGCTGCACGCCACCGACTTGCCGCCGGGAACGGTGGCCGCGGCGGCGGGGAGCGGGAAGTGCTCCTCGAAGATCGAGCGGTACAGGTAGCCTTCCTTCGTGTCCGGCGTGTTGTGCGGGAAGCGGTAGCGCGCGTTCTCCATGTCCTGGTCGGAGACGCGTGACGTAGCGTGGTCCTTGAGGGCGTCGATCCACCCGTAGCCCACGCCGTCCGAGAACTGCTCCTTCTGCCGCTTCAGTACGACGTCGGGCAGATGGTCGGCGAAGGCCTCGCGCAGGATCATCTTCTCCATCCCGCCGGGCCGCACGAGCTTCCGCGCAGGGTCGAGGTTCATCGCCACCTCGAGGAACTCGAGGTCGAGGAAGGGGACGCGCGCTTCCACGCCCCACGCCGCCATCGACTTGTTCGCGCGCAGGCAGTCGAAGCCGTGCAGGCGCTCGAGCTTGCGCACGGTCTCCTCGTGCAGCTCGCGCGCGTTCGGCGCCTTGTGGAAGTAGAGGTAGCCCGCGAAGACCTCGTCGGCGCCCTCACCGGACAGCACCATCTTGATGCCCATCGCGCGGATGCGCCGCGCCATGAGGTACATCGGGGTCGACGCCCGCACCGTGGTGACGTCGTACGTCTCCAGGTGGTAGATCACGTCGCGCAGGGCGTCCAGCCCCTCCTGCACGGTGAAGTTGAACTCGTGGTGCACCGTGCCGATGTGCTCCGCGACCTTCGCGGCCGCCGCAAGGTCGGGCGAGCCGTCCAGCCCGATCGCGAAGGAGTGCAGCGTGGGGAACCATGCGTCCGAGCGGTCGTCGTCCTCGATGCGATGCGCGGCATAGCGCTTGGCCACCGCCGACACGATCGACGAGTCCAGCCCGCCCGACAGCAGCACGCCGTACGGGACGTCGCTCATGAGCTGGCGATGGACGGCCGCCTGCAACGCGTCACGGATCGTCCCCGTGTCGATCCCCTCGGAGCGCAGCGCGTCGTACGAGGTCCAACTCGGCGTCGTAGTACCGCACCGGTTCCGGACCTGCCGCGCTGTCGAGCACGTGTCCCGGAGGGAACTCCTCGACCGTGGTGCACACCGGGGTGAGCGCCTTCATCTCGGAGGCGACGAAGAGGTTGCCGTGCCGGTCGCGGCCCGTGTAGAGCGGGATGACGCCGATCGGGTCGCGCGCCACCAGGTAGCGGTCGTGCTCGGGGTCGTAGAGCACGAACGCGAAGATGCCGTTCAGGTCGTTCAGGAAGTCGGCGCCCTTCTCCACATAGAGCGGGAGGATGACCTCGCAGTCCGAGTCCGTCGCGAACGGGTGATCGGGGTAGCGCTCGCGCAGCTCGCGATGGTTGTAGATCTCACCGTTCACCGCCAGCACGGGCCCCTTCTCCAGGTCGCCCAGCGGCTGGGCGCCGTGCAGGACGTCCACGATCGAAAGCCGCTCGTGCGCGAGGATCGCGCGATCCGAGGCGTACACACCCGACCAGTCAGGCCCCCGGTGGCGCTGGCGGCGTGAAAGCTCCAGGGCCTGATCTCTCAGGCCCTGGGCGTCGGATCGGATCTCGAGGATCCCCAGAACGGAGCACATCGGCTTCCCCTACTTCGGAGTGCCGCCTACATGGGGGTGCTGCCCACCAGCGTGTTGAAGAGCAGCTTGAAGGTCCCGTGCGTCTGCGCCCGGTGCTGGGCGCGGAACCCGATGAGAACCACTTTGCCCTCGCCGAGTTCCACCGAGACCACCGCCGCCTTGTCCGCGATGCGGTCCTCGCCGAGCAGCCACCCGCTCTGCAGGAGGTCGCGGTGCACGTACGTGACGGGCCGCGCGGCGCGCTCGTTCTCGGCCGTCGGCACGAGCTGGTAGGCCTGACTGCCGGCCAGGAAGGTCGCGAGCGCGTCCTCCGGCATCCCGAAAGCGAGCGGGTCGTCGGTGTCGACCCGGACGTGGAGCGTCGAGCCCGGCGACCAGAACTCCGTGGACGACAGGCCGTCGAGGACGTTGCGCACCGGGAGGTCGAAGCGCTCGATCGCGAGGTCGCCGGCCTCGGCGAACGTCACGAGCGTGCCACCCGCCCGCACGAACGCCTCGAGCGCCGCCACGCCCTCGTCGCCGAAGCCGCTCCGGTACTCGGGTGGGTACTGCTGCTGCTCGCCGGGGCCGTCCCTGCGTTGGCCGACGAGCGTGGCCACGTCGTCCTCGGGCAGGAGGATCACGTCGTACTTCCGGTTCAGGTTGCCGGCCTTCAGCTCCGGGTCGAAGAGCGAGGTGTAGGGGAAGCCGAAGTCCTCGAGCAGCCAGCGGGTCCACCCCTCGTCGATGTTGCCGCCGTAGTAGCGCTGGTACATCGCGATCCGCCTGCGGGGAGCCTCCGGAGCGGCCTCGCCGCCGTCCACGTCCATCGCCTGGAAGTCCACGCCCGTGAGGTCGGCCACGCCGTTCACCAGCGCCTCCGGCGCACTCTCGATCCAGAAGTCGCCGGGGCGGTGCGGTCCGTGCTGCCGGACGAAGCGGCGCACGGTGACGCCCTCGTCCCAGAGCATGTTCATCGCCTTGAAGGCGTCGTTCAGCCGCCCGTCGACCAGGTAGCCCCGGCTTCCTCTCGCGACGGTGCCGCGCGGCGCCACGGTGTCCGCCACCTCGGCGAGCGCCACGGTGGGGAGGGTCTCCACGGGGTCGACCCGCACCCCCATGAACTCCGCCATGTCGTCGGTGGACATGTCGTACGGGCGGATCGGCGACCCGTCGTCGTTGCGCGTCCAGCTGTTGTCCGGGTAGAACGTCTGCCCCAGCAGCCAGCGGATCACGCCGCGCTTCGGCTGCGCCATGGTGACCACGTAGGTGCCCGGCGTCGTACGCGCGCCCTTCGTGTTGGAAGGCCTGCGAGGCGCGCTTCACCTCGACGCCCTGGCCCAGCAGCTTGTTCACCATCTTCGCCATCGTCAGCGGGTCGTGCTGATCCGCGGGGATGACGAAAGCCGACGGGCTTCCCGCGGCACCGCGCTCCGTCTGTCTCGAAGCCTTCAGGTACGCGTTGCGCAGCACCGTCTCCCGGTTCTTCGCGGCGATGTCCAGCGTCGAGAACGTCGCCACCTTCTGGCGCTCGACGATGTCCCGCACGTGCCACCACCCTCCGGGCCACGGGTCGGGGAAGTTCGTCTGCTCCTCGTATTCCGGGAGGTTGCGCGTGTTGCCCTGGAGCTGGTCGGGATGGAGGAAGAGCGGCGTCGCCAGGCGGGCGCTCGCCGACTCGGTGAGCATCCCGGCGATGTTGTGGAAGGGCGTGATCCAGTGGAAGCCGAAGTGGCCCCACCCGGAGTAGACGGCGTCGTTGATGATGCCCGACAGCCCGTTCTCCTCCTCCTTGTAGGCGATCTGCGCGCCGTACCAGCTCATCTCCCGCCACACCAGCGGGTCGGCGGCCGGCCGCACCGGGTCGGCGTAGGGCGGCACGTACATGCGCGCTCCGTACGGGCCCATCTGGTGATGGTCGATGTAGGCCTGCGGGGTCCAGTCGCGAAAGAGGATCTGCGCCCCGTAGCGCGACTCGACCGTGTTCTGCATGAACGCGTCGCGGTTGTTGTCGTGCCCGATGTAGTGGTGGTACAGCGTCGGCGGGCCCAACCCCTCGTACTCGGTGCCGACCGTCTTGTCGTACCAATCCGTGACGATGATCTCGCCGTCGGGGTTGAAGCAGGGGATCATGATCGCGACGGTGTTGTCGAGGATGCGGCGCATCTCCGCGTCGTCGCGCGTGGCCATCTCGTAGACGATCTCCGCTGCCGACTGGCTCGCCGCCACCTCGGTGGAGTGCAGCCCGTAGGATTGGACGACGACCGCCCTGCCGTTCGCGATCGCCGCGTCGATCTGCTCCTGCGAGGCGCCGCGGGGGTCGCTGAGGACGGCGTTCATGCGTTGAAGCTCGTCGAGCTTCGCAAGGTTGTCCGGCGAGGACACCCAGATGGCAAGGAAGGGGTTGCCCAGCGTCGACGGTCCCATGTTCACGACGCGGACGCGGGGGCTCTCCCGATCGAGGAGCTGATAGTACTCCACCAGCTTGTCCCACCGGGCGAGGTGCCGGTCGGCCCCCATCTGGAAGCCGAAGAAGGCCTCGGGCGTCGGGATCTGCTGGGCGAGGGCCGAGCCGGGGCCGGCGACGAGCGCGGCCAGGATCGGCAGAAGGAAAGAAGGTGCGCGGTGGCGGGGTCGCATCGAGCGTCTCCAGGCTGCGGCAGGGCAGGTTCCGGGTTCGATGCGCCGTAACCTGGCGCGGTAGCCGAGTCGGCGCCACCGCGTGCCCGGCGGGTCGCTAGCCCCGCACCACCGTCCGGATCCGCGCGAGCTGCCGTCGGTGCGCGAGGTCGTGCCCCGCGTAGAGGCGCATCATGTGCGCGACGCTCTCCTCCCCGCGCTCCGCGTGCACGCCGAAGCGCGCCAGGTCCGCTTCGCCGGCGGCCTCCAGCATGGCCAGGTGCACGGCGCGCAGCGACTCGAACATGGCCCGGGCGCGCCCGGCGTGCGCGCTGGCGTAGCCGAGGCGGGAGGCCCACAGGTCCTGGTCGAATCCCACCAGGGCGGGGCGGTCCTCCGCGAGCACCTTCCGCAGGCGGTAGCCCCACACGAGCTCGGAGTCCGCCAGGTGCTGGAGGACCTGGGCGGCCGACCACTTCCCCTCCTTCTCGGGGCGGGCGAGCTCCTGCTCCGCGAGGTCTCCCGTCAGCCTGCGCAGCTCGGCGGGCGTGGCCGCGAGGACGGCGAGGGGGTCCTGGTCGCCGAGCAGGTCGAGGACCGCGGCGATGTAGGCGTCGGCGTCCGCCTTGGCGCCGGAAGCGGGGTTGCTGAGGACGGACATGTCAGTCGCTCCCCAGGAGGCGTTTCGCGGCCGCGGCGGCGTCCCCGATGAAGGTGGACACGCGGCCCCGGCGCTCCGCGTCCGGCACCCGGACGATGTCGGCGCCGTGCAGCACCGCTCCGGTCCATCCCTCCGTGTGCCAGGTGGCCGGGGGGTCGAGCGCGGGGAGGTCCCCCTCGGGTGGATACGGCCATGGCGTCACGTACCAGTACCATCCCTCGATCCCCCCGCCCATCGGCGCCATGCCTACGCTCACCGTACGGGCCGGATCGTCACGCGCCCCCGGGCCGAGCCGCACCAGCGTCGCGATGTCGAAGTGGTGCGGCCAGCAGCGCACGGTGGAAGCCCCCGGCGTCGCCGCCGCGACCTCGTCCAGCAGCTCTGCGGCCGCCCCATACAGCGCGGCCAGGGCGGCCCGTTGCGTGGGGGCGCCCTCCGAGAAGCGGGCGCCCCTGCCCACGGGGTGCGCCGGGATGTCGAAGTCCGGCCGTTCGATCACGGGGCCGGTCCCGCCCATGTACTGCGAAAGGCCCGTGCGCAGCCACGTATAGGCGTCGTCGAGCGTCCCGCCGGCGAGGGCGAGCTCTCCGAGGGTGGCGTCGGTCCGGTCGATGAGCCGGAGGGTGAGGTCCTCGACCCGCAGGGCGAGACGGAAGGGATAGCCGTCCGTGAAGCTCTCCCCGATGAACCCGCCGAGCCCCACGTGCCACCGCATCGCCCGGTGGCTGTCGTCCTCCGTGGGGGCAACGAAGGTCTGCCCGGCGGCCGCCAGGAGCTGGGTGGCCCAGTGCAGCTCGAGGGTCGCGTCGACGAGCTCGGCGGGGTCCGCGGCCGCGAGGCCGATCCAGGGGTCGATGTCGGTCAACGAACGTAGCGCTCCATCGCGAGGGATATCTTGTCCAACACGCCGTCCACCGTGACCCGTTCCATCCCGTTCCGGTAGGCGTGCTCGATGGGGTAGTCTTCTCCCGGATGCTCGGCGTAGCCGTCGACCACCAGGTCCTGATAGAGCCGATAGGGGCCGGAGCGCTTCGGGTTCGTGTAGCCGAAGAGCCCGACCACCGGCGTCCCGAGCGCGCGGCTGATGTGCAGGGGCCCCGTGTCCGGGCTGATCGTGAGGGCGCTCCCCTCGAGGATCCACACCAGACGACGGAGGTCGTCGCCGAGCGCGTCCACGACGCGCGCATTCGTGCGGGCCAGCACCTCGTCGGCAATGCGACGCTCGATGGCGGACGGCCCGCCGACCAGCACGGGGCGGAGGCCGTGCGCACGCTCCACCTCCTCGAGCACGCGGGCGAAGCGCTCCGGCATCCAGTTCTTCTCCGGCTTGCTCGTGCCCACGACGACGGCGCAGACGGGCCGGTCCAGCCGCGAGAAGAACGCTTCCTGGGCGGCGCGCTCCTCGTCCGCGAGGTCGATGCCCCACGTCACCGGCTCGGGGTCGATCCCGAGCTCGTGGAGGAACTCGAAGTACTGGTCCTGCACGTGCTGCGGCTCGTGCGGGGGGATGCGGCGGTTCGTGAAGAGCCACTGCATGTCGCGGGCGCGGGCCCGGTCGAAGCCCAGCTTCACGGATGCGGGCGCAAGCGCCGTCAGGACGCCAGCCTTGAAGTAGACCTGCAGCCCGAGGAGGAGGTCGAAGCGGCGCTCGCGCACGTCGCGCGCGAACTCGGCGAAGCCGAGCCACCCCCGCAGGCCGCGGCGCCGGTGGAAGACGATGAAGTCGTCGATGGCCGGGTGGTCACGGACCAGGAGCCGGGGTACCGGCTGGATCACCCAGGTGATGCGGCTGTCCGGCCAGGTGCGCTTGAGCGCGTTGGCGACCGGCAGCACGTGCACCGCGTCTCCGATGGCCGAGAGCATCACGATGCAGATCTCCCGGGGGGGCGGGCCGGACCACCCCCCCGCCCGCTCCACCTGTGCGAGCGATGCCCTCACCATGGTCCGCCGATCACCGGACGGCCTCGCTCATCGCTCCTCCCCGAAGCCCCTGCGCAGCGCGGCCCACTCGCTCGGCGCCAGCCCCCGCCCGGTGCGCATCTGGAACTTGCGCAGCGAGCGCTCGAGACGCCGACGCATGGGAAAGGCGGGCGCGGGCACGCCGGCGGCGCGGGCGCGGCAGCGATCAAGGTCCACGAGGTGGGCCTGCGGCCCGTCCTCGCCGGCGTCCAGCACGATGTTCTTCGCGTTGAGGTCGGGGTGGAGAAGGCCCGCCTGCTCGAGCTTGCGCACGAGTCGACCGGTGGCCGTGAGCGCGGCCTCCCGCTCCACCTCCCGCGGTGGGGAGCCGAAGAGCACGTCCGCCAGGTCGGAGGCATCCGGAATCTCCTCGCTCACGAAGTCCGCACGGTAGAAGGCTCCGGCGGGCATACGCTGCGCCGGCGACGGCGGCGGGCGTCGGGATGCCGCGCTCGCGGGCAGCGCGTGAGGCCAGCGCCTCCATGAGGGGTCGGGGACGCCCGACCGCCAGGTAGCGGTCGACGAGGATGCGCGCCACCGCGCCTCCACGGTAGTAGTGACGCACCACCCAACGCTCCCGTCGATCGGGGCCGGGAACCGGCGCGGGCACCGAGTACACGCTCCCGCGCCCCGCCAGTTCCCGGCGGTCCGGGTGCTCGGAGGCCCAGCCGTGCAGCGTACCGCCGCTGCCGAGCACGCGCTCCATCCAGGGCAGACCCCCGGTGACCACGAAGCCCCACGCGGCGTCGGATCGCACGGCGCCATACCCGTCCGGGAGCATCACAGGTAGGTCGATCGCGCCACCTCCACCTTCTCGAGGACGTCCCTCACCGTGATCGTGTGCATCCGATCGTCCCGGGGAAGATACCCTGCCGGGTCGGGGTCGGCTCCCGGCTCCGTGTAGCGGTCGACGACCAGCTCCCGGAAGCGCGCCCACGGACCCACGCGCCAGGGGTTGGTATGGGCGAACAGGCCGACGACGGGCACGCCGAGCGCGTGCGCCACGTGCAGCGGCCCGGTGTCCGGCGCCACCACGAGCGCCGAGCCCGCGATGCGCCCCATCAGGGTCCGCACGGAGTCGCCGAGGCCGTCCACGGGCCGCGTGCGCGCACGGGCGAGCACAGTGTGCGCGGCGGCTCGCTCGCGCGCCGACGGACCCCCGAGGAGGAGCACCCGGAAGCCGTGCTCCTCTGCCAGGGCGTCCGCGAGCTCGGCGTACCGCTCGGCCGGCCAGTCCTTCTTCGGATTCGCCGAGCCCAACACGAGCGACGCGACCGGGCCTTCCCCGAGGGTCTCGAAGAAGGCCTCGCGCTCCTCGACCTCCTCCGAAGAGAAGGAGATCTCCCAGCGCACCGGGTCTTCCCGGGCGACGCCCAGCGCCCACCGGAAGTCGAGGAAGAGGTCCTGCGAGTGCTTCCAAGGCGTCTCGGCGAGGACGTGCGTGCTGAAGAAGCGGACGCCGTCGCGCGTCTTGGACGGCGGCAGGCCGACGCGCAGGGGCGCTCCCGACAGGACGGACGGCCAGACGCTCTTGAAGTACCGCTGGACGTTGAGGGTCAGGTCGGCATCGACGCCGGCCATGGCCCGGCGCAGCGCGGCGAGGCCCGCGAGGCCGTCCAGGGTGCGGTAGACGATGATCCGGTCCACGCCCGGGTGGTGGCGGAGGACCTCCGCAGGTGCCGGCTCGGCCACCCACGTCACCTCGTGCGCGGGGTTGCGCGCCTTCACGTCCAGGGCGAGGGGGAGGCCGTGGACCACGTCGCCGATCCCCGAGAGGAGGACGATGCACACCCGGCGCGGCGCGTCGTCCAGGAGGACGGGGCCGTCGGGGCCGACGGTTTCGGGGCGGAGGGTCAGGGGAGCCTTCAGGAGGACGCCCCGTCGAGTTCCCACAGATGCAGCACCGGCCCGGAGAGCTTGTCGCCCTTGATGCGGGCCTCGAGTCGGTAAGGGCCCGGCGCAGGGAACACGACATCCTGCACCGGCATCACGAGGTAGGTGCGCGCCGGCCGGTCGCCGGGGGCGTGCGGCTTCACCTCCGTCTCGCCTTCGATCGTGAACGACGGATGCGGGCCGCCTCCGGTCAACTCGACCTGGAAGCGGTAACGACCCCCGTCCTCGGGGCCCCACTCGACCGCGACGACCACGACCATCTCGTCCTGCTTGGCCGGGAAGCCGGGCGCGGCCAGGTCGACGAAGGCACCGTGGACGTCGAGCTTGCCGTCGGGGCGGAGCTCGGCGTGCTCGCAGAAGGCCATCATGAGGAGGTGCATCGGCGTGTCAGGTGGGGTTGGGGGGGCCCCAGCCGCCGCCGCCCGGCGACCGGATGCTGACCACGTCGCCGGCTTCGACGGCGAACGTGGCCTTCGAGGGGAGGCGCTCTTCCACGCCTCCGCGGATCACCACGTTCTCGCCGGGTGCACCGTCGCACCCGCCCCGTGCCCCGGCCGGACCTACCGCGCGACGCTCGCAGAGGAGCGCGACGCTCGCCGGGGTGAGGATCATGAGATCGCGGCGCAGCCCGTCCCCGCCACGGTGGTGCCCGTCGCCGCCGCTCCCCCGGCGGATGCCGTAGCGGACCACGCGGAAGGGATAGGCGTGCTCGAGCGCTTCGACGGGCGTATTCAGGGAGTTGGACATGTGGACGTGCACGCCGGACAGCCCCGGCCCGGAGGGCCCCGCACCCATCCCGCCGCCCACGGTCTCGTAGTAGGCGAAGGGCTCGCCCGTGCGCGGGTCCGTGCCGCCCACGGTGGTGTTGTTCATCGTCCCCTGGGAGAGCGCGGGCATCAAATCGGGGAGCGCCACGGCGAAGGCGCGCAACAGGACGTCCGTGATGCGTTGGCTGGTCTCCACGTTGCCGGCCGCGACGGAGGCCGGCATGCGAGCGTTCACCAGGCTCCCCTCCGGCAGGACCAGCTCGACCGCCGACATCGAGCCTCCTCCGGCCGGAAGCGGTTCGTCCAGGAGCGCCTCGACGACGCAGCGCACCACGTAGCGGCACGCCGACGCCGTGATGGCCGACACGGCGTTGATTCCCCCGGGGACCTGCGGGTCCGTGCCCGTGAAGTCGATCCGCATGGACCGGCCCCGGACCGTCATCGTCGCGCGAATGGTGACCGGCCCGCTCCCGAAGCCGTCGTCCTCGAGGGCATCCTCGGCGCGGTAGCTCCCGTCCGGAACCTCGGCGAGGCCGGCCTCCACCAGACGGTCCGCGTACGCCACCAACGCGTCCATCGCGGCCAGCGTCTCGTCCGCGCCCCGCCTGGCCGCGATCTCGAGCAGACGGGTCCTGCCGGCGTGGAGGGCCGCGAGCTGGGCGTCCAGGTCCCCCGCGCGCTCGACCGGCGTGCGCACGTTGGCGAGGAGGGTCCGCCAGAGGTCCTCGTTCCGTCGGCCCTCCACGTAGAGGCGCACCGGAGGGATGCGCAGCCCTTCCTGGAAGATCTCGCGGGCGAGCGGCATCGACCCGGGCGACATCCCGCCCACGTCCGAGTGGTGGGCGCGTGACGCCACGTAGCCGAGGAGGCGACCCCCGTCGGCGTGGACCGGGGCGATCAACGTGATGTCGGGAAGGTGGGTCCCGCCCCGGAAGGGGTCGTTCAGGCACGCCACGTCGCCCGCCGCGAGGGCGCCCAGCTCTTCGAGGGCCGCGCTCACGCTCATCGGCATGGCCCCGAGATGGACGGGCATGTGGTCACCCAGGGAGACCGCTTCCACGACCGGCGAGAAGAGGGCGCACGAGTAGTCGCGCCGCTCCTTGATGTTGGGGGAGAAGGAGGCCCGCTTGAGCGCGGCGCCCATCTCCTCCGCCAGGGCGGTGAAGAGGTGACGGAAGACCTCGAGCGTGATTGCGTCTGGAGCGAGCGGGTGGGTCAAGGGCCAGGTTTCCCCGGGAGAGGTTCTGCGTTAGACTTTCTGGCTGAAGGCCTGCACTACTGCATCGACCATTCGCGTGCGCGCGTCCGAACGATAAGGGGAGGAACGTTTGAGTAAAGAGAAGCTCATGGATCGGGCTCGGGACGAGCTCTTCAGCCATATCAATCGTTGCGGCGTCCTTCAGGCCGCCGAAGACGATCAGCGCCACTGGATGGACGAGACGATCGAGTATCTGGGTGAGCGGTACCCCGACCTGGCGGATACCGATCTGGCTCAGCTCTACGAGATCGGCGTGCGTTTCTGCAAGCCGGCGATCGCTCATGGCGCGGACAGCACCGCCCGGAACATGGAGGACGCCGGCGTGGCCTGAGGCCGTCGCCGTCCATCCTGACAGGGTGCGAGGGGCGGGGGGCCGATGCATCGGCGCCCCGCCTTTCTGTTTTTCTTCGGGGCACGATCATCGAGCGGGTTGGCGGTAAGGCGAGAGGCGGATATACTTGGGGCCATTTGTAGCGCGTCTGCCGGGGAGACGAGTGGCGATGGCCAAGAAGAGGGACAGGGGGGAGCCGGGGAGTCGGCCACCGGCAAGCGGTCGTCGCAGGGCGCCGGGGCCAAGCGTGCGGTAGCCAGAAAGGCCAAGGGCGAGAAGACTTCTTCCGGAAAGAAGGCCGCGACGACGGGATCGGGCGCGAAGAAGAAGAAGGCGCCCGCGAAGAAGGCCGCCCCGAAGAAGAGCGGCGGGGCGTCGCGAAAGCGGGTGGTCGGGAAGAAGGCCGCTCCCGCGAAGAAGCCGGCACCCGGGAAGAGCGCCCCCGCGGCGAAGAAGCCCGCCGCCAAGGCGGCCGGCAGCAAGCCTCCCACGAAGAAGGCCGCCAAGAAGGCGCCTGCCGAGAAGGCCTCCGCCAAGAAGGCCCCCGCCGAGAAGGCGCCGCCAAGGCGCCGCCAAGAAGGCCCCCGCCAAGAAGGCCCCCACCAAGAAGGCCCCCACCAAGAAGGCCCCCGCCAAGAAGGCCCCCGCCAAGAAGGCCCCCGCCAAGAAGGCCCCCGCCAAGAAGGCTCCTGCCAAGAAGGCTCCTGCCAAGAAGGCCCCCGCGAAGAAGGCTCCTGCCGAGAAGGCTCCTGCCGAGAAGGCGGTCTCGCTGAAGAAGAAGGCCCCCGCCGCCAAGAAGGCTCCCGGGAAGTCGACTGCGGACGCCGCCGCCGGGAAGAAGACCGGCAGGAAGAAGGCGGACGCGCCCGCGAAGAAGAAGGCCGCCCCCGCCAAGAAGGCCGCGGGCGCGAAGGCGGAGGCCGCCAAGCCCGACGATGGGAAGAAGTCGGGTTCGAACACCCCAGCGTCCAAGGCCGGGTCTCCCGACGCCGCGCCCGCGGCGAACGGCGCCGGCTCGACGCAGGCGAAGGCCGGGGCCGCCGCGCCCCAGAACCGTGGCGGGTCCAAAGGCGGCAAGGAGAAGCCGAGCCGGGAGGCGCGCGAGAAGCGCAAAGCGCGGAAGAAGGCCTCCGCCCTGCTCGGCTCGGGCGACGAGCTGGAGATGACGCCGGAGGAGAAGCGCGAGGCGCGCCGGCGCGCTCGTCGCGAGGCGCGCCGCAAGGAACGTCGGGAGGCGAGGCGGCGGGCCGCCGAGGCGCGGAAGAAGCCAGCGGTGGAGGTCTATCGCCCCAAGGCGCGCGTGGGCACCGACGGCGTGATGGTGCTCGAGGACGACAAGTACCTCCACAAGGCGTACTACTCGGGCCAGCAGGTGCCCTCGCCGGTGGGGGGCTTCCTCATGCTGCTCGGCGTCCGCCCCACGGCGGACGGCGCCGCCGTCGCGCTCTTCGAGTGCAGCGCTTCGTCGCTTCGCTACCAGATGGAGGTGCCCAAGGCCACCCGCGCCGAGCGTGCCGCCGTGAAGGAGGTCCAGGACGCGGGCGACGACCCTGATTGCCCCCGTCACGGGCCCGGGCACCGGCTCCATCGGGCCGGCAGAGAATTGGTCTGCCCCCTCTGTGGGATCGCCTACGGCAAGGTCTGACGGGGCCCTCGGCTCTCGTTCCGAGCGCCCCCGCGCGCGCTCCGGGCCACCCTCCGTGAGGCCCGTTTCGAGGGTGGTAAGGCCCGTCGCGCCACATTACATTGCGTACATCCCCCCGCGCAGGCGCTCGGCCTGCCCCATGGTCCGTCCAAGGAGCTCTCTACATGCCCGAAGGGTTCCTCAGTTCAGAGGAATACGACGAGCAGGCGCACAAGCTCTACAACGACGGTGATTACGACGGGGCCCTCGAGATGCTCAAAGAGGGCCTCTCTCTCTATCCCAACGCCGTCGAGCTGTACGTCGGTCTCGGCTACGCCCGGCTCGCCCGGGAGGAATACGCCTGGGCCCGCAAGGCCTTCGAGCGCGCCGCGGTCCTCGACCCGGCACACGAGGACGCCCTGGTCGGCCTCGGTGAGACCCTTCTCCGCTTCGGGGAGCGGACGCAGGCGCTTCAGCTCTTCGACCAGGTCGCGGCGATGGGCTACGACGACGACATCGAGCTCATGTTGACGATGGGTCGTGCGCTCTACCGCGAGGCCATGTACGGCGAATGCCGGGACGTCTTCGCCAAGGCGGCGGCCGCCCGGCCGGACAGCGCCGAGGCGGCCGCGTCGCTCGGGTACGCCCTGCATCGCCTCGGCGACGACGTCGGAGCGGGGCGCCAGATTCGGCGTTCGCTCCGCCTCGACCCGGACCTGCACGAGGCACGTATCTACCTGGGGCATCTCCTCTTCGACCGCGGAGACTGGGAGGGAGCCCTGCGCGAGTTCGAGCGGGTGCCGCCCCAGGAACACTGGGACGCTCTCGCGGTGTGGCGTCTCATGGAGCTGAAACGGGCGCTCTGGCACATGGAGTCCGGGGACGCCAGGCTGTCGCCCTGGGAACAGCGCCTGCGCGAGCTCGAGGACCTCGAGGACCCGATCGATCGGCTCCTGAGCGAGGTCGAAGCGCGCATGGGCGGTGGCGGGGCGGCACCCACCTACGACGATCCGAGCCAGCTCGAGTTGTTCGAGCGGGAGTCGTCACGCAACGACACGCGCACGCACGTCGTGCGGCTGGCCGACGGCCACCAGCTGAGGGGCACCTGGCACGAGATCGTGCGCCAGATGCGCGACCAGGCCGGTTTCTCGCACGAGACCCTCGGGCACTACATGAGGCGTCTCGCCGAGCGCTGGCACGAGCAGAGCGGCGTGGAGATCCCCTTCACGGATCCCGAATCGTTTCTGCGAACGGCGGTGGCGGCGGGACTCGTGCACCTGGAGAGCGAAGACGATTCGAGGCGGGGGGACGAATGATCGTGGACACGAACGACATACTGACGCGCTTCCACCGGACGCTGGTGGAGGAGATCAGGCATCGGCGCCCGGAGTACCTGCAGGAGCCCTTCACGGTCGCCGAGATCTACCAGAACCTGGTCCCGTACGGCTCGCACCGGGACCGGCTGGGCATCGAGATGAACGGCGACTACGAGGACGCGTTGCTGCGCATCCTCGCCGGAGAGGGTGGTTACCTCATCCTCGAGTCGGAGCCCGCGCTGCGTGCGCTCCGCCAGGAGCTGGAGTCCTCGAACCCGAACACCGGCGTCTACCGTGAGTATGCGGCCGTGGACGTTCGCCTGGACCCCGCCCGCCTTCCCTTCGCGGGAGTGCCCGCCCGGGAGGCCGCGGTGGCGCCGTGGGACGAGGTGGACGAGGCGATCTCGGTGGACGACCTGGCCCCGGAGGGGGAAGAGGCGACTGCGGGCGCCGACAGCGGCGCCTCCGCGCCGGCGTCCGAGGGCTCGCCCGAGTCGTGCCGGTGGTGCCGGGCGGAGTTGCCCCACCATCCCCACCTCAAGTTCTGCCCCTTCTGCGGTACGGACATCCGGGTGGTGCCGTGTCCGGAGTGCGGCGAGGAGTTGCTGCCGGATTGGCGGTTCTGCATCCAGTGTGGTGCCGAGGCCGGTCCTTGACCCTCGGGGTCCCGCCGAGCGTGTCGCGTCGGCCCCGCATCGCGGGGCCGATTGCATGTGTGGCGATCGCGGGCCTCGCGCTCGTCTCCGGCGGTTGCCGGGAGGAGCCGCAGCCCCCGCAGTTCCCGCCGGACAGCGTCCTGCGCTCGGAGCTGGGCCTGACCGACGCCGACGAGGTGCATCGGGTGTCGATCACCGGCGGCGAGCGGGAGCTGGTGGAGCCCGTGGAGGTCCAGGTGCCGCCCGGCGCCTGGGTGGAGTTCGTCACGACGGACTGGCGGGTGCACCAGGTCCGCTTCGTGAGCGACAGCCTCGACGCGGGACGCCTGGCCTTCCTCGTGGACAGCGACCAGGTGGATTCGCCCCCGCTCGTAGAGCGCGACGCGAGGTTCGTCGTGTCCTTTTCCGACGCGCCCGAGGGCCGGTATCCCTACGTGGTGGAGGGGAACGGCGCGGCCACCCGTGGGGTGGTGGTGGTCCTCGTGAAGCGCTAATCTGACGCCTACCCGGCGGCCTGCCGGGCCCGACGGCGGCGTCCGTCCACCTGCCCCACCCGAACAGGCTCCGCGCATGCCCAGGATCGCACTCGTCCCCGGAGACGGAATCGGTCCAGAGGTCGTGCGGGAGGCGCGCCGGATGCTCGAGGCCGTCGCAGACGTGGAGGGGCTCTCCTTCGAGATGGTCGAGTGGGACCTGGGCGCGGACCGATTCCTGCGCGAGGGCGTCACGATCACCGAGGAGGAATTCCGCAGTCTGGCCGACGACCACGACGCGATCCTGATGGGCGCGCTCGGGGATCCTCGGGTGCCGGGGAACGAGCACGCTCGGGACATCCTCCTGGGACTCCGCTTCCGCCTCGACCTGTACGTGAACTACCGTCCGTGCGTCCTCCTCGCGCCGGACCTCTGCCCCCTGAAGCGCGTGAAGGTGCCGGTGCGCCTGGAGATCTTCCGGGAGAACACCGAGGGCTGCTACGTGGGGATGGGGGGCGTGTTCAAGAAGGGTACGCCGCACGAGGTGGCCATCGAGGAGGACGTGAACACGCGCACCGGCGTGGAGCGGATCGTGCGCGCCGCGTTCGACTTCGCCCGCGCCAAGCACCGGACACGCGTCACGCTGGTCGACAAGGCCAACGCGATGCGGCACGCCGGCGGGCTCTGGCGGCGGGTGTTCGCCGAGGTGGGGGAGGGCTTCCCCGAGGTGGAGCGGGAGGAGATGTACGTGGACGCGATGGCGATGGACCTGGTCCGTCGCCCGGAGCGCTACTCGGTCATCGTGACCTCCAACCTCTTCGGCGACATCGTCAGCGATCTCGCCGCCGAGCTCACCGGGGGGCTCGGCCTCGCGCCCAGCGCGAACATCCACCCCGGCAGGCACGCCCTCTTCGAGCCGGTGCACGGCTCGGCGCCCGACATCGCGGGCCAGGGGAAGGCCAACCCGATCGGCGCCATCCGCTGCGTCGCGCTCATGCTCGACCACTTCGGACACCCGCGGGCCGGGGAGCGCGTGGAGCGCGCCGTGGCCGCCGCCATCGCCCAGGGACGCACCACGGTGGACATGGGCGGGAGCTTCAAGACCGAAGAGGTCGGGCAGTGGCTGGCCGACCGCGTCGCGCTGGGGGCCGCGGTCGAATCCTGATGGGCACGCAGGGGCAAGGCAGGGACGTCGTCTTCCTCTCCGGGAAGCGCACCGGCTTCGGGACGTTCGGCGGGTCGCTCGCCACGCTGAGCGCGGTGGACCTCGGCGTCGTGAGCTCCATCGCGGCGCTCGACGCGGCCGGCGTCGAGCCCGGGCGTATCCAGCACACCATCATCGGCAACGCGCTACAGACCTCGGCCGATGCGATCTACCTGGCGCGTCACGTCGGCCTGCGCAGCGGCGTTCCCGAGGCCGTCCCCGCGCTCACCGTGAACCGCCTGTGCGGCTCCGGCTTCGAGGCGATCGTCCAGGGTGCCAAGGAGATCCTCCTCGGGGAGGCGGACGTCTGCCTGGTGGGCGGCACCGAGTCGATGAGCCAGGCACCGCACGCGGTGCGGGGCGCCCGCTGGGGCGCGCTGCGCCTGGGCGAGGCCGGTGGCTTCTTCGAGGATGTGCTCTGGCAGGCGCTCCTCGATTCGAACTGCGGGCTGACGATGGCCCAGACCGCCGAGGATCTCGCCGAACGCTATGCGGTGACGCGCGCCGAGGCCGACGGCGTGGCGCTCGCTTCGCAGCAGCGGGCGAAGCGGGCCTGGGAGGAAGGGCGCTTCGACGCCGAGATCACCCCCGTCACGATCCGCACCCGGAAGGGCGAGCGGACGTACGCAGCGGACGAGCACATGCGGCCGGACACCACGCTGGAGACGTTGTCCGGGCTGCGCCCCTACTTCCGGGAGACCGGCCTGGTGACGGCGGGCAACGCCAGCGGGATCGGCGACGGGGCGGCGAGCGCGGTGGTCGCCGGCGCCGACTGGGCGGAGCGGAACGGTCTCGCCCCGATCGGACGCCTGGTTTCCTGGGCCTTCGTGGGCGTGGATCCCCGGATCATGGGGATCGGGCCGGCGCCGGCGGCCCGGCAGGCGCTGGAGAAGGCCGGGCTCACGCTGGCCGACATGGACCTCGTGGAAGTGAACGAGGCCTTCGCTCCGCAGTACAAGGCGGTGGAGAGGGAGTTGGCGCTCGACCCCGACAAGACGAACGTGAATGGCGGAGCGATCGCGCTCACCCACCCGCTGGCGGCTTCGGGTGCGCGTATCACGATCCACCTCCTCCACGAGTTGCGACGTCGCGGAGGGCGATACGCCCTCGGCTCGGCGTGCATTGGCGGCGGCCAGGGCGGAGCCGTGGTGGTGGAGGCGGCCTGAAACGGGGACCGATGAGCGACGAGAAGGGCAGGGGCCTCACCCGACACGAGTTCGATGCTGTGATCCGCCGCGCGGCGGAGATGGCGTCGTCCGAGTCGGAGCCGGGTGAGGGCGGGCTGACGGAAGCCGAGCTCTTCCGGATCGCGCGCGAGGTCGGGCTGAACGAGCGCCATGTGCGCATGGCCCTTTCCGAGGTGCGCTCGGGGCGCACCGGGGGCGGTACGCTCGACCGCATCTTCGGCCCGTCGTTCCTGCGCGCGGCCCGCGTCGTGCCTGGCACGCCCAGGGAGCTGGCGACGAAGCTGGACGACTTCTTCGCAGGTACGCAGCTCCTGCAGCCGGTGCGTCGGGGCCTCCAGGTCCTGCAGTATCGTCCGGCCGTGGACTGGGCCTCGCAGATCGCGCGCGTGGCGAGCTTCACGTCGCGGAAGTACTACATCGCCTCCGCCAAGTCCGTGGAGGTCCACCTGGACGCCGTGGACGAAGCGAGCACGATGGTCGAGCTGGTCGTGGAGCCCGGCACGCGCGGCGACAGCGTGGGGGGCGCGGCGGTGGGCGGGGGAAGCGGGGGCGTGGGTGCCGGGATCGGCATCGGGTTCGCCGTGGTGGCGACCGGTGGGCGCGATGGCGCTCGCCATCCCCCTCGGCGTCGCGATCGCGGGCGCGGTCGGCGGTGGGATCACCTACCTGGTGGGCGCGTCGCACAAGAAGAAGCTCCGGGAGGTCCAGGCGGAGGTGGAAGGTCTCCTCGACCTCCTCGAGCTGAGCGAACCCCTCGAGCCTCCGCCCGCCTCATGGAGGCGCTGGGTGAAGCGACAATTCCACGGCGTGGCCCGCGATCTGATGAGCCGAGAGGACGACGCCGACGAGGACGACCAGGGGCGCCTGAGGGCGCCCGAGCCGTGAGGGGCGCGGTCCACCCGCCTCCCGGCGCGAACCACGCCAGGGTGGCGCGAAGGGCACGTTCCTCCACAGTTTGAAGGCATCTTGACTTCCCCCAGGATGCCGGCCCGATGATCATCGTACACGTCTCCGATCCTCCGCTCCGCACGGCGCTACGCCGTGCCGCGCACGTGGAGGAGGACGTGATTACGGATTCGGCCCTGGCCGCCGACGCCCTGCTGCTCGGCTTTCCCAGGCTCGTCGTCACCACGCCGGCGGACATGGACCGCTTCCCGCTGACGCGCTCCGCCTGTCCGGTCCCTGTCATGGAGATCCAGCCCACGACCCTGGCCCGTTGGGAAGCGGAGCGGCGTGCGTTCTCCGTGCCGCCGGGGCGCGTCGACTTCCTGACGAGCCGAGTGGAAGGCCTGCTCGAGAAGCAGTCGGGCGACGCCACGTGGGTGGACCGCACGCTCGGGGACCTGAGTCGCGCGGCCGGGTCGGCGCTTCCGGCGCCGTTGCGGGCGTTTGCGCGCCGGGTGCTCGAGTTCCCGTCGCACTACGCCGACCTCCATACCATGGCGGACGCCTGCAGCCTGTCCCGCGGCGCGCTCAAGGCACGCTTCCGCCGCCGTGGACTGTCTTCCCCGTACGCCTATATCCGCTGGCTGCGCGTGTTGGCCTGCGCGCATCTGCTGTCGGACCGAACGGTGACGGTCGCAGGCGCGGCTCGGCGGCTCGGCTACACGTCCGCCGGCAATCTGTGCCGGACCATGATCTCCCTGACGGCCGTGACGCCGACCGAGGCGCGGACCTTGCTCGGCTGGAACCGGTTGTTGCTCTGCTTCACGTGGGAGTACCTGCGCGCGGACGCGCTGAGCGCCTGGCGCGACCTGGACGACCTCTTCGTCCGGCGAGCCGCCTGACCCCTCGCCTTCCGACACCATGAAAACAAAAAGGCCCTCCCCCTCCAGCGGGGGGAGGACCGTCCTGGCATTCCCGTCCGACGACGCCTAGCGCCGATTCCGCCTCTGCCGCCGACGCTCGCGTCGGATGGCGGCCTCGCGCTTGCGCTTGCGCTGCGCGCTGGGCTTCTCGTAGAAGCGACGCTTCCGCAGCTCGGAGTACAAACCCGACCGCTGCACTTTCCTCTTGAAGCGGCGCAGTGCCCGCTCGAGGCTCTCGTTATCCTGGACGACTACTTCCAAGACGATCACGCTCCGTGGATGATGGCGAACAATAAAGCTCTGAAAGCTAAGCCGTGCCCCCGCGGGCGGTCAACCGTGGGCCAGCGGCTCGGATGGGCGGTCCCCGGCAGGCGCCCGTCGCGTCAGGGGAGCCTTCCCTCACGGTGCAGCGTATGGGCGTACAGGCGGTAGGTCTCGGGGTTGGCCCGGAAGTCCTGGACCCAGACCTCGAACGGCGGGAGGGGGAGGAGCTTCTCGATGTGCTCCACCACCATCATGGCGAACTGGATCCGGTCGGACGCCCTGAAGTCGATGCGCCCGCCGTCGAGGATGCGGTCGACCGCCTCCTCGAAGTCCCCGGGGTCCACCAGGCAGATCAGGTGGGCGACCTGGTCCAGTCGGTACGACGCGTAGAGGGAGCGCAGGGCGTCGAGCTCCTCGTCGGTCGGCTGACCCCCGCGGTCGTCGGGCCACTCGCCGGACATCTCGCGTGCGTTCTCCGCGAGGAGCGCGCGGAACTGCCGGCGCAGCTTCGGCGATCGGAGCGCGCTCTTGCGGCTGGTGTGCAGGGCGGACGCGAGGAGGCCGCCGAGGAGCGGCCGCCCGAGGCCTCGCGCCTTCTGGTGGATCTCCGCCTCGGAGTCCTCGAGGAAGATGTCCGCCGTGCGCACCTCGTCCTCGGCGACCTCGCCGTCCCCGGGTCGGAAGGAGAAGAAGCCCTGCCAGCGCCCCCCCGCGCCGACGTGGGTCACGAGGAAGCACGCCCACGTCTCGTCCTCGTGCTGAAGAAAAGCGACGGAGCGTCTGCGTTCGCTGAGGGGGGCCATGAGCGCCGTGTTCCTGGGAGTCCGTGGCCGGAAGATGACCGCCGCCGGCCGGCCCTGCAAGCGCCACCTCCCGCCCGTCCCGGCGGACGTGGGCACGGCATCCTTGCCCGGGGCGTAAACAGATAGTTATCGTAGCAGCGGACCCCCTGGCAGGGGCCCGGAAAACGTCTGCGCCCGAAGGCCGTAGCGCGGGCGAGCGGAATCGACAACCCGGCTGCGGCCGGGTTTCTTTTCCAAAAAACAGGACGGCTGCGGGCAGGCGCGCCGCGGCGAGGACAAGACAAGAAAATAGGAGCGTCCCCGGCTGGCACCGGAGACGCTCCCTGCAAGGCACGGGTTGGCGGCCCGACCTGACTCTCTTGGCTGAGGTCAAGCTAGTCGGACCGTCTGGCGGGTGTCAAGGGATTCTTGCACCCGCCCATGGGCCTCCATCCGTGTCGCCGACGACGACCCCAAGAGGGGACCGGTGGAGAGACCGATGAACACGACTGTGCTGACCGAGACCCGCCCCGAGGCGATGGGTGACGTTCCCGGGATTTGCGAGCTGCCCCTGACCCGGGCCGTCGTCCAATACCGTGACGTGCACGAGATGGACACGCCCGGCGGGCGCATCGAGGACATCGGCCTCGCCGTGGTCGTGGAGGGCCGCTACGCCGCCTCCGCCGAAGCGCTCGACCTCGGGAGCGGGAACTTGAAGGTGCTGGATCTCAGCACCGAGCTGGTCGTGCTCGACTGGGTGTACGAGCCCACGCTGGAGCACGTCGCCGGCCTGCTCACGGCGGTCGCCTCCGGGAAGAGCGACGCACCCTTGCGCAAGTACGCCTTCCGTCTGGGGATGCGCGTCCTCGAGCGGGTGGGCTTCGGCCCCCTCACGCGGCCGAGCTTCCTCCGCATCGGGTTCCGTGACATCTGCCGCGACCTCGACCTCCACGAAGGGACGTCGATCCGCATCGTGCTCGGCCCGGGAAGGCTCACGCGCGCGCACCTCGACTACGACGGTTGCGCGCTCCTCTTCCGGACCGCGTTCCAGGAGCCCGACGCTCCGCTCGAGCGGGGGCTCGTAGCCGCCTTCCCCGACGCCGAGGTCCGCCGCCTCGTCCCCGCGGTCCCGAGCGACGCGCTCGACTACCAGGTGCGTTTTCCGCTCCCCACCGGCCTCGAGGAGGCGCGCTCCTGCCTCGCCTCGATGCGCCGCGGGATCGGTGCGCTGGTGGCCAGGTTCGAGCCCGAGCGCTTCGAAGTCGTCCAGGGGGTCCTCTCGACCTTCGGTACGCGCGAGACGCTGGCGAGCCTGCAGGTGCGCGAGCCTCGCGTGCGCGCCGTGCGGGTGTCGCCTTCCGCTCCCGTCTCCACCGCGGTGCATTGACCATGCTCATGCATGCCGCCCCCGAGGTCGTCCGTCCTTCGTCCCACGTCGACGAGGGCGAGTTCCGCGTCCTCTACGCGGCCTACCGGAGACGCCAGGCGGCACGCCTTCTCCAGATGCTGCCTCGCGACGCCATCCGCCCGCTGTACAGGCGTGCGCGCTTCGCGGCGGTGCGCGACGGTGGTGGCCACGACGTGGTCGGCGACGACCCGCTCGCCTTCCTGGTCGCGTATTGCGAGACGCTTCTGCCGCTCCCTCCGTTCGAGGTCTGGCGGGCGGACTACGAGCTCCATCCCGATGCGCACTTCGCCGACCTCGAGGATTCGCTGGACGGTCCGACCCCGGAGTCACCGTCGACGATGGAGGCGCGTCCGCTCGAGCTGGCGGGGGCGCCGTGGATCGCGCACCTGCGCGCCTTCCAGGAGGGCGGCTTCTGGCGAGCGTTCATCTCCTTCGAGGAGTGCGGCACCGGCCGCCTCCACAGGACCGCGCCGGTGTTCTACGAGCGCGATGCGGCCGAGCTCCGGGACCGCTTCCTCTCCTTCGAGCCGGCGGCCCTCCAGGCCTTCCTGAGATCCGCGCTCCCCTGAGTCGGGTTTTCGTAAAAAACGGTCGACGGAATGGCCACGGACACGTATCGGAGCAGCGGCCGAAACTCAGTGGGCCGCATGACGTTCGCACCGTTCGTGTCGACCCGATCGTAAGCTGCGACCCCACCTGGGAACAGTTGGATTTGACCCGAGCCCGATTTGTAAGTCGTTGTATTATAACGACTTACGGATAAGCTGCGCCAAGGGATCGGAGCGGACGAAAGGGTTGCGCCTCCTCCGGGGGGGACTTAGTGTAGTGGCCACTTCGAGGTGATCGCTGTTCCCGCCGAGGCCTCGCCCGGTTGCTGCCCGGGTGGACGTACGGTGACCCTGAAATCCGAAACTTTTCATCCTTCGACCATTGGGTGAGGTGTGTCTATGTGGGAAACGTGTTCCGTTCAGCTCAACGTGCGTCTCCCACGCGACGTGGCGGCCCAGGCGGAGGAGGTCCAGAAGACCGATCCCGAGTTCCTGAGTCGGGTTGTGCTGTACGGTCTGACACGCCGCTCCATCTACCGCCACCTCCGCGAGCAGGCCCAGGGAGCCACCGGCTCCGGAGCGAGGGAGGCGACGCCCGGCGCCTACTGAGGCTTGCGCTTCCGGCCCCTTCGAATCATACGTTTCGGCGCGACCGAGCCCCACGGTACGGTGTGCGCACCGTGCTTCGAGGGGGTGTTTCACGTCCAGCGGGAGGGCCGCCGTGGGCGCAGGCCGGTCGGGCTCGGAAGAGCCCAGCGAAGTCCTGCGGGCCAAATACCTCGATTACTGCTCGGCTCAGGTAGCGGACCTTCTCCTCTACCTGAGTCCGGACGAGATCTACCTCCTGGCGCAGCGAGCACATCGCGAGCGGGGGGGAGAGGGCGACCTGTCCTACGTGGAGATGGTGAACATCGCCACGGACTGGCTGAGCGAGAAGGTGAAGCTCCCACCCCTCGAGGTGTGGACCGTGGACTACCTGGAGCACCCCGATCGGTACGAGGAGTACTTCATGGGGCTGTGGGAGTCCGAAGCCGAGGTGCCGGAAGAGCCCTGAGCGCTCGCGCGCCTTGACCTCTGCCTCCCGCGGCGGGATCGTGAGCGCACCGGCGGCCCCTCGCCGGATCCGCTCTTCGGAGGACCATCATGCCGGCCCGAGCATGGCGGATGACGCCGATTCTCCTGAGCCTCGCCCTGGGTGCGTGCGCCACCGCGCCCGCTCAACAGCACCTCAACGCCAATCTCATCACCCGCGCTGAGATCGAGGAGCAGGGCCCGTCCTCGGTCTACGATCTGATCCAGAAGATCCGCCCGAACTGGCTGAACGTGCGCCACACGAGCTTCACCCAGGACACGAACGTGTGGGTGTATCTCGACGGCACGCGCATGGGCGGACCGGAAGCGCTTCGTCAGGTGTCTACGTCCGAGGTCGAGAAGCTGGAGTTTCTCGACGCGCGCCGGGCCACCGCCCGCTTCGGTTCCGGCCACGTGAACGGCGCCATCCTCATCACGACGCCAGGCTGACGGCAGGGACCCTCCGCGTAGCCTGGCCTGGTGCCGCTCGACCCTCCAGTCGACCGGCCACCCTCTCCGCGAGGAGTGCCTCCAACTTCCCGGTCGACGCGCACTCCCGGACGCCTTCGGCCGCGCCCCGCACATGCGCCTCCGCGTCCACCCGCGTGTCGAGGATCGTGCCCCCGCCGGCCGCGCCCACCACCGAGACGACGTTGATCAGCACGCGCGCGTCGTCCGCGACGGGGCCGGAGAGGTCGAGACCGCAGTCCACCCACCACGAGGCTCGCCGGCCGTCGAGTCGCACGAGGCGGTGGCCCTGGCTGGCCACCTGGCCTCCGGGCACGCGCGCGGTGATCGTCAGCCCCAGCTCTTCGTAGGCGGTCGTGAGGGCGTTGAACACCTCCCCCGTCGAAGCCGACGGGAAGGTGTCCGCCACGGCGACGCCGTGCTGCACGACGGCCCCGGTTCCCGCGATGCCCCGCCTCAACTCGGGCGGGGCCGCCGCGGCCGGACCACCGTCGCCGCCGGGTGACGCGCAGGCGGGGAGGAGGGCGGCGGCCGCCAGCGCCACGCGCGTGATCGGGCAGGCCCGCCGCATGGCTCAGAACGGAAGGTCGTCGTCCGGCTCGCTCGACGACGGCTGTGGGCCGCTACCACCGTACCCGCCGCCGCCGCCACTCCCACCCGACGCGCCCCCGTAGCCGCCCCCCGCACCGCCGGCGGCCGCGGTGGTCGAGCCGAGCATCACCATCTCGTTGATGACGATGTCGGTCCAGTACTTCACACCCCCCTGGTCGTCCTGGGTCTGGGAGTACTCGATGCGTCCCTCGACGTAGAGACGATCGCCCTTGTGGACCCATTGCTCGACGATGTCCACCAGGCGACCGAAGAAGGTGAGGCGGTGCCACTCCGTCTTCTCCTGCTGCTGACCGTCCCGGCCCGACCACGAGCGGTTGGTGGCGAGCGAGAGTTTCGCCACCCGGGCTCCACCGGACGTGGCGCGGATCTCGGGATCGTTCCCGACGTTCCCGATCAGCATGACCTTGTTGAGCGACCGACTCATGGGGGTGGGGACTCCTGGTGGGGAGGGGCCCGGCGAGCCGGGCGCGAAGACGGCGAAAGGGCGGCGGCCGGAGCCGCTCGAAGGGCGTAAGGTAAGAGGCGGCGGCAGCGTTTTTCCATCGCGGGTCGGGACGCTATCTTGCGTCGTTCCGACGCGTTCCCCGCACGAAGCCCGCGCTCCCGACCATGACCGACCTCACGTACATCCGCGTCGAGTGGGACGGCGACCTGGCCGTCGTCACGGTCGACCGCCAGGACAAGCTCAACGCCCTGAACGCCGAGGTGATCGCCGAGCTCGGCGAGGTGTTCGAGGCGCTCAGGGACGACGACAAGGTCCGGGGGGTTCTCCTGACCGGCGCCGGCGAGAAGGCGTTCGTGGCCGGTGCCGACATCGGCGAGCTGGCGAAGATGGACTCCGTCACCGGTGTCCGCGTCAGTCGGAGCGGCCAGGATGTCTTCCTCGCCATCGAGCGCTTTCCCAAGCCGGTGCTGGCGGCCGTCGGCGGGTACGCGCTGGGTGGGGGGTGCGAGCTCGCACTCGCCTGCCACCTGCGCGTCGCCTCGGACAACGCGCGCTTCGGCCTCCCGGAGGTCGGGCTCGGGATCATCCCGGGGTACGGGGGCACGATCCGCCTCGCGCGGCTGATCGGCCTCGGGCGTGCGATCGAGATGACGCTCACGGGCGACATGATCGCCGCCGAGCGCGCCGCCGAGATCGGCCTCGTGTCCGCGGTCCATCCCAGGGCCGAGCTCCTCGACCGCGCGAAGGAGCTGCTCCGCCGCATCACCCGCAACGGGCCGTTGGCCGTGCGCATGGCGCTCGAGTCCATCCAGAGGGGCATGGACGTCGCGATGCAGGGCGCGCTGGACTTCGAGTCCTCGCTCTTCGGACTGCTCGCGTCGACCGAGGACATGAAGGAGGGGATGTCCGCCTTCCTGGAGAAGCGGAAGGCCGAGTTCAGAGGTCGCTGAAGCCCATCTTCATTCCCTGCGTTCGGCCCCTTCCGAGGCATCCACGCGGAGGGGCCGAAAGTCCTTGGAAGACAAGCACTTCCGGGGTGATAGAGCGGGTAGCCTGAACGCGCCGGAAAGGTTAAATTCCCTGGATGCTTCCCGGGCTCTGCTCCACGGATGGTCCGTGCGCCTGAAACGGCTCACGCTGCGCCACTTCCGGAACCTCGGGGTCCAGGAGCTGGACTTCCCGCCGGAGGGCGTGGCCATCGTGGGGGACAACGCCCAGGGGAAGTCCAATCTTCTCGAAGCCATCTACTACCTCGAGACGACGAGGTCCTTCCGGGGCGCGCGGGACGATCAGCTCCTCGCGTTCGGGGAAGGTGTGTTCCGCGTGGTCGGGACGCTCGCCCGGCAGTCCGGGGACGACCCGCCCGTCCAGGTGGCGGCGGCGTTCGAGAAGAAGGGACGGCGGAAGAAGGTGACCGTCGACGGTGTGGAGCCCGACCGCGTGGGAGACGCGCTCGGGCGGCTGGCGGCGGTGGTCTTCTCGCCCGCGGACGTGGATCTGGTGAGTGGCGGGCCGGGGGAGCGGCGTCGTTTCCTGGACATCGTGCTCTCGTTGAGCCGGCCGGGGTACCTGCAGGCGCTCCAGGAGTTCCGGAAGGTGCTGGCGCGGCGAAACGCTTCGCTGAAGGACGGCCAGCCCGGAGCGGTGGTGGGCGCGTGGAACCAGGGGCTGGTGCGGGCCGGTGCGACGGTGACGACGGCCCGGAGCGAGTGGATCGCGGAACGCTGCGGAGCGTTCCGCGAGTACTACGCAGCCGTGTCGGGCGGGGTAGGGGCGCGGATGGCCTATCGGCCGAGCGTCGGCGGGGCCGCGACGGTGGAGGAGAACGCCGAGGCCTACCGCGAGGCGCTGGTGGACTCGGCCGAGCGGGAACGCAGGGTGGCCACCACGGTGGTGGGGCCGCACCGGGACGAGATGGTCCTCCGCCTCGAGGACGAGGGGGACGACCTGGACCTGAGGGACTATGGGTCGGGGGGGCAGCGGCGTACGGCCGCGTTGGCGCTGCGCCTCGTCGAGGCACGGACGGTGCGGGAGGCGCGCGGCCAGGAGCCGATCATCCTCCTGGACGACGTGTTCGCCGAGCTGGACGCGCGGCGGAGCGAGCGGGTTCTGGACCTGATGGAGCGGGAGGAGACCGGACAGGTGGTGTTGACCGCGCCCAAGGAGAGCGACGTGCGCATCCGGAGGGACACGCTCCCCCGGTGGCGCATCGACGGGGGACGGGTGAGCGCATGAGGCGGGGAAGGAGCAGCGGGCCGACCCGCCTGGGGGACGTCCTCGACGGCGTGCTTCAGCGCCACGGGCTGCAGGACCAGGTCCGGAGGATGGGCGTCCTCGACCTTTGGCCGGAGATCGTGGGCGAGCACATCGCCTCCGTGACCCGGGCGAGGGTGGTGTCGGATGCCGCGCTGATCGTGGAGGTGCGCACGAGCGCGTGGCTGATGGAGTTGAACATGATGAAGGGAGAGCTCCTTGGGCGGGTGAACGAGCGCCTGCCCGAGACTCCTTTGGAGCGCATCGTCTTCGTGCTGGCCGAGACGACGTAGCGACTGCTCACGGAGCGGAAATGGCGAAGAAGAAGAAGCAGGAGGGCGGCGAGAACTACACCGCCGGTCAGATCCAGGTGCTCAAGGGCCTGGAGGCCGTGCGCAAGCGGCCGGGCATGTACATCGGGTCGACGTCGGCCCGGGGGTTGCACCACCTGGTGTACGAGGTGGTGGACAACTCCATCGACGAGGCCATGGCAGGCTTCTGCACCGAGGTCACGGTCACGGTGCACGAGGACAACTCCGTCACCGTCGACGACGACGGGCGGGGCATCCCGGTCGACATCCATCCCACCGAGCATGTGCCCGGGGTGGAGCTCGCGATGACGGTGCTCCACGCCGGCGGGAAGTTCGACAAGAACAGCTACAAGGTGTCCGGCGGGTTGCACGGCGTGGGCGTGTCCGTGGTGAACGCGCTCTCCGAGTATCTCGAGGTCGAGATCCACCGCCAGGGCAAGAAGTACCACCAGCGCTTCGAGCGCGGGCTCAAGGCGAAGGACCTCGAGGTGCTGGGCGCCGCGAAGGGGAGCGGCACGCGCATCACGTTCAAGCCCGATCCGCAGATCTTCACCGAGCTGGTCTACAACTTCGACACGCTCTCCAACCGGCTGCGCGAGCTGGCGTTCCTGAACAAGGGCCTCCAGATCGTCATCGTCGACGAGCGCAACGGTTCGCCCGTGCGCGAGGAGTACATGTACGAGGGGGGGCTGGCGGAGTACGTCACGTATCTGCGCGGTCAGAAGGGGGCGCTGCACGAGAAGATCTGCTACTTCGAGGCCACCAAGCCCGAGGCGGAGATCGAGCTGGCGCTGCAGTACGACCAGGGCTTCGCGGAGAACACGCACACCTTCGTCAACAACATCAACACGCACGAAGGCGGTACGCACCTCACCGGCTTCAAGGCGGCCCTGACGCGCACGATCAACGACTACGCGCGCCGCAACAACCTCTTCAAGAAGGACGAGGGCCTGTCCGGCGACGACGTGCGCGAGGGGCTGATCTGCGTCCTGAGCGTGCGCGTGATGGAGCCCCAGTTCGAGGGCCAGACCAAGACGAAGCTCGGCAACTCCGAGGTGCGTGGCGCCGTCGAGGCCGCGGTCAACGAGAACCTCGCCATCTTCCTGGACGAGAACCCGCGTGCGGCGAAGAACATCATCGAGAAGTCGCTGCAGGCGGCGCGGGCGCGCGAGGCAGCGCGTAAGGCGCGAGACCTCGCGCGCAAGAAGAGCGCGCTCGAGGGCGGGGTGCTGCCCGGCAAGCTCGCCGACTGCTCGATCTCGGACCCCTCGCTCTGCGAGCTCTACCTGGTGGAGGGAGACTCCGCCGGCGGTAGCGCCAAGCAGGGGCGGGACCGCTCCTACCAGGCGATTCTCCCCCTGAAGGGGAAGATCCTGAACGTGGAGCGCGCGCGCATCGACAAGGTGCTGTCCAACGACGAGATCCGTGCCATGATCACGGCGATCGGCGCGGGCATCCGCGACGACTTCGAGATCGACAACACGCGTTACCACAAGATCATCATCATGACGGACGCCGACGTCGACGGCGCCCACATCCGCACGCTCCTGCTGACGTTCTTCTTCCGCCAGATGCCCGAGCTCATCGAGGCCGGGATGGTCTACATCGCGCAGCCGCCGCTCTACCGCGTGCAGAAGGGGAAGCAGGAGCTGTACGCGTACACGGAGGACGAGCGCAACGACTACGTGAAGCGCTTCGGCGGCAAGGACGGCGATTCGCGCGGGATCAACATCCAGCGCTACAAGGGGCTCGGCGAGATGAACCCCGACCAGCTCTGGAAGACGACGATGGACCCGGAGTCACGCACGATCCTGCGCGTGCAGATCGAGGACGCGGCGATCGCGTCCAACCTCTTCGACCGCCTCATGGGCGACGAGGTGGAGCCACGCCGGGCGTTCATCGAGAAGAACGCGAAGTACGTGAAGAACCTGGACGTGTAGGGGGCGTCGCGGGAGGCTCAGGGCTGAAAGGCGATCATCCGGGCCATCTCCCGGGGCTGCACTCGCGCGAGGAGCCTACGGGCCAGGATGTTCCGCACGCCCACGGCGAGGGGATGGCTCCACTGCCCCATCCGGCCGGCGCGGCGAGACCGGACGACGAAACCGTTCGCCCGAGCCATCCGGGCGGCTCTCGTACCGACGCAGGGCGGGCTCGACCGCGCCGCACGACCCCATCTGGCGCGCGAGCACCACGGCGTCCTCGAGCGCCTGGCACGCCCCCTGCCCGAGGTTGGGCGTCATCGGGTGGGCCGCGTCTCCGAGCAGGGTGATGCGCCCGGTCCCCCATCTCCGGAGCGCGGGACGGTCGAGGATGTCGTTGCGCAGGATGTCCGCGCCTTCCATGGCCGTCAGCAGCGCCGGGATGGGATCGTGCCAGGCGCCGAAGATGCGTCGGAGCTCGGCGAGCTCCCCACCCGGGCCGTGCACTCCTTCCGGGGCGTTCCGGGTGGCGTAGACGTACACCCGCCCCCCGGGCACCCGAGCGTGCCCGAAGCGGGCGCCGCGCCCCCAGCTCTCACCGGGGCACAGCGGGACGTCCGGGGCGGTGATGACGGCGCGCCATGCCGTGTAGCCGGCGTACCGCGGCGGCTTGTATCCGTGCAGGCGCGCGCGCACCACGGAATGGAGGCCGTCGGCGCCGACGAGCACGTCGCCTTCGACCTCGTTGCCGTCGGCCCCGCCGTCCCTACTACAGCAGGAGCGACGCCCCGGGCTCATCGGGTCCCCGCGATACGCCGGCACGCGAACGGGCCTCAGCTCTCTCCGGAGAGGGCACGCGCGTCCACGAGCATGACGTCGTGGCGCCGCGCCACCTCGCGCACCAGCGGGGGGGGCGCCTCGCCCCTCACGAACAACAGCCGCAGCCGGCGTTCTCGCCCGAACCCGTAGCGCGTCTCGCGGATCTCCCGGTCGAGCACGTCGAGCGCGGGGCGGTCCCCCTGCCGCCAGAGCGTGGGCCGGCCGTAGAAGGCCGCGCCCGACGACAGGATGCCCGCGACGGGGATGTCGTAGCCCGCGCCCCACAGGCTACCGCACTCGCGCGCGTTGGCGCCGAGGGACTCGATCGCGTCGTGGCGCATGTACTGGCGGCATACCTCCGGGAGAATGGCGGCCACGTGCGAGGCCATCTCGCCGCGCACGCGCTCGGCGATCGCGTCGGCACCCTTTGCCGAGACCAGCTCCTCCCTGTGCGGAAGCACGAAGCGGAACCAGAAGGCGAAGAATGGATCCGCGATCCGGTACCGTCGGTTGCGGCCGCGCGCGGAGGCATCGAGGGAGCGGCGCACCTCCACCAGCCCCATCTCCTCGAGCCGCTTCAGGTACGGGGCCACCTGTCCGCTCGCGGTCAGGTCCGCCACGCCCGCGTGCACCCCCGCCCAGTCCGACTCGCCGGACGACAGCGCGAGGAGAATGGCCGCATAGCGGGCGGGCGCCTGCGCCGCTCGCTCGAGGAGGTGGACCCCCGCGTCCACGAGGGGGCCGCCCCTCCTCAGCACGAGGCGGCGCAGGTTCGTGGCCAGCGACAGGCCCCGGTCGAGCAACGCCAGGTGGGCGGGGAGTCCGCCGAACACAGCGTACGCTTCCAGGCGGTCCACGGGTGTGGCGCCCGGAAGGAGCGGTGCGGAGGCCCGGAAGTCGAGCGGCGCGACGCGCACGTGCTCCGACGCCCCGTCCCATGCGGTCGCCTCCTCGCCGCTGAAGTCCCTGGGGGACACCAGGATGACGTGCAGCGCGCGCCCGCGACCGCGAGCGTCGTCGATCGCCGCAGCCAGGGCAGGGAGGAGACGGACGCGCGCGGCGTCCAGGCGGTGTGCATCGTCGAGGACGAGCGCCGCGCCCCTTCCCTCGGGTACCGCCGCCGCCGCGGCGAGGAGGAGGGTCCGCCAGTCGTCCGCGGGGTCGGATCCCGACGCACGCGACGCGGTCGATGGCGCCGGTTCCCCCCGCAGGGCCTGCCACCCGCCCCCGCCGCGGCGCATCGCGGCGGCGAGCGCGACGCGCTGTGCGGGCTCGGGGAGGGGAGGGACGAGATGGTAGACGCGCGGGAGATCCGCGGTCGCAGCCAGCGCGAGGGTGGTCTTTCCCGCCCCCGGAAGACCAGACAACGTGACGATCCCGCCCTGCACGCGGTCGAGGGCCGTGCGCAGGATCCCCAGCTCCCGACTCCTGCCGGCCCGTGCTGACGCCATCGCTTCCCTCGGAATATTGGTAACTCTATACCGATTAGCGTAATCATATTTATGCTAATAGCTGTTGCCACACCAGCCCTCAACCGTGAGCGTTGTACCTCGTCCTTCCCCCCGCGCCCCACCGAGGAGTTGCCTTTCCATGACCCGCGTCGCACCCCGTTTCGACATCCTCGCGGCCGCCACGTTCGCCGCGCCGCCGACCAACGGTGGATCCGAGAAGAAGAAGCGCGTCGTTCTCGAGGCCGTCTTCGGAGACAACGTCTTCGGACTGCACCAGATGAAGTCGCGCCTCCCGAAGCCGCAGTACGACGCACTCCTGAACACGGTGCGCAACGGCTCGGAGCTCGACCCCTCGGTCGCGGACGCCGTTGCCGTGGCCATGAAGGAGTGGGCGCTCGAGAAGGGCGCAACGCACTTCACGCACTGGTTCCAGCCGCTCACGGGGCTGACCGCCGAGAAGCACGACTCCTTCCTGAACCCGACGCGCGACGGGCGCGCGATCACGGAGTTCGGTGGCAAGGAGCTGGTGCAGGGTGAGCCCGACGCTTCGTCGTTCCCGTCGGGGGGGCTGCGGGCGACGTTCGAGGCGCGGGGCTACACGGCGTGGGATCCGACTTCCCCGGCCTTCCTGATGGAAGGCGCGAGCGGCGCGTACTTGTGCATCCCCACTGCGTTCGCTTCGTGGGCGGGCGACGCCCTCGACAAGAAGACCCCGCTGCTCCGCTCGATCCACGCGCTCGACCAGCAGGCGCGGCGGGCGCTCGGACTGTTCGGCAAGCCTGCGACGGCGGTGCGCGCCACGCTCGGGCCCGAGCAGGAGTTCTTCCTCATCGATCAGGAGTTCTTCTACCGCCGTCCCGACCTGGTGACCACCGGCCGCACGCTCTTCGGCACCAAGCCGCCGAAGGGGCAGGAGATGGAGGACCACTACTTCGGGTCGATCCCGGAGCGGGTCCTCGAGTACATGAACGAGGTGGAGCTCGAGCTGTACAAGCTCGGGGTGCCGCTCAAGACCCGGCACAACGAGGTCGCGCCCGGTCAGTTCGAGATGGCGCCCATCTACGAGGACGCGAACCAGGCCGCCGACCACCAGCAGCTCACGATGTCGACGCTGCGTCGCGTCGCGCGGAAGTACGGTCTCGCCTGCCTGCTGCACGAGAAGCCCTTCCAGGGCGTGAACGGCAGCGGCAAGCACCTGAACTGGTCCTTCGGCACCGACGACCACAACCTGCTCGAGCCCGGTGAGACGCCGCACGACAACGTGCAGTTCCTGTTCTTCTGCGCGGCGGTGCTCCGTGCCGTGGCGCACCACCAGGACCTCATGCGCGCGGCCGTCGCCCACGCCGGCAACGACCACCGCCTCGGTGCGAACGAGGCGCCCCCGGCGATCATCTCGGCGTTCGTGGGCGACCAGCTCCAGGACATCTTCGAGCAGATCGCGGAGGTCGGGGAGGCGAAGAGCAGCAAGGCCGGGGGCCTCATGGGCCTCGGCGTGAACGTCCTGCCGAACCTGCCCAAGCACGCGGGCGACCGGAACCGGACGTCGCCGTTCGCCTTCACGGGCAACAAGTTCGAGTTCCGCGCGCTCGGCTCGTCGCAGAGCATCTCCTTCCCGGCCACCGTGCTGAACACGATCGTGGCCGAGTCGCTGGACGAGATGTGCTCGAGCCTGGAGGCATCGCTGGAGAAGGGCGAGAGCTTCGAGGACGCGCTGCGCACGCTGCTGGCCGACGAGGTGCGGGAGTTCAAGCCCATCGTCTTCAACGGCGACAACTACTCGGCCGAGTGGGTGGAGGAGGCCGAGCGCCGCGGGCTGCTGAACCTCACGAACACGATGGACGCGCTGCCCCGCATCGTCGCGCAGGAGAACGCCGCGCTCTTCGAGAAGTACGGGGTGCTCTCGCATCGCGAGCTGGAGTCCCGCCTCGAGATCTACGTGGACCAGTACTTCAAGACGGTGAACATCGAGGGTGAGACCGCGCAGTACATGGCGCAGACGATGGTGCTGCCGGCCGCCATGCGGTACCTGAGCGACCTGCTGGCGACGGCCGGGAGCGCGGACGGCGTCGGGCTGGCGGCGGAAGGGGTCATGGCCACGGCGCGTCAGGTGAACGAGCTCATCGACCAGCTCACGGCCAAGCTCGGCGTCCTGGCCGAGCAGAACCAGGAGCTCGGCGGCGACGACGTGACGTCCAAGGCGCACCACATGCGGGACGACATCGTGCCGGCGATGACGGAGGTGCGGGACGTGGTGGACCGCCTCGAGCGGATCATCCCGGACGACCTGTGGCCGTTCCCTACCTACAGGGAGATGTTGTTCGTGAAGTAACCCTCGACGTATCGTAGCGACGGCGACCGCGGGTTGCCGACACGCCGGACCCCTTCTCGCCTACTGCCGGGCGCGGAGGTGGCGTGCTCGGCAACTCGCGGTTTCGTCTCGAGGCTCGACCGTGGGAGCGGCCCCCGCGCCGTCGCCCCATATTGGCGGCTCCCCCGTCGCCGAGTCTCGCATGTCCCGATCCGCCGGTCCCGCTCGCTACCACCCCCTCGTCGCCCACGCCGCCCTCGTGGTGCTCGCCTCCTGCGGGACTCCGTCCGACGTGGACTGGCCCGTCTACGGCGGCGACGACGGGCACACCCACTACACGACACTCGACCAGATCTCGCCGGCCAACGTGGCGGAGCTGCAGGTGGCCTGGACGTTCGACACGGACGACGCCTTCGACGGCTCGGAGATGCAGGCCAACCCGATCGTCGTGGACGGCGTGCTCTACGCCACCACCCCGAAGTTGCAGGTCTTCGCGCTGGACGCGGCCACGGGTCGGCAACTCTGGCGCTTCGACCCGACGGGTGGGGAGGGGCCGATTTCACGGATCCGCCACCGTGGCGTGGTGGTGACCGGCGACCGGGTCCTGTTCAACTACCGCAACCGGCTGTACGCCCTCGACCGGGCCACCGGCCAGCCCGTACCGACCTTCGGGAAGGACGGCCAGGTGGACCTCCGCGAGGGGCTGGGCCGTCCCGTCGAGGGGCTCAGCGTGAGCGCGAGTTCGCCGGGCGTGGTCTTCGAGGACCTCCTCATCCTCGGAAGCTCGGTGCCCGAGTCGCTGCCGAGCGCACCCGGCGACATCCGCGCCTACGACGTGAGGACCGGCGCCCTCCGCTGGAGCTTCCACACGATCCCGCATCCGGGCGAGTACGGCTACGACACCTGGCCGCCGGACGCCTGGCAGGTGTCCGGCGGCGCCAACGCGTGGAGCGGCGTGACGCTCGACCGCGAGCGCGGGATGGTGTTCGCGGCGACCGGGTCGGCGTCGTACGACTTCTATGGTGCCAACCGGGCGGGCGACGACCTGTTCGCCAACAGCGTGCTGGCGCTGGACGCGCGCACGGGAGAGCGCGTCTGGCACTACCAGGCGCTGCACCACGACCTGTGGGACCGGGACTTCCCCGCGCCCCCCGTGCTGGTGACGGTGACCCGGAGTGGCCGCTCGGTCGACGCGGTCGCGCAGATCACCAAGACCGGCCACGTCTGGGTGTTCGACCGCGATACCGGCGAGCCGCTCTTTCCCGTGGAGGAGCGAGACATGCCCGGCGGCGGGCTCGACGGCGAGCGGACCGCGGCGCGGCAGCCGTTCCCGCTCTTGCCGCCCCCGTTCGCGCGCCAGCGGCTCACGAAGGACGACCTCACCCGGCGCACGCCGGAGGCCCACGCCGCGGCGCTGAAGACCTTCGAGGAGTTCGGGACCGAGGATCCGTTCTCGCCCCCGAGCGAGCGCGGCACGATCCTCTTTCCGGGCGTCGACGGGGGCGGGGAGTGGGGCGGGCCGGCGTTCGACCCCGAGACCGGGCTGCTCTACGTGAACTCGAACGAGATGGCCTGGCTCCTCAAGCTCGTGCCGAGGAGCGACGCATCACTCTACCAGGCCGATTGCGCCAGTTGCCATGGCGCCGGGCGGGAGGGCACGGCGCTGGCGCCATCGCTCCTCGGTGTCGGCCGGCGCCGCACGCACGAGCAGCTCGTGCAGATCGTGCGCGAGGGGACCGGGCGCATGCCGGCCTTCGCGGCGGCGGTGGGGCGGGGAGCCATCGAGGACATCGTCCGCTACCTCGAGACCGGCGTCGACGCGACGGCGAACGAGGTGGCGTCGACGCCCTACGACCTCCCCTACCGGACCGCGTACTTCGACATCTTCCTCGACCCCGACAGCTTCCCGGCCATCTCGCCGCCCTGGGGCACGCTCAACGCGATCGACCTGAACGAGGGCGAGATCCGCTGGTCGATCCCCTTCGGCGAGTATCCCGCGCTCGCGGCCGAGGGCATCACCGGCACGGGCACCGACAACTACGGTGGCGCGATCGTCACGAAGAACGGCCTCCTCCTCATCGCGGCGACCACCTACGACGACCGCATCCGCGCCTTCGACAAGGCCACCGGGGAGTTGCTCTGGCAGGCGCCCCTGCCCGCCGCGGGCAACGCGACCCCGTCCACCTACATGGTGAACGGGAAGCAGTACGTCGTCATCGCCTGCGGAGGTGGCAAGAACGGGGCGAAGAGCGGCGGGACATACGTCGCGTTCGCGCTACCGGACTAGCCGCCCCACCCCTCGTCGGCCGTGGGGCCGTACATGGACGGCACGGGCACGTCGAGCAGGCGCAGGTACACACCGAGCTGCGCGCGGTGGTGCACGAGGTGGCTCATGTGCATGCGTACCACCTGCCAGCGCGGCGCGCTCATGAGCTCGTGGGCACCGTGCTTGAGCGCCCACGTAACCTGCCAGTCTTCCTCCTTCACCGCCTGGATCGCCTCGCGCGACGAGGCGACGTTCTCGTCGAAGCCACGCAAGAGCGTCTCGGTCGTCTCCGACGAGTAGCCGGCCCCGGCCCCCAGATCGAGCGAGGTCTCGCGTAGCGTCTGCCCGATCCAGCCCGGCATCCACGACACGAGCTGGGCCAGGTGCTCCAGCGAGAAGGACTTCTCGTGCGGCTTCCAGGAGCCCTCCCCGTCCGGCACGCGCTCGAGGAGGCGTCTCGTGGTCGCCATCTCCTGATCGAACTCCAGCAGGAGCTCTTCCTTCCTGTTCATGACCAGCACCTCCTTCCCGGTAGGGGTCGTGGCGCCGCCGCCGGCGACGTCAGCTGATGAGCTTCCGGTCCCCCTTCTTGAGGACGACCGGGTCGAGGCCCAGCGAGCGGATCAGGTCGTTGAAGCGAGCCAGGTCCTGGTCGAGCACCGCCTGAAGCCGCCCCTGCACGTCGGATACCTGCGTACGCAGCTCGCCCAGCCGGGCAACGGCCTGGTCGGTGGGCGGTGCATCGACCGTGCCGACGGTGCCGGCCACGGTGTTGTAGAGGTACGCCAGCTCGGCGGTGAGCTTCCCGGGGTAGTCGAGCGGGTCGTAGAAGCTCTTGCTCTTCGTCTGCTGGATCTCCTCCTCGAGGCCCGTGAGCTTCCCGCCCAGCGAGTCGGCCGCGGCCTTCACGCGCGCGACGTCCGCCTCTGCGATCCCGGCGTCGGCGGCCAGGGCGGCCAGATCCTTCGACTGGTCGCGCACCGACCGCAGGTCGTCCATCCGGTCGGCCATCCCCTCGATGACCCCGCCGAGGTCCTTCAGGAAGCGGTACTGCGCCACGAAGTCCTCCTGCGCCACGCTCGTGCGCGGGTCGGGGAGCACCTGCAGCGTCTGGCTCTGCACGTCGTCGCCGACCTTCAGCGTCACCGTGTAGTCGCCCGGAGGCGCGGCCGGCTGGGTGATCGCGCCGAAGAGCACCGTGCCCGCGGGGAGGCGGGGCTGCGGGTAGAGGAGGTTCCACGTCGTGCGGTGCAGCCCCTTCGTCTTCGGCAGGAGGTTGCCGCCGCCCGCGAAGCCGAAGAGCTCGGCGAGCGCCGCGAACGCGCCCAGATCCGGCCCGGCCTGCGCCTCGCTCGAGAGGGTCGCGGCGGTGTCGCCGGCCGCGTCGGTGATCGTGATCGTGACGGGTCCGTCCACGTCCTCGGCCAGCGAATAGTGGATCATCGCGCCGTCCGGAGGATTCTGCGTGCGCGTCCCGGTGGGGGTGGCGCCGGGCGCGCCCCCGCCGAAGAAGGCACGGTACGCCGGCCGCACGGGATAGAGATGCGCGGGCGCCGCCATGGTCGAGGCGGTCATCGAGCGCAGCGGCGTCACGTCGTCGAGGATCCAGAAGGAGCGTCCCTGCGTGGACACCACCAGGTCGCCGTGGTGCACGGCGATGTCGGTGACCGGGGTGACCGGCAGGTTCCGCTGGAAGGGCTGCCAGTGCGCTCCGTCGTCGAAGGACACGTAGGCGCCGAACTCCGTCCCGGCGTAGAGAAGCCCATCCCGCTCCGGGTCCTCGCGCACCACGCGGGTGAAGTGGTCCGCGGGGATGCCGTTGGTGCCGTCCGTGAGGAGCCGCCAGCTCCTGCCGTAGTCGGTCGTCTGCCAGAGATAGGGATGCATGTCCGCCTGACGGTAGCGGTACGCCGCCACCGTCACCCGGCCGGGCGTGCGTCGGGAGATGTCGATCGAGTTGACGGTCGCACCCTCGGGGAAGCCGCGCGGCGTCACGTCCGTCCAGGTCGCGCCGTCGTCGCGCGACACGTGGATCAGCCCGTCGTCGCTTCCGGCCCAGAGCACGCCCGTCTCGAGCGTCGACTCCTCCAACGCGAAGATCGTCCCGTACACCTCGACCCCCGTGCCGTCGTGCGTGATCGGCCCGCCCGCGTAGCCCTGGTAGGCCGGGTCGTTCGTGGTCAGGTCGGGGCTGATGACCTCCCAGGACTGCCCGGCGTTGCGCGAGCGGTGCACGCGGTTGGAGGTGTGGTACAGCACGTTCGGGTCGTGCGGGGAGATGCGGATCGGGGCGTCCCACTGGAATCGGTAGCGCAGGTCGGAGATCTTCTGCGCCATCTGGTTCTGCGGATACGCCTGGATCTCCCGCGTCTGCCCCGTGCGCACGTCGTAGCGGTTGATGGTCCCGCCGTAGCAGCCCGCGTAGACGATGTTCGGGTCGCGCGGATCGATCGCGACGTGGCCGCTCTCGCAACCGCCGACCTGGTACTCCTGCTCGAAGTCCGAGATGACGGCGGGCGAGAGCCGGCTGGGCACCGACACCGTGGAGTTGTCCTGCTGGGCGCCGTACAGCCGGTACGGGAACTGCTCGTCCACGGCGACGCGGTAGAGCTCAGCGGTGGGCTGGTTGCGCTGCGTCGACCAGCTCCGGCCGCCGTTGAGCGTGACGGTCGCGCCGCCGTCGTCGCCCTCGATCATGATGTCGGGGTTGTCCGGGTTGATCCACAGCTTGTGGCTGTCCCCGTGCGGCACGGTCGGGGTGGGCACGAAGCTCGCGCCGCCGTCCACGGACTTGTACAGCAGCACGTTGTCGATCCAGACGGTGTTCTCGTCCTGCGGGTCGGCCGTCATCCGCATGTAGTACCAGGGCCGGTGGAACAGCTGCTTCTCGTTCGTGAGCCGCCGCCAGCTGTCCCCGCCGTTGTCGGAGCGGTACACGCCACCCTTCTCGTCCCCCGCTTCGATGACCGCCCACACCCGGTTCGGATTGGCCGGCGACACCGTGAGGCCCGCCTTGCCGAAGAGCCCCGTGGGGAGGCCGCCGCCGAGCTTCTGCCAGGAGTCGCCGCCGTCCTTGCTCCGGTAGATCCCGCCCTCCATGGCACCCGAGATCATGCTCCAGGGGAGGCGCTGCGCCCGCCACGCCGCCGCGTAGAGGATGCGCGGGTTTCGCGGATCGAGGGCGACGTCGATGACGCCGGTGGAATCGGAGACGAAGAGGACCTTCTCCCAGCTCTTCCCGCCGTCCTTCGTGCGGAAGACGCCGCGCTCCTCGTTGCGGCCGAACAGGCTGCCGAGCGCGGCGACGTACACGAGATCGGGGTCGGTCGGATGCACCTGGATCTTCCCGATCTGGCCGGCGGCACGCAGGCCGATGTGCGCCCACGTCTTCCCCTTGTCCGTCGAGCGGTACATGCCGATGCCGGGCGACACGTTGCCGCGCGGCTCCGCCGAGCCGGTACCGACGTAGATCACGTTCGGGTCGGAGGGCGCCACGGTGATCGCGCCCACCGAGCCGACCTCGAATTGGCCGTCGGTGATGTTGCGCCAGGAGACACCCGCGTCGTCGCTCTCCCAGACGCCGCCACCCGTGTTGCCCATGTAGAAGTGGAAGGGCTCGCCGCGCACCCCGGTCACCGCGGTCACACGTCCGCCTCGCCAGGGTCCCACGTTCCGGTAGCTGAAGGCCGACAGGAACGCGGGGTCGACCGTACCGGCCGGCGGGGTCTGGGCGGACAGGCCGCCCGCGCACAACGCGCCCGCCGCGGGAAGGACGAGGAAGGCCAGGCGAGCCAGGAGGCCCGCCCGGCCGAACGAGATGCGGGACGTCGCGTTCATGGGTGCCGCTCCGAGGAGGCGGATCGAATGTGCACGGAGCGACAGAATACTACGCGGCGCTCGTCTACGGCATCCCCGGAGGCGGCACCCGCCGCTTCGTCGCCTGCTCGAAGGCGTAGGCCAGCTCGAGCAGGCGCGGCTCGCTGCACGCTCCGCCCGTGAAGCTCACGCCGCAGCGGCTGGGGCTTGGCGACGAAGCCTTCCGGGAAGGGCGGCCCGAACGGCCGGTTCTCCACGAAGGCGAAGGGCACGATCACGGTCGGGTAGCCGGGCTTGGCGGCGATGCCGGCGCTGCCCGGTCCGGCGAAGAGGAGCGCGTCCAGCTGGTTCGCCGCCATGGCCTCGTCGATGCCGTGCTCGCCGTTCAGCCGCAGGTCGCGCGCCCGGTCCGCCTCGTAGGTCGCCTTGTCCTCGTCCAGGTCCAGCGTGTCGGCGCCGTCGAGGCGGGCCTGCTCGTACTTCATCGACCCGCCCGCCCGGTGCGCGAGGTTCCACTCGCGCAGCTCGGTGAGCGACTTCACGGGCGCGCCGTCGCCGAGGGATGCGAGCCACAGGTTGAAGTCGCGCTTCATGCCGTAGTCGAGCACGCTGCTGCGCCCGTTGAGGAGCAGGTTGTTCGCGGAGTCCGGGTCGAGGACGCTCGGGATGTTCGCCGGATCGACGATCACGGCGCCCTGCTCCTTCAGGATCGCGACCACGGTGTCCATGACCGCACGCTCCTGGTCGGAGAGACCGCCGCGGAAGCGATCGGAGCCGGGCGCCTGCACGGAGTCGTAGTACATGGCCCGGGGGATGCCGATGCGCGCGCCCTGCAGGCCGTCCGCGTTCAGGAACGCCGTGTAGTCGTTGTTCGGCGGCGGCGAGCAGGTCGACGTCGCCGGATCGTTCGGGTCCGGCGCGGACCCCTCGAGGGCGCCCAGCATGATCGCGGCGTCCGTGACCGTGCGCGCCATGGGCCCGGGCGTGTCCTGGTCGGCGGTGATCGGGATCACGCCGTAGCGGCTCACCCGCCCGACCGTCGGCTTCACCGCCGCGAGCATGTTCTGGTTGGACGGGGACAGGATGGATCCGGAGGTCTCCGTGCCGACGTTCGCCGCCCAGAAGCTCATCGCGGTGCCGATGCCCGATGACGATCCGCCGGTGGTCATGACCGGACGCCCGTCGTCGCGGCCCTCGCGCGGGTCACGACGCGGGTCGTACGGGTTCATGCCGTAGCCGCCGATCGCGCTGTAGTTCCCGGGCATGCCGGACGCCATGAAGTTGGCCAGCTCGGTCATGACCGTCTTCGCGAGGATGATCGCGCCCGCGTCCTCGAGGTTCTTCGTGAGCGTCGCCTCGTAGGGCGGCGTGAAGTCACGGAAGGCCAGCGCGCCCCCGGTGGTAGGCATCTCGGTGGTGTGGATGTTGTCCTTCAACGCCACCGGGATGCCGTGGAGAGGTCCGAGCAGTTGGCCGGCCGCGCGCATCCGGTCGAGCGAGTCCGCGATCTCGAGCGCGTGCGGGTTCACCGCGATCGTCGCGTTGACGCGCTCCTCGTACGTGGCGATGCGCATCAGAGAGGCCTCGACCAGCGCACGCGACGTGACGGTTCCATCCGCCATCGCCTGCTGCATCTCGGGGATGGTCGCCTCGACCACGTCGAAGCGCTCGGAGGGCTTCGCGGACGCCGTGCAGGCGGCCAGGAGGGGAAGGAGAACCACAACCGCCCGCACGCGTGCGGGCTGCTTCGGGAGCGTCGTCATCGCAGTGCCTCCAGGACCATGCCGATGAATTCGTCGAATGCGCCGCCGTCGATCCAGCGGGCCACCACGACCAGGTCGTTCTCCCGGTCGACGTACACGATGTTCGCGCCGGCGCCGCGATGTGCGAACGCGGACTCCGGCGCGTGCGGGTACATCTTCCCGCCGGTGTTGAGGAACCAGTTCATGAAGCCGTAGCCGGGGTTGGCCGGCGTGGGCGTCGTGGCCATCCGGTACCACGCGTCCGAGAAGATGCGCTGCCCCTTCCAGGTCCCGGCGTGCAGCGTCAGCAGCCCGAGGCGCGCCTGGTCGTAGGCGTTGATGAACATGCCGCCGCCCCAGTGCCCGCCGCCGCCCACCGCCTGCACCATGTGCCCGTCGAGCGGGATCCACGAGTTGTCGTAGCCCATCCACCGCCACGTGGGGGACGCGCCGATCGGGTCCATCACCAGATCGCGCAGCACCTCCGGGAGCGGGCGACGCCACACCATCTGTGCGGCGAGGGCGAGCACGTTGACGCGCGTGTCGTTGTATTCCCACGCCGAGCCGGGCGCGACGCGGGGGCGGGTGACCCAGGTGGAGGGATCGCCGCTCGGGCGGTCCGCCCACTCCGGCTTGCCCCAGAGCGTCCCCTCCCAGTCGCTGACCTGACGGAGGAGGTCGTCCCAGGTGATCGTGCGGTTGTGGGCGGACTCGAAGAGGAGCTTCGGCCGCCGGCCGGCCTGATCGCCGGGCTCGCCGTCTCCGTCGTCGAGGAGCACCGGCGCGACGTAGGCCCGCACCGTGTCGTGGACGTCCCGGATGAGGCCCCGGTCGACCGCGAGCCCGACGGTGGTCGACAGGAAGCTCTTGGTGACGCTGAAGGTCATGTCCACGCGAGCCGGCTCCCCCCACTCGGCCACGATGTAGCCGTGGCGGACCACGAGCCCGCCCTGGGGCCCGCGGGCGATGAACGGCCCGACGGGCTCTCCGTGCGGCTCGCGCCCGAAGCTGAGCTGGTGGTTCAACGCGAGGTCGCGGGGCGAGCTCGCCTCGTGCGCCTGCGCGAACGCGATCGCCCGGCCGAGCGCGGCCGCGTCGAAGCCGACGGCGTCGGGGGTGCGGTGCTCCCAGTCGGGGTGGCGTCCGGGGAAGTAGTCCTGCGCCGCCGCCTGGGCGCACCCGAGCGCGAGGAGAAGCGCCGGGAGGCCGTAGCGGACGGAAGCCGTTCGGTGCATCACGTGATCTCCGGGAAGCGGATCGAAGGGGCGTAGCCTAGGCTCCCACGCGGCGCTCCGCCACGGGGGCCGTCCACCGCGGCCCGGTCGCAGGATCCGACGCGCTTCCCCGGAGCGGTGGCCTCCCCTCTCCCCGGCGTCCCCTCTATCTTGGCGCGGCCCTGGTCACGACGTCCCCGGAGCACCCAAGGTGAAGCCCACGGCACCCCTCCGTCTGGTCGACGCGCTGGCGCGCGTCGCCAGGGAGCGCCCGGTCGAGCGGAAGCTGCTGGTCGCGCCGACGTTCGGCGCCGGGCGGGAGCTCCTTCGCCAGCTTGCCCGCCGCGGACGCGGTTGGGTGGGCTTCGAGGTGACCACGCCCCGCCCCCTCGCCCTCCGCCTCGCGCGACCGGCCATGGCCGTCGACGGCCTTCAGCCCATCGACGCCTTCGACCGTCAGGCGCTGCTCGACGAGGCCCTCGACGGGGCGCTGAGATCGGGTACGGACGCGGGGCTCGGGGAGCTCTCCGAGGGCGTCGGCTTCCGCGAGGCGGTCCACTCCTCGGTGGTGGCGCTCCGACTGGCCGGCATCGGACCCCGTCGTGTGCGCGAGGCGCGCCTGCGCGACCGGCGCAAGCGCGCGCTCGTGGCCCGCGTGCTCGAACGGTACGAGGGCCTGCTGCGCGACCGGCGCCGAGCGGACGAGGCCACCATCCTCGCCCTCGCCATCGAGGCGCTGGGGCGCGCCCAGGCGGAGGACCGCCCGGACGCGCTGGGCGCCGACGTCGTCCTGCTGGTGCCGGGGCTGGGGCGGCGAGGGCTGAGCGGACGCTTCCTCGACGGCGTCACCGTCCACGGCGCGCAGCTGCTCGACACGGACCCGGTGGTGGGGCTCGCGACGCCCGATTCCGTCCTCTGGCGCGAGGGCGCGGCGGTGGGTGACCTGTCCTGGCTGTACGACCCCGCATCCGCGCCGGGACGCGGTCCAGCCCTGGAGCTCTTCCGTGCCGCCTCCATCACGGACGAGCTGCGCGAGGTGCTGCGCCGCGCCGCGGCGCAGGGCGCGGCGTGGGACGACGTCGAGATCGTGGCGGCCGACCCGGCCGCGTACGGGTCGGCGCTGCACGCGCTCTCCACCCGGCTTCGCGTTCCGGTGACCTACGCGGTGGGCCTCCCCGTCGAGCGCACGCGCCCCGGGCGCGTGGTCCAGGCGTACCTCGACTGGATCGAGGGCGGCTTCCAGGCCGCGCCCATCCGGCGGCTTCTGGAGGCCGGGGACCTGCGACCACCGCGAAGCGCCGGGACGCATGCCGCCGCGGCCCTGGCCCGGCGCTTTCGTGCGCTCCGCATCGGGTGGGGGCGACGCCGCTACCGGACCCAGCTCCGCGAGGCGCAGGCCGCGGTCGAGTCGGCGGAGCCCGGGCCCTGGGAGACGCCGGAGGGCTTCGCGCGGCGCGTGGAGCGCGCGCGGAGCGAGCTCGACGCGCTGCGTCTCCTCCTCTTTCCGGCGCTCAAGGCCACGCCTTCCGTACCGGATCGGGCGGGGGAGGGCGGGGAGGCGGTGTCGCCCGCGGAGGTCGCCCGGGGACTGCGCGCCTTCCTGCGCCGCGCCCCGCGCGGACGGGCGCGGAGCCCCGACGCGGCCGCGACGGAGGAGATCGCCCGCGTGCTCGATCGCGTCGAGGCGACGCTGCGTCGGCGCACGGACTTCGGGGCGGCCGTGACGATTCTCCGGCGGCATCTCGAGATCCGCGTGCGCGCGCCCGAGCCGGAGCCCGGGGGACCCGACGACCCCGGTGCGCCGTGGACCTCGGAGGGCGGTCATCTCCATCTCTCGGACTTCGAGCACGGAGGCTTCGCGGGGCGGCGCGCCGTGTTCGTCGTCGGGCTCGACGCGGACCGCGTGCCGGGCCCGGGCGTGCAGGACCCCGTGCTCTCCGACATGGACCGACGCGCCCTGGGGGAGGGCCTGCCCGGATCGGCCGAGCTCCTGCGCGAGCGGTCGTTCCGACTGGCGGCGCTGATGGCCCGTCTGCGAGGCCGCGTGACCATGAGCTACGGCGCCTGGAGCGCATCCGAGGCGCGCACGGTCGCTCCGTCGCCGGTCCTCCTGCAGGCGCTGCGCCTGCAGCGTCGCGATCCCGCCCCGACCTTCGAGGAGCTCTACCGGGCGTTGGGCGACGTCTCCTGCGCGATCCCCGTGCCCGGTCGCCCGGCGCTCGACGCCGACGACGTCTGGATGGCCGCGCTCGAGCGCGGGGGGCTGCTGCTCGAGGGGCTCGACGCCGTGCGCGAGGCGTTCCCCGGCCTCGACCGTGGGATGGGCGCGCACCGCGAGCGCACCACCGGAATGCCGGGACCGCACCACGGCGTGGTGGCGCCGCTCCCCGAGGAGCTCGACCCACGCCGCCGTGCCGACCTGGTGCTTTCGGCCAGCCGGCTCGAGGACCTGGGCGCATGCCCGCTGCGGTACTTCTACCGCACGGTGCTCCGCCTCCGTCCGCCGGACGATCCCGAGCTGGATCCCGACCGGTGGCTGAACCCGCTGCAGCGCGGGAGCCTCCTGCACGCGGTCTACGAGGAGACGTTGCGCGAGGCCATGGAGCAGGGGGTCACGCGGTCCGAGGCGGCGATGGAGTCGCTGGCTCTGGAGGCGCTCCGGGGGGCGCTGGCACGGGCACGCGAGCAGATCCCCACACCCGGGGACGGCGTCGTGCAGCGCGAGTCCGCCGCGCTCGAGGAAGACGTCCGCTCGTTCGTACGCATGGTGCTCGAGCACGGGGCCCCCTGCGTGACGCTCGAGATGAAGTTCGGTCTCGAGGAGGGCGACCCGCTCGTTCTGGAGCTCGAGGGCGGGGAAGTCCGCCTGCGCGGCGCGATCGACCGCGTGGACGAAGACCTCGTGCACGGCATGCGCGTGATCGACTACAAGACCGGCGCTCCGCACGACTATGAGGAGGGTACCGGCACCTTCAACGGCGGCCGGCGCTTGCAGCACGCCGTCTACGCGAGGGCCGCCGAGCAGCTACTCGGGGGAGAGGACGTGGCCGGCGAGTACCACTTCCCGACGCGGCGCGGCGAGAACGAGATCAAGCCGTTCGCGGCGGCCGACCTTCGTCCGGTGGCGGCGCTGCTCGACCGTCTCCTGGACGTGGTGGCCGGCGGAGGTTTCGTGCCGACGGAGACCAGCGACGACTGCCGATTCTGCGACTATGCCGCGATCTGCCGCGCGCAGGACTCCGGGTGGGGGCGTGTCGACTCGCCGCTCGCGACCTGGTCGGCCGACCAGCTCTCCCTCGGGCTCCACCCAGCCTTCGCGCGCCTCAAACGGGTACGCTCGTTCGAGGACTGAGGACTCGGGGCGCGGTCCGAAGATGTGCCTAGGGGGTGGCTCCTCGCAGGATCGTCGTCAGCGCCGTCGGGTCGAGGTTGCCGCCCGAGACGACGGCCACGACGGTGCCCTCGCCGGCGGCGCCCGTCAGGGCCGCGGCCACCGAGGCACCACCCGCCCCCTCCGCGATCACGTGCGCCCGCCCGGCGAGCAGCCGGATCGCGTCGGCGATCTCGTCGAGCGAGACCACGATGGAACCGTCCAGCAACTCGGAGGCGAGCGGCCACATCTCCGGGAGGAGGCCCGTGCTGCCGATGCCGTCCACGAAGCTCCGGTGGCGCTCGACGCGGACCGGCTCGCCCGCTTCGAGGGAAGCGGCGAAGGGGGCGGCCGTCTCCACTTCCGCCGCGTAGACGCGCACGCCGGGGCGAAGCGCCTTCACGGCCGACGCGATGCCGCACGACAGCCCGCCTCCGCCGTACGGCACGACGATGGCGTCCACCTCCGGGACCTGCTCGAGGATCTCCAGCCCGGCCGTCCCGTTGCCCGCGATCACGGCCGGGTCGGCGACCGGGTGGACGAAGAAGCCGCGCTCGTCCGGATGCCCGTGCTGCTCCAGCACCGACCACCACTCGTCGAAGGGTCGGGCCACCCACGTGGCTCCCAAGCGCTCGATCGCGTCCAGCTTCGCGCGCGGTGCGCCCTCCGGCACGATCACGCGGCAGGCCACGCCCATGCGGCGTGCGTTCCATGCCACGCCCTGAGCCATGTTCCCCGCGCTCCCGGTGTACACGCCGCGCCGCAGCTCCTCCGGATCCGCCAGCGCCATCGCGTTGCCCGCGCCGCGCAGCTTGAACGACCCGATCGGATGCAGGCACTCGAGCTTGACGTGCAGAGCGCACGGCGCGTCGTCCACGTCCAGCGGCAGCGTCGGCGTCTCGCGCACGGTGTCGGCGAGGCGGGCCCGGGCGGCGCGGATGGCCTCGAGGGGGATGGGCGCGATCGGCTGCATGGACGGCTCGGGCTCATCGGTCGGGGGCGAAGGACCACGGCGCGAGGCACAATGGCTCATCCCCGGGTCGCGAGCTAGCTTGCCCACCCCCAGCGAACTCGCAGGAGAGCCCCATGAAGCGCTTCGTGTCCGCCCTTCGCGTCCCGGCCCTCGCCCTCGTCGTCGCGGCGGCCGCACCCGTCGGCCTCCACGCCCAGCGGCCGCAGAAGCCCGTGCTGCACGGGAAGCACTGGGTGGCGATCACCGGGAAGCCGATCTCGGCCACGGCGGGAGCCGCGATCTTCCAGAAGGGCGGCAACGCCGTGGACGCGGCGGCGGCCATGCTCGCGGCCGGCGCCACCATGTGGGACGTGCTCTCGTGGGGTGGGGAGACGCAGGCGCTCATCTACGACCCCAACCAGAAGAAGGTGATCGGGCTGAACGCGCTGGGCGTCGCGCCCACGGGTGCCACGCAGGCGTACTTCCGCTCGAAGGGGATGCGCTACCCGCCGGAGTACGGCGTCGACGCGATGGTCACGCCCGGCACCCCCGGCGGGCTCATGACGATGCTCGCCGAGTGGGGCACGATGTCCCTCGCCGAGGTGCTCGCGCCGGCCATCGAGATGGCCGAAGGGGCTACCCCCTGGAGGGAGACGCCGTGCGCAGCATCCGCGCCGAGGCCGAGCGCATGAAGCAGTGGCCCTACACGGCGGCGGTGTTCTTCCCCGACGGCGGCGACGGGCCGGAGGAGGGCGAGGTGCTCGTCCAGAAGGACCTCGCGGCCACGCTGCACAAGCTCGTCGACGCGGAGGCCGAGGCGCTCGCGGCCGGCAAGAGCCGCAAGGAGGCGATCCACGCTGCCTACGACCGCTTCTACACGGGCGACATCGCGCGGGAATACGTGCGCGGCGCGCAGGAGCAGGGCTCGCGCGTCACGATGAAGGACCTGGCCGACTGGCAGGTCCACATCGAGGAGCCGGTGAAGACCACGTACAAGGGCATCGAGGTCTACAAGCTCACGCACTGGGTCCAGGGCCCGGTGATGCTCCAGGCGCTGAACATCCTCGAGAACGTCGACCTGAAGTCGATGGGCTACAACAGCGCGGGCTACATGCACGCCCTCTACCAGGCGATGAACCTGGCGTTCGCCGACCGCGACTTCTACTACGGCGACCCCTACTTCCCGCCGGAGGAGCCCATCCGCGGGCTGCTGTCGAAGGACTACGCCAAGGCGCGCGCGGCCACCATCGACTGGGACCACAACGACCCGGACGTCGGCCCCGGGGACCCGTACCCGTACCAGGGCGGCACCAACCCCTTCCCGGAGCTGCTCGCGAAGTGGAACGGCGGCAGGAAGTCGGTCACGGAGGCGTCCGGCCCCGAGGCGATGGCCGACTTCGAGGAGGACTTCTACCAGGGCACCACCTCGGTGCAGGCGGCCGACGCGGAGGGGTGGGTCGTGTCGATCACGCCCTCCGGCGGATGGGTGCCGGCGGTGATCGCGGGCCACACCGGCGTCGGGATGAGCCAGCGCGCACAGTCGTTCGTGGTGGAGGCGGAGGACGGGCCCTACAACGTGGTCGAGCCGGGCAAGCGCCCGCGCGCCACGCTCACGCCCTCGCTCGCGCTGAAGGACGGCAAGCCGTTCCTCTCCTTCGCGGTGCAGGGCGGCGACTCGCAGGACCAGAACCTCCTCCAGTTCTTCCTCGACGTGGTGGAGTTCGGGATGAACGTGCAGGAGGCGGCCGAGGCCGCGAACATCAATTCCTTCCAGATGCGCGGCTCCTTCGGCCAGCACGAGACCAGCCCGGGGCGCATGCTCGTGCAGGACGCGACGCCGCCCTGGGTGCGTGCCCGGCTCCGGCAGATGGGCTACACGCTCACGACGTCGGAGCGCACCTCGGGCCCGATCAACGCGATCTTCTTCGACTGGGCGCACGGGACGTTCTGGGGCGGCTCCAGCAACCACGGCGACGACTACGGGATCGTCTGGTAGGACCCGTCGGACGCAAGGCTGGTAGACGGGTGCCTCGCGCTCCTCTACCCCGGCCTTGTCGGGGCGGTCAAGCGCCTGCACGACCTCGCCCGTCCAGGGTGGTACGTCGCGGTGTACTACGGAGGTGTGATCGGGATGGGGGTCGTTCTCGCGATCGCCTTGCCGCTACTCGGGGAGAAGGCGCTCGTGCTCCTGATCCCGGGCTTCATCCTCCTGCTCGGCAGCATCTGGTTCGCCCTGAAGATGGCGTTCTTCCGCGGGACTCCCGGCCCGAATCCGTATGGTCCCGACCCGGTGCGCGCACGCTGGGAGCGCATGCGCGCGTGAGTCGGGGCGGGCGTCCGGGCGCCCCGTCGCGGGCGCCGACGCGCCCCTGATGGCGCACGGGCGCCCCATGCCTTCTCTTCCCCGGTCGCCGATTCCTCGGCCGCCGCAGGAAGAGATGCGTTGATCACCGACCCCACAGCCGTCTTCTTCGTCCTCGCCGCCATCGTCGCCCTGGCCCTCGCGCTGGAGCGACGCTGGCACCTCTTCCGCTCGTTCGGCGCCGCCTTCGTGGGCATCCTGCTCGGGATGCTGCTGTCGAATACGGGTGTGCTTCCGGGCCGGTCGCCGGCGTACGACTTCCTGGTCGGGCCGGCGGTGAGCGCCGGCATCGTGCTGATCCTGCTCTCCGTGGACGTGCGCACGATCGTGAAGGCGGGTCCCCGGATGCTGGCCGCGTTCGCGATCGGGGCCGTGGGCTCGACGGTGGGCGCGGCGGTCGCGGCGATGACGCTGGCGCAGCAGGTGGGCCCGGAGACGTGGAAGCTCGCCGGGCAGTACGCGGCCACCTACACCGGGGGAGGCGCGAACTTCGCAGCCGTGGGCGCGGCGCTCGGCACGAGCGGCGACCTCTTCGCCGCCGGCGTCGCGGCCGACGTGATCGTGACCGCGATCTGGATGGCGATCTGCCTGACCGCGCCGGTGGTCCTCGCTCGCGTGTCCCGGGTGCGCGGGGGCGGGAGCGACGCGGCGATCGAGCGGCCGGACGTCGGGGAGGCCGGGGGCCGGCTCTACGCGACGCTCGGCTCGGTGGACATCCTCGACATCGCGGTGCTCGCCGTCATCGTCCTGGGCACGCTGTGGGCGTCCGCGGCGATGGGCCGGGCGTTCCACGGGGTGCCCTCGGTGCTCTGGCTCACCACCATCGCGCTCGTGCTCGCGCAGATCCCCCGCGTCGCCCGCGTCCGCGGCGCCGGCGTCATCGGCAACTGGCTCGTGCTCCTCTTCCTCGCCAGCAACGGCGCCAAGTCGGTGGTGGCGAACATCGTCGCGGTAGGGCCGCCCGTGATGTGGTTCGCGCTCGTCACCGTCGGGGTGCACGGCGTGATCATCTTCGGCGTGGGGCTGCTGGTCCGCCTCGATCCCCGTACGCTCGCCGTCGCGTCCCAGGCCAACATCGGCGGGTCGGCCTCCGCGATGGCGTTGGCGTCCGCACGGGGGTGGACGGCCGACCTCCTCCCGGGCATCGCGGTCGGGCTCGCCGGCAACGCGGTGGGGAACTACATCGGCATCGCGGTGGCGGCGGTGGTGCATGGATGGCTGGGCGCGTAGCGTCCATGCCATGAAGACGTCCCTCACCCCCCACGAGCGCGCCCTCCTGGCCGGCGAGCACGGTGAGGCCGCGGCGCTCGCGATGCGCGTCGTCGTGGCCGCGGCCGAGCTGCTCGGCGCCCCACGCCTGGTCGAGATCGAGTCCGCGCATATCGACGGCTGCCTCTACCACGGAGACGGCGGCGTGGAGCTGGCCGAGAAGCTCGTGGCCGGCGGCGGCCGGGTGGCCGTGCCGACCACGCTGAACGTCGGCGCGCTCGACCTGCTGCACCCCGACAAGGTGCACGCCGACGCCCACCGCACGGCCATGGCGCGCCGCCAGATGGAGGCGTACCTGGCGCTGGGATGCGCGCCGACCTGGACGTGCGCGCCCTATCAGGCGGGGCACCGCCCGGCGACGGGCGCGCAGGTGGCGTGGGGCGAGAGCAACGCGATCGCCTTCGCCAACTCGGTGCTGGGCGCGCGCACGGAGCGCTACGGCGACTTCCTCGACGCCTGCTGTGCGCTCACCGCGCGGGCGCCCCTGCACGGCCTCCACCTCGTGGAGAACCGGCGCGCGACGGTCGTGGTGGACGCCTCCGCGGTCCCGGCGGCCCTCGCGGCCGACGACGTCTTCTACCCGGTGCTCGGGAGTTGGCTTGGGGCGGAGGTGGGGCGCGACGTGGCCGCCCTCGTCGGGCTGCCCACCACCGTCACCGAGGACCAGCTCAAGGCGCTCGGCGCCGCCGCGGCCTCGACCGGCGCGGTCGCGCTCTTCCACGTGGTGGGCGTGACCCCCGAGGCACCAACGCTCGAGGCCGCGACCGGCGGGATCGAGCCCGCGCGCACGGTCGTGCTGACGGCGGACAGGCTGCGCCCTGCCCTCGACCGTCTCAGCACGACGACGGCGGAGGGCATCGACGCGGTCGCGGTGGGCAGTCCGCACCTGTCGCTGGACGAGGGGCGACGACTGGCCCGACTCGTGCGCGGACGGAGGATGGCCGTGCCCTTCTACGCGTGCACCGGGCGCGACGTCCTGAAGGTGCTCGACGCGGAGGGCGAGGCCGAAGTGCTCGCCGACGCCGGCGTCGACGTCGTCGTGGACACCTGCGTGGTGGTCACGCCGATCCTGCCGGCGGGGGGCGGCGTGCTCATGACGTGCTCGGGGAAGTTCGCGCACTACGGGCCCTCCAACACGGGCTACGAGGTGGTCTACGGGAGCCTGGAGGAATGCGTCGCCTCCGCGGAGACCGGCCGCGTGACGCGCGACGAGGCGGCGTGGGCGTGGTGACGACCGTGACCGGCCGGCCGCTCGTGCCCGGGGCGGCCGAGGGGCCGCTCCTCCGGCTGCGCGCGCCCATCAGCTTCTGGGGCGGCGTCGATCCGGTCGCGGGCACGATCGCCGACCCGCGCCACCCGGACCACGGGCGCTCGATCGCCGGCACCGTCCTGCTGGTGCCGGCGCCCATCGGGTCCTCCTCGTCGAGCGCCATCATGCTGGAGCTCCTCCGGGAGGGAACCGCCCCCGCGGCCGTGCTTCTCGGGCGGGCGGACGCCATCCTCGCGCTGGGCGTGGTGGTCGGGCGGGAGCTGGGCTACGCACCGATTCCGGTCCTCGAGGTGGCCCCCGCCGCCTTCGACGGCGTGGCCGACGGTACCACCGTGCGCGTCGGAGCGGACGGCGCGACATTCACCGGATGACCGAGTCGAAGATCCTCTCGCTCCCGCTTCCGGACGCAGCGGCGCGCCGCCGGATCCGCGAGGAGCTCGACGTCGACTTCCTGGTCGAGGCGGGCGCCGGGTCGGGGAAGACCACCGAGCTCGTCAACCGGATGACCGCGCTCGTGGCCACCGGCACGGCCACGGTCGACGGGATCGCCGCGGTCACCTTCACGCGCAAGGCGGCCGCGGAGCTGCGCGAACGCTTCCAGGCGCGGCTCGAATCCGCGCTGCGGCAGGAGGGCGACGACGCGCCGGACCCGGAATCCCGCACGCGCTTGCGTGCCGCGCTGGAGGACATCGACCGCGCGTTCGTCGGGACGATCCACGCCTTCTGCGCACGCCTCCTGCGCGAGCGGCCACTCGAGGTGGGGCTCGATCCTGGGTTCGAGGAGCTGCCGGTGGAGGAGCGGGCCGGGTTCTACCGTCGCTTCTGGGAGTCGTACCTCGAGCGGCTGACGCGGGATACCGACCCGGTGCTCGAGGAGCTCGCCGAGGCCGGCCTGAGGACGTCGCAACTGTACCGCCTCTTCACGCACCTGGCCGACAACCCCGACGTGGAGTTCCCGGCAGAGGCGACCCGGCCGCCGTCGGCGTCGGAGGTCGCGGCGGTGCGGCGGGACCTCGAGGCCATCGTTGGGCGCGGTCGCGAGCTCATGCCCGAGCGCGAGCCGGAACGAGGATGGGACCCGTTCCAGAAGAAGCTGCGCACCGCCTGGTTCACCCTGGACGTCACCGGGTGGAAGCGGCGCGCCGAGTTCTTCGACGCGCTGACGCTCCTGTGCCGTACCGGGAAGAGCCCGCACAAGACGACGTACAACCGCTGGAAGGACACGCCGCTCACCCGGGACCTCGTGGCGCGCGCCAACGCCTTCGGCTTTGGCGACACGGCTGCGCTCCGTCTCCTGGAGCGGTGGCACGCGCACCGCTACGCGCTGGCGCTGCGGCTCACGAAGCGGGCGGCGGAGGAGTTCGCGGAGCACCGCCGGCGTGTCGGTCGCCTCGACTTCCAGGATCTCCTCCTCCTGACCGCGCGGCTGCTGCGCCGGAACGCGGGTGCGCGTTCGGAGCTGGGACGGCGCTACCGCAGGCTGCTGATCGACGAGTTCCAGGACACGGATCCGCTGCAGGCCGAGATCATGCTCCTCCTGGCGTCCGAGCCGGCAGGGGGGGAGGGGGACGACGCGGCGGCGGAGGTCGAGGTCGACGGGGAGCCGGCCGCCCGGAGCGCCGACTGGCGCACCGCCGTGCCGCGACCGGGCGCGCTCTTCGTGGTGGGGGACCCCAAGCAGAGCATCTACCGCTTCCGGCGGGCCGACATCCAGCTCTACGAGTTCGTGAAGGCCCGCTTCCGCGCCTTCGGCGACGTGCTGGACCTCACCGCCAACTTCCGCTCCCGCCCGCCGATCGGGGACCTCGTCAACGAGGTCTTCGACAACCCCGAGTTCTTTCCGGAGGAAGCGACCACCGAACAGGCACGCTTCGAGCCGCTGCGCACCCGCCCGTCCGCGGACCCGGCGCCCGAGGAGGGCGTGTTCTGGTACGGCGTGCACCCGCCGAGGGACGTGAATGCGCTCGTCGCGGAGGACGACGCGGGCCGCCTCTCCACCTGGATCCGCGACCGCGTGGAGTTGGGCGAGCGCGGGGCCGGGGACTTCCTGGTCCTCACCCGCAACAAGCGGAGCCTGTCGATCTACGCCCGGGCGATGGAGGCGCGCGGGATCCCGGTGCAGGTGACGGGGGCAGGGGTGGGCGTCGAGTTGGAGTTGACCGAGCTGGTGGCGCTCCTGGAGTGCATGATCGACCCGAGCGATCCGGTGCTCGTGGTCGCCGTTCTCGTGGGGCTCTTCTTCGGCCTCGATCACCAGCGGCTGGTGGACCACCGCCTGGCCGGCGGCTCCTTCGACGTGATGCAGCCGGGCGGCGTCGGAGACGAGGAAGTGTGTACGGCGCTCGCGACGCTGCACCGGTGGTGGAGGGCCGCGAGCCGCGAGCCGGCGGATGTCTTCCTCGGGCGTGTGGTCCCGGAGCTCGGCCTCCTTCCCCTGGCCGCCGCAGGCGAGTTGGGCGCGATCCGGGCGGGCGCTCTCGTGTACGCGCTCGACGCCGTCCGTGCCGCCGCGCTCGCCGGAGACGCCTCGCTTCCGGGGGCGCTGGACGCCGTGCGGGCGGCGTTGGAGGCCGCCGAGGCGGAGGCGCCCCTGCAGCCCGGGCGCCCGGACGTGGTGCGGCTCATGAACCTGCACCAGGCCAAGGGGCTGGAGGCGCCCGTGGTGGTGCTGGCCGACCCGACCTCGCCGCCCGACGTGTCTCCGGACCTGCACGTCGAGCGACGGCCGGACGGCGTGGCGGTCGGCTACCTGGACGTCTCGGAGAACCGGGGCGGCTTCCGCGGGAGCGCGCCCCTGGCCCGCCCTCCGGAATGGGCGGCGAAGCAGGAGGCCGAGGCGCGCTTCGACCGCGCGGAGCAGGTGCGTCTCCTCTATGTGGCCGCGACGCGCGCACGGGACGAACTGGTGGTGGCCCGCCGCCCCGCGAAGCCCGGGGCCTCGGCGTGGAGCCCACTGGACGCCTGGCTCGTGGAGAAGGGAACCGAGCTGGCGCTCGAGGCGCGTGCGCCGCGACCCAGGGAGGAGCTGCGCGTCACGCCGAAGGAGATGGGGGAGCGTGTCCAGGCCGCCGGGGCGCGCGTGCGCCGGATGGCCGAGCCGTCGTTTCGACACGTGACGGTCACGGAGGTGGCGAAGTCCGGTACGCCCGAGGACGTCTCCCCGCGGGAGCTGCCTCCCGTGGCCCTGCGGGAGGCGTTCCGCGGGTATTCGTGGGGTAGCGCCGTTCATGGAGCGCTGGCTGCCGCGGCGACGGACGACTCCGAGGTGACGCTGCGCGCCGCGTGCCGGGCGCTCCTGGTGGAACACGGCCGGCCGCTGGACGACCACGGCGAGCCTCGCGAAGTCGAGGAGCTGCTCGCGCTCGTGCGCTCGGTGCGGGCTTCCGAGCTCTGGCGGCGCGCGGCGGCGGCGGGGCGGGTGCTGGTGGAGGTGCCGTTCGCGGCGCCCGGCGCGACGCGCGCGCCCGAGCGGCCACCGCCGGAGCCGAGTGGTGCGCCCGCGAAGGACGCCCGACCGCTGCGTCAGTTGGATCTCTTCGGGACCGCGACCGAGGAGGCACCCTCGTCCGCCCCGGAAGAGGGCGAGGAGCCCGGGTCCGAAGGCGGCCAGGAGGAGGGTCCGCGCCGCGCGGTGCTGGAGGGGGTGATCGACCTCGCCTTCCGGGAACAGGGCGGGTGGGTGATCGCGGACTACAAGACCGACGTCGGCACGGATCCGGCGTTCCGGACGCGCCTGGAGGCGTACCGCCGTCAGGTCGACCTGTACGCAGAGGCATGGGCGCGCCTCACCGGCGAGCCGGTCAAGGAGCGCGTGCTCTACTTCACATCCCAGGGGAGGGTGGAAGCGTGGTGAGGCGCATGGCGCAGGGAATCGCGACGGTGGTGGCGGCCATCCTGGCGGCGGCTCCGGCCGGTGCGCAGGAGAAGCCCACCCTCACCCCGGCCGACTACGGCCGGTGGGAGACGCTCGGGCGGGCGCAGCTCTCGCCCGACGGGGGTTGGCTGGCCTACGACATTCGGCGGGTGGACCAGAAGGACGAGCTGCGGGTGCGTGCCCTCGACGAAGACAGCGCGCGCGTCGTGCCCTTCGGCTCGGATGCCACCTTCAGCAACGACGGCCGTTGGCTCGCCTATGCCATCGGCCTCTCCCCCGAGCAGGAGAAGGACGACGACGCGCGGGAGAGCACGGGGCTGCTCGACCTGAGGGCTCGTCGGGACACCACCTTCGAGGGCGCAACCGACTTCGACTTCAGCGACGACGGGGCCTACCTCGCGCTGTACCGCGAGGGGAGCGGGGAGGACGAGGCGGGCGACCTCGTCGTTCACGACCTCGCCACGGGCGCGGAGGTCCCGCTCGGGAACGTGGACAGCTGGGCGTGGAGCCCGACCGGCCACCTGCTCGCGGCGACGCTCCGTACGGCCTCCGGGTCCGGCGGCGGTGTGCAGCTCTTCGATCCGGGCACGGGGACGCTGCGCGTGCTCGACCGGTCGGACACGGAGTACGCCCAGCTCACCTGGCGGGAGGACGACGACGACCTCGCCGTGCTGCGCGCACGCTCGGACGAGGGGTTCGACGAGGACACCCAGGTCGTTCTGGTGTGGCGTGACCTCTCCGGAAGGGCCGCGGCCCCTCTGGTGCTCGACCCGGACGCGGCGCCCGGCTTCCCGGAGGGGATGCGCATCGCCGACTCGATGGAGCCGGAGTGGTCCGCGGACGGACGCTCCGTGTTCATCGGACTCCGGCCCCGCGAGCGGAGCGACGCGGCGGACGAAGCGACCGAGGCGGATTCCCTGTCCGTGAGACGAGGCGGGGGAGACGGAGGAACCCGACGAGGAGAAGCGCTCCGAGGTCCAGGTGTGGACGACCGACGACGCCCGGATCATCCCCATGCAGCGCGCCCAGGAGGACCGCGATCTCGCGCGTACGCTGCTCGCCACCTGGCGCGTGGACGATGGACGCGTGGTGCAGCTCGGCACGGACCTGATGGCGACGACGGAGCTCCTCGAAGGCGGCCGCGACGCGATCGAGTTCGACGAGAAGCCGTACGAGCGGGATGTGATGTTCGGGCGCGCCTGGCAGGACGTCTATCGCATCGACACCCGCTCGGGGGAGCGTACGCGCCTGCTGGACAAGGTGCGCTACGCGTACGCGGGTAGCCCGGAAGGCCGCTACCTCCTGTATTTCCAGGGGGACGACTGGTGGTCGCTCGACCTGACCACCGGCGAGACCGCGAACCTCACCGATACGCTCGACGGCGACTTCGCGGATCGGACGTACGACTACCCGGTGATGCAGTTGCCGCCCCAGGGCTTCCGGCCGCTCGGTTGGATCGACGGGGAGGCGGCCGTGCTCCTGCGGGACCGCCTGGACGTATGGGCCGTGCGCCCGGACGGATCCGGCGGGAACCGTCTGACGGACGGCGCCGCGGAGGAGATCGAGTACGGCGTCGTATCGCTCGATCCTGACGCCGACTCTTTCGACTCCTCCGAGCCGCTCTATCTCTCGCTCTTCGGGAAGAAGACGAAGCGCTCGGGCTTCGCGCGCGTCGATCTCCGGAAGACGAAGGGCGGGTACGCCGCGAGAGGCGACGTGCACCGCCTCGTGTGGCAGGACGCGTCGCTCGCCCGGTTGACGAAGGCTGCGGACGCCGACCTGTACGCCTACGTCGCCCAGCGTTTCGACGACTCCCCGGACGTCTTCGTGGGCGGGCCGCGGCTCGAGGGCGCGCGCCAGGTGACGCACACCAACCCCTTCCAGGGCGACTATGCCTGGGGGCACGCGGAGACGGTGGACTTCACCAGCCGCGCGGGCGTGCCGCTGCAGGCCACGCTGCTCTATCCGGCGGGGTGGGAGGCGGGGCGGAAATACCCGATGATCGTGTACACGTACGAGCTGCTCTCCGACGGCGTCCACCGCTACGAGGTGCCGTCCGAGCGGGACTACTACGACTTCCAGGCGTGGACGCAGGAGGGCTACTTCGTCCTTGCAGCCGGACATCGTCTACCGTCCGCGGGAGCCGGGGATCTCCGCGGTGGACGCGGTGGTCCCGGCGGTCGCGAAGATCGTCGACATGGGGCTGGTGGACGCCGACCGCGTGGGGCTGATCGGCCACTCGTGGGGCGGCTACCAGGCGGCCTTCATCCCGACCCAGACGGACATCTTCGCCACGTCGGTGTCGGGCGCGCCGCTCACGGACTTCCTGAGCATGCCCGGCTCGCTGCACTGGCGCCCCGGCTTTCCCGAGTTCGGCCACTGGGAGACCGGGCAGGCCCGCATGGGCGTGCCGCCGTGGGAGGACTTCGAGGCACACGTGCGCAACTCCCCGGTGGCGCACATCCAGGACCTGCACACGCCCATGCTGCTCATGCAGGGCGACGACGACGGCACGGTGGACTTCCGTCAGGGCGTGGAGTTCTACAACTACGCCCGCCGTGCCGGGAAGGAGCTCGTGTTCCTCGTCTATCCCGGGTGAGGACCACGGCCTGCGCCGCGAGGAGGACCAGAAGGACTACCACCGGCGCATCGTGCAGTGGTTCGCACACTACCTGAAGGGTGAGCCGGCGGCCGACTGGATGAGCGGGGTGAGCTGGCTCGAGCGGAAGAAGGAGCTCGGCGGGTGAGGAGCGTGGGGCGAGGATGGGCGGGGCGCTCGCGCGGCCTGGATCGCCGTGGGCGGCGATCGCTGCCTGGCGTCGACGATCGCGCTGTCCGCGACGGCCCCGGGGCTCGACGCGCAGCAACCCCGCACCCGTCTCGTACTCCTCGGCGTGGGGACGCCGAACGCCGATCCCGAGCGCTCGGGGCCCGCCACCGCCGTGGTGGTGGATGACCGGGCCTACCTCGTCGACGCCGGGCCGGGCGTGGTGCGGCGCGCCGCGCAGGCGGCGCGCGACCGTGGGATCGGCGCGCTTGCGCCCGGGCACCTCGACCGGGTCTTCCTCACGCACCTCCACTCCGACCACACCGTGGGGCTACCGGACCTCCTCCTCACCCCGTGGGTGCTGGACCGGCCCGATCCGCTGGAGGTGTACGGCCCTCCCGGCACGGCGTCGATGATGGAGCACATCGAAGCGGCGTGGGCGGAGGACATCCGCATCCGGCGCGACGGCCTCGAGCCCCGAGACGCCAACCGCGACGCGTACCGCTCCGTGGTGCACGAGGTCGCACCCGGCCTCGTCTACCAGGACGACCTCGTGAAGGTGTGGGCGATCGCCGTGCCGCACGGGTCGTGGGAGCACGCGTACGCCTACCGCTTCGAGGGCCCCGACCGGACGATCGTGATCTCGGGCGATACCGCGCCGACCGACGTGCTGGCGGACGCGTGCAACGGCTGCGACGTCCTCGTGCACGAGGTGTACAGCGCCGAGCGCTTCTCCGGCCGCCCCCCGGAGTGGCAGCGCTACCACCGCGCCTTCCACACGTCCACGACCGAGCTGGCCGCCCTGGCCGCGCGCGCGCGCCCGAAGCTGCTGGTGCTCTACCACCAGCTCTTCTGGGGCACGGACGACGAGGGGCTCGTGGGGGAGATCCGCGCCGCCGGGTACGCCGGGAGACGTCCGCTCGGGGAGGGACCTGGACGTCTTCTGAGGGCGAAGGGTGAGGCTAGGGTCGGATGCCGATCCCGATCGACAGCATCAGGTCGCTCTGCCGCTGGTCCTGGGTCGCGATGCCACGCGTCGGCAACTTCGCCTGGTCGAAGGTGCTGGGGAGGTAGCGGACCTCGGCGGCCACGTCGATGGGGCCCAGACCGACGCCCACGAAGCCGATCCCGAGATCGGCCGTGGGTCGGATCTGGCGCTCCGCGTCGGTCAGGTCGAACGAGTACGCCTTGAACCCTCCTCCGAGCCGGAGCGTCGGCTCGACGTAGTCGCCGAGCCAACCCGTGCCGGTCAGGACGATGCCCGCCGTGCCCGCCACCAGCGTCGCTCGGGCGGACGGACCCACCACCGCCGGTCGGATCGCGCTTCCCGGGCGGATCGTGCCGAATGCCGCCGTCGCGTTGGCGAAGGCCGACACGGAGCCCATCACGCGGTAGCGGGCCTCCAAGTGCGAAGGCCGGGCCGGCCGCGAGGCCCGTATCGTCGGTGTCGGCCGCCTTGATCAGCGACGAGAACGGCACGTAGGCGCCGCTCCACGCGCCGATCCTCCAGGGTCCGCCGTCGGCCTCCTGGGCGCGTGCCCCCGACACCGGAAGGATCATCAACCCGGTGGCTACGAAGAGGGATCGGAGCAGCGCCATCGTCCTGTCGATCGATTCGCGTCTCATGGGGAGGTCAGTTGAAGGTGATGGCGACGGTCGTCGCCGAGGCCAGCGACGTGCCCGTGATGATGAACGTGCGGGCGCCGGCGGCTCCGCTCACGACGAGGTCGTTGAAGTTGGCGACCCCGCTCGCGTTCGTGACCAGCGGGCTCGTGCCCGTCAGGGTGCCCGCGCCGCTAGGCGATCGCGATCGTGAGCGGAACGCCCTGGAGCGGCACGGCGGCGCCCGCGGAGTTACGAAGCTGCACCGAGATGGCGAAGGTGGCGCCGAGCGTGACGGGGCTGGACGGCACGCCGGAGACGGTGATCTGCGTCGCGGCCTGAGCCGTGAACGTCACCGGGTTGCCCGTGATGCCCGAGCCCGCGACGGTCGCGGTCAGGGTGTTGACCGCGCCGCTGCCGAGCGTCCAGCTACCCACGGCCGCGCGTCCCTGCGCGTCGGTCAGCTGGCTCGTCCCCGTGGCGGCCCCACCCCCGAGGCCGACGGCGAACGTCACCGCCGCACCGACCACGGGATTCCCTCCGGCGTCCGTGACGAGCACGGTCGGGGCGACCGCGACGCTCGTTCCCTGCACGGCCGCCTGGCCGGTGCCGGCGTAAACCTCGATCTCCGCCACGGTGCCGGCGGCGCCGGTCGCGTTGAAGGTCACCGTCGGCAGGCCGGTCGCGGTCGCCTTCACCGTGTTCGTCCCGGCGGACGGTGCCGAGCGTCCAGGACGTCACGGAAGCGACCCCGTTGACGTCGGTCGTGTCCTTCGCGTCGACCAGCGTGCCTCCGCCCGCCGTCACGGCGAACGTCACCGGTACACCCGCGACCGGGATGCCCGCCGCGTCGCGCACGATCACGCTGGGCGGGTCGGCGACCGCCGAGCCGGCGGTGGCGGTCTGACTGGTCTGCGAGGTCGCCACCATGGTGGTCGCCACCCCCCCGACCCCGGTAGCCGTGAAGGTCACCGACGGAAGGCCGGCCGAGGAGGCCGTCAGGGTGTTCGAGCCGGGGAGCGGGCCGAGGAACCACCCGCCCACCGTGGCCATCCCCGTGGCGTCCGTCACCTGCCGGGACCCCACGACGCCTCCTCCCCCCGTGGCCACCGCGAAGGTGACCACCACACCGGCAACGCCGTCGCCGGCGTCGTCGCGCACGACCACCGTCGGGGCGATCGGTACGAGCTGGCCGACCGTGGCCTGCTGGCCGTTGCCGGCCGTGGCCACCATCGCCGAGCCGGTGGGCGTGGTCGCCGTGGCCGTGAAGACCACGGGGTTGTTCACGACCCCACCGGCCTCCACGCGGGCGGCGAGCGTCTGCTCTCCGGACGCCGACCCGAGGACCCAGCTTCCGACGGTCACCACCCCCTGCGCGTCCGTGGTGCCGACGCCGCCGGTCACCCGTCCACCGCCCGAGAGCACGGAGAACGTCACCGGCACCCCCTGCGCGAGGTTGCCGAACGCGTCGGCCACCCGGACGGAGGGCGCCGTCGGGACCGCCGTGCCCGCGGGAGCGGTCTGGGCGTTCCCGGCGACGGCGCTCACCGTGGCCGGACTCGCCGCGGTCACGGTAGCCGTGAACGTGGCGGATACGCCGCTACCGGCGGTGGCGGCGAGCGTGCCCTGCCCGGCGGTGGTCCCCAGCGTCCAGCGCGTGCTCGCGATGCCGTCGGCGTCGGTCATCGAGGTGGCGGGGTCGACCGACCCGCTCTGCGTCGTGAAGGTCACCGTGGCACCGGGCAGCGGCTGGTTGTCGCTGCCTACCACGAGGACCTCGATCGGGTCGGCCACCTCCGTTCCGGCCGGAGCGGAGAGGGTCGCGTTGGAGAGGGCGTCCACGCGCGAGGCTGGAAGCGGGGCGCTGACCGAGGTCTCGCCGCAGCCTGCCAGGCTCGTGAGCGCGGTTGCCAGGGCGAGGGCCGTGAGGCGACGTCGTGAGGATCTCGGGAAGTCCTGGAGAGCCATTTGGAGAAGTCCCATTCCTGAGGCGGAGAGCACGGGAAACCGGCGGGATCGAGCGGGGCGGGAGGCCGCCGCGCGGCGATCCGTTTCTTCGGGGGGCCGGTAGGACGTCATCAATCTATACGAAGCCGGAACCGGACGCCTTTCTTGAACGAGTGGGCGTGGTCCTTCGTGACGGCGAGGCCATCCCTGGCTCAGCCGCCCACCGTCCGACAGTCGCGGAAGAGGCGCCGCTCGGCGCGTGCGGACGTCTCGATGGCGTCGTTGAACGCCCGAAGCAGGCTCGCGTCGCGTTGCCCCGGTCGGTGTGCCGATCGTGTACTGGAAGACGACGACGGCAGCGACATCGCGCCGTGTCCGTGAGGGGCGTCGAGCTTTCGAATACGTGCGGGCGCGAGGGCAGCAAGGAAGATTGGGGGGGCGCGAGAGGCTTCACCGGACTATATTGCCGCACCATCTGCCCAGCCGTGATCAAACGGCTCATCGTGTGCCGGCTCCATCGGGTCTTTCCGCTCCTCCATGCTACCCCTGGAGCGGCGCGCATCGGACGCCAGTTCGGTGCTCCCCGGATAGGGCGCGACGCGAGAAAGGAGGGCCGCCCACAGACGTATGCTTCACAGCCGGGGTGCGTGGTATCCCCCCGTGCTTGCCCCCCCGGCACATCTCCCCAACCCACTCAAGGGAAGAGCATCATGAATTTCCAACGTTGGAAGGGCTTCTTGCCCGCTCTGGCGCTGGGCCTCGCCTTGGCGACGGCCCCGCTTGCCGCGCAGACGGGCACCATCACGGGGACCGTCATGGACGCCGCGACCGGCCAGCCGCTGATCGGTGCGCAGATGGTCATCCCCGGCACGAACATCGGCGCGCTGACGAACCAGGCGGGGAGGTACCTCATCCTCGCGGCGCCCACGGGAGAGGTTCAGATCCGCGCCGTCATCATCGGCTACAGCCAGGAGACGCGGACGGTCACGGTTACCGCCGGCCAGTCCGCCGTGGCGAATTTCGAGCTCTCGGCCTCGGCGATCCAGCTCGAGGGCGTGGTGGTCAACGCCGTCACGGGGCGTGACCAGCGCGTTCGCGAGATCGGCACGAACACGTCGACCATCGACGTGAACCAGATCAAGCCCGCAACCGTGACGAGCATCTCGGACCTCCTGTCCGGGCGCTCGGAAGGCGTGATCCTGCAGGACGTGAACGGCACGACGGGCACGGCGCAGCGCATCCGCATTCGCGGCGCGAACAGCCTGTCGCTGTCCAACGAGCCGCTGGTCTACGTCGACGGCGTGCAGTACAGCAACGCCAACACGCTGTCGATCGGCGTCGGCGGCCAGGAGGCCGGGCGCCTGAACGACCTCAACCCCGCGGACATCGCGAACATCGAGATCGTGAAGGGGCCGGCCGCCGCCGCGCTCTACGGGACGGCCGCGGCCAACGGCGTGCTGCTGATCACGACCAAGCGCGGGCGAGCCGGCGACGCGGAGTGGAACTTCTACGCAGAGACCGGCCAGCTATCGGACCGGACCGACTACCCGGCGAACTACATGGCGTACTCGGTGATCGGCAACGCGAGCGCGTCGCTGTCCAATCCGGACGGGACGTTCAACTCGACGGACTTCGCGCGCTGCCCCAACCGCTCGGCGGCGGCGGGCGACTGCGCCCAGGACGGCGTGGCCGTCTTCAACACGTTGACGGATCCGCGCACGACCCCGTTCTCGACGGGAAGCCGTAACCGCTACGGCGCCAGCGTGCGTGGCGGCAACGAGCGGGTGACGTACTACCTCTCCGGCGAGTACCAGGACGAGACGGGCGTCATCCAGTACAACACGCTCGACAAGATCACGATGCGCGCGAACCTCAACGCCGCCATCCGTGAGGACGTCGACGTGTCCGTGACCACGGGCTACACCCAGTCGGGCACGGGCTTCAACAGCAACGACAACAGCGTCTTCAGCCCGATCCTCAACGGCCTGCTGGGCGAGGGCTACTTCATTCCCGAGGCACCCGGCGACCGCCCCGGCGTGAACCGCCGCAACTACGGTTTCTCGTGGAATCAGTACGACAACTCGAAGTACATCATCCACGACGACGTGGACCGCTTCACGATCGGGTCCAACGTGCAGTACCGCCCCGCCGACTGGCTGAGCCTCAACGCCAACGGCGGCATGGATCTGATCGACGGGCACACGTACCGCACGCTCCAGCCCCGTCTGCTCAACCTCGCGGAGTCGTGGTACAACGGCTTCCGGCAGTCGGATCGCCAGAACCGCTACACGTACACCTTCAATTCGTCGGCGGTTGCGCGGTACAACCCGGCGCAGGACCTGCTGTCGACGACGACGGTGGGCGTGAGCTACAACCGCGCCTTGCGCGAGCTCACGAGCTGCTACGGGTCGAGCCTGGTGCAGGGCACCGCGTCGTGCGGAACCACGGCGGCGCTCTTCAGCATCGATGAGGAGTTCTCGGAGGTCATCCAGGTGGGTGGCTACGTGTCCACGGAGCTGGCCTGGCGCGACCGCCTCTTCCTGGCCGGGGCCCTGCGCGGCGACGACAACAGCGCGTTCGGTGCGGACTTCGGCTTCATCCTCTATCCCTCGGCGAACCTGTCGTGGGTGATCGGTGAGGAGGATTGGTTCCCCGAGCTCAGCTTCCTTTCGTCGCTCCGCGTGCGGACCGCGTGGGGCCAGTCCGGCCTGCGTCCGGACTTCCGCGATGCCGTGACGCTCTACAACCCGACCACCGTCGCCAGCGACGCGGGAGACGTACCCGGCATCACGGTGAGCAGCACCGGCAACCTGGAGCTCAAGCCCGAGCGCTCGAGCGAGATCGAGATGGGCTTCGACGCCGCGCTGTTCGACAACCGCCTGGGCGTGGACTTCACCTACTTCAGAAAGACGTCCAAGGACGCGCTGATCTCGCGGCGGCTCCCGCCTTCGTACGGAGTGGCGGCTTCCCGCTTCGAGAACCTCGGACGCATCCGGAACGCCGGCACGGAGTTGGGACTCAACTTCGACGCGCTCCGGAGGGACGACCTGGGCCTCACGCTTCGCGCTTCGGTGACCACGCTCAGCAACGAGGTGCTGGACATCGGCGGCGTCGAGGACATCGTGCAGAACCGTGGCCTGCAGCGGCACAAGGAGGGCTATCCGGCCGGCGCGTTCTTCCAGGTGCCCTACACGATCAACGACGCGGACGGGAACGGCCTCCTGACGAACGACGAGGTCATCCTGGGGGACACGGCGGTGTACATCGGCCCCCCGCTGCCCACGTACCAGGTGTCCTTCGGCGGAGAAGTGCGGCTGTTCGACTGGATCCGCGTTTCCACGCTCTTCGAGGCGCGCGGGGGCAACTACCAGGGCAACGACTCGGAGTCGTTCCGCTGCGGTTTCCGCAGCAACCGGGGGTGCGAGGCGGTCGGAAACCCGAACGCCTCCCTCGAGGAGCAGGCCCGCTACATCTCGGACCGCTACCTCGGTAGCGCCTACGGGTACGTCGAATCGGCGGACTTCGTGAAGTGGCGGGAGCTGTCGGTCACGTTGGACATGCCGCAGTCGGTCGTCAACACGGCGCCCCGGCTCAACGGCCTGAGCGTCACGCTCTCCGGCCGCAACCTCGCGACATGGACGGACTACACCGGTCTCGATCCGGAGACGGTGGAGGGCGGCGGCAGCGCGAACTTCAGCCAGAGCGAGTTCAACACGCAGCCGCCCGTCCGCTTCTTCATGGTCCGTCTGACCTACTCCTTCTGACGCGCGCCGAGGACTGACACAATGAATGACCTACGCAAGAAGTCCAGGTACGCTTGGGCGGCGTTGGTGGCATTTACGGTGCCGCTGGCCGCGTGCAGCGTGGACAAGCTTCTCGAGGTTACGGACCCGGACCGGGTGAGCGCGGGGACGTTGGACGATCCCGACTTCATCGACGTGCTGGTCGCCGGCGCGCTCGGTGACTTCACGACGGCGTACAGCGGCAGCGGTGGCGATGCGCTTCTCTCCACCACCGCGCTGCTCACCGACGAGTTCTTCTCGACCGGTACCTTCGATACCAGGACGGCTACAGACCGCCGTCTCCAGAATACGCCCGCCAACGGCAACACGTCCGACGGGGCGTACACGAACCTGCAGCAGGCGCGCAGGTCGCTGATGATCGCCTCCGAGAAGGTGGCCGATCACCCGGACAAGGGAACCGGGGACCCCGACTACGCGGTGCTCCGGGCGCTGTACGGGTATACGTACGTGGCGCTCGGCGAGGCGTTCTGCAGCTACGTGCCGATCGCCAACGACGAGAACCCCGACCCGGCGGACGGTCCGCCGCGCACGTCGGCGGAGCTCTTCGAGGAGGCCCTGCCGGCGTTCGACAGCCCCGGCGGCACTTTGGCGGCGGTGGGGAAGGGACGGGCGCTGCTGAACCTGGGCCGGTTCGCGGATGCCGCGGCGGCGGTGGCCAGCGTGCCGACCGCGTTCAACTGGTTCATCCAGCACTCGGAGAACGGCGCCAACAACCCGTTCTTCGCCCTCCAGTCGAACGGCCGCTACTCCATCTCGCAGCACGAAGGGGGGAACGGGACGGGCATGCCCTTCCGCGGCACGGGCGACGGTTTCGACAACGCGAATCAGGATCCGCGGCTGCCGTGGTTCGAGGACCCCGCCGGGGGCTTCGATCCGCAGTTCCGCCTGTTCGTGACCCGGAAGTATCCCTATCGGACCTCCAACGTGCCGTTGGCCAGCGGGATCGAGGCGCGTCTGATCGAGGCCGAGGCGGCGCTGCAGACGGGCGGGGACTGGCTCGGGATCCTGAACGAGCTACGGGCGAACGTGGGCACGTTGATGGCGGCCCAGATCGACGACTATGACAAGTGGGTCGACAGCCCCTCGCTGGCGCCGCTCACCGATCCTGGGTCGGCCGACGCCCGGATCGACATGGTGATGTCGGAGCGGGCGATGTGGCTGTGGGGAACCGCTCACCGGATCGGTGACCTGCGCCGGATGATCAACTACTACGGACGGACCGAGAGCCAGGTCTATCCGTCCGGCGCGTACCACAAGGGCGGGGATCACGGCCCCGACGTGGTGTTCCCCGTCGACTTCGACGAGGGCAACAACACGCTGTTCGACCCGTCGCAGTGCGTGGTGACGTCGGCGACCTTCAACTAGGCGGCGTCACGCGTGACGATGGAAGAGGGGGCGCCGGCTCGAAGCCGGCGCCCCCTCGCTCGATGCGCGAGCGGAGTGTCGTTCAGCCCGCAGGCACCGTGTCCCTATGCGAAGGTGGGACCCCCGTTCGCACCACGATGACCCCGTTTCCGCCGGCCGTGCCGTACCGAACGACGGCTGTACGGGCGGGGAGGATCTGGATGTAGTCGATGTTGGAGGCGCGGATGTCCTGCAAGGTGCCCAGGCCGCTCATGTGCGTGCCGTCCACCACGAGGAGGACCTCGGGGCTGAGGACGAAGCTCGAGACGCCGCGCATGGTGACGCGGGCGTTGCTGCCTTCACGCGGGAACTGGATGTTGAGATTGGTGCTGCCGAAGCGCAGCGCCTCCCACGCGTCGCGCGCACCGGTGCGCGCGATGTCTTCCCGGGTGAGGATCATCCCGTCGCGCTCGTTCGGCTCCGTGGGGTCGGCCACGGGGACGGTCTTGCACGCGGCGGCGAGCGTGAGGGCGAATAGGACGGTCGTCACACCGCCGGGGGAGCCGTGTCGCGAGTTCTTGAACATGATGGCCGGGGCTCCCTTGGGTAGGCGCGGGTGTACCACTACGATACTATACCGCCCAGGGCCCCGCGGATTTCCGCACAACCTGGCGGACCGACCAGGCCCTCCCCTGAGATGACGCTCCTGAAGCCCCTCGGTCGATCGTTCCTGACCCTCTTCGCGGCGATGTTCCTCCTGGGGACTCCGACGCGCGCGCTCGCCCAGATTCGACCCGGCATCGAGCGGGGTGACTACTGGGGCGACGTGCGAGCGAAGTACCGTGGTGAGGTGCTCGAAGGCGTCGGGAAGCTCATGGACGCCTGGGTGGCGGCATGGAACAGGTGGGACGTCGACGCGATGGTCGGCCCGTTCACGGAAGACGGTGTGCTGATCCTCTCTGGCGTCTCGCTGCGGGGAGCGGAGTCCATGCGCGCGATGCTCGCGGAGCGGACCGGGCCCGAGATCGTCCAGAGCCTGAGCGACTTCGACGTCCGGGGCGACATGGCGTTCGCCACCGCGCGGTTGCGCGTCGCGAGCGACGCGGACGGCGGGAGCCCGGCGGCCGGGTTCGCGGTCTGGACGTTCTTGAAGGAAGGGGGAGGTTGGAGGATCCGGTCGCTTCTGGTCGACCTCGGCTCCTAGGCACGCGTACACCGGAGGTGGTGGCATGCATCCCAACCGATGGACGAAGGCGACGATGGCGCTCCTGATGGCCGTGGGGCTCGCGTCCTGCGCGACTGCGGGGGCGGGCTCCGCGACGGCGAACCCGTCCGTCATCACCGCGGAGGAGCTGGCGGGGGTCCCGGAGCTGAATGCACTGGAAGCCGTCCAACGCCTGCGACCCCGGTGGCTGAGAGGCCGTGGCCAGGCGTCCTTCACCGCGCAGCAGGGCGTGCGCGTATATGTCAGTGGCGTGCTCCGGGGCTACGCTGGCGAGCTGGCCTCCATCCGGGCTCAGGCGATCGAGAGCATGCGCTTCCTGGACGGCCGTGAGGCGACCGCCCGCTACGGCACCGACCACGGCGACGGAGCGATCCTGGTCGAGCTGAAGTAGGGCGGCCGGGCAGGCGTCACACGTCCAGGACCGCGGCCCCCCTTCCCGACTACGATCCGTCGGAGATCGCCTTCTTCCCCTTCGGCCCCTCCTTCCCCTTGTCGAGGAAGGGCACGCCGTCGGCCATCCACGCCGGCGCTGGCGCCTCCATGAGCCAGTGGTCGAAGAACTGCTTCATGCGGACCTGGAAGTCCTTCTGGTTCGCTTCCTTGGCCAGGTGGTGCGGCTCGTCGGGATAGGACAGGAGGATCACGTCCTTCCCCAGTCGCCGCGCGGCGGTGTACAGCTCGAGGCCCTGGTTCCAGTCCACCGCGCCGTCGGCCGTCCCCTGCAGGATCAGGAAGGGCGTCGAGATGTCGGGTACGTGCTCGATGGGCGACTGGCTCCGCCACCGCTCCGGGTCGTCCCACGGCTGGTCGCCCATGCGCCCCTGGCTCCACTGCAGGATGGCGCCGTTCCCGTTGCCGGAGGCCTTGTAGAGGATGTTGTTCATGCTCATGAGGTCGGTGAGCGGCGCGCCGGTCACGATGCACGCGAACATGTCCGTCTGCGTCAGGATGAACGACGTCTCGTAGCCGCCCCACGAGTGGCCCTGCAGCCCGATGCGCGCGGGATCCGCGTAGCCGAGCTCCACGACCTTCTTCGCCGCGGCCGTCACGTCGTCCAGCGCCGAGCTGCCCGGATAGCCCATGTCGTAGACGATGTCGGGCATGAGCACCAGGTACCCGTTCGACGCATACGTGGACATGTGGGGCCGATCGTCGTACACGGGACGGCTGAACTCGTGGTGTCGCTGGCTCATCTTCTCGTAGAAGTAGACGATCATGGGGTACTGCTTCCCCGGCTCGTAGCCCGCGGGGAGCGTGAGCGTCGCCTGTAGCTTGTTGCCACGCTCGTCCACGTAGTCGACGAGCACGCGGCTTCCCCACGCGAACTCGGAGATCTGCGGGTTCGCGTCCGTGACCCTGCGCGGGCTCTTCAGCGCGGCGCCGCTCACCCAGTAGTCCGGGAACTCCTCGAAGGTCTGGCGCGTGAAGGCGAAGCGGTCGGCGTCCTTCGCCTTCGTGAGGTCGTCGATCATCTCGTCGCCGAAGAGGAGCGGCTCGGGGTCGCTCCCGGGGCGGGCGCGGAAGTAGCCGGACTTCTTCGTCCACTCCCCGTACGCGGACAGGATCGCGCCGTTCGGGTCGGTCCAGTCGGCCTCGCGGTCCAGCCGCACGACGCGGAACCGGATCTGGTCGCGCGCGCCGCGGCCCCCGGTCACGGCCGTGGCCTTCCCGCCGGCGAGCGGCACCGCGTACACGTCGAAGCGGGTGTCGAGGAGGACCTTCCCGTCCTTCGTCCACCCGTCCACGCCCCACGCCGGGCGCTCCGCGACCTGGTCGAACTCCCGGCTCATGAAGTCGATGCCGGTGCTCGCGGACAGGTTCACGCGCGCGAGCGTCTCCAGCTCGACGGCGTAGACCGAGTCCCCCTGCGCGTAGACGAAGTACTTCCCGTCGGGCGAGCTGCCCATGGGGCGGCGCACGGCCTGGGCGATCACGCCCTCGGCGCCGCTCGCCGGATCGAGCCGTACGTAGTCGGCGCGCCCGCCCTCCACGTCGAGGTCGTCGCGGTAGGCGGCGTCACGCCGTCCGACGGCCCACCGACCCTTCCCCGCCACGTCCACACGGAGCATGTCCTCGGTGGCGAGGCGCACGAAGTGGCGCGCCTGCGGGTCGTACGCGGAGGTGTACGTGAAGCGGCGGTCCGCCTGCGCCTGCCTCATCTGCACGGACTGGAGGCGGTCGTCGCGCCCAGTGCCAGACGTCGACATTGGCCTTCTCCTCCTCGTCTTCCTCGTCCTTCAGGGAGTCCTCCTGCTCCTTGATGCCGACCACCAGGCGCGACCCGTCCTCCGTCCAGTGCGTGCTCGCCAGCTCGGAGAGCACGAAGCCCTCCGGGAAGGCGGCGTCCGTGGCGGGGTCGTACGTGTCGACGCGGGGCGACGTGCCGATGCCTCGCGCCACCACGAGCGCGTTCGCCCGCAGCGTCTTCCCCTCGGGCTTCTCACCGCGCAGCACGGCCACGTCGCTCGCGGCCTCGCTCCAGGTGAGGTCCTCGAAGCGGGCGGCGCCCGTGCTCAGCGGACGGATGCGGCCCTCCGCCGCGTCCACGACGTAGAGCCCGTTACCCGCTAGTTCGGCCGCGTCGACCACGTACGCCAGGTGCGTGCCGGCTTCGTCGAAGGCGAACTCGGAGACGTTGCCGAACGAGAGGACGGTCCCGGCCTGGAGGTCGCGCAGGAGGAGGTCCGAGCCGGCGTGCTTGGCGTCCGGGTCGGTCCGATCGCGGTGCACCGCCAGGAATCGCCCGCCCTCCGAGAAGGCGAAGGCGCGCACGCCGGCCTCGGTCGTCGTGTCCCCGCTTCGCAGGTCGACGAGCTCGAGCGTCCGGGGCACGGGCTTCTTCTGCTTGCGGAGCTTGTCCGCGTCCTTCTTCGGCGGCTCGGTCAGAAAGGCGACCCAGCGTCCGTCGTCGGAGAACTCCGCGCCGCTTCCGTTCGTCGCCTCGTGCACCGTGGTGCCGTCGAGCTGCTTCACGAAGAAGGTGGCGTCCCCGTCGTTGGGCTGAAGCGCATAGGCCAGCCACGCTCCATCGGGTGACAGCGCCGCCTGCGTGACGCGGTTCCACGCGCCGTAGTCCTCGAGCGTGAGAGGACGTTTCTGCTGCGCGGCCGAAGAGGCCGGAAGGGCCAGGGCCAGCAGGAGGAGGAGGGCGGAAGGGCGGGGGTGTCGTCGCATGGTCCGGATCCGCGAGGGTGATGGAAACGTCTCCGGATGCTGCGCCGGGAGGCGCCGACGCACAAGGCCGACAGGGGTGCCGCGCTACCCTCCCACCCGCACCTCGAGTGCCGCCTCCGCGGTGCGCCTCGGGGTCCACCCCGGACCGGCGAACCGTGACGATGCGGTCCCCCGCGGGCCACAGCACCTCCACGTCCACCGGCTGGCTGTTGGCGAGCCCGAAGTTCACCGGGAGGTCGCTCTGGCTGTCGTAGCCGGAGCCCGAGTCGACCACGGCGGACGCCAGCGCCGTCGCCGTTCCGGCCGCGTAGACGCGCACCAGCGCTCCCGGCTCGCGTCGCCCGCCCCTCCCCGTCGAGCACCCGCACGGCCAGGGCGTGCCGAGCGTACTCGGGGCGGAGCAGGTTCTGGAAGAGGAGGTGCATGCCGGTCTCCTGGGCTCCCGTGAGCGCCAGGTCCAGGTCACCGTCGCGATCGTAGTCCACGAAGGTGGCGCCGTGGTCGGCCTCCACGTGGAGCTGCGGCGGCGTCGCGTCCACGAAGGCTCCGTCGTCCCGTCGGAAGAGGAGGTCGGGGTAGCTCGTCCCCCCGGTCACCGTCCCGTTGACGTACAGGTCGGGCCGACCGTCGTGGTCCACGTCGCCCCATACGCAGGTGTCGAAGAAGGAGTCGGTGGCCACCCCCTCCGCCTCCGCGACGTTCTCCCACGTCCCCGCTCCCCCGGGATTCCGGAAGAGGCCGTTGGTCCCGTAGTTCGCCGTGAAGAGGTCGAGGTCGCCGTCGCCGTCGAAGTCCACGGCGCAGGGGCGCACGGTGCCCTGGTGCTCGTCGCCGAGCGCACGGCCGCCGTCGGCCAGCCCCCACGCCTGCGCCGCGTCCTCGTACGTGCCGCCGTTCGCGAGCCAGAGGCCGTTGGCGTCGCCGTCCATGTTGGCCACGTAGACGTCGAGATCGCCGTCCTGGTCGGCGTCGAGCCAGACGGCGCCGACGGAGCGGCGGGGGTCGCCGATGCCGGTGGCCTCCGTGACGTCGGTGAAGGTGCCGCCGTCGTTGCGCCACAGCCGGTTGGGCGCGTCGCGCAGCGCGAGGAAGAGGTCGAGGTCGTCGTCACCGTCCACGTCCACCCACGACGCCTGGCGCGTCGCGACGGAATCGACCACGAGCCCGACCTCGGCCGCGACCTCGACGAAGCCCGCGACGCCGTCGTTCCTCCACAGCGCGAGGGCGGGCGCGTCCGCCGCGTAGCCCAGAAGGAGGTCGGGGTCGCCGTCGCCGTCGAAGTCGCCCCACGCGGAGGTACGCACGCGCTTCTCGACGACGAGGTGCAGCGAGCCCGCCACGTCCGTGAACCCCTCGGTGCCGTCGTTGCGGTAGAGTCGGCTCGGCGCGCCGTTGAAACCGACGAAGCGGTCGGGATCGCCGTCGCCGTCGAAGTCGGCCCACGCGTCGGTGAGCGTTCCGCCGACGTCGAAGGCGAGGACGGGCACGGGCACCAGGCGGATCGGCTCGGGCCCCGTCGAGCGCACGTTCCATCCCCGCCAGACCAGGACGGCGCCGACTCCGACCAGGAGGAGGGCGACGACCTCCCCGCGGCCCTTCACCGGCCGCGCACGGTGTTGTGCAGGACGCCCACGCCCTCCACCTCGACCTCCACCACGTCGCCGTTCGCCATCGCCTTCGTGCTCCCGGGGGTACCCGTGAAGATGAGGTCGCCCGGGCTCAGCGTGACGTAGCGTGAGACGTAGCTGACGATCTCCGAGGTGTTGAAGATCAGGTCCGTGGTGCGCTGGTGCTGACGGACCTCACCGTTCAGTCGCGTCTCGACCAGCACGTCGTCGGGGTCGAGGCCGACCGCGATGACGGGCCCGACCGGCCCGAAGGTGTCCGATCCCTTCGCGCGGAACCACTGGAGGTCGGCCGCCTGCCAATCGCGCTCGGAGACGTCGTTGCCGGCCGTGATGCCGAAGATGCACCCGGGGGCCTCGGCCTCGGAGACGTTCGAGCACGTCTTGCCGATGACGAGGACCATCTCCCCCTCGTAGTGCAGGTTGTTCGCGTCCGGCGGGCGTACGATGTCGTCTCCCTGGCCGACCAGCGAGGTCGGGTACTTGGCGAAGAGACCGGGGTAGGCCGCCGGGTCGCGCTCGCCCAGGTGGCTCTGGTAGTTGAGCCCGACCGCGATGACCTTCTGTGGGTCCGTGGGCGGCAGGAGCTTCACGTCCGAGAGGTCGAGCCATCGGTCCGTGGTGCGGTGCCGACCGAAGAGGTCACCGTCGATCTCCTGGATGCGCTTCCCCTGGAGCGAGCCCCACGCGGTGCGCCCGTCGACCTGGTAGCGGACGTAGTGGGTCACGCCGGGAGCGCTCTGGGCGGCGAGGGGAGCGGCGGCGATCAGCGCAACCGCGAGGGCGAGCGTGAGGGGGCGCATGGGTTTCTCCGGGTCGGGTGGTGTCCGCATGCTGGGGCCGCGGGTGCGGGCGGGGCAAGCGGCCCGCGCTCGCCGTGCTGGCTTCCGGCCCCCCTCCGGGGATAACGTGGGCCCCGACGACACCCCAGGGGGGGCGTGCGCCACGGCCCCTCGTCCTGCCCCCGGAGTCCGATCATGCTCGACGCGTTCCCCTCCCGTCGCCACTTCATCCAGCTCTCGGGCGCCGGCGCCCTGGGCGCCTGGATGACCCTCGGCCTGGCCGGCTGCCGCGAGGCGGCGGAGTCTGCGGCCGAGGCCATGAAGACGGGCGAGGGCCCCAGGGTCCTCGAGGACGGAGAGCGACGCACGCTCGAGTCCTTCTCCGACCGCATCCTCCCCGCCGACGGCGAGGAGCCCGGCGCCGTGGCCATGGGCGCCGTGGTCTTCATGGATCACTTCCTGGCCGACAAGCCGGGACAGCTCGAGGACGTGAGGGCCGCGGTGAAGACGCTGGACGCCAAGGCGGGAGAGGCGCAGACCGGCGCAGGGGGCTTCGCCGACCTGGCGCCCGACGGGCAGGACGCGCTCCTGGACGAGCTGTCGGAATCCGATCCCCAGGCCGTCTTTCCCCTGTGGACGCTGGTCATGTTCGGGGTGCTGGCCGACCCGTCCCACGGCGGGAACCTCGACAAGGCCGGGTGGGCCATGATCGGCTTCGACGACCGGCACGCCTGGCAGCCGCCGTTCGGCTACTACGACGACCCGGCGACCCGCGGAGGTGAGGCGTGAGCCCCCGGACGCGCAGCGTCCCCCTGAGCCGGCGGGCGCTCCTGGCGGGGGCCGTGCCCTTCGGGCGCAGCTACCAGACCCGGGACGAGGTGGACTTCGTCGTCGTCGGGTCCGGGGCGGCGGGCGGCGTCATCGCCCGTGACCTCTCCAAAGCGGGCTTCAGCGTGGTGGTGCTGGAGCAGGGGCCGTACCGGAAGGCCGCCGACGTCAGCCACGACGAGTTGGACATCGCCATCCAGAACGCGCTGGCGGGCGACGATCCGCAGACCTTCCGGACCACGGCGGCGGACGAGGCGGCCCCGTTGCAGGGGCCGTTTCCTCCGGCCTTCTACGCCCACACCGTGGGGGGAAGCAGCGCGCATTTCACCGCCAACTACTGGCGTTTCCGCCCCGTGGACTTCAACGAGCGGAGCCGGCTGGGCGCCATTCCGGGCACGGCCCTCGCGGACTGGCCCATCACCTACGAGGAGCTGGAGCCGTACTACACCAGGGTGGATTGGGAGGTGGGGGTCTCGGGGGCGCCGGGGCCGAACGACCCGCCGCGCTCGCGCGGCTATCCCCATCCGCCGCTCCCCGTGAAGTCGTCGGGCGTGCTCTTCGAGAAGGGCGCCCGGGCGATGGGCTACCAGCCCTACCCGGCGCCCATGGCCATCCTGTCCGAGGCCCGGCCGGGCCGGAGCGCCTGCGTGCATTGCGGCTTCTGCATGGGCTTCATGTGCGAGATGAACGCCAAGTCGTCGACGCTGGCGTCCATGATTCCCGAGGCCGAGGCCACGGGAAGGTGCGAGATCCGGTCCGAGTGTACGGCCCACCGCGTCGAGACCGACGCCTCGGGGCGGGTGACCCAGGTGGTCTACTTCGACAGGGACGGAAACGAGCAGGCCCAGAAGGCGAAGGCCGTGGTGCTCAGCGCCAACGGTGCCGAGACGCCGCGCCTGCTGCTCCTGTCCGAGTCGAGCCTCTTCCCGCACGGCCTGGCCAACGGCAGCGGGGTGGTGGGCAAGCACCTCATGTTCAACGGCAACGGCTCCGTCCAGGCGCTGTTCGACGAGCCTCTCAACGAGTACAAGAGCGTGCAGGTGACGCGGGTCTGCACCGACTGGTACGCGTCCGATGCCGCGCGCGGCTTCTACGGCGGCGGCGGGATGGACGGGCGCCAGATCTTCAACTCCCCCATCCTGTTCGCCCTGGCGGGCATGCCGCCGGACGCCCCCTTCCGGGGCCCGGAGCTGCGGCGTTTCCTCTCCCATGAGTTCACGCGCAGCATGATGGTGGCGACCCACTCCACGTCGCTTCCGCTGGAGACCAACACGATCACGCTGGACGACGAGATGAAGGACCGCTTCGGGCGACCGGTCGTTCGCGTCACGTACAGGGACCACCCCGACGACCTGAAGATGGTCGACTTCCTCCAGGAGCGCGCCAAGGAGATCCTCGAGGCCGCGGGTGCCAGGCGAACCTGGTCCTTCCCGGCCCAGGAGCAGAACGTGGGGTTCCATCTGCTGGGCACCTGCCGCATGGGCGACGACCCGTCGTCGTCGGTGGTGGACCGGTACCACCGGACGCACGAGGTTCCGAACCTCTTCATCTGCGACGGGAGCAGCTTGGTCACGAGCGGGCGCGGCCAGCCCACCATGACCATCTCGGCGCTGGCGTTCCGGGCCGCGGAGCATGTCGCGGAGGCGGCCCGAAAGGGCGACATTTAGGGGCTTCGCGGCGGCTCCCCCCGGGGTGCGCCGCGTGGATGCCGCCACAGGTCGCCGAGTCGCGGGAGTGCGCAGCATGCGTACGGTCCGGATGCCGCCGACCCTCCCGTTTCTGCTCGCGCTCGCCGTAGCGGGCGCGACGGCACCGATGCGCGCCTCCGCCCAGGACGCCGTCGTTCGAACCGTGCTCTTCTACTCCCCGACCTGTCCGCACTGCCACAAGGTGATGACGGAGGACCTGCCTCCGCTGGTGGATCGGTACGGCGATCGGCTCGTCATCGTCGGCATCGACGTGTCGTCGCGAAGGGGGCAGGCGCTCCTCCAGGCCACCGCCGACCACTTCGGGATCCCCCAGGGGGACGTGGGCGTGCCCCTGTTGGTGGCCGGGGACGAGGTGATGATCGGCTCGGAGGAGATCCCCGAGCGCCTTCCCGGGATCATCGAGCGGGCGCTCGCCGGGGAGGGCGTCGACTGGCCGCAGGTCGGCACGCTGCGCGAAGCCCTGGCGGCGCAGGGGCTCCTGGAGGAGGAGCCCGAACCAGCGGCGGACACGCCCGCGACGGGCGCCCCCGCGACGGAGGCGACCGCCAGGGACACGACCGCGACCGAGGCGCCCGCGGCCGAAACGCCGACGACGGGGGTCACGCGCTCGCTTACGCCGGGCGGCATGGACGAGGGGCCGTCGGTGGTCGACCGCCTCCTGCGCGACCCCCTCGGCAACGGCGTCGCGATCGTGGTGTTGCTCGGCCTCGTGCTCTCCCTCGGCGTCGCCGTCCGGCTGGCGCGCGCGCCCTCGATCGGCCGCCCTTCGATACCCCCGTGGCTCGTGCCGCTTCTCTCCGTCGTGGGGATGGGGGTGGCGGCGTACCTCTCCTTCATCGAGGTCACGGGCCAGAGCGCCGTATGCGGACCGGTGGGGGATTGCAACGCCGTGCAGCAGAGTGCGTACGCGCACCTCTTCGGCGTGCTTCCGGTGGGGATCCTCGGGCTCTTCGGCTATGCGGCGATCCTGGCGACGTGGAGCCTCGGCCGGAGCGGCCCACCCGCTGCCCGGAGGGGCGCGCTGCGCTTGCGGTGGGGGATGGCGTTCGCGGCCACGGCCTTCTCGGTCTACCTGACCTTCCTGGAGCCGTTCGTGATCGGCGCCACCTGCATGTGGTGCATCACGTCGAGCGTGGTGGTGGCCCTCCTCCTCCTGGCGACGACCGTGGAGCTGAGGCGGCCGGCGGCCGCGTAGCGACGCGGGGGCGGTCGCGCGCGCGCGCGCCCCGACTATCTTCTTCGCCATGAGACCGTATCCCGTCGTTCCGACGGTGGCCGCCGCGCTCGCGCTCGTCCTCTCGGCGGCGCCGTCCTCCGCGCAGCAGGTCGCCGATTCCGCCTTCGCCCCGGACGTCGGTCCGCCCGCCTTCGCGTCGGGTACGGGCCCGCACGTCGCCATCGACGGCGCGCACCACGACTTCCACACCGTGGACGGCCGCTACCTGAGCTTCGCACGGCTGCTTCGCCGAGACGGCTACGTGGTCGACGGCTCCGACGAGCCCCTGAGCGCGCAGGCGCTCGAGGGCGTGGACGTGCTCGTCATCGCGAACGCCCTGGCCGAGCGCAACGCCCTCGCCGACGACTGGACGCTCCCCACGCCCTCGGCGTTCACCCGCGCCGAGATCGAGGCCGTGCGCGCCTGGGTGGACGGGGGCGGCTCGCTCCTGCTCATCGCGGACCACATGCCCTTCCCGGGGGCGGCCCACGACCTCGCGGCGGCGTTCGGCTTCGAGCTGCGCAACGGCTTCGCCCTCGAGGGCGCCCGGGGCGGCGGCCCCCTGATCTTCCGGCGCTCGGACGGCTCCCTGGCGGGACACGCGATCACGGACGGTGGCCGGCCCGGAGCACGCATCGACTCCGTCGCGACGTTCACGGGTGAGGCGTTCCGTCCCGCACCGGGCGCCACCTCCCTCCTCACCTTCCGGCCGGGCGTCGTCTCCCTCGAGCCGGACACGGCCTGGACCTTCCACGACGACACCCCCCACGTCGACGTGGGCGGGTGGTCGCAGGGCGCGGTCGCGGAATTCGGACGGGGGCGTGTGGCGGTCTTCGGAGAGGCGGCCATGTTCTCCGCGCAGCTCGCCGGTGCGCAGCGCGCGCCGATGGGGATGAACCACCCGATCGCCGCCCAGAACCCCCGCTTCCTCCTGAACCTGATGCGCTGGCTGAGCGGTCCGGAGGGCGCGCGATGAGCGAGACGTTCGACGTCGTGCTCGTGGGTGGCGGCATCATGGGGTGCGCCACGGCCTTCGAGCTGTCGCGGCGGGGCGTGAGCGTGGCCCTGGTCGAAAAGGGCGCTCTGGCCTCCGGCTCCACCGGGAGGTCCTCGGCGATCGTGCGCCAGCACTACTCCAACGAGGTCACGGCGCGTATGGCGCGGTGGGGCCTGGACGTCTTCCGCGAATTCGGGGAGCGCGTGGGTGGGGAGTCAGGCTTCGTGAACGCGGGCTTCCTGGTGCTCGTGCCCGCGGAGGACGGGGAGGGACTCCGGGAGAACGTGGCGCTCCAGCAGGCGGTGGGGATCGACACCCGTGTCGTCTCGCCCGAGGAGATCCGTGAGCTGCTCCCGGGCGCCGCCGCGTCCGACCTGGTGGCCGCCGCGTGGGAGCCCGGCGCCGGGTACGCCGACCCGCACATGACCACCTCCGGATTCGCGGCGGCGGCCAAGCGCGAGGGCGCGCGCTTCTTCCTGAACCGGGAGGTGACCGGCATCCGGCTTCGCGGGCGGCCGTGTCGCCGGCGTGGACACGAGCGCCGGACCCATCGCCGCCGCCTCCGTGGTGAACTGCGCCGGACCGTGGGGCGCACGCGTGGCGGCCATGGCGGACCTGCAGGTGCCCGTGGCGTCGTGCCGCGCGCAGGTCGCGGTCTTTGGGCGGCCGGAGGCCGAGCGCGGCGCGCACCCGGTGGTGCTGGACTTCGCGCACGCCTCGTACTTCCGTCCGGAGACCGGCGACCTGATGCTCGTGGGCCTCATCGACCCGTCCGAGGCCGACGACGTGGTGGACCCCGACCGCTACCCGGAGCACACGGACGACGCCTTCGATCTCGACGTGGGCTCTCGCTGGATCCAGCGCTGCCCGTCGATGGAGTCCGCGGTACGCCGCCGGGGCTACGCCGGTCTCTATGCCATCACGCCCGACTGGCACCCGGTGATCGACGAGGTGCCCGCGGGGAGCGGCCACTTCCTGTGCACCGGCTTCAGCGGCCACGGCTTCAAGCTCGGACCGGCGGTTGGTCGCCTGATGGCCGAGCTCGTCACGGGGGAGTCGCCCACTTTCGATCCACGCATGTTCCGCCTGGCGCGCTGGGCGGAGAACGACCCCGTGCGCGGCAAGTACGAGTACAGCATCACGGGGTGAGGAGAGGGCGGAACCGAACGCCTCCCCGGCCCGGAGCGCCGTCATGGCGGTGCGTCGGGCTGGAGGGTGGCCAGGGCACGAACGCGCTGGTCGTGCGCATGTACGCGCGGTACTTGTCCCCGCGCGAGCGCAGCGCCTGCCGCTCGGTGTGCGGAATGCCCGTGCCCTTCAGGAGCAGCGCGAGCATCACCACGGGGCCGACGAAGGTGAGCGGCGCGGCGTGGGCGACGAGGACGTACGTCCACCAGTGGATCCACTCGAAGAAGTAGTTCGGGTGTCGCGACCACCCCCACAGCCCGTCGCGGCAGACCTCCCCGCGCGTGCCCGGGCGAGCGCGGAAGGCCGCGAGCTGGCGGTCCGCGACGGTCTCCCCGGCGACGGCGACGATCCAGACGAGCGTACCCGCCACCGCCCACCCGTCCAGCGCCCCACCCCGCATCGCGGCGAGCAGCGGGAGCGAGAACAGCGTGGCGACGACGGCCTGCGCGACGTAGACGCCCAGGAACCGGACCGGCGCTCGGGCGCCCCACTCGGCGCGGAGCGCGCGGTAGCGTCCGTCCTCGACCTGGCTCGACGCGCACCCGCGTGGCGTAGAGGTACCCGCCGAGCCGTGCGCTCCACAGCACGCCCAGCGACCCGACCAGCGCCCGGCGGGCCGGATCGCCGTCCGAGAGGATCGCATACAGGAGGGACATGCCCGTGAGGGAGAACGACCAGGCGACGTCCACGCTGGTCGCGTCGCGCGTGCGCAGCTGGCGGGCCCACAGGGCCAGCAGAACGACGAGGGATGCGACGAAGGCGCCGAGGACGATCGGGATCGGCGGGACTCACGTGAACGCTCCTCCTGGACTCCGTCGGCGTAGTCATGGAAGGAGTAGCGCTGTCGCGGTGTCGATGCGCGGCGGGATACGCGATCGTCACGCCCACCCGATTGCCAGGCACGCCGCGGATGCCGACTGTTCCACCATCCGAAACGTCCGCCCGACCCTGAGACCAACATGCGGCTCCGCTTCCTCCTCCTCGATCGCCCTCGGCCTCCTTCCCTCCGCCTGCACCCGGCTGGGCATCTCCTCCGGGACGAGCCCGGAGCCGGCTGAAGAGCCCTTCCTTCCCGTCATCGGCCGCCTTCCCACGGGCAGGGTCCTCGACCCGGCGGGTACGTCGGTTCCGGTGGGATCGCTCCCGCTCGCGATGGAGATCGCCCCCGACGGCCGCCACGTAGTCCTCCTCCTGAACGGGTGGAGGGAGCAGGGCGTCCAGGTCGTCGACCGCTTCACCGGTGAGGTGACGCAGACGCTCCTGCAGGATGCCGCCTTCCTGGGGCTCGCCTTCAGCGCGCGACGGACGGACGCTCTACGCCTCCGGGGGCAACCAGGACGTGGTCTATCGCTACGACTGGCAGGAGGGCGCGGCCTCGCTGCGCGACTCGGTGGTGCTCGCTCGCAAGCGGCCGAACCGGTCGGGCACCCGCTATCCCGCGCAGCTGGGCATCTCCCCGAACGGTCGCTTCCTGTACGTGGCCGAGAACCTCGCGGACTCCCTCGCGGTGGTCGACCTGAGGACCCGCCGCGTCCTCGCGCGCTATCCCACCGAGCGCTACCCCTACGGTGTGGCCGTGTCGCCCGACAACACGGTCTACGTCTCGGCGTGGGGCGACGACGTCGTGACCGCCTTCGGCTTCCGCGACGACGGCGAGCCGACATCGATGACGAAGATCGAGCTCGCCCGCCATCCGTCGGCGCTCCTCCTCAACGCGGACGGATCACGACTCTTCGTGGCGTCGGGGAGCACGGACCGGGTGGTCGTGATGGACACCCGCTCCACGGCCGTGGTCTCCACCCTCCACGACCCGGCACCCGAGGGGCCGGCCGAGGGGAGCACGCCCAACGCGATGGCGCTGTCGGCGGACGGGCGCCGCCTCTTCGTGGCGGAGGCGGACAACAACGCGGTCGCCGTCTTCGACCTGTCTCCCGCCACCGGTGGATACATCGCGCCCCAGGGCGTGGCGATCCAGGACAGGCTCGTCGGGCGCATCCCCGTGGCGTGGTATCCGACCGCGCTCCAGGTTCGAGGCGACACGATCCTGGTCGCCAACGGCAAGGGGAAGGGTACGGCCCCCAACCCGGCGTTTCCACAGCCCCCGCTGCGTCGTGCGGAGGGTGAGCCGAGCTACACCATGGGGCAGCTCAGCGGCACGCTGAGCACCCTCCCTCTGGCGCGCGCGCGAGAGACCGATCTGGTGCCGTTGAGCGCCCGCGTGGCGCGCGCGAACGGGTGGGAGGGCCGTGCCCGCCGCGGCCCGGAATATCCCCCCATCGAGCACGTGATCTACGTCATCAAGGAGAACCGCACGTACGACCAGATGCTCGGCGACATCCCCGCGGGTGACGGCGATACCGCGCTGGTGTTCTTCCCGCGCTCCGTGAGCCCGAACCACCACGCCCTGGCCGAGCGCTTCGGGCTGTACGACCGCTTCTTCGTGAACGCCGAGGCCAGCCCGGACGGCCACAACTGGTCGATGGCGGCCTACACCACGGACTACCTCCAGAAGACGGTCCCGTCGAACTACTCGAGCCGCGGGCGCACGTACGACTGGGAGGGGACGAACCGTGGGCGGATCCCGTGGGAGGACGGCGACGACGACGCCAACGAGCCGGCCATGGGCTACCTCTGGGACCTGGCCGAGGACGCGGGCATCACCTTCCGCAACTACGGCGAGTTCGTGGTGCCGGACAACGTCGACCCCGACGGCGACATGCCCAGGGGCTACAAGGGCAACAAGCCCTTCCTGGCGGAGCACACGAGCCGGGAGTATCCGGGGTTCAACATGGACATCCCCGACCAGCGTCGCGCCGACGTCTGGATCGGAGAGCTGCAGGGCTTCGTGGAGGCGGGCGCCATGCCGGCCTTCCAGATCCTGCGGCTCCCGAACGACCATACCGCCGGCGGAACCGCGGGCGCGCGCACGCCGCGGGCCAACGTGGCCGACAACGACCTGGCGCTGGGGAGGATCGTCCAGGCTCTGTCCAACACGCCGTTCTGGCAGAACACCGCGGTGTTCGTGCTCGAGGACGACGCGCAGAACGGTCCCGACCACGTGGACTCGCACCGCTCCGTCCTCCTGGTGATCTCGCCGTGGAGCCAGCGGGGCGTGCACCACCGGTGGACGAACACGACGGACGTGGTGGCGACGATGACGGAGATCCTCGGACTCGGCTCCCTCTCGCAGTTCGACTTCTACGGCCGACCACTACGGGGAGTCTGGGCGGACGCGCCGGACCTCACGCCCTACGAGGCGCTCGACGCCGGAGCAGTCGCTGGACGAGCGCAACCCGGAGGGTGGGCCGGACGCGGAGGCGTCGGAGGCGCTGGACCTGCGCTTCGAGGACTCGGGGCAGGACGACCTCTTCAACCGGATCCTCTGGCGCATCGTCAAAGGCGACGACGTTCCCTATCCGGGGCCGAGCAGGATGTCCGCGCTGGAGTGGAAGCGGGGCCGCTGAAGAAGGGCGCGAGGGGCCCGGTCGGAGGCTTCCGGCCGGGTCACGCGCCCTTGTCGAGGGCTCTTCCGAGCGCTTCGAGGCCCTCTTCCAGCACGCTGCGCTGGCCGGCCATCGCGAGGCGGAAGTGCCGTGGGGCGCCGAAGAAGCGACCGGGCACGACGCCTACGCCGAACTCCTGACGCGCCATCTCGACGAAGGGCTCCGCATCCCTGGCGGCGATGAGACGCGGGAAGGCCACGCAGCTGCCCACGGCCGGCGCGACCCACTCCAGCTCGGAGCGGCTCTCGACGAAGCGCTTCACGATGCCCCAGTGCGGTTCGAGGATCCCGCGCGCCCGGTCGAGCAGCTTGTCGATGTGCTCGAACGCGAGCGTGCCGAGTCGCTCGGAGGGCGCCGAGCCGCTGCCGTCGACCACGTCCCGCACCCGCCGGATGCGCTGGATGGTCGCCGGGTCCGCAAGGACCCACCCCAGCCGGAGGCCGGCCAGGCCGAACGACTTCGTGAGGCTGTTGATCGAGACGAAGGCGCCGCTGCGCATCGCGGCCGGCACCGAGTCCAGGCCGCACACGGCCTCCAGGTAGACCTCGTCCACCATCACCTTGGCCCCGATCGCGTTGGCCATGTCCGCCACGGACATCAGCGTCCACGCGTCCGTGTACACCCCGGTCGGGTTGTGCAGGTTGGTGAGGAGGATGACCCGCGTGGTCGGCGTCAGCTCCCGCGCGATGCGGTCGGGGTCGACCTTGAAGCCGTCGTGCCAGGAGCGGTCGAACGTCCGCACGTTGGCGCCCAGGAAGCGCGCGGCACCGGCGATCGGGTCGTAGCCGGGCCACTCCGTGAGGATGGTGTCACCCGGGCGGATGAGCGCGCCGAGCGTGAGGAAGTTGGCACCGGCGGCACCCGTGGCCGTCGCGACGCGCTCGACGCCCACCCCGTAGCGGCGCGCGATCGCCTCCACGAGGGGTGGCCACCCCTCGTCCGTGTTGGCGGACAGGGCGAACGCCTCGCGCGCGCCATCGAGCTCGTCCAGCGTGCAGTGCAGCAGGTTGCTGCCACGCAGGTCGAGCCTGGCGGGCGGGTGGTGCTTCGCCCACGTCATGTAGGGTGCCCAGCTGTCGGGCCAGTTTTTCGGGCTCATGGTCGTCCGGGTCAGTATCATCCATCGTAGCGAACCAGACGCCGCCGCGCATCGTTGACAGGCGGGTTTTCCACGGGGTGCGCCGCGGCCTATCTTGGCCCGCCATCTGACCAGCCTGGAGGAAGACCCATGAGGATGCGCTCGTTGATGCTCTTCGCGCCCGCGTTGGTCGCGGCCGGCACGTTTCTGCCGCCGGCTCGCGCCTTCGCCCAGACCCTGCCGCCCGAGGAGTACCGCGAGCTGTCGAAGTCGATCTTCTCCGAGCTGATCCGGATCAACACGACCAACTCGGTGGGCGACAATACGGCCGCCGCGCGCGCGATGGCCAAGCGCCTCCTCGACGCGGGCTTCCCCGAGGAGGACGTGCACGTCGTGGTGCCCGACGATTCGCCGAAGAAGGGCAACCTGGTCGTGCGCTACCACGGCCGCGACACGGGCAAGAAGGCCGTGCTGCTCCTGGCGCACATCGACGTGGTGGAGGCGAACCCCGCCGACTGGAGCGAGGACATCGCGCCCTTCGACTTCATGGAGCGCGACGGCTACTGGTACGGGCGCGGCACGACGGACGACAAGGACGAGGCGTCGATCAACGTCGCCAACCTGATCCGGATGAAGCGCGAGGGCTTCGTGCCCGACCGCGACATCATCGTCGCGCTCACCGCGGACGAGGAGGGCGGCCCACGCGACGGGGTGGCCTTCCTCCTCGAGGAGCACCGCGACCTCATCGGCGACGCCGCCTTCGCGCTCAACGAGGGCGGTGGCGGGATGGAGAAGGACGGGCGGAAGATCTCGAACAACGTGCAGGCGAGCGAGAAGAAGTTCCTCTCCTTCACGTTCGAGGCGACGAACCCCGGCGGCCACTCCTCGCTGCCGCGGAAGAAGAACGCGATCTACGACCTGTCGCAGGCGCTGCTCGCGGTGCAGGGGTACGACTTCCCGGTCATGCTCAACGAGGTGACCGAGGCGTTCTTCTCCCGCTCTGCCGACCTGGTGGGCGGGGAGATGGGACAGGCGATGGGCCGCATCGTCGCGAACCCGGCCGACGCGGACGCGGCACGCACGCTGTCCGTGGAGCCGAACTACAACTCCCGGCTGCGCACGACCTGCGTGGCCACGATGCTCGAGGGCGGGCACGCGCAGAACGCGCTGCCGCAGATGGCGCGCGCCACCGTGAACTGCCGGATCCTCCCCGACCACGATCCGGAGGCGGTGGGGCGGACACTTCGGGAGCTGGCCGCCCCCTACGACGTGACGGTCACGCCGACGTCGACGGCCACGCCTTCGCCGCCCTCGCCGCTCACGGACGAGGTGCTCGGGCCGATCGAGCGGATCACCCAGGACATGTGGCCGGGCGTGAAGGTGCTTCCGGTCATGAGCACGGGCGCCACCGACGGGCTCTACCTGCGACGCGAGGGCATCCCCGTGTACGGCGTAAGCGGGCTCTTCGGCGACATGGACGACGTGCGCGCCCATGGCCAGGACGAGCGCATCCTCATCCGGAACTACTACGAGGGGCAGGAGTTCCTGTACCGGCTGGTGAAGGCGCTGGCGGGGGGCGGGATCGCCTGACTACTGGGCCCTCATCGCCACCACGGGGTCCACGCGCGTGGCGCGCCACGCGGGCACCAGGCTCGCCAGGAGGCCCACGCCCAGGAGCACGGCGCTCACCACGGCCAGCACCTCCGGATCGCGGGGGTCGACCCCGTAGAGCTGCGTGCCCATCAGCCCCGACAGCGCCAGCGATCCCACCAGGCCGAGAACCAGGCCTACGGCCACGAGGCGCGCGCCGTCCTTGAGGATCATCGCGCGCACGTCCGCCCGGTCGGCGCCGAGCGCCATCCGGATGCCGACCTCGTTGGAGCGCTGCGCGACGGCGTACGCGAGCACGCCGTAGACGCCCACGGCGGCCAGCGTGAGCGCCACGAGCCCGAAGAGCGTGAAGAGCAAGGTGCTGAAGCGGTCCCGCGAGCGGGCCGCCGCCACCACGTCGTCCATGGACTGCACCCGGGTCAGGGCGACCCGCCCGCTCAGCGCCGACAGCTCCCTCCGGACCGCGGGGAGGAGCGTCGCGGGCGGCACGGTGGCGCGCACCACCAGCGTCCTCCTGCGCAGCGACGACTGGAGGCCGCTGAAGTAGATGGCGGGCTGGGCGGCGTCGCGGAGGCCGGCGTATCGCAGGTCCTTCACCACGCCCACGATCTCGCAGCTGTCGACGTCGACGGCGCCCAGCGGTCCGAAGCGGTAGCTGGTCCCCCGGACGGTGGTGCCCAGGGGGGAGCCGTCGGGGAAGAAGCGACGCACGAAGGCCTCGTTCACCACCGCCACGCCGGCGCTTCCCAGCGCGTCGCGCTCGTCGAACAGCCGGCCCTCCACCACCGGCGTGCGCAGCGCCTCGAAGAAGCCGGGCGCCACGGGCCGCAGGTAGGCGCGGTTCTCCTGGTCCGACGGGAGCTCCACGTCCATGCGGAAGGGTTGGCGGTAGTCGTAGTCGGTCTCCAGGGGGAGGGACGCGGCGTCCCCCACCACCTCGACGCCGGAGAGGCGCGCGAGCCGGTCGCGGAACTGCGCGTAGAACTCGATGACCGCCGTGTCGTTCGGCGCTACGGCGGGCGGGACGTCGAGCTCCATCGTGAGGATGCCCGACGAGGAGAAGCCGGTGTCCACGGCGCGCAGGTTGTCGAAGCTGCGCACCAGCAGCCCCGCGCCCGTCACCACCATGACGGCCAGCGCGAGCTGGCTCACCACGAAGACGTTCTGCACGCGGTGGCGCGACGCGCTCCCGGTGGTGCGTCCCCCGTCGCGCACCGCGCCCTGGACGTCGCGGCCCAGCAGGCGTGCCACGGGTGCCAGCCCGAAGAGGACGCCGGTGATCACGCTCACCCCCACCACCACCGCGAGGACGGTCCCGTCGAGGCCGATCCGCTCCTCGTACGGGAGGGAGACGGGGGCGACCGCCAGGAGGCCGCGCAGCCCCACCCATCCGAGGCCGAGCCCGACCAGGGCCCCGGCGCCGGAGAGGAGGAGGCTCTCGACCAGGAGCTGGCGCACCAGCCGCCAGCGCCCGGCTCCGAACGCGGCCCGCACGGCGATCTCCCGGGCGCGGACCTCCGAGCGGGAGAGGAGCAGGTTCGCCACGTTGGCGCACGCGATGAGGAGCACCAGCCCGGTGGCGGCGAGGAGGATCCAGAGGGCGGACCCGGTGTCGCCCACGAGCTCGTCGTGGAGGAACTCGGCGCGGATGCTCCACCCCTGGTTGGAGCGGGGGTTCTCCTCGGCCAGGCGCGCCCCCAGCGACGCCAGGTCGCCGCGCGCGGCCTCCATCCCGTCGGCGCTCTTCAGGCGGCCGATGGCGCTCATCCACCGGGCGAAGCGGCTCTGGATCTGCATGGGCCAGGTCATGTTGATCCAGAGGTCGGCGTCGAGCGGGAAGGTCTGGTCCCCCCTCAGGACTCCGATCACCTCCATGGGGGCCCCGTCCAGCGTGATCGCGCTCCCCACCACGGACGGATCTCCGCCGAAGCGGCGCTGCCAGAAGCCGTAGCTCACGATCGCCACGGCGTGGGAGCCGGGTCCGTCCTCGGGGGTGAAGGTCCGGCCCATCACCGGTGAGGCGCCGAGCACGTCGAAGAAGTCTTCGGTCGTGTACACGACCTGAACCCGCGTGGGATTGCCGTCGTCCTCGGTGACGGTGCCCGCGGTCGGCCAGTACGCCGCCATGGCGGCGAAGGTGTGGTTCTGGTGCCGCCAGTCGTCGAAGTCCATCGGGGAGCTCATCCCCTTGAGCTGCCCCTCGGCCTCGTTCTCCGAGTAGAGCGCCACCAGCTCGCCCGGGTTCCGGAAGGGCAGGGGGTCGAGCAGCACCGACTCGACCACCGTGTAGATCGCCGTGTTCGCGCCGATCCCGAGCGCGAGCGTCACCACCGCCACGAGCGTGAACACCGGGTTCTTCGCCAGCATCCTGAGGCCGTACTTCACGTCCTGCATCCCGTCCTCCACGATTCGGGTCCCCCGGGCGTCCCGGGCCTGGTCTTTGAACCGCTCCACCCCTCCGAAGCGAACGAGCGCCAGGCGCCGCGCTTCGTCCGGGTGGACCCCCTCCCGTTCGAGTCGCTTCGCCTCCATCTCGAGATGGAAGCGCATCTCCTCGTCCAGCTCACGGTCGACTGCGTCGCCGCGCACCATCCCGCGAAGGCGCAGCCGGACCGCGCGCAGCACGTCACCGAGGATCTCCAACACCGCCCTTCCCTCGGTCAGGTCGCGTGCAGGATGCCGTGGACCGCGCCCGCGAAGAGCTCCCATTGCTCCCGCTCGCTGGCCAGGTGCGTCCGGCCGAGCGCGGTCAGGCGATAGAACTTCGCCCGCCGGTTGTTCTCGGACGTGCCCCACTCCGAACGGATCCACCCCTTGTGCTCCAGCCGGTGGAGGGCGGGGTAGAGGGAGCCCTGGTTGACCTGGAGCACCTCCGCGGAGAGCTGCTGGATGCGCAACGCCACGCCCCATCCGTGGATGGGCTCGCCCAACGCCAGCGTCTTCAGGATGAGCATCTCCAGCGTGCCCTGGAGTAGGTCGGCGCGCGTCTGGGTCATCCCCGGTAGGCTCCTCTCCTAGATCTGTCGACAAGAGCGGACTGCTTTGTAGACGCTCTAGGAGAGGGAAAGGTTGCAGCGCGGCCTTCGAGGGGGGGGACGCGTTCGCTACTTCTTCCGCGTCGGGAACATCCATCCGCGCCGGACGGCGCGCGGCTCCTCGACGATCACGAAGGCTTCCGGCGCCTGCTCGTCCACGGCGCCCAGGTACGCGGCGACGCGCCGTCGCGGGATGGCGGAGTACAGGTGGAAGACGTTTCCGTGCCTTCCCCGGGCGTCCATCTCCGTGACCGCGAACCCGAGGTCGCGCAGCCCCGAGGCCAGCTCGTCGCCGCCCGCCTGCACGATCGTCTGCACCGTGGCGAGGCCGATCGCCAGCCGCTCCTCGATCATGAGGCCCACGAGGTTGCCCGTGGCGAACCCGCCCGCGTATCCGAGCAGGTGCAACGGGCTGGTGAGGTGCTGCACCACGGCGCCCACGGCGAGGACCCAGATCAGTACCTCGAAGAACCCGATGATCGGCACCAGCAGCTTGTTGTTGCGCACGATGAGCACGACCCGCACGGTGCCCATCGACACGTCGGTGATGCGCAGGAAGAAGATGAACAGCGGACCGTAGGGGCTCGCGAGGAGATCGTGGATCATGGCGTCGCCGGGTGGTGCGGGGGTACGCGGGGCCGAACCCGTATGCAAGCGCAAGCGCCCTCGCGCCGCCAGGGGGTGGGCGGCCGTCGCGAGCCTGCCGCCGCGGGCCGTATCTTTCGGCAACCCCGGAGGCCGGACATGTGCCGCTTCACGATGTACCTCGGACCGCCCGTCCAACTGTCGACGCTCCTCACCGAGCCGTCGCACTCGTTGATCCAGCAGAGCTTCCACTCCGAGGAGCGCTCCGAGCCGCTGAACGGGGACGGATTCGGGATCGGATGGTACGCGCCGCGCCTCACCAGCGAGCCGGCCGTGTTCCACCAGATCACGCCGGCGTGGAACAATCGCAACCTCTACAGCATGGCGAAGGTGCTCACCAGCCCGTGCGTGATGGCGCACATCCGGGCGGCATCCCCGGGTAGCGAGGTCAACCTCGCCAACTGCCATCCGTTCGCGTACGGCAGCTACCTGCTGATGCACAACGGGCGGATCGGCTCCTTCAGGAAGATCCGGCGCAGGCTGCTCGAGGGGCTCACCGACGAGGCCTTCGACGTGGTGAGGGGGAGCACGGACACCGAGCACCTCTTCGCCGTCTTCGTGGACGAGTTGATCCGCCAGGGCTGTCCGGTGGACCCGGGCGGGGCGGCTTCCTCCCACGGGGCCGGCGCGCGCGAGCTGGCCGAGCGCCTGGCCTCGGCGATGCGGCGCGTGCTCACGCTGGCACGCGCAGAGGGGGATGGGACGTCGAGCTTCCTGAACGTGGCGGTGTCGGACGGCCGACACGCGGCCGTCTCGCGCTACACGGACGACCCCGTCGAGGGCGCCGAGACGCTCTACTACCTGCACGGGGAGATGTACGAGCCCGCGGGGCGCCGCTTCACGCACCGCCGGGCCGACGACGAGGGCGAGGCCGTGGTGGTCTCCTCGGAGCGCCTCACGGACGATCCGCGTTGGCAGGCGGTGCCGCCGGGGACCGTGCTGGCTCTCGATCGCTTCGAGCCTCCGCGGATGCTCGAGCTCGGTGAGGAGCTGGCGCTGGCGGGGTAGGGCGCCCGCGGGACACCGCGGGCGTCAGGGTGCTTGTCCTATCCTCGACATCGTGGTACATATCTGGGTCACCTTTCACCCACGACGTCGTACATATCGGCCATGAGCAAGACCCTCGGTGAGTTCGAGCAGCTCGTCCTCTTCGCGCTGGTCTCCCTGGAGGACGACGCGTACGGCGCCTCGATCCGCCGCGAGATCGAGCGGCGCACGGGGCGGGACGTCTCGGCGGGCGCGGTCTACACGGTGCTCGAACGGCTGGAGTCGCACGGGCTCGTGGCCTCCTGGATCGGTGCCCCGACGGCCGAGCGTGGCGGACGCCGTCGCAAGCACTACAGGCTGGAGCGCGAGGGCGCGCGCCTCCTCCGGGAAGCCCACGACCAGATGCAGCGGATGGCGGATGGCCTGACCGGGCGTCTGGTTCGGCTGGCCGGTGGGGCAAGAGGACTGATCGGTCCCGCCCATGGCGCACCCGAGGCCCTCCCCGCCCGTCGCTGTCACGCCTTCTCCTGCGTCTTCTGGTACGGGGACCGGACGCGGAGTTCGTGCTCGGGAGACATCGAGGAGGACCACGGCCGCATCGCCGAGCGGAAGGGGAGGCGCGCTGCGGCGGGGTGGTACCGCCGTCAGGTAGTCGGGACGCTGTGGGCGTGGACGTGGCGGGGCGTGGCGACGCCCCTGCGAAGCAACGGCAAGGCCAACCACACGGGAGGGGCGGGGATGGAGACGACGTTCAGAGACGTTCGCTACGCGTTCCGGGGTCTGGCGAAGAAGCCCGGCTTCAGCGCGTTGGTGGTGGCGACGCTGGCGCTCGGCATCGGCGCGAACACGGCGATCTTCAGCGTGGTGCAGGCGGTGATCCTGCGGGCGATCCCGTATCCGGATGCGGAGCGGCTCGTGGACGTGGCCGAGACGTGGGCGGCGACCGCAGCTCCCGCATCCCGACCTCGGCCGCGACCTACCGCGACTGGAAGGCGGGGACCGCGTCCTTCGACCGGATGGCCCTCACGGCGCCCTACCAGACGCTCGTCTCCACGGACGGCGACGAGGCGGTGCAGGCTGCGCGCGAACTTCGTGACCTCCGACTACCTCGACCTGCTCGGCGCGCGCTTCCTGCTGGGGAGGGGGATCCTCCCGGAGGAGGACGGAGCGCCGGGCGAGCACGCGGTCGCGGTGCTGAGCCGGGGCGCGTGGGAGCGCGTCTTCGGCGCCGATCCGGACGCGGTGGGACGCACCGCGATGCTCAGCGGGACGCTCTACACGGTGGTGGGCGTGCTGGACGCCTCGTTCGAGGACCTGAACGCCGGCGCGGTGCCCACGGACGTTTTCGTCCCGGCCGGCATGATCGTGCAGATCAACGGCGCGCAGTCCTGGGAGCGGAGGGCCGCACGGAGCTTCCAGATCGTGGCCCGCCTCGCGGAGGGGCGCACGATCGAGCAGGCGCGCTCCGAGATCGAAGCGGTGATGCAGGGCCTGCAGCGGGAGGATCCCGGCACGCTGGGCGACTCCGGCGTGATGCTCACGCCGCTGCGGGACCAGCTCCTGGGCACGCTCGACGCGCCGCTCCTGGCCCTCCTGACGGGTGCGGTCTTCCTCCTCCTGGTCGGCTGCATCAACGTGGCGAGCCTCATGCTCGTACGCGGCGCCGCGCGCGCCCGCGAGATGGCGGTCCGCCTCGCGCTCGGTGCGGCACGCGGCCGGCTCGTGCGGCAGCTCACCACGGAGGCGCTGATCCTCGCGTTCGTCGGGGGGTGCTCTCGGCATCGCGCTCGCGTACGGGACGCTCGGCTTCCTCCTCGACCTGAGCGGCGGGAACCTCCGCCAGCTGGGTGCATGTCCGGCCTCGACCCCGCCGTGCTCGGTGCGTCCGCTCCTCCTCGCGGTGGCGACCGGCCTGGCGTTCGGCCTCCTGCCGGCGCTGCGCAGCACGCGCGTCGGACCTGCGTACGGCGCTCACCCGGGGCGACGCCCGCTCCGGGGGCGGCCCGAGCGGGAAGGGGCGGCACGCCCTCGTGGTGGTGGAGGTGGCGTCGGCCATGATCCTCATGGTCGGCTCCGGGCTGATGATCCGCTCCTTCCAGGAGCTCGCGGGCACGGACATGGGCTTCAGTACGGAGCGGGTGCTCACGGCGAACGTCTCGCTGCCCGACGCTGGGCTACGAGACCGGAGAGGCCGTGCAGGCCTTCGACCAGGGGCTGCTCGAGCGGCTGCGCGCCACGCCGGGCGTGAGCTTCGCGCACGTGTGGGGGCCGGGGATCCCGGGGGCGACCGGCAACTACACGACGATCCTCCCGGTGGGTCGGGAGGTGCGCTCGCAGCTCGACGCCGACCTCATGCGCGTGCACAACGTATCGCCGGGCGCGCTGGAGGACCTCGGGCTGACGCTCCTGGAGGGGCGCACGCTCACGGCGGACGACCGCGAGGGCTCGACGCGCGCGATCGTGATCAGCGAGGGGCTCGCCGAGACGCTCTTCCCGGGAGAGGACCCGCTCGGGCAAGCAGGTCAACAACTTCATCCCGCCGGGCTTCGACCCGACGGCCTTCCAGCCGTGGGAGGTGGTGGGCGTGGTCGCGAACGCCGTGATGGGCGGGCGACAGACGCAGGGCGCCTTCGCCGTCGACCACGACGGGTACTTCAGCTATGCGCAGAAGGGCGTGCAGGGTACGCGCCAGACCACGGTGCTGATGGGAACGGTAGGGGACCCGGCGGAGATGACCTCGGCGCTGCGGGCGGCCCTGCGGGAGGTGGACCCGGACGTGCCGCTCTACCTTCCGCGCCCGCTCGATGGAGGTGTTGGGGCAGGAGCTGGTCGTCTCCCGCTTCGTGGCCGTTCTTCTGGGGATCTTCGGCGCGCTCTCCCTCTTCCTGGCCGCGCTCGGCATCTACGGCGTCCTCTCCCAGACGGTGACGGCGCGCTCCCGGGAGATCGGGCTCCGCGCCGCGCTGGGCGCGCAGCGCGGCAACACGGTCCGCCTCTTCGTGGGTCAGGGGCTGCGCCTCACGCTCCTGGGCGTCGGAGCGGGCCTGGTGGCCTCTCTCTGGCTGACGCGCTTCGTGCGCGGGATGCTGTACGGGGTCGCGCCGCACGACACGATCACGCTGGTGGGCACCGCCCTGGTGCTCGTGGCGGTGGCGCTCCTGGCGGCCTGGCTACCGACGCGCAGGGCGCTGCGCGTGGATCCGGTGGTGGCGCTGAAGGCGGACTGAGGACGTCGGGGGAGCGCTGTGGCCGCTCCCGCCGTCCGCCGGGATCAGCCGCCGAAGAGGACGCTCGAGCCCTGGTCGAAGACGATGTCGCGCGGGATGCCGAGCCCGTCGAGCTTCACCAGCTCCGCCTCGAGGTCCGGGGGAACCACGCCCTTCTCCGCCATGAGGCGGGTCACGCCATCGTAGTCGCCGTCGCCCTGGAGCTGGAGGATCACCCCCGCCAGCGCGTCCACGGCCTGGCCCATGGCCGCATAGTCCACGCGGTACTTCCCGGTGGTCTCGTCCTTCGCGAAGGCGCCGCGGTCACGGAAGAAGTTGAACGTGACCATGTTGGCCTTTCCGTGCGCGTCGGCGGCGCCGAAGCGCACCGAGCGGAAGAGGCCGGCCAGGAAGGTCGTGTAGTTGTCCTCGACGCTCCCGTCGGTGAGCTCGCCGCGGTCGTAGAGCTGCTTGACCATATAGAGCCCACCACGTCGGCCTTCTCTTCCTCGAGCGCCGAGGCGTGGTCCTTCAGGGCGCCGCGCACGGTGCCCTTGCCGGTGATCGTGTTCTTGATGCCCAGGCCGTGCGCCACCTCGTGGAACATCGTGTTCTGGAAGAAGGCGTCGAAGCCCACGTGGCCGTGCTGCTCGTCCACGACGAGCGCGTCCGCGATCGGCACCATGATCTTGTCGAACTTCGCGCGCATCGCGTTCTCGAGCTGTAGCCTGCGCGTGCCCTTCTGCAGCTGCACCTCCTCGTCGTTCGGGAGGTTGATCGCGATGGTCTTGCCGCCCGTGTTCGCCTCGCCCGCGTAGTACACCACGTCGTAGGCGTTCAGGTCGGCGTCCGTGCCCGGCGTCTCCGCCTTGTACTTCGGGTCCACCGGCAGCCCGCGCTGCAGGTCGGGCAAGAGGGCGGCGAAGCGGGAGAGCCGCTCGCTCCACGCCATGGTCCTTGATGAGGACGTAGCCCTCGTGGCCGGCCTTGTATCCGAAGAGCGCGTCCTCGTACGTCTCGATGGGGCCGATGACGACGTCGATCGGATTGCTCTTCATGTCCATCCAGGCGAAGTCGCTCGCCTGGTACTCGTCCGTCTCGAGCGCCTCGGCACGCAGGCGCAGGTAGCGCGCGAACTCCTGGTCGCTGGACAGGTCGGCGGCGGCGCGCAGCTTCGCGGCTGCCGCGGCGTGTTGCTGGGCGAAGGCCACGTGGTAGGGCACCGCCGTGAGGCCGCCGTCGTCTCCGCGCCGGACGAGCGTGTAGAGGCTCTTCAGCTCCGGGTTGCCGGCGACGGCCGTCTCGAACTCCTCGGTCGTCATGTCCTGCGGATACTGGTTGGCCCCGCGCGGCTTCTCACCCACCCCCGCGATGAACGGCTCATTGTCCCGCAGGCGGTCCCACGGGCCGTAGTTGATCTCGATGTACTCGCGCGTCGCCTCGTCGCCGTTGGCGAGCGCGAGGGCGTCGGATTCGGCGCCGTACGTCTCCTGCCAGAAGATCGGGTCCATCTGCTGGACGGCCTCGATGAGGAGGCGCACGACCTGCTGGTCGTTGTCGGAGAGCTTCGATACGTCCGCGGTCAGGCGGACGGTCGCGTACTGGTCCACGAGAGCCTGCATGGGCGAAGCGGTCGTCTGGGTTTGATCGGCCGGCACGCACGAGGCGGCCACGAGAAGGGCGGCGAGCGCGCACGGGACGCGGAGTCGGCGGGACATGTCGAAAAGCCTCCGGAAGGTCGGACAATCCGTCGGCCTGAAGGTGATGGAGGATGGGGTCCCGCGCCAGCCGTCGGAGGCCCCGGCGGACGGCCTCTCCGGGCCGGCGCGCCCCCCGTCCGAGGTCCCCGGGCGCCCTTCCAACTTCCTCGGGGTGATTGTCGTCTCACCATGTACTATGACGTTCGACAATCAAGCGGAGCGGGCGCGATGACGGACAAGGCCGATCTCCTCCAGGGAAGCCTGGACCTGCTCGTCCTGAAGACGCTCGACCTGGAGCCGCTGCACGGGTGGGCCGTGTCGAAGCGGATCCAGCTCCTCTCCCACGGCGTGCTCGAGGTCAACCAGGGGTCGCTCTATCCGGCGCTCTACCGGCTGCGGGACCGCGGGCTGATCGCGTCGAGCTTCGGAGAGACGGAGGAGGGGAGGCGCGTGAAGGTCTACGCGCTCACCGCCAAGGGGCGGCGGGCGCTGAAGAGCGGACGGGAGGGCTGGCGGCTGTTCGCGGACGCGGTGGACGCGGTCCTCGGCGCCCCCTGATCCGGAGCGGGAGAAGGAGCGATGGGGAGCTTTGGGTGGATCGGACGGCGCCTGGCCGTCCTGTTCCGGAAGCGTGCGGTGGAGCAGGAGCTCGACGAGGAGCTCCGCTACCACCTCGAGAAGGAGATCGAGCTGCAACGTGGCGGCGGGGATGTCCCCGGAGGAGGCGCGCCGACGCGCGCTGGTCGCCTTCGGGGGGGTGGAGCGCTTCAAGGAGGAGGTGAGGGACGTGCGCGGAGCGAGGGTGGTGGACGACCTGGTGCAGGACGCGCGGGTGGCGGCGCGCTCCTTCCTCAAGGCGCCGGCGTTTCTGATCGCGGTGCTGGCGACGCTCGGGCTGGGGATCGGCGGCAACGTGGCGATGTTCGGGATCCTGGACGCGTCGCTCTTCCGGCCGCTGCCGTATCGTGAGCCCGACCGGCTCGTCCTGGGCCGCGTGACGCGGGGCGGGCAAGTGGGAAACACGGTCTCGGGTCCCGATTTCTTCGACTACCGGGAGCGGTCGACCACGCTGGCGAGCCTCGCGGCGTTCACGCCGTTCGCGCTGTCCGCGACCGTCACGGGCGAGGGGGAGCCCGAGCGGATCGACTACATCCTGGTGTCCACGGGATTCTTCTCGACGCTCGGCGTGGACCCGGAGATGGGCCGGGAGTTCGCGGGCACCGAGGGGGAGCTCGATGGTCCCCCCGTCGCGGTCATCAGCCACGGGCTCTGGCAGAGACGGTTCGGCGGCGACCCCTCCGTCCTCGGGCGCAGCCTGAACCTCTCCGGTAGTCCCACGACGATCGTCGGCGTGATGCCGGCGGGCTTTCGCTTCGTGTTGGATACGGACGTGTGGCTGCCGCTGCAGCGCGGCGGGTCGTGGGCGCAGGCGCGCCAGTTCCACAACTTCGTCCTGGTCGGGCGACTGGGGCCGGGCACGGGGTTGGAGCAGGCGCAGGCCGACGTGGACAGGATCAGCACGACGCTCGCCGAAGCCTACCCGGACTCGAACCGGGACAAGGGGCTGAACCTGGCCCCCCTCAAGGAGTCGCTCACGGAGGCGTACACGACGACGCTGGCGGTTCTGGTGGCCGCCGTCGCGGTGCTCCTCCTGATCGCGTGCGGCAACGTCGCCGGGCTGCTGCTCGCGCGTGGCGCGGCACGCCGGGGCGAGCTCGCGCTCCGCTCCGTGATGGGCGCCGGTCGGAGCCGGCTCGCCCGGCAGCTTCTCGCCGAGAACGCGCTCCTCGCCCTCGGCGCGGGCGTGCTCGGCGTGGCCCTCGCGGTGTGGATCCAGCGGGGGATCCTCGCGTTCGTGTCCCTCGACAGGCTGGGGCCCGTCGAGCCGCGGATGTCGGCCTACGACGCTGGGTCGTCGCGCTGGCCCTCTCGGGCGTCACCGTGCTGCTCTCCGGCGTGCTGCCGTCGCTTCGGGTCGCGCGCGCGGATCCCGCGACCGAGCTGGGCAGCGGAGCCCGCGCGACAGGCGGGCGAGGCGCCACGCGCCTGCGCAGCACGCTCGTCGTGACGCAGGTGGCGCTCACGGTCGTGCTCCTGGTGGTCTCGGGACTGCTGCTCCGCTCCCTGGCCGAGTTGCGCGGGGTGGCGCCGGGCTTCGACACGCACGACCTCCTCACCGCGGACGTGCAGATCTCGGGCGGGAAGTATCCGGGCCGGGCCGAGCGCGTCGAGTTCTTCCGCCAGCTCGAGGGGCGCGTCGCCGCGCTTCCAGGCGTCGAGGCGGTGGGGATGATCACGCAACTCCCCGTCCGCGATCCGGGCGGCAACGTCCGCGTCGACCTCCCGGAACGCTTCGGCAGCGCCGGCGTGTTCGGCGGGCTGGCCGATCAGCGCTCCGTCCTCCCCGGCTACTTCGAGGCGATGGGGATCCCCCTCCTGTCCGGACGGGACCTGGCGCTGACCGACGACGGCGACGCGCCTCCCGTCGCCGTGCTCAGCCAGGCCCTGGCCGAGCGGATCTTCGAGGGAGAGGACCCCCTGGGGCGCACGGTCGGCATCGACACGGGCGGCTCGGAGCCCACCGTCCTCGAGGTGGTGGGCGTGGTGGGCGACGTGGTCATGGACCACCCGGCCAACGGTCCCTATCCCGCCCTCTATGCGTCCTACGCGGCGCGCGCGGGCACGCTCCTCCGCCTGGCGGTGCGCACCCGTGGGAAGGCGGCGGCGGTGACGGGTGGCATCCGCGAGGCGCTCAGGTCGATGGACCCCGACGTTCCCCTCGCGGAGGTGGCGACGATGGACGACGTCTTCTCCAGCGTCGTCTCGGACAACCGGGCGATCGCGGTGGTGCTCGTGCTCTTCGCCGTCGTCGCGCTCCTGCTGGCGGCGGTCGGCCTGTACGGCGTGCTGGCCTACCAGGTATCGCGCCGGCTCCACGAGATCGGCATCCGCATGGCGCTCGGGGCGAGCGTGAACACCGTGCTGACGTCGGTCGTGCGGGGCGGCCTCACGCTCGTAGCGCTGGGCCTGCTGGTGGGCGTGCCGGCGTCCTTCTTCGCGGCCCGCCTGGCCCGGGGGCTGCTCTTCGGCGTCGGCACGACGGATCCCGCGACGTACGTGGGCGTGGCGCTCTTCCTCGGCGCGGTGGCGGGGGCAGCGTGCTTCCTCCCCGCGTTGCGTGCTGCGCGGGTGGACCCGGCACGCTCGCTCGGCGCGGACTGAGGGGGGGCCCGCTCAGAACGCGAAGAGCTTCGTCACTTTCAGGGTCAGCCCGCGCTCCAGCACCGGCTCCGACACGGCGTCCGCGAGCGAGCGGCGCTCCGTGTAGACGACGAAGAGGTCGGACAGCGGCGCGTGGATGAGGTTGAAGCGCACGTTGGTGATGAGCTCCTCCGTCTGCTGGTTGTACTGCACGAAGCCCATCAGGAAGGTGCGCACGTCCTTCGCCCACCGGATGCGCGCGTCGTAGACGTCGGCGTTGAAAGAGCGACCGCCCAGCTCGAGGGCGTTGTGCTGGACGCCCACGTCGAACGTGAAGTGCGGGTTCGGCCGGAAGCGCGTCGACGCACCCAGCGAGAGGCGCGTGCCGTCGTAGAAGTCGCCACCCGTCACGCGAAACATGCCGCTCAGCATGTGGCTCCCCGAGAGGAAGTAGCTGGCGCCGACCTCGCGCCAGCCGTAGCTGCCGACGGGCACCTCGTTCCCCGCGATGGGCGTGGGCTCGAAGAGCCGCTCGAAGCGATCCGACGCCGAGAGCGTGAGGATGCCGCCGTCCGTGAAGTTGACGGCGAGCGCGGGCGTGAGCGTGCGGCTCTCCAGGGCGCCGTCGAGGTTCTGGTAGAAGTCCGTCTCGAGGTACGGGTTGATCTCGAAGACCTTGCTGCTGTGCACCTGGGGGTGGGCGCCCAGCGTCGCGTAGAGGCGGCGCACCCCGACGCGGTCCACGAAGCCGAGGCCCGGGTCGAAGTCGTCGCCGATGTGCTTGAGCAGCACGGACGCGTCCCAGAAGGGGTCGCGCCACGCGGCCTGGAACATCCCCGCGTCGCGACTGCTCCCGGTGGGTGAGCGCTCGTCCGTGTGCGCGGCGTACGCCGACAGGATCAGATCGTCGAAGAGGGTCAGATTGCCGTCGACGCCGTACGAGCGGTTGTAGTCGCGCGCGCCCGGGCCCGCCGTCTGCTCGCGGTTCACGAACATCACGCCGACGTTCGAGGCGTCGCCCAGCAGCGTACGCACGCGGGCCACGGCGAAGTTCTCGGCCGGATACAGGCGCGGGTCGTCGACGGGACCGTCGGAGCGCGTCTGCATCTCCAGGAAGCCGATCTCCGTCCGGTCGGTGAGCTTGCCCGTGAGGCGCGCGCCGCCCGCGATCGGCAGGGGGGTGCGGCTCGGCGACAGCCCGATGCGTCGCGAGTGGAAGAGCTTGAAGCTGCGCGTGGACGAGCCCGTCCTGTAGTTGCGGATCGTGACGTCCTGGAAGGCGAACGTCCCCTCGTTCTCCAGGAAGAAGTCCCGCTTCTCGGGGAAGAAGAGGCTGAAGCGGTCCAGGTTGACCTGCTCCTGGTCCACCTCGACCTGGCTGAAGTCGGTGTTCGCCGTCAGGTCGAGCGTCATGCGTGGGGTCAGCCCCCACTTCGCGTCGACCCCGCCGTCGGCGTGGTTGTGCGTGCCCGGCGTGGCCTGCCCCATGGTGCGGCTGCCCAGGGCGTACGGCTTCACCCAGACGTTCCGTCCCTTCTGCAGGTCACGCAGTCCGGTGAGCGTCCCGGCGAGGGAGAACTTGTACAGCTTGTGCTGGCGCTCGGTCGGCGCCCAGTTGGACTCCTCGTTCAGGTGCCGTATGCGGCGCGAGAACGCGAGCCCCCACACCTGCTCGCCCTCCACGGGGTTGTAGCGCAGCGTCGCGAAGGGGATCTCCATCTCGACCGTCCACCGGTCGGCCCCCACGGAGGTGCGCACGTTCACGATGCCCTCCCAGGCGATCGCCACGTCGCGCTGGTCGTTGAACGTCTGCGCGTCCCACACGGCGCCGGCCGGGTTGATCGCGAACAGGAAGCCGTTCTGCTTGTCGTGGTACGTGTCGAGCGCGATGCCGAAGATGTCCGAGTCGTGCGTCTGGTAGTCCTGCTCCAGCCCCGGAACGATGAGCTTGTCCGGCTCCGACTCGTAGAGCGTCGCGCCGATGTAGAGCGCGCGCTCGTCGTACAGGATGTGGATCGTCGTCGGCTCGGAGGCGGGGTAGCCCGGGATTCGGCTGCACCTGGATGAAGTCCGACGTGGACGAGTCCGCCTCCTCCCACGCCGGCTCGTCGAGCCGCCCGTCGATGTGGATCTCGGACCGGATCCGGTGCGCGGCCAGCGACGGCCGGGGCATGCCGGTCGGGTCGACCGGGTAGTGGACGCCGCCGTTTCCGCCTACCTGAGCGGAGGCGGAGGTGGCGAGCACACCGAGGGCCAGGACGAGCGCTGAGGCGGGGCGAAGGGGGGGCATCGGTCTCCGGAGGGTGCGACGAAGGCCGAAGGATCGGTCAGGTACCGGTATCGGGCAAGCGCCGACGATGCGGCCCCGGCTCCAGTTCGGGGACCGGCGTGTCGATACTCAGGTGAAGCCACTGCCGAACGAGGACTGAAATGCGGAGCCACAGCCGGATCGCCGGGTGAGGGTCGAACCACGGGTGCGAAGCGCACGGGGTCGCGCGAAGATCGCGCTGTTCATGGGGCTCTCTCGCCCTCGCCCCGGGGGTCGCAGCGCAGGAGCTGCCGCTTTCGGCCGACCTCCAGCTCGGCCTGATCGCGAAGATCCTGACGTTCGACCGTCGGATCGAGCGCTACGGGCCGGAGCTCGTGATCGGCTTGGCCTTCCAGCCGCGCAACCGTGAGTCGGCAGGCGCCCGTGACGCGCTCGAGCGCAGCGTGGCCGCCGCGGGGGCCCTCGAGGTCGCGGGGATGCCAGTGCGCGTGGTGGAGATTCCGCTCGAGAGAGACCGGCTTCCCGACGACCTGGCGGGCCGGGTCGATGTGCTGTACCTGGCGCCCATCCGTGGGGATTCGGGAAGGCTCCTGCGTCAGGCGCTGAACATGGGAATCCTGACGATCACCGCCTCGCCAGGCGCTGCGGACCGGGGAGCCGCCGTCGCCCTCCTGCGGAGGGACTCGCGACCGCGCATCCTCATCGATCTGCAGTCGGCACGTCTGGCGGGAGCCGATCTCAGCTCCCGCCTGTTGCGCCTTGCGGTGGTGCGGCAGTGAGCCGGCCCACCGGGAGCGGAGGAACGCGGCATCGCACTCCCCTGATCCGCATGACGCTGGGCGTCTCCGCGATCGTCGCCGCCATGTCGCTGTTCATGTATATCGACATTCCACGACGGCTGGAGACGCAGGCGATGGTCGCGGTCTCCGACAAGGCGCTGAGCCTCGCGCGCATGTCCGCCTTCAGCCTCGCGGCGGCGGTCTACTTCGACGATCAAGACGGCGTGGGAGAGGTGCTGCAGGGTCTGAAGGCCGATTCGGACGTCTACTACGTCATCGTGGCGGATCCGGCGAAGCGAACGATCGCGTCGGTGGCCCCCGAGCGCGCCGAAGAGGACGCCTTCGAGGAGACCACCGAGCCTTCGCTCTGCCCGGACGGACGTGTACTCCGGGTCCAGGCGCCCATCGAGTATCTCGATCGCACGGTCGGGACCGTGTACCTCGGGCTGGCGCTGGACCAGATCCAGGCGGCGGTAGCCGAGAGCCGCCGCCAGGTCGCGGGGCTGGCGCTCCTCGTGTTCGTGATGGCACTCCTCGGCGTCGTCGCGATCGGCGTCCTGATGGAGCGGCTGGAGCGGCGTAATCAGGGCCTGTCCGCGCGCTTCACCACCCTCTTCGACTCCGCGGACCTGGGCCTGGCGACCATCGACGGCGAGGGCGTCATCCAGGAGCACAACAAGGCGCTGCGCGACATCGTGGGCGCGGCCCACCTCTCCGGACGGAAGCTCACCTCGCTCCTCGACCCCCTGGACGCCACCCAGGTCGCGGATTGGATCGAGACGCTCCGCAGGAGCGAGCGGGAGAGCCTCCACGGCGAGGTCCGCCCGGGGCCGCCCGGACCGACCGACGGGCGGTGGCACCTGACGCTCTCGGGCGTGCGCGGCTCCGGAGGGGGGCTCGACTTCGTCATGGCGATCGTGGAAGACGTGTCGAGTCGCCGCCAGCTCGAGCAACAGCTTCTCCAGGCCCAGAAGATGGAGGCGATCGGGCGGCTTGGCCGGGGGGGTGGCGCACGACTTCAACAACCTCCTCACGACGATCAACGGCACGGCGAGCGTCGCGCTCATGGAGATGGACGACGGAGCCGCCATCGAGGAGGACCTGCGCGAGATCCTCGCGGCCGGGGAGCGAGCGGCGTCGCTGACGCACCAGCTGCTCGCGTTCAGTCGGCGGCAGATGATCCAGCAGAAGGTGGTGGACCTGAACGCCGTGATCGCCGAAACCGCGGCCATGCTGCGCCGGCTCATCGGTGAGGACGTGGGCCTGCACCTCGAGCTGGCGCAAGCCGTTCCTCCCGTGCTCGCCGACCCGGGCCAGCTCGGTCAGGTGCTCATGAACCTCGCGGTGAACGCCCGCGACGCGATGCCCGGCGGCGGTGAGCTGTGGATCGAAACCGGAGCGCTCGAGCTGGACGCGCCGGCCTCCCTGCGGTACGGGACGCCGCGGATCGGCAGCCATGCGATGCTGCGCGTCCGGGACACGGGGCAGGGGATGGACCAGACCACGCTGTCGATGGTCTTCGAGCCCTTCTTCACGACGAAGCCGGTCGGGAAGGGCACGGGACTCGGCCTGCCCACGGTCTACGGCATCGTGAAGCAGAGCTCGGGCGGCGTGCTCGTCGACAGCACACCGGGGGCGGGCACGACCTTCACGATCGTGCTGCCGGAGCACGTCGGAGTCGGCGTGGTCGTCGAGACCCCGACGTCCGACGAAGAGCAGCTCACCCCAGGCAGCGGGACGATCCTGCTGGTCGAGGACGAAGACGCCGTGCGCAAGCTCGTGTCGCGTGTGCTCCGGAGGGTGGGCTACGAGGTGCTCGAGGCCGCCGACGCGCACGAAGCCATCCAGGTGGCCTCCCGGCACCGTGGGCGTCTGCAGGCGCTGGTGACGGACGTCGTCATGCCGGGAATGGGCGGCACGGAGCTGGCGCGCACGCTCGTCGCGTTGCATCCGCAGCTCAAGGTCCTGTTCATGTCCGGCTACACGCGCAGCGAGGTGCTGCCCGGCCGAGCAGATCGGCGGTGACTCGGCGTTCCTGCCGAAGCCGATGACGCCCGGCGGACCTGACACGCACGCTCGCAGAGCTCATCGGCAGGCACCCCGTCCATGCCTGAGCGCGCGACGCCCGGCAAAGCCGGAGCGGCGCGACGTCTCCGGCTCCACTCGCTCCGGCGCGGCCGCGCGCTATCTTGCCGGACCATGACCTCCGACTCCCCCATGGTCCGCTCCGGACTCCAGCGCCTCGTCGAGGGTGACGCCGGCGCCCACCTGCGCGGCGCCGCCACCGGGCTGATCCTCCATCCCGCTTCCGTGACCGGCGATCTGATCCTGGCGGTCGACGCGCTCCTCGAGAGGGGCTTCGACCTGCGCGCGCTCTTCGGTCCCCAGCACGGGGCGCGGGGCGAGAAGCAGGACAACATGATCGAGTCGACCCACTACCGGGACCCGCGCACGGGTCTTCCCGTGCACTCCCTCTACAGCGAGGTCCGCAAGCCCGCGCCCGGGATGCTCGCCGGCCTCGACGCCGTCCTCTTCGACCTCCAGGACGTGGGGGTGCGCGTCTATACGTTCGCGTGGACCATGGCGCTGTCGATGGAGGCATGCGCGGAGGCGGGGGTTCGCTTCGTGGTGCTGGACCGTCCCAACCCGGTGGGCGGCGTGCGGCGGGAGGGCCCCGTCCTCCACGCGGGCTTCGAGTCCTTCGTGGGCCTCCACCCGGTGCCGTTGCGCCACGGGCTGACGGTGGGTGAGCTCGCGCGCTGGCTCAACGAAGCACGGGGCATCGGGTGCGACCTGGAGGTCGTGCCCATGGAGGGGTGGATGCGGGAGATGTCGTGGGACGAAACGGGGCTCCCCTGGGTCACCCCCAGCCCGAACCTGCCGACACCGGACTCCTGCGCCGTCTACCCCGGGATGGTCCTGGTGGAGGGCACGAACCTCTCGGAGGGGAGGGGCACGACGCGTCCCTTCGAGCTCGTGGGTGCCCCGTGGCTGGATGGCTTCGCGCTCGCCGAGCGTCTCGAGGCGACGGCCCCGGCGGGCGTCCGCTACCGCCCGTGCTGGTTCGAGCCGACGTTCCAGAAGCACGCGGGTGAGGTATGCGGGGGCGTCCAGCTCCACGTGACCGACGCTACGACGTTCGAGCCGGTGCGCGCCGCCGTGGAGCTCTTCCGGGCCGCCCGCTCGCTGGCACCGGACGATTTCGATTGGCGTCCGCCCCCGTACGAGTACGAGGAGCGGCTCATGCCGATCGACATCCTCTGGGGCCACGACGGGCTACGCCGAGGGGTGGATGGGGGCCTTTCGACGGAGCGGATCCTCGAAGGCGTCGAGGGCGAATGCGCGCGGTTCGGCCTCGAGGTGGAGCCGTTCCTGCTCTACGCGTGACGGTTCGGGCCGACCCGCTACGCGCCGCTCACCGGCACCAGTCCCGCATCATCGCGAGGTCCGTGGAGATCTGAAGCTCGAGCGTGTCGCCGGGATCCACGTCGATGTTCTCGGTGGTGCAGCGCGGGCCCGCCACGAAGTCGAACTCGATGCGCATCGGCTCGGAGAAGCGCCACGGCACCGTGAACACGGCCTCGCTCTTGCCCGTCACGGTGCCGAGCCGCTGGCGTCGGCCGTCCCGCACGAGCGTCCACAGCGTGACGTCGGAGAAGTTGCGGTTCTGGATCGAGATCCTGACCTCCTCGCGCTCTGCGAGGTCGTCGCTGAAGGGGCTCCCTGAGCGCCTCGGGCCTCCACTCGCACAGGCGGTCATGGCGAGCAGGGCCCCCGCGAGGGCGAGGCGCGACGCGTGGATGCTCATGGCAGTTAGCTCTTCCCGGCGTAGCAGGGCGTCATGCCGATCTGTGTCGGGATGCGCAACCAGACATGGTCGCCCGGGTCGACCGTCATGGGACGGACGCCACAGCCTTCCCCGCCCACCAGATCGACCCGGAATTCGATCGGAACCGAGAAATTCCACCGGATCTTGAAGTTCTGCTGTGACTTTCCGGTCACCTGACCCAGACGGATGCGCTCACCGCCCCGCAGCGCGTGGATCGTGGCGTCGCCGAAGTTCTGGTTCTCGATCCGTACCTCGATGGAGCCCTCGCCGCCACGCGAGCCGCCCGCGAAGGGGTTCCGGGTCGAGGTGACTCGGGCGCAGGCGCCGGGGGCGAGGACGAGGATCGCCATCAACACGGCGCGAATGGGAGTGGAGGACGGCGACATGACGGAAGGTCTCCTCGGCGCTGAACGTCGTCGCAATATGTACCCCCGATACCCGGGAGTGAGCCGGCCGCTTCGCGGCCGACCGTCGACTCGATTGCATGGAGCCGGTCCAGGCCCGATCATCCCTGCCGGACCGCCGACCGACGGCCGGGAGGCGCAACCATGGATCGGAGGAACCAATGCCCCGCAGCATCATACGCTCGAGCCTCGCGCTTCTCTCAGCCCTGGCGGTCATGGCGTTCTTGCCGGCCCAGTCGGCCGACGACGTCCTGCTCGGCTTCACGGCCCAAAGCAGCCAGGCGCAGCGGGAGCTCGAGGCGCGGTTCGACGCACAGCTGGACACTGCGAGCCTGCGGGAATGGCTGAAGTACCTCACGCGGCATCCCAACCACATCGGCTCTCCCGGCGGGAAGGAGAACGCCGAGTGGATCGCCGAGCAATTCCGGTCGTGGGGCTTCGACACCCGGATCGACGAGTATCAGGTGCTCTTCCCGACCCCGAAGGAGCGCATGGTCGAGCTGGTGGCGCCCCGACGCTATCGCCTGAAGCTGGCCGAGCCCGCCGTGAAGGGGGACGCCACCTCGGGGATGACGAAGGACCGCCTTCCCTCGTACAACGCGTACTCGGCCGACGGGGACGTGGAGGCCGAGATCGTCTACGTGAACTACGGGGTGCCCGCCGACTACGAGGAGCTCGAACGCCGCGGAATCGACGTGAAGGGGAAGATCGTGCTCGCGCGCTACGGTGGGTCGTGGCGGGGCATCAAGCCGAAGGTCGCCGCGCAGAAGGGCGCGATCGGGTGCATCATCTACTCCGACCCACGCGATGACGGCTACTTCCAGGGCGACGTCTATCCGAAGGGCGCGTATCGCATGGAGCAGGGCGTGCAGCGCGGCTCGGTGGAGGACATGCCGCAGTATCCCGGTGATCCGCTCACGCCAGGCGTGGGCGCGACGGCCGACGCGAAGCGGATGACCGTCGAGGAGTCGCCGACGATCATGAAGATCCCGGTGCTGCCGATCTCCTACGGTGACGCCCAGCCGATCCTCGAGGCGCTGGAGGGTCCCGTGGCCCCCGCGTCGTGGCGGGGTGCCCTCCCGCTCACCTACCACCTCGGCCCCGGCCCGGCCCGCGTGCACATGAAGCTGGCCTTCAACTGGGACCTGGTGACCGCGCACGACGTCATCGCCGTGATGCGCGGCTCCGAGCGGCCGGACGAGTGGGTCGTGCGCGGCAACCACATCGATGGGTGGACGTTCGGCGCGGGTGACCCGCTGTCCGGCTTCGTCGACCTCATGGAAGAGGCACGCGCCGTGGGTGCGCTGGTGAAGACCGGGTGGCGCCCGAAGCGCACGATCGTCTACGCCGGCTGGGACGGCGAGGAGCCCGGCCTGCTCGGCTCGACCGAGTGGGCGGAGGCGCACGGCGCAGAGCTGCAACAGAAGGCCGTCGCCTACATCAACTCGGATGGAAACGGCCGCGGCTTCCTGGGCGTCGGGGGATCGCACCAGCTCGAGCGCTTCGTCACGCAGATCGCGGCGGACGTGCCCGACCCGGAACGCCACGTGACGGCCCTCGCGCGGCTCAAGGCCGCGATGGGGGTGCGGGGCGTGCCGGTGCCCACCGGCGACCTGGACATCTCTCCGCTCGGATCGGGCTCCGACTACACGCCCTTCCTCCAACACCTCGGCATCCCGGCGCTGAACATCGGCTACGGGGGTGAGGACGGGGGCGGGTCGTACCACTCGATCTTCGACTCCTACGACCACTACTCCCGCTTCGGCGACACGACGTTCGAGTACGGGGTGGCCCTCGCCAAGACCGCGGGGCGCGCCACCCTGCGGCTGGCCGACGCCGACGTGCTCCCGTTCCGCTACTCCAACCTCGCCGCCGACGTCGCGGACTACCTCGGCGAGGTGAAGAAGCTGGCGGACGACATGCGCACCGAGACCGAGCACCGGAACCAGATGGTGGACCAGGGCGCCTACGTCCTGGCGGCGGACCCGACCGAGACGTACGTGCCGCCCGAGAAGAAGGACCCGGTGCCCTACCTCAACTTCGCGCCGCTGGAGAACGCCTCGGCGCGCCTGGGCGCGGCCGCGAAGGCCTACGACGCGGCGCTGTCGAAGAAGATGGCGTCGGGTGGCCCGAACGCCGCCACCGCGACGCGGCTCAACGGGCTCCTGCAGGGGCTCGAGCAGCGCCTGACCCGGAAGGACGGTCTCCCTCGCCGCCCCTGGTTCCGGCATCAGATCTACGCGCCGGGATTCTGGACCGGATACGGCGTGAAGACGCTTCCGGGCGTGCGCGAGGGGATCGAGGAGCGTTCGTGGGACGAGGTGCGGCAGTTCGTCGACGAGATCTCCGCGGCGCTGAACCGGCTGAGCGACGGGCTGGACGAGGCGACGGGGATGCTGTCCACCGGGTGAACGGCGCGACCCACGTGGCGACGGTACGCACGCTCGAGACGGAGCGGCTGTGCATGGTGCCCGTGGACGCGCGCGGCATGAAGGCCTGGTTGGCCGGGGACGGAGCCGTCCTGCGGGAGGCCACCGGCGCGCGGTTCCGGGAGCCGCTGGACGCCCCGCCCCTCTTCCGGGACGACCTGGGCTTCTTCAGCGAGAAGATGGCCAGCCGTCCCGGACGAGCTGGGCTGGTGGGTGTGGCTGGCCTACCGCCGTGACGACGGGGAGGCGGTGGGGGTGTGCGGGCTCGGAGGGCCGCCCGACACGGACGGGGCGGTCACGCTCGGGTACTCGGTCTACCCGTACCTCGAGGGGCGCGGCTACGCGACCGAAGCCGCGGGCGCATTGGTGGCGTGGGCGATGGCGCAGCCCGGCGTGCAGCTCGTGCGCGCAACCGTGCCGCTCGGCCACGCCGCATCGATGGGTGTGGCCCGGAAGCTGGGCATGACCGATGTCGGTTGGGCCGTGGACCCTGAAGCCGGCGAGGTCGCGGTGTTCGAGAGGGCGCGGGACGTGTAGCGTCGTGATGCACAGGCTGACGAAGCTGCTCCGGGAGATCCACCGCCGCTCGGTGTGGCAGGTGCTCGGCGTCTACGTCGCCGGGTCGTGGGCCGTTCTGCAGGCGGTGGACTTCGTCACCGGCTTCCTCGGCCTTCCGGAATGGACGCCGGGGTTCGCGCTCGTCCTTCTGCTGATCGGCCTGCCGATCGTCGGAGTGACGGCCATCATCCAGGAGGGTCCGCCCGGGCTCACGGGCGAGTACCGCGACGAGGTCGACCCGAACGAGCTGGTGGGGCGCACGCCCGCCGAGGTGCACGTCGACCCCTCGGCGCATCCACTGTACTCGGAGCGCCTCTTCACCTGGCGCAACGCCATCCTGGGCGGGGTGGGGGCTGCCGGGCTCCTCGCCGGGTCCGTGGTGGCATACCTCGCCATGTGGGCGCTCGGGATCGGACCGATGGGCTCGCTCCTCGCCCAGGGCGTTCTCGAGGAGCGGGATCCCGTCATCCTCGCCGACTTCGAGGACCGGGCCGACGACGCCTCACTCGCGGCGGCGGTGACGGACGCCTTCCGCGTCGACCTGGCGGAGTCACGCGTCGTCACGCTGATGGACGGACGCCTGATCCACGACGTGCTCCAGCGGATGGGACGAGCGCCGGACGCGCGCCTCGACGCCGGGGCTGCGCGCGAGGTCGCGGTCCACCGGGGAGTGAAGGCCGTGGTGGAGGGCGACGTGTCGCGCGTGGGTACGGGCTACCTGCTCGCCGCGCGCATCGTGGTGCCCGAGGACGGCCACACGCTCGCGGCCTTCCGCGAGAGCGCGCCGGACGACGCGGGCCTCCTCCCGGCCATCGATCGGCTGTCGCAGGACGTACGGGAGAAGGCCGGGGAGTCGCTCCGCGACGTGCGCGCCGGGCAGCCGCTGGAGGCGGTCACCACCTCGTCGCTCGACGCGCTGCGCAGGTTCGCGGAGGCCAACCGGGCCGACGAGGCGGGTGAGGTCGAGAACGCCATCGACCTGCTGAAGGCGGCGGTGGCGCTCGACCCCTCCTTCGCGATGGCGTGGCGGACGCTCGCCGTCGTCTACCGCAACCGGGGTACCGACCACGCCGCGATGGTGGAGGCCGCCACGCGGGCGTACGAGAGCCGCGACCGACTGACGGAGCGGGAGCGTCAGCTTGCCGTGGCCTTGTACAACGATGTCGTGACGGGGGACCTCGACGAGGTGGTGCAGGCGTACCGGCGCGTGCTGGACGACCATCCCGACGACCCGGCCGCGCTCGACGAGCTGGCCACGGTCTACATGACGCTGGAGCGCTGGGATGACGCGGTGGCGGTCCTCGAGCACGCCGTCGTCGGTCCGGCGAGGTCGCGCTCCGTGTACGGCAACCTGGTGCGCTGCCTGTACAACGTGGGGCGCAAGGACGAGGCGCAGCGAGCGCTCGGTCGATGGGGCGAGCTCTATCCGCCGGACTTCGCCTGGTTCCGGCACAGGGCCACCGTCCTGGTCGGGATGGGGGATGCGGACAGCGCCCGCGCCGTGGCCGACGAGGCCGCCGTTGCCCTCGACGCCGATCTCGTCGGGCGTCTGCGCATGATCGAGCTCGGCGGGCGCGCCGCCGTGGCGCAGGGCAGGCTCGACGAGGCGGAGCGGCGGTTCCGCGAAGGCCTGGCCGTCTCCGAAGCCCAGGGACCGAACGAAGGCGCGATCTTCTTCGCCCTGGACATCGCGCGCGCGCACATCGCCCGCGGCGCCGATTCGAGAGCCGAGCTGCGGGCCCTCGACACGGAGGCGGAGCGCAGGTTCGCCGACCTTCCCGAGCTGGATCGCCCGTACCAGGAGCTCGGCCTGGCCTGGGCGGAGCAGGGCCACGACGCGGGACGGGCGGCGTTCTGGTGGAGCCGGCTGCGCGACGCGACGCCCGAGCAGGTGCGTGAGGGACCGACCTTCGGCATCGACGAGTTGTACCGCCGTCACTGGATCGACCTCCTCCGGGGGCGGCCGGCCGACGCGCTCCAGGATCTCCGGGAGCGTCGACGTCTGAGGCCGTGCCGCTCGTGCGACCTGCGCGAGACCGCCCGGGCCTTCGAGGCGCTCCAACAGCCGGATTCGGCCGTCGTGGCGCTGGAGGCGTGGCTCGGCCGGGACGACTTCGACGACGTCGTGCGCGCGGCCACGGAGCGCGCGGACGCGCTCACCGGGCTCGCGCGGCTCTACGAGGCGGTCGGGAGGCCGGAAGACGCCCGCGCCACGTGGCTCCGCTTCGCCGACCGGTGGGCCGACGCGGACGAGGCGCTCCAGCCGCGCGTGCGGGCGGCGCGCGAGCGCGCGCGCGCCCTGGCCGCCGTGGCCGCCGCCGGGGGCGGCGCCCCTGGAGCGCCCGCGCCGTGAGCGGGGAAGCCGGGGGCTCCTGGCCGCTGCGCGTCCACCGCGTCCTCGTGGACGCCGGGGTGACGCAGGTCGGCTACGTGCCGGACGCCGGCCATCGCGCGCTCATCGAGGCCTGCCACGCCGACCCGACCCTGCGGGCCGTGCCCCTTACGAGCGAGGAGGAGGGCGTGGGCCTCGCGGCGGGTGCCTGGCTGGGCGGGGCGAGGGCGGTCCTTCTCATGCAGTCGAGCGGCGTCGGCAACCTGGCCAACGCGCTCGCCATGGCGAAGACGTGCCGCTTCCCCGTGCCCATGCTCGTCACGATGCGCGGCGAGGAGGGCGAGACGAACCCGTGGCAGCTCCCCATGGGGGCCGCCGCGGCCGATCTGTTGCGCACGATGGGGGCGCACGTGGTTCGTGCCGCTTCGGCCAATGCGGTCGCGTCCACGGTGGAGGGCGCGCTGCGCCTCGCGTTCGACGCCGAGGAGGCCGTGGCCGTGCTCATCGCGCAGAGCGTGGTCGGCGTGAAGCAGTTCACGGAGGCGTCGCGATGAGCACCGCTCTCCACCGACGCGACGTGGTCGCGAGGCTGCTCGAGGACCGTGGGGACCTGCTCGTCGTGGCCGGGCTGGGCGCCCCCGCGTGGGACTGCGCCGCGGCGGGCGACCACCCGCTCACCTTTCCTCTCTGGGGCGGGATGGGGCAGGCGGCCATGGTCGGTCTCGGCCTGGCGTGCGCCCGCCCGGACCGTCGCGTCCTGGTGGTCACCGGGGACGGCGAGATGCTCATGGGCCTGGGCGCGCTGGCCACCATCGCGGTGCAGGGGCCGACCCATCTGACCGCTGGTCGTGCTGGACAACGAGCGCTACGGCGAGACGGGGATGCAGCCTACGCACACGGCGCACGGCGTGGATCTCTCGGAGGTGGCGCGCGCGTGCGGGTTCCCCCACGCGCTGCGTGTAACGGACGCTCCGGGTCTCGAGGAGCTTCGTTCCCTGATGCGCGCCGCGTCCGGGCCCGTGTTCGCGGCGGTCAAGGTCGTGGCGGAGTCACCTCCGCTCGCGCTCCCGCCGCGCGACGGCGTTGCGCTCAAGCGTCGGTTCAGGGAGGCCATGGACGGGCTCGGGCTCTCCGAGGGGAAGGCGCGGAACTGGGTACAGTGACGGCGGCCTTCTAGCCTCCGTCCTCCGCTCCCTCCTGGACCTTCGCCAGCGCCGCCGTCACCTGCCCGTTGGTCGGGCGGATCTTGTAGTTGATCTCGATGAACTTCCACCTCACCACGCCGTCACGATCGATGACGAAGGTGGTGGGGTGGGGGATCGGCCGTGCGCGTGGGTCCTGCTGATTGAGCAGGCCGTAGCGGTCGATCACCGAGTGCTCGGGGTCCGACAGGAGGGTGAAGTCGAGCGTGCGGCCGTCCGACTCCGCCACACGGTCGATCATCATCTTCTGGTGCTCCCGGTCGTCGATCGAGAGCGCCAGGATCGCGGTACGGGCCTTCTGCTCCGGCGTCAGGAGGTCTCTCAGCTCACCGAGCTGACGGGCGCACCAGGGTCACCAGTAGCCGCGGTAGAAGACGAGGATGACCTCCTTCTTCCCGCGGTACTCCGAGAGGGTGACGACGCCGTCGTCGTAGGAGGCCAGCGCGAAGTCCGGGGCGACGTCCCCGACGGCCACGCGCCCGGTGTCCGCGGCCGCGAGGTCGTGTCCGTCGACCGGCCCCAGCGTGCGGCCGTCCCGACCGCAGGCGACGGCCAGAACGGCGGACGCGACGAGGCCGAAGGTGCGTAGGGAGGGTCGGAGCATACGGGCGTACCGGTTCGGGTCGGCGTCTCGAGGTCGCGGCGAGGATCGTGCGTCACGTCCTCAATCCGCGCAAGCGCGGACCGGTTCCCGCCTCCGGGGCCTCCTCGCGCCTCCCCTACGACGCGGGTCGCCTCACGATCGGGAGGCGGATCTGCGAGGGATGCTGCCGTGAGTGGTGGATCACGTTGTGCGCCACCACTCCCTCCGTCTCGTCCCAGATGTTCCCGCCGGTGTTCAGGTTGCGGGTGAAGCGCGGGAAGTTGGAGCTCGACACCTCGACGCGGATGCGGTGCCCCGGCGCGAACCAGTTGCTGGTCGACAGCGGGCTCAGCTCGATCTCGTAGACCTCGTCCGGCTCCATGAAGACCTGGTGGTCGTACCCCTCCCGGTAGCGCGCCCGTTGGATGGTCTCGTCGAGGTTGTAGGCCGTCCCGTCCGGGTAGACGTCGATGAGCTTCACCGTGAAGTCGGTGTCGCGCACGTCCGACGAGACGTTCAGCGTGATGCCGATCGTGCCGGTCACCTCGACGCCTTCGGTGAGCGGCTCCGACGTGTAGACGAGGATGTCCTGCCGCTCCTCGCTCTGGCGCTGGTCGAGGGCGCCTCCCTGCACGGCGTTGCCCGTGCAGCACACGTTACCGCCGTGCGACATCACCGGGTCGAACGGGTCGTAGGCGAAGCTGATCCGGGTGGTCGGCGCCCGGCCGCTTGGTGGTCAGCACGCCGTCACCGTTGAGCGTGTTCGCCCGGCCGCCACTGTCGAGGTACCAGGTGACCGGTACGGCGCTCTTCGGGGGCCAGGCGTCGGCGGTCTTCCACTCGTTCGAGCCCATCGTGTAGTAACGCACGCGCGGCAGGGTATCGAGCAGTCCGTTCTGCTCACCCTTGAGGAAGTGGTCGAACCAGCCGTACACCAGAGCGTCGTAGTCCCAGCGCGCGTCGCCGACGCTGCGCTCGCCGACGATGGTGTTCTCCGTGGCCCGCGTGTAGGAGCAGTGCAGCGTGGGCGCGATGATCGCGTACTGGTTGGCGCGCGCCTCGGCGGTCTCGGCGTCGGCGAGCACGTGGTTGAAGAGCGCGAGGTTCGGACCCGTGGACACGTCGTACCACGACATGAACCACAGCGCCGGCTTGTTGAACGGCATGTCGTCGTGGTACAAGCCGCCTTCGTACCAGGCCGGGTCGTCCGGGGTGCGCTTGATCATCTTCTCGAACGGGCCGTCGTTCCCCTCCACGCTCGAGAGCAGGTCGACGAGGGGGAGGTGCTTCAGCTGCTCCGCCCAGTCCACGCCCGGCATCTCGGGCGCGAGGTCGAAGTAGCGCGAGACGCGCGCGCGCTGTTCCTGGGTGAGGTCGGCGGGGAACATCGGTCGGATCCCGTCCTGGACGCCGTACAGCCAGGCGAAGAAGAGCATCTGCTCGGCGCCGCCCCGGTACCAGTTGCCCTGCTCGTACCACTTGCCGATGCGGCCCACGCCCGCGCCGAAGCCCTCGGCCACCAGCGTCGTGTGCGCCGGGTGGTCGAGCGACGCCACGCCCATCTGCCACTCCGCGGTCGAGGAGCAGCCGAGCGTGCCCACCTTCCCGCTCGACCACGGCTGCTCGGCCATCCACGTGAAGGCGTCCGCGCCGTCGGTGAGCGGCGGGCCCAGGATGTCCCACTCCCCCTCGGAGAAGAAGCGGCCACGCTCGTTCATGACCACGTAGGCGTAGCCGCGCCGGACCGCCTCCCACGCCGACTGGTACGTCCGGGGGCTGAACTCCCCGTCGCGCCAGGAATTGAAGTTGTAGGGGGTGCGGGAGAAGATGATCGGCACCGGCGCGTTCGTCTTCGGACGGTACACGTCCGCGGCCAGGCGGACGCCGTCGCGCATCGGCACCATCACCTTCTGCTCGATGATCGCGTTGGCCTCGAGCTGCGCGCGCACGTCCTCGCCGCCGGTCTGCGCGGCGAGGGGTGGCGCGAGTGGGGCGGCGGTGGCGAAGGCGAGGAGGAGGTATGCGGCGGAGCGTTTCATGGCGCCCTCTCGGAAAGCGAAGCAGCGTGGAACGCGACCCGCCACCCGAGGGCGGCGGGGTGCGGCCGGGAGGGGGGCCAACGGGGAAGATGCACGCCGCATCGGCGATCCGCGAGGGCTTGGCGGACACCGGCCCGGCGGGAGGGAGCGGAGGCGCGCTACGCGGACGGCCCGAACAGCTCCTTCACCGCGGGCTTGGTGACCTTCCCGAGCGCGTTGCGGGGGAGCTCGGCGACCACCCGCACCTCCTTCGGCACCTTCCAGGGCGCCAGGCGCTCCCTGGCGAAGGCGCGCAGCTCCTCGGGGTCGGGCCCCTCGAGTCCGGGCGGCGCCACCACCGCCGCGCACACGCGCTCGCCCCACGCGGGTCGGGCACGCCGACCACGGCGCAGTCCGCCACCCGGGGGTGCGTGCGCAGCACGTCCTCGATCTCGAGCGCCGAGACCTTCTCGCCGCCCGTCTTGAGGATGTCCACCGACTCGCGCCCGAGGATCCGGTACGCTCCGTCCTCCACCACGGCGCGGTCCCCCGTGCGGAACCAGCCGTCCTCCGTGAACGCCTCCGCCGTGGCCTCGGGACGGCGCCAGTACTCGCCGAAGACGGCCGGACCGCGCACCTGGATCTGGCCGGCCTCGCCGTCCACGACCGGGCGCTCCTGCTCGTCCACCAGGCGGACCTCCACGCCGGGGAGCGGCGAGCCCACGTGGCCCGGGCGTCGCTCGCCGTGGAGGGGGTTGGACAGCCCCATCCCGATCTCCGTCATCCCGTAGCGCTCGAGGAGGCGCTGTCCGGTGATCTCCTCCCACCGCTCCAGCGTCGGTACCGGGAGGGCCGCCGAGCCGGAGACCATGAGGCGCAGTCCGGCGGGCGCCGTCGCTCCATCGTGCGCCGCGTGTCCGCGTCGGCCGCCTCCCACGCGTCGATGAGCCTCCGGTACAGCGTCGGCACGGCCATGTAGAGCGTGAGGTCCCCGCGCCCCAGGCGTGTCCACACCTCACGGGCGTCGAAGGCCGGGAGGATCTGGCAGACCCCGCCGGACCATAGCGCGCAGGTGAGCACGTTCACGATCCCGTGCACGTGGTGCAGGGGGAGCGTGAGGAGGATGTGATCGTTCTCGACCCATCCCCACGCCTCGACGAGGGCGCGCACCTGCGCCTCGATGTTGGCGTGCGTCGCGACCACGCCCTTGGGGCGGCCGGTGGTCCCGGAGGTGTAGAGCATCATGGCCCGCCGCCCGCGCTCCGGCGAAGGGAGCGCGGCCAGGGGGCCGTCCGCGAGCAGCGCCGGGGTCTGCAGGAGCGGAAGGCGCCGCTCCGCGGCGACGCCGGCGACGCGGTCGGCCAGGTCGGGGTGCGCGACGACCACCTCGGGCTCGGCGTCGTCGAGCACGTAGGCCAACTCGGCGGGGGGATGGGACACCGCGAGCGGCACGGCCACGCCGCCGGCGCGCCAGATGCCCCACTGCGTCGCGACGTGGTCCCATCCGGGGGGCACAAGGTAGCATACGCGCGCTTCCTCGAGGTCGTCGCGGCCCGCGAGGAGGCGGGTCGCGGCCGCCGCGGACGTCTTCAGGAGATCGTGGTACGTGAACACGCCCTCCGGCGCGACGACGGCGAGCCTGTCGCCATGTTCGCCTGCACGCTCGAACAGCCGGATCGTCGCCACGGTGAAGCCTCCCGTCAGCCTCGAGCGGTTCAGGATCTCGATGCCGTCGCATCGAGATCGACCCGGGGGGGAATGTAGCAGACCGGGAACCTTGCGGCGGCGCCATGCGTACGAGAGTCTTCGTAGGGCGCAACCGTATCACGCTCCCGCGCGTCCTACTCTCGAAAACGCGCCGCCGACCCGCTTCCCCGCCGCGGTGTGATCGCCAACCGATGGGTGGAGGTGGGGCATGCGGCTCGGACGGGTGTTGGGATGGTGGGTCCTGGTGATGGCGCTGGCGGGTCCGGTCGCCGCTCAGGAGCAGGGTGGCGCCGACGCCTTGAACCTGTTCTTCGACTGCCAGGGGTTCGGGTGCTGGGACATGGACTACTTCCGGCGCGAGATCCCCTGGGTGAACTGGGTCCGCGACCGCGAGGACGCCGCCGTGCACGTCCTGGTCACCACCCAGACCACGGGGGGCGGGGGACGGCATTACGTGCTGGCCTTCCTGGGGCGGAGCGCGTTCCAGGGCCAGGACCAGGAAATCGTGGTGAACACCCCCGGCGACGCCACCGAGGACGAGGTGCGCCGGGCCCTCGTGGCCCGCCTGCGCCTGGGACTGGGGCGGTACGTGGCTGCGACTCCCCTGGCCGACCGGCTCCAGGTCGTGGGCACGCCGCCCGGCCCCGGGGGTCCTCCCGGCCCGCAGCCGGGGGGCGCCCCCCAGGACGACCCCTGGAACTACTGGGTGTTCAACGTCCGCCTGAGCTCGAACCTCCAGGGCGAATCGTCGTACTCCACGTCGTCGGTCAACACCTCGGTGAGCGCCAACCGCACCACCGACGCCTGGAAGGTCGCCCTGACCGGACGCTACTACCGCTACACCCAGACCTTCGACCTGGAAGACGGGACCGACAAGTACAGCCGGGAGCAATGGAGCACCGACGGACTGGTGGTGAAGAGCGTCACCGACCGGTTCTCGGTGGGGATGAAGACGGGCGTCGGAAAGAACAGCTACCTCAATGAGGACTTCCGCTGGAACGTGTCACCCGGTGTGGAGCTGAACCTGTTTCCCTACTCGGAGTCGAGCCGACGCTCCCTCACCGTCCAGGGGCTCGTGAACGTCCGCCACTGGGACTACGCTGAGCCCACGATCTTCCTCCAGAACGCGGAGACCCGGGTGGCGGCTTCCCTCACGTCGTCCCTCAACCTGGTGCAGCCGTGGGGCAACGTGACCTTCACCGCGGACCATTCCCGGTACCTCCACGACTTCTCCAAGTGGGAGGCCAGCCTGGAAGCCTACTTCAACGTGCGCGTGTTCAAGGGCTTCTCGGTGAACCTGTTCGGGAACTACGGGTGGATCCGGGACCAGCTCTACCTGCCGGGGGGGGACTACACCGAGGCGGAGATCCTCCTTCGCCAGCGCGCGCTGGCCACCTCGTTCAGCTACTGGACGTCGTTCGGCATCTCGTACCGGTTCGGGTCGATCTTCAACAACGTGGTGAACCCACGGTTCGGGGGTGGCGGCAGCAGCGTGATGATCATCGGCTGACGCCGGAGGATACGACCGAGGTCTTCGCCAAGCCCTGCCCTGGGGGTCTCCACCGCTCCTCTCGGCGCCACGCTGGTCCCCGGTGGAGCCGTGTTCCGCCTGTGGGCGCCCCGGGCCAGGAGCGTCTCCGTCGTGGGCGACTTCAACGGCTGGGATGCCACCGAGACGCCGCTGCACCTGGTGGGCGGCTCCTGGACCGGCTTCGTGCCCGGCCTCCAGGAGGGCGCGCAGTTCCTCTACTGGGTGGACGGCGCCGCCGGCCCGGGACGCAAGCGTGATCCACACGCTCGCGAGCTCACCTTCGAGCCGCCGTTCCCGAGCTGCAACTGCGTCCTTCACGATCCCGCGAAGTTCCCGTGGCACGACACCGGCTTCCAGACGCCGCCGTTCCATGAGCTGGTCTGCTATCAGCTACACATCGGCACGTTCCGCATCGGCGCCGGGGAGAGCGGCGGGAGCTTCACGGATGTGGTGGAGCAGTTGCCGCATCTGGCCTCGCTCGGCATCAACGCGCTGCAGCTCATGCCGGTGGTCGAATTCCCGGGCACCTTCAGCCTCGGCTACAACGGCACCGATTACTTCAGCCCCGAAAACGACTATGGGGAGCCCGACGAGCCGGGCGTCCAGAACTACTTCCATGCGCTGAACGGGCTGCTGGCCGCGCGCGACCAGGCGCCCTATCCATCCGCGGATATGCTCCGCGGGGCGGCGAATCAGCTTCGCGCCATGGTCGATCTGTGCCACGTCTACGGGCTCGCGGTGCTCCTGGACGTCGTCTACAACCATGCCGGCGGCGGCTTCGATCCGGACAGCATGTACTTCCTCGATCGCATGGAACCGGGCGACAACAACGACAGCCTGTACTTCACCGACCAGGGATGGGCCGGCGGCCTGGTCTTCGCATACTGGAATGCCGACGTGCGCCGCTTCCTCGTCGAAGAACGCCCAGATGTTCCTCGCGGAGTATCACGTCGACGGTTTCCGCTTCGATGAGGCGAGTGTGATGGATCGCTACGGCGGCTGGAGCACCTGCCAGCAGATCAACGCCGGCATCGGCGCGGCCGATGCGAAGGCCATTCGGATCGCGGAGTACTGGCCGCCGAATGGCGCGGTGACACGGCCTGCCTCCAAGGGCGGCGCCGGATTCGACGCCACCTGGAACGACCGCCTGCGCGATGCCGTGCGTTCCGCGGTCGGCGCCAGCTCCGGCGGGTCGGGCGCCTCGGTCGACCTGAGCGCGGTGGCGGATGCCCTGCGGTTCCGCCCCACTCAGGACTACTGGCGCCAGGTGAACTGCGTGGAGAATCACGACATCGTGAAGTTCGACCGTGGCCCGCGCATCCCGGCGCTCGCCGATCCCTCGAACAGCCGCTCCTGGTATGCGCGCAGCCGTTCCCGCTGGGCTCTGGGCATGCTGGCGGCTGCGCCCGGCATTCCCATGCTGTTCATGGGCCAGGAGTTCCTCGAAGACAAGCGCTGGAGCGACGACCCCGACGGAGGCGGCGTTCCGGGGTGGGGCAGCCTCGAGAGCGGCGTGAGGGAGATGGCCGATTTCCTCCGTTTCACGCGGGAGCTGCTGGCGCTGCGCCGGCGCCAGCCCGGCCTCCGCGGCGAAGGGCTGAACGTGTTCCACGTCCATGACGCCAACCGCGTGATCGCCTTCCAGCGCTGGGTCGAAGGGGAGGGAAGGGACGTGGTGGTCGTGGCCAGCCTCAACGAGTCCACCTTCTGGGGCTACGAACTCGGCTTCCCCGGCGGCGGCCGCTGGCTCGAGGTGTTCAACGGCGACGTCTACGACACATGGCCCAACCCCATCGCGGCCGGCAACGGTGGTGGGGTGACGGCTTCGGGTCCCCCCATGCATGGCTTGCCGGCATCGGCGCGGATCGTCATCCCGGCAAACTCGGTCCTGATCTTCGGCCGTTAGAGGGGGCGGAAGAACCGGGTCATCTCGTCGCGACGACTCGGGGGCCGGGGCCGCCGGCCTCTACCCGAAGAGCGCCCGGATCGTCACGAACACCACGGACGGCCCGAGCAGGCAGCCGAGCCCGGTGTAGAAGGTGGCCGTCATCGCGCCGTACGGCACGAGCCGCTCGTCCGTGGCGGCCAGCCCGCCCGCGACGCCGCTCGTGGTGCCCATGAGGCCGCCGTAGACCAGCGCGGAGCGCGGGTTGTCGAGGCCGATGAAGCGGGCCACGAACGGCGTGCCGGTCATGACCATCATCGACTTCACCAGCCCGGCGGCGATGCTGAGCGCCACGATGTCCGAGGGCGCGCCGATGGCCGTGCCCGTCACCGGGCCCACGATGTAGGTGGCGGCGCCCGCTCCGATCGTCGTCATGGCGACGGGGTCGCGGTAGCCGAACGCCCACGCGACCGCCGCGCCCACGGCGAAGGAGCCGAGCACGCCCACCAGGAGCGAGACCGCGGCGCCCACGCCCGCCTTGCGGATCTCGTCCAGGCTGACGCCGAACGCGGTGGCGATGATCGCGAAGTCGCGGAGCATCGCGCCGCCCAGCACGCCGACGCCCGCCAGCACGGGGATGTCGGCCAGCCCCTGCGTGCCGCCCGTGGTCAAGTCCGCCTACCCACGCGAGCACGAGCCCGACGAGGATGGCGATCGCGGAGCCGTGGATGCGTCCCTTCGTCAGCCGGTCCGACACCAGGTAGGACAGCCACACCGTGATGCCCGACGAAGGCGAAGGCCGTGACCAGGCCGTTCGCCGCGAGGACCTTCGAGACGAGCGCCCAGGCGCCGCTCATCGCGGGCCCTCGTCCGGGGGCCGGCCGATCCGGGTCAGCACCGGCACGAGCAGGAAGCCGACGATCACCGCCAGCGCCCCCGCCAGGATGGCCGCCGGACCGCCGCGCACGGCCGCGATCACGTTCTGCTTGGCCGCCATGGCCACCACGATCGGGATGTAGACGGCGCTCCAGAAGAGCACGCCCTGCTGCGTGAGCGGCTTCATCCCGCCGCGCCGGCGGAAGAGGTCGGAGAGCACGATGAGCAGGAGCATCGCGATGCCCACGCCGCCCACGTTCGCCTGCACGCCGATGAGCACGCCGAGCGCCTCACCCGTGAAGAGGCCCACCAGCATGCAGGCCGCGAGCAGCGCCACCCCGTAGATGACCACGGAGCCGGCCTTCTAGGGCTTGTCGGTGGTGACGCCCCCGTCCACGAGCCAGTGCGTGAACCACTGGCGCAGGCGACCCAGCCGGTCCACCAGCAGCCAGGGCTCGCCCGTGCGCGACAGGTCGTGGGTCGAGCGCGGGTAGCGGACGAACTCCACCGGCACGCCCTGCTTCCGCAGCGCGATGAACCACTCCTCGGCGCCGGTCATCGGCGTCCGGAAGTCCTCCTCGGACTGCACCATGAGCGTGGGCGTGCGCACGTTGGCCACGTGCGTGGCCGGCGACAGCTCGCGGTAGAGGTCGGGGTTGTCCCACGGCTTGCCGTAGAACTCGAACTCGGTGAGCCCCTGCGCGTCCGACGAGCCGTACCAGCTGAACCAGTCGCTGATCATGCGGTCCGTCTGCGCGGCCTTGAAGCGGTTCGTCTTCGTCGTGATCCACGCGGTCATGAAGCCGCCGTAGCTCCCGCCCGTCACGCCGATGTTGTCGGCGTCCACGTCCGGGCGCTGGATCGCGACGTCCACGGCCTTCATCAGGTCCTCGTAGTCCTCCATCCCCCAGCGGCCGCGCGTCGAGTAGGTGAAGTCCGCGCCGTAGCCGCTGGAGCCGCGCGGGTTCGTGTACAGCACGAACATCCCCGCGCCGGTGATGTTGTGGAACTCGTCGAACCACCCCTCGCCGTACGCCGAGTGCGGGCCGCCGTGGATGTAGAGCACGAGCGGGTACTTCTTCCCCGCCTCGTAGCCGTACGGGTACTGCAGCCAGGCCTCGATCTCGAGCCCGCCCACCGAGGTGTAGGTGAAGCGGTCGGCCTTCGGCCAGGCGATCTCCGCGTTGAGCGGCGTCGTTGAAGCCGGTGAGCCGGCGCTCGTTCTTCCCGTCGATGTCGGCGACGAACAGCTCGGTCGGCTCGTCCACGGACGTCGCCACGAACGCCACCTTCCGGTAGGCGTCGTCGTAGGAGAAGCCGTTGATGCGCCGCCGGCCCGACGACGACCTCCATGGGCGCGCCGCCCTTCGGATCCACGTGGAAGAGCGCCGTGCGCCCACCGACCGACGCGCTCATGGCGAGCTTCCCGTTCTTCATCCAGTCGACGCTCTGCGGCTCGTACTGCCAGTCGCCGAGCGCGTTGACGGGCTCGCGCGCCGCCCTGCGCGTCCACGATCCAGATGCGGTTCGACGAGGTGCGGGTCAGCGACGAAACGAAGGCGATCCGCTTCGAGTCGGGCGACCAGACCAGGCGCCCCTCGCTCCCGTTCATCCTGGTGACGCGTCGCGGCTCGCCGCCGGTGGCGGGAATCACGAAGACGTCCGCGTCGTTGCGCGGCTTCTCGTCGCGGTCCGCGTCGTAGGGGAGCTTCGCCAGGGAGTCGCGCTCGGCCTGCACCACCGAGTCGGGGCGCAGCTCCGGGTCGGCCACGAAGGCGATCCAACGCCCGTCGGGGGAGACCACGGCGTTCCGGTGCGAGTAGCGCGTGTCGGTGAGCTGCGTCTTGGCGGTGTCGCCGAAGGCCTGCCGCCAGATCTGCGCGGCGTTCCACTCGCGCGCCTCGCGCCGGTTCGGCAGGTAGCCGCGGCCGTTGCCCTTGAAGGGGAAGTCGACGATGTGGCGCCCGTCGAAGCGCTTCGGGTCGACCGGCTCGGTGATGCTCCCGAAGGGCGGCCGGGCCATCGGCTGCATGCGCGCGAACGGGTCGTCGTGCGCGGGGGCGACGCCTCCCCCTCACCCCCCTCCTCGTCGTCGTCGGCGCTCCGGGTGAACACCGCGAAGGACCCGTCCGCCGGCACGGAGCCCTGCGGCCATCCCTCGGGCTGCACGGCCTCGCCGGAGGGCGAGCGGTCCATGCGCAGGGCCCAGGTGTTGCCGTCGCCCGCCCGGGCGCCGCGACGTGAAGAAGAGCCAGCTGCCGTCGTGGGACCAGCGCGGGTTCGAGCTCTCCGTGCCGGGCGCCGTCAGGCGGACCGGATCGCCTCCGGCGGTCGGCACCATCCATACCTCGTTGTGCCGCTTGTTCCCGGCCTCGTCGATCGTCATGACCGTGAAGGCGACCCAGCGCCCGTCGGGCGACATCGCCGGCGAGGAGAGCGTGGTCAGCTTGTACCAGTCCTCCGGCGTGAAGGCGCGGCCCGCCGCGGAGGCGGCGGGTGATCTGGGCGGCGACGGGGCCGGCGAGGGCGAACAGAGCGACGAGCGTGGTGAGGGAGCGACGCATGACCGGAACTCCGGTGGGCGTGGACGCACGGGTGCGGACGATCCGCTGAAGAGCGGACGCGAGATTAGCCGCGGGTCGCGGCCAGCGTCAACGACGGAGAGGCGCGGTGGCGGACACGGCGCCGTGCGGAGGTCCTGCGGAGGGTGCGTTCGCCCGACCGGGCGTTCAGGTCACGACGCTCAGGTGAAGCCGCCGCTGCCGCAGCTCCCGCCGCCCGAGAACCGCCGGAGCCCGTCCGGCTCCCGGCGATCACGTTCACGGTCGTGTAGGCGCGATCCACCTGGTTCGAGCCGCAGGTGGGGCAGGTGCGACCCTCCCCGGCGGAGTACGCGGACATGGAGAGGCGTACCTCGAAGGGGGCCCCGCATTCCTTGCAGACGAAATCGTAGCTCGGCATGTATGAAATAATATAGATAATTCGATGTAAGGGAAGGCCGCAGGGGGTGGTAGGACTTGCGGGGAACCGAGCCGTCGAGGGTGGCGAGCAGCACGGACTACCGTCCGACGTCCTGTCGCGCCAGGGTGGAGGTCACCTGGTTGGCGAGCAATTCGCGGACGAGAGGAATGCGGCTGGCCCACACCTGTCCCTTCACGTAGTCGATCCGCATGGACTCCGGTCGGAGGCCGGCCAGAGCGAGGAGCTCGCGGAATCGCCCCACCGTCATCTTGTTCAGTCCGCCCTCGACCTCTTCATATCGGGTCGCCCCATCCCGCACGTAGCGGCTGCGAACGGCCATCACGGCAGCCTCGGGGAAGACGTACTGCACCCACGGCACCTTGGTGAAGAAGTGCATGTGCGCCCCGTAGGGCGCCATCCATGTCGGGCAGAAGCTCATCAGGATCCTGCCTCCGGGGGCGAGGATCTCCCGCATCTGGCTGAGCACGCCGAGCGGGTCGGAGAAGTGTTCCATCGAATCGATCGACACGACCCAATCGACCGGCGCACTCGGCACATGACGGGTGAACTGCACGAGGTCGCCTCCTGGCGCGGTCCGACCCACCTCCAGAAGGCGCTCCTGGATGTCGAGCCCGACAACCGAGCAGCCAGCGCGTGCCAGCGCAATCGACAGAGCACCTCCTCCACAGCCGAAGTCGAGCACTCGGCCACCGATCATGGGCTTGAGCGCGTCCGGCCACCTCTCGGAGAACAGGCGCAACGCCTCGTCGGGATCGAGCGCATCCTCCCGGCCATCCACACTGCCTGGGGGCTTCGAGAGGAGCGTCAGCACCGCTTTGGAGAGTCCCGTGAACATCGGCAACAGGCCGGAAGAGTGCTTCGGCTGCCGGTGAATCCGTCCGGCATCGTGGCACGCGGATAGAAGGCGGCGTCGAGTGCCTCGGAGTGGCGCCTCGGCAGCATGGCAGCGTCCGAGGATCCCATCGGGCCTGGACCTGCCGTATAGTAGTCTCCTGAATCGAGTTGCGCCCCCTTGCCGGGACCCGGGGAGGGAGGGACGCACGACCCGGCGGCGTCGGAGCTTTGCGCAACGCCCGTCCAGGGAGCACATTCGACGCTCTCTCATCAACATCCGCGGCGCCATGAGTCGGGGGGTCTCGTGCGCATGCTCGAAGAGAAGCTCGCCCGGGCGAGGCTCCTCATCGTCGACGACGATGAAGCCGACACCCTTCTCCTGCGTCGGATCCTGGAGAACGGTGGCTACACCGACATCCGGAGCACGAACGATCCGGCGGCGGCCGCCGACCTGATCGAACGGCTGGACCCGGATCTGATCCTCCTCGACCTGCTCATGCCGGTCATGGACGGCTACGAGGTCCTGCAGGTCGCCCGGGCCCTGACGCCGGAGGACGACTACCGCCCGGTGCTCGTGCTCACGGCGGATCACAGGCACGACGCGAAGCACAGGGCGCTGTCGGGCGGCGCCAGGGACTTCCTCACCAAGCCGTTCAGCCCCGACGGAGGTGAGGCTGCGCGTACGCAATCTGCTCGAGACGCGGTTCCTCCATCAGCAGCTCCAACAGCAGAACGAGCAGCTCGAGGAGCGCGTCAGGGAGCGAACGGCCGACCTCGAGAGGGCGCGCATGCAGATGCTCATGCGTCTGGCCCAGGCGGCCGAGTTCCGCGACGACGCCACCGGAGAGCACACGAAGCGGGTGGGGAGCACCTCGAGCCAGATCGCGCGGGAGCTCGGCATGGACCCGATGAGCGTGGAGACCGTGCGGCTCGCGGCCCCCCTGCACGACGTCGGGAAGATCGGGATCCCGGACTCCATCCTCCGCTGCCCGGAACGCCTGACCCCCGATCAATACGAGGTCATGAAGACCCACTGCGCGATCGGCGCCGACCTGCTGGCGGGCACCGACATTCCGCTCCTGGAGCTCGCGGCCGAGATCGCGCTCTGCCACCACGAGCGCTGGGACGGGTTCGGCTATCCGCGGGGGCTCGCGGGTGAGGAGCATCCCGCTGTCGGGACGCATCGTGGCGGTGGCCGACGCCTGGGACGCCCTCACGAGCCAGCGACCGTACAAGCGCGCCTGGCCGGAGCGGGAGGCGCTCACCGAGCTGGAGGACAAGGCGGGGCTCCAGTTCGATCCCCGGGTGGTGGAGGCGTTCCGGAATACGCGACGGACCAGGGCGGCCTACGGGGGTTGATCGGCGGCATGCGGTCGGCCGAGGACGCGCGGTCTTCCGCGTCACGCTCCCACGCACGAATGTAGGCGGGGGATCGGCGGGGAAGCCCGACGTGCCGGTCCTCGGCAACGGTGACTCCTGCCAGGAAACCCCATGAGCGGAACGACTTCCCCCACGATCGCGCGCGGCGCCGCGCGCCCCCTCGCCCTCGCGCTGCTGCTCTCCGCGGGGGCCGCCGGCCTCGTGCGTGCCCAGCAGCCCGCCCCGTACCACCCCGATCGCCTGAGCGCCGACACCTACCAACGCGCGGAGGCGTTCCTGTCCGACCGGACCGATCCGCTCGTGTTCGGCGCGTCGGTGCGCCCCGTCTGGGTGGACGGCGATCGCTTCTGGTATCGCAACGACGCCCCCGAGGGAGAGGAGTTCGTCGTCGTCGACGCCGCCCGCCGCCGGCGCGCACGGGCCTTCGACCACGAGGTGCTCGCGCGCGCCCTGTCGGCGGCGATGGACTCGACGGTGTCGCCGTTCGCGCTGCCGTTCTCCAGCTTCGACTTCGTCGACGGCGGAATCCGCTTCGACGTGGGTGATCGCTCCTTCACCTGCGACGTCGACGCAGGACGCTGCTCGGGCCGGCCGCGTGACGACGGTCCCGGGCGGGACTACGTGCTGTCGCCCGACGGGACGAAGGCGGCCTTCCGCAGGGACGAGAACCTCTGGGTCCTGGACGTCGCGACGGGCGTCGAGACGCAGCTCACGAAGGACGGCATCGAGGACTACGGCTACGCGACGGACAACGCCGGGTGGACGAAGAGCGACCGGCCGGTGGTGCTCTGGTCACCCGACTCGAAGAAGATCGCGACCTTCCAGCAGGACCAGCGCGGCGTGGGCGAGATGTACCTCGTGAGCACCAGGGCCGGGCATCCGGAGCTGCAGGCGTGGAAGTACCCGCTGCCCGAGGACTCGGTGATCTTCCGCATCTCGCGGGTGGTGGTGCACCTCGACGGGCCGCGCGTGGTGCGCCTGAAGATGCCGCCCGACCAGCATCGCTCGACGATCTGCGACGACATCTCCTGCGACGGTGGCTTCACCGACGTGGAGTGGAGCCCCGACTCCGGGCGCCTGGCGTTCGTCTCCAGCTCACGCGACCACAAGGACGCGACGCTCCGCGTCGCCGACGCCGCGACCGGAGACGTGCGCGACGTCCTCTCCGAGCACGTGGAGACCTTCTACGAGTCCGGCTTCAACGCCGTGAACTGGCGCTTCCTGCCCGGCTCGAACGAGGTCCTCTGGTACTCCCAGCGCGACGACTGGGGGCACCTCTATCTCTACGACCTCACCACCGGGAAGCTGAAGCGGCAGATCACGACGGGGAGCTGGAACGTGCTGCAGCTGCGCCGGGTCGACGAGGACGGGCGCAAGCTCTGGTTCACGGGCGCGGGGCGCGAGCCGGGCGATCCGTACTTCCAGTACTTCTACAGCGTCGGGATGGACGGAGGGGAGCCGAAGCTGCTCACCCCGGACAGCGCCAACCACACCGTCACCCTCTCGCCCTCCGGGAAGTACTTCGTCGACTCGTGGTCGACGCCCGTGGTCCCGCCCGAGACGGTCGTGCGCGACCTGGACGGCAAGCAGGTGGTCGCCGTGGAGAAGGCGGACGTCTCGAAGCTCGTCGCGTCCGGATGGAAGCCGCCGACGCCCTTCACGGTGAAGGCGCGCGACGGGAAGACCGACCTCTACGGGCTCATGTTCACGCCCACCGACATGGACCCGTCCAGGAAGTACCCGGTGGTGGACTACATCTATCCGGGCCCGCAGACGGGATCCATCGGCAGCCGCAGCTTCAGCGCGGCGCGTCGCGACCATCAGGCGATGGCCGAGCTGGGCTTCATCGTGGTGGCCCTCGACGCGATGGGCACGCCCATGCGCTCCAAGTCCTTCCATGCGGCCTACTACGGCGACATGGGTGACAACGGTCTGCCGGATCAGGTGTCCGGCATCCGCCAGCTCGCGGTGGAGCACCCGTGGATGGACCTCGACCGGGTCGGCATCTGGGGGCACTCCGGGGGAGGCTTCGCGTCCACGGACGGCATCCTCACGTACCCCGACTTCTTCAAGGTCGCGGTGTCGGAGGCGGGCAACCACGACAACCGGATCTACGAGGACGACTGGGGCGAGAAGTGGCAGGGGCTGCTGGTGGAGCGGCCCGACGGCACGACCAACTACGACAACCAGGCCAACCAGCTGAAGGTCGAGAACCTGAAGGGGAAGCTGTTGCTGGCCCACGGCACGCTGGACGACAACGTACCGCCCAACAACACCCTCGCGGTGGTGAACGCGCTCATCGCGGCGAACAAGGACTTCGACCTCGTCATGCTCCCCAACCGCCGCCACGGCTTCGCGATGGAGCCGTACATGATCCGACGGCGGTGGGACTACTTCGTGAAGAACCTCCTGGGTGCGGAGCCGCCCAAGGGCTACGAGATCGGGGGACGGCGCCCCATCTCCTGAGCCACGGTGCGCGCCGCGCGCCGGCCGCTCCCGCCATCACTCCTCGCGGAGCGTGACCGCCGGATCCACGCGCATGGCGCGCCGGGTCGGGATCCAGCAGGCCGCCGCCGCCACGACGGCGAAGAGGAGCGCCGCGGTCCCGTAGGATGCCGGATCCTCGGGCGCTACGCCGAACAACCGGCTTCTCAGCACCCGGGATAGCGCCCAGGCGCCACCGAGGCCCAGCACGGTGCCCGCCCCGACGATCGACGCGGCCTGGCGCAGGACGACCGACGCGATGTTGCGGGCCTCCGCTCCGAGCGCCAGGCGTACACCGAACTCCCGCCGCCGGCCCGCGACCCCGAAGGCGACGACGCCGTAGAGACCCACCGCCGCCAGTGTCACCGCGAGGATCGACAGGAGCCCCACCAGCCGGCTGAACGTGCGCTCCTCCGCGTGGACGTAGTCGACCCGTGCGGAGAGGGGCGTAGGGTCGGGAACGGGCTGATCCGGTAGGAGTCCCTCGACGGCGCTCCGGATGCGCCGCGCTACGTCGGCATCGAATCGCGACGTACGCGTCAGGAGGGTGACGTCGCCGAAGGGTGGCGCATCGGCGTAGGTGACGAAGTAGGCGTCCTCCGGCTGGTCCGGCGTGTACGCCGTGCTGAAGTCCCGCACGACACCGACGACCTTCCTCTCTTCCGGATCCACGAACCCCGCAAGCACCGTGCGCCCCGCCACGTCCGTGCGTCCGAAGAGGCGACGCGCGAGGGAGGCGGTGAGTACGACGCCGGCCGAGGCGTTGGTGCTCCAGTCGTCTGCCCGGAACGTGCGCCCACTCACCGCCGGCACCCTCAGGAGCTCGAACCACCCGGGGGTGACCGGGATGATCCGGACCCGGAGGAGGCCGGGATCGGGCGACTCCGGCAAGCCGACCCGACCCAGGATCTGCGAGCCGTTGGGCCCGTGGGGATCGAGCGCCGCGCCCTCGACGTCCGGTAGCGCCTCCACGCTGGCCAGGATGCCCCGATACATCGCGTCGAGCTCAGCCGGCGTGGCCTCACGAGGTGGCTCCACCGAAAGCTCGGAGACCCCTTCGATGGAGAGCCCGGTGTCGACGGCATAGAGGTTGTGGATGGTGCGCACCAGGAGCAGCGCCCCGACCACGAGCGAGAGGCTCACGGCGAGCTGGCCCGCGGACAGCGCCGAGCGGACGCGACCCGATCGTCCGGTGTCCCGCGCCCCCGACTGCCGGAAGGACGTGACGATGTCGAAGCGGCCCGCCAGGAGCGCCGGGACGGTGCCGAACAGCAGGGCGGTGGCCACGGAGGCGACGCTGGCGAACAGGAGCACGCGCCCGTCGAGCACCAGCCCTTCGAAGGCGGGCATACCCGTCAGCCGCGCGCCTCTGAGGGGGAGCGCCAAGAGCCAACCCACGCCGAGGCCCCCAACGGTGCCCAGCGTCGCCAGGAGCAGGCTGAGGACCAGGTGCTGCCGCGCGATGCGGCCCGGCGACGCACCGAGGGCCCGGCGCGTTGCCGTCGCACCACGCCGCCCGACGTTCCGGAAGAGGAGGAGGTTCGCCACGTTGGCGCAGGCGATGAGCAGCACCAGGGCGACGATTGCCCCCAGCGTGCGCAGCGATCGGTAGGTGAGCGCCCGGACGATCGGCGGTGTGTCGAGACCCGGATACAGGCGGGGACGCAGCTCGGTGAGACGCGGATCCCCCTCGTCCCGTGCGAGTCGGCCGAGGGTCTCGGCGATCCGTCCTTCGACCGCCTCCACGCGCGCGCCGGAAGCGAGTCGCACGACGATGTCGCCATGGAGGTCCGCGTCCCGGCTGCGCAGGCGCTCGGGCGTCGCGCCAAAGAGGGGAACGAGCGCGCCGAAGGGCAGCCACACGTCGATGTCGATTCCCCGCTCGGGGCCCCTGAAACCGCCCCCGGCCACGCCCACCACGGTCACACTCCGCTCGTTCATCCGGATCGACCTTCCGACGGCACCCGTGCCCGTGCCGAAGAGGAGCGTGCTCAGCCGTTCGCTGACGACGGCCCTCAGCGGATCCGCGCCCAACTCCGTCTCCGGCGCCTCGAGGAGACGGCCGGCGGCGGGTCGCACACCGAGCACCTCGAAGAAATCGCCGTAGATCCGCTCTCCGTAGACGGCGACCGGGCGGGCGTCGTCGCGGGAGACGTGCAGCCCGAGGAGCCCATACGACGCCATCTCCTCGACAAGGACCCCGTCGCGTCGCAGCACGTCGAAATCCGGCGTGGAGATCCCCTCCCCGTTCCATCCCTCGGGCCGTTCGGGCGAGCGGAACTGCACGTAGGCCGCGCTTCCGCTGTTCGCCGCCCCCGGCAGGGGCCGGAGAAGGAGCTGGTTCACCATCCCGAAGACCGCGGCCGTCGAGCCCACGCCCAGCGCGAGCGTCACGACGGTGAGCGCCGCGAACCCACGCTCTCTGCGGAGCGTGCGGAACGCGTCCCTGAGGTCGCCGAGGAGCTCTGCTCCGGTCCCGGCGCCGGCTCGCCGGACCGGGCCGGACGGCGGCCGGTCCCGTCGCACGCCGCTTCGGGGAAGCGCCCGGGCCGCGGCGGACGCCAGGACATCACGCAGGTAGCGCCGCGCGGCCGGGCCTCGGCCCTCCCGTGCGGCACGCCGAACGTACAACTCCTCGAGGTCGCCGATGATGAACTCGCGGTCGGCGGCAGGGAGCACGATCCGGGCGAGGAGCCGGAGGAGCCGGGGCCCCCGGTCGGGGCGGCTCACGGGGCACCCTCCGCCAGCGCGTCCAGGCGCCCTCCCACGCCGTCGGCCAGATCGCGGATGCCCGCGTACCACGCCCGCAGCTCGCGGGCACCTTCGGGGAGCAGGCGGTAGACCTTTCGCCGACGTCCGCCGCGTTCCGGCGTGGAATCGCCGATCCACGCCTCCACGTAGCCCTTGCCCTGCAGTCGCTCCAGCACCGTGTAGAGAGCACCGGGTGCCACGCTGCGACCCACGCGCTCCTCGATCTCCGTCGCGATGGCCGCGCCGTGGGCTTCGCCGTCCAGGCGCAGTAGCGCCAACAGCACGACCTGCTCGAGCTCTCCCAGCGCCACGGCTGCGCCTCCCTGACACGGACTCCCGACGATTCGATAACTAAAAAGTAGGTGTCGGCTCGGCAGTGACGCAAGAACCGGACGGGCTGCCGACCCGAGGGACTTCGCCGCGCGGAACGGAGAACGCCACCCCGTCTGTTCCGATGCGCGACTTCGCCCCAGAATGGGGCGTGCCTTCAAACCGGACGGATGAGACGATGATGCAACCCGCGAGCCTGCGCCGGGCCCTGGCCCCTGCGATCCCGATCGTGATCCTGGTCCTGAGCCTCCTCCCCACGCGGGGACGCGCCCAGCAGGCCCCGCGAGCGATGACGGTGGTGGACCTGATCGACCTCACGTCGGTCGGCGATCCCCAGCTCTCGCCGGACGGGAGCCAGATCGCCTACGTGCGCACCGAACGCGGACTGGGACGACAACGGCACCGTCTCGCACATCTGGCGCATCGACGCCGACGGGACCGACGACCTCCAGCTCACGCGGGGCGAGCACGGCGAGTCCGGGCCCGCGCTGGTCGCCCGGACGGCGCGCGCATCGCCTTCGTGGCGGACCGCTCCGACGACGAGCCGAGCCAGATCTGGCTGCTGCGCAACACCGGGGGGGAGGCGGAGGTGCTCACGAAGCACGCCACGTCGGTGAGCGGCCTCCAGTGGTCGCCCGACGGTGCGTGGATCTACTTCAGCGCGTCCGACGAGAAGTCGGCCGAGCAGAAGGCGCGCGAGAAGGTCAAGGACGACGTCTTCGCGTACGACGAGAACTACCAGCAGGAGCACCTGTGGCGGGTGCGCGTGGCCACCGGTGAGGAGGAGCGCCTGACGGAGGGCGACTTCTCGGTCGTGGGCTACGCGCTGTCACGGGACGGCACGATGATCGCCCACCACCGCGCCCCCGACCCCCTCTACGGGGACGCCGAGAAGGGCGAGGTGTGGGTGATGGCCGCGGACGGCTCGTCGGCCCGCCAGCTCACCGACAACGGCGTGACCGAGGGCGGCGCCGAGCTGTCCCCGGACAACCGTTGGGTCCTCTTCACCGCGGGCGCCCGCAGCGACCTGGGCGAGAGCTACTTCAACACCAACCTCTTCGTGGTTCCGGCCGCGGGCGGCCAGGTGCGGGAGCTCGCGCCCCGCTCGGGGTGGGGGCTGGACCAGGCGACGTGGAGCGCGGACGGCCGCAGCGTCTTCGCCGTGGCCAACACGGGGGTGCGCGACGAGCTGGTGCGCGTCCCGGTGGAGGGCGGGGAGCCCACACCCGTGCTCGAGGGCGACGCGGCCCTGGGCGGGTGGAGCTACAGCCCGAAGCTCGAGCGGCACGTCTTCACGCGCCGCTCGGCCGCGAGCCCCGGAGACGTGTGGACGTTCGCCGGGCGGGGGCAGCCGACCCAGGTCACGCACGTCTACGACGACCTCGCGCAGCGCTTCCGCATCCCCAGGGAGGAGGCCATCACCTGGAAGGGCGAGGACGGCGTCACGGTCGAGGGGCTGCTCTACTATCCGCTCGACTACCAGGAGGGGCAGCGCTACCCGCTCATGGTGCAGACGCACGGCGGCCCGGCCTCCAGCGACCAGTTCGGTGGGGCGTGGAGCTCGTCGAACTACGTGCCCGTGCTGACGTCGCTCGGCTACGCGGTGCTGAAGCCGAACTACCGGGGCAGCACCGGCTACGGGGACGAGTTCCTGCGCAACATGGTGGGGAGCTACTTCGACCAGGCGCACAAGGACGTGATGGCCGGCGTGGACGCGGTGATCGAGCGCGGCGTCGCGGACGGCGACCACATGGGGAAGATGGGGTGGAGCGCCGGCGGTCACATGACCAACAAGATCATCACGTACACGGACCGCTTCAAAGCGGCCGCCTCGGGGGCCGGCGCGGCCAATTGGATCTCGATGTACGCCCAGTCCGACGTGCGCACCTACCGCACGCCCTGGTTCGGCGGGACGCCGTGGGAGAAGGACGCGCCCATCGACGTGTACTGGGACAACTCGCCGCTCAAGTACGTGAGCAACGTGAAGACGCCCACCATCTTCCTGGTGGGGCAGCAGGATCCGCGCGTCCCCATGCCGCAGTCGATCGAGATGTGGCGCGGCGTGAAGCAGCAGGGCGTGCCCACGCACCTCTACGTGGCGCCGCGCGAGCCGCACGGTTGGCGCGAGCTGCACCACCGCCTCTTCAAGGCCAACGTCGAGCTGGACTGGTTCGAGAAGTGGGTGAGGGGGCGGACGTGGACGTGGGAGAAGGCGCCCGGGCCGGACAAGGCCGGGAAGACGGTGTCGGAGGGGGAATAGACCGAAGCGGGGGACAGGCTACCTGGCCACAGGACAGACGAGGTTGACCACCGTTCCTTCGTCATCACCGGTGGCCGTGACGCTGACCTCGCGCCCATCCTTGGCGGCGCTCAGCATGTAGAAGTCGGCCATCTCCGCCTTCTGTCCGATCTCCCACCCCTCTTCGCCGAGGTGCTCGACGTAGAACGCGAAGACCTCCTTGGGGGCGTCTTCGACGCTCAGCGCGACGGAGATGCCTTCGCTCTCGGAGCTCGTCGAGTACATCACCTTCGATCCCTGCGGGATCGGGACGTCCTCGGGAAACCCCTCGGGCAAGGAGGCCTCCTCTTCGCCGGAGATCTGGATGACCGTGCGACCGCCCTCCCCCTCCGACTCGAGACGCATCCCCTTCTCGGAGATGTCGACGTCCGCGTCGCTCGCGCCGGAAGCCCTCATGGCGTCCTCCGCCATCCGTTCGGCGGACTTTTCGGCGGCCTTGCCACAGCCCGAGGCGACCAGGGTCACGAGCGCGCATCCCACCAGCGACCTTCCCTTCATGTGAGCCTCCAAGCAAGCATGTCCACCCGGGCGATCACGCGACGTTCCCCATCGTGAAGGACGCACCCACCCGTCCAGGGTTCTCACCACGCCCGAGCCACCGCGATGGTCCACCCAGCCTTCCAGCGTCTGAAGCGCCTGCCGGGGCCGGTGAGAATCGGGAGGCGGATTCGCCGTTGTACCGGTCGCAGGGAGTGTGCCCCCAGACCGAGGTCGACGTATGACGAGATCCGCCGCGTTGCGCCTTTCCATGGCCGTCTGTCTCGGCGCGTGGAGCCTCGTCCTCGGTGCCCCCTCCCCGGCCCGCAGTCAAGAAACCGCGCAGTCCGTGGCTCCGTGGCTGGACCTGCCGCCCGGATGGTCGCGCGCCGTCGAGAACGGCGTCGTCGTGGCCATGCCCGGGGACATCCCCGAGGGAGCCCAGTTCCTCCTCATGGTGGAAAGGGTACAGGCGGCTCCGGGAGAGATCTCCTCCGACTACGAGCAGGCTCTCCGCGATCTCGGGCCATGGACCCCCGTCGGAGCCCCCGTGGACCAACGGCCCGGGAGCCAATGGAGCTTCCGCCTGGGCGTCGGTGTGGCCAAGCTCAACGGGCGTACCTTCACGGGGCTGACGGCCGTGGCGCGACGGGACTCCCTGCGCGCCCGGTTCTGGGTGCTCGCGGATACGGACGACACCTACAACCGCTACCAGGCCGACTGCACCAACGCCATCGCCAGCGTTCAGGACTTCGACGTTGCCGCCGTGGCGGCTACGCGGGGGTCCGGGGCGCCGACGTCCGATCCGGTGGCGCCTGGAATGCGAAAAGGTCTGGGCTCGGGAACTCTGGACCCAGGCTTCGGCGAGGGGCTGAGCGGCGTCTACGCGGGGTGGACCCGCGGCCTCTCAGCCAGCGCCGGCGGCGGCGGTCTCGGTCCGACGTACGACACGCGCACCGGCACCGTGGGGTCCTCCGTCTCCGCCGCAAACCCCACCATGACGACTTCCATTACCGACTTCGAGGACCTGGTGCTGTTCCTGCCCGATGGGACGTTCCGCCAGGGGCTTCCTCTCCGCGGACTGGGGAGTGACCTGAGCTACGACCGACGGTCGATCCCGGCGCGCTGGGGCACATGGACGCAGGAGAACGGGCGCGTGGTGGTTCGACGCTCGGGAACCACCGCGGTCTACGGTGTGCGCGACGGCACGCTCGTGGACGGTCGTGACCGGCCCTGGGTCAAGGTGGCGCCTCCGGAGGCGCGGGCCATCGAGGGCACCTACGCCCGTGCCGATTACCGCGACCCCCGCGCCCCGCGACTGGTTCTGCGGGCGGATGGATCGTACGAGGATCGTGGGGGCTTCCTGCGTATGGTGAGCAGCGCGATGTCACTCGTGGTTCCCGACGGCGGCGCTCTCGTGAGGCAGGGGTCGGATGCGGAAGTCGCTCGCTGGCTCGGCCCGAGCAGGGGAACCTATGTGTTGCAGGACTTCACGTTGACCCTCCGCACCGACGACGGTCGCGTATGGCAGGTGAGCGCCCATGCCCCGGCGGGCGGGCCGCCTGCGAGCCCGGACGTGCTGGTGATCGGGACGTACCGCCTGGTCCGCGAGTCGCGGTGAGAATCCGACGACACTACCGGACCTGCCGCTCCGCTACCGGCGTAGCCTGAAGAACAGGATCGCGCCGAGGAGGCCGAATCCGATCGCGGTCTTCACCAGAGCGTCCCGGTCCCACGGCTGGGCGGGGTCCGGCTCGTGGGCGGACGCCTCCTGGTCCGTGTGGATGGAGCAGAACGCCGACCCCTCGGCCGCGTCGCGCTTGCAGCGCTCGCCTTTACGGGTCCTGCCTTGGCACTGTGCCACGCGTCACCTCCTGCGGGTGGTTCGATCCTGTGCCTTGTACTACGGGAGATGGGGCCGCTCGGTTCATCGGGCCGCCGCTCGGGACCGTCAGCCGTGGGGGACGTCCGCCAGGGATCGCAGCCGGAGGCGGCTCTCGAGGTCCGCCTCCGGCGTCTCCGGCGTGACCCGCACGCGCACGGTATCGCCAGGAAGGATGTGCACGTCGTTCGTCGAGAAACGCGCGCCCACGCCGTCGGCCGCGAGGCGGGCGGCGAACGCGAACCGATCGGCGGTGAAGGCCACCCGCCAGGCGTCGCCGTCGCGCTCGACGGAGACCACGCGCAGGCCGGGATCCGGGAGCGCGAGCTGCTTGGGCGGCACGAGGAAGGCCACGTCGCGGGCGAGAACGGAAGACGCCGCGGATCCGGCGTTCCTCCATGACGCGACCACGACGACGCGGCGGGGATCGACGTCGCCGGGGAGGAGCTGGGCGCGGGTTCCGCGCCACGCGAGACCGGGCGCCGACACCGGCGCCTCGAGCCGGGCGAGCTCGCGCCCCTCGAAGTCGAGGGCGCGCACCTCGAGCACCCCCGCGACGGCCGTGTCCGACGCGATCCACACCGCCAGCGTGTCCGCCCACCGGTCGGCGAGCACCGCCACCGGCGCGAAGACGCGCGCCGCCTCGTACTGGAGCGCCTTCCACCGTCCGAGCACGTCCACGCTGGACCACGACACCACGGGCCAGGTGTCGTTCAGCTGCCAGAACAGCGTCCCGCCCGTGCGGGGCCACGAGCGCCGGTGCGCCTCCAGCGCGAGGCCCACGCCCGCCGCCTGGGCGAGCTGGCTCACGTAGCTCCAGGCGTCGAGCGAGTCGTCCGGGGGGACGGGCCAGTCGCGCTCGAGGTACGTGCGGATCGTCTCGAGGCCCGTGGCGTGCTTCTCGTGGGCACGGAGCACCGGGTCGGACAGCCGCGTCGGTGCGGGATCGCCGAACGCGGCCACGGTGACCGGGTCGGGCAGCGCCTGGAAGCCGAACTCGCTGGCGAAGCGGGGGACCTTGTCCGCGTACACGCGGAACGGCTCCATCCCCCACCACACGCCCCAGTAGTGGCTGTCGCCCTCGACCAGGCTCTCGGGGTGACCCCACCCGATCCGGGGGGAGGTCGGCACGTAGCTCGTGCCGGGATCCTCCGCGCGCACGACCGTGGGCAGCACGTCCTCGAAGATCCTGCGGTACGCGGCGGCCACGCGCTCGGCATCCTCCGGCGTGTACGCGTCGCGCCACCCCCAGTTGGCCCAACCTTCCGCGATCTCGTTGTTGCCGCACCAGAGCGCGAGGCTGGGGTGCCTGCGCAGGCGGCGCACCTGGTCGTGCGCCTCCGCCTCCACCGAGGCGACGAAAGCCGTGTCCTCCGGCACCAGGGTGTTGGCGAACATGAAGTCCTGCCACACCAGGAGGCCGCGCGCGTCCGCGAGGTCGTAGAAGACGTCCGGGAGGTACACGCCGCCGCCCCAGACACGGAGCATGTTCATGTTCGCGCGCACCGCGTCGTCCACGAGGCGCGCGTAGGTCGCGGAGTCCGCGCGCGGCGTGAAGTGGTCGGGGGGCACCACGTTGGCGCCCCGCGCGAACACGGGTCGGCCGTTCACCTCGAAGCGGAAGCTCTCGCCCACGGAGTCGGCTTCCGTGACGAGCGTCACCGTGCGCAGGCCGATGTGGCGGGTCGCCCGGTCCCACCGGCGCCCGAGGACGGCGTCGATCTCCACGTCGTAGCGGCGGCCGGGCTCCTCCCCCATCCCCCGCGGCCACCAGCGTCGGGCGGACGGAACGGTCAGCGTCACGGTCGTCCGGGTGGTGCGCGACGGAGGGGGCGCCGGCACGTCACCGACGACGGCGGCGAAGTCGCCATCGGGGCTGCGCACACCGAGGCGGACGGTGCCTCCGGAGTCGGGGGTCGCCGCCAGCTCCACGGCGAGGCTTACGCGTGCCGTGTCGCCGCTCCAGTCGACACGCTCGACGTGGGCGTCCACCACGCGCACGCCGCTCCACGCTTCGAGCCGGACGGGTCGCCCTATCCCGCTCGTGACGTAGCGCGGGCCCCAGTCCCAGCCGAACGCGTAGGCGGCCTTCCGGACGAACGCCCTCGTCCCGCTCGTGTCGGGCTCCTGGTGGGGGATGGGCCAGGGATGCTCGGCCGCCCGTGCCCGGCCGACGCGCACCGGGGAGGCGAAGCGAACCTCGAGCGTGTTCGCGCCGGCCCGCAGCGCGTCGCGCACATCCACGCGCCAGGTGCGGAACTCGTTGTCGGCCGCGAGGACGCTCCGCCCGTTCAGCACGACGTCCGCGTAGGTGTCGAGTCCCTCGAAGACCAACGCGACGGAGCGCTCCTCGAGGAGGCGGGGGTCGACCTCGAAATCGCGCCGGTAGACCCAATCCTCCCGCTCGATCCAGGCGAGCTCGGCCTCGTGGTCTCCCGTCAGGGGATCCGGGATCCTCCCGGCCGCCAGCAGGTCCGTGTGGACCGTGCCGGGTACGGTGGCGGGCGTCCACGTGGAATCGGAGGCTGCGCGCATGCGCCACGGCCCCCCGAGGTCGACGACCCGCACCGCGGGACGGGGCCGGGGTCCGCAGGCCGCCGCGCCCGTGAGCGACAGGGCCGCGAGCGCCGTCGCGGCGGCGCGGCGAAGCCTCATCGGCGCGCGGCGGCCTCCGCGCTCGCCCGCGCCTCGACGACGTCGCGGGCGTCCGAATCGGAAGGCGGTCGCTGCCAGAGCGGCTTCCCCCATGCGGGATCGGGCGTGGCGCCGAGCGTGATCTCCAGCGACCCGCCCGCCGCGACGTCGGCGTGGCGCACGTACGTGAACGGCCACGGACGACCGTTCAGGCGCACCGACCGCACGTAGCGGTCGTCGGGGCCGGAGCGGACCGCCCGCACCACGAACGTCCCGCCCTGCACGCGCAGCCGCGCCATGTCGAAGCGCGGTACGCCGAGGACGTACACGCCCGACGACGGATCGGCGGGATAGAAGCCGAGGGCGCTGAAGACGTACCAGGCGGACATCTGCCCGCAGTCCTCGTTGCCGGCCAGGCCGTCCGGCGCGGCGCGGTACTGGGTGTCGAGGATCTGCCGCACGCGGTCGGCGGTCCGGTCGGGCCTCCCCGCCCACGCGTACAGGTAGGCGATGTGGTGGCTCGGCTCGTTGCCGTGCGCGTACTGGCCGATGAGGCCGGAGATGTCCGGGGAGGCATCGTCTCCGACCACGACGGTGTCCTGGTCGAAGAGGGCGTCCAGGTGGCGCACGAACGCCTCGTCGCCCCCCATCGCACGCACCAGGGCCTCGGCGTCCTGGGGGACGAACCACGAGTGCTGCCAGGCGTTGCCCTCGGTGTAGTCCGTGTTCACGCGGTGATCGGAGCGGAGGGGGTCGAAGGGCTCCACCCAGCTGTCGTCCGCGTGCCGCCCGCGCATGAAGCCGGTCGACGCGTCGTAGACGTTGCGCCATCCACGCGAGCGCGAGAGGAAGCGCTCCGCGGTCTCGTCGTCACCGACCGCGGCGGCCAACCGCGCCACCGCCGCATCGTCGTAGGCGTACTCGAGCGTCTTCGTGACCGCTTCCACGCCCAGCTCGGAGGGGACGAAGCCGTAGCGGGCGAAGTCGTCCACGTCGCGAAGGGAGGAGGACTGGCTCTCCACGGCTGCCCTGAGCGCCTCTTCGGGATCCACCCCCGCGAGCCCCTTGAGCACGGCGTCGACCAGGACGGGCACGGCATGGTTCCCCGTCATCGTGTTCGTCTCGTTGCCCACGAGGGACCAGACGGGGAGGAGCCCGTGCTCACGGCGGAAAGCGAGCATGGAGGCCACCAGGTCGTGGACGCGGCCCGGGTCGAGGAGGGTGTTGAGGGGATGCGCGGCGCGGAAGGTGTCCCACAGCGAGAAGATCGAGTGGTTGACGAAGCCCTCGGCGTGGTGGATGCGTGCGTCGCCGCCGCGGTAGCGGCCGTCCACGTCCTCGAAGAGCACGGGAGCCAGGCGGGTGTGGTAGAGCGCGGTGTAGAAGACGGCCTGGTCGTCGGGCGTGCCGCCCGTGACGAGGACCTTCGAGAGCTCGGATTCCCACGCGTGCGCGGCCCGGGTGCGGGCGGCCTCGAAGTCCCACCCGGGAGCCTCGGCGCGGAGGTTGGCCAGCGCGCCGGCCTCGTCCACATACGAGATCGCGACCTTGATCAGGAGGGGCTCGTCCGGGGAAGTGGGTGCGAAGCGCAGGAGGGCCCGCGTCCGCGGCGCGTCGAAGGCGCGCTCCACGGCACGCACGGGCCGGGAGGTGGCGAGCGCGAAGAAGACGCGCTCGTCGTCGGCCCAGCCGCGGCTGTAGCGCAGACCCGTGAAGAGCGTGTCGGCGACCTGCACCAGCTCGGTGCGCGTGGGCGCGTCCCAGTTCTCGCTGAAGCCCAGGTCGACCACCAGCCCGGCGTCGGCGCCCTCCGGGTAGCGCACCCGGTGCAGACCGACGCGGGGTGTGGCCGTGAGCTCCACCTCGATGCCGCTCCGCTGGAGGATCACGGCGTAGTAGCCGGGCTCGGCGTGCTCGTGCTCGTGGCTCAGCCGATCCGCGTAGGGACGCGTACCGTCCGCAAGGCGGTCCATCGAGAGGTCGACGTCGCCCGCCACGGGCATGACCAGCACGTCGAGGAGGTCGCCGATGCCGGTGCCGCTCAGGTGCGTGTGGCTGAAGCCCGTGAGCACGGAGTCCGACGCGTGGTAGCCCGAGCACCAGTCCCACCCCGAGCGGCCGTTGTCGGGACTCACCTGCACCATGCCGAAGGGGACGGTGGCGCCCGGATAGGTGTGGCCGTGGCCGCCCGTGCCGATGAAGGGATCCACCAGCGGCGACAGGCGGCGCTCGGTGAGGCGCGTGGGGCGGTCCGGGGCCGCGCACGCGGTGGACAGGGCCGCGACCCCGAGAAGCGCGAGGGTGAGGCGGCGACCCCGGGCGGCGGCCCCCGCGGCGGCGGGGCTCATGCGCGCACCAGCTGCGGACGCTCGTCCAGCACGGTCAGGACGAGCTCACCGAAGAGCGTGTTCGCCCAGGCGAACCACGAGCGGGTGAAGTCGGCGGGGTTGTCCTTGTGGAAGGACTCGTGCATGAACCCGGTCCCGGCGTCGGTGTGCGACAGCGTGCGAAGCACGTCGGCGATCTCGGTGTCGGAGGTGCTCGTGAGCGCCTGCATGATGAGCCCCAGGTGCCAGATGCGGTCCGGCCCGGCGTGCGGGCCGCCCACGCCCTCGGCGGCGCTGCCCCGGAAGAACCAGGGATCGTGCTCCGAGAGCACGAAGGAGCGCGTGCGCAGGTAGAGGGGGTCGTCCTTCGCGCACACGCCGAGGTAGGGGAGGGAGAGGAGGCTCGGCACGTTGGCGTCGTCCATGTGGAGGCGGTTGCCGAACCCGTCCACCTCGTACGCCCACACCATGCCCAGGTCCGGGTGACGGACCCGGGCGTACGTGGCGAGCGCACCCTCCACCTCGTCGGCGAGCGCGCGGCAGCGCACGGCGAAGGCCGCGCCCAGTCCCAGCGGCTCGGCCATGTCCGCGAGCTGGCGCAGCGACACGACCGCGAAGTGGTTCGAGGGGACGAGGAAGGGGAAGATCGTGGCGTCGTCGGACGGCCTGAAGATCGACACGATCATCCCCACCGGCCGGATGGGGTTTCCGTAGCCGCCACCGGCGACGGTGTCCGTCTGCCACCCCGTGACGCGCTGGAACTTGTAGGGCCCGTGGCCGTCCTTGCGCTGCTGCTCGACGAAGGTCTCGAGCACGAGGCGCATCGCCTCCCGCCACGCGTCGTCGAAGGGCGAGGCGTCGCCCGTGAGCCTCCAGTAGCGATGCGCCAGGCGGATGGGATAGCAGAGCGAGTCGACCTCCCACTTCCGCTCGTGCAGCTCCGGCTTCATGTCGGTGAGGTCGTCCTTCCAGGGACTCTCGGCCGGCTCCTTGTAGAAGGCGTTCGCGTACGGATCGACGAGGATGCAGCGCGTCTGCCGGTTCACCACCCCCGCGACCAGGCGGCGCAGCTCCCCGTCGTCCGCCATGAGCGGGAGGTACGGCCATACCTGGGCGCTCGAGTCCCGCAGCCACATCGCGTCGATGTCGCCGGTGATGACGAAGGTGTCGGGGCGGCCGTCCACCTCGGAGAAGTCGACCGTGGTGTCGAGCGTGTTCGGGAAGCAGTTCTCGAAGAGCGACGCGAGCTTCGGGTCCGCCACCTCGCGCCGGACGCGCTCGATGGCGCGCTCGACGGCTTCGCTCGTGAAGCGCCGCTCGGCGAGCGGTGGGCGCCCGCCGCGCTCCTGGCGACGGCGGAGGGTCGGCGCCGCCGCGGCGTCGACGATCGGGCCCAGGCCCACGGCCGCACCGCCCAGCGTGGCGGCGGCGCGGCGCAGGAACGCCCGGCGGTCCGGATTCGCGTCGGAAGAGGGTGCGCGGGCCATGGGTCGCCTATCGATACGGATCGTCGGTCGCGAGGTGGTGCTCCACGTAGTCCGCCACGCCTTCCTCGACGGTGCGGAAGGGCCGGTCGTACCCTGCGGACCGCAGCCGACCCATCTCCGCCTGCGTGAAGTACTGGTAGCGGTCGCGGATCTCCTCCGGCGTGTCCTTCCACGCCACCTCCAGCTCGTGGCCCACGGCGGCGTACAGCGCACCCATGAGCTCGAGCCACGTCTGGGCGCGGCCGGTGCCGAGGTTGTACAGGCCGCTCGCGGGCTGGTGGTCCATGAGCCAGAGCATCACGTCGACGCAGTCCTTCACGTAGACGAAGTCGCGCTTCTGGCCCCCGTCCGGATAGTCGGGGTGGTGCGAGCGGAAGAGGGTCGCCGGCTCCCCGCGCGCGGCCGCGGGATAGGCGCGTGTCACGACGCTCATCATCTCGCCTTTGTGGTACTCGTTGGGGCCGTAGACGTTGAAGAACTTGAGCCCGTACCAGTGGCGCGGCGCCGGCCCCTTCCCGCCGACCTGGCGGACCACCCAACGGTCGAAGACGTGCTTGCTCCACCCGTAGGCGTTCATCGGCACGAGCCGGGCGAGCGCCTCCGCGGCGTTGTCGTCGTCGAAGCCGGCGGAGCCGTCGCCGTACGTCGCCGCCGAGGACGCGTAGATCAACGGCACGCCGTGCTGCGCGCACCACCGCCAGAGGCGCTGCGACAGCCGGATGTTCGTCTCGGCGATGAGGTCCGCGTCCGTCTCCGTGGTCGCGGAGATCGCGCCCATGTGCACCACGTGCGTGATGTCGTGCACGCGGCGGTGGAGGAATTCCTCGACGCCGTCCGGGTCCACGAGCTCGTCGAGCTCGCGCCGACGCAGGTTCTTCCACTTGTCGTCTCGGCCGAGCCGGTCCACGACCGAGACGGGGCCCCGTCCCGCCTCCTGGAGGCCGGCGACGAGATTCGAGCCGATGAAGCCGGCTCCTCCGGTGACGACGATCATCGTCCTCCCCTTCCGTGGGTTCGCCCGAGGGCGTCCGAGCGCCTTAGTCTACCATCGCGAACGTTCCCGGGCATTCGACGCGACCACGCAGGTCCGGTCGGGGACGTGGAGGACCCCACGCAACGCGAGGCGCGCGCGTGTCCCTGACCGAACGCATCGATCACGCCTGCCGGGAGTGCGCCGGCGCGGCCGTGATCCTCTCCGCCAACCCGATGCACGACACGGGCGGCGGGCAGCGCGGCGCGCAGCTCGCCCTGGAGCTGCTCGAGCGCGGGTGGTGCGTGGTGTTCGTCGCCCACGGAGAGGTCACCGAGACCGTCGACCTGGGGTTGCGCTTCGACCATCCCAGGCTGGTGGAGCTGCCGCTCGCGACCGCGGGCTCCCGGGAGGGTCGGAAGGCCCTGCGCGGCCTCGACGCCGCGCCTCGTCGCCTCGTGGTGACGCAGGTGCCGGTCTCCGGGTGGCTGCGCGTGCTCGGCGACCTGGAGGACCAGGGCGCCGTGGTCGTCTACGACCTCGTCGACCGGTGGGACTCGGAGCTGGGCCGGGGTTGGTACCGCGCCCGCACCGAGCGGAAGATCGCTGCTTCGGCGGACGTCCTGGTGGCGTCGGCGCCCTCGCTCGTGCGTGACCTGGAGGCGGCGACCGGCCGCCGTGTGCACCTCCTTCCGAACGCCTTCAACGCCGGCGTCTTCGACCCGGACACGTCGTATCCCCGGCCGCCCCGGCTTCCCGAAGCGGGGCGCGTGGCGCTCTACGTCGGCGCGCTCTGGGGCGGGTGGATGGACTGGGCGCTGGTGCGCCGCCTGGCGTCCGAGCTCTCCGACACGCGCTTCGTCTTCGTCGGCGACCACCGTGGCGAGGGAGCGGACCTGCCGGCGCGCTGCGTCTTCACGGGGCTGGAGCCGCAGACGGCGCTCCCGGCCTACCTGGCCCACGCGGACGTGGCCTTCCTTCCGTGGGTGGCGGGGCCGGTCACGCAGGCGACGAGCCCGCTGAAGGTCTACGAGTTCCTGGCGATGGGGCTGCCCGTGGTGTCGCCGGACATCGAGCCGGTCCGTGGGCTGCCCGGTGTGACCGTCGCGGCGGGCGCGGACGACTTCGTGCGGGCGCTGGCCGCGACGGGGCGTGCGAACCTCGCGCCGGAAGTCCGCCGGGCGATGCGCGCGCATGCGGTGGACAGCTCGTGGTCGGCGCGCGTGGATCGGCTCCTCGCCCTCGTCGCGGAGCACCGCGCGCCGGCGGACGTCAGCGCGGCGTCCAGCGAGCCGAGAGGGAGACATTGAGGTTCCAGAGGTCGTTGCGGTTCACGAAGTAGCGGTTCAGCTCCCGCGACAGCACCCCGCCCACGCCCACCTCGACGTCGTCCACGAAGACGAGCGCGCCCCCACCGACGTCCAGCGACACGTCGTGGCAGCAGAAGCCCGCGTCGTTCTGCGCCGCCCACACCCAGTAGGCGTCGTTGTCGTGGACGCGTCGCTCCACGAACAGCTCGGCGCGACCCCACGGCGCGTAGAGCCTGGCGTCCAGGTGCTGCCCGTTTCCGCCCGGCCCGAGCGAGGCACCCAGCACCTGCCCGCGCTGCGTGTAGCCGGGAGGCACGGCCCAATCCGTGTAGTAGGTCGGCTCCGCCCGTCCCTGGAAGGTCGGCGCGCGCTCCAGGTGCGTGACCTCGCCGTTGAGCGCCAGGAGGCGGTTCGCCGAGAGGGGGATCACCTTCTGGAAGCCCAGCGTGTACGCCTGCGAGTGCTCGGGCTCGAGGAAGACGTCCCTCAGGTCCCACGCGTGGTCGTTGCGCGCCCACTCGAAGTAGGCCTCGAAGCCGTTGCCCGCGCTGACCCAGCGCATGAAGAGGGAGAGGAGCTGGTCGCGCCGGTCGTCGCCCGTGGGGTTCTCTTCCGTGGCCAGCCCGCTCTTCGTGCCGCGCTGGAAGATGAGCAGGTACTCGCCGGCGTCGAGGCCGGAGGAAGGCACCATCTCGACGAAGACGCGGGACGCGCCGAGCGACAGCCCGTCGAGTCCGCGCGGCGTGAGCGAGACGACGGCGCCCGTGATGAAGCGGCCGTGGAGGGTGTCGGGCGCCGGCGCGTCGAACCACTCCGAGCTCTGCAGCCTCCCCCAGATCCACTGCGCTTCCAGCGTTCCGAAGCCGACGTCGACGGGTCGGGAGGTGCCCAGGGAGCCGTGCGGGAAGCCCGGCGCGTTGTCGCTCATGATGATCGCGTTCCGGATGCCCGGCCCCCACCAGAGGCTCTCCGTCCCGAAGCCCACCGTCGCTCCCCGCCAGGTGAGGCGCGCGGACGACTCCCCCGGATCCAGGACGGCCACGCGCTCCGGACCGAACCGCTGCGGGAGGTCGATCGAGCGCCACGGATAGGCGTATTCGCTCGCGCCGGCCCGGGTGACCGGGGCGAGCGGGAAGTCGGCGTTCTGGGCGTAGAACACCAACGGATGCGCCGTCACGGTGAGCGGACCCCACCTCGCCGACACGCCGGCGTCCAGCGCGGCGGTGACGCCTTTCCCCTGCCAGACGGCGCCGTCGTTGGCTCCGAAGGGACGGCTCGTGTTCGCGAAGAGGCGGACGCGCGCCTCCGCGCGCAGGAGCGTCGGGCCCGGAGCGCCCGGCGGAGCGGCGAAGAGGCCCGGTCGCCCCTCCCACGGGTGGTCGAGGGAGTCGGTCGGTTCGACCCGGAAGAGGAAGGGGCGTACGTTGAACGACCCCGGATCGACGCGCCCGACGAGCTGGAGCACGCGCAGGTAGTCCTCCAGCGGGTCGCCGACGGTCACGCTCTGGGCGGTCGCGGGGCGGGGCGTGAGGACGGCGAGGGCCGCGAGGACGAAGGCCTTCAGCGGGCGGACGGCGAGGCACTTCCGGACAACGGACATGTCCGCGGGAACATGTGTGTACGGTCGGTCGTAGGCAACGTCACGGGCGGCGCCACCCGCAGGCGGCCAGCCCCCAACCGGTTCCGCGACAAAGGGATGCCTGCCCGTCCACCGTCCTTCGGCGACCACGTCTCGGTCGTGATGCCCGCGTATGAGCACGAGCGCTACGTGGTCGCCGCCCTCGACAGCGTTCGGACCCAATCCTTCACGCCCGCCGAGGTCGTCGTGGTGGACGACGGCTCCACGGACCGCACCCCCGACCTGCTCGAGGCCCAGCGAGCCGAGGGGTGGCTCGTGGTGCGCCAGGAGAACCGCGGCGCCCACGCCGCGCTGAACCGTGCGATCGAGTTGAGCCGGGGCGACTGGATCGCGATCCTCGACTCCGACGACCTGTTCGACGAAGGGCGCATCGAGGAGGCGCTGGGCGTGGCGCGCGCCACCGCGGCGGCGCTGGTGATCGGGGCGGTCGAGCTCGTCGACGAGGTGGGTGCGATCGTCCCGGAGACGCATCCGACCGCGCGTTGGTACGCCGAGGCGCGGGCGGACCAGGCGCGTGCGCGCTCCCTGCGCGACGGCCTGCGGCGCCACAACGTGGCCGTGACCACGTCGAACTTCTTCCTGCACCGCTCCCTCTGGCGCGCGCTGGGCGGCTTCCGCCCCTACCGCTACGTGCACGACTACGACTTCCTCCTGCGTGCGGTGGACCTCGTGCCCGACCGTGTGGTGTTCGAGCCCGGGTTGGGTGGCGTGCGCTACAGGGTGCACGGGTCCAACACGATCACGGAGGACGTGGGCGCGGCCCTGGCGGAGCGGAAGGCGCTCCTGCGCGCGCGGTCGGGCCCGCTGGCCCGCGCGGCCGGAGTGCTGGGTGGGAGCGGAAAGGCGCGCCGCGTTCGTGACGCCGTGGATACCACGCCGCCCGCGCTCCCGGCGCCGGCGCCCACCCACGGCGGCCCGCCACGCGTGGCGACCCTCCGCTGCGGCATCGTGGTGCGCGACCTCGACGCCGGTGGTCTCGAGGAGGTCGTGGCCCTCCTGGCGCGCACGCTTCCGGAGCAGGGGGTGGACCCCCACGTCCTGTGCACCTCCGGCGGCGGGGCGGTGGCCACCCGCCTGCGCCGGGCCGGTGTGCCCGTCGAGGTCGCCGGAGGGAGGCCGGACGCATGGCGTCGCTGGCTGGACGCGGTCCGGCCGGACGTCATCTCCTCCCACTTCGGCGATCCGGACGCCTTCGCCGCGCTCTCGGGGCGGGGCGTGCCCATGGTGGAGGTCGTCCACAACGTCTACGCGTGGCTGTCGCCGGAGGCGTGGGCGCGCGAACGGGAGAAGGCCGCTTCGGCGGGGGCGGTGGTGGCCGTCAGCGACACGGTCGCCCGCCACTGGGCCGGACGCTGCGGCGTGGAGCCGGGGCTCGTGCGCGTGGTGCCGAACGCCGTGCATCCCGGGCGCGCGTGCGGGCCACCGAGGGCGGTGGCGCGGAGCATGCGCGGCTTCGCCCCCGACGACGTCGTCTTCGTCGGCCTGGGGCGCTACGGCCTGCAGAAGAACCAGGCGGGGCTCCTCGATGCGTTCGCCGAGGTCGCTGCCGCGGAGCCCCGTGCCCGTCTCGTCCTCGCCGGGGATGCGCCGGACCCGGCGTACCTCGACGCGCTCCGCCGGGACCACGCAGCCCTGCTCGCCGCGGGGCGCGCCCGCCTCGATCCGGCGATCTGCTGCCCCGGGCCGCTGCTCGCGGCCGGGGACGTGTACGTGTCCGCCTCGCTCTTCGAGGGTTGGAGCCTCGCGGCCTCGGAGGCGATGTGGGTCGGCCTCCCCCTCCTGCTCACCGACTGCGGAGGCGCGCGGGAGCTGGTCGGTGCCGCCGGGGAGCGCGGACGCGTCGTTCCCAACCCCGCCGGGTCTCCGGAGCCGATGGACACGGACGAGATGCGGTCCATCGCACCCGGCACGGTGGAAGAGAGCCGGCGTGCGCTCGTCGACGCGATGCTGGCGTTCGTGCGGGAGCGGGAGGCGTGGGGGTCGCGACGCGGAGAGATCCGCCGCGCCGCCCGACGTCTGCTGGCTCCGGCACGGATGGCGGCGGGACACGCCGAGGTGCTGCGCGCCGTGGCCGGGTCGCGGGAGAACGCAGTGGCCGCGCTGCGCCGGCGGGGAGCCGCGCTCGCGCTCTGCCTGGGGATGGCGCTGGCGCTCCCGGCGGCGCTCGCGGCACGGCAGGCGGGGTCGACCTCCGGCGCCGGGGACGGCGCGGAGGACCGCACGTGCTCGGAGGGCCGCATCGACGACATCGCCATCCACAACGCGTCGGTGTTCGACACCGGCGCCACGGACCACGCGCTGCTCAGGTGGGCGTACGGCACGGCGAACCTCCTGCACGTGCGCACGCGCCGCTCGTTCATCCGGCGCGAGCTGCTCTTCGAGGAGGGTGACTGCCTCGATCCCTTCCTCCTCTCCGAGTCGCAACGGCTGCTGGACGGGTACGGCTTCCTGACCGGCGCGAGGGTCTGGGCCGAGCCCACGGGTGACGACGGCGGGCAGCGCGTGGTCGTCGAGACGCGCGACGAATGGTCCACACGGCTCGACGTGGGCGCGGGCTACACGCAGGGGCTGAACCTCGAGAAGCTGCAGGTCAAGGAGAAGAACTTCGTGGGGCAGGGGATCCTCGCGGAGTTCACGCGGCGGGAGTTCCGCTCCGAGAAGACGCAGTCGTTCGGCCTGTCCACGCCCCGCCTGTTCGGGCGGACGGACGCGGGGGCGTGGTGGGGAAGCGAGCGCGCCGGCCGCTTCTTCACGGAGCGCGTGAGCTACCCCTTCGTCGCCCGGACCGGCCGGGTCGCGCTCCTCGAGTCGTTCACGCGCGGCACCTCGTTCTTCCCCTACGCGGCGGGGGAGGGCGAGGGGATCTCCAACGCGCTCGCCCCGGTGTTGCGGGAACGGCTCCAGCTCGCCGCGGCCGGCCGCTTCGGCCGCCCGGAGAACGCGCTCGTGGCCGGGGTGAGCCTCACGCGTGACGTGGTGCGCTATCCGGGGCCGATCGAGCTCGTCCACGGCGGGGACTTCGACCGGCGCACGGTGTCCGAGGAGGCGCCACCGGAGGACGTCGCCCGGCAGCTCAGGCCGTTCACGGAGACGCGCATGAGCGTGCACCTGGGGCTGCGCCACTACCGCAACCGGGAGTACGTCGGGCTGGACGCGGTCCGGGACCGGCAGACGATCGGCGTGGGCTACTGGACGGGCGTGAGCCTCGGCCGCGCCATTCCCCTCGCGGCCGACGGCGTGGACGACGTGTTCGCCCGCATGCACTCGAGCATGGGCGTGCCGCTCGGCTCCTCCCTCCTGCACGGCGGCACCACCGTGGAGGCACGGCACGCCGGCGCCGGGTGGCACGACGTGCTCGCCGAAGCGGACCTGGTGGCCTACCTGCGCAACGACGCGCTTCCCGGGCACACCCTCCTGCTGCGCGCGTCCGGGGCGGGCGGCTGGCGCACCACGCTGCCCTACCAGCTCACGCTCGGGGGGCGCGACGGCGTGCGCTCGCTCTACGAGGACGCGTACCCCGGCGGGCGCCAGCTCCGCTTCGTGGTGGAGGACCGCATCGCGCTCCCCTGGCCACGCTGGGACGCGGTGGACCTGGGCGTCACGCTCTTCGGCGATGCCGGGCGCATATGGCGGGGCGACGTGCCGTACGGCGCGGACTCACCCTGGCTCGGTGCGGCCGGCTTCGGCCTCCGCGTCGGCTTCCCGTCCGGGACGCGCAGCGTCCTGCGGCCCGAGATCGTCTTCCCGGTCGGGCCCGATCAGCGCGGTCGTGGGTCTTCCGCATCACCTACGAGTTCAACCGCATGCGCGACGGGTACTTCACCCCCGAGCTGGCGCGCAGCCGCAGGTTCGACCTGGGTCCGGAGCGGTTCTGAGACAGGGCGCGTAAGGTCGCAGCCGACCCATCCGCGACCCGCTCGACTTCCGCAGGGCTCACGCGAGGGAAAGGAGCGCTTCGACGAGGAGCACGTCGTCCAGGTGGGGAGCGCTCCCCTCCGTCACCAGCGGGGTGTCCACCACGCGCACGCCCGTCTTCTCGATCGCCTTCACGTGCGCGGCGCTCACGCCCGTGGTCGAATCCAGCAGCACGAACTGGAGGAGCGCGTCCACACCGACGCGCCGGGCAGGCACCCTCGCGCAGATAGCGGACGAGCGTGCGGACCTTCTCCGGCAAGGTGAGGCCGATCTCCTCGGGGTCGTGCCCCGGGTTGGGGACGTACACCTTGGGCACGTCCACCTCGGCGATCGTGTCGGCCACGCCCTCGGGAAGCAGCGTCGCGATCACGCTCGTGTAGAAGCTCCCGATCGGATAGCAGATCAGGTCGGCCGCGCGAATCAGGGAGACGACGGCGTCGGGCACCCGCGGCCGGTAGGGGCGGGGGCTCCTCAGCGACCGGGCGAGGAAGAGGCGCTCGATGCGGCTGTCCAACGGGGGCGAGCCGTTCCCGGTGAGCCGGTGCTGTCCGAGGACCGTGCGCCCGCTCGCCAGCCTTCCCACCAGGTGGAGGTCCTCCTCGACCACGGGCCGCACGACGCCGCGTACCTCCACGAGCTGGGAGAAGAGGAAGAGCACCGAATCGAGCTGGCGGCCCTGATTCAGGTAGCCTCCCGCCAGTACGAGGTTGCCGATGTTCGCGCCGCGCAGGTCGAAGTCGTCCGGCATCGACTCCTCGAAGAAGCCGAGGTGGTTGCGCACGAGCGCCCGGAGCGGTTCGGTGACCTCGGCGATCCGAGGGTCTTGGCCGCGCACCATCCTGCGGAGCGCCGCGCGCAGCACGGCGGGGCGGGCCTCCTGCGGGAAGCGGAAGGCGAAGAGCGAGTATATCTCCGGGTGCCCGAGCACCGAGCGGTCGGCGAGCGCCATGAGCCGGTTGCGCAGGTCGCCCACCGCCGGCATGCGGAAGGCCTTCCGGAGGACCGCGGAGCTTCCGCCCGAGTCGAACGCGGTGATCACGTGTGCGGAGTTGTGCGTGTACTCGATCAAGTGGTGGCTGAGGCCACGCAGCGCGGTTCCGCCCGAGAAGAAGAGGGGCCGAACGCCCACCTCCGGCGCGTGGCGAAAGCGTGCCAGACGCACCGGATCGGGGATGGGAACGGAGCGGGTGACGCGGACCGGCCGCATCGGGCGCTCGACCTGATCGGGGGTCACGTCGTCGGGATCGACCATCGTCGGCGCGGGGTGCATTCGGGAGAAGGGTGAAGGTTGGGCACCGCACCATGATACGGGCGTCGGGCGCCGATTGCCCGGCCGGGCCGTTCAGACGGCCTGGCGCCACGACTTCGTCTCCGGGAGATTTCGACGATGCTCGGAGCGCTCGTACTCATCGCCGTCAGCGCGTGTCTCGTCGCCGTTTCCACCGCGGGGATGCTCCGCGGCATCGAGCCCTTCGCGACGTGGTACTATCCGCTCGCGTGGTACCCGCTCCTCTTCGCGGCGGACGCGGTCGTGCGCCTGCGCACCGGGCGTTGGTCGCTCTGGAGCCGTCCGCGGACGGTGCTCGCGGCGCTCGCGTGGTCCGTCCCGTTCTGGCTCTTCTTCGAGCTGGTCAACTTCCGGGTGGCGAACTGGTACTACGTGTTCGTGCCGCGGGGCGTGGCCACGCGCTGGACCGGCGTCACGCTCTCGTTCGCGACCGTGCTCCCCGCAATCCTCCTGGCCCGCGAGGTGCTGCGCGCCTTCGGCGTCGCCGACGGAGTGCGTTGGCGCCCGGTGCGCCTGCGCGCGCGCCCGGCGGCGATCCAGGCGGCGGGCCTGCTCTTCTTCGCCCTCGCCTTCGCCTGGCCGCGGCTCTTCTTCCCCCTCGTCTGGGGCGGCGTGACCCTCCTGGTCGACCCATGGGTGTACCGGCGCGCTCCCGACCGCTCGATCCTCGGCATGCTCGAGCGCGGCCGGCCGGGGACGCTCCTCCAACTCCTCCTCGGTGGACTGGCGATCGGCCTCCTCTGGGAGCTGCTGAACGCCCGCGCCCGCGGGCACTGGATCTACACGGTTCCCGGCCTGGAGGAGGTGAAGCTCTTCGAGATGCCGGTGGCCGGCTTCCTCGGATTCCCCGTGCTGGCGCTCGACGGGTGGGCGACGTGGAACGCCCTCGTGCTCCTTGGTCTCGCGCCGGACGTGGGGCGGGCCGCGGGTCCGGGGAGGGCGCGCGCCCGCCTGCGCCGGGTGGTCACCGCGGCCGCCGTCGCCGTCCCGGTGTGTCTCGTCGTCCTCTCGGGGATGGATCGATGGACGGTCACGTCCGTGACGCCCGACCTGGCGGCCATCGCCGCGGAGGGGGCACCGCCGCTCGAGCGCTCGGGGATGGACGTCTTCGCCTTGGCCACCGCGCGGCCGGGGATCGTCGCCGCTCTCTCGTCCACGGAGCCGGAGGTGGCCGTCGACTGGATCCGTCGAGCCCGTCTCGTCGCGCTGAGGGGGATCGGCGTGGAGAACGCGCGTTTCCTGGAGGAGGTCGGCGTCGCGTCGGTCGAGGGGCTGGCCGGCGCGGATGCGGCCGCCCTCACGGCCGAGCTGCGCCGGGCCGGCGCGCCCAGCGTCAGGGAGCCACGCGTCCGGGTATGGATTCGCGGCGCGCGCGAGGCGCTCCCGGATCGCTAGGGACAGGTCCCTGGCAGGCGCGGCCTATTCCTGGTGGCGGAGGGCGGTCACGAGCTGTCGATCGACGTCCAGGTCGTCGACGTGCGCATCGACGAAGCCCGCAGCCTCCAGCCAGCCGACCACTTCGTCTTCGGCGTAGGTGTCGCCCTCCTCGGTGTGCAGGAGCATCTGCACCGCGAAGCGCGCCGCGCGCCCGCTTCGGCCGCGCACGAACTCCGCAACCGCCACCACGCCGCCCGGCGCTGTGACCTCGGCCACCTTCGCCGCCAGCGCCATGTTCCGCTCGGGGGCGTAGATGTGGAGGATGTTGGAGAGGAGCACGACGTCGAACGGGCCTCGCGGGAGGGGGTCGGCGTTGAAGTCGGCGGCGACCATCTCGATCCGGTCGGCCGCACCGAGGCCGTAGGCGTCCTCGACGTGCTGTACCACGTCCTCCGTGTCCACGATCGTCGCGGCCAGCCCGCGCGCCACGAAGCCGCGGCTCAAGTGGCCCGGCCCGCCCCCCAGGTCCAGCACCGTGGCGGCACCCGGACGGCGCTCGAGGCAGAGGTCCACGATGCGCTTCGTACGCGCGTCCGGCGCCGCGGCCATCGCCGACATGAAGCGGGCGACGCGCGGCTCGTCGCGCCGCGCCGGCCGCTCCTCCAGGGGGCCGCCGCGGTGCAGGACCTCGTCCAGATGCGTCCAGGCCCGCATGCTCCTGAGCCAGTGCGACAGCGAGCCCGCCGCGTAGCCCGGGCTCCCGGAGTCGCAGAGCTCCGCCCGCGAGCGCGCCGTCGGGCGGTAGGCGCCGTCGTCCACGGTCAGGAAGCCCAACTCCACGAGCGCCTCACAGGCGATGTGGGTGGCGCGTCCGTCCAGGCTCAGCCGCTCGGCCAGCGCGCCCGCGTCCGCGGGCTCCGCGCAGAGCGAGCGGAACAGCCCGACCTCGTGCGCGGCGGCGATGAGCAGCGTGGCCTCGGTCTGATCTCGCAGCTCGGCCAACGTCCGGCCGTGCAGGTCCATGGTGCCTCCCCCTTCCAGTCGCGCATCCGATGTCGTCGTGCCCGCGGGCGGACCACTATATTCGTCGCGGCCGCTCCGCCGGGATACCCCGACCCTCTCCGCCTCCAGCCGTTCGCCCATGGAAACCAAGCGCACCACCCTTCCCGCCGCCGAGGAGATCCTGGGCGGCTACTTCCCCGTGCTCGACCACGGCTTCGTCAGCCTGGTCGACTACATGGGCTCCGACGAGGACGTGGAGCGCGCCGCGCGCGTGAGCTACGGAGCCGGGACGCGGAAGGTCTCGCAGACGCGTGGCCTCATCCGGTACCTGCGCCGCCATCACCACACGACGCCCAGCGAGATGGTCGAGGTGAAGCTGCACTGCTCGATGCCGATGTTCGTGGCGCGGCAGTGGATCCGGCACCGGACGGCCTCCGTGAACGAGATGAGCGCGAGGTACTCGCTCATGCCGCTCCTCTTCTATACGCCGCCCGAGGAGCAGTTCGCGCTGCAGAGCCACTCGAACGCGCAGGGAAGGGAAGGGGGCGCCCCGCCCGAGGTATACCGCGCGGCGGTGGATCGCTGGGAGCGGCTCAGGGCCGACGCGGGCGCCGCCTATGGCTGGATGCTCGAGGAGGACGTGGCGCGTGAGCTGGCGCGCATCGACCTGCCGCTGTCCACCTACACGCAGTGGTACTGGAAGATCGACCTGCACAACCTGCTGCACTTCCTCACGCTACGGGTGGACCCGCGCGCGCAGTGGGAGATCCGCGAGTTCGCGCGCGTCATCGCGGGGATCGTCAAGCGCGTGGCGCCGCTCTCCTACGAGGCGTGGGTGGACTACGACCTGTCGAGCCGGCCCCTCACCCGAGTCGAGCGCGAAGTGCTCTCCGGGCTGCTGGTCGCGGACGACTCCGGCGTGCGCGCACGGGACGGCGCGTCGGCCTCCACGGAGGCGCTCAAGGAATCCGGACTCTCAGCCAGGGAGGTACGCGAGCTCGTGGAGAAGCTCGCCGCGCCCGACCATCCGGACTTCGAGCTCGACCTGTCGACGATGCGCCCCGCCGAGGAGCTCGCGGAGAAGATGTCGAAGGCGGTGCCGGGCACGTTCGAGTAGCGGGTCGGAGCCGCGCGGCTCGGGCCGCCGCCGGCGGCCCGACGCTGCGTCCGACCTCGCCTACATCCCGCCGCCCGCCTTCTCGTAGGCCACGTTGCCGCCGACCACCGTGTAGAGGGCCTCGGTTCCGAGGATCTCCTCGGCGGGCACCGTGGTGATGTCGCGCGACAGCACCGCGAAGTCGGCGAGCATCCCCGGGGACCAGCTTTCCCTTCTCGTTCTCTTCGAACGCGGCGTACGCGCCGTTCGTCGTGTACGTCTGCAGCGCCTGCTCGCGCGTGAGCGCCTGATCGGGATAGAACAGCTCGTCGCTTCCCACCATCTCCCGCGTGACCGTGCAGTGGTACGAAGCGAAGGGGTCGATGTTCTCCACCGGGACGTCGGTTCCGTTCGTCACGATCACGCCCATCGCCCAGAGCGTCTTCCACATGTACGCGCCCGCCTCGGCCCTGCGGGCGCCCAGCCGCGGACCCACGTACGGCGCGTCCGAGCAGGCGTGGATGGCCTGCATCGACGCGATGACCCCGAGCTCCGCGAAGCGGGGGATGTCCGTGGGGTCGAGGTGCTGCGAATGCTCGATGCGCCAACGCAACGTGTCGCCGTCCACGCCATGGTCCCGGAACACCCGCTCGTACACGTCCAGCGTCTCGCGATTGGCGCGGTCGCCGATGGCGTGTGTGGCGATCTGGAAGCCGTTGCGCAGCCCGATCTCGGCGATCTCGTGGATGCGCTCCATCGAGGTGACGTTCAGCCCCGTGCTCTTGGCGTCGTCGCTGTAGGGCTGGAGCATCCACGCGCTGCGGGAGCCCAGCGCGCCGTCCGCGGTGACCTCACCGATGGCGCGCACGGTGAGATGGCCGTCCGCGTAGTCGACCGTGCGGTGGGCCGCCAGCTCGCGCTCGTTCTCGGGCGTGACCTCACCCTGGTCCACCAGGACGTAGAGCCGCAGCGGGAGGTCTCCCTCGTCGGCCATCTTCTCGAGGCCGTCGATGGTCTCCAGCGACGCCCCCATGTCCTGGAAGCTGGTGACGCCGTTGGCCAGCGCCTCCTGCGCCGCGAGGTGCACCTGCTCGCGGAAGTCCGCCTCCACCTGCTCGGGCGTGCGGTCGGCCCGCGCCTGGCCGAGGGCGCGGCGCACGAGTCCGCTCGCGGCGTCGACCAGGATCCCGGTCGGCCGACCCCGCGCGTCCTTGATGATCTGACCGCCCGAAGGGCTGGCCGTGCTGGCCGTCACGCCCGCGGCGCTCAACGCCGCTGCGTTGGCGATCGACGCGTGGCCGCTCGCGTGCGTCAGCAGGACGGGGTTGTTCGGGGCGGCCTCGTTCAGGAGATCGTTGGTCTGGAAGCCGGCCACGACGCGCGGCGGGGCCTCGTCCCACTTCTCCTGGTGCCAGCCGCGCCCGAGGATCCACGCGCCGGGCTCCGCCTCCGCCGCGGCCGAGCGCACCATCTCCACGATCTCGTTCCAGGTGCGCGCGTGCATGAGGTCGAGCTGCTGTAGCGAGCTGCCCAACCCCATGAAGTGCCCGTGTGACTCGATGAACCCGGGCACCACGAGCTCGCCGCCGAGGTCGATCACGCGCGTGTCGTTCCCGATCCACGCGGCGATCTCGTCGTCCGTGCCGACCGCGGCGATCGTGTCACCCACCACGGCCAGCGCCTGCGCCTGCGGGTGGTTGGAGTCCATCGTGACGATCTTCCCGCCCCGCAGGACCAGGTCCGCCTTGGGGGCCGAGGACTCACAGGCGCCTACGGTCAGCGCGAGGAGGGCGAGGGCGACGAAGACGCGGCGTTGGCTCATGACGGTGCCTCTGGGCGTGCGATGCGACCGATACGGTTTTCGGGTGACCCTCAGGATGCCACCTGCGGGAGGATTCTGCCACCACCCGCGACCCTGGCGACGTGGGCCCGCGTCGGCGAGGTTGCGGCATGGCCAACGAGCATTTCTATCCGGAGATCCAGCCCTACGCCTCGGGTACGCTGCGCGTCGAGGCTCCCCACGAGCTCTACTGGGAGGAGTGCGGCAACCCGGAGGGCGTCCCCATCCTCTTCGTGCACGGCGGCCCCGGAGCCGGCTGCTCCGAGTACGATCGGCGCTTCTTCGACCCGGAGCGATTCCGCGTGGTCCTTCTCGACCAGCGCGGCTCCGGCCGCTCCACGCCCCAGGGGGAGTTGCAGGGCAACGACCCCGACAGCCTCGCCGCCGACTTCGAGCGGCTGCGCGAGGACCGTGGTATCGAGCGGTGGCACGTCTTCGGCGGCTCGTGGGGGAGCACGCTCGGCCTGCACTACGGTGAGCAGTATCCGGAGCGCGTGCTCAGCCTGGTCCTCCGCGGGATCTGGCTGCTGCGAGACGAGGAGATCCACTGGTGGCTCTACGAGCTGGGCAAGGTGCAGCCGGAGCTGTGGCGCATGTTCGTCGAGCAGGTGCCGGAGGACGACCGCGACGACCTGCTCGAAGCGTACTGGAAGATCCTCACCGGCGACGATCGCGAGGCCGCGCTGTCGGCGGCGCGGGCATGGAGCGTCTACGAGGGGTCGTGCTGCACGCTCCTCCCCAACGCGGAGTTCGCGGACATGTTCTCGGACGCCGACCTCGCGTGGAGCCTGGCGCGGCTGGAGGCGCACTACTTCCGCAACGTGCGCTTCGACCCCGACACCAAGCTCCTCGATCGCGTGGATCGCGTCCGGGACATCCCGTCGTTCGCGGTGCACGGCCGCTACGACATGGTGTGCCCCGTGAAGAGCTTCGACGACCTGCGGCGCGCCTGGCCCGAGCTGGACGGCGTGATCGTGCCGGACGCGGGGCACTCGTCGCACGAGCCCGGCATCACGCGCGAGCTGGTGGCAGCGACGCGCAGGATCGCGGAGACGGGGAGCCCGGTGCGGGCATCGACGTCATAGCGCCAGGCCCCGTGGCCCACGGCGATTCTGAATCGCAGCTTATGCGCCGTCCATGAGTTGTTGGAACATGGACAATTGGGGTAACATCAGGGGATCCTCGTCCCCCGCCAACAGCCCTGAGCCGGACCCATGCCCAACAACAATACGCTCGTCGAACGACGCCACGCCGTGGTGCCACGCGCGGTCGGCCAGTTCGCAGGAGAGACCACCGCCGCGTCCGCGTCCGGCGCTCATCTCGTGGATGCCGACGGCACGCGCCTCATCGACTTCGCGGGCGGAATCGGTGTCGTGAACGTCGGGCACTGCGACGAGCACGTGGTGCGCGCGATCCAGGAGCAGGCCGCCCGCCTCATCCACACCTGCATCCACGTGGCGACCTACGAGCCGTACGTCGCCCTGTGCGAGAAGCTGGTGACCCTCCTCCCGCACGGTGGACCCACGAAGGCGGTGCTCCTGAACTCGGGGGCGGAGGCCGTGGAGAACGCCGTGAAGTTCGCGCGCCAGGCCACCGGAAGGCAGGCCGATCATCTGCTACACCGAGGCCTTCCACGGCCGCACGATGATGGGCATGTCCCTGACCTCGAAGACGCGCTACAAGGTCGGGTGCGGGCCCTTCGCGCCGGAGGTCTACCGGCTCCCGTATCCGAACCACTTCCGCGACGGCGACAGGGCTTGACCTCGAGGCGTTCGTGGAGCGCGAGCTGGCCCGCCTGGAGGAGGCCTTCGTCAACCTGGTGGCCGCGAGCCACGTGGCGGCCATCATCATCGAGCCCGTCCTCGGCGAGGGCGGCTTCATCCCGGCGCCCGCCGCCTATCTGCGCGGCCTCCGCGAGGTCTGCGACCGGCACGGCATCGTGCTCGTCTTCGACGAGGTCCAGTCGGGCTTCGGCCGCACCGGACGCTGGGCGGCCTACGAGCACGCCGGCGTGATTCCGGACATCTCGACGTGGGCGAAGTCGATGGGCGGGGGAATGCCGATCTCGGCGGTGCTGGGCAAGGCGGAGATCCTGGATCGGGCGGAGCCCGGCACGGTGGGCGGGACATACGGGGGCAACCCGGTGGCGTGCGCCGCGGCGCTGGCCACGATCGCCCGCATGGAGGAGCTGGACCTCAACGCGCGCGGCGCCGAGATCGGCGACCGGATCCGCGCGCGCTTCGAGGCGCTGCAGCAACGGTCCGACCTCGTGGCCGACGTCCGCGGCCTGGGGGCGATGATCGGCATGGAGCTGTGCTGGGATGGCGATCCAGGCCGTCCCGCCGGTGAGGCGGTCACCGCGGTCACCGCGGCGTGCCGCGAGCGGGGGGTCCTGGTGCTGCCGGCCGGGCCGCACGGGAACGTCATCCGGGTGCTCGCTCCGCTGGTCATCGACGACGACGACCTCGAGACCGGCATCGTCGCCATCGAGGAGGCCGTGCTCGCCGTGTCGGAACCCGCCACCGTATGAAGCCCTTCGCCATCGCGGGCATGCAGCTCGACCTCTCCGCCGTGCGCCCGAACGCGGCGTACATGGGGGAGCGGCTGGACGTGCTGATGAGCGTGTACCCATGGGTGCAGATGGTGGTGTTCAGCGAGCTGGCCGCCTACGGCCCGCTCGTCGCCAACGCCCAGCCGATCCCGAACGAGACGGAGGATGCCTTCCGGGAGTGGGCGCGCCGGCACGGGATCTGGCTCATCCCGGGCTCCATGTTCGAGCAGGACGGCGACAGGGTCTACAACACGGCGTCGGTGATCGATCCGAACGGCGACGTGGTCGGCCGCTACCGGAAGCTGTTCCCGTTCCGGCCCTACGAGAGCGGCGTCGAGGGCGGCTCGGAGTTCCTGGTGTTCGACGTCCCGGACGCCGGGCGGTTCGCCGTCTCGATCTGCTACGACCTCTGGTTTCCGGAGACCGCGCGCACGCTCGCTGCCATGGGGGCGGAGGTGATCCTCCACCCCACGCTCACCGGCACCATCGATCGCGACGTCGAGTTGGCCATCGTCCGGGCGACGGCGGCGCAGAACCAGTGCTTCGTATTCGGGATCAACGGCTTCGGCGACTGCGGCAACGGCCGTTCGATCATCGTGGGGCCCGCGGGTGAAGTGCTCTACGAGGGTCAGAGCGCACAGGAGATGATCCCCTTCGAGATCGACTTCGACCGCGTGCGCCGCAGCCGTGAAGTGGGACTGCGGGGGCTCGGGCAGCAACTCAAGAGCTTCCGCGACCGGACCATCGAGTTCCCGGTGTACACGGCCGAGGCGCGCTCCTGGCCCTACCTCAGGAGCCTGGGCCCCCTGGTCAAGCCCGATCGTGGCTCGCGGGTCGGGATCCAGCCGAAGGAAATCACCGAATGACGCCTCCCCGCAACCGATCCCTGCAGGACCACTACGCCGCATCCCAGTTCCGGACCGAGGCCTGGCACCTCCTCCAGCAGTCGACCGCGTCCCTACGGTCCTTCGCCGACGCCGGTCGTGATGTCTCCGAGTTGTCGAGCTCCGTTCACGCCGCGCTCGCGCTGCTGACCAGGATCGAGAGCTACTGGGCCTTCCCCGGGGCGCGTGTCTGCGCCGAGCTCACGCGTATGCTCGACGGAGGCGACTATGCTGCGCTCGCGCGTCAAGACCTCGAGGGTGGTCCGACTCCTGGTGAGCCACTCCTACCGGTCGCGTGACGTGTCCGCCGCCCTCCTGGACGAGGGCGCTCCCGAGGTCGAGGTGCCCACGGACCCCGGGGGAACCGAGTATCGGCCCTACTTCGAGGTGATGGTGGTGGACGACCTCGACGCCGGCGAGCAGGAGGCGCTGCGCGCCGCGCTGCATGCCATGCAGCGGCCCGACGACGACTTCGTGTACGACATCGTGGTCGTGCCGACCTTCGAGGACGCGGTGATCGGGGTGCTCTTCAACCACAACGTGCAGAGCTGCGTGATCCGCTACCGTTTTCCGATCGCGTCGCGCGTGCAGATCCCCGAGCTCCGTCATTTCCTCGACTTCGTGGACCCGCGCCAGGCGGAGCGCGCACGAGGACGAGCCGGCCGAGGCGCTCGCGGAGACCATCGCGACCCTGCGACCCGAGCTGGACCTGTTCAAGGTCACGGACGAGACGCTGGGGAGCGTGGCCGCGAGCCGTGCGCGCTGCTTCCGGCGCGTGTTCTACCGGCAGGAGGACTACACCGAGCTGCATCTGAGCATCCTGAAGGGGATTCGCGAGCGCTACGAGACGCCCTTTCTTCACGGCGCTGCGCGAATACAGCCTGCGGCCCACGGGGGTGTTCCACGCCCTGCCGATCTCACGTGGCAAGTCCATCTACAAGTCCCACTGGATCAGGGACATGGGCCGCTTCTACGGCGCCAACATCTTCCTCGCGGAGACCTCGTCGACCACCGGCGGGCTCGATTCGCTGCTCCACCCGACGGGCCCGTTGAAGGTCGCGCAGGAGAAGGTCGCCCGGGCCTTCGGCAGCCGGCAGAGCTTCTTCGTCACGAACGGCACCTCCACCGCCAACAAGATCGTGACGCAGGCCCTCGTGGCGCCGGGGGACCTGGTCATGCTCTCCCACGACTGCCACAAGTCGCACCCCTACGCGCTGGTCCTGGCCGGCGCGCAGCCCGTGTACATGGACGCCTACCCACTGGACGAGTTCACCATGTTCGGCGGGGTGCCCCTGCGCGAGATCAAGCGACAGCTCCTCGCGCTGAAGAGGGCGGGGAAGCTCGGGCGCGTGCGCATGCTGCTGCTCACCAACAGCACCTTCGACGGCATCGTCTACGATCCCGAGCGGGTCATGCGCGAGGTGCTGGCCATCAAGCCCGACATGATCTTCCTGTGGGACGAGGCCTGGTTCGCCTTCGCGCGCGCCACCCCGACGTACCGGGCCCGGACGGCCATGGCGGCGGCGGCCCGCATGCGCGCGGACTTCGTGTCGAGCGAATACCGCGAGCGCTACGCCGCCTGGAAGGCCGAGTTCGACGCGCTCGACGCGGACGACGACGCGACCTGGCTCGAGCGGCCGCTCATGCCCGACCCCGAGCGGACGCGCCTCCGCATCTACGTCACGCAGTCGACGCACAAGACGCTCACGTCGCTGCGCCAGGGCTCGATGATCCACGTCTTCGACCAGGACTTCGAGCAGAAGGCGAGGGAGCCGTTCCACGAAGCGTACATGACGCACACGTCCACGTCGCCCAACTACCAGATCCTGGCGTCGCTGGACGTGGGGCGCCGGCAGCTCGAGCTCGAGGGGTACGAGTTCGTCCGGCACAGCGTGGGTCTGGCCATGATGATCCGGAAGCAGATCACCGATCATCCCCTCCTGCGGAAGTACTTCAGGGTGCTCAAGGCCGGGGACATGATCCCGGCCGAGTACCGCCCCTCGGGGCTCGAGCGCTTCTACGATCCCGAGAGCGGCTTCACGCGGATCGAGGAGCACTGGCGCAAGGACGAGTTCGCCCTGGATCCGACGCGCGTGACGCTCCACGTGGGCGCGACCGGGATGGACGGCGACACGTTCCGCAAGCTGCTCATCGAGAAGCACGACATCCAGATCAACAAGACGTCGCGCAACACGGTCCTGTTCATGCTCAACATCGGCTCGACGCGAGGGTCGGCCACGTACCTCCTGGACGTGCTCCTCCAGATCGCCGAGGACCTCGAGGAGCGCGAGGAGGAGCAGAACGAGATGGACCGCGCCCGGGCCGCGGGGCGGGTGCGCTCGCTGGTGGAGCAACTGCCACCGCTGCCGCGCTTCAGCCGCTTCCACCCCGCCTTCGTGGACGATCCCGACGGGGGACACACCCGAGGGGGACATGCGCGCGGCGTTCTTCCTGGCCTACGACCACGAGGCCGTCGAGCATCTGTTGATGGACGGGTCGGTGGAAGCGGCCATCAAGAGCGGTCGTGACGTCGTCAGCTCGGCCTTCGTCACACCCTATCCGCCCGGCTTTCCCATCCTGGTGCCGGGCCAGGTGGTCACCGGCGACATCCTGGCCTACATGCGGGCCGTCGACGTGAAGGAGATCCACGGCTACGACCCGGAATACGGCCTTCGCGTCTTCCGGCCGGAAGTGCTCGACCGGCTGGCCGCCAAGCACACCCGTTCCACGAACGAGAGAGAGGTAGTGGCTCGATGAGGAAGCTGAAGACGATCTCCGACATCCGGGCGTACTTCCACCAGTACGACGTGCCCACCTATTTCGTGAGCGCGACGCCGTTCAACCTCCAGGGAATGGAGGAGTGGGTCGGCGACTTCACCTTCATCAACTACATCGACTGCTTCGACGGGAAGCACCCCTCGGTGTTCGTGCCCACGGAGAAGCCGCATCCCGTGTTCGAGAGCATCGAGCAGATCGTCAACTACCTGCTCGAGCACGAGGAGGTGGCGCGCCTGATCAAGCGAAAGGCGCCCCGTGGGAAGGGGTACAGTGGCAACGTCGTCTTCCTCTTCTTCGACGAGCGCACCGAGGCGCTGTGCGAGAAGCTCGGCCTGCGCGTGTGGTTCCCTTCCGCGAAGCTGCGCACGCGGATGGACAACAAGATCATGACCACGCGCATCGGCAACGAGGCCGGGGTGAAGAGCGTCCCCAACGCCCTCGCCCGGGTCACCTCGTACGACCGCCTCATGGCGGTCGCCAAGCGACACCGCCTCGGGGACCGCCTCGTGGTGCAGACCGCCTTCGGCGATTCGGGCCACACGACCTTCTTCATCGACGGCGAGCGCGACTACCGGAGGCACGCCGACGAGATCGAGGCGGAGAAGGAGGTCAAGGTCATGAAGCGCGTGCGTTGCCGGGGCTCCGCGCTGGAGGCGTGCGTGACGCGCCACGGCACCCTGGTGGGGCCGCTCATGACCGAGCTGGTGGGCTTCAAGGAGCTCACCCCCTACAAGGGTGGATGGTGCGGCAACGAGGTCTTTCCCGATGCGTTTCCGCAGAGCGATCCGTGACTTCGCCCGGCGGTCGGCGTTCAAGATCGGGGAAGCGCTGCGCAAGCGTCGGTACCGCGGCTACTTCGAGCTCGACTTCCTCATCGACCTGGACTCGGACGACGTCTATCTCGGCGAGATGAACCCACGCATCACGGGTGCCAGCTCGATGACGAACCTGGCCGCGTTCGCCCACGCCGACGCGCCGCTCTTCCTCTTCCACCTGCTCGAGTTCTCCGGCGTGCCGTACGATCTCGACGTGGAGGCGCTGAACACGCGCTGGTCCCACCCGCACAACATCGACGCCTGGAGCCAGCTCGTGATCAAGCACACCGGCACGGACGTCGAGCCCATCCGCGCGGCGCCGCGCTCGGGGGTGTGGGAGATGGCCGACGACGGCTCCGTCCGCTTCGTCCGCGACCAGATCCACCGCCGCACCGCGCGTAGCGGGAAGCAGGCCTTCTACCTCCGGATCGCCAAGGAGGGGGACTGGTTCTACGAGGGGGCGGACCTCGGGATCCTGGTAACGCCAGGTCGCCTCATGACGAAGGGGTTCCGCCTCACGCCGAGGGCCAAGGCGTGGGCGCTCGGGATCAAGGACCACTACCTTCCGGGCCGGGCGAGCGCCACGGCGAAGGCGGAGCAGGCACGCCAGGCGGAGGTCGCCGGCTTCAAGCTGCTCTAGCAGCCCGCGTAGGGCGCACCCGACGACACCGATCAACGGAATCCGATCCAGGAAGAAGCGACTCTGACCGTCCTCAAGCTCCGGTTCCGGTGGACGTCGGAGGCCGACCCCGGACCCCGGTGGCAGGCGCTCTTCAGGCGCGCATGGCCCTCCTATCGCGCCTGGTTCCTGCGCGAGGGAGACCGCGCCCGCCCTCCGCTCGCCGTGTGCAGGGCGAAGCTGCGCGAGCACATGCCGGAGCTGGTTCCGCTGTGGGAACGCCTGTGCGAGATGGCGGGCGACGATCCTGAGGTCGCGCGCATGCTGACGCTGTACCGACCCACGCCCTACGTGTCGGGATGCACGCAGGCCGTGCGCGGCGGTGCGTCACCCTCGCTGGTGCGCAACTACGACTATCACCCCCACGCGTGCGAAGCGACGTTCGTCCGGACCCGGTGGACCGGAACGACCGTGATCGCTTCCAGTGACTGCCTCTGGGGTGCGCTCGACGGGATGAACGAGCACGGGCTCTCCGTGGCGCTCGCGTTCGGAGGGAGCCGGGCGGTCGGCGACGGCTTCGGCATCCCCCTGATCCTGCGCTACGTGCTCGAGTCGTGCGCCAGCGTCGCCGAGGCGCGCAAGGTGCTCCGCCGGGTGCCGTCGCACATGGCGTACAACGTGTCGGTCGTGGATCGGAGCGGCGCCCACGTGGTCGCCTACCTCCGGCCGGGTGCGGAGGCGGAGATCGTTCGCGAGGCTGTGACGACGAACCACCAGCGGCGCATCGATTGGCCGGAGTACGTGGCCGCGACCCGGAGCGTGGAACGGAAGCGGCTCACCCGAGCCGCGCTGCGCGAGACGTCGGACGCACGGAGCCTGGTGGAGCGATTCCTCGAGCCGCCGCTGTTCGTGACGGACTACGAGGGGTGGCACGGGACGCTCTACACGGTCGCATACCTGCCGGCGGAGCGCTCGATGGAGGTGCACTGGCGCGGTGCTTCCGTCCCACAGAGCATCGACGACTTCACGGAACGCGAGTTCGACGTCCCGTACCTTCCCGTCCCCTGAATCGTCGGGCCCGCCACGCGACCCTTCCGCAATCGCCCGTATCCTTGCTTCGTTCACAGGAGGCCGGATCCCTGCACCGCGCTGACGGCGGAGAGGAGTCGAGGCGATGTTGATCGTGACCGCGCTGGGCGGAAACGCCCTCCTTCGCCGCGATGAGGAGATGACCGCCGGGAACCAGCGGGCCAACGTGCGCATCGCGTGCGAGGCGCTGGCGGGCATCGCCGGAGAGAACCAGCTCGTGGTCACGCACGGCAACGGGCCTCAGGTGGGCCTGCTCGACCTCCAACAGGTGGCCAACGGCTACCCCTTCGACGTTCTGGGGGCCGAGACCGAGGGCATGATCGGGTACATGATCGAGCAGGAGCTCGGGAACCTGATTCCCTTCGAACGCCCCATGGCGACGCTGCTCACCATGATCGAGGTCGACCCCCTGGATCCGGCGTTCGACGAGCCGACCAAGTTCATCGGCCCGGGCTATCCCGAGAGCGACGCCCGGCGGCTCGCCGCCGAAAGGGGGTGGGTGCTCAAGCTGGACGGCGCGCACTGGCGGCGGGTGGTGCCCTCGCCGGACCCCAAGCGGATCTTCGAGCTCCGTCCCATCCAGTGGCTCCTCGAGAAGGACACGATCGTCATCGCTGCCGGGGGTGGCGGGATCCCCACCATGTACCAGCCCGGGGCCGACCGGAAGCTCGTCGGCGTGGAGTGCGTCATCGACAAGGACCTGGCCTCCGGGCTCCTCGCCAAGCAGATCTCCGCGGACGTCCTGGTCATGCTGACCGACACGGACGCGGTCTACATCAACTACGGCGAGCCCGGCCAGAGGGCGATCCGCAGGGCCTCGCCCGAGGCCCTGGGCACCTTGTCGTTTCCGGCCGGGTCGATGGGCCCCAAGGTCGAGGCCGCGTGTCGCTTCGCCTCGGCCACCGGCAAGCGGGCCGCCATCGGGGCGCTGGCCGATCTGGAACGGATCCTCGAGGGTGAGGCCGGCACGACGGTGTCGACGGGGACGGACGGTATCGTCTACGCGTGACGCGGGCCGGGTATGCGTGCCGCTCAGCCCGCCAGGATCACCAGGATCGCCCCCTGCGGGTGACCCGCTCCCCACCGGAGCGTGGCCTCGCCGGCGTCGAGGAAGTAGACCGCCCCGATGTCCTGCGCGTGGATGGTGCGTAGCGCGTCGATGCCACCGAGGAGGTTCGAATCGACGTACACCCTCAACTGTGGACCACCGTCACTGAAGTCGCCGTCGGGGGGTGGGCGCAGGGTCTGCTGGCCGCGGAGCACGAGCCACTCCGGGCGGAGCAGCTGCACGGCCTCGTATCCGGTGACGACCTTGGCGCTCTGGATCTCGTCGGCTCCCAGCCGGTCCCGACCGGAGGGGAGCGCGCTGCGCTCCGCCGGCACGCCCATCCGGCCGAGGGGGAAGCGGAAGCCGATCGCGAACCCGACCCCGCCGCCGATGGCGGCCCAGAGCGGTCGGTCGATCTTCCGGCCCCCGGGCCCATCCTGCCAATCCCCGCGGGCGAGCTGCGAGGCGAAGAAGCCGAGCCCCGCGCCGATGACCGCCGCACCCGTCGCGGTGAGCAGCCGGGCGCCGAGGGGGAACGACGTGTGGACCGAATCGGCGGGCACGCCCGGCCAGGCCGCGAACGGGCCACCGACGGCGCCGCCGACGGGGCGGCGTAGGGGCTGGGCACCTATGCCTCCGGGATCCATGGCGAGGAGCAGGCTCGCGAGGGCTCCCCAGCGGGCGAAGGCCGATCTCATCGGGTTTCCGGGCTCAGTGGTCCACGCGGTGACCGTGCCGCGTCCCTGGACCATCGGAACGCGCGCGGCCCGGTGCAAGGGGTGCCGATCAGAGACCGGCGCTCTGCTGCATGATGCCCCCGTCCACGACGAACGTCGTCGCCGTGGCGTAGCTCCCCCGCGGACCGGCCAGGAACGCCACCATGCCGGCGATCTCCTCCGGCTTGGCCATGCGCCTGAGCGGGATCGCCGCCTCGAGCCGCGTCCATGAGCACCTGGTCCTTCATCGTCTCCCGGTTGATGGGGGTCTCCACCGCGCCGGGCGCGACCCCGACCACCAGGATGCCGTGCTTCGCCAGCTCGACACCGGCCGTGCGGGTGAGCATGCGCATCCCGCCCTTGGACAGGCAGTACGCCGTGTTCCCCGGCATCGGCCAGTCCTCGTGCACGGACGAGATGTTGATGATCCGGCCACCGTCGCCCTGCGCGATCATCTGCCGGGCCGCGATCTGCGTGCCGAAGAAGGCGCTCTTAAGGTTGATGTCCATCACGCGGTCGTACTGCTCCTCCGTGGTGTCGAGCACCGAGGTGCGCGTCTCGACCCCCGCGTTGTTGACCATGATGTCCAGGCGCCCGTACTCCTTCACGGCGGCGGCGACGAGACGCTCGAGGTCGGACACCTTGCTGACGTCGGCGCGCACGCCGATGGCCTCGACGCCCGAGGGCCGTCACCTCGCGGTCGAGCTCCTCCGTGGCCTCGGGATGCGCGATGTAGTCGATGACGATGTCGGCGCCCTGCCGTGCGAGCTCCCGCACCACCGCCATCCCGATGCCGCTGTTGCCGCCGGTGACGACGGCGACCTTTCCGCTCAGTTCCATCGTGGTTCCTCCTGGCATCATGCCCCCTGTTCGTCGAGCTCGAAGAGGAGCGAAGAGATCAACGCGGTCCAACCGGTCTGGTGGCTCGCGCCGAGCCCCATGCCGGTGTCACCGTGGAAGTACTCGTGGAAGGGGATGAGGTCCCGCCAGTGGGGGTCGGTCTGGAAGTACTCGTTGTCCCCCCACACCGCGCGCCGACCGCCGCGGGTCGCGATCGCGCAGGAAGATCCGGGCGAGGCGGCGGGTGAGGAACGCGGCGACGTCGGCGAGCGGCAGGTGCTCTCCCGAGCCGGTCGGACATTCGACGAGGAAGCGCTCCCCGTGGTAGCGTGACAGCTCTCGGAGCGCGTCCACGATCATGTAGTTCAGCGGGAACCAGATCGGCCCGCGCCAGTTGGAGTTGCCGCCGAAGATGCGGTTGTCCGACTCCGCGGGGAGGTACCGGATGGACAGGGAGTGTCCGTCCGTGTCCAGCACGTACGGAGGATCGAGGTGCTGGCGCGACAGCGACCGGACGCCGTAGTCGGCGAGGAACTCCTCCGGGTCGAGCATGCGTCGGAGCACGGCGCGGAGGCGGTCCGCGTCGAGGACGGCCAGGAGCACGCGATCCTCCTCTCCGGGCACCCCGATCGGCGCGACGTTCGTAAGCAGGCTGGGACGCTGCTGCAGGAACTCCGTTGCGCGCGCGATGAAGCGGTCGAGGCCTGCCGTCTCCGCCGGCGCCAGAACGTGCACCGCGAGCAGGGGGATGAGGCCGACCGCGGAGCGAGCCTTCACCGGGAAGCTCTCGCCGGACGAGAGGCGGATGACGTCGTAGAAGAAGGCGTCGGCGTCGTCCCACAGGTCGATGCCGGCGCCGTCCATGTTCGTCATCGCGTGCGCGATGTAGATGAAGTGCTCGAAGAAGCGCAACGACGCGTCCTGGTAGAACGGGTCTTGCCGGGCCAGCTCGTCGGCGATGCACAGCATGGTCAGACAGAACCTGGCCATCCAGCTGGTACCGTCGCTCTGTTCGAGCTGTGCGCCGTTCGGGAGCGGATGGCTGCGATCGAACAGGCCCACGTTGTCCATCCCGAGAAAGCCGCCACCGAAGAGGTCGCGGCCGCTCGCGTCCTTCCGGTTCACCCAGAAGCTGTAGCAGAGCAGCTCGCTCTGGTACGCCGCCTCGAGGAACGCGACGTCTCCCCGGCCGGTCCGCGCCCGGTCGAGGGCGTACACCTGCCACGCCGCCCACCCGAGCAGGGGCGGGTTGACGTCGTCGAAGTTCCATTCGTAGGCCGGGACCTGCCCGCTGAGGTGCTGATAGCGGACGTCGCCCATGCGCAGCAGCTGCTCCTTGGCCAGCTCGGGGTCGATGCGCGCGATCGACACGCAGTGGAAGGCGAGGTCCCAAGCTGCGTACCAGGGATACTCCCAGGTGTCCGGCATCAGCAGCACGTCGGCGTTGGAGAGGTTCTTCCAGCGCCGGTTGCGTCCCTGCCACCGCTCCTCCGGCGGCGGAGGCTGCGTCGGGTCGCCACGCAGCCAACGGTACACGTCGTAGTGGTAGAACTGCTTGGACCAGAGGAGACCGGCCAGCGCTTGGCGCTGGACCGCGCCGCTCGTCCTCTCCCAGGGACGGCGGGTGCACGGCCTCGTAGAAGGCGTCGGCCTCCGCCTCCCTGCCGATCCATCACCGCGTCGAAGTCGGCGAAGGGGTCGTCCCGCGGCTCCGCGCAGAAGCGCACCTCCACGGTGAAGGACGCCCCGGGCTCGACCACGGCATGGGCGTGCCCTGCGAGCTTGCTCCCCTCGTCCCTGCGGACGCGGTCCCCGAGTCCGGCGACGACGGCGTGGTGGATGCCGTCCTTCACCCATGGCGTCGGGTTGGGCTGGCCGAAGAGGCGGTCCGCGTTCGTCTCGTTCTCCGTGAAGAGGAGCTCCACGGCCTCGTCGTCGGACGCCCGGACGTACCACCAGCGCTCCCCGATCGCTTCGTGCGCCGTGTGGGCCGCGTCCGGACCGACGGCGCGGATGCGAGGGCGCTCGGCCCCATGGCTCCACGACCAGGTGTTCCGGTACCACAGGTGGGGAAGCACGTGGACGGGCGCGGCGTCGGAGCCGCGGTTGACGACGGTGATGCGGCAGAGGACGTCCTCCGGGTTCGCCTTCGCGTACTCGACGAAGACGTCGAAATAGCGGTTCGCCGTGAACGTCTCCCGCAACGCGTCGTACAGCTCGAACTCGGGCTCCTCCTGGGTGCGCGCGCCGTTCTCCCGCACCAGCAAGTCGTAGGGATACGCGACCTGCGGGTACTTGTAGAGCATCTTCATCCACGCATGCGAGGGCGTACCGTCCAGGAAGAACCAGTACTCCTTGGCGTCCTCGCCGTGGTTGCCCTGGCCGTTGTCCAGCCCGAAGAGCCGCTCCTTGAGGATGGGGTCGCGCTCGTTCCACAGCGCGACGGACAGGCAGATGTTCTGGTCGAGGTCGCAGAAGCCAGCGAGGCCGTCCTCGTTCCAGCGGTAAGCACGGCTGCGTGCGTGGTCGTGGGGGAAGTAGCGCCAGGCGTCGCCGTCCGCGCTGTAGTCCTCGCGCACGGTTCCCCACGCACGCTCTGCGAGGTAGGGACCCCAGCGACGCCATTTCGCCCGCCCGGAAGCCTGTTCGTTCAGGCGCTCGTGCTCCGCCGTCTTCCGTTCCCCGCCGCCTGCGCCTGTCGCTGCGGCCGGGGCCGTGGGCGCGTTGGGCTTTCCATCCATGGAGGGTCTGCCGGTCGTGCTCTGGGGGAGGAGAGCCAAGATGCGTGACGCGACACTCTTCGTCCAGCACGCCGAGGGTCGATGCCTCCTGCTTGTCGGCGGGCGGGCTCCCCGTCTACTCTGCGACCCGCGCCGCAACGGCGCCTCGTCGGTGGGTCGCGACCACGCAACGTGGCCCCCCTGTTCTTCCCCGGGCCAGGAGGGTCCCGTGCGGATGCCCGCTTTCCGCTGGACGGCCGTCGCGGTCACGCTGCTCACGCTCGACCTCGTGGCGCCGCTCCCGGCGCGCGCCCAGGTCGATTCCGCGCTGTTCTCTTCCATGCACTTCCGCAACATCGGACCCTTCCGCGGAGGCCGCGTCACCACCGTGACGGGCGTGCCGGGGAAGCCCTTCACCTTCTACATGGGGGCCACGGGCGGCGGTGTGTGGAAGACCACCGACGCGGGCACGAGCTGGCACAACCTCTCCGACGGCTACTTCACGACCACGGGGATCGGCGACATCCGGGTGGCACCGTCGGATCCCAACGTGCTCTACGTGGGCACCGGGGAGTCGCCGGTGCGTGGCGTGAAGACCTCGCATGGCGACGGCGTCTACAAGTCGACGGACGCGGGGGCGACGTGGACGCACCTGGGCCTCGAGGCCACGCGCCACATCGCCAAGATCCAGGTCGACCCGCGTGATCCGGACCGCGTGTGGCTCGCAGCCCTCGGCAACCCGTGGGGCCCCAACCCGGAGCGCGGTATCTACCGCTCCGAGGATGGCGGCGCGAGTTGGGACAGGATCCTCTTCGTGAGCGACTCCGCGGGCTTCGTGGACCTGAGCATGGACGCCCACAACCCCGACCACATGATGGCCACGTCGTGGGAGTTCCGCCGCTTCCCGTGGGCGGTGAAGAGCGGCGGACCGGGGAGCGCCGTGTGGAAGACCACGGACGGCGGCGAGCACTGGCGGCGCATCGAGGCCGGCCTCCCGGCGCTGAAGGGGAAGATCGGCGTCGCGATCTCCCCCGCCGACCCGAACGTGGTCTACCTGGCCATCGAGGCCGTCGGCGCGGAGGGCGGCGTGTACCGCTCCGACGACGCCGGCGAGACGTTCCGCCAGGTGAGCAACGACCCGACGACGTTCGCCCGCCCCTGGTACTACATGCACATCATCGCCGACCCGCAGGACCCGGACGAGGTGTGGGTCATGAACAGCGGGCCGATGAAGTCGATCGACGGCGGGAAGACGTACACGCGCATGCCCGACGCCCACGTGGACCACCATGCGCTGTGGATCAACCCGGACGACTCGGACATCATGATCAACGGCAACGACGGGGGCGCGGCCATCACGCTGAACGGCGGCCGGACCTGGTCGACACAGCTCAACCAGTCCACCGCGCAGATGTACCGCGTCGAGACCGACGACGGGTACCCGTACAAGGTCTACTCCGGGCAGCAGGACGCGAGCGGCATCGTCATCGCGAGCCAGACGCTCGGCGACGGCATCGGCGAGCACGACTGGCAGACGATCCGCTCCGGCGAGTCGGCCACGGTGGCGCTCGACCCGGAGAACCCGCGCTACGTCTACACCACCTTCTTCGCCGGCTTCCTGGGCGAGTGGGACGCCGTCACGCAGAACTACCGCATGATCCGCCCGTACGCGGAGCGGGTGGAGGGCGAGCAGCCGAAGAACCTCAAGTACCGCGCGAACTGGAACGGCCCGGTCGAGGTCTCCCCGCACGACCCGAACGTCCTCTACTACGGGTCGCAGTTCGTGATGAAGTCCACCGACCGAGGCACGACCTGGACGGTGATCAGCGACGACCTGACGCGCAACGACAAGGACCACCAGGGGAAGGGCGGATACCCGATCTCGAACGAGCAGATCACGGCCGAGAGCTACAACGACGTCTTCAACATCGAGGAGTCACCGCTCACCGAAGGCGTGGTCTGGGTGGGCTCCGACGACGGCCTCGTGCACGTTACGCGCGACGGCGGGAGGACGTGGAAGAACGTCACGCCGCGGGACCTCCCCGAGAGCATCGTCAACGTGATCGAACCTTCGCCGCATGACCCTGCCACCGCGTACTTCGCCGCGGCCGGCTACAAGCTCAACGACTTCACGCCTTACATCTACAAGACGAACGACTACGGGGAGACGTGGACGAAGATCGTGCGCGGCATCCCCGGCAACACCTTCGCGCGCTCCGTGCGCGAGGACCCCGACCGGCGCGGCCTCCTGTACGCCGGCACGGAGACGGGGCCGTTCGTCTCCTTCGACGACGGCGGGATGTGGCAGCCGCTTCAGCTCGACCTTCCCGAGGTGCCGATCACCGACATGCGCGTCCGCCAGAAGGACCTGGTCGTTTCCACGCAGGGTCGTGGGCTGTGGATCCTCGACGACCTCACCCCGCTCCACCAGATCACCGACCAGGTGGCCGCCGCGGACGTGTGGCTGTACCGCCCGCGCGACACGTATCGCGACATCGCCGACGGCTACTACGCGGAGGGCGGGCCGGGCGAGAATCCGCCGAAGGGCGTGCAGGTGAACTACATGCTGAAGGACGCGGTGCCCGACGACACCCCCATGTCCATGGAGATCCTCGACGATGCCGGACGGGTGGTCTTCTCCGAGCGAACGGACGATCCTACGCCCGACTGCCCGGGCTCGACGCGCCCGAAGCTCCTGAAGCGCGAGGCCCGGCGCGCACCGGTGGAGCTGGAACATGCAGGTCGGCGCGTTCCCCTGTTTCGTCGAGATCACCGCGACGTCGCCCGGGCTCGGCGCCTATACCGCGCGACCGGGCCGCTACCAGGCACGGCTCACCGTGGGTGGCACGACCCGCACGCAGGAGTTCCGCATCCTGGTCGACCCGAGGTTGGAGGGCATCGTCGCCGACCCCGTCGCCGAATACGCGGAGCTGGACCGTCTGTCGAAGTCGCTGTACGACGCGGCGACGCGGATGGGTGAGGGTGTCGGCGACCTGCGCAAGGTGAAGGACCAGCTCGACGTGATCCTCGAGCTCACCTCGGCGCAGGACGTGCAGGAGGGCGGGGACGCGCTGGACGGCGAGCTCGACGGCTGGATCGAGAAGATCCTCCAGGGAGACCTGAAGACCTTCCAGCACGCCTACCAGTTCGAGGCGCGTCTCATGATGAAGTACAAGGACCTGCTCGGCAGGATGAGCGGCGCCAACATCCCGGTCACGCAGGGCGTGCGCGACGTCACGGCCGACTACCTGGCGCAGTGGTCCGCCCTGCAGACCGAGCTGCAACTCATCAAGACACGGGACATCCCCGCGTTCAACGAGGTGCTGACGCGGGCGGGGTTGCCGCCGCTCTATCTACCGCGGCCGATCAGCTGAGACGACGCCGGGGTGCCGCGGCGTTGCGGAGGAGGCGGGCTCGGCCCGATCGAGGATCCGCGTAGGGCCGCGTAGAGCCGATCTTGCGTCCCCCGGGGGGAGATCCTAGGCTGGAGACGCAGTGTGAAATATCAGGGCTCACTTCGTGGTGTGCCCCCCGACCTCGCGAGATTCTCTTTCGCGCCCCCGCGCGAAACAGCCCCCCAGGGCTCCCTGGCCGATCTGGGCCGTCATGCGACGCCGGCCGGAGTCCCGGTCGTGCGCCGCGCGTGAGCCCCCGGAAATCCGGCCTTGCGATCGGTGACCGACCCCCTGCGGGCCTTCACCACGACCGCCTCTGCCGGGTTTCGTCCACCCGTTCGCGAGGAGGCAGTCATGAAGCGTCTCGCTACCCGAGGAGCCCTGCTTCTGATCGTGCTGTTGGCCCTCCCCGCTCTGCTCGGCGCACAGCAGATGCGGAGGGTCACCGGACACGTGACGTTGCCGGGGGCCGTGGTTCCGGCAGGCGTGCAGGTCGCCATCAAGGGCACGAACCTGGGCGTACTCACCAACGGGCAGGGTGACTTCGTCATCCAGGCCCCCGAGAGCGCCACCACGCTCGTCTTCACCTACATCGGCTACAAGACCCTCGAGGCGCCCATCCGGGACCGCGTCGAGGTCACCCTCGACGAGGAAGCGATCGGCCTCGAGGGAATCGTCGTCACCGCGCTGGGCGTCGAACGCGAGAAGAAGACGCTCGGCTACGCGGTGCAGGAGATCCGCGCCGATCAGATCGTCGCCGTGCCGAAGGACAACCTGGTCAACGCGCTCCAGGGTCAGGTGGCCGGCGTGCACGTCACGAACGCGGGCGTGACCGGCGGCAGCTCCCGGATCGTGATCCGCGGGGCGAGCTCGATCACCGGCGAGAACCAGCCGCTCTTCATCGTCGACGGCATCCCGGTCGACAACTCCTCTCGCCGGGTCGTCCGGCTACTCGGGGATGGACTGGGGGAACGCCCTCCAGGACCTCGACCCCAACAACATCGAGTCCGTCAGCGTGCTGAAGGGACCGAACGCGGCCGCGCTCTACGGCACGCGGGCGGCGAACGGCGCGGTGGTGATCACGACCAAGACGGCGCGCCCCGGGATGGGTGGGCTGGGCATCACGGCCACCTCGTCCGTCACCTTCGAGCAGCCTCTGCGCCTGCCGAGCTACCAGAACCTGTACGGGCAGGGCTACAACGGGGAGTTCCAGTACGTGGACGGCGCGGGCGCCGGTACGTGGGACTACGTCGACGAGAGTTGGGGTCCGAAGATGGACGGCCGCCTCATCGACCAGTTCACCGGTGCGCAGCAGCCGTGGCTGCCGCATCCCGACAACGTCCGCGACTACTTCCGCACCGGGTCGAACTGGAACACCAACGTGGCCGTGGCGCGCGCGACCGAGTCGTCGAACATCCGGCTGTCGGTCACGAGCACGCAGACCGAAGGCATGGCTCCGGGCAACACGATCGACCGCAAGTCGGTGGCCTTGAAGGGCGGGGCGTCCGTGACCGACCGTCTGAAGGCCAGCGCGATGATCAACTACCTGAGCCAGGACGGGAATAACCGCGTGGGGACGGGTTACTACGACGACAACCCCATGCAGAACTTCACCTGGTTCGGGCGGCAGGTCGATCTCAACGCCCTGACGTCACTGGAAGTGCGACGGCAGCGAGCCGACCGCGTGCGTGCCGGGACAGGAGTACAACTGGAACTACAACTACCACGACAACCCGTTCTGGGTGCAGTACGCCAACGGCACCGGCGACACGCGTGATCGCGTCATCGGTGACATCCAGACCGACTATCAGGTCAACGACTGGATCACGGTCACCGGCAAGATCGCCAAGGACTACTACCAGTGGCACAAGAAGGACGATTCCGAGGTGGGCACGGTCGGCGGATGGGCCGGCGTGAGGGGCGGCTTCCGTGAGTCCACGGAGTACCGCTCCGAGACCAACATGGACCTCCTGGCGGTCGCCACGCGCCAGCTCACCGGCGACATCCTGATGGATGCCACGGCCGGAGCGAACACGCGCCTGAACGAGTACCGCTACGGCGAAGTGAGCACGACGGCGCTGACCGTGCCGGGGATCTTCACGATCGACAACTCGGCCGAGGTCATCGGCTCGTCGGACACCTACAACAAGAAGCAGGTACGGAGCGTCTACGGGTCGCTGAGCCTCAACTACAAGGGCTGGCTCAACGTCGACCTCACGGGACGCAACGACTGGTCGTCGACGCTACCCGAGAACAACCGGTCGTTCTTCTATCCGTCGATCTCTTCGGCGTTCGTCTTCTCCGACGCCTTCGGGATGACCGGCGACCTCCTCAGCTCCGGGAAGGTCCGGGCGAGTTGGACGCGCGTCGGCAACGACACCGATCCGTATCAGCTGGTCGCCACGTTGAACGCCCAGGATCCGTACGGCGGTGCCCCGATGTTCTCGATCCCCAACCAGCTCTACAACGCCAACCTCAAGCCCGAAGAGGTGACGTCTTGGGAGGTCGGGACCGATCTGGGCTTCCTGGACGAGCGACTCGGCTTCGTGCTGACGTACTACAACAGCACGACGCGCGACCTGATCATGCCGGTGCAGGTCTCCGGCGCCAGCGGCTTCACCAGCCAGATCCTGAACGCGGGTGAGGTGCGCAACAAGGGCATCGAGCTGCTGCTGCGGGCCACGCCGGTCCGGGCGGACAACGGTCTGCGCTGGGACATGACGCTCAACTGGAGCAAGAACAACAACGAGGTGGTGCAGCTGTACGGGGATCTCCAGAACCTCGTGCTGGGCGGGATGTGGAGCCTGAACATCGAGGCCCGTCCCGGGGAGCCGTACGGCGTCATGTTCGGCAACGGCTACCTGCGGTGCACGCAGGCGCTCGTCGCCGATGGCAGCTGCAACACGTCGCAGCTGGGCATGGAGATGCTGGATGCGGACGGGTATCCGAAGATCGACCCCGTGCGCAGGATCCTCGGCAAGTACACGCCGGACTGGAGCGGCGGCATCCAGAACCGCTTCAGCTACGGGCCCTTCGAGCTGAGCACGCTCTTCGACGGCCAGTACGGCGGCAACGTCTTCTCCGTGACCGACTGGTTCGGCACGCAGGCGGGTGTTCTGGAGCGTACGCTGCGGGGTCGCGAGGAGGACGTCTGCCTCCCCGGCATCGTGGAACGCGGAGTTCTCCCGGACGGCACCACGAACGGCGAGGGTGGCTCGGAGGTTTCGCTCTGCTCCGAGGACTACTTCCACAATTGGTGGAACAACCAGGAAACGGCGGTCGACGATGCCTCCTACCTGAAGTTCCGGGAGGCGCGCCTGACCTATCGGATCCCCGAGTCCTTCATGGAGCGTCTGGGCTTCTCCCAAGGGGACATCTCCATCATCGGACGGAACCTGTACCTGTGGGCGAAGACGCCCAACATCGATCCCGAGACCGCCTACGACGCCAGCAACGTCCAGGGGCTCGAGTCCGGGCAGTTCCCGACGGCGCGCAGCCTCGGGTTCTCCATGACGATCCGGCCGTGACCACGGGAGGCACACGATGAACAGACACATGCTGATCCGTGGCGCGATGGTTGCCGGACTCGCTTTGGGTCTCGGCGCCTGCGACCGCGGTCTCACCGACGTCAACCTCAACCCCAACGCCCCCACGGACGTGGGAGCGGCCTATCTGCTCCCCAACGCGATCCAGGCGTCCGTACGCACGGTGTTCGGCGCGGGGATGATGCTCTCGCACACCAGCATCTGGCCGCAGCAGACGGTCCAGATCCAGTACCAGGCTGAGGAGATCGGCCAGGTCCGGCCCGCCACCATGCAGGCGTGGTGGGACAACTTCTACGCCGGATACCTGACGGACACGAAGTCCGTGATCGACAAGGGCACGGCGAGTGGAAGCGGCAACGTCCAGGGGGTCGGCCTCATCTGGAGGGCCTGGCTCTTCTCCCAGTTGACCGACCTGTTCGGCGACGTGCCGTACTCGGAGGCCCTCCAGGGCGCCGAGAACACGATGCCGGCGTACGACACGCAGCAGCAGGTCTACGCGGGCATGTTCCAGGACCTCGCGGACGGTGCGGCGATGCTCGGCACCACAGGCGACTTCGGTTCCGGCGATCTCCTCTACGACAACGATTTCGCCAAGTGGAAGAAGTTCGCCAACTCACTGCGGATGAGGTTCGCGATGCGCCTCTCCGAGGTGGATCCCGCGACAGCCCGGGCCGAGTTCGCCGCGGCGTACTCCGCGGGCGGCTTCACGAGCAACGACGACGACGCGATGCTCGAGTATCCCGGCGCCCCCTACCGGAACCCGCTGTTCGAGAACGCCCTGTGCGGTGCCGGGAACCGGGACGACCACGGGATGAGCGCGACGATGGTCGACACGCTCAAGTCGTTCAACGATCCGCGCCTGCCGCTCTACGCCCAGCCGGCCACCATCGACGGGGAGTACCGGGGGCTGGCGAACGGCATTCGGCAGCCGCCGCTGTCGCTTCCCTACTATTCCAGGATCGGGAACTTCTGGCGGTGCAACGGAGCGGCGACCCCCTCCTCGGTCATGACGTACTCCGAGGTGCTCTTCCTCGAGGCGGAAGCGGCCGCGCGCGGTTGGATCGCCGGGGACGCCGGGGCGCTCTACACCGAGGCCATCCGGCAGAACATGCACCAGTACGAGCCCTGGGGCCCGCCGGTGACGGTCACGGATGCCGAGGTCGACGCCTATCTGGCGCAGCCGCGCGTCGCGTGGGCCGGTGGCGACGCCGGGATGAGACAGCTCCACCTGCAGAAGTGGATCTCCCTCTTCATGCAGGGCAACGAAGCTTGGGCGAACTGGCGCCGCGTCCGCGTTCCGGAGCTGAAGGCCGGTCCGGACCTGCTGGTCGCGAGCATCCCGGTGCGCATGATCTACCCGGACAACGAGCAGTCGCTCAACCAGACCAACCTGATGGCGGCCGTGTCCCGTCAGGGTGGTGGTCTCGACCTCGTGACGCCGGTGTGGTGGGACGTGCACTGATCGTTCCGCCCGACTCGATCGGGGCATGACGCGACGCCCCCCCGGAGCGATCCGGGGGGGCGTTCGTTCGTCGCGGTCGGGCGGCGCGGTGTCCGCTACGCCGCTTGCTGCGAGCGCAGGAAGACGAGGATCAGCCCCTCGGCGTGGGTCCGGTACCCGGGGCGGGTGGTGAAGCCCATCGGGTAGACCTCCACGCGGTGGATGTCGGAAGCGCGCAGCGACTCGAGGATGCAGGTGTCGGTCGCGCGCGCACCGTCGACGTAGACGTCCGGGTTGACGAGGCCGTAGAAGCTGGCGCTTCCACGGAGCGAGATCTCCGGGCACCTGCCCCGAAGCCCTGTGCAGGCGGAACGACGGGACCTTCCCGCGCATCGTCTCCAGGAGCGAACCCTGCCCGTCGCCGAGGGCCGAACCCATCAGGACGACGGCGCCCTTCTCCCTGAACACGCCGTCCGAGGGCGAGGGCCGGTCGGTGGCCTGCTTCTTCATCGGTCCGCCGCAGGCGGCCATGAGGGGAAGGAGGACCAACAGGAGCTTCGAGACGACACCGTGACGTGTGCCCATGGTTTCGCTGCCTCGCCGGCAACGTTGCCGACAGCCTGATCTGGGGGACCGACGCTTCCCGCTCGAAGGAGCGCGCGCCGTCCTCCCCACCGTTCCAACCGATTCTTACGCCACGAGGCTACGACCGCTTACCCCGACGGGGCGCCTGGGGACGTACCGCCCGGGGACGCCACCATGTCGCGTCCGGCGACGCGGTGTCAACGGTCTTCGACTACCACGGGCTGCTAGGTCAGCTCGTCCACGCTCTCGATGATCGTCCCCGCGAGGCCGTACTCCACGGCGGCCTCGGCGTCCAGCCAGAAATTGCGGCGCGTGTCATCGACGATGCGCTCGATCGACTGGCCGGTCCGCTCCGAGAACATGCGGTTCAGGCGCTCGCGCATCTTCACGATCTCCTTCGCCTCGATGGCGAGGTCCGACGCCGAGCCCCGCGAGCCGCCCGCCGGCTGGTGGAGGAGGAACCGCGTGTTCGGGAGCGCGAAGCGACGGTCCCTCGGGACGGCCACATAGATGAGCGCGCCCGCGCTCGCGACCCAGCCCGTGCCCACCATGCGGACCGGTGCCCGGATGAAGCGTACCATGTCGTGGATGGTGTCGCCGGACTCGACGTGGCCGCCCTGAGAGTTGATGAAGATCGTAATGGTGGTGTCGGACTCGGACGACATGGCCAGGAGCTGGCCCATCACCTCCGAAGCGAGCCTCTGGTTGATCTCGCCGCTGATGATCAGCGTGCGGGCCTTGAAGAGACGTTCGCGCAGCCCCTCGGTCCAGCGCGTCGACGTCGGACGCTGGTGCTCCTCGTCCTGGTCCTCGTCCTCGTCGTCGCCTTGCAGTGAGGCGGTGGGGCGGCCGGCGTCGGGTCGCATCCCGTGTCGCGGATCCCACGTGCTACGGCTCTCGGTCATCCTCTCTCCTCGTCTTCAGGCCCCGCCGGGTGGCGCCGGCCCCTCCGGTTTTTCCGCACGCCGAGCCTCGAACGTCGTCAAGGGCCCGGCTCCCGGTCAACTGCTGCCGAGGGCTCATCCGACCCAAACGGTCTTCACGTTCATGAACTCGTGGATGCCGAAGGGTGAGAGCTCGCGTCCGTACCCGCTCTCCTTGATCCCGCCGAAGGGGAGGCGTGTGTCCGACTTCACGATCCCGTTCACGAAGCAGTTTCCCGCATCGAGGAGGTCGGCCGCGATCCGTTCGCCCTTCGCGCGGTCCGACGTGTAGACCGCTGCCCCCAGGCCGAAGACCGTGTCGTTCGCGATGCGCACCGCGTCCGCCTCGTCCTTCGCGCGCAGGATCGTGGCCACCGGGCCGAACAGCTCTTCCCCGTAGGCCGCGATTCCGGGGCGGACGTCGGTGAGCACGGTGGGCGGATACCACGCGCCCTGGCGGTCGGGCACCACGCCGCCGAGCGCGAGGGTCGCGCCCGCCTCGACGGAGCGGACCACCTGGTCGTGGAGCTCGTCGCGCAGGTCGACGCTCGCCATCGGCCCCAGCCGGGAGTCCGGGTCCATGGGGTCACGCATCTCGATCGCGCGCATGGCTTCGACGAAACGCTCGGTGAACGCGTCGGCGATCTCCTCGACGACCACGAAGCGCTTGGCCGCGATGCAGCTCTGCCCATTGTTGATCATCCGACCCAGCACGCAGGCGGGGACCGCGGTCTCGAGGTCGGCGTCGGAGAGCACCACGCTCGGGTCGCTCCCGCCCAGCTCCAGCACGCACTTCTTGAGGACGCTACCCGCGCGTTCGGCCACACTCCGCCCTGCGGGCACGCTCCCGGTGATGCTCACGCCGCGGATCAACTCGTGCTCGATCAGGTTCCCGGCCAGCTTGCCGCTGACGTAGACGCTGCGGAAGAGGTCGGCGGGGAAGCCCGCATCGCGGAAGAGCGTCTCGAGAGCGTCCGCGCATCCGGGCACGTTCGAGGCGTGCTTGAGGATCCCGGCGTTGCCGGCCGCCAGCGCGGGCGCCGCGAAGCGGATCACCTGCCAGAACGGGAAGTTCCACGGCATCACCGCGAGGATCACGCCGAGCGGGCGGTAGGTCCAATAGCTCTTCCAGGCGTCCGTCTCGACCGGCACCGGCTCGAGGAAGGATGCCCCGTGCTCCGCGTAGTAGTCGGCCGCCGTGGCGCACTTCTCCGCCTCCGAGATCGCCTGGGAGATCGGCTTGCCCATCTCCGCGGTCATCACGCGGCCGTACTCGTCCTTTCGTTCACGCAGCAGTCGACCCAGAGCGCGTAGCGGCTCGGCACGTTCCGCGAAGGGGGTCTCACGCCACGCGACGTGGGCGGCATCGGCGGCCCGGACGATGGCGTCGACCTCGTCGGGTGGCGTAGCGGCCCGCGTGGCGAGGGTCTGTCCGGTGGTGGGGTTGACGGCGGTGTAGCTCATGGAGGCACTCCACTGTTTTCCCCTCTGCGTCCTCTGCGTCCTCTGTGGTGAAACTGCTTTTACCACAGAGGACGCAGAGGACGCAGAGGGACTGCTTTATTGGGGGTGGTCGTCGGGTCACCATGCCGTACCCCCACCACCCCCACCCGTGTCATTCCGCCCTGAGCGCCTCCACCGGATCGAGGCGGCTCGCCCGCCAGGCGGGAATCCAGCTCGCCGCCGCGGCCACGCCGACCAGGAGGACGGCCACGATCCCCATCGTCGTGGGATCCACCGCCGCCACCTCGAAGAGCATCCCCTTCAGGGCTGCACCCACCGGCACCGCGAGGCCGAGGCCGACGGCCGCGCCCACCAGGACCGGGACGAGCGCCTGGCGGACCACGAGTCGGCGGACGCCGCCGGCGTCGGCTCCGAGCGCCACGCGCAGCCCGATCTCCTGGGTGCGCTCGTTCACCGTGAAGGAGACGACCGCGTAGATGCCGACGGCCGCGAGGGCGAGGGCGAAGAACGCGAAGATGGACAGGAAGAGGGTGGTGGCCCGGCGGGTTGCGGCGGCCAAAGCGAAGGCCTCGTCCACCGTCTGGATCGCGTAGACGGGTTGGTCGGCGTCCATCTCCTGGACCGTCCGGCGGATGGCGGGCAGCACGGAACGTGGCTCGACGTCGGTGCGCGCGAGGAGGAAGAGCTGGTTCGCTCCGTCGCCGAGTTGTGCGGCCAGCCCGAAGATCTCAGGCTCGGGTGGGCGGTCGAGCCCCCGGTTCTGGGTCGCGCCCACCACGCCGATGATCTCGAACCAGGGCGCGTCGGCGTCCGGTCCGCCGATCTTCAGCCGGCGGCCGACGGCGTTCTCGTCGGGGAAGTACCGACGTGCCGCCACCTCGTTGATCACCGCGACGAGCGGCGATCCCGGGGCGTCGCGTCCGTCGAACGTGCGCCCCGAACGGAGCGGGATCCCGAGCGTCTCGAAGTATCCGGCCGTGACGGTCGTCGTCAGCGCGCGGGGTAGTGTCTGCTCGTCCGACGGCGCACCCCCCTCGAACCACAGCTCCCGGAAGGAGAAGCCGAGCGGCGGGAACTGAGAGGCCGCGGCCGCCATCCGCACGCCGGGCACACCCTGCACGCGCTCCGTGAGCTCCTGGAAGAAGGCGGGTACGGCGTCGCCGGAGTACTTGTCGCGGGGAAGCGTCAGGCGCATGGTCAGCACCTGGTCGGAGGCGAAGCCGGTGTCCACCCGGCTCAGGCGCACGAAGCTGTTCACGAGGAGGCCGCCGCCGGCCAGGAGGACGAACGCGAGCGCGACCTCCGCGCCCACGAGCGTGCGCTGGAGCCGCTGGCGGCTCCGCCCGGCGGTCGAGCCCTTCCCCTCCGACTGCAGGACGCTCGAGATCTCGGCCCGCGACGCCTGGAAGGCGGGTACGAGCCCGAACACGACGCCCGCCGCCATCGCCACCGCCGCCGTGAACGCGAGCACCGGTCCGTTCATCTCCACCGTCCCGGCCAGCGGGAGCGCGAGCGTGGCCAGGAGCGCGCGCACGCCGGCGTTGCCGAGGCGCGCGAGCCCGACGCCGACCACGCCCCCGAGGAGGGCGAGCACCAGGCTCTCCGTGAGCAGCTGCCCGAGCAGTCGACCGCGCCCGGCGCCCATCGCCGTGCGCACGGCCATCTCGCGGCGTCGGCCCTGCGCCCTGGCCAGCAGGAGGTTCGCGGTGTTCGCGCACACCAGGATCAGCACGAAGCCCACCGCGCCCATGAGGATGAACGCCCCGCCGCGGAAGGGGCGCGAGCTGACCTGGTTCCACGTCAGGGCCCGCATCGTCCAACCCTCGTATTCCTCGAACTCGGCCGCGTAGGCCTGCTCGGTGCGGCGGGCGAGCCCCTCGAGCTCCGTGTTCACGGCGCGCAGGTCCGAGCCCTCACGGACGCGGGCGATGAGCTGGAACTGCCTCCGGTTGCGTGGATAGCGGTCCGGTCCCACCGGCATGAGCGTCCACAGGTCCATCCCGTAGAGGTCCACCCCCTCGGGGAGGATGCCCACCAGCGTGTACGGGGAGTCGTTGATCAGGATCTTGTTTCCCACCATCGAGGAGTCGGCGCCGAAGCGGTCGCGCCAGATCCGGTAGCTGAGGAGCGCCACGTTCGCCCCGTTCGCGACCTCCTCGTCGCTGAAGCCGCGCCCCAGCTGCGCCTTCATCCCCAGCGTGCGCAGGGCGTCTCCCCACCAGAATCCGGTGAAGACGTTCTGCGGCGTGCCCTCGCCGGAGATCTGCCGGTTCCCCATGTCCCACGCCACCACGTCCTCCAGCGTGCGGCTGTCGTCGCGCACGTCCATGTATTCGGCGGGCGACAGGTTCTCCCAGAAGGACAGGTCTCCGCCCAGCTTCGGGTAGGCCGTGCCGACGCCCACGATCCGGCCGGGCTCGGGGAAGGGGAAGGGGTCGAGGATGAGCCCGTAGACCACGCTGAAGATGGTCGTGTTCGCGCCGATGCCGAGCCCGAGCGTCAGCACGACCACCGCGCTGAACCCGAGGTTCTTGCGCGCGGTGCGCAGCGCGTGGCGGATATTCTGCACCAGTGTGCCCATCGTCCCGTCCCCCTTTGCGTGTACCGTGGTGGTCCGCCGCGCGACGCGCAGCCGATAGCCCAGGTTGGCCTTTGCAGACCCGAGGGCTTGCCTCCAGTACCAGGCGCGAGCGCCGGCGCGGCGCCGCGCCAGGCGCTCGTCGAACTCCTCCCGCAGATCCCCGAGCTGGTCGTCGCGCTGGGCCCCGTGCGCGGTCAGCGCGGACGAGGATCTCCGCCAGGCGGGGTGGTCGGCTCACGACGGCGTCGCCGCCGTCGAGGGCCACGCCGTCCCACATGCGGGCCATCATCCCGCGGGATGCCTCCAGCGCCTGCGTGCCCTCGGGCAGGATGCGGAAGTGCCGCCGCGCGCGGCCGCCCCGGCGGGGCGTGGGGTCCCCCGCCTCGGAGGTGAGCATCCCCTTCTCCTCGAGGCGCGCGAGCGTCGCGTACACGGAGCCCACGGTCACCTCGCGGCCGGCCCGGCGCTCGATCTCGCGGCGGATCGACATCCCGTAGCCATCCCCCCTGAGCCGTGCCACGGCCAGGAGCACCACCTGCTCGAACTCACCCAGGAAGTCGCCCTTGCCCATCGATCGGTCCTCGTCTTCGGGTCGCGCTCGCCCGGCCGCGTTGGCTCGGCCTCAATTTCTACAAACTCGAATAAATAGACGAAAGGGGTGCGACGGAGGTTTCACGAAGGAACGAAGAAGGGCGGCCGCCCGGCTTCGGCGGCCGCCCCGCTCGCGCGACGGTGGGGCAGGGCCTCAGCCCGTGATCACGCGGTAGACCTTGAGGCTCTGCACGTCGAGCTCGTCGCGCGCCACGCCGTAGAAGCGGTCGCCCATGGCGCGGATCGGCTGGTAGCGGCCGGGAAACGTCACGATCCCGAGGTAGCGGCCCTCGGCGTCGAACACCCCCCAGTCCGTGGAGCCCATGTCCTGCACGTCGAAGGTCTCGCCCTCCCCGGCCAACTCGTCGCCGGAACGGAAGTTCTGGACCCAGACCGAGCCGTTCGGCCCCAACGCGATCGTGACGAAGGTCGGGAAGTAGTCCGCGAACTCCATCTGCTGGAGCAGCGCCTCGACCGCCTGGGGCGGCGCGCCCTGCTGCCGGGCCAGGTCGGCGATGGCGTCCTTGAAGACCTGCTTGTCGCGCTCGGTGACCGGCTTTCGCTCGGATGGGCGGGTGATGACGCGGGAGAGGGAGCCGTCCGCGGCCCACACTTCGAAGCGCCAGGCATCGTTCATTCCGGTAAGGATCCGTCCGTCCGGATCCGCGTCCCAGATCGGCTCGGGCTCGAACTGTCGGATCCGCGCCCGCCCGCCCGTCACCTGGAAGCTCTGACCGATCGGCAGGACGGCCACGGTGTCCGGCTCCTCCCCCTCCGCCGTCAGCGTGAGGATGGGATCGCCGTGGGGCGTGGCGGTGGAGTCACCGATGTTGAGCGCCCGCTTCTGCACGATCAGCCGGCCGCCGCTGAAGGCGTCCCACCGGAGTGGGATGCCCTGCGCGAGGTCGAGACGTTGGCTCGCGAGGGGAGCCCCTTCCAGGTCGAAGCGGTCGATGCGCTGGTTGCCGAGATCGGGCACGAGGATCTCGTCGCCCACGACGAAGACGCCGGTGATGCCGCGTCCCATCTCGCCTGGACCCGATCCCGGGCCGCCCAGCGTGCGCAGGTACCGGCCGTTGGGGTCGTAGACGCGCACGTCCTGCGCCTGCTGGTCCGCGACGTAGACGTTTCCTGCCGGGTCCACGTCGACGCCGGCGATCGTCCCGAATTGATAGACCACGTCACCCTCGACCGAGCCGATGGAGAGCACCTCCTCGACGGTCCAGGCGTCGCCGGGTGCCCACAGGCCCTCCGAGGGGTTGGTGATGATCGCGACCCCGGCGCTGTCGGTCTGGGTCCCGCCCCACTTCGAGGTTTCCGTGCGGGCGCAGGCATGCAGGAGCGGGGCGGTACAGAGGAGCGCCGCGATGTGTCGAACGGACATGGGATGCGCTCGTGGCTGGAGGAGGTGGGCAGGGACGTCCCGGGTACGGATCGAGGTCGTCGTTTCTTCTCGCTTGCGATCCGCGGGATCGTGCTACATATGTAGTGCTACATAGGTAGCGTCGTCCACCCGGGACGTCGCCCGCCACCACCCCGCAGGGTCCCCGATGACGCCCCACGCGCGAACCCCCAGCCCCACCGCCCTCTGGCTCCTGCGCGGCATCGCCGCGGGGTCTCGCTACGGCTTCGACCTGATGGACGCGACCGCACTTCCCAGCGGGACGGTCTATCCGGCGCTCCGCCGGCTGGAGCGTGCGGGGCTCGTGGTGGCCTCGTGGGAGGAGGTGGACGTGTCGCGCGAAGCGGGCCGCCCCGCGCGCAAATACTACGCCGTGACGGCCGCCGGACGCATGGCGATCGCGCGGGCCGCGACCGTGCTCGTCGGGGGAGACGGGGCGGCCGACGGGGCGGCGCCGGACTACCCGGCGGTGTGACGCCGCATGGACAACCCGCCGTGGGCCCCCTCCGATCGGTTGACTCCGCGGACGCCGCGGCTCATTATGACCTTAGATTCTAAGGGTATCTTTCCCGGCGCTGCGATGACCGACTCCCTCCGCCTCCTGCGCGGCACGCTCAACGTGCTCATCCTGCGCACCTCGAGGCCGGTCCCGCCACGGATACGACATCGTGTCGGCGATCGCGCACCTGAGCGACGGCGCGCTGCGCGTCGAGGACGGCGCGCTCTACCAGTCCCTCCACCGCATGCGGGAGCGTGGCTGGGTGCGTTCGGAATGGGGGCACGGCGACAGCGGAAAACGCGCGCGCTTCTACGAGCTGACGGAGAGAGGGAGGAAGGAGCTGGAGCGGGAGACGCGCCAATGGCTCGACTACTCCGAGGCCGTGCTCAAGGTGCTGCGACCGTCGTGATCATGAAGCGGGACGGGGAAGGACGGCGTCCGGGGAGAGACGATCCGGAGGTAGAGCGCATCGCCTCGGAGGTGGAGGAGGAGATCCGTCTCCACCTCGAAGCGCGCATCGAGGAGCTGGTGGGGGAGGGGCTGGACCCGGAACGGGCCCGCGTGGTGGCCATGGAACGCTTCGGCGACGTCGAGCGGACGCGCGCGGTGTGCGTGGAGGCCGACAGGAGGTGGATGATGCGGACACGAAGGCGCTCGAGGATCGACGGGGTCGCGGTGGACCTGCGCATGGCCGGGAGGGCGCTGGCGGCACGGCCCTGGTTCACGGTCTCGGCCGTCGCGACGCTCGTTCTGGGCATCGGAGCGAGCACGGCGATCGTCAGCGCGGCCGACCACATCCTCTTCCGGCCGCTTCCGTACGTGGACGCCGACCGGGTGGTCACGCTCTGGCGCTCGGACCCGAGGACGGGTGAGAAGACGCATCCCGCCGGCCACGGGCGACTTCCTTCAGTGGGAGCGCAGCGCGCGCTCCTTCTCGGCGGTGGGGCTCGCGGAGCCGACGGGCGTGGGCCTGAGCGGGGAAGGCGAGACCGAGTCGGTTTCGGCGTGGGCCGTGACGGCGGCATTCTTCCGCGCGCTCGGGGTCGCTCCGCGGCTGGGGCGCGACTTCCAGCCGGGGGATGCCGAGCGCGGGGAGGGCCGCGTGGCGATCGTGAGCGACGGCTTCTGGAAGCACCGCCTCGCGGGGGACCCGGCCGCCGTGGGATCGACGATCGAAGTGGACGGCGACGCAGCGACGGTGATCGGGGTGCTGCCGGCGGTGGATCTCTGGCCCTCCACGAAGGACATCTGGATACCGAAGGTGCTCTACCCGAACGAGGAAAACACCTTCGGGCGTGGCTACATGTTCGTGGCGGCGCGGCTCGCGCCCGGCGTGGGGCTCTCAGCGGCGCGGTCGGAGATGGCTTCGCTCGACGCCGCGATCGGGGAGGAGTTCCGCGACAGCTCGCTGCTGGACGTCGAAGTCGTCGGGCTGCGTGAGCAGGTGCTCGCGGCGGTGCGACCCGCGATCCTCGTGCTGCTGGGCGCGGTGGGCCTCCTCCTCCTGGTGGCGTGCGCGAACGTGGCCGGGCTCCTGCTCGCGCGCGGCGCGCAACGTGGCGGAGAGCTGTCGGTTAGTGCGGCACTGGGGGCGGAGCGAAGCCGTCTCTTCGGCCATCTCCTCGCGGAGAGCGCGGCGATCGCGCTGCTGGGCGGCGTGGGCGGCGTCGCGTTGGCGTGGGCCGGACTGGGCGCCCTCACCCGGATGCTCCCGCCCGACCTCCCGCGCGCGTCCTCGATCGCGATGGACCTCAGGATCCTCGCGTTCGCGCTCCTGACGACGGTCGGGACGGCGCTCTGTGGGGCTGCTTCCCTCGCTCCGCTTCTCGCGCGCGGAGGCGATGGATGCGCTGCGCGGCGCGCGGGCGGCGACCGGAGGGCGGGGACGCGCGGGACTGCGGCGCGGCTTGGTCCTGCTCGAGGTGGCCGTGGCAACGGTGCTTCTCGTAGGGAGGCGGACTGCTGTCGCGCAGCTTCGTCCGCCTGGTGGGGACCGACCTCGGATTCGATCCGGAGGGCGTGGCTTCGGTGCAGGTCTTTCTCTGGGACGGAACCCGAGCGCGGGAGAGCGGCTGACCCGCGCCGACGCGATGCTCGAGCGGATACGCGCCGCGCGCGGGGTGCGCGCGGCAGGGATGGTCTCGTCGCTCCCCTTCCACCCCTCGCGCATCGACGCGGTCGGGACCGTGGTGGCGGAGGGCCGGGAGGCCGAGACGCCGCCGCAGATGTACACGACCATCGCGGACTCGGGGTACTTTGCGGCTGCCGGCGTGCCCGTCGTCGCCGGTCGCGGCTTCACGTCCGCGGACGGAGAGGGCGGCGAGCCGGTTGCGCTGCTCAACGAATCGGCGGCGCGACAGCTCTTCCCGGGGGTGGATCCGGTGGGCCGCTTCGTGACGTTCGGCGTCATGGAGCGGCCGTCGCGGCGACAGGTGGTCGGCGTGGTGGGTGACGTGCGGCCGGAGGCGTTCGACAGCCGGCCGCAGCCCGAGCTCTTCGTGCCTTTTGCGCAGTCGCCCAACGGGAGCGTGACGTTCGTGGCGCGCGGTCCGAACGCCGCAGGCGTCGTGGCGAGCTGCGCGCGGCCGTCTGGGGCGTCGATGCGGGCCAGTCGATCTACCACGCAGCAACGATGGCATCGATGCTGCGTGCGACGCTCGCGGAGCGGCGGTTCGCCTCGTGCTGGTGGGGGCTTTCGCGACGCTCTCCCTCGTGCTGGCGCGTGGGCCTGTTCGGTCTGATCAGCTTCACGGTCACGCAGCGCACCCGGGAGCTGGGGATCCGTGTGGCGCTGGGCGCGCGCAGCGGCCAGATCGCCGGGCTGGTGCTGCGGGACGGCGTCTTGCTCGGGGCCGGCGGCGTGGGGCTCGGGCTCGTGGGCGCGTGGTGACGAGCCGCGCTCTGGCCGGGATGCTCTATGGTGTGAGCCGGACGGATCCGTTCACGTACGGGGTGCTGGCGGTGCTATGCTCGCCGTGGTGGGGGGCTCCTGGCTGCGGCGCCGAGCTCGCGGCGGAGTTGGAGGCGTGTTCGAAGGAGCCCGGGGCCGAGCCCATCGTGGCGGTCCACGGTCTGATCCACGCCTGTCAGCCGCTCCGTCGCGAGGCGCGTGCCGGGGCGCGGCCCATCCTCGTGCCCGACCTGCCCGGGTACGGGCGGAACGACCCGGGGTCGGAGACGTCCATCGACCGCTCGGTCGTCTTCCTCGAAGCGTGGATGCGCGACGCGGGGATCGAAGCCACGCACCTGGTCGGCCATTCGATGGGCGGCGCGATCGCGATGGCGTTCGCCGATCGCTTCCGCGAGCGCGTCCGATCGATCCTCGACATCGAGGGCAACTTCACGCTCGTGGACGCTTTCTGGTCGAAGGGCATCGCGGCGGGCACCGAGGCGGACGCCGCGGCCATGCTGGACGGCTTCCGGACGGACGTGCGCGGCTGGCTCGAGGGCCAGGAGATCGTGGCGACGCCCGAGGCGTTGAAGCGCGCCGCGGTGGCGCTCGACGCGCAGTCGGCGCGGTCGCTCCGCTCGATGGCCCGGTCGGTGGTCGAGGTCACCGGCGAACCGGCCTATCTCGAGATGGTGAAGCGCGTGATCGACCGGGGTGCGCCGGTGCACCTCGTCGCGGGGGCCCGCAGCCTCGCGGGGTGGGACGTGCCGGCCTTCGTGCGCGAGCGCGCGGCCTCGTTTACGGTGCTGCCCGACGTGGGCCACATGATGATGATGGAGGACCCGACCGGGCTGGTGGCGGCGATGGAGGAGGCGATCGGCGGGGTGTGACGTGGGCCGCTTGCCCGCGGTACACGGTCGGCGGAGCTTTGGTTCTCGCCCCAACCCGACACCGGAGCCGTCCGTTTGAGTGAGCCGATCCGCCTCTTCGTCACCGGGGGCACCTTCGACAAGGAATACGACGAGATCCGCGGCAGCCTCTTCTTCGCGGATACGCACCTCCCCGAGATGCTCGAGCTCGGGCGCTGCAAGGTGGACGTGAAGGTGCGCACGCTCATGATGGTCGACTCGCTCGAGATGACCGAAGCGGACCGCGACCTCATCGCGCACAACTGCAACGAGGTGGCGGAGCGCTGCATCGTCATCACGCACGGCACCGACACGATGGTCGACACGGCCCGTGTGCTGGCCGCGAAGGTGGAGGGGAAGACGATCGTGTTGACCGGCGCGATGATCCCGATCGCCTTCGGCAGCTCCGACGGGCTCTTCAACCTCGGCGGCGCCATCACGGCCGTGCAGGCGCTCTCGCCGGGCGTCTGGGTGACGATGAACGGCCGCATCTTCCCTTGGAACGACGTGCGCAAGAACTGGAGCGCCGGCGTTTTCGAGTCGCTGGACTAGTGACAGGACACTGGGAAGCCTGCCCGGGCGCCCTTGAACCCGCCCGGTCGCGGCGCCATTCTCCACGTACCATCCCGGGGTCCTCCTCCGATCCGTCCTGCCCCGCCTCGGGCACTTTCGCCACAAGGACGGACGCTCACGCACGACAAGAAGGCCGACCTGGCCGGCCCGGGGATCGGCGACTACGCCGACCTCGAAAAGGTGCTCCCCACCGACTATCGCTCGCTCCTCGACCCCGCGCGAGACGCAGGACGCGCTCTACGCGGCCAAGGATTTCATCGAGGACGGGGCTGTGCCGCGAGCTGGGACTGATGCGGGTGCAGGTGCCGCTCATCGTCGACGCCGAGAGCGGCGTGAACGACTTCCTCGACCGCGACGGCTCGCGCACGCCGGTGCAGTTCCACATCTCCAACGACCACGGCAAGAACCCCATCGACGCCCAGGTCGTGCAGGCCGCCACCAAGTGGAAGCGGATGGCGCTGCAAGCAGTTCGGGATGAAGCCCGGGCGAGGGCGTCCTCACCGACATGCGCGCCGTGCGGAAGGACTACTTCCTCGATCACGACCACAGCGCCTACGTGGACCAGTGGGACTGGGAGCGGGTCGATCACCGCGGCGGACCGGAACCTGGACTTCCTCACCGACGTGGTGAAGCGCATCTGGAAGGTGCTCAAGGGCGCGGAGGTGCAGGTGCTCGAGCCGCTTCCCCAAGCTGCGCACCGACCGCTATCCGGACCTCCCCGAGGAGCTCACCTTCCTGCACGCCGAGGAGATCCTGGAGCGCTATCCCGGACCTGCCGCGCAAGGCAGCGCGAGACGATGATCCTGCAGGAGTACCCGGCGATCTTCATCTACGGGATCGGCTGGCCGCTCGCCGACGGCTACCCGCACGAGATGCGGGCGGCCGACTACGACGACTGGGTCACGGAGACGACGTCGCGGAGGGGCGGCCGATGCACGGGCTGAACGGCGACATCCTCGTCTGGAACCACGTCACCGGGCGATCGTGCACGAGCTGCGCTCGATGGGGATCCGCGTGAGCGTCGGCGGTGGCATCGGCCAGTCGCGCACGTACATGGCGCTCCTCAAGAAGGCACACCTGGGTGAGGTGTCGGTCACCGTGTGGCCGAAGATCCTGAAGGACATGTGCGCGGCGCGGAACATCCACGTGCTCGAGTGGCACCCGGGCCGCCTCGGTCGCTTGACTTCCCTCGAGCGCCCCCCGTCTTGTCAGCGCACCCGTCCCAGGAACGTCCTCTGGAGGATCCCGTGCGCCGCTTCGCCCCGCTCGCCTTCGCCGCCCTCACCCTCACGGCCTGCGCCGCCGAGCCCGACGTGGACGTCGTCCTGCGCGGGGGGACGATCTACGACGGCTCTGGCGGGCCGCCCGTGGTGGGCGACGTAGCCATCCTGGGTGACTCGATCGTCGCGGTGGGCGACGTGGGCGGGCTGAAGGGCGCCGCCGAGCTGGATGTGACGGGCCTCGCGGTAGCGCCCGGCTTCGTGAACATGCTGTCCTGGGCGACGGAATCCCTCCTCGAGGACGGAACCGCGCAGAGCGACATCCGCCAGGGCGTGACGCTCGAGGTGTTCGGGGAAGGGGATTCGATGGGGCCCCTCACCGACACCATGCGCGCCGACATGATCCGCTTCGAGGGCGACATCCGGTACGACGTCCCCTGGACGACCCTGGGCGAGTACCTGGAGCACCTCGAGCGGAAGGGCGTCGCGGTGAACGTCGCGTCGTTCGTGGGCGCCACGACCGTTCGCATCCACGAGCTCGGCTACGCGGACCGGCCGCCGACGCCCGAGGAGCTCGCGCGCATGGAGGACCTCGTGCGCGAGGCCATGCGCGAGGGCGCACTGGGCGTGGGCTCGTCGCTGATCTACGCGCCCGCGTTCTACGCCGATACGCCCGAGCTGATCGCGCTCATGAAGGCCGCGGCGGAGTACGACGGGATGTACATCAGCCACATGCGCTCGGAGGGGAACCAGCTCCTGGAGTCGGTGGATGAGCTGATCCGCATCGCCCGTGAGTCCGGGGCACGCGCCGAGATCTACCACCTGAAGGCGGCCGGCGTGGACAACTACGCCAAGATGGACGAGGTCATCCGGAAGGTGGAGGCCGCGCGCGCGGACGGGCTGCGCATCACCGCGGACATGTACACCTACACCGCGGGCGCCACCGGCCTGGACGCCGCCATGCCGCCGTGGGTGCAGGAAGGCGGCTACGACGCGTGGGCGGAGCGGCTGAAGGACCCGGCCATCCGCGCGCGCGTCCTGCGCGAGATGCGCACGCCCACGAACGACTGGGAGAACCTCCTGCTCTCCGCGGGATCGCCGGATCGGGTGCTCCTGGTGGGCTTCCGCGCCGACTCGCTCAAGGTCCTCACGGGCAAGACGTTGGCCGAGGTGGCGGCCATGTACGGCACCACGCCCGAGGAGGCCGCGATGGACCTGGTGGTGAAGGACGGGAGCCGCGTCGGTACCGTCTACTTCATGATGAGCGAGGACAACGTGAGGAAGCAGATCGCGCTGCCCTGGGTGAGCTTCGGATCGGACGCGGGCGCGCCCGCGACCCGCGAGCCGTTCACGCTGTCCAACCCGCACCCTCGCGCGTACGGCAACTTCGCGCGCGTGCTCGGCAGGTACACACGGGACGAGCAGGCACTCACGCTCCCCGCGGCCATCCGCAAGCTCGCGGCGCTCCCCGCGCAGAACCTCAAGCTGCGACGGCGCGGTCTGCTGAAGGCCGGCTACCACGCGGACGTGGTGGTCTTCGACGCGCTCACGATCGCCGACCACGCCACCTTCGAGGAGCCGCACCAGTACGCGACAGGTATGGTGCACGTCTTCGTGAACGGGACCCGGGTCCTCGCGGACGGCGAGCCCACGGGCGAAACCCCCGGCCGCGTCGTGCGCGGCCCGGGGTGGACGGGGTGGGGGGGGTAGCCTCCTCGCTCCGCGGAACGACGCCTCGACTCCAGAGGAATCAACGCACATGGCACCGCCTGCCGACGATTCGTCTCCGCGCATCCGACGCGTGGTCGAGACCGGGCTCTACGTCTCGGACCCGGAGCGCTCCTCCGCGTTCTACGTGGACGCCCTCGGGCTGCGCGTGATCGCCGCGGGCGACCGTCTCACGGCGCTCGACGCGGGGGAGGGCTCGGTGCTCCTCCTCTTCAAGCGGGGGGCCACGGACGTCTGGGCCGACCTCCCCGAAGGGCGCATCCCGCCGCACGGCGCCGAGGGCCCGTCGCACTTCGCCTTCGCGATCGGGGCCGACGACCTCGAGGCATGGCGGACACGGCTGGCGGCCCGCGGCGTGGAGATCGAGAGCGAGGTGGCCTGGCCACGGGGTGGCCGGAGCCTCTACTTCCGCGACCCGGACGGGCACTCGGTGGAGCTCGCCACACCGGGGGTGTGGGAGACCTACTGAGCCGGCTTCCAACCTTTCCGGCTTAGGACGGCATCCAAGAAGCACGATATTCTGGCGCAGAGCGCTCCGTACCGCGTTATATAGCCAGCTTAGGTTACGTGAACGACGACGGCGGGAGCACCACGGAGGGACGATGGGCGGCATCGACGCGGACACCCTCTACGGCACGCTGAACCTCCTCGTGCTCCGCGCCCTGCGCGACGGCGCGCTCCACGGACTGGCGGTGAGCCGACGCATCGAGGCCGCGACGCGCGGCGCGGTGCGCATCGAGGAGGGCGCGCTCTACCCGGCCCTCCATCGCCTGGAGCGTGATGGGCTCGTGGAGGGGGAATGGGGCCGAACCGACGAGAACCGGCGCGCGAAGTTCTATCGCCTGACGCGGAAGGGGAGGCGTCAGCTCGAACGGGATGCGGCGCGCTGGGCCCGCCACACGGAGGCGGTCGCGGCGCTGCTCGGCCTGTCGCCCGGGTGGACCGAGTGACGGCCGCGCCTGCACCCGCGCCGGGGCCCGGAGCCGAGTGAGGTCGTGGAGTGGCGTGAGGTGTGGCGGCGGCTCTTCCCGCGGAGGATGATCGAGGGGGACGTGCGCGAGGAGATCTCCTTCCACATCGAGGAGCGGGTGCGGGAGCTGGTGGCCGAGGGGTGGGACGAGGAGCGTGCCAGGGCGCACGTGCTCGAGCGGTTCGGGGACGTGGCTTCGGTGGAAGCGGCGTGTCGCGACTACGATGCGCAACGGGTGGACGGGGAGACGTGGAGGACGGCGATGGACGGGTGGATTCGTGACGTGCGGTGGACGCTCAGGGGCATGCGCCGGAACCCGGGGTTCACGGCGGTGGTGGTGCTCACGCTCGCGCTCGGCATCGGCGCGACGACGGCGGTGTTCAGCGTCGTGGAGGGCTTCCTGCTGAGGCCCCTCCCGTTCCGCGACCCCGGTCGGCTGGTCGTGATCTGGGAGAACGACCGCGCCACCGGCACGACGCGCGAGAACGCGTCGCCGCTCGACTACTACGACTTCGTCGACCGCGCGCGCGGCTTCGACGGATTCGGCATGTACGCGCTGACCACGACGGTGCTCACGCGACCGGGGAGCGACCCCGTGCGCCTCAACACCGCGCGGGTGACGCGCGGGCTCCCGGAGCTGCTGGGCGTGGACATGCAGCTCGGGCGCGGCTTCACCGCCGACGAGGACCGCCCCGACGGCCCCCGTGCGATCGTCCTGACCGACGCGCGCCTGGCGCGCCCACTTCCAGGCGGACCCGGAGGTCCTGGGTCGCGTCGTCGACGTGGACGGCGAGCCCGTTCCGGTGGTGGGGGTGCTCCCGCCCGCCGTCGACTACCCGGCCGGCGAGACGGACGTGTGGGTGCCGCTCCAGATGGCACGCGGCGTGGCGACGCGCGAGAACCACTGGGTGAGCGTGGTCGCACGGATGTCTCCGGGGACCACCGTGTCGTCGGCCCAGGCCGAGATGACCCGCCTGATGGCGCAGCTCGAGGTCGAGTTCGCCGCCGCGAACACGAACCGGGGTGCCTTCGTGGAACGCCTCGCGGACGTGGGCCGTGGCGACCTGCGCCTCACGCTCTGGGTGCTCTTCGGCGCCGTGCTCACGGTGCTCGCCATCGCCTGCGTGAACGTGGCGAACCTCCTTCTCGCACGGGGCGCGAGCCGCGCGCGGGAGATGGCCGTCCACGCCGCGCTGGGGGCGGGGCGGGCCAGCTTCGGCGCCGCTTCTTCGTGGAGGGGGCGCTCCTGACGCTCCTCGCCACGCTCGGCGGCGTGGGCCTCGCCGTCCTGGGCGTCCGTCTGACTCGGCTCGGCGGCACCGTCCCGTCTGATGCGCCTCGGCGCGCCCGAAGTGAACGGCACGGTGCTCGCCTTCACGCTCGGCGTGGGGGTGCTGGTGGGGATGGGGTTCGCGCTCCTCCCCACGCTGCAGGCGCGGCGCACGGACCTGCGGCGGGAGCTCACGGACGGGCGGACCTCCGAGGGGCGTGCGCCCCGCATGGCCGCCCGCAGGCTCCTGGTGGCGGGACAGCTGTCGTTGGCCGTGGTGCTCCTGACCGGCGCGACGCTCCTCCTGAGCACGCTGCGCAACCTCCAGGCGGTGGACCCGGGCTTCGAGACCACGAACGTGCTGCGCGTGGACTATTCCCTTCCGGTGTCGCGCTATCCGCGCGACTTCTCGAACTGGCCCAACTGGACGGAGGTCAACGGATTCAACCGCTCGCTCATCGAGCGCGTGACCGCGCTGGCAGGGGTGCGCTCCGCGGCCGTCGTCACGAACCACCCGCTCGACCCGGGCTTCACCAACTCCTTCGAGATCGAAGGGCGGCCGCGCGACGCGGAGCAGGGCGAGATCACCACGCGCCTCGTCACACCGGGCTACTTCGAGACCGTCGGCCTCCGCCTGCTGGAGGGGCGGCTTCCGTCACCGTCGGACGGGACGTCGGATCCGCCCGTGATCGTCATCAACCGGACCGCGGCCGACCGCTACTTCCCGGACGGAGGCGCGATCGGCAGCCGGATCGGGTTCTGGGGCCAGTACCGCGAGGTCATCGGGATCGTCGCGGACGAGCGCATGCACGGCCTCGCGGAGGAGGTCCCGCCCGCGCTGTACGTGAACCTCCTGCAGACGCCTCCGGTCGCCACGAAGATCACCCTGATGGTGCGCACCGAGGTGCCGCCTCTCGACATGGCCGACGCGGTGCGCCGGACGATCTGGTCGCTCGACCGCGACCTGGCGGTGTTCAACGTCGCCACGATGGACGGCACGCTCGCGGACGCGAGCGCGCGCGAGCGCTTCGCCTCCCTGGTCCTGGTCGTCTTCGCGGGCGTAGCGATCTTCCTCGCGGTATTCGGCGTGCACGGCGTGCTCGCCTACCTCGTCGCGCAGAGGGGCCACGAGGTGGGCGTGCGCATGGCGCTCGGCGCCACGCGGCGGCAGGTGGTCGGCGTGGTGGTCCGCAGGGCGCGTCGATGGCTGCGCTCGGCATCGGGATCGGGGTGCTCGCCGCTCTGGGGGTGTCGGGGGTGCTGCGCGGCCTGCTGTTCGGCGTCAGCGCGACGGCGCCATGGGTCTACGCGGCGGTGGCGGTGGGGCTCGGTCTGGCCGCGCTGGCGGGGACGGCCCTGCCGGCGCTGCGGGCCGCGTCCATCGATCCGGTGGCGTCGCTCAGGGGGGAATGAGGCGGTGGGGGGCCGCGCCTTCGCTCAGCCCCCCTGCGGCGGATGTCCCCTCGGGCCCATGTCCAGGTGGATCGCGCGGCTCGCGCGTGCGATCTCCGTGAAGCGCGGATCGCTCCGCAGGTCGTCCCACACCGGGTCGGACTGGAGGGAGATCAGTGCCCGCTCGTGGTGCGCGAGCGCCTCTCCGAGGGTGGTCAGCGCCCCTTCGCGATCCCCCGAGCCCGCCTGGGCCGCGGCGTACTCCGTGAGCGTGACGCGTCCGCCCGCGGCCCGCTCGGCGTCCAACCGGCCGCGCGTCCACGTCCAGTACCCGCGAGCGCCCTGCCCCTCGACGGCGGTCCGCAAGGCGCGTACCGCTTCGGCATCGGGCGCGTCGTCGCCACCACGCTGGCTCCAGCCCTCCACGGCCCCCACGGCCGCCTGCACGTCCCCGGCAGCGATCTGCGTGCGGGCCAGGAGCTCCCACGCCGGATCCATGTCCGGTGCGTCGTCGACCAGGTCGGACAGCATCTCCGTCGCGGACGAGAAGAGGCCCGAGGTCATCAACCGGCGCGCCGCCGCCAGCCGCTGGATGCGGCCGGCACGCTCCGAATCCGACGCGCGCAGGCGGACCTGCTCCTCGATCCGGCGGCCCATCTGCGTCATGGCGGCGACCCAGGCCGTGTCCATCCCGGCCACGTCCGGTGCCACCACGGTCACCCTCCCCGGGATCGGGGCGGCGGGAGGAGCCTTCTGGGTCGCGGCGGTCAGCGTTGCCGGGACCATCTGACGGATGAGCGTGAGGACCTCGCGCGCCTCGGCGGAGCTGCTGTCCATCTCCACGGCGTGCTGCGCCTCCCGGTGCGCCCGATCGAGCGTGGAGTCGGACAGCTCGGGGTCGGCCATGCCGAGGAGGAAGCGCGTGCCCGCGAGACCCGCCAGGGCGGGCGCGAAGGCGGAGTCCTCGGAGACGGCCTCCTGGAAGTGCGTCATGGCCGCGCGGTAGCCCTCCGGCGTGCCCTTCTCCTGCTCGAACTTGCCGCGCAGGTAGGCGTCCTGGGCCTGCGGGTCGACGTCCTGTGACGCGGTGCGCTCCAGGATCGTGGTCTCCTCGGGGCTCAACTCGGCCTGGACCTGGCGGGCGATGTCGAGCGCGACCTCGGCCTGCAGCGCGAGGATGTTGTCGAGCGAGCGGTCGTACTGCTTCGTCCAGAGGTTCGTCTCACTCGGCGGCGTGGATCAGGTTCACCGTGATGCGCACCTGGTCGTCCACGCGCCGGATCGATCCCTCGATCACCGCGTCGACCTGCAGCTCGCTGCCTATGCGCGGGATCGGCATCTCCGTCCCCGCGAAGCGCAGCACCGACGTGCGCGACACCACGCGCAGCCCGGCGATCTGGCTGAGCTGCGCGATGAGCTCCTCGTGCATCCCGGCGCTGAAGTAGTCCTGCCCCCCGCCCTCCGAGATGTTGTTCAGCGGAAGCACCGCCAGGGAGCGGATCGGCGTCGCGGGATCGTACGCCACCAACGCAGGGGTGGCGGCCGACCCGCCATTGCCCCCGCGGCGGGCCCGCTGCGGCGCCTCGAGCAGGCCCTCGCGGGCCATCCACAGGCCCAGGGCACCCACGATCGTCAGCGTGAAGACGAGAAGCGCGAGGCGCGGCGTGAGGCGCTCCCGGGCGCCGCTCGGCGGGGCCGCCCGGCACGTCCTCGGTGCGCTTGATGCCCTCGGAGGTGATGTCGAACACCCACGCCAGCACCACGGCCGGGGGAAAGAGGAGCATCACCGTCACCACCAGGATCCGCAGGCCGGTCTCCCCGATGTTGAAGGCGGGGAACACGATCTCGGCGAGCTGGAGGACGACGAACGCGACTGCGGCGTATCCGATCGAGAAGCGCACCACGTGGCGTCGCCTCATCTCGGAGAGGAACTGGCTGAATCCCGAAGGCCCGTCTTTTCGCGTGCTCATCTGTCCTTGAAGACACCGCGTCGGGTGGGAGGGTTAAGCGGTAGAGGATCCACTACCCCGGAAGACCCTGTTCAGAACCCCCGGCCGTCCGCCCGCCTGCGCAGCACCGCCTGGATGCGCAGCATGAAGCGGGGCGGATCCACCGGCTTGACCACGAAGTCGTCGGCGCCGGCCTCGAAGAGCTCCATCTCGATCGACGGATCGTCCGATCCCGTAGCGACGACGACGGGCACGCCCGCGGTCGCCAGGTGGCCCCGCATGCGCCTCAGGAACTCCAGCCCGGGCATCTTCTCCATCTGCAGGTCGAGCGTGACCAGGTCGAAGGGGCCGTCGCGCCCGAGCGTCTCCAGCGCCTCCGGCCCGTCCGGCGCCTCGTGCACGAGGTAGCCTCCTTCTTCCAGCACGGCGCGCAGGAGCGCCCGGCTGTCCGCGTCGTCGTCGACGACCAGGATGTGCGGCCGCGCCTTCGCGGTCTCCTTCGAGGTCGGGGCCGGGGGAGGCGGCGCGGCGGCTTCCGGATAGGCGCGAGCCACCGCCTCCATGAGCGCGCCGGGCGGCCCGATCTCGAACTGGACGGATCTTCCGGTGACCTGCGCGATCTCGCGCTCGGCCGCCATGCTCACCGGATCCGCCGTCGCCACCCGGATCGCGCGGTCCGTGCAGCGGAGGGGGAGAACGCCGAGCGCGCGGGCGAGCCCGGCGGGGAAGAGCCTGTACGAGCGCGCCTCGGCACGCGGCAGATCCGCGACCGGGAGGCGGTAGTGCGAAGCCACGCAGGCCGCCAGCGTGTCCGGGTCCGTGCCGATGTGCCGCGTGACCGCGTCCCACGCCGCACCCACCGACGTGTGCGCGGGGATGTCGAGCGCATCGGCACCGGGGAGCTTCGCCGCCCGCGCCACGGACACGATCCAGTGCTGGGTTGCCCGAGTCTCCAAACGCCGTCCTCTGGAATCGATGGGTCCCCGCGGGCGAGCCGTCGCGGGCACCGGTCGGGCCAACTTGCCGCTGGCGCACCGCCTCCGCCACCCCGAAGTTGTCGGCGCCATGCAGATCGCCTACCTGGACGGCCCCCGACTTCGTAGATCGCTGGTCGCGGCCTGCGAGTACGCGCAGCGCCAACGCAGTGAGCTCAACCGCATCAACGTGTTTCCCGTTCCCGACGGGGACACGGGCACGAACCTCGCGCTCACGGCCCGCGCGATCGCCGATCACCTGCGGAAGAACCGCGATCCCGGCGTGGCGGCGGTGGCCGAGGAGGCCGCGCAGGCCGCGGTGCTCGGGGCCCGCGGCAACTGTGGGATGATGTTGTCCCACTTCCTCCTCGGCTTCGCTGAAGGCCTCCGCGACCGCGCGCGTGTCGGGACCCACGAGTTCGGCGCGGCCCTGCGCCACGGCGTCGCCAACCTCCTGTCGGCGCTCGAGCGGCCCGTGGAGGGCACGATCCTGACCGTCATGCGCGACACGGCCGAGGCCGCCGTGCGAGCCGTCCATCGGGACTTCGTCGCCCTCCTGAGCCAACTGGTCGACGAGGCACGCGCGTCGTTGGCGCGCACTCCGGAGTTCCTACCGGTCCTGAAGCACGCGGGCGTGGTGGACGCCGGCGCCAAGGGCTTCGTGAGCCTCCTCGAGGGCGCGCTCCTCTTCATCCACGGGGATCCGCTGGTCGCGGTGGACGGCCGCGCCGAGGAGGAGGCGGAGCCGGCCATGGTGCGCGTGGACTTCCCCGGCGCGAGCGAGCGCTACCGCTTCTGCACCGAGGCGCTCGTGCGCGGGGAGGCACTCCCGAACCAGGACGAGGTCCGAGCCCATCTGCGTGAGCGCGGGGATTCGCTCATCGTGATCCGGTCCGGCAAGGTGCTCAAGGTGCACGTGCACACCGACGATCCCGAGGAGGTGTTCACCTACCTGCGCGCCCTGGGCCGGCTCGTCACGCACAAGGCCGAGGACATGCAGGCGCAGCACGAGGCCGTGGAGCGCGCCGCGGACCAGCACATCCGCCTCGCCCGCCGCCCCGTGACCGTGATGACCGACTCTGCCGCCGACCTTCCCGAGGAGGTGCTCCGCGCACACGGCATCCACGTCACCCCGCTCCTCCTGCTGGACGGCGACGAACACCTATCGCGACGGGGTGGACATCACGGCCCGGAGAATTCCACGCGCGCATGGCCGCCGACGGTCCCGTGCCCACCACCAGCCAGCCGGCGCCGGCGGACTTCCTGGAGACGTACGCCCGCGCTGCGGAGGACGGCGAGAGCGTCGTGGGTGTGATCCTGGCATCGGGGCTGTCCGGGACGTTCTCGAGCGCCACGGCCGCCGCCGGTCGCTTCAGCGGCACCCCGGTGCACCTCGTGGACTCGCAGGCGGCCTCCCTCCTCCAGGGGCTGCTCGTCCTCAAGGCCTGTGAGCTCGCCGAGCTGGCCACGCCGCCCGAGGCGATCGTGCGCGAGCTCGAGCGCATCCGTCGGCGCTCCGGCATCCTCTTCACGGTCGACACCTTCGACCGGCTGCTGGCATCGGGGCGTGTGGGCCGCGGCCAGGCCATGCTCGGCTCGATGCTGAGCGTGAAGCCCATCCTCGGCCTGACAGCGGACGGCAGGGTGGAGCCGGTCGGAAAGGCGCTCGGGCGCAAGCGGGCGCAGACGGCGCTCCTCGACGCCGTGAAGGCACGCCTTCCGAAGGGCGTGCGCAAGGTGCGCTTCGGTGTCGTCTACGTGGGCGACGACGAGGTGGTGAAGCCCGTATCCGGGGCACTCCGTAGTCACTTCGGTTACGATGTGGAGATCCTCACGTCACCGGCCACCCCCGTCCTCGCGACGCATCTGGGGATCGGCGCCTGGGGCGTGGCCTACCTCGCGGAGGATTGAGCGGCACCCATCCCTGCCAACCAGCTGTGAAGCGCCCGCGGTCGGTGCCCGGGCGTATCGCGGATGAAACAGACCCTTCGATCCAGACCTCACCGATGATCGCTCAACTCGTTCCGGCCGCGCTCGCGGCGCTCACGTTCGCGCCCCAGCAGGCTCCCGACGCCTGGCAGCAGGGCGTTTCCTACCGCATCGAAGCCCGTCTGGACGAAGACGCCGAGACCCTCTCCGGCCGCGCGCGCGTCTGGTACCGGAACGAGTCTCCGGACACCCTGCGCGACTTCTATCTGCACCTCTACCTGAACGCGTTCCGCCCGAACTCCGAGTGGGCGCGGACCGATCTGGAGCACGGCGTCCGGACGTTTCAGGACCTCACGCCGGAGGAGCAGGGCTTCGAGCGGCTGCAACGGGTGAAGGTGGACGGCGCCGACGCCCCCGTCTTCTATCCCTTCGCACCGGACTCGACGGTCGCGCGCCTCGCCCTCCCCGCGCCGGTTCCCCCCGGCGGAGAGATCGTGCTCGACTACGACTGGAGCGCACGTCCGTCGACGGTGGCGCGCCGCCAGGGGCGCCGGGGTCGCCACTACGACTTCGCGCAGTGGTATCCACGCGTGGCCGTCTACGACCTGGAGGGATGGCAGGATCATCCGCTGTACCGTCAGGGTGAGTTCTACAGCGAGTTCGCGACGTACGACGTGACCCTCGACGTGGCGTCGGACCAGGTGATCGGCGCGACGGGGGTGCCGGTGGAAGGCGATCCCGGATGGGCGGGCGCCGCCGTGCCCGGCACGGGCGCGGTGGAGCTGCAGAGCGACTGGTACGGGACGATGCAGGGTCCCCCGTGCGTCGTGCGCGACGGACTGCGTACCTGTGGCGTTCCGGTGCGCCGTGAGCTGGAGCCGGGCGAGCCCCTGGGCCTGCTGGACGCGCAGGCGGCCGCGGGACGCAAGCAGGTGCGGTGGCACGCGGAGGACGTTCACCACTTCGCCTGGTCCACCAGCCCCGACTACATCTACGAGCAGGGCACGTACAACGACGTCGCCATCCACGTGCTCTATCGACCCGGCGACCGCGAGGAGTGGGGCGACGGGAAGGCGGTGCAGCGCACCGTGGTTGCGCTCCGCTGGCTGAACACCGTCTTCGGCAAGTACCCCTACCCGCAGGTGACCAACCTCCACCGGATCGAGGGCGGCGGCACCGAGTTCCCGATGATGGTCATGAACGGGGGCGCCTCGCAGGGGCTGATCCTCCACGAGGTGGGGCACATCTACACCTTCGGCATCCTCGCCAACAACGAGTGGTACGAGGGGTGGATGGACGAGGGCTTCACCTCGTTCCAGACGGCGTGGTACTTCGAGGAGCAGGGCGCCGGCCGGTCGCAGTGGCTGGGGAGCGAGATGCGCATCCTGGACATGGAGCTGCACGGCATCACGGAGCCGGTGACGCTGCAAGCCGAGCGCTACGCGGAGATGGGCATCTACAGCTCGATGATCTACACGAAGGGATCGCTCGTGCTGTGGATGCTGCGCGAGATGGCGGGCAAGGAGAAGATGCTCGAGATCACGCGCACCTACTTCGAGCGCTACAAGTTCCACCACGTCGATCAGCAGGCGCTCCAGTCGGTCGCCGAAGAGGTGATGCGCCAGGACCTCGACTGGTTCTTCGGGGAGTGGCTGCATACCACCGGCGTCGTGGACTACGCGCTCGAGGGTGTGCACGTGGAGCGGGAGGGCTCGGAGTGGGTCACGCGCGTGGACGTGTCGCGCCGCGGCGAGATGCGCATGCCCGTGCCGCTCCGCCTCACGAACGGCGACGCGGTACGCGACACGGTGGTGCCCGGCGACGCGCTGCACGCGACGCACGTGATCCGCACGAGCTTCGAGCCGAGGTCGGTGCGCCTCGACCCGAGGTTGATCACGATGGACTGGAACGCGCTCGACAACGCGTGGCCGTCCGGACCGATGAGCGGCGCGGCCTACGCGCGCGGCTTCGACAACCCGCTGGGTGCGCTGCCCGTGTACCGCGACCGGGCGGCGCTCCGCTTCTTCCCGCTGGCGTGGTACAACGACGCCGGCGGCATCGTCGGCGGCCTCCAGGTGCGCACGTCCTACATGGGCGACATGCGCCGCGCGCTCCTGCGCATCGGCGGACCCGCGGTGGAGGGTGCGGGCGTCGGCGGCACGTCGACGGCCAGGGATCCCGGCTCGCTCTACTTCCTCCTCGAGAACCCGATCCTCTTCGACCGTCCGCGCTTCGGCCTGAGCGTCGAAGGCTTCGGCGGAGAGGGCCGCGGGTTCTTCCGCCTCGCCGGTGAGCGCGACGTGAGCGCGATGCCCTTGAGCGGCCCCCGCCGCTCCGTGCGCGTGTCGATCGCGGTGACCGGCATCTACGATTCGACCTACGTGCACCAGGGTCGCTGGTCGCCGGACACCCACCTCGACGTGGAGGGCGGGCTGGGCTTCCGTCGCTCGGGCCGGCTGTGGACCACCGACCTCGGCGGGTCGCTCGGGCTGACCACGGACGATCGCGTCTACATGCGCGGGATCCTCACCTCCGAGCTCGGCGCGACGACGCGGTCCGGGTGGAGGCTCGGGATGCGCTTCTTCGCCGGTGGTGCGATGGCGCACGAGGACAACGTGTGGCGCGGAGAGCGCGCTCCCCGTGAGCGGCAGATGTTCCTCTCCGGCGGAGATCCGCTGGTGGAGCTGTCGAACCCGTGGATCCGGAGCGCCGGCGCGGCCTTCGACGAGGAGGGCTGGGTGGAGGGCGGAGGCCGGCTGCTCGGATACGACAAGGGACTGTCCTTCGCGCAGCTCCTCACGCTCACCGTGGACGCGCGCACCGCTCCGGTCGGTCTCGGCCTCGGCCTGCAGGCGGCCGCCCGCGTGTTCGGGGGCGTCGGCCTCGGCTCGAAGCCGTGGCCGGTGGACGGCCCCGCGGTCCTCGCGGATCTGGCCGAGCCCATCGAGGGGTGGAGCCACGCGTACGCTTCCGGGGGTGCCGGCGTGGAGGTGGGGCTCGCGCGCTCCCCCATCCGGCTGCGTGTCGACGTGCCCTTCTTCGTGGCCGACCCCGAGCTGTCGACGCGGTCGCGCATCGACCGGGTCGGCTTCCGCTACTCGATCCGCCTCATCGGCTATCGGTAGGGTGCCTCAGCCGCGCAGCTTCTGCTTTCCCGCGACGAGGACGTCGTAGGTAGCGCGCTGGGCCGACGACAGCGTCGGCCGGGAGTCCGACGAGGATCGCCCGGCCGCCCTTGCCACCGGGGAGGTGGAGGATCAGGTGATCGCGGGGCGCCGGGGCCTCGTAGGGCCGCGCGAGGCCGCTGGCGTCCACGGCGACCGTCCGCCCCGGCGCGAGGGCTTCGGCGAGCCGCCGTCCGTACTCGGTCCACGCGGCCAGCGGATCGCCCTCCCCCGAGGCGACCTGCGGGATCAGCGTGTCCCTGTAGAAGCCCACCGCCTCCGCGTACCCCTCCGGATTCGCCTGCTTCAGCTCGCGCAGGCGTTCGCGGTAGAACTCCCTCGGATCCCGGGCGCCTTCGGCCGCGAGCGCCTCCTCGAGGCGGCGGTCCGCTGCAGCGGTCACGTCGTCGGACATGGGTCGAAGGATCGTCGGGCCCCCCCGCAGCGTCAATCCGCTCGCACGCCGGTTCCCGGCGTGGTCCGGCTCGTTGATCCACCAACACATGGACGATACGTTGAGACCATGAATCCGCCCGCCTTTCCAGGTTCAGGGTCTCACGCCGCAGCCCACGGAGTATCTGGACGTGCCGTGGGACATGTTCGGCGAGCTGTGTCGGGCCCTCGCGCTCCGTGTCGCCCGCGACTACCAGCCCGACCTCGTGGTGGGCATCGCCCGCGCCGGCGTCATTCCGGCGGCCGTGGTCGCGTCCATCCTGCGCGTCGACTTCTACTCGATGAAGATCTCCCGCAAGGAGGGGGACGAGCAGGTGCGCGAGCGCCCCGCCGTCCTGTCCGCCGCCCCGACGCAGGCATCGGGCAAGCGGGTTCTCCTGGTGGACGAGATCGCCACCTCGGGTGAGACGCTGCGCATGGCGCTCGCGGCCGTGCGTGACGTTCGCCCGCTCGAGGTCCGTACCGCCACGAGCTTCGCCCGCACCAAGGGCTACAAGCCGGACTACTTCGCGCTGGAGACGGACGCGACGGTGATCTTCCCGTGGGACCGGAAGATCTTCGAAGAAGGGGAGCTCGTCGTGAACCCGCGGTATTCCTCCGTCCTGGACGAGTAGGGACTCCAGGGGTAGGGCGGAGGGCCGGCGCCCCCGCCCCTCGACGCGTGGGCGACTCCCGCCCCCCACCGCGGTGGTTGGAGAACGCTTCGGGTTCCGCGTCGTCAACACGCGCTCGGGACGGGGGCGCCGACCCTCCTCCGACCTCCGCGATCGCAACTCGTCCAGGACTCCGGCGGGCGGATGCACGGCGATCTCTGGGGGCCCGTGGCCGGCGCCGGCGCTCCGCGCGGGCCGCACCCGACCCGAACTACCCCCCCTGCGCCATGGAATCCAGGAACTCCCGGTTCGTCTCGGTCCGCTTCATGCGGCTGAGCAGGAACTCGATCGCCTCTGAAGCGGGCATGTCACCCAGGAAGTTGCGCAGGAGATAGACGCGGTTGAGCTCGGTCTCGCTGAGGAGCAACTCCTCTTTCCGCGTGCCGGAGCGGTTGAGGTCGATGGCGGGGAAGATGCGCTTGTCCGAGATGTGCCGGTCGAGGATGAGCTCCATGTTCCCGGTGCCCTTGAACTCCTCGAAGATCACCTCGTCCATGCGGCTGCCGGTCTCGACCAGCGCGGTGGCGATGATCGTGAGCGACCCGCCGTCCTCGATGTTGCGCGCCGCCCCGAAGAAGCGCTTGGGCTTGTGCAGCGCGTTGGCGTCCACGCCGCCGGAGAGGATCTTCCCGGAGTGGGGCACGGTCACGTTGTACGCGCGCGCAAGGCGCGTGATCGAGTCGAGGAGGATGACGACGTCCTTCCCGTGCTCCACCAGGCGCTTCGCCTTCTCCATCACCATCTCGGCCACCTGCGTGTGCCGCTCGGCCGGCTCGTCGAAGGTGGACGAGATGACCTCGGCGTCGACGTGCTCCTCCATGTCCGTCACCTCTTCGGGCCGCTCGTCGATGAGCAGGACGATGAGGTGGACCTCCGGATGGTTCGTCGAGATCGAGTTGGCGATCTGCTGGAGGATCGTCGTCTTCCCGGCTTTGGGCGGCGAGACGATGAGGCCCCGCTGGCCCTTCCCGATCGGCGCGACGAGGTCGATGACACGCGTGGCGAGAGTACCGTTCTCGTCGAGCTCCAGGCGGAGCCGGTCCTCGGGATAGCGAGGACGGAGGTTGTCGAACGCGACGCGGTGCTGGGTGGACTCGGGGTCGAGCGTGTTGATCGTCTCGACCTTGAGGAGCGCGAGGTAGCGCTCGCCGTCCTTGGGCGGACGCACCTGTCCCTGGATGGTGTCTCCCGTGCGCAGGTCGAAGCGCTTGATCTGCGAGGGGCTCACGTAGATGTCGTCGGGCCCGTACAGGTAGTTCCAATCCTGGGAGCGCAGGAAGCCGTACCCCTCGGGGAGGATCTCCAGGACCCCCTCGCCGCGGAGCACGACCTCCTCCTCGAGGAGGTTCTGCTCGATACGGAAGATCAGGTCCTGCTTCCGGAGGCCCGCGTAGTTCTGGATCGCGAGCTCTTCGGCCATGTCCTGCAGCTCGCCGACGTTCTTGCTCTTGAGCTCGGAGATGTCCACGGGAGGGGGCCTCGGACGAAAGGTAGGGGCTACCGGGGAAGGGGGCGGGATCGAAGAGAGGAGCGAGGCGGCGCCAGCGCCACCGGGTACGGATTCGTCTCGACTGGCTTCCCGCCTGGGAGGCGGAGGCCGGAACGTGATTGCGGAGTTGGGCTTGGAGTGGAGGCTAAGGTACGACCGACCGCGGAAAGCGGTCAAGATAGACGTCTACGGCCGCAGAGCGTCGCCGAAGCAGGACCCGGAGCAGGCGATGCGGAACGGGACTTCCTTTCCGTCCTATTCTCATCGCGCCGACGCGGAGGAGTAGGAGAAAATTGAAACGGGTCGGATGGCCAGGATCATTGTCGCGTGCGCGATTTCGGCATCCGCGCCACAAGGAAATCTTGACATTTCGCCCCGGGACAGAAACATTCGTTTACCCAATTCTGGACAGTCCCCCCTCCGGAGGAAACGGGTGGCAAGACACAATCGCGAGGGTCGTGGAGCGGACCAGCGCGGCTTCGAATACGGCGTGAACTACCAACCGGATTGGCTCAAGCAAGTCAAGGTGACGCGGCAGCTCGAGACGGGACGGCAATCGACCAAGACGCTGTTCCGGAATCCAGCCGACGCGCCCGAGGCGGAGCCCGGGGAACGTGTGCGGACGCGCATCATTTCCCGCGACCAGAGGCTCGACTTCGAACTGGCCCTCACGGACCCCCGCTCGGCGGTGCGTAGCATCCGCGTGTGCTACACCCTCCCCGGTGACAACGGCCGCGTCGAGGAGGTGGAGTTCACCCTCGAGTCGGAGACTCCCCTCGACCGCGGCTGATCCCTGCCGCGGCGCGCCGGAGGCGACCACACCGGCGCGCCCCCGGGGCCCTTCGGCGATGGCCCGAGGGGCCCTTTTCCTTTGGGGCCGTGGGACCGATCCTGCTATCTTGGGAGCCATGCGCGTCTCCTTGACCGGCCCGATCCAGGCGGTGGGCCGTGCCTCCATGTCGTCCGTCGCCACCGTCGGGCGTGCCGGATTCCTCGCTCTGGGTGCGCTGCGCGCGCTCCGGAAGGTGGAGATCTGGGCGCCCAACGTGCTGACGCAGATGGCGCGAATCGGGGTGGATTCCGTCCCGATCGCCCTCTTCATCGCGACGTTCACCGGCGTCGTGCTCGCGCTGCAATCCTCCTACACGTTCACCGGCGCCATCCCGCTCTACTTCGTGGGCACGCTCGTGGGCAAGACGATGGTGCTCGAGCTGGGACCGGTCCTCACGGGCTTGGCGCTGTCGGGGCGGGTGGGCGCGAACATCGCGGCCGAGATCGGCACCATGCGCATCACGGAACAGGTCGACGCGCTGGAGACGCTGGCCTACGACCCGAACGCGTATCTGGTCGTGCCCCGCGTCATCGCGGGTGCCCTCATGTTCCCGGTGGTCGTGGTGCTGGCCAACGGCATCGGCATCGTGTCCGGGTGGATCACGTCGCTGTACCTCCTGGACATGTCGTCGGTCGAGTTCCTGAAGGGGCTGCGGCTGTTCTTCAGGAGCTGGGACGTCTGGTTCTCCGTCATCAAGTCGTTCACGTTCGGGATCACGGTCACGTCGGTGGGCTGCTTCTTCGGGATGCACACCACGGGCGGCGCCGAGGGCGTCGGCCGCTCCACGACGCACGCGGTGGTCGCGGCCAGCATGATCATCCTGGTCCTCGACGCGTTCCTCGCGGCGGTGCTGCTGTGAGCATCGAGCTGACCGACCTCCACAAGGCGTTCGGACCGAAGGAGGTCCTGAAGGGATTCACGCTCGACGTGCGCGAAGGGGAGACGCTCTCCGTCATCGGCGGGTCCGGCTCCGGGAAGTCCGTGGCGCTGAAGCACGTCGTGGGGTTGCTCCAACCGGACAGCGGCGAGGTGCGCGTGGACGGAGTGGACGTCGTCGGGTTGCCGCAGCAGGAGCTTTACGAGCTGCGGCGCCGCGTCGGCTACGTCTTCCAGTTCGCGGCGCTCTTCGACTCGATGACCGTGGCGGAGAACGTGGGGATGGGTCTGAAGCGCATCCCGAACATGACCGCCGCGAAGATCCGGGAGCGGGTGGCCGAGTGCCTCGCGCTCGTGGATCTGGACGGATACGAGGAGCGGTTTCCGGCCGAGCTGTCGGGGGGCCAGCGGAAGAGGGCGGGGCTGGCACGGGCGATCGCCACGAAGCCGAAGTACCTCCTCTACGACGAGCCGACCACCGGGCTGGACCCGGTGACCACCTCCGTGATCGACTCCCTCATCCAGCGGATGCGCGCGGAGTTGAACGTCACCGGCGTCGTGATCACGCACGACATGCAGAGCGCGTTCAGGATTTCGGATCGGATCGCCATGCTCTACGATGGACGGATCCGCTTCCATGGCACGCCGGATGAGGTGCGAGGCACCGACGACCGCGTGGTGCGAGCGTTCATCGAGGGGAGGCCGGACCTCCTGGAGGCCGTTTCGTGAATCGAGCACGCGAGTTGCTGGTGGGGGTGGTGATCATCCTCGCTGTGGCGGTGGGCGTCGTGGGCACCCTCTGGCTGAAGCGGACGAACTGGGGTCGACTCCCGACCCCCGTGGAGGTGCTCGTGCGTGACGTGGCCCAGCTCTCACCGGGCAACCCGGTGAAGCTGCGCGGGGTGCGCATCGGGCAGGTGGGGGACATCGAGGTGGAGCCCGACGGGCAGGCGGTGAGGATCCGTCTCGAGCTCCAGTCCCCGGTGGCGATCCCGCCGAACGCGGTGGTGCTGCTGGCGCCGGAGTCGTTCTTCGGGGAATGGCAGGCCGAGATCGTCCCACGCGACCAGTACCCGGGCTTCGACTTCTTCGACCCGGGGGACGCGAAGGCCGCCGACGGCGAGACGCGGGTCCTCGGCGGCTACGCGCTTCCCGAGCTGTCCCGCCTGACGGCGTCCGCCGAGCAGATCTCGGCGAACGTGGCCCAGCTCTCCGAGCGCCTGGAGATCGCCTTCAACGACGAGACGGCGAACAACCTCGCCCAGGCGATCACCGACATCGCCGCGATCAGCCAGCAGGTGCGCGAGCTGGTCAACACGCAGTCGGCGATCGCCGGAAACCTCACGACCAGCGCCGACAGCGCGCTGCAGCAGATCGAGGAGGCCTCCCGGGCCGCACGCCGCTCGTTCCAGCGGATGGAGGGGCTCCTCGGCGACGCCCAGATCGACAGCATCGTGACGAACGTGCGCTTGGCGACATCGAGCATCCAGGAGCTTTCGGCCAACCTCTCGGGCGCTTCCGGGGGGATGAGCAAGACGATGGAGCAGGCGGACTCGGCGTTCGGGCGCCTGGACCGGCTCACGGCGCGCGTGGAGTCGGGGGAGGGCACGATCGGACGCCTGTTCGTGGACTCGACGCTGGCCCTGCGTACGGAGGACGTGCTGCAGCAACTCAACCTCCTCCTGCAGGATCTCCGGGAGAATCCCCGGCGCTACGTACGCCTTTCGATCTTCTGACGGGCGGATGGCGAAGCGGGGCGGGGCCCGGATCGAGAGGAGCGCCGGCGGCGTCGTGGTGCGTGCGCTGGACGGCGTTCCCCACGTGCTCGTCATCCGGGATCCGTACCAGAACTGGGGCCTTCCCAAAGGGCACCTCGAGGACGGGGAGGGCTCGGGGGAGGCCGCGATGCGCGAGGTCGGCGAGGAGACGGGCCTCGTCGACCTGGTGCTGGGACCGGAGCTGGCGACGATCGACTGGTACTTCCGCGCCGGCGGCAAGCTGATCCACAAGTTCTGCGCCTTCTACCTCATGCGCTCCCCCACGGGGGACCCCGTCCCCGAGGCCGAAGAGGGGATCACCGAGTGCGTGTGGCTCACGCTCGACGAAGCCGAGGCGCGGATCTCGTACGACAACGCGCGGGAGGTGGTGAAGGTGGCGCGCGAGATGCTCGCCAGGGACGGGAGACGGCGTGAGCGCAGCGCACGCTCCTCGAGCTGTCATCTCGGGGAGACGCCGGCCGGGTCCTGAACGCGAGACGGACGGCCCCGTCCGGGCCGTTTGCCCCCTACGCGCGCAGGGTTACACTTGTGCGACCTCCCCGCCTCACGTGCACGCTTCCCCAGGATCCCGATGCCGAACGACGTCCGGGACATCACGATCATCGGCGGGGGCCCGACCGGGCTCTTCGCCGCCTTCTACGGCGGGATGCGCGGGCGCTCCACCCGCATCATCGACTCGCTCCCCGAGCTCGGCGGCCAGCTCACGGCGCTCTATCCGGAGAAGGATGTCTTCGACGTGGGCGGGTTCCCCAGGATCCTGGCCAAGGACCTGGCGCGGAACCTCGTCGAGCAGGCGCTGCAGTTCGAGCCCGAGGTGATCCTCGACGAGCAGGTGCGGGAGGTGCGTTGGGAGGGCGGCCACTTCTCCCTGCGCACGAAGACCGACGTCTACCTGTCGAAGTCCATCGTGGTGGCGGGAGGGAAGGGGGCCTTCGAGCCGATGCGCCTCGAGGTGCCCGGGCTACGACAACTTCCTGCACGCGCGGGGTCGAGTACGCCGTGAGAAACCCCGAGGTGTACAAGGGGAAGCGCGCGATGATCGTGGGCGGCGGGGACTCCGCGCTGGACTGGGTGCTGATCCTGAAGGACGTGGCGGAGCACACCACGCTCGTGCATCGCCGGGACGGTTGGCGGGCGCACCAGGCGACCGTGGCACGCATGGAGTCCGCCGTGTCCGCGGGCGAGATCGAGCTGCGTACCTTCCACGAGGTGCGTGAGATCCATGGCTCGGACCACGTCGAGGGCGTCACGGTCTTCGACAACCGCACCGACGAGGACGTGCTGCTGCCCTGCGACGTCGTGCTCACCTGCCTCGGGTTCAAGCCGGACCTCGGGCCGATCGCCGAGTGGGGCATCGCGGTGGAGAAGAACCGCGTGAAGGTGAACAGCTTGATGGAGACGAGCGTGCCGGGCATCTACGCCGCCGGCGACCTCGTCGACTACGAGGGGAAACTCGACCTCATCGCCACGGGTTTCGCAGAGGCGGCGATCGCCGTGAACAACGCGGTCCACTTCGTGGATCCTTCGGCGCGGGTCAATCCGGGCCATTCCACGAGCATGAAGGTCTTCAAAGACAAGTAGGAAGAGGAATCCAACCATGGCTGACAACACGGCTCGCGAGCGCGAGCAGGTCGTGATCATCGGGTCCGGCCCCGCGGGCTGGACCGCCGCGATCTACGCGGCGCGCGCCCAACTCGAGCCGCTCGTGTTCGAGGGCGCCGGTAGCCGGACGATGATCCCCGGTGGGCAGCTGATGTTCACCACCGAGGTCGAGAACTACCCGGGCTTCCGCGAGGGCGTGACCGGGCAGGATCTGATGATGGAGATGCGTGCCCAGGCCGAGCGCTTCGGCACCCGCATCCTCACCGAGGACATCGTGGACGTCGACTTCGAGCAGCGGCCCTTCGTGCTCAAGTCGAGCCGCGGCAAGGAGGTGCGCGCCGACACGGTGATCCTCGCCACCGGCGCGAACGCGAAGTGGATCGGGCTGGACAACGAGGAGCGGCTGGCGCAGTCGGGCGGCGGCGTGAGCGCCTGCGCGGTGTGCGACGGGGCGCTGCCGCACTTCCGCAACCAGGTGCTGGCCGTGGTGGGCGGAGGCGACTCCGCCATGGAGGACGCCCTCTACCTGACCAAGTTCGCCAAGGAGGTGGTGGTCGTGCACCGGCGCGACGAGTTCCGCGCGTCGAAGATCATGGCCGAGCGCGCGCTCTCGGACCCGAAGATCCGGGTCGCCTGGAACAAGGTGGTGACCGAGGTCCTCGGCGACGACGTGATCACCGGGCTGCGCCTGCAGGACACGGTGACGGGCGAGGAGAGCGAGCTCGAGGTCGCCGGGCTCTTCGTGGCGATCGGCCACGAGCCCAACACGGCCTTCCTGAAGGGGAAGGTGGCGCTCAAGCCCAACGGCTACATCGAGATGCCGGTGCCATGGCGCACGAACACCTCGGTGCCCGGCGTCTTCGCCTGCGGCGACGTCATGGACGACTACTACCGCCAGGCGGTCTCGGCGGCCGGCACCGGGTGCATGGCCGCGCTCGACGCCGAGCGCTGGCTCGCGCACGGCGGCTCCGAGGTCCCGGAAGAGGCGGTGGCGGCGGGCTGACCCGCCGCACCGTGCGTGGCCGGCGGCCCGGTGCCGCGCGCTCAGACGGCGTCGTTCCGGGTCGTCGCCGAGCCGAGCAGGCGGCCTCCGTCCACCGCGAGGATCTGGCCGGTCACGTAGGGTGCGTCGGCCAGGTAGAGCACGGCGCGCACCACGTCCTCCGGCGCGCCCAGCGCCTGGAGGGGTGCGCGCCGGCGCAGCTCCTCGAGCCGGTCCTCGCGGGTAGTCGTCCGGCGGGAGGCACCGCCCCCGGGGCGATCGCGTTCACGCGCACCTCGGGCGCCATCGCCCGCGCCTGGACGCGCGTCAGATGCGCGAGCGCGGCCTTGGAGACGGCGTGGACCGGGTACTCCCGCCACGGCTGGAAGGCCGAGAGGTCGACGATGTTCACGACCGCCCCGCGAGCGGCCCGGAGCATGTCGGCGGCCTCGCGCACGAGCAGGTGCGGTGCCCGCACGTTCACGTCCATGATGCGGTCCCACCCGTCCGCGTCGGCGTCCGCGAGCGACAGCGTCTCGAAGCCGGCGGCGCTGTTCACCAGCAGGTCGAGCCGGCCGAACGCCTCCCGCACCGCCGCGATGATGGCCCGCGGCGCGTCGGGCTCCGCGAGGTCGCCCCGCACGGTCGCGGACGTGCGCCCCAGCCCGCGGATCCGTTCGGACACTGCCAAGGCCGGCGCTTCCGAAGCCCGGTAGTGCACCGCGACGTCGAAGCCGGCCTCGGCGAGACCCAGCGAAAGGGCGCGCCCGAGGCGGATAGCGCCGCCCGTGACCAGGGCCACACGTTGAAATCCGTGCGCATTCATGGGACACTGATAAGCTCGGCTCGCGTCGGTGGGCCAGAGTGAGGCCCATATCGCAAGCCAGAAAGGGAGGTCGTGATGCCGGATCTGACCGGCAAGGTCGCCATCGTCACCGGGAGCACCAAGGGGATCGGACTCGCCGTCGCGGAGCACCTGGTGCGCGCGGGCGCATCGGTCGTGGTGACGTCCCGGACCGCCGCCGACGTCCGTGAGACGGCCGAGCGGCTGGCTCCCTACGCCGAGGGCGAGGTCCTGGGCATCGCCTGCGACGTGCGCGATCCGGAGGCGTGCGCCGCGCTGGTCGAGGAGACGGTGTCGCGGCTCGGGCGTCTCGACATCCTCGTGAACAACGCGGGGCTCGGCGTCTTCAAGTCGATCACCGAGATGAGCGTCGACGAGTGGCGCGTCCAGATCGACACGAACCTCGGCGGGGTGTTCTACTGCTCGAAGGCGGCGATCCCGCACCTGAGCGCCACGGGCGACGGCTTCATCGTCAACATCGGCTCGCTCGCCGGCCGCAACACCTTCGCCGGCGGCACGGGCTACAACGCCAGCAAGTTCGGTCTCGTGGGGATGACCGAGGCGATGATGCTCGACGTCCGCCACGACGACGTGCGCGTCAGCGTCATCATGCCCGGGAGCGTCAACACGTGGTTCAACGGGCGCGAGCAGGCGAGCGAGCGCGACTGGAGGCTGGAGGCCGACGACTGCGCGCTCGCGGTCCTGCAGCTGCTGGACTATCCGAAGCAGGCCCACGTGAGCCGCATCGAGATGCGGCCCTCTCAGCCCAGGAAGGGGTAGCGGGCACCGGTCGATGAACACGCCGGCCCTGGCACGACATCTCCGGACGGCCTTCCAGCGCTCCACCACGTGGGGCCCCCTGACCATGGCCGTGACGGTCGGGGTCATGGCCGGTGGAGGTGCCATCGCCCTCCGCTGGATGATCGCCGAGGTCCACTGGCTCTTCTTCGAGCAGTCCGAGCGCATCCGTGAGGTGCTGCACCTGCCGGTCCCCGGGTGGCTCCTCACCCTCGCTCGCGCCCGCGCTCGGGATGCTCATCGTAGCCTACCTGACGCGCTGGTGGGCGCCCGAGGCCCGCGGCCACGGCGTACCCGAGGTGCAGTACGCCGTGCGCGTGCTGGGTGGACGCATCCGGACACGCGTCGCCTTCGCCAAGGCCGCGGCGAGCGCGATCTCGATCGGATCCGGGGGATCGCTGGGCCGCGAGGGCGCCATCGTCCAGATCGGATCGTCCCTCGGGAGCCTGCTGGGCCAGACGCTCGGTCTGGGCGCCGAGGACGTGAAGCTCCTCGTCGCCGCCGGCGCGGCGGGCGCCATCGGCGGCACCTTCAACGCGCCCATCGGCGGCGTGCTCTTCGCCCTCGAGGTCGTGCTCGGGAGCTTCGCGGCCCGTTCGTTCGGGCTGGTGGTGGTCGCCTCGGTGAGCGCCACGGCCGTCGCGCAGTCCGTGCTGGGCACGGAGCCCGCCTTCCGGCTGGTCGAGCAGTTCGAGCTCGTCAGCTACAGCGAGCTGTGGCTGTACCTCCTGCTCGGCGTCGTGACCGGCGCGATCGCGCTGCTCTACGTGCGGACGGTCTACGGTGTGGAGGACGGGTTCGACCGCTGGAAGGCGCCGATGTGGCTCAAGGCGACGACCGCCGGCCTGCTCCTGGGTGCGCTCGGCACGTGGGGCAGCTCGCACCTCTTCGGCATCGGCCACGAGGGAGTCGAGCTGGCGATGGCCGGTGGGCTGGCCACCGGGCTCATGGCCGCGCTGATCTTCATGAAGATCTTCGCCACGTCGGTGACGCTGGCGGGCGGGGGGTCCGGAGGCATCTTCGCGCCGGCGCTCTTCATCGGCGCGATGACGGGCGGGACCTTCGGGAGGATGGCCGACGCGCTCTTCCCCGCCATGACCGCGTCGCCGGGCGCCTACGCCCTCGTGGGGGCGGCGGCGGTGTTCGGCGCGGCTGCGCACGCGCCCATGACGGCGATCATCATCCTCTTCGAGATGACCGACAACTACCGGATCATCCTGCCGCTGATGCTGTGCGTCGTGCTCGCTCAGCTCATCGCGTCGAGGCTCGACCCGGACTCGATCTACACGATCAAGCTGCGGCGCCTGGGCGGGATGGCGGGCGCCCGAAACGAGTCCGGGACGCTGGATCTCCTCGTCGTGGCCGACGCCATGAGCGAGGAGGTGCCCTCCGTGAAGGCCGACCTCCCGCTCGGCGAGTTGGCGAAGCGGGCGCGCGACGAGCACGCGCGCAGCTGGCTGGTGCTGGGCGACGAAGGCGAGCTCCGGGGGATCGTGGCGGTGACCGACCTGGAGCGCGCGCTGATGGAGGGCGGCCTGGGCGACCGGACGGTCGCGGACGTGATGACGACGGCGGTCGTGACCTGCGAGCCGGGAGAGACGCTGCGCCACGCGTTCCGGCGCTTCGCCGACCACAACGTCTACCAGTTCCCCGTGATGGATCCCGAGGAGCCGGACAGCGTGCAGGGGGTGCTGTGCCGCCGGGAGATGATGTGGGCGTACAAGGAGCTGTCGGACGAGCACCAGAGACTCGTCGAGCGCACCGATGCTCTGCCGACGGAGCGGCGTTTCGAGACGATCCACGTGGAGATGGAGGTGACCTCCGCGCATCCGGCGATCACCTACCAGCGTATCCGCGACATCAAGGTGCCCGAGCACTCCCTCATCGCGCTGCTCCGTCGCGGCGAGCGCGTCGTGGTGCCACGGGGCTTCACACGGGTCGAGCCGGGCGACGTGCTCACGCTCATCACCACGCGCGAGCACGAGCGGTCGCTGCGATCGTGGATCGCCTCCGGTGCCTACCTCTCCTGAGCGGGGCGCCGCCTTTACCCGCCTCGCCGTGCCCCTAGATTCCAGAAAACGGACCGGCGAGCGCAGCTTCCGCGCCGGTCGTCCGACCCCTCAGAGACGAGCCTCTCCATGGCTGACGGATACCGGATCGAAAAGGACTCGCTGGGCGAGATGAAGGTGCCCGAGGCGGCCCTGTACGGCGCCCAGACCCAGCGCGCGTTCGAGAACTTCCCCATCAGCGGCCAGCGCTTCGGCCGGCGCTTCATCGAGGCGCTGGGCACGATCAAGAAGGCCGCCGCGCTCGTGAACGCCGACATGGGCGGCGTCGACGCGTCGATCGCGGAGGCGATCGTCGCCGCGGCCACCGAGGTGGTGGCGGGGAAATGGGACGACCAGTTCGTCCTCGACGTCTACCAGACCGGGTCGGGGACGTCCACGAACATGAACGCCAACGAGGTGATCGCGCACCGCGCGACGCAGATCCTCGGCTCCAAGGTCCATCCCAACGACCACGTGAACTTCGCGCAGTCGTCGAACGACGTGATCCCGACGGCGATCCACGTGGCGGCGCGCGTCGCGATCGAGAAGGAGCTCGTCCCGGGGCTCGACCACCTTCGGGCCGCGCTCGCCGACAAGGCGAAGGCGTTCGACGGGATCGTGAAGTCCGGCCGCACCCACCTGATGGACGCGACGCCGGTGCGGCTCGGCCAGGAGTTCGGCGGCTACGCCACCCAGGTCGCCAAGGGCATCGAGCGTGCGCGCCGGGCCTCCGAGGAGCTGTCCGAGCTGGCGCTGGGCGGGACCGCGACGGGCACCGGGATCAACACCGACCCGGCCTTCCCGGGGCGGACGATCGCGAAGATCTCCGAGCTGCACGGGCATCGACTTCCGCGAGGCCGACGACCACTTCGAGGCGCAGGCCGCGAAGGACGCGGCCGTGAGCGCGTCGGGCGCGCTCAACGCGATCGCCACCGGGCTCATGAAGATCGCGGACGACATCCGGTGGCTGGGGAGCGGGCCGACCTCGGGGATCCACGAGATCAAGCTACCGGCGATCCAGCCCGGCTCGTCGATCATGCCGGGGAAGGTGAACCCGGTCATGTCCGAGGCGCTGATGATGGTCGCCGCCCGCGTCATGGGGAACCACACGACCGTGACCATCGCGGGGAGCCGCGGCAACTTCGAGCTCAACGTCATGATGCCGGTGCTGGCGCAGGCGCTGCTCGAGTCGATCACGCTGCTCGGCCAACGCCGCGCGGGCGTTCGCCGACAACTGCGTGGTGGGCATCGAGGCGAACGAGGCGCGCTGCCGGGAGCTGCTCGAGCTCAACCCGTCGATCGCGACGGCGCTGAACCCGTACATCGGCTACGACCAGGCGGCGGTCGTGGCGAAGGCGGCCGCCAAGGAGCACCGGAGCGTGCGGGAGATCGTCCTGCGGGAGAAGCTGCTTCCCGAGGAGAAGATCGACGAGGCGCTCGACGTGCGCGGCATGACCGAGCCTGGACTGCCGCGCTGACGCCATCTCCCGGCGACGATTCGAGGGGGTCGGCCGTTGCGGCCGACCCCCTCGTCCCTCCGCCAGCACCCGCGCTGCGTCCAGCAGCCTGCTCGGGTCAGTACAGGATGGCGAACGGCTGGAGTCGGGTCGTCGCGGCCCGCGCCATGAACTGCGTCGTGTAGGCGCGAATCTGCCGGCCGCCGCCGTACACCTCGACCATGTAGAGCTCGTAGGGCCGCATCACGTTCAGGTAGTCGAGCCCGCCGATCACGGGAGCCTCGTCGATCCACACGGAGGGCTCGATGGCCCGTCCGCGCACGATGAGGCAGTTGCTGCTCCACCGGCCCCGGCAGGGCACACGCGGGAATCCCGCCGCGGGTCGTCACGAAGTCCAGGACGCTCTGCTGCGGTGACGACGCCAGCGCGCCGCGGTCGAACCAGCGCACGCTCGTGGGCACGGCCCGCCGCCGCGATTCGAAGCGGTCGGTCACGACGTGCAGCCCCTCCAGGAGCACCGGGCGGGGCGTCATCCGCAGGGTGAGCGCCTGGTCGGGCGAGACGGGTCCTTCCCAGCGGAGCGTGTCGTAGCCGAGCTGCTCCACGGTCAGGGCGGCCCGACCGGCGGCGACGTGCGCAATCCGGAATCGGCCCGCCTCGTCCGTGAGCGAGCCCCATTCCGAGCCATCGAGGGCGACGAACGCCCCGGCGAGCGGTCGCCCGCCTTCCCCGACGACCGTGCCCGACAGGTCGAACGAGCTGTCGACCTCCTGGGCGAAGGCGCTCCCGGTCAGGAGCGCTACCGCGACGAACGCCAGGCTCACCCATAGCACCAACGGCTTGAACGCCTGCCAATGCGGCGGCATCGGCGTATTCCACATCCTCTTCATCTTCCCCTCCGGGCAGTCGGGTCCGAGTCGGACCCGACGGAGGGTGTAGGCGCAAGCGACGTGCCGTCGCGGGGTCGGCCCCTGCCGTTCGCCGAAAAGCATTGGGGCGCATGGGGAATCGAGGTTTGGGGACGGACCGGAGCGCCGTCGGCCGGCGTCCGTGCGCGGGGACGGTTCGGGAAGCGGCAGTGTCCACGAAGCGGGACGGCGCGGGTCGTGGAACAGGGGGTCAGGGACAAAAGAAGCGACGGCAGGCTGGCGCCTGCCGCCGCTAGGCACGCCCCCCCCAGGGCGTGAGGCCCGGCTCAGAGAGGGCGCGGGCACACCAACCCGGCCACCAACCAACCTGCTCGAGGGTCGGTGAACCGGTTTTCTAATCTATGCGGTTTTGCGCTCCATTTGAAATACCTGCTTCGAACGCGAGCTCATCTCCCCGATCGGAACCCCACCGTGAGGCTGGACCCGCGTGACCGATCCGTCGAGGACCAGCGGATACACCCACGGATCCGTACTGCACGATTTGTACCAAGTGAGGCTCTCCGCGCTTTGGCGGGGGTGCGACCGGCTCGGTGATCGAACGCCACACCCTGTCCACGAGGGACATGCGCTCCGAAACCGAGTCGGCCCATTGGGCCAATCGGATCTGCCGGCGCTCACCCTCCGTCAGGCCCCGGACGATCCGCCGGTGACCGGGGAAGCTGTGCGAGAGCAGAAAGGCGATCGCCTCGCGCTCGGGGAGAGGCTCGACCTCGGAGCCGGACGACGGCCCGGGCGTCCGGACGCGGCGCCCATCCCTGCAATCGATGTATCCGTCGGCCGCGATCCGCATCTTGGCCTCCTTCCTGAGCAGCTTGGGGGGTGAACTCCTGTCGACGATCGCTCTCCTCTTTCTCAAGGATCGTGCCGATCGGGGAGGCCCCTCCCGCTCGGTCCCTCCGTACGCCTCAAGATCTTGTTATGTAATGTCTTTACGGGAAATCGCCGCCGGATGGCCCCGGGACGCCCGGGAGCCTCCCGGGCCGCCATATGTTCCGGATGGGGAAAACTCTGCCCACCTTCATCGGCATGAACTTCCATGCCGAGGACGACGAGCTGGGGGCGCACGTCTCCACGCGCGGGGGTGTGCAGAACGCCCCCGAGAGAGCCCGCGAGATCGAATCCGCTTGCCTGCAGCTCTTCACGAAGCAGCCCAACCGGTGGGCCGAGCCTGGCGTGGACGCGGCGACGGCCGAGGCCTTCCGCGCCTCCCGGGAGCTCCATGGGATCCGGGTGGCGGTCGCGCACGATTCCTATCTGATCAACCTCTCCTCGCCGGATCCCGCGCTCTGGCGGCGCTCCGTCGCCAGCTTCACCGGAGAGCTGAGCCGGTGCGCGGCTCTGGGGCTGGACTTCGTGGTCACGCACCCGGGCAACGCGACGGACGGCGACGTGGACCGAGGCATCGCGGCCAACGCCCGGGGCATCCTCGTCTCGATGGAGCAGGTGGGTGACGGACCCACGAAGGTCCTTCTCGAGCTGACGGCGGGGTCCGGTTCGTCCGTGGGAGGCTCCTTCGAGCACCTGGCGGCGATCCTCGATGCCCTCCCGACCAGCGCGCGCGGGCGCGTCGGCGTGTGCGTCGACACCTGCCACGCCTGGGCCGCCGGCTACGACCTCGTCGGGGACTACGAAGGCGTTTGGACGGAGTTCGACCGTCTGCTCGGCCGGGATCGGCTGGGCCTTCTCCACCTCAACGACTCCAAGCACCCCATGGGCTCGCACCGCGACCGGCACGAGACCCTCGGCGAGGGAACGCTCGGAGCGGAGCCGTTCCGCAGCATCATGCGCGACGAGCGGCTGTCGGGGGTGGCGAAGATCCTGGAGACGCCCAAGGGCGACGACCCCGTCGCGGCCGACCTCGCCAACCTCCGCTTCCTGCGCGCGTTTCGCGCGCCCGGGGTCAGTCCCCCGAAACGCCGCTCAGCTCGCCGCCGGTAGCCGGCGCGCCGAGCATGCCGTCGTCCTCGTCGGCGATGCCCTTCACCCGGATGCGACTCCCGGGGTTCACGCCCAGGAAGGGCCGCAGGACCATCGCGATCAGCAGCACGACGCCGAACGCGCACACCAGCAGCGGACCGGTGGCCAGGTCCCAGTAGAAGGACGCGCCGATCCCGCCGATGATCGCCACCGCGCCGCTCGCCCAGGCGAGTATCAGGGCGGCCCCGAACTTGTCGGTGAAGAAGAAGGCCACCACGGCGGGAATCACGAGCGTGCTGAACACCATGAGGACGCCGGCGATCTCCACGGAGAAGGAGATGACGATCCCGAAGGAGAGGTAGAAGAGGAAGTCCCAGAGGCGGACCTTCTTCGCCTTCTCCGGATGGAAGGAGATCGTCAGGAAGTAGCGGCGGAGCGCGAAGTGGAAGATCGCGATCACCACGTAGGGCACCACCATCTTCCCGATCTGCTCCCAGCTCACCCAGATGAGCGTGCCGGTGAGCGTCTCCTTGATGTGCTCCGCGCCCTCCGGGGTCAGCCCGGCCAGGAGGATGACGGCGGCCGACGCGACCACGTACGCGATGCCGATGATCGCCTCCTGCGGTACCGCGGACCCCTCCATACGGGTGAAGCTGAAGAGGGCGGCGCCCACGAGCGTGGCTCCGAGCGCGAAGACGAGGGACATCTCGGTACCGAGCGGGATGCCCATGAGGAGGGCGACCGTGGTGCCCAGCGCCGCGATCTGCGCGAAGGCGAGGTCCACGAAGATGACCTCCCGCGCGATGACGTGGAGGCCCAGGTACGCGTGGACGGACAAGATCACCAGGGCGGCCACGATGGGCGGGATCATGAGGTCGAGCATGGCTTTTCCCTATCGCGATGGTGTCAACTGCCGGAGAACGCGGCCGCGAGTCCGGAGACCCACGCGTCCACGAGCGAGAAGTAGTCGTTCATGTCCGGACGCACGCCGGGCTCCATCGGAACCTGGACGAGCTTGGCGCCGGCCCGTTTGGCCACGGTCTCGACCTTGCTCCGGTCGAAGTACGACGCCGCGAGCAGGACCTGGATGTGCTCGTTCTTCATCTTCTCGATGAGCTGCGCCACGTGGCCGGGCGTCGGCGGGATGCCGGGCTTGGCCTCCACGTAGTCGGCGCACGTCACGCCGAAGCGATCCTCGAGATAGGCCCAGTTCTTGTGATAGCAGATGATCTGCTTGCCACGGAAGGGCTCGCCCTGCTTCAGCCACCCCCCGAGCTCCTGCGCCAAGGGGGTGTCCCTCGTACTGCTGGCTCTGCAGGAACTGGAAGAGCGTGCCGTTGAACGCGAGCTGTTCGAGCGTGGCCCCCCCGAGAAGCTCCACGAGGCGGTCTCCGAACAGCTTCCGGTAGATCTTGTCCTGGAACTTCGCGAGGCCGGTCTCGAAGACGCTGGCACGGTCGGGCGCCACGCGCTTCAGCCCGGTCGTGATGTTCCTTGCGACTTGTAGGACACGCAACGGGTCGGTCGTCAGGTGCGGGTTTCCGAAGATGTGCACGTCGCCCGCGCTGCGGTCCGCGCTGACCGGGATGTCCAGGAGCGTGATGCCGGTATACGCCGTGATGTAGCCGCGGCCGCCCTCCAGCACCTGGGGATTGCTGGCCCGGTCCAGGAGCGTCGGCACCCACATCTCCAGATCGAGGCCGGTGGTGATGAAGGCGTCGGCGCGGCGCAGGTCCAGCGCGAAGCTGGGTCGCGGCCGCACGAAGTGGGCATCCTCGTTGGGATTGGCGATCGAGGACACGTCCACCTCGGCGCCCCCGATCTCCTTCGCGATCTCGGCGTAGACGGGTAGCGTGGCGACCACCTTGAGAGGTGCCTGGGGAGCGGCGGTCGGGCCTCCTCCCGAAGCGGCCATGACGGCGGCGCTGAGCAGGGCAGATACGATCATCGGTTCATCTCCTCGCGGGGAGCGGGCCCGACGGGCCCGCGTCGGCGTCCCATCAGTAGGTCTCGTGCTTGTGCGGCCCCATGGCGAACGTCACCTGGAGCATGAAGCGGCCGGGACGCGTGGAGTCGCGGCCCAGCAGGTCGTACTCGCCGCGGACGCGCACGAACTCGCTCTGCCACCACGTGAGCGTGGGGCTGACCAGCCACGCGGTGTCATCCGGGTTGGCGGGGTTCTCGGTCCAGTCGAAGCGCCCGCCCGCCAGCCACTGCTGGCCCAGGCGGGTCTCGGCCATGGCGTAGAGGCCCGTGGACTTCTCGGACAGGTGCGTGCCGTCCTCGGCGACGAGTCCGTCCAGTACCATGACGCCGCCGCGGACATTCACGCCGCGGTACAGCGACCTGGCGGGCGGCCGCCATGTGAAGGAGACCTCGGCACCGTAGAGATTGCGGTCGAAGAGGTTCGTCTCGTCCTCGTAGCTCCCGTTCACCCAGCTCAGGCTGAGGTCGAGGTCCGTGGCCGGCGAGAGCACCCAGAAGGCGTTCAGGTTGCCGAGGAGGGAGAGCCTTGACGACGTCCCGAAGAGGGCCTCGTTCTCGCTCCGGGTGGCCTCCCCCGTCAGCGTGTACGTCCCCGCGCTGCCGCCGAAGGGCGCCAGCCAACGCACGGAGGCGCCGGTCTGGGCCAGCGGCTCCTCGCCGATGAAGGCGATGCTCGGCAGCGACCGGCTCTGGAACGGATACGCGTGGGAATGCCAGCGGTTGAGCTGTCCGAACTGCTGATAGAAGTGCCCGAGCTTGAGCCCGAGGCCGCCCGGGAGGCTGACCCATTCGACGTAGCCCTCCTCCACCTCGAGGCTGCCGCCCTCCTCTCCGCCACCCTCGCCGAAGGGCACGATCTCTCCCCCGGGCTGGTGCCGCGAGATGAAGGCCTTGGCCCTGGAGAACGGGTCGAGGTTCGACACCACGGACAGCTCGAACTCCCGCGGGAAGAAGTTGTTCGAGTCGGTGTTGCCCTTCACGACCTGCGCGAAGAGATCGCCGGTCAGGCTGATCTCGGGGTTGGATGCCTGCAACGAGCGCTGTCGACCCACGAACTGCTGGGTCTGCGTGGCCTCGGGGGCCGGCGGCGGCGCCTGGCCGCCCGCAGACGCGGCGGCCTGGGCGGCGGCGCGGAGCTGGGAGAGTGCGTCCTGAGCCTCTCCTTCCTCACCGGAGGCGCTCAGACGAGCCACCTCACGGCGCAGGCTGTCCACGAGGGCTCCGAGGCGGCGCAACTCCGCGCGCACGGAGTCGGCTGCCGGGGGCGGCGCGGCCTGCGCGGACGCAGGGCGGGCACACACCACGAGGGGCACGAGGAGGGCCGAGCCGGCGACGAGCAGCCGGAAACGGCGGGCAGGGATGTTCACGGGTTCTCCTGTTCATCTGGATCGACGTCCGAAGCCGTCGGCCCGATCGACAGGGGACCGACGACAGTGGGAGGGTCGCGTCGAGCGACCTGGAGTCGTCTAGACGGACGGAGGCGCGCGGGTGCGGTTCCCGTTCGCCAGGATCCGCGGGTTCGAGTGCGGAAGGTCGGAGGGCCGGCTGCCGCGTTGCAAGCTGAGCACCGGGCCGGGGAGCCCGACGCGCGAAGGAAGCGAGAGGTTGGCACCCACCTGCGTGCAGATCGTGTGATCGTGCGCGGGCGCGCACACAGACGGGTCGTGCGCGCTCTCCCACCGCTCGTGATGGTCGAGGTCCGCGCGCTCCACGAGGGGTACGGCGACGCTCAGCACCAGCATGAGCGCAGACAACCAGGCCGATATGGCCCGTCTCGTACCTCGTCCCCTCGGATTCATGGCGCGGTCAGCGTAGGTCCTGCCTTCGAGGCTGTCAATCCGCCGAAGTCGTGCGGAGGTCGACGAGAATACCCGTCCTTCGTGGGGAGGTTGCGGGCAGCCGTCCAGGGGGATCTCCCGACACCGGGCTCGGGGGCCCCTGCTTAGTCTATCCGGAATGGACGCATCTTCTCGCGGAGGCGACATGAGCCGGAACGAAAGCCGCGTGGCAGGAGCGATGCTGTGGGTGGTGGCGTTCATCGCGATGTTCGCGGCCGCCGGCTACCAGCGACGCACGGGGCCGACGTACGAGTTCCGCGGCCAGATCGAGGTGGCGGGTCGGAGCTGGGACTACGCGCTGCTGCGCAGCGAGGAGACCGTGCGTGACGCACGCGTCGCCGTCCCCATGCCCGGCGCGGGCGCCACGGGCGAGGTGCGGGTGCGCCGGTACCCGACGGACGATCCCTTCACCCCCGTGCAGATGCGGGAGGAAACGGTCGACGGCGTGCAGGAGCTGGCCGGGTACCTTCCGCGCCAGCCCGCGGCCGGCAAGCTCGAGTACTACGTCGAGCTGCACACGGCCGACGGAGCGCGCCGCATTCCCGAGGTGGGGGGTGCCAAGGACGGTGGCAGCACGATCGTCATGCGCTACAAGGACCCCGTCCCACTCCCGCTCCTGCTGTCGCACATCCTCCTCATGTTCGTGTCCATGCTGATCGGCATCCGCGCGGCGTTGGGGGCGATGGTCGGGGAGGCCCGGGCCCGGCGGCTCGCCTGGGTGACGCTCGCCGGCCTCACCGTAGGCGGGATGATCCTGGGTCCGTTCGTGCAGAAGTACGCCTTCGGAGCCTTCTGGACCGGGTTCCCCTGGGGGTACGACCTCACGGACAACAAGACGCTCCTCATGTGGCTGGCGTGGGTGATCGCGTGTGGTGTCCTGCTCGTGGGACGAGAGCGGACCGCGCCCGGGCGCGCCGCGCGCCTGGCGGTCGGCGCGGCCGCGGTCGTCATGGTGGGCGTCTACCTGATCCCGCACAGCCTCAGGGGCAGCCAGCTGGACTACGAGCAGGTGGACCAGGGCGTGGGGGCCGACGCGGCGATCCACTCGGGGCGGTAGATCCAGGGGCGGGTCCGGATGGATCCGGACGCCCTCCCGGAGGCGGAACAACGCGTCTCCCTTTTGTTTCCAACCGGCCCTTGGGTATATTGTCCATGCGTGCCGGAGGGCTCCTTTATTGAGCCAACAGTCTTGAAGCCGGGACTGACTCCCGGGCTGGACGTCACGCCCCGTGGGGGAAGGCGGAAGGTCTGGGGAGGTCACCAGAACTACTACCCGGGCTTCAATAATACCCCTTCGGTGCGCAGCGGGAGGGCCGGCGTCGCTGGACGCCGGCCCTCTCGCACTTCGGGGGGCGACTCGGGCCGTCCGGCGGGTGAGGGCGCCGCCCGGAGCGGAAACCGCGCGCGCCGGCGGGGGTAGCCCAGCGGGATCCGAGAGAACGTCCCGGACCCTCCCAGGAGCGTCGCGATGCCGACCGTACGCGCCACACGGCGGGCGCACTTTTCCGCAGCGCACCGCCTCTTCCGGCCGGATTGGACGGAGGAGCGGAATGCCGAGGTCTTCGGCGACTGCTCGAACCCGAACTGGCACGGCCACAACTACGAGGTGGACGTGACCGTCGAGGGCGAGATCGATCCGGAGACGGGCTACGTCCTGGATCTCAAGCTCCTGCGCGACGCGATCCAGGAGCGGGTCGTCGGGGACGTGGACCACCGCAACCTGAACCTCGAGGTTTCCTGGATGGAGGGGCTCAACCCCACCACCGAGAACCTCGTGGTGGCCATCTGGAAGCGCATCGAAGGGGCCTTGCCCCCGCGCATCCGGCTCGCCCGGGTGGTGCTGCACGAAACGCCACGCAACTCGGTGGAATACACCGGGCAGGAGTGAACGGGATGAAGGTTGGAGACGCGATGGGCGAGGTCGGGGCCGCGGTGGAGGCCGACCTCTCCGGAGTGCCCTTCGAGGCGCTGGTGGCCGAGATGATCCGCCGCTGCGGGGACGACCCCGATCGGGAGGGCATGGCCAAGACTCCCGAACGCGTGCGGAAGTCCATGGAGTTCCTCACGCAGGGATACGGGCTCACCGCGGCCGACGCCATCGGTGGCGCCCTCTTCGAGGAGCCCCACCACAACATGGTCCTGGTCAAGGACATCGAGATGTACTCGATGTGCGAGCACCACCTCCTCCCCTTCTTCGGGAAGGTGCACGTCGCCTACATCCCGGACGGGCGCATCATGGGGCTGTCGAAGGCCGCCCGGCTGGTGGAGGTATTCAGCCGCCGCTTCCAGGTGCAGGAGCGCCTCACCGAGCAGATCGCCCAGGCCATCTGGGACACGATCCGACCGCAGGGCGTCGCCGTGGTGATCGAGGCCTACCACCTGTGCATGATGATGCGGGGCGTCCAGAAGCAGAACTCGAAGACGATCACTTCGGCGATGCGCGGCGCGTTCCTCGATGACCAGCGGACGCGGGACGAGTTCCTGCGCCTCACGATGAGCCCCCACCAGCCGCTGTCGTGACCGGATCCGACGCCCTGCGCGGGCGCACCGCGCTGGTCACCGGCGCGAGCCGCGGCATCGGTGCGGCCGTGGCCGAGCGCCTCGCCGAGGCGGGTGCACGCGTGTGGGGGATGGCCCGCTCGGCCGACGCGCTCGCGGAGCTGTCGGCGCGCTCGGGCGTCACGGCTCTGCCGGCGGATCTGACCGACGACGCGTCGGTGTGGAGCGCCGTGGACGGCCTCCAGGACCAGCTCGGCGGACCACCCTCCATGCTCGTGCACGCGGCGGGTGTGTTCGGACTGTCGCCGATCGCGACCGAGAGCGTGAAGGCGTTCGACGCGCACTTGGCGGTCAACCTGCGGAGCGCGTTCCTCGTGGTCCGAGCGCTCCTCCCCGGGATGCTCGAGCTCGGCGAGGGCCTGATCGTGAACGTCGGCTCGGTCGCCGGGCGCAAGGCGTTCCCGGGGAACGCGGCGTACTCTGCTTCGAAGTTCGGGCTGCGTGGGCTACACGAGGTGCTGCTCGAGGAGATCCGCGGCACCGGCGTGCGCGCCACGCTCGTGGAGCCCGCCGCCACCGACACCTCGCTGTGGGATGCCCTGGACCCCGACAACGACCCGGGGCTTCCCGATCGGGCCACCATGCTCTCCCCCGAGGACGTCGCCGAGGCGGTGCTCTTCGTGGCGACCCGGCCCCCGCATGTCCGTATCCCCGTTCTCCAGATCGAGCACGCCTGATGTCCGAGCCCTGCGTCTACACCGTGAGCGTCCAGGCGCACTACGATTCCGCGCACTTCCTGGTGAAGTACAAGGGGAAGTGCGAGCGCCTGCACGGCCATCGCTACGTGGTGGAGGTCGCCGTCCAGACCGCCGAGCTGAACGAGTCGGGCATCGCCTTCGACTTCGTCGACCTGAAGCGTGAGCTGCGTGGGCTGGCCGACTACCTGGACCACGAGCTCCTGAACGAGCTGCCGGAGTTCGACGGGGTGGAGACGAGCGCGGAGAACCAGGCCCGGTGGTTCTACGACGAGCTGCGCAGGCGGCTCCCGGCCGAGCTGGCCACGGGATTGCTGTACGCGCGCGTCTGGGAGACACCCACGCAGTGGGCGCAATACGGACCGGCCGGGGCACCGCTGCCCGCCGCACGCACGCCGTCGGCCTGAGCGCTCGCCGGCGCCGAGCCTCGTGCACCTGCTCCTCACCGACCGGCTGACCTGTCCGCGTTGCGGCCCGGAGTTCGGCCTCATCCTCCTGGCGGACAGCATGCGGGAACGGCTCGTCCTGGAGGGGAGGCTCGGATGCTCGAACTGCCGGGACGCCTTTCCCGTGCACGACGGTTTCGGCGACCTGCGCGCGCCCCCCCGTGGTGACCTCCCCCCCGGACGGGTGGGTGATCCGGGCACCACCGATCCCGCCGAGGCCGAGCGCGTGACGGCGCTCCTCGGCGTCGCCGAGGGCCCGGGGACGCTCGCGCTCGTGGGCGGCGTGGCGCGTTGCGCCGCCGGGGTGGCGGCGGCCGTGGAGGGCGTCGAGGTCGTGGCTGTCGACGCCGGGCTGGTGGCCTGGCCGGAAGCGCCGCGCGTGAGCCGGATGGTGGCGCGCCCGGGACTCCCATTCTTCGGGCGGACGCTGCGGGGCGTGGCGGTGGACGGGGCGCTGGGAGCCGCCTGGATCCGGGAGGCGTCGCGCGTCGTCGCGCCCCTTTCGCGGGTGGTGGTGGTGGACGCGCCGCCGGAGACGGAGACCGTCCTGGAGGAGGCTGGCCTGGGGGTGCTCGCGGCGGAGGCTGGAACCGTCGTGGCGGCAAGAGGTTGAGCGGCTGGGCGGCCGTTGCGCCCGCCGCCCGCCGTCGCCTACCTTCCCACGTCGGGCCGGCGCGACCGATGAAGGGTCGGGCCTCCTCATTTCCCCCCGGGTGCATGGCATTCTGGAAGAAGCTCTTCGGAGACGACGATCCCCGCCGGGTGGACTACTACCGCGAAGGCGAGGAGTTGCTTCGTGACGGGAAGTTCCATGAGGCGCTGACCTCGTTCCGCCTCGCGCTGAAGGACCATCCGGGCGACACCGTGGTGCTTCAGCAGATCGCGATCTGCTACACCCGCATCGGGATGACCGACGAGGCGGCGAAGACCTACCGGCATGTGCTGCAGAAGGAGCCGGGAGCGCCCGGCGCGCACTACGGGCTGGCGTTCATCCTGCTCCGCACCGGGCGCCCCGACGAAGCGATCCGGCACCTGGAGGCGTTCCTGGCCCACGTGCCCCACCAGCCCGAGGCGAGTGACTTCGTCGCGCACGCGCGGGTGACGTTGGCGCAGCTTCGGGGCGGGGCCCACGAGACGGCTCCAGAGGCTCCGCCGAATGAGCTCCTCTAGCGTCGAGCTGCGCTGGACCGAAGGACTCACGTTCGTCGGGGGCGCGGAGGGAGGCCCGCAGATCACGACCGCGAGCGGCGGGGGCGAGGGTCCGTCCCCGACGCAACTGCTCCTCGTGTCGCTCGCCGGTTGCATGGGGATCGACGTCGTGGACATCCTGAACAAGTCCCGCGTGCCGCTCGAGGAGCTGCGCGTGCAGGTCGAGGGGTCCCGGGCGTCGGAGCCACCCCGCCGCTTCGAGTCGATCCGCCTGACCTACCACGTGCGCGGACCCTCGGACGCCGACCAGGCCAAGCTCGAGCGCGCCGTCGAACTCTCCAGGGACAAGTACTGCAGCGTGCTGCACACGCTGCGTCCCGACCTGGCGCTCGACGTCCGCATCGTGCGGACCTGACCGCCGATCCGCCCCGGGGCCGCCATGTCCGATCTCAAGCACGCCGCCAACGAGACGCCGGTCGAGCGCACGACGCTCGCCGAGATCTTCCTGGACTCGGTGGACGAGTTCGGGGAGGCCGACGCCTTCCGCTACTTCACCTCGGAGGGCGTCCTGCAGGGCATCCGCTACCGCGAGGCGTTGGCGATCGTACGTCGCGTGGCTGCCGCGCTGGAGGTGCAGGGCGTGACGCGCGGAGACCGGGCGGCGATCCTCGCCGAGAACAGACCGGAGTGGGCGCTCGCCGATTTCGGGTGCCTGTGCTGCGGGGTCGTGGACGTGCCGGTCTACCCTTCGTTGCCGGCCTCCCAGGTGAGCTACGTCCTGAAGGACTCGGGGGCGAAGCTGCTTTTCGTCTCCACCCCCGAGCACCTGGAGAAGGCTCTCATCGCACGGGCGGCGTGCGCCTCCCCGGTGCAGCTCGTCGTCTTCGACCCTCCGCCGGATCTCCCCGAGGGCGTGCTCTCGTGGGAAGCCTTCCTGGAAGCCGGAACGGCGCTCGCCGAGGAGACCGGCGAGGACCTGTTCCGGGAGCGCGCGCTCCAGGCGCGTCCCGACGACGTCGCGACGGTGTTGTACACCTCCGGCACGACGGGAACGCCCAAGGGGGTCATGCTTACGCACGGCAACGTCGGGTCGAACGTGCTCGCATGCTCCGCCGTGCTCGGCGTGACCTCCGCGGACCTGGCCGCGAGCTTCCTGCCGCTGTCGCACATCCTACAGCGGATGGTGGACTACCTCTTCTTCCACGTGGGGTGCACGATCGCCTATCCGCGCTCGATCCTCACGGTGGTCGACGACATGCAGGTGATCCATCCGACCATCGCGGTCTCGGTGCCGCGGCTCTACGAGAAGATCTACAACGGGGTCATGGAGGCGCACGGACTCAAGAGGCGGATCATCGACTGGGCGGTCGGTGTCGCCGATCGCGCCGCCGACCTGCGCCTGGCCGGGAAGCGGCCGAGCGGCCTGCTCGGCCTCCAGTATGCGCTGGCGGACCGCATCGTGTTCAGGAAGGTCCGGGACGCCGTGGGCGGGCGCATGCGCTACTTCGTGAGTGGCGGCGCGCCGCTGGCGCCCGCGCTCAACCGCTTCTTCTACTCCATCGGGTTGACGATCCTGGAGGGCTACGGCCTCACCGAGACCAGCCCCGTCACCAACGTGAACACCGAGGAGCACTTCCGGATCGGCACGGTCGGCAAGGCCGTGCCCGGCACCGAGATCGCCATTGCCGAGGACGGCGAGGTGCTCGTACGCGGGCCGCAGGTCATGAAGGGCTACTACAACCGGCCGCGCGAGACGGCCGAAGTGATCGACGCGGACGGCTGGTTCCACACGGGCGACGTGGGTGAGCTGGACGACGACGGCTTCCTGCGCATCACCGACCGGAAGAAGGACCTCATCGTCACGGCGGGCGGGAAGAACGTCGCGCCGCAGCCCATCGAGAACCGACTCAAGACGATCCCCCTGATCGAGCAGGCCGTGCTCATCGGCGACCGGAGGAAGTTCGTCTCCCTCCTGGTCGTTCCCGCCTTCGGGCAGCTCGAGGCGTGGGCGAGGGAGCAGGGGCTGCGTTGGGGCGACCGGAGCGATCTCCTGAAGCTCCCCGAGGTCGTGAAGCACGTGGAGGAGGCGATCGAAGCCGAGTTGTCCGGGCTCGCCTCCTTCGAGCGGCCCAAGAAGATCGCCCTTCTCGAAGACGAGTTCTCCATCCAGAACGGCTCCCTGACCCCGACGCTGAAGGTGAAGCGCAGGGTCATCCAGGACCGATTCAAGGATGTCATCGACGACCTCTACGGGGACGAGGCCGTGGACGCGGCGCTCCGCTGACGCCTCCATGCCCAACGACGTCCGGACGATCCTCCTCACGGCACCCGACGCGGACACGGCCGAGCCCCTGGGGCGCGCCCTCGTGGAAGAGCGGCTCGCGGCATGGCAGGGTGAGGTGCGTCGCGGGGCGGAGGCGGGAGCGTGAGCGCGAGAAGGCGCGGGAAGGCTCGGAACGGGACCGCGGAGGACGGCGTCGAGCAGGTGGAGCTGTTGTCCAACGCGGAGCCCGAGACGGCCCCTGGGTCTGCGGCCGCTCCCGGGTCCGAGGCAGCCCCGGAGCCGGAGGGGGCCCGCGAACCCGAGGCGGCTCCCGAGCGCGAGGCTCCGCCCCAGCAGCACAACCTCGGGTTGGAGCCTGCCGCTGCGCCGCGGCCCGCCTCGAAGCCCTCCGCGCCGGCGTCGCCCGCGCCGGAGGGGGCCGGACGGGTGCCGCCACCCTCGGGCGAGCGGCTGGCCCGGGCGAAGCAGAAGGTCCGTGAGGGAAAGGTCGAGCAAGCGACCGAGCTGTACCGGGACATCCTGTCGGAGAACCCGGGCAACCTCAAGGCCCGCAACAACCTCGGCGCGCTCTACGGGGCGGTGGGACAGCACGGGTTGGCGCTGGAGCAGTTCGAGGCCGCGGCCCGGCTCGATCCGGACAGCGTCGAGGTGCTCAACAATCTCGGCTCCACGCTGGCCCTCCTCGGCCGCTACGACGAGGCGGAGGTGGGGCTGCGGCGCGCGCTGCGGCTCCATCCGGACGACCCCGAGGTCCGCACGAGCTTCGGGATCCTCTACTTCCGGCGCGGCGTCTACGCACAGGCCGAGGCCGAGCTGCGGTGGGTGTGCGAGCGCGATCCCGAGCACGCCACTGCCTTCTACTACCGCGGTGAGGCGCTGAACCGGCTGGGACGGGTCGACGAGGCGCTCGAGGCCCTCGAGCGCGCGACGGTGCTCGACCCGACGAACGCGAAGGCCTTCTTCACCCTGGGCATCCTGTACGACCGGAAGCATCTTCCAGAAGAGGCCACGGTGATGTACCGGCGGTTCAGGGAGCTGCAGAGCAGGTGATCCAAGTACGCACGGGCGTCCTCTCCGAGCAGGGCCGGGAGGGGATCCTACGACCCATCCGATCGGACCTGGCGCCCCTCACCCAGGCGGCCCGCGACGTGGTCACCGCGGCGGGGCCCTCGGTGACGAAACGCCTCGAGCAGTTGGGTAGCCTTCCGCCCGGAAGCGCGGTCATCACACCCGCCGGCGACCTTCCCGCATCGTTCATCATCCACATCGTCACCGCCTCCGAGGAGGAGCCCGAAACGCCCCTCTCCGTGCAGCGCGCGCTGCGCAACGGGCTGCGCCGCGCGGCGGACTGGGCGCTCACGTCCCTGGCGATGCCGCCCCTCGGCGCGGGCGCGGGGCACCTCGATGCCGAGGCGGCCGCGCGCGCCCAGTTGCAGATCCTGGTGGATCACCTGGACGAAGGCCTCCCCCCGCTCGATCTGACGATCGTGGTCTCCGGCGGGTACGAGGCCGAGGTCTTCGATCGGCTGGCGGCCGAGTTGACGCGGGACCGCTTCCCCCAGCTCGGCTGACTGCCGGACCGATGCGGATGCCTCCCTGCCGCACCCCCATCGCGCCCGCCTGCCCGTGAGACGCGTCCTGGGGGGCGCGATCGTCCTGGTCTGGCTCGCGATGGTCGGGTGGCAGGTCCGCCGCGAGTACTTCCAGCCGGAGTTGGCGCGCCTGACCGAGGCGGCGCTGTCCCTCGCTCCCGGGGTCAGCTTCTACACGCTGACGATGGGCGGCCGCACGGTGGGGCTGGCCACGTCGCGCCTGGACACGCTCCCGGACGGCTTCGAGCTCGAGGACTTCATGAACCTGGAGCTCCCCGCGCTGGGCCAGACCGGTACGGCCGTGGCGCGCACCCGCGTCAAGCTGAGCCCGGCGCTGGTCATGGAGGACTTCACCTTCTCGTTGGACAGCGAGGTCGGACGCTTCCAGGCGAGCGGCAGCGTGAGCGCCGACACGACGTTGCACGTCTCCATCCGCTCTGCGGGGAGCGAGCAGAAGCTGAACTTCCGTCTGGAGCAGCCTCCGGTGTTCTCCTCGGTGGTGCCGATCCGGCTGGCGGTGGGGGAGGGGCTCGAGGTGGGGTCGAGCGTCCGCTTCCCGGTGTTCGACCCCACCACGCTCGGGACCCGCACCGTCGAGGTGCGCGTGCTCGAGCACGACACGCTGGTGGTGCCGGACAGTGCGGCTCTGGACCCTGGCACCGGCCGCTGGCGGCCCGCGCACTGGGATTCCATCCCGGCCTGGCGCGTCACGGAGGCGTTCGGGGGGATCCAGGTCGAGAGCTGGATCGACGAGGACGGGCGGATCATCCGCTCGGCCAGCCCGCTCGGCTTCGAGATGGAGAAGACCGAGTACGAGCTGGCGCGCCAGTCCCAGGAGGACGCTCGCCGGACCGCGAGCGGTGGTGCCGTGGACTCCGACGTCATCCTCTCCACGGCGGTGCGCAGCGACGTGGATCTCGAGGACGTCGAGCAGTTCCAGGAGCTGCGCTTCCGCCTCACGGGCGTCGACCTCTCGGGCTTCCAGCTGGACGGTGGGCGCCAGACGATGCACGGCGACACGCTCATCGTGCGCCGCGAGGACTGGGACGCGATCGATCCCGGGTATCGGCTGCCCTACCCGCGCATGGATCTCCGCGAGGAGCTCGAGCCCGAGCCGCTCATCCAGAGCGACGACCCCCGCATCCTGGCCCGTGCCCGCGAGGTGACGCAGGCGCGCGCCTCGTGGCGTCAGGACCCGAAGGAGGTCGCGCGCGCGCTCACGACGTCCGTGCACGGGATGCTGGAGAAGGCGATCACGTTCTCCGTGCCGAACGCCGTGCAGGTGCTCGAGACGCGGCGGGGTGACTGCAACGAGCACACCGTGTTGTACGTGGCGATGGCGCGCGCGCTCGGCCTGCCCGCACGGACGGCCGTCGGGCTGGTCTACGTGAACGGGGCGTTCTTCTACCACGCCTGGCCCGAGGTGTGGCTGGGCGAGTGGGTGGCGATGGACCCGACGTTCGGTCAGGTGCCCGCCGACGCCTCGCACATCCGCTTCGTGGTGGGCGGCCTGGCCGAGCAGGTGGAGATCGTCCGCCTGATCGGGAACCTCGGCATCGAGGTCGTCCAGTGAGCGAACGCGCCGAGCAGCCGATGCTGCGCCTGGAGGGCGTGGTGAAGCGCTACGGGGGCTTCACCGCCGTCGCCGGGCTGACGCTCGACGTGCCGCGGGGTGAGATCTTCGGGTTCCTCGGCCCGAACGGCGCGGGCAAGACCACCACGATCCGCATGGTGGCGGGCGTGCTCCAGCCCAGCGCGGGACGCATCCTCATCGGCGGAGACGACCTGGCCCGGCGCCCGGCGGCCGCGAAGACGCGCATGGGTTACGTGCCCGACCGCCCCTTCCTCTACGAGAAGCTTTCCGGCGGGGAGTTCCTGCGCTTCGTCGCGGGGCTGTGGGGGAAGGACGGCCCGGCGGCGGAGGCGCGCGCCGACCGCCTGCTCGAGCTCTTCCACCTCATGGAGTGGAAGAACGAGCTCATCGAGAGCTACTCGCACGGGATGCGGCAGAAGCTCCTGATCAGCTCGGCGCTCATCCACCAGCCCGAGGTGATCGTCGTGGACGAGCCGATGGTCGGGCTGGACCCGCGCTCGGCGCGCCTGCTCAAGGACCTGCTGCGGGCCTTCGTCGACCAGGGGGGCACGGTCTTCCTGTCGACGCACACGCTCGAGGTGGCCGAGGCGGTGTGCGACCGCATCGCGATCATCAGCGGTGGGCAGGTGATCGCCCTCGGCACCATGGAAGAGCTGCGCGCCCAGGTCGACGCGGGCGGCGCCCACCTGGAGGAGATCTTCCTCAAGGTGACGGGCGGCGAGGACATGGCCGACGTCATCCGCGGGCTGGGCGAGGCGATCGAGCCGTGAGCACGGCCGGCGCCCGCCGACCGACGGGCATCGCCTGGCTGCTGCGCCCGAAGCTGCGCACGAAGCTGAACCGTGCCCGCTCCGACGAGGGCCGGTGGTTCAAGGCGGGGCTCCTCGGTTTCGTCGCCCTCTTCTTCTGGGCGCTGATCTTCGCGGTGATCTTCCGCATGCTGCTCTACTTCCGCGGCACGCAGGGGATCGGTGACCTTCTCGCGGCCAAGCTGCTCGGCATCGCGCTGCTCACCTTCCTGATGATCCTGATCCTCTCGAACGTGATCACCGCGCTGTCCACCTTCTTCCTCTCGGACGACCTGGAGCTGCTGGTGGCTGCGCCGCTCGATCCGGTGCGCGTGTACGGTGCGCGCCTGACCGAGACCATCGTCGACTCCTCGTGGATGGTGGCGCTGCTGTCCGTCCCGCTCATCGCGGCGTACGGCGCGGTGTACGCGGCCGGATTGCCGTTCTACCTGTTGGCCGTCGCGACCATGGTACCCTTTCTCGTGGTGCCGGCCGTGCTCGGGAGCGCGGTCACGCTGGTGTTGGTGAACGTCTTTCCGGCGCGGCGGACGCGGGACCTGCTGGCGCTCGTCGGGCTGTTCGCCGCGGCGGGCGTGGTGGTGCTCTTCCGCTTCCTCCGGCCGGAGCGGCTCGTGCGCCCGGAGGAGTTCCGCGACCTGGTCGACTTCATGGCCGTGCTGCGCACGCCCACGTCGCCCTGGCTTCCGAGTGAATGGGCCTCCGGAGCCCTGATGTCGTGGCTGAACGGGGTGTTCGAGCCGTTCCCCTTCCTCCTCCTGTGGAGCACGGCGGCGGCGTTCGTCGTGCTGGGCGCCTGGCTGCACGTCCGCTGGTTCGGCATGGGGTTCACGCGCGCGCAGGAGGGCGCCGAGCGGCGCGAGGGCAGGCTGCGATCGCGCCTGGTGGACCGCCTCATGGCGGGCGCCCGCTCCGACACGCGCAGCATGGTGGCGAAGGAGGTGCGCGTCTTCTTCCGCGACACCACGCAGTGGTCGCAGCTGGTGCTCCTGGCCGTGCTCGTCGCCGTCTACGTCTACAACATCACGGTGCTCCCGCTCTACTCGGGAGAGCAGGTGTCCTTCTTCCTCATCAACGTGGTCTCGTTCCTGAACCTGGGGTTGGCGGGCTTCGTGGTGGCGGCCATCGCGGCGCGCTTCGTCTTCCCCGCCATGTCTCTGGAAGGGCGCATGATGTGGCTGCTGCGCTCCTCGCCGCTCGACGTGAAGACGCTCTTCTGGGCGAAGTACTGGGTCGGGACGCTCCCGCTCCTGCTGGTGGCGCTCCCGCTCATCGTCATCACGAACGTGGTGTTGAAGGCGTCCACCTTCGTGCTCGTCCTGACCACGGTCACCATGGTCGGCGTGACCTTCGCGCTCACCGCGCTCGCGCTGGGGCTCGGGGCGCTCTACCCGAACTACGAGACAGAGAACGTCGCCGAGATCCCCACCTCGTTCGGCGGCCTCCTCTTCATGATGTCCGCCGTGACCTATCTGGCCGGCGTGGTGGTCATGGAAGCGTGGCCGGTCTACCTCTTCCTCGCGGCCCGCTTCCGTCCGGACGCGCCGGAGGTGGGCGTCCTGCCGCTCGTGCTGGGGGGCACGGGCGTGCTCGCTTTGACGGCGGCGGCGGTGATGCTGCCCCTGCGGGCCGGCGTCCGACGGGTGCGCGATCTGGAGCCGTAGCGGGACCAGGGGAGCCCGGACCGCTCGCGGGCGTCAGGATTCAGCGCCTCGGGGCTCTCGGTGGCTCGCGGATTTCCGCGGCACCGCACTAGATTCGCGCGTACCAGCCACCCGACGGAGCCGACCCGATGCTCGAAGCGATCAAGAACTTCTTCCGCACCTCGATGTCTCCGCCGCCCGAAGCGGAGGAGCATGCGTCACGCAAGGATCTCAGGCTCGCCGCGTGCGCCCTCCTCCTGGAGCTGGCGCACGCGGACGACGAGTTCACGGAGGACGAGCGCCAGCACGTCGAGTCGGCCGTGCGCCGCCAGTTCGGCCTGGGGGCCGAGGAGGCCGAACGGCTGCTCAACCTCGCGGAGGAGGCGCGGACGAGCGCAGTGGATCTCTGGCAGTTCACCAACCTGATCGCGGAGAACTACTCGCTCGGCCAGAAGATGGTGCTCGCCGAGATCATGTGGGGCCTCGTCTACTCGGACGGCGAGCTGGCGAGCAAGGAGGACTATCTCATGCGCAAGATCAGCAACCTCCTGCGCCTGGAGGCGGGGTACCTCACGGAGGCGCGGAAGCGGGCGGAGGACCGTCAGCCGGATCCCGGACCCTACGAGGCCCTCGACTGAGCCCTCGTCCCGGGGTCGACAACCCCGTGGGCACACCGCATATTTCCGCGTCGTCGATCCCGGACCCTCAGCCGACCCAGCCATGCGAGACCTCGTTCCCGGCGGATACCTCTTCACCCACATGATCTTCTGGTCGGTCGTGGCCATGGTGGCCGTGGGTACGAACGCCGTCGCCATCATTCTGTCGATCGGGTTGGTGCTGCTGGCGCTGGAGTCCTTGGGCAAGGCCTGAGGCGGGGGAACGCTTCGCGACATTCCAGGTAGTCGAAGGGGAGACCCACGACCCCCGAGGAGCACGAAGAGATGCTGGTTCTGAAGATCCTCGTCGCCCTGGCTGCCGTCGGGCTCGGCATCTGGCTGGGCCTTCCCGGGAAGTACGATCAGACGCTCGACGACCTCGAGCGCAACATGGAGCTGGGGAGGGAGAGCCAGAAGGCCCAGCGGCACTTCACGCCGCTGGCCTGGGTCCAGAGGAAGGTGACCGCGCGCGGTCAGCGCCTCAAGCCCCGTCACGCCTTCCGCCTGGAGCGCCCCGAGGACCGTTGAGGGCGGAGGGGGGAGCGACCCCCCTCAGTGGAAGAGCGAGTTCACGCCCACCAGCAGGACCCCGATGACGGCGCCGAGTACGTAGCCGAGCCGCACGATCAGCTTCAGCTCGCGGTCCGTCACCTTGCGCACGAGCTCCTCCAGCTTGACGGTGGGAAACTCCAGCACCTTCTCCTCGACGCGGCGGGCCACGTCCAGGCGCTGGACCACGTCGGGCACCTGCGTCTGCAGCCACTCCCACACAGGTTCGCTCAGCGCGCCCTCGATGCGGTCGGGCGCTCCCTCCGGCATCCACCGGGCCGGCATGCCGATCGGTCGCTCCAGGAGCATCGCCACCAGGCGGTGTGCGGCCTCCCGGTAGCCCTTGGCCGCCGCCTCGCTGCGGGCCGCCCCCACCAGCCATTCCGCCACCCGCTCGCGGGGTACCCGCTCCAGGACCTCCCCCCACGTGCGCGCGCCGATCTTCTCGAGCCCCTCGTGGAGCTTCTCGACGAGGAACTCGCGCGAGCCGGGGTCGCGGGCCATCCCCATCACCCAACCCGCGAGCGTCCCCCGCGCCTCGACGACGCTCGTGTCGTCGGCCTCGCCGAGCACGGAGGTCACCGGGCGCCGCAGGAAATCGACGACGGCCTCGTTGACGCCCTTCGCCATGGCGCTCTGGACCGCTTCGTCCCGCAGCAGCTCGGAGAGCCGTTCGGCGCCCTCGCGCTCGATGGTGTCCAGCACCTTGTCCACCGTGTCCTCGGTCACCACCAGGCGGGCCACCACGCGCTGGTGGAACTTGAGATCGCGCAGGAAGCGGTGGAGCAGCTCGTGGATCGTCGCCTCGAGCTTCGCTCGTGCGTTCCGGTCCTCGAGGAGCTTGCCCAGCCGTTCGATCGCGAGCGGCAGATAGCTGGCGATCGCCTTCTCGAAGGAGCCCACCAGCCCGAGCGGGAGGATCTCCTCGAACGTGCGGCCCGGCACCAGCAGCCGGCGCGAGCCGCGCTCGAGGTAATCCTCCAGCGCTTGCCGGAAGTCCTCGCTCTCCACGGCGTTCTGGAGCCAGTCCTCCAGGGCGGCCTCGAGGGCGGCGCCGCGCGCGGGGGTGAGCACGCCGCGGATCGGCTCGTCGGCGATGGTCTTCACGAGGTCGTCGGCGCGGCGGTGCATCGACTCCTCGAAGCGCTCCGACTCGAGGTACTCCGCGAGGCGGACCAGCCCCATCTCCACCACCTCCTCGATCACCGGCTCCAGCTCCTCCAGGAGGGTGGGCGGGAGGAGGTCGCGCACGGAGCCGCGCTCGCGCTGGAGGATCTCCTCGACGAAGATCCCGAGCCGCTGGTCGAAGGCGCTGCGGAACTCGACGTTCGTGAACGTGTTCTCCAGGTCCTCCGGCGTGAGGAGTCGGTTGCCCACGGTGCGGCCGATGGCGGCCGCCAGCCGTGGCTGGTTCTTGGGCACCGCTCCCTGGAGGAAGCGGATGCGCCACGGGCCGATCCGGGGTGCCTCGTAGGGATGGAAGAGCATCCAGATGGCGATGGTGTTCGTCACACCACCTGCCATGGCGCCCACGCCGATGGTGACCAGGGCGCGGATGATGTCGTCGTTCACGGGCGTGTGTGCCTGAAGAGTCCGCGCACGGGGTAGGCGGCGCCTTCCACCTGCAGGGTTCCGGAAACCAGGAAGAGCGCGTCCACCGGGAGGAGGGGACCAGGACCGTCTCCCGCCTGGATCTGGGCCGACTGCACCTGGAGGACGCCCTCCACGTCGTCCTCCAGCGAGGTGATGGTCCACGACACCGGCACGTCCTGGCGCGCCGGCTGGTAGGCGCGGACCTCCGCCCAGTCGATCGTCAGTGACGGCCACTGCAGGGTCGCGGAAATCGAGGCGCGCCCACCCGCGGCAGGCTCCCGGTGTGCCGGGCGCGGCGGCGGAGGGGTTCTCGAGCACGACCTGGAGGGAGTCTCCCGAGACCAGGAACGCCCAGTCGCCCTCGGCGGACTCGTCGGAGCCGTGCACCCGCGCCATGTCGAGCGCCATGCCGCCCACGCGCCGATCCGAGATGTAGATCGCGGCGTCGATGAGCCGGTAGGTCTGACCCTGGACGCCGGTCCACTCGATGAGCGGGTCGCCCGACAGCTCGAGCTCGAGCTGTCGGGGGCCTTCGGAGAAGAGGATCTGCTCGATGGCGTCGCCCTCGCCGACCATGAGACGGAGGTTGCCGTGGGGGATGATCCGCCACGGCACGCGGGTCGGGGGCGTCGTCCACGACGCGTCGTAGAACGCATCCCACGCGGTGCCGCGCGCGAGCGAGCCCCGTGCGTGGCGGTCCACGCCGCCGGGCCGCGTCTGCGCGCTCATGAGCCATGGCACGAGGAACGTGCTGTCACCGGTGAGCGTCGTGAACACGAAGTTCCGTTCGTAGATGCGGCCCCGGAAGTTTCCGGGCGCGCTCTCCCCGCCCGCCGTCACGGCGTCGCGGGTGGGGGCGGGCTCGGAGGGGCCGCACCCGGTCAGGACGACCAGGGCGGCCAGGGCCAGGGCCGGGGCCGGAGGGGACGGGCGTTTCATGACGGCCGGAAGGTAGCCCTCTGGGCGTCAGGAACTCCAGGTGGGGGCACGCGAAGCGTCTCCGATTCGGGTCCCCTCCGCGTCCAGCGCGGCGTCCAGGCGATCGACGAACGCGGCGAGCGTCCGGCGCCCCAGGCGCCCGTCGCCCTTCCCGTCGGTGGCGCGGGCCTCGAGCCCGACGCGCGTCTGGGCGTTCTCGTCGAGGCCGATGTCGATGCGCACCTCCATCTCCTTGCGTAGGAGCGCGCCGTCGCGTCGAGCCCGGATCACGCCCCGACCGTCGTCGGCCTCGACGATGTGCCAGCCCTCGATTCCTCCGTCGGCCAGGGCGAGCGCGGCCTTCCACACGCCGTCGAAGGGGATCGCGTAGGTGCGTCCCGGACTCGCGTCCTCCGGCGTGCTCATCGCCCGCCCGTCGCCGGGCCGAGCGCGAAGCGGATCGTCACGGAGGCCGTGACGGTCTGGTCGGAGGCCTCGATGGGCGTGGGGGCGGCTTCGGCGCGCAACATCATGGCACCGGACAGGTTGGGACGGGACGGGGTGTCCGACGCGCCGCCGTGGACCTCCATGGCGGGCCCCAGCTGCCTGCCCAGCGCCTGTGCGATCGCTCCCGCCTGCGCGCGGGCCGCGCGCACCGCCGCGGTGAGCGCCGCCTGCCGGGCCGGCTCCGTGTCCGAGGCCTCGAACGAGAGCGAGGAGACGCGGTTGGCGCCGGCGCCGATGGCGGTGTCGATGACGCGGCCGACCGCGTTCACGTCGGGCACCGTGACCCGCACGTTGTTGATGGCCGTGTATCCGTCGATCACCCGGGTGCGGTTGTTGCCGTCCTGGGTCGGGTAGGCGTACTGCGGCTGCAGGTTGTAGCCGTACGTCTCGACCCGCAGCCCCTCGATGCGCGCGCCCTTCAGGGCCCGCACCACGGCGTCCATGACCGTGGCGTTGCGCGCGGCGGCGTCGCCGGCCGAGTCGGCGCGCGTCTCGACCGCGAAGGAGGCGTAGGCCATGTCGGGCGAGATCGTCGCGGTGCCGCTTCCCGACACCTCGATGAAGGGGGGCGCCTGTTGCGGCATCTCCTGGGGCCCCGATCGGGGGCCGGCCACCTCGTAGAGATAGGGATGGGCGCGTCCGTCGTCGCGTGGGGCAGGGGTCTGGGCTCCGGCCGGTCGGCCCCCGCAGGCGGAGAGCGCCAGGAGGAGGGTCGGAAGGCGACGGATGAGGTTCATGGGTACGTTCTCCGCTACGCTGTAGGGGGCTCGCCGCAGTTTACACCACATGGCGCTTTCGGGTATGTTCCGCGCCCCAAAAGGGCGCAAACGCCAAACCCGAGCACGATGAAAGCCATCATTCCTCTGGCCGGGAAGGGTACCCGCCTCCGGCCGCACACGCACCATACCCCGAAGCCCCTCCTCAAGGTCGCCGGAAAGCCGGTGCTGGGCTTCATCCTCGACGACCTCATCGCGGTGGGCGTCACCGAGATCGTCTTCATCGTCGGCCACCTGCGCGAGACCGTCCAGACGTGGATCGCGGAGGAGTACCCGGACCTGAAGGCGCACTACGTGGTGCAGGAGGTCCAGGACGGCACCGCGGGCGCCATCGCGCTCGCCGAGCCGTTCGTGGACGAGGAGGTGCTCATCGTCTTCGCGGACGCGGTGCTCGAGGTCGACTACACGAAGGTCCGCGACCTCGGTCCGGAGTACGCCGGGCTGATGTGGGCGAAGGAAGTGGAGGACTACCAGCGCTACGGGGTGATCGTGACCGGCGAGGACGGCACGATGGCCCGCATCGTCGAGAAGCCGAAGGAGCCGATCTCGAAGCTCGCCAACATCGGCCTGTACTACATCCGCGACTGGAAGCTCCTCTACGAGGGCGTGCACGACGCGCTCTCCCGTGACCCGGGACCGGGGGGCGAGTTCTACCTCACGGACGCCTTCCAGTACATGGTGGACCACGGCGCGAAGATCCTCACGGCCCCCGTGGAGGGGTGGTGGGACGCGGGGAAGCCGGAGACGCTGCTGGAGACCAACCACCACCTGGTCGAGACGGGACGGGGCGGTGCGCACGCCTCGGCGGTGGTCGAGGACGCGGAGATCATCGAGCCCGTACGCTTCGAGGAGGACGTGGTGGTGAAGGGCGGCCGCATCGGGCCCAACGTCACGCTGGAGAAGGGCACCCGGGCGGAGCGCTGCGAGCTGCGGGACACCGTGGTGGGTCCGCACGCGACGCTGGTCGACGCCCGCCTGACCGACTCGCTCGTGGGTGGGCACGCCGTCATCCGCGGCGTGACGGGGTCGCTGCTGGTGACCGACCACTCGGTGGTCGAGGGGCGCTAGAAGCCGTCCAGTCGGCCCGGCGCCGTTCAGGAGGCCATGCCGGCGCTGAGCACCACGGTGTAGAGCGCCCGCGCGACCCCCTCCACACCGCGCACGTTCCGATACCACTCGGCGGTGGTGTGCGCGCCGCCGGCTTCGCCGCCGCCGCCCAGCGTGACGGCGGGGATCCCCGCGGCCATGGCGGCGTTGGCGTCCGTCGACGAGAGCGCGAGGATCGGGTCCACCCCCACGGCCTCGGTGGCAAGGCGGGCCGCACGCACCAGGCCCGCGTCCGGGTCGGTGGTCCCTGCCGGCCGCACCCCGATGGTCTCGACGTGCGCCTCCAGCACGCCGCGCTCCGCGCCCGGGCGTTCTCCGCCGCGGTCGCGGCTCGCACCGCGTCCCGCACCGCCGCCTCGGTGCGCTCCAGGTGGTCGTCCGAGGCGCTCCGGCAGTCCACCTCCGCCCAGGCCTCCTGGGCGATGGCGTTGATGCTCGTGCCGCCGCCCCAGCGCGCGACGGTCAGCGTCGTGAGCGGGTCGGTAGGGAGGGGGAGGGCCACCATCGAGGCCACCGCCCTCCCCAGCGCGTGGATCGGGTTCGCCAGTCCCCAGTCGAGCCAGGAGTGCCCGCCCGGGCCCCCGCACGCGGAGGCGGAAGCGACGCGAGCCCAGGCCGTGCGCGACCACCCGGTCGAGGCCGGCCCCGTCGATCGAGATGAAGGCGGCCGCGCCGCGCCCCGCGCCCGACGGCCCCACGAGGTGCTTCGCGCCCCTGAGGTCGCCCACACCCTCCTCGCCGACCGTGGCCGCGAAGAGGATGGGCGCGCGGGTCGTGATCGCGCCCGCGTCGAGAGCCCGCGCGACGGCCAGGAGCACGGCCAGGCCGCGGCCGTCGTCGGAGATTCCCGGCGCCTCCATGAGGTCACCGTCGCGCCGGACCGCGATGGGGGTCTCGGCGGGGAAGACGGTGTCCAGGTGGGCGGACAGCACCACCGGAGCGGCCGCGGACGCGCCGGGGCGGAGCGCCAGCGACGTTGCCGATGGCATCCGTGCGCACGTCCGAGAGCCCGGCGCCGAGCAGGCGCCCCGCCATCGCGGCCGCACGGGCTTCTTCGGCGAACGGTGGGGCGGGCACCTCGGTGAGCGCGATCTGGTCGGCGAGCGTCTCCTCGTCGGTTGCCGCCGCGTGCGCGACTGCGGACGCGACGCGCGGGTCGTCCATCAGGCGAAGGGCGGACCGGTCGCCGAGCGGATCCCGGGGCGTGCTCATCCACCACCGTAGTGGACGGAGGTCCGACATGACAGGGGCGCGTCGCGGCGGCTCCGCGGATCGCGCACCGGTCAGAAGTCGTTCGTGTAGCTGAGGACGGCGTAGCGCGCGTCCCGCTCCAGGATGGCGCCGAAGAGCCGTAGGGTGACAGGGGACTGCCCGTCGCGGCCGATGGTGACGACGCACTGCGTCCAAAGGCGGTTCGCGCCCTCGTCCGTGGGCTCCGGGTCGCAGGTGTACCCCCGATAGTCCAGCGCATGCCCGCCCAGTTCACGAAGCGCTCGGAGCACGCCCCGGCGGTTCCGCTCCTGTAGCTGGAACCAGGCCAGAGCCGGTGGCAGCTCGTAGGGCGGCCGCGCCACGCTCGAGGAGGGGAAGTACAGCCAGGCCCACTCGGCGCGGCCCACGGCAAGCGTCTCGAACGCGGAGGTGTCGCTCGCCGCGAGCGCGTCGACCACGCCTCGCACGAGACCGTCCCTCGTCGCGGCGCCGCTCTTCAGCGTCCGGGCCTCGGGGAGATCCGCGCGGAAGCGATCGAGCGCGACGTCCATGGGAAGCACGCTGTCCACCACGACGCCCGCGGAAGGCTCCGCGGCCGCGAGGGAGTCGGAGGGCGGGGTGCGCCCCTCACACGCGATGAGCAGCGCGGGGAGCAGGAGGGCGAAGGCGGGATGTCGTCTCATGTCGGGTCTTCGAAGTGGAACGGCAGCGGCGGCTGGGCGATGACGCCACCCGGCCGCCGCTGGGAACGTTCGCGATCTCTAGTTGCGCTTGAACTGCGTCCAGCCCTCGTACCACTTCGTCGCGGCGGACGGATCGATCGCGCCGACGTACGACGTGGCGGGCATGGCCCCGCCGAAGAAGTCCATCACCCGGGCCGCCAGCGGGGTGCCGGTGAAGTCCGCCAGACCGGCCGACTCGGCCGCTGCACCGCTCTTGAGCGCGAGGTTGAGGTTCGCGGCGGTGATGTCCGTGCCGCTGCCGGGCAGGGCGCCCGTGAAGACGTCGGCCATCGCGGCCTCGGTGACGTTCCACGCCGTGGCGCTGTCTCCGACCACGAAGCCGAACTTGCCGCTGGAGGCCGTTTCGAAGTTGTTCCCGTTCTCGACGAGGTAGACGTTGCGGATGTAGAGGGAGTCCGCGTCCATCAGCGCCTTCGTCTCGTCGTCGCGGATGCTGAAGCCGACACCCGGCCAGCGGGCGAGGATGCCGTTCACGAAGTTGGCCGCGCCGCCACGGCGGACCACGGCGCCATTGCCGTCGGTGGTGGAGAAGACGCCCGTGCCGGGGCCGACGACCGTGAAGTTGGCCCACACCGGCATCGAGTACGGGGTGTTCGCGAACGTGCATCCCGCCTTGTCGCTCTCGCACCCGTCACCCTCGAAGCCGCGCGGATCGCTGGACACCGTGCCCGTTCCGGGACGCGGCGCGAGCACCGAGGTCTGCAGCGCGATCAGGTACTGCGCGCGGCCCTGGAAGCCCTCGGTCCAGTCGAAGTGGTCGTCGCCCGTCTCGAAGGAGACGATGTGCCGGTAGTCGCCGGCGCCGCCAAAGGACTCGATTCCGTCGTCCAGCCCGGCCATGACCTCCACGTAGTCGAGCGTGGTGCCACGCCCAACGGCGTAGTTCGAGATGCTGTTGAGCTCCTGCCCGCTGCCGTTGGAGATGTCATAGCCGGCGAACTCGACACGGACGTACTTGAGGGAGCCCGAGCTGTCGTCGAAGTCCGTGCCGCCCGAGTAGTCTTCGGCGGCGCCGACAGGGCCCTCGGTGAAGATCGGGCTGGCGGTACGGTTGATGAGGCCGTTGCCGACCATGATGATCCCGCCCCAGTCACCGGGGGCGCGGTTGCCGGCGGTGCGCTGCGACGTGAAGACGATCGGCGCGTCCGCCGTGCCCTCCGCCATGATCCTGGAGCCGCGCAGGATCCAGAGCGAGCTACCGGGCACCAGCGTGTCACCGACGACCGTCGTGCCCGCCTCGACCGTGAGCGTCGCGCCGTTGCTGACCTTCACGTAGCCCTGCAGCACGTAGGTCGTATCGGCGAAGAACGTACGGCTGAGCGGAATGCCGGTCACCGTGGCGACCTTCGGGCCTTCCTGTGCCTCCTGGTCCGTCGTGGCCGAAACCGGGGAGCTGTCGCCGCTCTTGCCGTCCGCGTTCGCGGCGCGCACGACGTAGCTGTACTGCGTCGCCGGCGTGAGCCCCGTGTCCTCGAAGAACGTCGAGTTGAGGTTCGACGCGACGTTGGACCCGTCCCGGTCGACCTCATAGCTGGTAGCCCCACCCACCTGGTTCCAGGCGACCGTGATCGAGGTCGTTCCCGAGGCGGATGCGTTCACGCCGGTGGGGGCGGCCGGCGGCTCGGGGGTCACTGTCGGCGAGTCGCTGCTGCACGCCGCCATGGACACGCCCACGAGGGCGGCGGCGGCGAGCGGGAGGAGTCTGCGAGCGTTGGATCTCATCGAACGTGTTCTCCGTGTTACGGTGCGGTGCCTCGAACGGCATAGACACCCGAACATGGAGCGCCCGTGTGTGGTCCTGGCGACCGAGTGGTAACGATGTCGTCACGCGGCGCGGGTGGATCGGCTCTGAACGCGGAGCGCCCCCGACGAGGACTCCGTCGGGGGCGCTCGGTGCGTCCGGACGAGGACGGCAGAGGCTTTCCTACTGCAGCTTCCAGCTCATCCCGAGCGAGAAGGACCGGCCGAGCGTATACCGATAGCGGACCACGTCGCCCTGCAGCTCCTCGTAGGGGGCGTCGAGCAGGTTCTTCGCGTCGAACTTGCCCGTCATCCCGCTTTTCAAGGGGAAGCGCACGGAGAAGTCGAGCAGGTGGCGCGGCTGCTCGTACGTGTCCACGGTGATCGGCGTGACGGCCGCCGACGTGATGCGCTTGCCGACCACGTTGTAGAGGAGCGTGGCGCTGAGGGCGTCGGAGGTCGCTGGTCCACGTCATCCCGGCGTTCACCACGTACGGCGCCTGGCCGACCATGGGCCGGTTGTCGTTGGTGAGGGCCGACAGCGTGCTGTTGCTCGTGTTGATTCGGCTCCTCATGAGCGTCGCGTTCGCGAACATCGACATCGGGTCCAGCGCGGGGGAGAGGAAGCCGAGACGCTTCCGCAGCTCGAGCTCCACCCCGTAGTTCGTCGCCGAGGCGGCGTTGATGAAGCTGAGCTGCGACACCCCGGAGGTGGCGACGTCGATCTGCTCGATCGGATCGGCGAAGCGCTTCGCGAACAGGCCGATGCTCACGACCTCGTCGTACGTCGGATACCACTCCCAGCGCGCGTCGTAGTTCTGCACCAGCGTGCGCACCAGGCTGGAGTCGCCGAAGACCTCCCGCTCGCCGAGCATGTCGCGGTACGAGATCGGGGCGAGCTCGCGGTATTCGGGACGGGCCAGCGTCTGCGACGCGGACAGGCGCAGCGTCTGGCTCTCGGACAGCTTCACGTTGAACGCGAGCGAAGGAAGGACATCCGTGTTCGTGCGCGTGATGTCCACCACCGCCTGGCTGGTCGGCTCGGCGGACATCTCCAGGTTCCACCGCTCCATCCGCGCGCCGCCGATGACGCGAATGCGCGAGCCCAGCGGGATCTCCGCCATCGCGAAGCCGGCCGTGACGCGATCGGTGGCGTCGTAGCTGCCGCCGCTCGAGTTCGGCTCCAGCGCGATCTTCGCGGCGGCGCCCGCGGTATACTCGCCGTAGAAGAGGTCCTCGGGCGTGGCGGCGCGCTGCGCGGCGTCGAGCCCGAGAGCGCGCAGGTTGTACGAGACGCTGTGGGCGTTCCGCTGGGTGTCCCGGTAGTCGCCGCCGACCTTCACCGAGGCGCCGCCGAGCTTCAACTCGTAGTCGAGGTGCGTCCCGAGCACGTCCTCGGACAGGTCCCCGGACGTACGCTTGGCCGCCTCGGGGATGAAGCCGAGCCACGCGAGCGGGAGTCGCTCGCCCGTGGGCGCGAACTCGTAGCCGTAGGCCAGATCCGACCGGTCCGGCTCGGCGCGCGACACCGCCGAGGAGGTCCCGGACCACGTGACGCGTTGGCGCTCGCCCAGTTGGTGTTCCCCGCGCACCTGCACGGAGCGGACCGTTCGCTCCACATAGCGCATCGAGGTGCGGCGCACGCTGTCGACCTGCTGGAACTCCTCGAGCGTGCCCCAGTCGAGGTGCGCCGAGTTGTCGGCGGTGCGGTCGTACGTGCCGTTGAGCTCGAGCTTCGTGCCCGTGCCGAGGTAGGTACTGAGGTTCACCAGTCCACCCCACAGCACACTCGTCTGACCCGTGCTGCCGTCGAAGATGTTGTAGGGGATGGGCGTGCCCTGCTGGTCCCCGGGCACCGCGCGGGCGCGGATCTCACCCTGGTGCACTTCCTGGCTTCGCGAATAGGACAACGCGCCCGTGTACCCGATCCTCCGCCCGAGGACGGGGTCCTCACCGCCGAACGACAGGCTGCCTGAGACGTTGGGCTTGCCGGCCGCCTGGCTGAGCGTCCAGTCGCGGGGGAATCCCCGGATCAGGCCGTTCACGTCGCTGCGCGTGAGCCGTGAGAAGTCGGAGACGTCGGTGAGCGCGGACGGGAGGCGCCGGTCCGCCGCCGCCATGCCGAGCCACTCCCCTCCGGTCGCGACCGGGAAGGGGATGTCCTTGCCCGTGGCGCGGTCGTTGAAGCCGCCCGAGAGGGAGAACTGGAACATGCGATGCGCCGGGAACGAGCGCGTCTTCAAGTTGACCTGGGCGCCACTGAAGTCGCCGGGCTGGTCCGGCGTGAAGGTCTTCGACGTCGTGATCGCCTCGAGCAGGCCGGCGGGGAAGAGGTCGAGGGGAACCTCCTTCTTCTCCGGCTCGGGGCTGGGAACCCGCGTTCCGTTGAGGGAGGTGGTGGTGTACCGCTCGCCCAGGCCACGCACGAAGACGTACTTGCCGTCCCGGACGGTGACGCCGCTGACGCGCTGAACGGCCTGGGCCGCGTCGCTGTCGGGGCTCCTCGCGATCTGTTCGGCCGTGGTGGAGCTCATGACCCCGACCGCGGAGCGCTGCGCGTTCAGGGCGGAGCTCACGGAGCCGTTCTCCCGCGCGGCGGATACCGTGACGCCCTCCAACTCGATCGCTGTGGACACGAGAGAGACGTTCTGGACGACCGTCTCCCCGGCCGGCAGGACGATGCCTTCGACCGTCTTCTCCCCGTGACCCAGGTAGACCACGTGCAAGCTGAGCGTCCCCGCGGGCACGCGCACGAGAACGAAGCGACCGTCCACGCCCGAGAGGGCGCCCACGTTGGTGCCCCGGACCGTCACCTGAGCTCCGATGAGCGCCGCTCCGGTCTCCCCGTCGACGACCCGGCCGACGATGCGTCCGGAGCCGGTCTGGGCCGAAGCGGGGCCGCCGCACAGGACGGTGAGGGCGAGGGGAACGAGCAGCGAGCGGGAAAGAAGGCTCATACGTGGGGGTCCTTCGTTCGGAGGCCAGCCTGCGAAACGGCCCGGACGAGCCGGGCCAGCACGCACCAAAGGTGTGCTCGGAACCGCGCGATTCCGGGAACATCCGGTCACTGTTGCGTAACGGTTCGCGGCATCGCCCGGACCGCGAAGCGGGCGCCCTCGCCGGCCTCGCGGAGTCGTGGCCGTGGCGTGTCCGGATCGAACCCGTATCGTGCCTTCGTGGACCGGGCGTGACCGGATCCGTTGCCGAACCGACGCCCGGAACCCGTGAACGGGACGGTTTTACGCATTCGTTACCTAGTGCGGGCGGGCCCCGTTACCGCCTCCTCCTAACCTTGGGTCGCCAGTCGGCCGACCCGTCCACCCGCGAGGAGTCCTTGGGCCGCCACTCCACGAAGGCCACGTCCGTGCCGCGCTCCGACCCGTCGGCGTATGTTCAGGGCCTGTGCCAGCCGCGCGGACCAACGGCCGGGGAGCCATGGACGAGAAGGATCTGATCTACGATTGGAGCCGCCAGGACGGCGCCTTCGACTGGTCGACCGTTCGGCGCGTCGAGTTGGACGACGAGACGCTGCGCGACGGACTGCAGAGCGCGTCGGTGGTGGATCCGCCCATCGAGGACAAGATCCGCCTGCTGCATCTCATGGACCGGCTGGGCATCCACACCGCCGACGTGGGGCTGCCGGGCGCGGGGCCACGGGCCGTGGAGGCCGTGACCGCGCTGGCGCGGGAGATCGTCGACGCGAAGCTCTCCATCCGCCCGAATTGCGCGGCGCGAACGCTCATCGCCGACGTGCGGCCGGTGGCCGAGATCTCCCAGAAGGTCGGCATCCCGATCGAGGCGTGCACCTTCATCGGCAGCTCGCCGATCCGGCAGTACGCGGAAGGGTGGACGCTCGCGAAGATGCTCAAGGTCTCCGAGGAGGCCGTGACCTTCGCGGTACGCGAAGGTCTGCCGGTCATGTTCGTGACCGAGGACACGACGCGGGCCCGCCCCGAGGTGCTCAGGGCGCTCTACGGGCGCGCGATCGAGTGGGGCGCGAAGCGGCTGTGCATCGCCGACACGGTCGGCCACGCCACGCCGGATTCGGCCCGCGCGGTGGTGCGCTTCGTCCTCGAGCAGATCGTGGCGCCCCTCCGGCGAGGACGTGGAGGTCGACTGGCACGGTCATCGGGACCGGGGGCTGGGGCTGGCCAACGCGATGGCCGCGATCGAGGCGGGCGCGACGCGGGTGCACGGATCCGCGCTGGGCATCGGGGAGCGGTGCGGCAACGTCGAGATGGACCTCTTGCTCGTGAACCTGGTGCTCCTGGGCGTGCACGAGGCCGACCTGTCCGTACTGGTGGACTACTGCGAGCTGACGTCACGGGCCTGTCGCGTTCCCCTGCCGCCCTCCTATCCCGGTCGTGGGCCGGGACGCCTTCCGCACGGCGACCGGCGTACACGCCGCGGCGATCGTGAAGGCGGAGAAGAAGGGCGACGCCTGGCTGGCGGACCGCATCTACTCGGGCGTGCCCGCCTCCCTGGTGGGGCGTCAACAGGTGATCGAGATCAGCCCATGTCGGGGCTGTCGAACGTCAAGCACTGGCTGAAGAACCACGGCTACGACGCCGAGGACGAAGCGCTGTGCGGCCGGCTGTTCGAGGCGGCCAAGCACACGGACCACACATTCACCGAGGAAGAGCTGCACACCCTCTGTCGCGGCACCTAGCCGCCGGGGAGCGGGCTCTTCGAGGCGCGCTCCCATGAACCAGACAGCCCTGAAGGTCAGCATGGAAAGCTCCCAGGACTCCGCCGCGGTACCTCGCGTTCTGGTGGTGGAGGACGAGTCGGATATCGCCGCGCTCATCGCGTACCAGCTGACGAGGGAGGGCTTCCGCGTCGAGACCGCTGGAACCGGGATCGAGGCGCTGCAGGCCATCGCGCGCGACATCCCGGACCTGGTGGTGCTGGACCGGATGCTCCCGGGCCTCACCGGGGACGAGGTGCTGCTGCGGCTCAAGGAAGAGTCCGCGACCTCGAACATCCCGGTGCTCGTGCTCACCGCGAAGCGTGAGCAGGAGGATCGCATCAAGGGCTTCGAGCTCGGCGCGGACGACTACCTCACGAAGCCGTTCAGCCCGCGCGAGCTGGTGCTGCGCGTCCAGGCGATCCTGCGCCGGGTCAAGGAGGCAGGCGTGACGGCGGGCGGGCGGGTGCTGCGTGCCGGGCCCATCCGGGTCGACCTCGGCTCGCACGAGGCCACGCTGGACGGGACGGAGCTGAACCTGACGCCGACGGAGTTCCGGCTCCTGCAGGCGCTCATGGAGCGGCGGGGGCGGACGCAGAGCCGGAAGCAGCTCCTCGAGAAGGCGTGGGATGTGGAGCCGGGCGCGTCCGAGCGGATTCAGACGCGCACCGTGGACATGCACGTGCGGCGCCTGAGGGGGAAGCTCGGGCCCACGGGCGACTGGATCGAGACGATCCGGGGATTCGGCTACCGGCTCAAGGTGCCCGACGGGCTGTGAGCTTTGAAGCGACGTGACGGAACTGTAACATTCCGCGCGTCGGAGGGGTTTCTCCCCCTCGGCTCACTCTCGAAAGGGACCCCATGCCCCGTCTTCCGTCCGCCGCGGTCGGTGCGCTCCTGGTCTGCGCGCCGGGGCTCGCGGCGCAGTCCGCCTCCGCTCCACCCGCTCCGACGCTGACGCTGGGCGGCGAGGTGAACGTGCAGTACACCGCGTCCTCCGTGGACGCGTACCCGAGCGGCTTCACCCTGCGTCGAGTGCGCCTCAACGGCACCTTCGTGGTGAACGAGCTCATGGACGCGCACGTCCAGGCCGAGCTCGCCGCGACGGGGGGCGCCGAGCTGCGCGACGCGTGGGTGCGCTTCACCTTCTCGCCGGCGCTGAAGCTCTCCGCCGGGCAGTTCAAGCGCGCCTTCGACCTCTTCGAGCTGGACAGCTTCACGGACCTCTCGCTGATCGAGCGCGACGGCCGGGTTGGTGGCGTGAGCACATGCACCGGCGTGGGGAGCGTGTGCTCCTACTCCCGCTTCACCGAGGGGCTGGGGTACGCCGGCCGCGACCAGGGCGTTCGGCTCGAGGGCACGGCCGAGCGCGTGAGCTACATGGCGACCGCCACGAACGGTACCGGCCAGAACGCGCCCGAGGACGACCAGGCGAAGTCGCTGTCGGGGCGCGTCTCCGTGGAGGTGGCGCGCCGGGTCGCCGTCGGCGCCCAGCTCGCACTCCACGAGCGGTCGGACACGCTCGACGGCACGCACCACGCCTCCGCCTGGTCCGCGGACATCAGCTACGGCGCCTTTCGCAGCGGACTCCTCCTCCAGGCCGCCCTGGCGGGCGGGGACAACTGGGGGGCCGATCGCGGGGACCGGGGCGCCGACCTTCCTCGCGATGCAGGGGATGGCGGCATGGTACGTGCCCGTCGAGGGGCGCCGCCTGGAGGCGGTGGAGCCCCTGCTGCGCCTGAGCTGGGGCGACCCCGACACGGACGCGACGGACGACGCGGGGCTCCTGGTGACGCCCGGCTTCATGCTCTACGTCGCCGGGAAGAACAAGATCGGCTTCAACCTCGACGTATGGTCGCCCCGGACGGGTGACACCGAGTACTCCCTGAAGATCCAGTCCTACCTCCACATCTGACTTCGGCTCGTGCGCTTCCGTATCCACCACGCGCTCTTCGGCGGCTTCCTGGGGGTCATCGGGCTGCTGGTGCTCCTCATCGTCGGGCTGGTGGGATCGGGGCTCCGGAGAGATCTCCTCGGCACGTACCGGACGGAGCTGCGTCGGGAGATGGACCTCGCCTCCTGGATCGTCGAGCGTACGGAGGCCCGCGACGCGGACTCGGTGGCGCGGGCGATCACCGAGCGCATCGGCTACCGGGTCTCGCTCATCGACACATCAGGGGTCGTGCTCGGCGATTCGTACGTCGAGGCGCCGCGTATGGGAGAGGTCGAGAACCACCGCACGCGCCCCGAGGTGGTGGGCGCCCTGGCGGGTGAGGACCTCACGTTCGCCAGGCGCACGAGCGCGACGGTGGGCCTGCCCCTCCTGTACGCGGCCCGCCTGGTGCGCTTCCGGGACGAGCCGGTCGTCCTGCGCGTGGCCGCTCCGCTGGACACGGTGGAGGGGACGGTCGACCGGGTGCAGCGGACCGTGGCGCTCACCGGCCTCGCCGCCACGATGCTGGCGTTGCTGCTCGCCTACTGGCTGAGCCACCTCCTGGCACGCCCGCTCGTGGTCCTGGCCGAGCGCGCGCGCGTGCTCGCCTCCGGGGACTTCTCCGTGCGAGCGCCGCGCGTGCGCGGCATTGCCGAGCTGGCCGACCTGGCGCACGCGGTCAACCGGTTGACGGAGCAGCTGCAGACCCGCCTCGCGGAGATGCGCCGCGACCGCGACGAGATGAGCGCACTGATCGACACGATGGCCGAGGGCGTGGTGGCGCTCACGGACGACGCCCGCGTCCTGCGCGCGAACCGGGCTGCGCACATCCTCCTCGGGCTACCGCGGGACGTCCCGCCCTTCGCGCCGGTGGGCTCGCTCGTGCGCCACGAGGAGCTGCGCGAGCTCATGGAGGAATCGGTGGTGCACCCCCTCCAGACGCGGGAGATCCAGGTGCGCAACCGTGTGCTCCTGGTGGCCTCGCGCAAGCTGGATTCGGGAGGGGCGGTCACGACCTTCCTGGACGTGACCGAGACGCGGCGCCTGGAACGCGTCCGCCGCGACTTCGTGGCCAACGCGTCGCACGAGCTGAAGACGCCGCTCACCTCCATCCGCGGGTTCGCGGAGACGCTGCTGGAGGGCGACCCGCCGCCACCCCTCAAGGATCAGTTCCTGCGCGCCATCCGCGACAACACCCTGCGCCTGCAGCGTCTGGTGGAGGACCTGCTCGACCTCTCCCGCCTCGAGTCCGGGGGGTGGAGCGCCGCTGCGCGAGGAGGTGTCGGTGGCCTCCGTGGCGGAGGAGGCGTGGATCCAGTTCGAGGAGAGCGCGGCCGAGCGCGGCGTCGAGTTCGACATCGAGGGCGACGTGGTCGCCCTGGCCGACGAGCGCGGGCTCGTGCAGATCTTTCGCAACCTCATGGAGAACGCGCTGCGGCACACCGAAGAAGATGGACACCTGCATCTGCACATCACCACGCCCGCACCCGGCATCGCGGAAGTCGCCTTCGCCGACGACGGGGAGGGCATCCCCTCGCGGGCGCTGCCCAGGATCTTCGAGCGCTTCTACCGGGCGGATTCCTCGCGCGCCCGGGACATCGGCGGGACCGGTCTGGGTCTGGCCATCGTTCGCCACCTCGTGGAGGCGATGGGCGGCCAGGTGTGGGCGGAGAGCGAGCTGGGGCAGGGTACCACGATCCGCTTCACGCTGGTGGTGCGGAAGCCGTGACGGGCGGGCGCGTTACCGCCATGTTATGGTCCCGTCGACGAGTCCTCGCCACTCCGATCTATTCTTCCGGGCCGCGGGCCGTTCTGCGAGCACCCCGTCGTCCACGCGACTGATGCCCACGATCCACACCATCGACACCGGTGGGCGCGAGCCCGCCCTGGAAGCCCGCGACGTCTCCGTCTTCTACGGGAAGACGGAGGCCGTGAAGAAGGTCTCGCTGGTCATCCCCGCGAATCGGGTCGTCGCGCTGATCGGGCCCTCCGGATGCGGGAAGAGCACGCTGCTCCGGTGCTTCAACCGTATGAACGACCTGATCGTGGGCGCGCGGGTCAGGGGCGAGGTGAACTTCCAGGGGAAGAACCTCTACGACGACGACGTGGACCCGACCGAGGTCCGGCGACGGATCGGGATGGTGTTCCAGAAGCCGAACCCCTTCCCGAAGTCCATCTACGACAACGCGGCCTTCGGTCCTCGTCTCAACGGCTTCAAGGGGGACCTGGACATGCTCGTGCAGGAGTCGCTGACGCGCGCGGCGCTGTGGGACGAGGTACAGGATCGTCTCGGCGTCTCGGCCTACGACCTCTCGGGCGGACAGCAGCAGCGGCTGTGCATCGCGCGCGCTCTCGCCGTGAAGCCGGAGATCCTGCTCATGGACGAGCCCGCCTCGGCCCTCGACCCCATCGCCACGCAGCGCATCGAGGAGCTCATCTACGAGCTGAAGAAGGACTACACGATCGTCATCGTCACGCACAACATGCAGCAGGCGGCGCGCGTCTCCGACTACACGGCCTTCCTGTACATGGGCGATCTCATCGAGTACGGTCCGACCGAGACCATCTTCACCGCTCCTCGGGAGGAGCGGACCGAGGCGTACGTGACCGGGAGATTCGGATGAACACGGAACAGATGCGGCGCCGACACTTCCACGACGAGTTGGACACGTTGCAGCAGCGCCTCATGGAGATGGCCGGGATCGTGGAGCGCATCGTCGCGCAGGCGGTCCAGGCCGTCCTGGACCGCGACTCCAGCGTCGCGGCCGAGATCATCCGCGCCGACGACCGCGTGGACGAGCTCGAGGTGGAGGTGGACGAGCGCGTGACCGAGCTGCTCGCGCTTTTCCAGCCCATGGCCACGGACCTGCGCCAGATCATCGCGACCAACAAGGTGGCCAACGACCTGGAGCGGGTCGGGGACCATGCGGTCAACATCGCCAAGGCCGCCCGCCGCCTGGTCGACACGAGCCCGCTGCCCGAGCTGCGCGAGTTGAGCGAGATGGCGAGCATCACCCGCGAGATGCTGTCCGACGCGCTCGCGGCCTTCGTGTCGCGCAACGCGGGCACGGCCCGCATGGTGTGCGTCACGGACGACAAGGTGGACAACCTGCGCCGGTCGCTCTTCCGGATCCTGGTCACGCACATGCTCGAGGATCCCAAGCGCATCGGCGGCGCCCTCGAGCTGCTGCTGGTCTCGCAGAACCTGGAGCGCGTGGCGGACCTGTCCACCAACATCTCGGAGGATGTCGTCTTCCTGGTCGAGGGGCGCACGATCAAGCACGGCGCCGAAGGCCATCACGCAGTGGGTGACGACGAGAGAGGAGGTCTCCTGACGGGCCCTGGTGACGGTGCGCCCGGTCCGTTGCCAAGCAGCTGTGCGCGCCGGTAGTCTTTGCGGATGTCGGACGACGCCACCGAGCGAAAGGGGCGCGCGGAGGCGCGCATGGAGGATCCGGGTAACGGACGCGAGTTGGTCGCCATGCCCCGCGGCGAGGGGGTGGACGAGGCCGTCGAGCAGCTTCTGGACGAGGTGGGCACCGAGACCGAGCCACAGCCCATCTTCGACTTGGGTAGACTGCGCGGGCAGGTGGCGATCGTCACCGGCGGATCCAGCGGCATCGGACGCGCCATCGTGCTCGAGCTGGCCCGGTGCGGGCTCCACATCGGCTTCTGCTTCCTGGACGACGGGCCCACCTCGCGCATCGAGGCGCAGGACGTGGCGCGCCAGCTCCGCCAGGCCGAGGTACGCACGTACTTCCGGCCCTGCGACGTGCGCGAGCCGGGCGACGTGAAGTCGTTCGTGGCCGAGGTGATCGCAGAGCTCGGCGGCGTGCACATCCTCGTCAACAACGCGGGGATCGGCCGCGACGGCGCGCTGTGGCGCATGGCCGACCACGAGTGGGACGCCGTGGTGCGCACGAACCTGGACGGTGCCTTCTTCTTCACGCGCGCCGTGGCCCAGCACATGCGGGCGCAGGAGTACGGCAAGATCGTCAACATCACTTCCGTGCACGGGATACGCGCGGAGTTCGGGCTGGTCAACTACGCGGCGTCCAAGGCCGGCATGATCGGGCTGACCCGGAGCGCCGCGATCGAGCTGGGGCCGCGCAACATCAACGTCAACGCGGTCGCGCCCGGCTACATCCGCACCACACGCCTCACCGCCGGCGTGCCTCTCGAGCTCCTGGACCGGGCGCGCGAGCGCTCGGCGCTCGGCCGCCTCGGCGACCCGCAGGACGTGGCGGACGCGGTGCTCTTCCTGGTCTCGGAGTCGGCGCGCCACATCACCGGCACGGTGCTCCCGGTCGACGGCGGTTACCTGCTGTAGCCCCGCCGCGCGAGGAGCGGCCGGACGTTGCGACGGACCCTCCCACCCCGCATTCTGGGCCGATGCCTTTCCTGAGACGCCTCGCGCGCGCCGTCGACACGCTGAACAACCGCATCGGCGCGAGCATCCGCTGGCTGGCCCTGATCATGATCCTGGTCGGGGCCTTCAACGCCATCGCCCGTTACCTGACCCGCTACACCGGGGTGGCGCTCAGCTCGAACGCGTACTTCGACCTCCAGTGGTACTTCTTCAGCCTGATCTTCCTGCTGGGGGCGGCGTACGGGCTCCAGCACGACGTGCACGTGCGCGTCGACGTCCTGTACGCGCGGCTGAGCCGCAAGGCGCGCGCGTGGATCGACCTGGCCGGCACGGTGCTCTTCCTGATCCCGTTCTGCGTGTTGATGCTGTGGGTGTCGTGGCCCGCCGTGCGGAACTCGTGGTCGATCCGGGAGACGTCGCCGGACCCGGGGGGCCTGCCACGTTATCCGATCAAGACCGTGATCCTCCTCTCGTTCGGCCTCCTCCTCCTGCAGGCTCTGAGCCAGCTGCTGAAGCAGGTGGACGTCCTTCGTGACCACGAGGCGGCCGCGGCGCGCGATCTCGAACCGAAGCACGAGGGCCACCTGTGAACTTCTGGGGCCCCAGCATGTTCTTCGGGGCGCTGCTGCTCATCTTCAGCGGCTACCCGGTGGCGTTCGCCCTGGGTGGGACCGCGCTGGCGTTCGCGCTCGTCGCTTCGCTCTTCGGCCACTTCGATCCGATCCTCCTGTACGCGCTTCCGGAGCGGACGTTCGGCACCATGTCGAACTACACGCTCCTCGCCGTCCCCTTCTTCATCTTCATGGGTACGGTCCTGGAGAAGAGCCGCCTGGCGGAGCAGCTCCTGGAGACGATCGGCGCGCTCTTCGGCCGCTTCCGCGGAGGCCTGGCGCTCGGCGTGATCTTCGTGGGCGCGCTCCTGGCCGCGGCGACCGGGGTGGTGGGCGCGAGCGTGACCGCGATGGGGCTGATCTCCCTCCCGGTCATGCTGCGCAACAACTACAAGGACTCGGTGAGCCTGGGCGTCATCGCGGCGTCCGGCACGCTCGGGCAGATCATCCCGCCCTCCATCGTGCTGATCGTGCTCGGCGACCAGATGGGCGTGTCGGTCGGGTCGCTCTTCGGGGCCGCGCTGATCCCGGGGCTCGTGCTCACGGGGATGTACGCGCTCTACGTCGTGGTGCTCGCCTTCTTCCGCAAGGACGTGGCCCCGGCGCTCCCGCTGGAGCTGCGCTCGTCCGGGATGGAGCTCTTCCGCCGCGTGGTGGTGAGCCTGATGCCACCGCTCATCCTCATCGTGGTGGTGCTCGGCAGCATCTTCGCGGGCGTCGCGACGCCCACGGAGGCCGGCGCGCTCGGCGCCGTGGGCGCGATGATCCTCGCGGCGCTGAACCGGCAACTCTCCCTCGCCACGCTCAAGGCGGCCATGGAGGAGACCAGCCGCCTGACGATCATGGTCGTCTTCCTCCTGATCGGCTCCACCGCCTTCTCGCTCGTCTTCCGCGGCCTGGACGGAGACATATGGATCGCCGACGCGCTCACCGGCGTGCCCGGCGGCGCCATCGGCTTCCTCCTCGTCGTGAACATGGTCGTGTTCTTCCTCGGCTTCTTCATCGACTTCTTCGAGATCGCCTTCATCATCGTGCCGCTGATCCTCGCCCCGGCCGACATCCTCGGGATCGACCGTACCTGGCTCGGCATCGTGCTGGCCGTGAACCTGCAGACGTCGTTCCTCACCCCACCGTTCGGCTTCAGCCTCTTCTACCTGCGGGGCGTCACGCCGGAGCGGATCCCGACCACCGCGATCTACCGGGGGGTGGTGCCCTTCATCGTCATCCAGCTCGTGGTGCTGGCGGCGATGATCTTCTTCGCGCACCCGGACACGCCGGGCCTTCCCAGCCTTTTCTGAGACCCCGATGTCGACGCCCCTGCTCAACCGATCGCCCGCCGGCCCGACGCTCGTCCTCCTCCTCGCCGCCGGCACGGTGGCGTGCGGTGGGGGAGGGGAGCCCCCGGCCTCCACCGCGGACGCCTCGGCCGAGATGGCGATCCCGCCGAACTTCCGCCCGACTCAGCCCGACCTCTTCGGCGCCCCCGGCGGCCAGCCGAACGCCTGGGCGGACTACGACCACGACGGGGACCTCGACCTCTTCGTCGGGTTCCGCGGCGCGCCGAACCGGCTCTACCGCAATGACGCCACCACCTTCGTGGAGGTGGCCGCGGACGTGGGCCTCGCGGACGAGCCGGAGACGCGGGCGGCCGCCTGGGGCGACTACGACGCGGACGGCGATCTCGACCTCTACGTCGGCTTCGCGGGCGCGGACGGCATCGCGAACCGCTTGTACAGGAACGACGACGGCGGCGCGCGCTTCGTGGACGTGGCGCCGGCGCTCGGGCTGGACCGGGTCGGTGTATCGCGCCAGCCGGTCTGGGTGGACTACGACGGAGACGGCGACGTCGACCTCTTCGTCGCCTTCCGGGACCAGCCGAATCGGCTCTACCGGAACGAGGGGGGCACCTTCACGGATGTGACGGACGCCTCCGGGATCGGCGATCCGCGGCGCACCGTGGGTGCCGTGTGGTTCGACATCGACGGGGACGCCGACCTCGACCTCTTCGTCGCCAACCAGGACGGCGACGAGGACGGCGTGTTCCGTAACCTCGGTGACGGCCGCTTCGAGGACGTGGCCGCCGCCCTGGGGATGAACGCTCCCGGTCGCGCCGACAGCGAGGGTGGCGTGGGCGTTGCGGTCGCCGACTACGACGACGACGGGGACCTCGACCTCTTCGAGACGTGCTACGGACCGGACGTCCTCTGGCAGAACCAGGGGAACGGCACCTTCCGGAACGTGGCACCGGGCACGCCCCTCGCCGGCGACCACCACTCCGTGGCGGCCGCGTGGGGCGACTACGACAACGACGGCTGGGCGGACCTGTTCGTCGGCACCTTCCTGTCGAGCGAGCCGCAGGCGGCCGACCACCTCTTCCGCAACGTCGAGGGTGTGTTCGAGGACGTGACCCCGCCGGTGCTGCTCGAGAAGGGCGCGAGCCACGGAGTGGCGTGGGCCGACTTCGACATGGACGGCGACGTCGACCTTGCGCTGGCGAACAACGACCCGGTGGAAGGGACGGATCCGCTCTACGTGAACGGCCTCCCCGCGGAGCGCGCCGGTCGCTCGCTCCAGGTGGCCGCGCTGGACGGCCAGGGCCGTTGGCTCCTCCCGGGCGCCGTGATCACGCTCTCGGCCGACCCCGCGCCGGGTCACCCCGCGGGGTTCACGGCGGCGCGGCTGATGGAGGCCGGCGGAGGGTATTCCTCTCAGGGAGCGACGCCCGTCCACTTCGGGCTTCCGCCATGGGTGCAGCGCGTGAGCGTCACGGCCACGTGGTTCCAGAAGGGACAGCGCCGGACCGCCACCGTGTCAGGCGTGGATCCGGCGCGGTTCCTCCACGCCTGGGTCGTGATGCGGCTGGGCGTGCAGTGACGGCCCAACGGCGTCGGGCCGCACCCCCGACGCTCAAGCCGCGGGTCGCGCAGGGCGCCCTGGCACGCGACGAGGCCTTCGGGCCGTGGGTGGCGCGCATCGGACCGGTGCGCATGCCCCGTATCGAACAACCCGGCTTTCCGTACCTGGTGCGCTCGATCGTCTATCAACAGCTCGCGGGAAGGGCCGCCTCGACCATTCACGGACGGTTCGTGGGGGCGTGTGGCGGGAAGGTCACGCCCGGCTCGGTGAGGAAGGCGTCCGACGAGGCGCTGCGTGGCGGCCGGTCTGTCACGGGGGAAGCTGGCCGCCGTGCGCGACCTGGCGGACAAGGCCGGGTCCCTCCGGCTCGGCGCCCTCGCCTCCCTCGACGACGACGCGGTGGTCGAGCGCCTGACCACGGTGCGAGGCATCGGGCGGTGGACCGCCCAGATGTTCCTGATCTTCGCGCTGCGCCGCCCGGACGTCTGGCCCACGGGGGACCTGGGTGTGCGCGCGGGTTACGCGCGCATCATGGGCCTGGAGGAGCCGCCGCGCGAGAAGGAGATGGAGCCGCTGGGCGAACCCTATCGCCCGCATCGAAGCGCCGCCGCCTGGTACTGCTGGCGGGCGCTCGAGACCGAAGCACCTTGAAAGGGGCAAGGTGACGCGGGAACCTCCGTCCCGGATCGGGGATTGTCCTGATCGGGCCTGTTCGGGCCTCACCACACTGGATGAGAGGGCCCGCCTCCCCGCACCTCTCCGACCCACGGAGAACCATCGATGGAGATGAGGATCGTCTTCCCGGGAGGGGACCGCGTCGACGCGTTGATGGGCAACACGACCGTCTCGACCGACCAGAACGGGACCGCCCCCACCCCCTTCGGGCTCTTCCTCGCGTCGATCGGCACGTGCGCCGGAATCTACGTGCTCGGCTTCTGCCGGCACCGCGGCCTGCCGACGGACGGGATCGAGATCGTTCAGCGCATGCACACCAACCCGGTGACCCGGATGATCGAGCAGGTGGACCTCGACATCGTGGTCCCGCCCGACTTCCCGGCGAAGTACCACGAGGCGTTGATCCGCGCGGCGGACCAGTGCGCGGTGAAGAAGCACCTCGAACAGCCGCCGAGCTTCAACGTCCGGACGAAGGTGGTGTGACGGGATCCTGGTCCGGGCGAGATCCGTCGTCGATCGCGTTCCGCGCCAGCCTCACCGAAGTCTCGATGACGTGACGCAGGGAGCCGGGGATGCTCTCCGGGCCCCTGCGCGTGCTCTCCTCCGCCACGGTGAGGGCGAGGTACGGCTTCGAGTGGCGGCGGATGGCGCGGGTGACGATGTGGTGGGCGTTGAGCTTCTTGCCGTCGACGTGCGTGCCCGCGTCCTCGGGCAAGCCGGCCGCGCGCCGGTACACGTCGGCGAAGCCGCCGTGCCAGAGCTCCAGCTCCACGTTGCGGCGGCGCAGACGGGTGACGTGCTGCTTCGCGGGTCGTGATCCCAGGTAGCCTCGCGCCTCGCGCGCGTAGCCGGCACCGGAGTCGTCTCCGTCGGTGACGAGGTGCCACTCGATGTGCAGGTCGTCCGCCAGCCGCACCAGCGGCTCGACCCCGCACTGGGCGAACTCGACGCAGCGTACGCCTTCGGATTCGAGGTCGTAGCCCATCACCTGCGCGAGCTGGCGCACGAGCCAGAACTCCGTCTCCCCCTCCACCAACAGCCAGCAGCGGGCGAAGAGGGCCGAGCCCCGCCTGGCGCGGATGTGGTAGCCGACGCGGCGCATCCCCTCCGCCGACAGCGTCCGCTGCCCCAGGCGGTGGGCGTCGATGCGTCCGTCGCGGCGCACGAGCCGGCGCAGGAGGGGGAGGGGCACGTTGGAGAGGAACTCCCCCGAGTTCGTGATCACGAGCGTCTGGGCCCGCAGCTTCTCGATCACATCCCAGGTGGAGGCCACCATCATGGGGTGGAGGTGCACCTCGGGCTCCTCGATGGCGAGGAGCGGCTCCGCGTCGGGGGAGAGCACGGCCTCTCCACGCACGTCGATGAGGGAGCCGAGCACGAGAAGGAGCCCCAGCGCGTGGCTCCCGCTACCGGGTCGAGGCCGCCCACGGCGCCCGGCGTCGCCGTGTCCGTGCTCCACGAGCGGATCGAGGATGCCCCCCAACGCGCCCGGATCCGTCAGGTAGCGCTCGACCAGCGTCGTGCGCAGGCTGTGCATGGACTGGAGGGCCCTGCGCACGTCCTCCGGCGGAACGGGTCCGCGGGCCTCCGCGAGGCGACGGTACACGCGCGCGATGTCCTGCTCGGAGTGGCGTTCGCTGCCACCGTCCTCGTCGCGGTCCTCGGCGCGGCTCCATTCCAGCGGGACGTGCGCGTGCGGCTGGGCCATGCGGACGACCAGCACCGGATGCTGCTGGCGCAGCCTGGAGAGCACGATCGCGTGCGGCTGGGGATCGAGCGGCTTCTCGTCGGCGTCGACGAAGCGCCCGTGCATGGCTCCGGTCGCGGGGTCGCCGGTGAACTCCGCGCGCACGACGTCCTTTCCCGCGGCACCGCGCACCGTCGCCATGTCGAACACGCTCGGGCGTCCCCCGGGTCGGTCCGGGTCCTCCTCCCGCAGGAAGGTGAGGAGCACGCGGATGGGCGCGGGCGTCGATGCGCTCGTACGCCGGAAGTCGGACGCCTCGAAATGCGTCGGTGTGGGCGCGTCCGGCCGCCCGAGGCAGCGTTCCAGGACGTCGAAGAGGCTCGACTTGCCGTGGTTGTTCTCACCGATGACCACGGTGAGGCGTTCGAGGCTCAGCTCCAGCCGGCCGATCCCCCGGAAGTCCTCGATGAGGACGTGCGCGAGACGCATGGGCGAAGCCCGGTCAGGACTTCATGTCCGCCTGGCCGATCTTCGGGAACGCGAAGTTCGCGTACGCCAGCTCGTTGCCCGCGAAGTAGGGGAAGGCGTGGGCGCGGAAGTCCTTCCAGCTGTCGTAGACCCTCTTGAAGGTCGCGTCCGCGGAGGCCTGCTCCTCCAGGTAGGCGTTGGACTCGCGCCAGGCGGCTTCCATGATCTCACGGGAGTATTCCCGCAACGTGACGCCGTGGTCCTGCACGAGCCGGGCGAGCGCGAGGGGGTTGGCCGCGTCGTAGGCGGCGAGGCGCTCCGAGATCGTCTCGGCGCAGGCGCTCTTGAGCGCCTCCTGGTACGCGCCCGGGAGCTGGTCGAACGCCGCCCTGTTCACCAGGAGCGAGCCGGTGAGGCCGGGCTCCCACCATCCCGGGTAGTAGTAGTTCTTGGCGATCTGGTGGAAGCCGAGCTTCTCGTCGTCGTAGGGGCCGACCCACTCGGTGGCGTCGATCGCGCCGCGCTCGAGCGCGGGATAGATGTCCCCGCCGGCGAGCACCTGCACGGTCACGCCCAGGCGCGCCATGATCTCCCCGCCGATCCCCGGGATGCGCATGCGTAGCCCGCCCAGGTCGGACAGCGTGCTCACCTGGCGGCGGAACCATCCGCCCATCTGCCCACCCGTCGACACCGCGGGGAAGGAGACGATCCCGAAGTCGGCGTACACGGAGTTGATCAGGTCGAGGCCGCCTCCGTGATAGAACCACGCGATCTGCTGGCGGGTGCTCAGGCCGAACGGCACCGAGGAGTCGAAGGCGAGCGCGGGGCTCTTGCCGATGTAGTAGTAGCCGGGCGAGACGCCGCACTGGACGGTGCCCTGCTGCACGGAGTCCATGACCTGGAGCGCGGGCACGATCTCGTTGGCGGCGTAGACGCGCATCGTGAAGTTCCCGCCGGTGAGCGCCGCGGTCCGCTCGGCGATCTTCTCGCCGGCGCCGTGGATGATGTCCAGGCTGCGGGGGAAGCTCGTGATGAGCCGCCAGCTCACCTTCGGGCCGGTGACGCCGGCGCCCTGGGTCGCCGCGCCCGAGGTCTCCGCGGCGCCGCACGCCGAAAGCGCCGCGGCGCCGGTCGCTCCGGCAGCGGCCTTCTTCAGGAACTCACGTCGCTCGAGGGTCATCCGGCGAGCCTCTCTCTCGGGGGCGAGCGCGCCGTCTCGGCGCGTTTCGGCAGGTCGCTAAGGTACGGTGCGGCGGCCGCGGGGCAATCGGCGCGCCGGCGCTGGCGCGAGGGACGTCATGCGGGGATCTTCTGTCGGTCCACCTCAACGCCCGGAGCCCTTCCATGCGCCTCGTGCCGATCGCCCGCTTCCCGCTCACCTCCACGCTCGCGCTGCTGCTCGCCTTCGGCGGCGCCGGCGTGGCAGCCCAGACCTCCGAACCGGTACGGGCCGGCTCGGGGATGGTCGTGTCCGAGCACTGGCTGGCCAGCGAGGCGGGGCGCGACGTGCTGGCCGCGGGAGGCAACGCGGTGGACGCGGCGATCGCCACGGGCTTCGCCCTGGCCGTGACGCATCCCTCCGCGGGCAACATCGGCGGGGGCGGCTTCATGGTGATCCGCTTCCCGGACGGCACGGCCACCACGATCGACTTCCGCGAGAAGGCTCCGCTGGCGGCCGACCCGGACATGTGGCTGGACGAGAGCGGCGAGTACTCCGCGCGTATCCACCACAACAGCCACAAGGCGGTGGGCGTGCCCGGCACGGTGGCGGGATGGGACAAGGCGCACCGCCTCTACGGGGCGATGGACTGGCGGCGGCTGGTGGCGCCGGCGGTGAAGCTCGCCGAGAAGGGCTTCAAGCTCAGCGACCGCCAGGCCGAGAGCTTCGCGTCGCTGATCCAACGCATGGACGACGTCCCCGCCACCGTGGCCAAGTTCTCGAAGAACGGCACGCCCTACGCGGAGGGGGACACGTGGAGGCAGCCCGATCTGGCGAAGACGCTCCGCCGCATCCAGGAGAACGGCCGCGACGGGTTCTACCGCGGGGAGACCGCGCGGCTCATCGCCGAGGAGATGAAGCGCGGTGGCGGCCTCATCACCGAGCAGGACCTCGAGATCTACCGTGCCAGCGAGCGGACGCCCATCCGTGGCACGTACCGCGGCTACGACATCATCGGCATGCCGCCGCCCAGCTCGGGCGGCGTCGCGATCGTCGAGATGCTGAACATGCTCGAGGGCTACGACCTGTCGTCGATGCAGCACGACGGGGCGCCCTACATCCACACGCTCACCGAGGTGATGCGCCGCGCATTCCGCGACCGCGCCGAGTACCTCGCCGACGTCGATTTCGTGGACGTGCCCGTGCACAGGCTCACGAGCAAGGAGCACGCGGAGCGGGTCGCGGCGGACATCCTCCCCGAACGGGCGTCGGTGTCCACGCCGGCGGACCTCGACCTGAGGTACGAGAGCCCCGAGACCACGCACTTCTCGGTGGTGGACAAGGACGGGATGGCGGTCTCGGTCACCTACACCCTGGAGCAGGGCTACGGCGTCGGGATCGTGGTGCCCGGCGCGGGCTTCCTCCTCAACAACGAGATGGGCGACTTCAACGCCGGGCCGGGGCTGACGAACGAGCGCGGCCTCATCGGCACGCCGCCCAACCTCGCCCGCCCGCAGCAGCGCATGCTGTCGTCGATGAGCCCGAGCATCGTCGCGAAGGACGGGGAGCTGGTGGCGGTGGTGGGGAGCCCCGGTGGGCGGACGATCATCAACACCGTGCTCGAGGTGATCCTCAACGTCGTCGACTTCGGGATGAACATCCAGGAGGCCGTGAACGCCCCGCGCATCCACCATCAGTGGCTGCCCGACGTGACCCGGATCGAGGAGGGGGGCGCGGACCCGGCGACCGTGGCGGCGCTCGAGGCCATGGGCCACGCCGTCACCGTGGGCGGGCATCAGGGGATGGCGCACTGCATCATGATCGATCCGGCCACGGGCGAGCGGCTCGGGGCGGCCGATCCGCGCAACCCGGACTCAGGGGCTCGCGGCTACTGACGTTCCGTGCGGTTCACGCGGCGCGCCGGCGCGCGGGGATGTTGCAGAAGGGGAACACGCACCCGCCGTTTTCGTGTACATTGTCAGCGAACCACATCGGGTCCCCGAGGACCGAAGGAACACGAACGTGAGCATCCTGCCCATTCTGGCCCACGTGGCCGTTGTCGCGTCCCTCTCCCTCCCGGCCGGTGTCGCCCAGCAGATGGGCACGCCGACGGTGCAGCAGCGCGAGGGCCACTACCACGAAGGCGTCCTGGGCCAGCAGTACCTCGAGGTCGAGCAATCCCTCCGCTGCAACTGCGGCTGTGGGCTGGACGTGCACACCTGCCAGTTCCAGATGCAGTGTGGCACCTCGCCCGTCTGGTCGGCCCGCATCCGCAAGCAGCTCGAGCAGGGCGAGACGCCCGAGGCGATCAAGGCCGGCTTCGTCGCGGAGTTCGGCGAGACCGTGCTGATGGCCCCGCCCGCCGAGGGCTTCAACCTGGTCGGCTATCTCCTCCCGGGGGTGGCGATCCTGAGCGCGGGGGTTCTCGTCGGTCTGGTCGCCAAGGGCGGTACGGCGACCAAGGAGGGGTTGGCGCCGGTGCTCGACCCCTCGGACGAGGAGGAAGCGCTTCTGGCCGCCGAGCTGAGGCGTCTGGAAGAGGCCGAGAGCCCCGACTGGTAGGCTTCATCGCCCCGTACGGGGTGTGACGACGCCGCAGGCGCGGTAAGGCCCGCGTCCGGGGCCGGAGACGACGGGCCCATGAAACGCATCGAGCTCCCCGTGCGCGGGATGGACTGCGCATCGTGCGCGGCCCACGTGCGCGCGGCACTCGACGGCGTCGACGGCGTCGCCTCCGCCGAAGTGCTCCTGGGCGCGGCCCGCGCCGTGGTCGACTACGACGAAGCCCGCGCCGACCCCCACCGACTGGCCGCGGCCGTGGCGGCGGCCGGCTACTCCGTTCCCGCGGACGCGCTTCCCGAGGTCGCGGGCGCACCCCGAACCCCGGACCTCGACGGCCTTCCGGCTCGCGCCCTGCGTGTCACGGGCCTCCTTTTCGGCGCCGTGCTCCTCCTGGTGGTCGTGGGCGAAGGGCTCGGGGCGTCCCGCGCATTGAGCCGTGCGGTGCCCCTCCCGGTGGGCGCGTTCCTCGTGCTGCTGGTGGGCTGGCCCGCCTTCGCGGGCGTCGCGCGCGCCACGTTCCGTGGGCGCGTGACCTCGCACACGCTCATGGCCGTGGGGGTCGTGGCGGCCCTCGCGATCGGGCAGTGGACCACCGCCGCGGTGGTGGCTTTCTTCATGCGCGTCGGCGACTTCGTGGAGGGTTTCACCATGCGGCGCGGGCGCCGCGCGCTGCGCGACCTCGCGGCGCTCGCCCCCGCGCGGGCACGCGTCGAGCGCGACGGCGTCGAAGTGGAGGTACCCGCGGAGGACGTGCGCATCGGCGAGACGGTGGTGGTACGCCCGGGCGAGCGGATCCCCGCAGACGGCGAGGTGATCGCCGGCACGGCGACGGTCGAACAGGCGGCCATCACCGGGGAGCCCCTCCCGGTGGACGTGGGTCCGGGGGCGCGTGTCTACGCGGCGACGATCCCGCGCGCGGGATCCCTGCGCGTCCGGGTCAGCCGGGTCGGGCGGGACGCCACCTTCGGGCGGATCGTGACGCTCGTCGAGGAGGCCGAGGCCAACCGCGGCCCCATGCAGAGCTTCGCCGACCGCTTCTCCGGGTGGTACCTCCCGATCGTGGCGGTCATCGCCCTCGCCGTCTTCTTGCTGCGCAGGGACCCGCTCGCCACGGCCGCCGTGCTCGTGGTGGCCTGCTCGTGCGCCTTCGCCATCGCCACGCCGGTGGCCATGCTCGCGTCGATCGGGTCGGCGGCGCGCCGCGGCCTGCTCGTGAAGGGTGGGGCGTATCTGGAGGCGCTCGCGCGGGCCGACGTCGTGCTGGTGGACAAGACGGGCACGTTCACGGTCGGGCGGCCGGGCGTGTCCGAGGTGATCCCGCTGAACGGCGTTGCGCCGGACGAGATCGTGCGCCTCGCCGCGGCGGCCGAGCGGGACTCGGAGCACCCGCTGGGCGCGGCGATCCGGGCCGAGGGGCGGCGACGCGGGATCGCGTCACCGATCCCCGAGGCGTTCGAGGCGCTGGAAGGGCTCGGCGTGGCCGCGCGCGTCGAGGGGCGGCGGATCGTCGTGGGCAGCGAGCGCATCGCCCGCGACGAGGCCTCCGCGACGTTCGACCCTCCGGCGGCGGACGGGCGCACGCTCGCCTGGGTCGTACGCGACGGCGAGCCGATCGGTGCGCTCGCCCTGAAGGACGAGATCCGACCCGAGGTGCCCGCGGCGATCCGGGCACTGCGCGCCCTGGGGCTCGATCACGTCGAGCTGCTCACGGGCGACCACGCGCGCGCCGCCGCGGAAGTCGCGGAACGGTTGGGGGTGACGCTGGCGCGCCGACCTCCTCCCCGAGGACAAGATCCGCGTCGTGCGGGAGTATCAGGCTCGTGGACACACCGTCGTGATGATCGGCGACGGCGTCAACGACGCGCCCGCGCTCGCCCAGGCCGACGTCGGCATCGCGATGGGCGCGGCCGGAAGCGACCTGGCGCTCGAGGTCGCGCACGTGGCGCTCCTGCGCGACGACTGGAGCCTGGTGCCGGAGGCGTTCCGCGTCGCGCGGCGCACGATGGGGGTGGTGAAGGGCAACTTCGCCTTCACCGGGATCTACAACGTGGTCGGGCTCACGCTCGCGGCGTTCGGGATCCTCCCGCCGATCCTGGCCGCCGCGGCCCAGTCGATCCCGGACCTCGGCATCCTCGGCAACTCCGCGCGCCTGATGCGCCCCCTCAAGCCACGTACGTGAGCCAGCCCCGCGTGTCCTCGACCTCCCCGCGGACGGTCTGCAGAAAGCGCTTCTGGATGGCCATCGTGATCGGTCCGGCCTTCCCGCTCCCGACCGGGATCCGGTCGACGCTGCGGATCGGGGTGACCTCGGACGCCGTGCCCGTGAAGAACAGCTCGTCGGCGGTGTAGAGGCTCTCGCGCGGCACGTCCTGCTCGCGGACGCCGTAGCCCAGGTCCTCCGCGATCGCCAGCACGGCCGTGCGGGTGATGCCCGCCAGCGAGGTGCCGTCCAGGAAGGGCGTGATCACGATGCCGTCGCGCACGAGGAAGAGGTTCTGGCCGCTCCCCTCGCTCACCAGCCCGCTCGGGCCCAGCGCGATGCCCTCCACGTAGCCGTTCGTCACGGCCTCCATCTTGATGAGCTGCGCGTTCACGTAGTGGCCGGCGGCCTTCGCCTGGACCGGGAAGGTGTTGGGATGGGCCCGGTTCCACGACGAGACGCACACGTCCACGCCCTGGGCCAGCGCCTCCTCGCCCAGGTAGGCGCCCCACGGCCAGGCGGCCACGTACGTCTCCAGCGGGCTGTCCACCGGGTTCATCCCGGCGGAGCCGTACCCCCAGAGCACCATCGGGCGCACGTAGCAGTTCTTCAGATCGTTCTTCCGCACCGTGTCCCGGCACGCCTCCACGAGGGTCTCCTCGGCGTGGGCGAGCGGCATGCGATAGATCCTGCACGAGTCGTGCAGCCTGCGGATATGCTCCCTGAGCCGGAAGATCGCCGGACCCTTCGCCGTCTCGTAGCAGCGGATGCCCTCGAACACCGAGGACCCGAACTGCACGGCCACGGACAGGAGGTGCACCTGCGCGTCCTGCCAGGCCACGAACGCCCCGTCCTTCCAGATCCACTCCGCAGCGGTCAGCCCCGACGTGCCCATTGCATGCCTTCCTTTCGGATCGATTCGGATCGACTTCCTAGAACAGTCCCTTGATCCAACCTCCGTCCGCCGCCACCGACTGGCCGGTGACGTAGGACGCCTTCTCCGAGCACAGGAACGCCGCCAGCGCCCCGAGCTCCTCCGGCTCGCCCAGGCGCCCCATCGGCACCTCCTCGGCCCACCCCGCGTAGATCTCCTCGATCGACGCACCGGACCGTCCGGCGTTGGCCTCGGCGAGGTCCACGAGCCGCTCCGTGCGCGTGTAGCCGGGCAGCACGCAGTTCACGGTGACGCCGAAGGGCGCTGCCTCGTTCGAGATCGTCTTCGCGAAGCCGGTCACGGCGGCGCGCAGCGAGTTCGACAGGATGAGCCCGCCCACCGGCTGCTTCACCGAGATCGACGTCACGTTCACGATCCGGCCCCAGCGCCGCTCCTTCATCTCCGGGAGGACGGCGCGCACCAGGTGCACGACGCTCTCCAGGTTGTTGGCGATGGCGGCGCGCCACGTCTCGTGCGAGTGGTCCTCGAAGGGCCCGGAAGGAGGTCCGCCGGTGTTCGTGACCAGGATGTCGATCTTCCCGAGCGCCGCACGCGCCTCCGCGACGAGCCGTTCGATGTCCCTCGGGTCCGTGAGGTCCGCAGCGACCGCTACCACCTTCGCGCCCGTGGCCCCGGCGATCTCGTCGCGCACCGCGTCGAGCTTCTCCGCGGAACGTCCGTTGACGACCACGCCCGCCCCCTCGGCCGCCAGCGCGTCGGCGATCGCGCGCCCGAGCCCCTGGCTCGACCCGCACACCAGGGCGCCGCGGCCCTTCAGTCCCAGGTCCATGGCTACTTCTTGTGGAAGTACGTGTCCGTGCCGTCCAGCCAGTCCTGCCGCGGAGGGCTGAACACGTCCACGTCGAAGGTGTCCTCCAGCGCCTCGGCCTTGTGGGGCACGTGCGAGGGGATGTAGAGGACCTCGCCGGCCTTCACGACCAGCTCCTGCCGATCGGGCGCGTCCTCGGCGCCGATCCAGAAGCGGAGCGCGCCCTCGAGGATGTAGGTGAGCTGCTCGTTCTCGTGCTCGTGCGTCGGCACGATCGCGCCTTTGTCCAGGTAGACGTGCGCGAGCATCATCCGCTCGCCGGTGAAGAGGCGGCGGTGGATCGTGTCGGTGACCTTCTCCCGCGGCATGTCCTCCCAGCGGGCGTGTCGGACGGAAGCGCTCATGTCGGCCGTGCTCCGATGCGTGGCGATGTGGGACCGCAATGGGGGGTGACGGCCGGCCAGTGTCAACCGGTGCCGGGTCCGCGGTCGGCGGTGGCCGCGGATTGTGCGTATAGTAGCACTCGTTCACGATGCTGAAGGGGAGGATCGGGCGATGAGCTCCGAGGGCCATCTGAGTCGAAGGGATCTCCTCCGGGCGCTCGGCGTGAGCACGCTCGCGATGGGGCTCGGGGGACGGGCGGTGGAGGTCGGGTCGACGCCGCTCCGTCCGGGCCCCCACATGGGCCGCGTGGGGCGCGCCGCCCCCACGCCGGCAGCACGTCCCTTCGCGCTCCGCGACGTTCGCCTCCTTTCCGGACCGTTTCTCGACGCCCAGCACCGCGACGCAGCCTACCTGATGGCGCTCGACCCCGACCGGATGCTGCACAACTTCCGCACGAACGCGGGGCTGGAGGCGAAGGCGCCGGTCTACGGCGGGTGGGAGTCGCAGGAGCCCTGGGTCGAGATCCGCTGCCACGGCCATACGCTGGGCCACTGGCTGAGCGCCTGCGCGTTCATGGCCGCGTCCACGGGTGAGGAGCGCTTCCACCAGGCCGTGGCCTACGCGGTGGACGAGCTGAAGGCCTGCCAGAGCGCCTCGGGGAGCGGTCTCGTGTGCGCCTTCCCGGACGGGGCCGAGCAGCTCGAGAACGCGGTGGCGGGCCGGCGCATCGTCGGCGTGCCCTGGTACACCATGCACAAGATCTTCGCCGGGCTGCGCGACGCCCACGTCGAGACCGGCAACGAGGCCGCGCTCGAGGTCCTGGTCGCGCTCTCCGAGTGGACGTGGAACGCCACGCGGTCGACCTCCGACGAGACGATGCAGCGGATGCTCCGCGTCGAGCACGGCGGGATGAACGAGATCCTCGCGGACGTGCACGTGCTCACCGGCGAGGCGCGCTACCTGGAGCTGGCCGAGCGGTTCAGCGACCGCTCGCTCCTCGAGCCGCTGGCCGAGGGGAGGGACACGCTCGACGGGCTGCACGCCAACACGCAGATCCCGAAGGTGATCGGCTTCCACCGCCTCTACGGGCTCACGGGGAAGCAGGAGTACCTGGACGCCTCGCGCTTCTTCTGGCGCACCGTGGTGGGGGAACGCTCCTTCGTCACGGGTGGGCACGGCGACCGGGAGCACTTCTTCCCGCCGCGCGAGTTCCCGGAGCACGTGCACTCCGCGAAGACCATGGAGACGTGCTGCTCCCACAACATGCTGCGGCTGACGCGGGCGCTCTTCGGTACCGACCCCTCGTCGGACTACGCTGACCACTACGAGCGCGTGCTCTACAACTCCATCCTCGCGTCGCAGGACCCGGAGTCGGGGTGGAACACCTATTTCCAGCCGACGCGGCCGGGCTACCTGAAGCTCTACCACACGCCCATCGACTCCTTCTGGTGCTGCACGGGCACCGGGATGGAGAATCACGCCAAGTACGGGGACTCGATCTACTTCGAGGGCGACGACGGTGTGTTCGTGAACCTCTTCGTCCCGTCCGTCCTGACGTGGAGGGAGCAGGGGCTCACGTTACGTCAGGTCACCGACTTCCCGGAGGGCGACGTGGTCCGCTTCGAGGTGACGGCGGACGCCCCCCGGGCGACCGCGCTCCACCTGCGGGCGCCCGCCTGGACGAGGGGTGCGACGGTGCACGTCAACGGCGAAGCGTGGAGCGAGACCGCACGGCCGGACGGCTACGTCTCCGTGCGCCGTGACTGGAGCTCGGGAGACGTGGTCGAGATGCGCCTGCCGATGGGGATGACCACCGAAGCCCTACCCGGCGCTCCCGACCAGGTGGCGTTCGTCTACGGGCCGATCGTGCTGGCGGGCCGCCTGGGCCGCGACGGGCTCTACCCCGGTGCGGACATCCTGCGCAACGAGCGCACGACGGGGATGATCCTGGAGACGCCCGTCGAGGTGCCGGTGCTGTCGGGGAGCGCGCAGCGGGTGCGCGAAAGCGTCCGACCGGTGGCCGGCGCGGAGCCGCTCACCTTCGAGACCGTGGGCGTAGGCCGGCCGCACGACGTCACGCTGATCCCGTATCACAGGATGCACCACGAGCGCTACAGCCTCTACTGGCAGCTCGGGGACGGCGGCTAGGGCATCGACGGACCGCTCATCCCTCGTTCCTCAGCGAAACGGCCGCGTCGATGCGGGACGCCCTTCGCGCCGGAATCCACGCCGCGACGACGGCGACGGCCAGGAGAAGGAGCGACGCGCCCAGGAGCGTGCCGAAGTCCGACGCGCCGACCTCGAAAAGGAGCCCCCGCAGGGCGCGTCCGAGCGCGACGGCGACACCGAGTCCGAAGAGCACGCCCACCACCGCGATCCCGAGGCCCCGGGCGAGCACGAGGCGCACGAGCGACTCCCGGCGCGCACCCAGCGCCATGCGGATGCCCAGCTCGCGGATCCGCTGCGACACGCCGAACGACACGAGCCCGTAGAGTCCGATCGCGGCGAGCACGAGGGCCAGGAAGGCGAAGGCCGCCACGAGCCAACCGATCGTGCGCGTCTCGCCCATCGAGCGCGACAGGGCGCTGCGCAGATCGACCACGGTCGCGACCGGTAGCTCGGCGTCCGCGTCCGCGACGGCCGAGCGGAGCTCCTGATCGAATCCCGACGTGCCGCCCGCCACCCGCGCGTGGATGAGCACACGGCTCTGCCAGTTCTGGCTCGCCGGATAGTAGACACCGGGGCGGGGGGGCGCGCGCAGCGAGCGCATCTGCACGTCGCCGACCACGCCCACCACCCGCCAGCTCGGCTCACCTTCGAGCTCCTTCCCCACGGCGTTCTCGCCCGGCCAGAAGAGGCGCGCCAGCGACTCGTTCACCACCACCACGCGCTCCGGCTCGTCGTCGAGCCCGCCCAGCGTGCGTCCGGCGAGGAGCGGGATGCCCATCGTCTCGAAGTAGTCCGGCCCCACGATCGTGTACTCGGCCTCGTAGCCCTCGGCGTCGGGGCGGTCTGCGGGACGGGCGCCCGCCCGGGAGTGGCCGCCCACGATCGGCGTCTGGTTGGCGAAGGTGGCGCTCCGCACCCCGGGGATCGCGCGGACGCGTTCCAGGATCCTTCCGGCAGCCTCACGCCCGGACCTGGTGTCGTAGCGACCGGTGGGCGCCAGGTCGGTGAAGCCGACGACGAGCCCGTCGGGATCGAATCCGGGCTCCGACGTGCCGGCGTTGAGCACGCTGCGCCCCAGCAGGGCCGCCCCCGCGACGAGGCCCAACGACAGCCCGAGCTGCGTCACGACGAGGAGGTCGCGCAGCCGCGTGCGCGCGCGCCCCGCGCCGGCGCGCCCCTCGCGCAGCGTGTCGGAGATGTCCCGCCCGGCGGCCGCCCACGCCGGCGCTGCCCCGAAGAGCACGCCGGCCAGAAGGCCGACGCCAGCGAGGAAGAGCCAAACGCGCCCGTCCGCTCCCACCGACACCGAGAGCGCGAAGGGGAAGAGGAGCGGGAGGAAGCCGCCCGCCGCCCGGACGATGGGAACCGCGAGCAGCGTAGCCAGGACGGCGAGCAGAAGGCTCTCCGTCACGAGTTGGCGGGTGAGGCGCCGCCGGCCCGCTCCGAGCGCGAGGCGCACGCCCATCTCGGTGGTGCGCGTCGCCCCGCGCGCGAGGAAGAGGTTCGCGACGTTCGTGCACGTCAGCAGGAGCACGAGCCCGACGATGCCGGTGAGGAGGAGGGAGATGCGCCCCGCCTGCGCGCGATCCTCCGGATCGAGACCCACGCCCTCGGAGAGGAGCACCCGGATGTCCTCGTTCGTACTCGCGGCCTCGCGCAGCCGGGCGGTCACCACGTTCATGGAGGCACGCGCCTCCTCGAAGGTGACGCCGTCGCGCATGCGGCCGATCGCGTTGATCCAGCTCCATCCCCACTGCTCGAACGGCAACTCGCCCAGGTAGCCGGGGGTCTGCATCGCGGGCACCCACAGCTGCGGGGCACCGCCGATCGAGGAGGGGCCGGTGAAGCCGGGCGGCGCCACGCCCACCACCTCGTAGGGCTTCGACCCGACCGCGATGGTACGCCCCACGATGTCCGGGTCGGCGCCGAAGTGACGTGTCCAGTACGCGTGGCTGAGCACCACCACCGGGTGCCCGCCCGGCGTCACGTCGTCGGAGGGCTGCAGCAGGCGGCCGAGGAAGGGCCGCACCCCGAGCACGTCGAAGAACTCCCCGCTCACGAACTGGCCGGGCACCTGCTCCGTGTCCGCCCCGCGTCCGACCACGAGCGCGTCGTCCGACCACCCGGCGACGCCCGAAAGCGTACGCGCCTCACGCCCGATGAGCTTCAGCGCCGGCCACGACCAGTTGTCCCACCGCGGCGCCTGGTCGTAGCTGCGCGCGACCTGGACGAGCCGTTCCGGCTCCCGGATCGCCGGCGGGCGGGCGGAGCATCAGCCCGTTCACGAGCGAGAAGATCGACGCGTTCGCGCCGATGCCGAGCGCGAGCGTGAGCGCCGCCACGAGCGTGAAGCCGGGCGCGCGCCGGAAGATGCGCGACCGCGTAGCGGAGATCCTGGAGAACGCTGTCCATCGTCCACTCCTCCTTCCTCATCCACACCGCATGCGGAACGGCACCCGGCGACGAACCCGATCCAACCCGGGTACGCCTGTCCCCGCCCACCGTCTCGCCGCACCCGCGCGAGCGCCTCGACCTCTCCCTCCCACTCCTCCAGCCACTCCCTCCGCCGATGCGGGCGGGACGACCCGCGACAGGCCGCGCAGGACCGCCAGGGCCCACCGCGGCGCGCCACGGCCTGCTCATCCGGCCCTGGTGGCCCGGCGCCGCGCGCAGCTCCGCCGCCGCCTGCGCGATGCGCTCCGCCCCGGCCGCGAGGGCGCGAGCGCCCTCGGCGCTCAGCTCGTAGTAGCGCCGGCGTGGCCGCCCCTCGCGCTCCGCCACCCGCTGGTCCTCCCAGCGGGCCACCACCAGCCCGCTCCGCTTGAGGCGGGCCAGCGTCGGGTAGACCGTGCCCGAGGGCAGGCCGGTCCGCGCCACCAGGTCGAGCCCGTAGGCGTCGCCGTCCCGCACGGCGGCGAGGATGCGCAGGGAGGTCAGGCCGAGGGGGCGTGGCATCGCTCTTCCTGGGTAGAAGTGTAAGGTACGTAGCATTGATACTCTTGGACCCACCCGCGACGCAAAGGGTTGCACGGGGGGAACCGGTCACGTGGGGAGCGTGTTTCAGGCGGGTGTGGACGGACCTTCCCGGGAGGTGTCAGGTGGGCGAGCGCGTCGAGAAGACGGACCAGGAGTGGCGCGAGCAGTTGAGCGACGAGGAGTACCAGGTGCTGAGGAAGAAGGGCACCGAGCGGGCCTTCACCGGTCGCTACTGGAACGAGAAGTCGGACGGCATCTATCGGTGCAGGGGATGCGGCGCCGAGCTCTTCTCCTCGGAGACGAAATACGATTCCGGGTGCGGGTGGCCGTCCTTCTATCAGCCGCTCGACGAGGCCAACGTCGAGACGCTGCGGGACCTCAGCCACATGATGGTGCGCACCGAGGTGGTGTGCGCCCGATGCGGCGGGCATCTGGGACACGTCTTCCCGGACGGGCCCCGCCCGACCGGTCAGCGCTACTGCATCAACTCGGCGTCGATCGATCTGGAGCGCACCGAGGCGGACGCGGCCGGGGCGCGCGCCGGAAGCCGCCGCGAAGGCCGAGGGCGGCGAGGGACGCTAGGCCCGCCATGTCGTCGGACCGACCCGCTCCGCGAGGTACAACAGGGTGGGGGCTTCTTCTACCTTTGGGCGCCGATGCGGGCTCCCGCCGGGGGCCCGGTGGAACCGACCCGACGTCCGGAGCGCGCTTGAGCCGACTCTCTCGCCCCGTCCCCAGGCCGACGCGCCTGCTGGTGACGATCGTCGTCGTGGGCCTCGGAGCCTGCGCGCGCCGCGCGCCGCCGCCCGAGCCCGGCACGTCGCAGGGCACGCCTCCCGACCTGCGCGGCAGCCGCGTCATGGTGCTTCCCACGCAGGACAACCGCGGCGTCGCGGGAGACGTGGACGCCGAGTTGGCGTTCGGCCTGAACGAGCGCGGGAAGGGCGTCGAGTGGATCCTGCCCGCGAAGCTGCAGGACGCGGTCGACCGCTCCCCGGGACTGAACGCGACCCTGCGCGGGCTTCCGGTCGGCACCTTCGAGGCCGCCGAGGTGCGCCGCGTGGGCGACCCGCTCTACGGCGAGCTGCGCAGGTTGGGCGCCCTGGTGGACGGTGAGGTGGCGCTGATCCCCGTTAGCGCCGCACCGCAGCCGGATTCCACCGGGGCCTTCACGGTGCGCCTCACCACGGCGCTCGTTCACGTACGCTCGGGACGGGTTCTCTGGTTCGGGGTCGCGGAGGGAGACGCGGGACCGCCGGACGATCCCCGTGCCCTCGCGTCGGCCGTGGACCGACTGGCTCGGACGTTGCTGTGGTACGCCGGCGGATGACCGCGTCGCGTCGCGTCCCGGAGGCATGGATGAAGATCGACAAGGGGATAGGAGCCCGGCTCCCGCGTGCGCTCGTGGTCGCGCTCTCGGCCTGGGCGTTCGTCGCGTGCGGTCCGCAGACCGAGGCCGTGATGCCCTCGGCGGCGGAAGTCGCCGCGTACTATTCGTACGAGGGTGGCGTGAAGGCCGCGCTCAACGGGAACGTCGCGGAGATCACCGTGGCGCAGCCGGCCAACCAGCTCCGACGCGGCGGGGCGCTGTGGGCCAAGGTGGGACCCTACATCCTCCTCTTCTCCGACGAGACGCGCCACCTGCTGGACGAGAACCCGGCGGTGGCCGGCGTGCGCATCATCACCACCGTGGCCGGCGGCCCCGAGGTGGCGCGGGCGCTCGTGTCGCGCACGGAGCTCTCCGACCTCCAATGGCGGCGGGCGCTCAACATCGCCGGCCGGGCGCGCAAGGAGGGGACCGAGCGCCCCACCCTTCTCGAAGACCTGGTGCGTTGGGGCGAGGAGCACACCGAGTACGAGTACAACCGGCGCTTCACGAGCCCGCGGTAGCCGGTAGACGCCGGTTCTCCGGAAGGAGTGACGCATGAGCACCACGATCACGGTCATCCCGGGCGACGGGATCGGCCCCGAGGTGACGGACGCAACGCTCCGGGTGCTGCGCGCCGCCGGCGCCCACCTCGAGTACGACGAGCGTCCCGCCGGGATGGGCGCGCTCCAGCGCCTGGGCGATCCGCTTCCCCAGGAGACGCTCGACTCCATCCGCGCGAACCGGGTCGTGCTCAAGGGTCCCCTGACCACGCCCTCGGGAACGGGCTTCCGTTCGATCAACGTGGCCATCCGCAAGGAGTTCGACCTCTACGCGAACGTGCGGCCCGTGCGCACGATCGTTCCGGGCGGCCGCTACGAGGACATCGACCTCGTGCTCATCCGCGAGAACACCGAGGGGCTCTACGTCGGCGTCGAGCACTACATCGGGATGGACGGCGACCCGCGCGCCGCGGCCGAGTCGGTGATGATCATCACCCGCTTCGGCGCGGAGCGTATCAGCCGCTACGCCTTCGAGTACGCGAGGAAGCAGGGCCGGCGGAAGGTCACGCTCGCGCACAAGGCGAACATCCTGAAGTACACGCAGGGGCTCTTCCTGGACGTCGCGCACGAGGTGGCCAAGGAGTACCCGGACATCGAGTGGGAGGACCGCATCATCGACGCGACGGCGATGCAGCTCGTGCTGGATCCCTACCGCTTCGACGTGCTCGTCATGGAGAACATGTTCGGCGACATCCTCTCCGACCTCATGGCGGGGCTGGTGGGCGGGCTCGGCTTCGCGCCCGCGGGCAACATCGGCGACGAGGGCGCGATGTTCGAGGCCGTGCACGGCTCGGCCCCGGACATCGCGGGGAAGGGGATCGCCAACCCGACCAGCCTGCTCCTCTCCGCGTGCATGCTGCTCGACCACGTCGACCAGCAGGATACGGCCGACCGCATCCGGGCGGCCGTCATGACCGTGGCGCAGGGAGGGCTCGCGCGCACCGTCGACATGGGCGGGCCCAGCACCACGACGGAATTCGCGGACGCTCTGATCCGGGCGCTGGACTGAGGGCGCATGGTGGAGCGTCCCTTCTCCCGCACGAACGACGTGGATCCGCTGCCGTGCACCCGGTGCGGCGAGCCCCACGACCCCATGGAGCTCGATCGTCTGCTCTGGTGTGAGCGTTGCCGCCTGGTCGCGCGCAACGAGGCGGGGTGGTGGGGATGGGGGATCGGCCTGGCCTTCGCGGCCGGCGTCGTAGCGTACGTCTGGGGCGTGGTGCACCCGACGGACCTGGTCATCGGCGGGTGGGTGGCGACCGTCGTGGCCGCCGCCTGGATCGGCGCGAAGGTCGGGCGCGAGCTCGTCTTCGGCGTGATGCGCGCCCGTGCGAAGCCCGGGGGCGCCGAGCCACCGGGACGCACCCGGGACGACTGAGGTCGTTCCCCGGACGTTTCAGGGCGCTTCCCGGCGTTTCCTGAAACGGTACCGTGAAGGCGGCTCCGCGCCGCTCCGCCGCGGAAAACCCCACAGCGGCAAAGGGTCCCGCGGACCGGGGCCCGCCCGCGCGCGCCGTGGCACGGAGGTTGTTTCTGCACCAGGCGGGATGCCGTACCTTCGCGTCGGGATCCCGAGTCCTTTCCCCCATCCGAGTCCGGTCCGTGCGCCTACCCCTCCTGATCGCCCTCCTCCTCCTGCTGGCGGCGGCCCTCGCGGCCTCGCTCGTGCCCGCGGGGGTCGCGCTGGATCGCCGCGTCGCGGCCGAGTTGCGCCGGACGGCGGTGGAGGACCTGGGACGCGCGCCGATGATCCTCGAGGACAGCAACGCCGGGCGCGCGCAGGTGCTGTCGATGCACGCGGCCACCGTGGCCGGCGTGGACGGCATGCTCGACGCGGTGAGCCGTGGGAATCTCGACCGGGCCGCCTCGCTCGCGCGCGGCGCGGCCGCGATGTACGGCGAGCAGCCGGTCGTGGTCTCGAAGGAGGGCTCGGTGTTCGTCGGGCCCGGCATCGCCGACAACGTCCTCGCCGCCTTGCGCCGCGGGGAGAGCCAGGTCGAGTACATCTACCAGGACGGGATGCCGCGCGCGGTCGGGCTGGTTGCGCTCCGGAACGGAGACGTATGGGTGGGCGCCGTCGGCTCGGAGCGCCTCCTCGACTCCACCCTCGCCACCACGCTCGCGGCGCTCGCGCGTGCGGACGTCACCCTGATCGGGGCCGACGGGGCGCTGGTCGGATCGACGCTGGACTCCCTGGACGCACGCGCCCTCGGCGCCGCGATGCGGGAGGGGCGAGGCGAGCCCGAGACCGAGAAGGTGCGCACGATCGCCCTGGGCGGCGAGCAGCTCTGGGTGGCCGGGGGAACGCTGGGCCAGGCCGCGACGGTGCTCTTCAGCCGCTCGGTTTCGCAGGAGCTGGCGGCGCTTCCCGGCGTCCGTCGGGGCGCGCTGCTCGCCGGGCTCCTCACGCTCGGACTGGCGCTGGCCGTGGGTACGCTCGTGGCCGTGGGGCTCGCACGCCCGGTCCGTGGGCTCGCGCAGGCGGCGGACCGTGTCTCCGAGGGCGACTTCGACGCGCCCGTGCCCCACTCGCGCATCGAGGAGATCGACCGCCTGGGCCGCGCCTTCCGCACCATGCGCGAGAACCTGCGCGGGCGGCTGGAGGAGCTCGCGGAGGCCAACCGGGAGCTGGAGGACCGGCAGCAGCGCCTTCGCGACCTGCAGGCCGAGCTCATCCGCCAGGATCGACTGGCGTCGAGCGCGCGCATGGCGGCCGAGCTGGCACACGAGATCCGCAACCCGGTGGCCAACGTGCGCAACTGCCTCGAGGTGGTGCGCCGGGGACTCCCGGACGGGAGCGAGGGCTCGCGCTTCGCGGACATGGCGATCGACGAGCTGCTGCGCATGCACGAGTTGGCGGAGAACCTCCTCGACCTCAACCGACCGAGCGATCCTTCCCAGGGCACGTGCGACCCCGTGGCGGTGGCCGGCCAGGTGGCCACGCTGGTGGGCGTCGGTGAGGCGCCCGTGCCCGTCACGATCCGCTCGGGGGCGCCGGCCACCGTGCGCATGGCAGTGCCTCCCGATGCGCTCAAGCAGATCCTGTTCAACCTGGTCGAGAACGCGAGAGAGGCGACCGGTGGCCGCGACGGCATCGAGATCCACGTCGCCACGATCCCGGGCGCGGTACGTCTCGAGGTGCTCGACCGCGGGCCCGGGATCTCCGAGGACGCGCTCCCGCAGCTCTTCGATCCGTTCTTCACCACCAAGCACGCGGTGCACGGCGTCGGGCTCGGCCTCTTCGTCGCCGAGGGTCTGATCCGTCGCTACGGTGGCCGCATGCACGCCTCGAACCGCGAGGACGGGCCGGGTGCCCGCTTCCGCATCGAGGCGCCACGGGCCGCGGGGGAACCGTCATGACGAAGCACCCGCGCCGTCGCGTCCTGGTCGTCGACGACGACCGTACCTTCCGCCTGTCCACCGCGGAGCTGCTGCGCCAGGACGGGCACGACGTCGACGTTGCCGCCGACGCGTCGGAGGCGGTGGAGCGCCTTTCGGGGGGAGGCTTCGACCTGGTGCTCCTCGACATGCGCATGCCGGGGATGGACGGGCTCACGGCCGTGGAGGTGTTACGCACCCGCGGTCTGCGCACGCCGATCCTCATGATCAGCGGCTTCGGCACGATCGACACGGCGGTGGAGTCGCTGCACCGCGGTGCGGACCACTTCCTGGCCAAGCCGGTGGATCCGGACGTCCTGAGCGCCAAGGTGGCCGAGCTGCTGGAGCGCAGGCCCGCGGCGGAGCGTGTCCGCGAGGGCGCGCTCGGCGCCATGGTCGGGCACGCGCGCGTGATGCGCGAAGTGTTCGACGCCGTGCGCAGCGTGGCGCCGACCGAGACGACCGTGCTCATCACCGGGGAGACGGGGACCGGCAAGGAGCTCCTGGCGCGCGCCGTCCACGATCTCTCGGAGCGGGCGTCCGGGCCGTTCGTGCCGGTGAACTGCGCCGCGCTGGCCGAAGGTGTGCTGGAGAGCGAGCTCTTCGGGCACGTGCGCGGGTCGTTCACGGGTGCGGTGGTCGACCGGAAGGGGTTGTTCGCGGCGGCGGCCGGCGGGACGATCTTCCTCGACGAGGTGGGCGACGTGAGCCTCGCGCTCCAGCAGCGCCTGCTGCGGGTCATCCAGGAGCGGGAGGTGGTGCCGGTCGGAGCCGTGCGCGCGGAGCGCGTCGACGTGCGTGTGGTGGCGGCCACGCACCGCGACCTGGCCGAGGAGATCCGGGTCGGCCGCTTTCGCGAGGACCTGTACTATCGGCTGAACGTGTTCCGCGTCGACGTGCCGCCGCTGCGCGAGCGCGCCTCGGACATCCCGCTCCTCGTCGAGGCTGCCCTCGGGCGCCTCCGCGAGCGGAGCCCCCGCTCCTCGCCGCCCGCCGCCTTCTCTCCGCTGGCCATGAGGCTGATGCGCAGCCACGCGTGGCCCGGCAACGTCCGCGAGCTCTTCAGCGTGGTCGAGAGCGCGGTGATCCGGGCGGGCGGGCCGCGCATCGAGGCGCAGCACCTCCCGGCGCCCATCCGCGATCCGGAGGGGCGGGGCGCGACGCCCGGGATGGAGGAGCGCTACAAGGCCGGGGACCCGGAGTCCGAGCGCGAGGCCATCGTGGCGGCGCTCACCGAGGCCGAGGGGTCGCGATCCCGCGCCGCCGACCTCCTCGGGATGAGCCGCACCACCCTCTGGCGTCGCATGAAGGAGTTCGGGCTGGGCGACGACGAGTAGCCCGTCGCCGTTTCACGAGGCGGGCTGAAACAACACGGCGCGTTTCATGGAACCCTGCGCAAGGGTCCCGGGAAGTCCCGTAAATCGTCTTCTGACAACGCTTTGAGTCCTCCGTAGGACGGGTACGGCAGGTGGCATGGCCGTTGCCCCTCATGGGTTCCCTCAAGAGACACACGAACCCGCGGAGGTGAATCATGCGCTTCGACGTTCGAAGGCTCCTCGTACCGCTGCTCACCGTGGCCGCCATGGCCGCATGCAGCAGCTCCGACGACGGCATGGGTCCGGACATGCCCACGCCCCTCGACCCGGCCGCCGCGCCGCGCGCCACGATCGATCGGTTCAGCGACGCGGCCGCGACGCTCTTCAAGCGGAGCGGCAACGCGTCGATGCCGGCCGCCGGCGCCGCCATCGACTTCGACCAGGCCCCCTTCATCACGCAGGGACTCGGGCCCGACGGCGCGCCGGTGCGCTACTACAACTTCGACGTCATGTCCGCGCAGCCGGCGCCGATCTTCGTGCTCTTCCGCGAGGGGAGTTCCACGCCGGTCTCCGGCCAGATCAACATCGTCGACGTGATCCCGGGCGACGCGGGCTACAACGACTTCTGGCAGGTGAACAAGGTCACCGTGCCGGCCGACTACGTCGCCAACACGGTGACGAGCGCGCAGGCCGTCGTGGACGGCGGCTACGCCGTCCAGGCCACCGACATGATCGTGAACTGTCCGATCGTGCCGGAGGGCTCGACAGCCAGCGAGGGACCGGGCGCCGCCGGGCTCACCATGGGGTGGTACAAGGACCAGGTGGTCTTCTACTTCGACTTCAACGAGGCGTCACTCACCGCCACGCCGTCCGGTGCCGTACCGAGCAGCGACATCTTCGTCGCCTTCAACGTGAACCCGGACCAGGCGGGCGGAGGCCCGCGCGTCGGGCTTCATGGCGCAGGGCAGCTCCACGCAGACGCACAACGTGGTCGAGACGGTTCCCGGCGATACGGACTACTCGCCGCTGTGGGACGTGATGCCGTACGACAACGCGGACTTCGGCGCCGTGCACGACCTGCTCAGCGCGATGGCCGTCGACAACTTCGGGCTCGCCGCCACGGTGAACTGCCCGATCGTCTTCGTCGGCCAGGCGCCCGGAAACGCGGCGACCGCCGAAGAGGTCGTGGTCGACCGCTTCAGCGACGACGCGGGGCACCTCTTCATGCGCAGCGCCAACGCCGCCCTCCCTGGCGCGGGCGAGGCGATCGACTTCGACCAGGAGCCGTTCATCTCGCAGGGCCTCGGGCCCGACGGGCAGGTCGTGCGCTACTACAACTTCGACGTCCAGCCCACCGCGCCCGCGCCGATCTTCGCGCTCTTCTACGAGAGCGGTGACCCGGTTGCCGGGGCAGCACAACATCGTGGACGACGTCCCGGGCGACTCGGACTACAACGACTTCTGGCAGGTGGTGAAGGTCACGGTCCCGGACGGCTACCTCGCGAACGCGGCGACCGGCCTGCAGGACCTGGTGGACGCCGGCTACGACATGGAGTTCACGGACATCCTGGTGAACTGCCCGATCGTGCCCGACGGCTCGACGGCGACGATGCGCCTCAACAGCACGGACACGGGGCTGACGACGGGGTGGTACCAGGGCAAGGTGGTCTACTACTTCAACTTCTTCGAGGCGCCGCTGAGCGCGACGACGGACGGCGCCGTGCCCACCAGCGACATCTACGTCTCCTTCAACGTCAACCCGGACCAGCCCGGTGGCGGCCCGCCCTCGGGCTTCATGGCCGAGACGGGCACGCAGCCAGACGCACAACGTCGTGGAGACCGTCCCGGGTGACGCGGCCTACTCGCCGCTGTGGGACGTGATGCCGTACGACAACGCGTCGTTCGACGGCGTGCACGACCTCGCCAGCGCGATGATGGCGATGAACTTCGGGCTGGCCGCCACGGTCAACTGCCCGATCGTGTTCATGCAATGAGCTTCGCGCGCTCCTTCGGCGCGGTCCTCGTCGGCGTGGTGGTCGGGGGTTTCTCCCCGGCCACCGCGCAGTCGGTGGCCGCCCGCACGCCGAACCTGTCTGGAGGTTGGACGGCGCCTCGAGGCGTGGTGCAGTTCAACCTCGTGCACCGGTTCACCATGAGTGAGGCCCCGCTCCGCAAGGTCACGAACACGCCGACCTTCCACGTAGGGACGGGCATCACCGATCGGCTGATGGTCGGCTTCGTCTACGGCTCGAACTCCGCGCTGGTGCCGTCCTATCCGAACGAGTGGGAGTTCTACGCTCGCGCGTTACCCCTCTCCGAGGCGGGAGGCGCGCCGGCCGACGTGTCGGTGCAGGGCGGCTACAACGTCGCGTCGGAGAGCGCGGACGGCGAGTTGCTGGTGGCGCGTAGCCTGGGGCGCGTGAAGCTGCTCGCGGCCGGGCGCGCGTTCTCCAGCGCCTACGACAGCACGGCGGCACGTTTCGCCGTCACGGGCGGGGCCGTCCTGCGGCTCACCCCGACCGTGTCGCTCGCGGGGGACTACGGCACGCTTCTCGACCGCGCCGAGGGCGAGTCCGCCGCGTGGAGCGCCGGCGTCCAGGTCGGCGTGCCCTACACGCCGCACAGCCTCTCGATCCACGCGACGAACGTCGGCACGGCGTCGCTGGAGGGGGCGTCCCGGGGGTCGCGGACGCGGTGGGGCTTCGAATACACGATCCCGATCACGCTGCGCCGGTACGTCCGCTCCGGCGGCGGTGGGGCACGGGGGCCGTGCCGCGCGCCACGGACATGACGATGGCGATGGCGGGCGCGGACACGGTCTTCGTGGACATCCACAACCTCGCGTACCAGACGGAGGCGCTCGAGGTGGCCACCGGTGCGACGGTCGTGTGGCGGAACATGGACCCGGTGCAGCACTCGGTCATCGCCGACGACGAGAGCTTCGACTCGGGGCTCATCGATCCGGGCAAGACGTTCACCGTGACGTTCACCGAGCCCGGGGAGCACGGCTACCACTGCATGCCGCATCCGTTCATGAAGGCACGGGTGGTGGTGCGCGCCGCGATGGACGATGCCGCGAAAGCGGCGCCACAGAGGGAGGAGGACGCATGAGGACGATCACGGGGGCGAAGGCCGGTCGCGCCGGAAGCACGATCCGCGGGCTGCTCCTCCTCGGCCTGGGGGCGGTCGTCTTCGGGTGCAGCCAGCACCAGGACCCGATGATGTCGCCCGATGACGGGGGCGATGTGGTCGAGGTCGAGATCCGGAACTTCGAGTTCTCCGTGCCGGACCTGCACGTGGCGCCCGGCACGACCGTACGCTGGCGAAATACCGTGGACAACTACCACACCGTCACGCCCGACGGGCACCAGGCCTGGCAGCAGTGGCAGACCACGCGCTCGGGGGAGACGTTCGAGGTCACCTTCGACGACGCCGGATCGTATCCATACTACTGCGCCGTGCATCGATCACTGATGACGGGCACGGTCGTGGTGGAGTAGGGAGCGGAGGGACGGTCGAGCACGGGTGGGCCGCTTCTCCCTCCCACGGCCCGGTGAGCCTACATTACGTGCTCGCCGGGCCGTTCTGCCCCCCGCGTTCCCCACCCCAGGTGACCGATGGCCAGGTTCGAAGGCATCGACTTCTACGACGTCGACTCGCTCCTCTCCGAAGAGGAGCGCATGGTGCGCGACACGATCCGCGCGTGGGTCGAGGACCGCCTCATGCCGATCATCGGCGAGGCCTACGTGGGCCATCGGATGCCGCGTGAGCTGATCCCGGAGCTGGGAGAGCTCGGCGTCCTGGGCGCGAACCTCCCCGAGGAGTACGGCTGCGCGGGGCTCAACAACGTGGCCTACGGGCTCATCATGCAGGAGCTGGAGCGCGGGGACTCGGGGCTGCGCTCCTTCGCGTCCGTCCAGGGCAGCCTCGTCATGTATCCGATCTTCGCCTTCGGCTCGGAGGAGCAGAAGCGCGCGTGGCTCCCGAAGCTCGCGTCCGGCGAGGCGGTCGGCTGCTTCGGCCTCACCGAGCCCGACTACGGCTCCAACCCGGCCGGAATGGTCACCCGCGCCGAGAAGACGTCGGACGGGTGGGTCCTGAACGGCGCCAAGATGTGGATCACCAACGGGTCGCTCGCGGACGTGGCGGTGGTCTGGGCGCAAACGGGCGACGCCGGTGACGTGCGCACGATCCGCGGCTTCGTGGTGCCCAAGACGGCGGACGGCTTCAGCGCGCGCGACCAGAAGGGCAAGCTCAGCCTCCTGGCCTCGGACACGAGCGAGCTGGTCTTCGAGGACGTCCACCTTCCGGAGGACGCCATGCTCCCCCGGAGCACGGGTGGCCTCAAGCATCCGCTCATGTGCCTGACCCAGGCCCGCTACGGCATCGCGTGGGGCGCCGTCGGCGCGGCCATGGCCTGCTTCGACGAGGCGCGCTCGTATTCGAAGGAGCGGGTGATGTTCGACGGACCGATCGGAGGGAAGCAGCTGCAGCAGGCGCGCCTCGCCGACATGCTCACGAAGATCACGCAGGGGCAGCTCCTCACCTGGCGCCTCGGTCGGCTGAAGGACGAGGGGACGATGACCCCGCAGCAGGTATCGCTCGCGAAGCGCGCGAATGTGGACATGGCCTGCGATATCGCGCGCGAGGCGCGTAGGCTTCTCGGTGCGAACGGCATCCTCGTCGAGTACCATTCGATGCGCCACATGGCCAACCTCGAGTCGGTCTACACCTACGAGGGAACGCACGACATCCACACGCTCGTGCTGGGCCAGGCCGTGACGGGGCTCTCCGCCTTCTAGCACCCTACGATGCCCCCCGAATGTGCCCGCGCCCGCTCTGGGATCCCCCTCGATGCGTGGGGGAGAAACGGCGAGCTTCGGGGGCGCTCGCACCGTTCGGCACGACTCCGCGCCAGAATGCGCAGTAGGGACATCGACCTCGAGAATGTCCGTTGTGATCACTCGTGAATCCGGCTATGGTGCGCTGCGCGGATCCGCGCAGCGCGGGTGGTTCTTGTGGGGAAAAACATCCGTAGATGTACGGAGAATTCCCATTGCGGCCTCCCCGGAGTTTCCACTACCATTCTCCAGCGGCCCTCCCCCGTATCGTCATGACATCGTGGTTGTTCTGCGAATCCGGCCCTCACCGGGTTCCATTGAGATCGGAGCCAATGCATGAGGATCCCATCCAACAGGGTCGCTCTTCTCTCCCTGCTGGCACCCCCCGTCACGGGCTCCGACGGTCACGCGAACAAGAGCGTGGCGCGCTCTGCGCGCGCCGCGGTCGATGCGTGCGGAGCTACGGGCTGTCGGCCCGGACGAAGGTCGATCTGACCCCCTTGTTCCAACGCGACGCGGCGCATTGACCCGGGGACCGACGCGCGGTGACTACGCCCCGGTGACTACGCCCAGAGAAGCTGCCGCCCGACCGTCGGACCGGGCAGCCGCGACCGATCGCGGGTCCGAGCCGTCACGCCTATCTTCCGGGGCGGACCCGGGGGGCGTGGGACCGATCTTCCCCCGAGACCTCGGACGCTTTGACCCGGAAGCCGAATCGATGATGGAAATGCTACGTTCGCTGCCTGGCCGAATCGCGTCATGGGCGGGCTCCCTCTCCGCGCCCGCGCTGGCCGTCATCGGCATCGCGATCGCCGCGTCCGTGGGCGCCGGTGGCTTCTACGCCTACCAGACGTACGACTATGTGCAGCACGACAACGACTTCTGCCTGTCGTGCCACCTCATGGTCGAGCCCTACGAGCGCTTCGCCCGCAGCGCGCACCGCGGATTGGGGTGCAAGGCCTGCCACCAGCCCACGCTGGTGGTGCGCAGCCAGATGGCGCTCACCCAGATCGTCGAGAACCCGGACTCCCTCGGGGCGCACGCGAAGGTCAGCAACGAGAAGTGCGCGGGCTGCCACATCGACGGTGACCCGGAGAAGTGGGAGCTCATCAAGAACTCGGCGGGCCACAAGGTGCACCTGGAGTCGAAGGACTCCACGCTCCAGGGGCTGCAGTGCGTGCGCTGCCACGCCACGTCGCTGCACGAGTTCGCGGCGACCGACAAGACGTGCGCGCAGGCGGGCTGCCACGAAGACAACAAGATCATGCTGGCGGGCATGAAGGACCTGACGATCCACTGCGCCGCCTGCCACGACTTCAGCCGACCGGTACCGGAGGGTGGTGGGGCCGAGGCCGTGCTCGCCGCTCTGAGCCCGGACCAGAACGAGTGTCTCACCTGCCACGAGATGCGCGTCCTGGTGAACCTCCCTGATCCGGATCCACACAAGGGCGCGTGCGCGGCGTGCCACAATCCGCACACGCAGGCCACCCCCGCAGGCGGCTGTGGAGTCGTGCACGAAGTCCGGGTGCCACACGCAGGCCGACACGCTTTCTCCGTTCCATCGCGGGATGGGCCCGGGCGTGCTCGAGAACTGCGTCAACTGCCACAACGCCCACGACTTCCACGTGGACGACAGCAACTGCCTCTCGTGCCACACCGGGGTCTTCCGCGACTCGGTGCGCGCCGACCCCGGTGGCGTAGCGATGCGACCGTCGGTGGCCCACCCGGCCGTGCCCTCCTCCTTCGCGGGCATCGGCGCGCCCCCGTCCGAGGGCGCCTGGTGGCTCCATCCGGCTCAGCGGGCGCAGCCTCAGACCGCGCCGCAGACCATCCGACAGGACGGGCCGCGCTTCCTCCACTCGCAACACCGGGGCGTCGCCTGTCTGAACTGCCACGACGCGACGCAGAGCCACGGTGGGCTCAAGGTCACCTCGATCTCCGATTGCCGGAGTTGCCACCACACGGGCGGATTGAGCACGAACTGCACGCGCTGCCACCAGAGCGGGGACGCGCGCGGGGACCCGCACACGGAGCGGCGCACGTTGACCCTATCGGTCGGCGGGCCGGTGGAGCGTGACCTCCCCTTCCGGCACGAGAACCACACGGGTGAGTCTTGCTCGGTGTGCCATACACAGGGGCTCCAGCTCAGCGCCGCTTCCGTCGACTGCAACGGGTGTCACGAGCAACACCACGCGCTGGACAACGACTGTACGCTGTGCCACCTCCAACCTCCGGTGAGCGCCCACCCCGTCACGGCGGCCCACGAGACCTGTTCGGGCTCAGGGTGCCATACCGCGCCACCGTTCCAGAACCTCCCCACCTCGACCCGACAGGTCTGCCTGGTGTGTCACCAGCAGCAGAAGGACCACATGCCCGGCCAGATCTGCGCAGACTGCCACGCGATCAAGCAGCCGGCCGGCGCGGGCGGGAGGGCAGGTGTTTGAGGATCGGACCGAGGGACCGCGTCGCCGGCCACATCAGGAATCCACTCGAGGGAGGAGTATCATGAGCGCCAGGGGAGCCCTCCTGCCGATGCTGATGCTGACGCTGGCGGTCGCCGGATGCGGCCGACCCCGGGATCAGGAGACCGGGTCGCTCGACGCGGTTGCGGCTCGGCAGAAGCTCGAGGAGATGCCCGCGGAGCTGCGGGCGCAGCTGGACAGCGGCAGCGCGGCCTTCCGCGCCCAGGACATGGACGCGGCGCTCGAGCACTACACGGCCGCCACTCGCATCGACGAGAGCGTCGCGGCAGCGTGGTTCGGCGTGTACATGGTGGAGAAGGCCAAGGGCAACACCCAGGAGGCGCTGGCCGCGCTCGAACGCGTGCAGAAGCTGGCCCCGGGGGCCACGCTCGTCGGAGACACGGCTTCATGAGGCGCGGAAGGTTGGTGTTCGCCGCGGTGGCCTCGGTGGCCGCGGTGTCGGCCTGCAAGAGCGAGCACCACTTCGAGCCGCCCGACCGCGGAGCTCAGGTCCGGCAGGCGGAGATGCTGTACACGCACGCCCTGTTCGACACGATCACCTGGGCCAGCGACAGCGTCCGCTCGCTCGACGGCAACGCCGTCTTCGCGGCGAAATGCCGCCGTTGTCACGGAACGCTCGGCAAGGGCGACACGGACTACGCGGTGGCGCGCGACCTGAAGGTGCCCTCGCTGGTCGAGCCGGACTGGCGGCTGGCCGCGTCCATCGACTCGCTACGCCACACCGTGTTCGTCGGGCACGCCCAGGGGATGCCGACCTTCGGCGTCGCGGGCATCACGCTGCGCGAGATCGACGCGGCATCCTACTACGTGCTGCACCGCCTCCGGCCCGACGTGCTGGGGGCCGGAGGCGGCTCGAAGTAGGAGACGGTCGGGACGGGAGCCCCTCAGGGCGCCCAGGAAGGCTTCGCGACCAGTCCGGGCTGGAAGGTGGCCAGGTAGGCGACCAGATCCCACATGTCTGCGTCGTTCAGCACGATGCCCCAATTCGGCATGAGCGAGCCGTGCACGTGCTGCCCGCCCTCGCGGATCTTGTTGTAGACCGCGTTCCAGTCCTTCGACGCGACCAGCGTGTCGGACGTGAAGTTCGCCGGCTTGAGGTCGACGAGGTTCGCGGCTGCCGGCCCGTCGCCCTGTCCGTTGGGACCGTGGCACCCGGAGCACCGGAACTGGTAGATGCGCTGGCCGTTGAGCGCACTGCCCGGGATCTCGGGTGGGTAGGCTACCGCCGGGATGTAGGCCAGCGCCGCTTCGAAGGCCTCGGGCTTCACGAGCTTGACCACGTACTGCATGTGCGGATGCGTGGAATCGGCCCCCTCCAGCGTAGCCCGGAAGCGCTCCTGCAGGCTCGTGGCCGACGCGGTCGCGTATTCACGGGTCTGGAAGGAGGGTGGCACGATCTCGTCCGTCCGCGCTGGGCCGTTGCCGTGTCCGGCGGAGCCGTGGCAGGTCCAGCAGACCGACTCGAAGACGACCTGCCCTTCCTTCTGCTCCGCGTTGAGGGTCACGGCGACGTGCTCGGGGGGCCCTGCGGCGGTGGCGGCCTGCATCGTTCCGGACGGTGCCTCCTGTGGCCCGGAGCAGGCGGCGACAACCGCCGAGCCGGCCAGAACCGCCGTGAACGTGACGAGGACGAGCTTCCGCATGACAACCTCCGGTACGGTTTCGGTGAGGAAGCCGCGAGCGCGCATCCCCGAGCGCGCGCGACTCGACGGACTACGTTGAGAAACGGCTCCGGGATTGTATGTAGGACGAATCCCTTTTGCACGGGGGGGAGAATCCCCACGTCCCCCATTGGTGCTCTCCGGGCAGAGAAAGAGAGGGTCGGGCGCGAGCTTCGGGAAGCCCCGGCGTGGTGCCGGCGCATGCCCGGAGGAGAGTCCCGTGAGCGACCATCCAACCTTCTCCGTTGACCTGGAGCGTCTCGAGCGCTTCCAGTTCGATGTGACGTTCGACGATGCTGCATGGAGTCCGATCCGCCTGGACGAGCCCGTCCCGATCGGTGACGGGACCGCGCCCAACGCCGCCCGTCTGATCGGTGCGGCGATCGGCAACTGCCTGGCGGCCAGCCTCCTCTTCTGCCTGCAGAAGTCGCGCGTCGAGGTCGCCGGCATCACCGCGCACGTCGAGGGCTCGCTCGAGCGAAACGAGAAGGGTCGGATGCGCATCGGATCGGTGAAGGTGACGCTGAGGCCCACGCTCGACGGCGTTCCCCCCGAGAGGTTCGGGCGCTGCCTGGAGCTCTTCGAGGACTTCTGCGTGGTCACGCAGAGCGTGCGCGACGGGATCGACGTGGACGTCATGGTCGAGCCCGCCGGGACGGCGTCCGTCACCGGTTGACCGCGAAGGTCGATTCGGTACTTTTCACTGCTCCCGACCGTCGGTCGAACCGTCGGGGTCGGAGTGCGGTGCCACGCCCCGTTAGCTCAACTGGTAGAGCAACTGACTCTTAATCAGTAGGTTCGGGGTTCGAGTCCCTGACGGGGCACTCGAACTTCAGGCCCCTCAAGGCTTTCCGGCCTTGGGGGGTTTGTCGTGGACCGAAGGGTTGTGCCAGGATGGGCGGCACAATCTGTCCAGTCGGGGCCGGACACGGGTCGGAACGTGGCTGTTGGTCATCGTTGCAGAGACGCTGCCAAGCGGGCCGTGACTCTTGGCCGGCCCCATTCCGGCGGCGGAGTCCATGATCCGCCTTCCACCGTGACGCTGTGGTCCACGCCGCGGCAGGCCCGCGGCTGCGATCGTCAGTCGCGACGGACCACCACGCTCAGGCTCCCGTCCGGCTCCAGCCACGCCTCCTCCACCTCCGCATGCGACGACACCCCCTGTTCATGGAGCTTCGTGGTGATGTCAGCGCGCGTGAGGAGGAGCGCACGCGCGTTCTCGACCAGGAGGTCGCCGTGGTCGATGATGCGGGTGGGGTTCTGGCGGAGGATCTTCCGCAGCCACGCCACATGGAAGGCCAGCCGGTCGATGACCAGATCCCACGCGAGAATCACCACTGCGAGGATCGCAGCGTCGCCGACGCTGCGATGACCGCCGCTGATGCCCTCGCGCACCGCAACCGCCAGGAGGAACACCACCAGGATGTCCGACATGGAGACGCCCGCCAGCAGGCGGCGCCCCACTACGCGCAAGAGGACGAAGAGGAAGAGATAGATGGCGGTCGCGCGCACGATGAGCTCGGCGATCGGTGCGTCCGGACGGAGGATCGCGCTCCACGAATCCGGCCAGAACGTCATCGTCCTCCACCGCCGCCGATCGCGAGGCTCAGAGCTTCTGCATCCATTCGTCCACTTCCTTTCGGGCCGCTTCCCTGGTCTTCCCGTAGGCCTCCTGCACCTGCCCGATCAGCTCGTCGCGACGTCCCTTCACCCGCTCGATCTGGTCGTCGGTGAGCTTGCCCCAGCGCTGGCGGGCACGGCCTTCGAGCTGCTTCCAGTTCCCTTCGAGTTCGTCGTGGTTCATGCGATTTGCTCCGATGTTCTCGGGGATCGTGTCATTCGGTCTGTGGCCGGGGCCGGAGCCCCGACTCTCTCCCCATGAACACGCAGGACCCATGCCAGCAGCGAGGCGCCCCGTTCCACGGCGACCGGAGAACCGGAGGGCTATCCGTCGAGCGGCCCCGCCCATCGAGCACCTCGGGCATCGGCCCTCGGACTGGCCTTCTGCCGCTGCCTCGGCACGCCTCTCCCGCACCAGGACCGAACATGCAATTCCGTATCGCGTCCTCGCCGCCCGCGGCGCGCGATGGCGCGCACGGTCTCCCGCGCCAAGGCGACGTGGGTGCCCCGGGGATGCTTGGGGTCTCCGGGAACCCCGTCCAGGGCCGCCCGGGGCCAGCCCGAGCCCCACGCGGACCGGGGCATTGGACCTCGAGGAACGTCCGTCACGGATGGAAGTGGCGGCCCGCGCGGGATGCCGTGCGGAGCATCTTCCCGCAGCTTCACGTCGTGTCTCCCCTGCAGACGAGTCCAATCGGTCCCACCATCTGACGCACGGTCCATGGAAGCATACCTGATCAGCGGCTGGGCTCTCGGGATCCTACTGATCCCCTTGGTGGCGCATCGCAGGGGCCTGACTTCGGCGCTGAGCTGGCTTGCCGTCGTGTTTGCGCTGCCCTGGCTGGGGGCCGTGCTCTACCTCCTCTTCGCCGAACGGCGCATGACCCGCCGCGTCCGCCGCCGGCGGGCCATTCTCGACGTCACGCGGACCCGCGAGCATCTCCGCTTCCAGGAGGGACACGCGATGGATCCGCCGCTCCCTGCGAGGGCGGCTGCGCTCGGCGCTCTCATCCGTCGCCTGGGCGGCTTCGACGTGGTGGGAGGAAATCGGGTGGAGGTGATGCCGGGAGACGCGCGGACGGTAGCCCGGATGGTGGAGGACATCGACGCGGCCGAGCACCACGTGCATCTGCTCTACTACATCATCGATGACGCCGACTCCGGTCGCGCCGTGGCGGAGGCGCTGGAGCGCGCCGCGGCCCGGGGCGTGGCGTGCCGCGTCCTCGCCGACGCCGTGGGCTCGTACCGGTTCCATCGAAGGATGGCGGCCAGACTGCGAGCCGTCGGCGTCGAGGTGAAGCGGGGCCTGCCCTTCTCGTTGCTCGCCCGGCGCCTGCGGCCGCTGGACGTGCGCAACCACAGGAAGCTGACGGTCGTGGATGGACGGGTGGCGTACACGGGCTCCATGAACCTCACCGACCCGTTCGCCGGTCACGCCGACGGCCTCGGCCAGTGGCGCGAGATCATCGTGCGCGTGACCGGGCCGGCCGTCCTCCAGCTCCAGGTGGTCTTCGAGGAGGACTGGCGGTACAACGTCGGGGAGGCACTCGCCCGGGAACGCCTCTTCCCCTCCCCGACCGCTACGGGCCCGGTACCCCTCCAGGTGGTTCCCTCCGGGCCCGGTGATCGGGAGGGCGTCATCCACAACCTCCTGGTGGCCGCCATCCACGCGGCGACCGACCGCGTCGCCCTGACCACCCCCTACCTGATCCTGGACGAGCCCACGCGGTTGGCTCTCGAGACTCGCCGCGCTGCGGGGGGTCCGCGTCCAGGTAGTGATTCCCGCGCGCAGCGACGCGCGGCTGGTGGACCTGGCCAGCCGCTCCTACGCGGACCTACTGCTGAGTCAGGGCGTCGAGGTGCACGAGCACCGGGCAGGCTTCCTCCACGCCAAGACCTTCACCGCGGACGGCGCGCTCGCGATGATCGGCTCGGCGAACTTCGACCGCCGCTCCTTCCACCTCAACTTCGAGCTCAACCTGCTCCTCTACGGGAGGGACGCCGTGGACGAGGTCACGCGCATGCAGGACCTGTACCTGGCCGACAGCGACCCCATCGTGTTGCCGGAGCGCCGCGGCACACTTCGCCTGCGGAAGGTGGCGGAGGACGTGCTGAGGCTCCTGAGCCCCCTCCTCTAGAAGCTCTGCACAAGGTCGGCACTCCGCGACCCGCGGAGGAGGTGACCTGAAGGCGGTGACCGCCGACCGGCAGTGGCCTCGGGAAGTTTCGACTTATCTCGGATGTGAAATCCGACGGCGTCGATCCAGCGCTTTCGGCGCAGAATCCCTATATGCAGGCCGACGAGACGTGGATCACCATGAACGGGACGGTGAAGGCCGTGACGCCCCACACGTTCTCGCTGAAATACGCTGACGACGGGTACGTCACCGTCGAGATGGACGATTGGGACCACAATGCCGACGCATTCAAGCTGGTGGAGGGTGACGAGGTCACGGTGATCAGGCAGGTCGACGACGATCTGTTCGAGACCACTTCCATCGAGGCCAGCAGCGTGTACGTCAAGAACCTGAACACGTACTTCTACACCAGCCCCGGCCGACGAGGAGGGTTCCTCCATCGCGTTGGCCAGCCCGGCGCTCGGCACGACGGTCACGGTTCGCGGGACCGTGAGCAAGATCGATGGTCGGGACTTTTTGTTGGATACGGGCCCACGGCAGATCCGTGTGGCCACGGACATGATGAGCTACAACCCTCTCGACGACGAGGGCTACCAGAAGATCGACGTCGGTGACCGCGTGCGCGTCACCGTTGCGATGGACTACGAGTTCTGGGACGGACGCGAGCTGACCGCCGACGCGGTCATCACGCTCAAGAACCGCGTCATGGACCGGTAGTCACATCCAAGGGGTCGAGAGGCCCATTGAACGAGTGATGTCCGAGAGCCCCGGGACCGGACGCGCCACCACGGCGCTCCCCGGTCGCCCGGGGCTTCGGTCATTTCTCCACCACGACCCCATCGACGTCCGCGCCCATGTCTCGGAGCGCGCAACGCGTGTCACGTCATCGACGCCAGGTCGGAGCTGAAGCTCGGATACGCGAACACGATGCCCTTGATCTGGTTCGCGGTGAGTCCAGCCTTCATCGTCGCACTGAGGACGTTGATCTGCTCCTCTGCTCCCGGCCCGAGCACGTGGGCCCCCAGGATCCTTCCCGAATCTCGGTCCACCAGGGTCTTGAAGCCGCTGGTCGGGGCCGCTACCCGAAGCGATGAGTACCACTGGGTGGTGTCCGCGACGTGGTGGACCTCGTAGTCCATGCCCTTCTCGGTGGCCTCGGCCTCGAGCAGGCCCACGCGCGCGAGCGGGGGGCCCGTGAAGACGACGCTGGGAATCGACGGATAGTCGACCTCGGCCACGTCCTCACCCGCGAGGATGTTCTCCGCCGCGATGCGTGCATCGTAAGCCGCCACGGGCGTGAGGGCGGGCGCGCCGGTGTCGGCGGCGTCGCCTGCGGCGTATACCGCCGGATTCGTGACGCACCGGAGCGCACGGGTGACCTGGACGCCCCGCGGGCCCCAGGCCACGTGGGCCTCATCGAGTCCCATGTCATCCAGATCCGCGACACGGCCGGCGCCGTGGACCACGAGGTCGCAAGGGACCGATCCCCACCCGTCCGGGTCATCGTAGAGTACGCGCAACTCCCCGTCCTTCTCGACGCCGGTCACGCGCGAGCGCAGACGCACATCGATGCCCAGAGCCCGGGTGCTTTCCAGGAGCCGCCCGACCAGGTCGGGGTCGAAGGCCTCCAACGGGTGATCTCCGCGGTGGAGGACCGTGACCTTCCGAGCACCGGCGCGGCGCGCGACGTGGCTGAACTCGAAGGAGATGAATCCCCCGCCGATGAAGCAGATTCGCGGAGGCAGTGCGGGCAACTCGAGAAAGTCCGTGCTGTTGATCACCCGGGACTCGCCGGGGATGTCGAGCGGCCGCGGCCGGGCACCCGTCGCGATGTGGAATCGGGACGCGCGCACCGAAACCTGTGCGTCACCCTCGATCAAGACATCGTTCGGCGACACGAAGCGTGCGTGGCCATGGAAGGTTTGGACCCCGGCATCCTGCAAGCCCTTCTCCGCACGCTCGGGCATCGGGTCGGTGAAACTCCTCTTGAACGCCATCATGGCCGACCAATCGGCCTGGAGGACCCGTGCTTCCAAACCCCTGCCCTCGAGACGCCTGGCCTGGTCGAGCGCCTCGGTCACGCCGACCAGCACCTTCTTGGGATCGCAGCCGCGCAGCGCACATGTGCCGCCGTAGGGACGCTCGTCGGTGATGGCCACCGACAGTCCCGCCTGGGCGCACCGACGGGCCACGCCCATGCCCCCCGTCCCGGCTCCGATCACCAGAAGGTCGAAGTCGCGCCGCTCGCCCACAGGTCCTCCTCCCGTTCAACGTTCACGCCCCGTCCCGGCGACCACTCGTGCAAAGACGGTACCACGCCCAGCCATGCTCCGGCGGCGCCTGGAGGAGATGGCCCGTGCCGCCCCGCAGCGCGGAGGAATCCCGTCGGACCGTAGCGCTCCGGATATCGCGTTTCAGATCTACGCGACTCTGGCGGTCGCCTTCGGGGCATCACTGCCGTCGCACGGAGTGGCTGTACTTCAGCCCAGCCACCAGGGCCACGCCCCCGAGGATGTTCCCCAGCGTGCTGAACGCCAGGACGGTGCCGTAGTCGGCCAAGGTCACCTGAGGATCGATCATGACCCCCGACATCACCTCGACGCTCCCGACGATGCAGTGGTGGAACCCGACGAACCCCATGCAGAAGGTGATCAGCCACACCACGACCACACGGGAAACGGTTTCCTGGGACGCCGCCACAAGCCACGACAGGAGCCCCATCAGCCACCCGGCCGCCACGGCGCTGAGGACGATGGTCGAGGGCTGGTGATCCACGATGCCGCGACTGATGGCGGTGAACGCCGCCGGCGTGATGACGCCCAGGCGGGGGCCCAGGGTCACAACGAAGGCGGAGAACAGGACCGTGCCTACGAGGTTGGACACGTAGATCAGCGCCCAGAGCCGACCCAGTTGACCGAAGGTGGCCCGTCCGCTGAGTACCGGAAAGACGGCGAGGGTAGCGTGCTCGGTGAACAACTCGGAGCGTCCGAGGATCACGAACACGAAGCCGACTGTATAGGCGTTGCCCAGGACGAAACGCTTCAGGAGAGGCGACGCGTCGGGCCCCACCAGGGTCAGCGCGACCGCCATGAAGAAGACCGAGAATCCGATGTCCAGCCCCGCGGAAAAACCCGATAGAAGGAGTCCGGGTGCAGGTCGGCGCAGTTCGTCGAGCCCCTGGCCTACTTCCTCGGCGAGGATCTGGCCGGATGTCTTGGCTTGGTCGGTTTCCTGGGTCATGTCACGAGGGAGAAGTGAGTTGGGCCGCACCCGGCTGGCGGCGCCCCTGATCGGACGTGCGTGCAAAAGGCGTTCCCCGCCAGCCTAACGGGCTTGCCCAGCTTCTCCGGCAAGATGACGTTCAACCCCTCCCTCGAACTGTTCCGACCCAGCGCGCCACGACAAGCGAACCCAGAACCATGGTCCAGACGCCCCGAGGTGCCCTGTCGGCCGAGGCCGACAAGGTGGTGGATACCTGGCTGTCCCAGCTCCCGCGAGTGGCCGAGCGGGACCTGGAATCCCCGGACCTGAGGGAGGGATACCGATCCCTCGCTCGGGCCGTCCTCGGCCAGGGCCTCGCCACCCTCGACGCCACCGCCCAGGGTACCGAGGAGTGGAACCCGGACTTCGACGGCATCCTCGCCCGGCTGACCGCGGCCACGAGGAAGGCGGGGCTGAGCATCGGCGACCTGCTCGAGGATCTGGGGCACCTGACGCCGCTCACGATATCGTGGCTCCAGGAGGAGCTGGACCATCCGAGCCGGGGGCACGGCGACCTCCTCCGCGTCACCACCCGGCAGATGGTCCTGCTCCACGGTGTGGCGGGGCGGTTGGTGCGCCTCCTGGAGGCCAGCGCCGCGCGGGCCCGGCGCGAGCACGCCGAGGCCCTCACCGCGATGACCCACATGCTGTCTCACGAGCTGAAGAACCGCCTCGGGGCGGCGCGAACCGCCAGTCAGATACTCGTGACCCCAGATCTGGGCCTGGACCGGGATGGCCTGGAGCGGGCGGCCGAGCTGGTGCGCTCCAGCGTGGACGCCGCCCTGCGAACGGTGGACGACGTGCGGACCTTGGCCTCGAGCCGGACCCGAATCGACGAGCACATCACGAACCCCATGCTCCTGCCGGGGTTGGTCGGGGCCATCGTGGAGCCGCTGGCGACGTTGGCGGAAGAGCAGGGTGTCGCCGTCGAGCTCGATGGCACGGTTCCGGACTGTTGGGTCGACGCCCCACGCCTGCGCCTCGTGGCCTACAACCTTGTGGGGAACGGCATCAAGTACCACGACCCGGAGCGGGATACGCCACGGGTACGGATCGCGGTCGAGGAGCTCCCTGACGGCCGCGTCGAGGTCCGCGTCACCGACAACGGCGTAGGCATCCCGCCCGGGGAGATCGGGGACATCTTCGCCTACCGGGCGCGGGGCAGCCACACCAACGGGGTGTCGGGGTCGGGCCTGGGCCTGGCCATCACCGCGGAGGCAGTGGCGCAGATGGGAGGAGAGATCTCCGTGGAGAGCCGGGTAGGCGTCGGCACCACATTCACGGTGCGCGTTCCATCGCTTGCACCCCCGGAGAAACCGATCTAGAGCCGACCGGAGGCGTCTCGCGGGGAAGTTCAGTGGCTCGCCAGCCCTTCGGTCAGCGCAGAAATCAAGGCGTGCGGGTCGAGGGGCTTGGTCAGGACCCGGACGAAGTCGCCGCTCTTGATGGCCCTGGCCCGCAGGCGGGAGCTGTCGGACGTGATCGCGATGACGGGAATGGCGCGGCCCGGGGGCTGGGCAGCCAGGGCCGCCGCGATGTCCAGGCCGCTCATGCCGGGTAGGCGCAAGTCGGTGACGACGACATCCGGGCCGACGCTCTCAACCATGGCGAACCCCGACGTGCCGTCGGGCGCGGCCGCCACGCGCCACCCCTGGGACTCCAGCAGGAGGGTGAGGACCTCCCGCACTCCTGCGTCGTCCTCGATCAGCACAACCTGCCTGTTCGTCATCCCATGCCCACCTCTCTCGATGCCTGACGCGCCAAGCCGCAGGCGTCTGTTCCCGCAAGCCTTCCCTCGCAAGCCTGGTGCCGCAACCCCGGTGTCGCAACGCGTCAGAGGTCGTGTTTGCGCCGCCGGCGCCAGAGCGTGGTGGTTGAGATGCCCAGAATCTCCGCGGCCTCCTTCCCCGTGCTCGTGGCCTCCAGCACGCCCTTCAGGTGCCGGCGCTCCGCCTCGTCCAGCGTGATCATGGGCGTGCCCCCGGGGACGTGGGTTCCGGGTCCGTCGTCGCTCCGGGGCAACGCGCCCGCACCCACGCGCGCACGCCGGCTGAGGATGACGGCCCGCTCCACGGCGTTCTGCAGCTCCCGCACATTGCCAGGCCACGTTCGTTCCATCAACGCCCGCTTCGCCGCGTCGGTGAGCCGGGCGCCCGGACGCCCATACCGCGCTCCGAAGAAGTCGACGAAGCCCTCCGCCAGCGGTACGATGTCCTCGGGGCGCTCCCGGAGTGGAGGCACGATGATTTCAATAACGCGAATCCTGTAATACAGATCCTCACGGAACTCGCCGGCCTCTACGGCACGCTCGAGATCGTGGTTGGTGGCCACGATGAGCCGGACGTCGGCGGAGATGGTCTTGTCGCTGCCGACGCGCTCGAAGGCACGCTCCTGGATGAACCGAAGCAGCTTGGGCTGCAACTCCACGGGCAGGGTGCCGATCTCGTCGAGGAAGACGGTTCCACCGTCGGAGCTGGCGACGCGCCCCGCGCGACTGCGCACGGCCCCGGTGAAGGCCCCCTTGACGTGGCCGAAGAGCTCGCTCTCCAAAAGGTCTCGGGAAAGAACTGGAGTGGACACGACCGAATAGGGGCGCTCACGCCGCCCGCTCCAGTCGTGGATGGCCCGGGCCAGGACACCTTTTCCGGTCCCGCTCTCTCCGCGGATGAGGATGGTGGCGTCGCTCTCGGCCGCGCGACGGGCCGTGGCGTACACCTCCCGCATGACGCGGCTCTCCGTGTGGATGCTCGGCGGCGGCACGGTGTGCTCCAAGTCCTCGCGGAGACGCTCGATGCCCTGCTCCAGATCCCGTATGGCCGAGATCTGGCGCACCAGCGCCTGGACCTTGGGCACGGAGACGGGCTTCTCCAGGTAGTCGATGGCGCCACGGCGCATGGCTTCGACCGCCGACTCGATGGAGCCGTGGGCGGTCACCACCACCACCTTGAGCCACGGACTCTTCTCGATGAGGGCGGACACCAGATCCAGGCCCGAGTCCGATCCCAAACGGAGATCGACGATGGCCAGGTCGAACAGGTCCGCGTCGCTGGCCTCGAGGGCGGCGGAGGCCGTGGCCACGGCGGTGGGGCGGTACCCAAGGCCGTCTACCAGTAGGGCGAGGGTCTCGCGCCCGACCTGCTCGTCGTCGACGATGAGGATGCCGAGAGGCGTCTGCGAGCTGTCGTGCTGATCGGCCATATCCGCCCTGGTCCACCGACAATTGAGTGCACGCCGGTACGCGGCTTGCTCCATGGACGGTAAGCATAACCCCGCGGGCCCCGGCGGTTTCGGCACGGGGCCGTAGACGAGGAGTTCTACGTGAACACGACCACCCCGCCCAACATATGGCAACGCCTTTCGCCGATCCCCCTGCGGCTGATGCTGGGATTCGGATTCCTGATCCACGGGTACCCCAAGCTCTTCACCAACCAGGGGAACGAGGCCATCACGGGAATGCTCGCCGGGATCGGCATCCCGGCACCGGCACTCTCGGCCTATATGGTCGGAGGGCTGGAGTTCTTCGGCGGCATCCTCCTGATCCTGGGGGTGGCCGTCCGCACCGTGAGCGTGCTGGGCGGCATCGAGATGCTCGGGGCGGCCGTCACGGTCCATGCCGCGGCGGGCTTCAACTTCCTGAACGCGACCGGCATGACCGAAGGTGGCCAGATGCAGTTCGGGCTGCCCGGGTACGAGGTGAACCTACTCTATCTGGCTGGCTTCCTGACGCTCGTCATGACCGGGAGCGGTGCGTTCTCCATCCGGATCGCCAAGCCGGACCGGCGCCACGCCATGCAGGACCGGGTGGTGCATGAGCCTGTCGAGGAGTCCGCCGGCATCCCGTAGGGTCGGCCTCTCATCGTTTCAAATCCAGGGAAGGTGAAACGGATCCGGCCGGGACGGGTCGCGCACGGGTCCCTCACCCCCCCGACAATCCGGAAGGAACATCGACCATGAACGAATCCGCCATGCAGGATCTGCTGTCCCTGGAACGCACGCTGTGGACCGGAGGCCCGGAGGCGTATCGAGAAAATCTGGACCGTGAGTGCCTCCTGGCCTTCACCGAGATGGCCGGCGTCTCGAGCCGGGAGGCCGTGGCCAACCAGGTGAACGGATCCCCGCGGTGGAAGGAGTTGGAGATGGAGGTGGAGGGCGTCATGCGCCCAACTGAGCACGTCACCATCCTGACGTACCGGGCCAGCGCCGTCCGCGGCGACGGGAACCGGTATCACGCCCTGGCGAGCAGCGGCTATGTCCGGAGAGAGGGCGCGTGGAAGCTCATGTTCCACCAGCAGACGCCCTTGTCGGCCGAGGCGGGAGCCGGCACCGACGGTGGCACGGATGTTGAACTCCTGGACCCCCACGATCCCTCGACTATTGTCCGGAACGAGTTCCATCCATGAGCAGATCCACCGTTCTCATCACCGGCTGCAACGGCCTCATCGGCGAGGCCCTCACCCGCCGCCTCGGCTCGGATTTCGACGTCATCGGCGCGGACATCAGTGACCCGCCCGAGGACAACCCTCTTGCCGAGTTTCGGCACGTCGATCTCAGCTCCGACGCCAGCGTCCAGCAGACCGTGGACCACATCCGGGACCACCACCAAGGGACCCTGGCCTCCGTGATCCATCTGGCGGCGTACTACGACTTCTCCGGCGAGCCCAGCCCGCTCTACGACGAGATCACCGTCCAGGGCACGCGCCGTCTTCTGGACGCGCTCCAGCCATTGGACGTCGGCCAGTTCGTCTTCTGTAGCACCATGCTGGTACACGCCCCGGTGAAGCCCGGCGAACGCATCGACGAGGACTCACCTCTGGAGGCCAAGTGGGCCTACCCCGAGTCGAAGCTGAAGACCGAGAACGTGATCCGGGAGCACCGCGGTGACATCCCGGTGGTCCTTCTCCGGCTCGCGGGCGTCTATACCGACTACGGCCAACAACCGACCCTGGTGCACCAGATCCAGCGCATCTACACCCAGGACCTGGAGAGCTTCTTCTTCCCCGGCGACGTCGAGGCCGGCCAGTCCCTGGTCCACCTGGACGACACCGTGGACGCCATCGCCCGGGCCGTGAAGCGCCGGGACGAGCTGGGCCCCGAGACGCCGATCCTGGTGGGGGAGCCGGACCCACCGTCCTATGCCGCGCTCCAGGACCGCATCGGCGAGCTGATCTGGCACCGGGAGTGGCCCAGCATCCGCCTGCCGGAGGGCGTGGCCAAGGCCGGGGCGTGGCTCAAGGCCCGGACCCCCGGTAAGGAGCCGTTCATCAAGCCGTTCATGATCGAACTCGCCGACGACCACTACGGGCTCGACATCGGAAGGGCCGAGAAGCTCCTGGGGTGGAAGCCACGGCATGATCTCGTGGACGTGCTGCCCTCCATGGTCCAGAGCCTCCGGGACGACCCGGCGTCGTGGTATGAGAAGAACGGGCTCGAGGTGCCCGACCGCATCGCGGAATACGCCGGTTCCGGCTCGTGAGCGACGCGGCCTCCCCCGCCGTCGACGCCTCGCGAGGGCGCCTCGATACGGCGATCACCGCGCCGCCGTTCGACTACAATCCGTCCTCCATGCACCAGCGCCGGCGCATCGCCGTCATCGCGCTGGTGGCATCGGGGATCTCCGTGTACATGGGACTCTATCAGTGGGGGATCATCGACAGGGTGTGGGACCCGGTCTTCGGCGGCGGCACCGCCACGGTCCTCACCTCCAGCGAATCCGAGGCCATGAAACGGCTCATCGGTCTTCCGGACGCCGTGCTGGGCGCGTGGGCCTACCTCACGGAGGTGGTGCTGAGCATGGCCGGTTCCGAGCGGCGCTGGCAGTTCCGCCCCTGGATGGTCATCCTCTTCGGAATCGATGTGATCCCCCTGGGGATCGTGAGTTCGGTGCTCGTGGTGCTCCAGGGGACCTCCGTGGGCGCCTGGTGCTTCCCGTGCCTGGTCACGGCCGTGATCTCCCTGTTGCTGGCCTTCCTGGCCTACGACGAGGTGTGGTCCAGCATGAAGTACCTGTGGGCCGTATGGACCCGGGAGCGGGACCCTCGGTTGGTCTGGGATGTCTTCCGGGGTCACCCCACCGACCGGGGGTATGCCATCGCCCGCGATCAGGCCAGCGGAGGGTAGCCGGATGTGGGCGAGATACGTCGAGATGGCGCTGGGCGTCTGGCTCCTGGTCAGCCCATGGGTCCTCCCTGATGCCGGCGGAGGGGTCACCGTGGTGAACATGTTGGCCGGAGCGCTGGTCCTCCTGCTGGCCGGGCTGTCCTTCACGCATCGCCTGCGCGCGGCTCACCTGGGAAGCCTGCTGGTCTCGATCATCCTCATCGGCTGGGGATGGAGCCATTTCGTCCGGCCCGGCCCCGCCGCCGCGCAGAACCAGATCCTCACGGGCCTCATGCTGGGCCTCGTCACCGTCGTGCCCAGCGAGAGCTTCCGGCCCCCGCCTTGCTGGCGGGCCTATGTGTCGGAGGAGAAGCAGGGCGAAGCCTAGGAGCCCGCGGGCTGCCAGGCCGATGGGTCAGGAGCCCCCGGCTGCTTCATCCCGCCCGATCCGCTTCCTGGCATCACCATCCGCCTCCCTGGGCGCGATCGACGCGGGCCAACGGTACAGGTCGCACGCTGCCGGGTCCTCGAGACACGCTTCGGCGAAGACGTAGGCGCCCATGGACCAACTCTGGAGCCGGCGGGCGCGCCGGCCGAGAGACGGGCTCTTCTCGCCGTCGTAGTACTCGGGCCAGTCGTCGTCGTCGATGCGCCGCCTCATCGCGGTCGTGGCACGCTCCAGGAGGTCCGTGCGACCCCATGTGACGGCGGCCGGGGCGAAGGACCACAGGAGGCTCGGCCACCATCCGCCGTTGTGATAGCACCAGGGCTCGTTCTTGGTGTCGGCCCCGGTGAGCACCCGCCAGGGCTCCCCCGCCAGCGCCGGATAGACGATGCGAGGGGCCCCGGCCACCAGGTCGTCCCAGCGCTCCTCGTAGAGCCGAGAAATGCCGGTGGCCTGGTCCTGGTCGCACAGACCGGCACTCACCGCCAGGAGGTTGCCCTGAGCGAAGAAGCGGAAGTCGATGCGGCCTGGCCCGACGTTGCCGCACAGGTAGCCGGCGTCTTCGGGCAGCCAGTCACCCACCCAGTCCGGGATGGCCTCGGGAAACACGTTGAAGACGTTCACGACCTCCTCCCCGTACTGGTCACGCTCCATGTGTCGCAGGTCGGAAAGCCGCTTCGCGTCCATCCAGTAGTAGCGGGCGACATGGTGTCGGAGATTGTGGAGGCGATGCTCCACGGCGGTCGCGATCTCCTGCTCGTCGTCCAGGAGTTCCGAGGCCGCCCGCAGCGCCGCGAAAAAGAGCGCCTGCACTTCCAGGGGATGGCCGTACACGCCCATGCGCCGGTCGATCATGAACGAACCGTCGGGCACCAGGAGCGTGGGGAACATCTCGAAGCTCCCTCCGAGGATCAGCCTCAGGATCCGGCAGATCCCCGCCTGGACGTCCTCGCGATGGGCGAACCCCGTGTCCCCGGTAACCACTCCGTAGGCACGCAGGGAGAGGAGCCACCAGAACACCGAGTCCACGGGCGTCACCCGTGCGATGGACTCCTCCCCGTAGTCGCCCTCGAGCATGGTGTCCCCGTCCACCTCGACGGGGCGGAAGCTGGCCGGCATGAGCCCCCGGCGAGGCTCCAGGGCCTCAAGGGCCTCCTCCTTGCTCTGCAGGGAAAGCGTGGTCAGCAGGAAGTTCCGCACGACCTGGTGCTCACCGCGCAGCAGGAAGGCGGGAACGCAGACCGCGAAGTCGCGCACGAAACACTGGTCGTAGTTCAGCGAGGGGGCCCGATCGTCCTGTGAGGCCCGCACTCCGACAGTGCGTCCATCGAAGTCCATGCGCGCCTCCTGGAGTAGGCGCCACGCGCGATCCGCCGTATCCGTCAAAGTCCACTCCCGCTTTCGATCATCCCGGCCCTCCGGCTCCCGATCGGCTTGGCGCGCAGGATACACGCATCACAGTCACCGCGTCGCATGGAACGGAGTTTGCAAACAACCAGACAATCAGGTGGATACGCGGCGACGCGCCCCGGCACGCTAAGAGAGTGGCGCGAGCCGAGCAAGCGCTGTCCGACGACGCCTGCCGCAGCATCTCCAACGTGAGGAGCCCGACGTGCCCCCGGCCGCACCGGCAGACCGACCCAGCCTCGTGCACCAACGCCTTTCAAACCTAGAAGGTGCATCTCATGGATAGATCGAAATCACCGCTCCACCGTCTCCTCGACTTCGGCCAGTCGTACTGGTTGGACAACCTCACCCGGGACAAGCTGAAGAGTGGAGAGCTGCAGCACCGCGTTACCGAAGAGGGCCTGCGCGGGCTTACGTCCAACCCCGCCATCTTCCACAAGGCCATCGCAGGAAGTGATGCCTACGACGACCAGGTAGAAGAACTGGCCCGGTCGGGCGCCGATCCGTACCACATGTACGAGGCTCTGGTCCTCGACGACATCCGGGACGCATGCGACGTGCTGCGGCCGGTCTACGACGACTCCGAGGGAGTCGATGGCTTCGTGAGCCTCGAGCTCTCCCCGTATCTGGCCCATGACACGACGGGCTCCATGGAGGATGCCCGCCGCCTGTATTCCGAGGTCGACCGTCCGAACCTCCTCATCAAGATCCCGGGCACGCCTGCGGGTGTTCCCGCCATCGAGCAGATGCTGTACGAGGGCGTGAACGTGAACGTCACTCTCCTTTTCTCCGTTTCGGCGTACCAGGACGTGGCCGAAGCCTACCTGCGGGCGTTGGAGCGGAGACGGGAAGAGGGGAAGCCCGTCGACGGAGTGGCGTCGGTGGCCAGCTTCTTCCTGAGCCGGATCGACGTCCTGGTGGATCGCCTTCTGGGACGACGCATGTCCCCGGATTCCGACCCCGCCGGACGTGCCGGTAGCAGGAACCTCATGGGGAAAGCGGCCGTGGCAAGCGCCAAGGTGGCGTATCAACATCTCCTGGAGATCCTGGACAGCGACCGGTGGAAGACGTTGGAGGCCGCGGGCGCCCGACCCCAGCGACTGCTGTGGGCCTCCTCGAGCACCAAGGACCGCCTCTACTCCGACGTACGCTACGTGGAGCCGCTCATCGGCCCGCACACGGTGAACACTCTTCCTGACGAGACCATCGCCGCGGTGGCGGACCACGGCACCGTAGCCCGGACCGTCGACCAGGGCATGGACGAGGCCCGACGCACGCTCGATCTCCTGGCCGAGGCGGGGATCGACATCGACGGCGTCACGTGGCAACTCATGAACGAGGGAGTCGAGAAGTTCATCGCCCCCTTCGAGTCTCTGCTCGAGACGCTGGCGACCGGGCGCGCCCGAGTGATCTCCGACACCGGCTGGTCCCTCGACGTGTCGCCTGCCCAGGCCCGGAAGGCGACCGACGACGTGCTGGAGTCGCTGGAGACCCGCCGCTTCGTGCGCCGGCTTCACGCTGCGGATGCCAGCCTGTGGACCGGCGACCCACAAAAGGCCGACGAGGTCCGCAACCGCCTGGGCTGGCTCACGTCGCCGGCCGCGTTTCATTCGCGAGTGGAGGAGCTCAGATCGTTCGCGAACGAAGTGACGGCGGATGGCTTCGACGACGTGGTCCTGCTGGGCATGGGTGGCTCCTCGCTGGCGGCGGACGTGAGCCGGCGCGTGTTCGGCAAGATGGCCGGACACCCCCGCCTCCACGTCCTGGACGACACGGCCCCCGCTGCCATCCAGGCCATGCGCGACGCCGTGAACCCCGACGACACCCTCTTCCTGGTGGCGAGCAAGTCGGGAACCACCACGGAGACCCTGAGCCTGTACCGCTCGTTCTTCACCTGGGTGGAGGAGGCCGGGGATGATGACCCGGGCCGCCACTTCGTCGCCATCACCGACGCCGACACACCCCTGGCCCGCCAAGCGGGAGAGCGAGGCTTCCGCCACACGTTCGTGAACCCGTCGGACATCGGCGGCCGGTACTCGGCGCTCTCCTGGTTCGGCCTCGTGCCCATGGCGCTCCAGGGCGTCGACTTGGAGGCCATCCTGGAGGCCGCCCTGCACATGCGCGCCAGCTGCGCGCCCAACGTTCCCGAACACGCCGACCCCGGCGTCCGGTTGGGAGCCGCCCTGGGTGGCCTGGCACGGCAGGGACGCGACAAGATCACCTTCGTCCTCGCGGCCGGCTTGCGGCCTTTCGGGGACTGGGTCGAGCAACTCCTGGCGGAGAGCACGGGCAAGGACGGCACCGGCCTGATCCCTGTGGTGGGCGAGCCCCTGGCACCCGCCGATAGCTACGGAGACGACCGGGTCTTCGTGCATATGGCGCTGGCCGATGAAGAGGACGCCGCCAACGCCCGTGCCCTGGACGAACTGGAGGCCGCGGGTCACCCGGTGATCCGCCTCGACCTGGATAGCCTTCACGGCCTGGGGGGAGAGTTCTTCCGTTGGGAGGTGGCCACGGCCGCTGCGGGAGCCGTCCTCGGCGTGGACGCCTTCGACCAGCCCAACGTCGAGGCGGCAAAGACGCGGACCCGGGAGCTTCTGTCCGGTGACGGCAAGACGCGCGAGCCCCGGGATCCGGTGGCGGAAGACGACCACCTGGCTCTATTCATCCAGGGCGAGGCGGCCTCCGATACGACCGCGACGCCGGACGACGCGGCATCCGACCTCGTCAGCCCCACCGAAGCGCTGAGGACGCTGCTGCAGGGTGCCCGCGCCGGCGACTACCTGGCGCTGCTGCCCTACCTCGCACGAACACCGGCGCGCCGGGACCGCGTCGCACGACTGCGCACCGGCCTCGGCGACCTCCTGGGCGTCGCCACCACGGTGGGGTTCGGCCCCCGGTACCTCCACTCCACCGGCCAGCTCCACAAGGGCGGGCCACCGTCGGGGATCTTCGTGATCCTCACCGCGGACGAAGCCGGCGACCTGCCCATCCCCGGTGAGGACCACGGATTCGCCGACCTGCATCGCGCACAGGCCATGGGGGATTTCGCGGCCCTCCGGGAGCGCGGTCGACGCGTCGCCCGCCTCCACCTCAAGGGGGATGTCCAGGAAGCCCTGGAACACCTGGTCCATGCCCTGCACATCGATGCGTCCGCGTCGCTGCTGAACGCGTGAACATCAACAGGGAGCGAACCATGCAACTGGGGATCATTGGACTCGGCAAGATGGGCGGGAACATGGTTCGCCGCCTGGTGGCCCGGGACCACGACGTGGTCGGGTTCGACCTGGACGACGGCAACGTGGCCGAGGCGAAGGACGCCGGCGCACGAGGCGCCGGATCCCTCGGCGAGTTGGTGGATGCCCTCGAGCCTCCCCGCGCGGTCTGGGTCATGGTCCCCCACGGCGAGCCGACGCGGAAGACGGTGCAGGACCTCCTCCCGCTCCTGGACGAGGACGATGTACTGGTGGACGGGGGCAACTCCCACTACCCCGACTCCATGGCCCACGCCCGCCGGTGTGCCGAGGCCGGCGTGCACTTCCTGGACGTAGGCGTGTCGGGAGGTGTGTGGGGACTCGACATCGGCTACTGCATGATGATCGGCGGACCTCCGGAGCCTGTGGAACGCCTCGATCCGATCTTCACGGCGCTGGCCCCGGAAGACGGCTACGCCCATGTGGGTGGCAGCGGCGCCGGCCACTTCGTGAAGATGATCCACAACGCCATCGAATACGCCATGCTCCAGGCTCTGGGCGAGGGCTTCGAGTGCCTGGACGCATCGGAGTTCGGCCTGGATCTGAAGCAGGTGGCCGGGGTGTGGCGGAACGGCTCGGTCATCCGCTCCTGGCTCCTGGAGCTGCTGGAGAAGGCCTTCGACGAGGAGGGCAACGATCTGGCCTCGGTGGGTCCCTGGGTGGACGACTCGGGCACGGGACGATGGACGGTGGACTTCGCATTGGAAAACGCGGTGCCGGTGCCCGCCATCGCCCAGGCCCTCTTCGAGCGCTTCGACTCCCGCATCGACCAGCGCTTCGCCTATCGCACCATCGCCGCGCTACGCAACCAGTTCGGTGGACACGCGGTGCATGACCGGGAAGACGGAGGCAGCCATGCCGGCTGAACGGACCCAGGCGAGGCTCGCACTCCAGGACGCCGCACCGTCCGGGCTCGAACACGTGTCCCGGCCCGAGCCGTGCATGCTGGTCATCTTCGGTGCCGGCGGCGATCTGACGCATCGCCAACTCATCCCGTCACTCTACGAGCTCGCCACCAAGGGCCTGCTGCCCGTTCCCGTGGCGGTGGTGGGGTTCAGCCAAGGCCAGCGCGACGACGCGTCGTTTCGCGACATGATGCGCGCCGCGGTCGAAGACGAGTGCTCTTTCCAGGAGCGGGTCTGGCACAGGCTGGCCTCTTCGCTCTTCTACGTTGCGGGCGACTTTCGCAGCAAGGCCGACTATGCCCGCCTGGCCGAGCGGATCGACGAGATCCGTGACCAGCATGGACTTCCCGACAACGTCCTCTTTCACCTGGCGGCTCCACCCTCGTTCTTCGACGACATCGTCGAGGGGTTGGACGATTCGGGGCTGGCCCGTAGTGAGAGCGGATGGCGCCGCCTCGTCATCGAGAAGCCCTTCGGCCACGATCTGGCTTCGGCGCGCGCGTTGGATCGACGCCTCGGCGCAGCGTTCGACGAGGATCAGATCTACCGGATCGACCACTTTCTCGGTAAAGAGACCGTACAGAACATGCTGGTCTTCCGGTTCGCCAACCCCGGCTTCGAGCCCATCTGGAACCGCGACCACGTGGATCACGTGCAGATCACCGTGGCCGAAGAGCTGGGCGTGGGCACCCGGGGTTCGTTCTACGAGGAGACCGGCATCGTCCGTGACATGGTGCAGAACCACCTGCTCCAACTCCTGTGCATGACGGCCATCGAGCCACCGGTGCGCTTCACGGCCGACGCGCTACGCACCGAGACCGCCAAGGTCCTGGAAGCGGTCCAGGTCACCCCCTTCGACCCGGAGCGGGACGCGGTGCGGGGGCAGTACGGCCCCGGATGCGTCGGAGAGGGGCGGGTCCCGGGCTACCGTGAGGAGGACGACGTGGAGGCGGAATCCACGACCCCCACCTTCGCGGCCCTCCGACTGACCCTCGACAACTGGCGCTGGGCCGGCGTCCCCTTCTATCTGCGCACCGGCAAGCGGATGGCGCGCAAGCTCACCGAGGTGGCCGTGCATTTCCGGCCCACCCCCCACCGCATGTTCCGCGACGGGGATGGGAACGGCCCTTCGAGCAACGTGCTGGGGTTTCGGCTCCAGCCCGAGGAGGGAATCCTCCATCGGTTCCTGGCCAAACGCCCCGGCCCGGACGTCTCCATGGAGCCCGTCACCATGGACTTCGGATATGCCGAGGCATTCTCGGTGGACGAGCCGCCCCGGGCCTACGCGTGGCTCCTCATGGACGCCATGCAGGGCGACCAGCGGCTGTTCGCCCGGGCCGACTGGGTCGGGAAGGCCTGGTCTATCGTGGACCCCCTGGTGGAGCACTGGGCGGAGCGTCCTCCCGAGGCGTTCCCCAACTACGAGGCGGGCAGTTGGGGCCCCGCCGGGGCCGACGCCCTCCTGGAGCGCGACGGCCGGAAATGGGGGAGCCTGTGAGCAAGTCCCCCGTTTCCCCCGACGGCCACATGGCCTCGCTCTCTCCCGGCGCGCGGGCCGGCCGGGGGGACGCGGGCTCGTGACCATCCTGGCGGCCGACATCGGAGGGACCCACGCACGCCTCGCCGTCTTCGGTGGGCGGGGGCGGCGCCCCGACATGCTCCGGGAGCGGACATGGCCCAGCGAGGAGCACGACGGGCTCCTGCCCATCCTCCAGGCGTTCCTTGCCGACCAACCGGAGCGCCCCGAAGCCGCGTGCCTGGCCCTGGCTGGACCCGTGCGGGACGGAGTCTGCCGCATGCCCAACCTGGGCTGGGAGGTCCACGAGGCGGAGCTCTCGCGGGAGACCGGAATCGACTTGCTTTTTCTCCTCAACGACTTCCGGGCCATCGCCCACGGGGTGCTCGTGCTGCGAGACGACGAGGTCGCCACCCTGCAGCCCGGCGTCGACACGCCGGGCCACGTTGTCGCGGTGGTGGGCGCGGGCACCGGGCTTGGCGTCGCCGCGGCGGACCGGGGCCTCGACCCGCCGCGTGTTCTGGACTCGGAGGGAGGTCACGCCGACTTCGCGCCCCGCACCGACCAGGAGTGGGCCCTGGCGCGCTTCCTCGCCGCACGCTACGGGCGAGCCTCGTGGGAGCGGGTGCTCTCGGGCGACGGGTTGATGGACGTCTACGAGTACCTGCGCGGACGCGACGGGAGCCCCGAGGGCGAGGCGCTCCGGAACCCCGGCCCCCCCGCGCCCGCACCCGACGGGGGCGACGACGACGACCCTTCGGTGCGCATCACCAGGCGCGCCCTGGCCGGGGACGACCCAGTGGCGGAGCGCGCGCTGGAGATGTTCGTGTCGGCGTACGGGGCCTTCGCCGGCAATGTGGCGCTGACCCTGGGCGCCCGGAGCGGCGTCTATGTGGCAGGGGGTATAGCCCCGCACATCCTCGACGCCCTGCGCGGCGGGGGCTTCATGGAGGCCTTCCGCTCCGCGGGGCGCATGCGCGACTACTTGGGGGAGATTCCGGTCCGGGTGGTGCTCAATGAGGACGTGGGCCTGTTGGGCGCGGCCAGCGCGGCGATGATGAACGGCCCCTGGAACGGCGCTTGCATCGGTTAGGGGCATCGAGATTCTTCCCAGTATCAACGGAAGGTGAAGCATATGCCCGAACGCAGACTCGACGGAAAGCACGTCGCCATCCTCGCGACCAACGGATTCGAGAACTCCGAGCTTCGCGATCCCCTGAAGGCGCTCACAGAGGCCGGCGCCACGACCCGCATCGTGTCCCTGCCCGGCACCGCCGGGGCGATCCTACCCTGGTCGGTCGACGGCTGGGGTGAGGAGATCGCGGTGGACGCCACTGTGGACGAGCAGTCCCCCGACCCCTTCGACGCGCTGGTGCTCCCTGGAGGAGTCGCCAACCCCGACCAGCTTCGGATGAACGACGACGCCGTCTCCTTCGTCCGTCACTTCTTCGAGAAGAGCAAGCCGGTGGCCGCCATCTGCCATGGCCCGTGGATGCTGGCCGAGGCGGACGTGGCCCGAGGCCGGAAGCTGACGTCGTACCCCTCGATCCGCACGGACCTCAAGAATGCCGGAGCCAATTGGGTGGACCAGGAGGTCGTGGTGGACCAGGGTCTGGTGACCAGCCGGTCCCCCGACGACATGCCGGCGTTCCTCGACAAGCTCATCGAGGAGGTGGGCGAGGGCGTCCACGCCGGTCAGCACGCCTGATCGGACGGAGCGTTCACCGCGCAACTCCTGACCGCACGCGCCCTTCGTCTCGTTCCTCCTCATCGTGCCCCTACCTGAGTCCCACCACCTGAGAGAGAGTCCCATGTCAGTTGCCAAAGTCATCGAAATCAGCGCCGAATCCACCGAGTCTTTCGACGACGCCGTGCGCACCGGCATCGAACACGCCAGCAAGACCGTGAAGAACATCCAGGGCGCCTGGGTCAAAGACATGCAGACCAGCGTGAAGGACGGGAAGGTGACCGACTTCCGGGTGAACATGAAGGTGACCTTCATCCTGGACGGCTAAGGGAATCGCGGTTCGAATCCCGCGGCACCACGAACATCCGCACGGCGGATCGACCGGGAGCCCCGCTTCGTGGCCCTCCGGGTGTCGAGGCACCTGGGGGCCCCCGCCGTCGCGGGCATCATCCCGGGCTTCCCGAACCGCCAGTTCTCGAGTGCGCTACCCGCGTTCCTTAGCTGCCGTCGGCCCGGACCTCCTCCAACGTACGGCCCGCAGGCACCGCGTATCCTCCGGTGAGCTTCTCACCCTGGAGCCAGAGAGTGGCGTGTCCTTCGTCGAGCTGGCGGCTCATGGGCGCACGGGCTCGGCGTCGTTCCACGCCTGGAACGATCCTTGCGACCCTTGGAAGGTCCTGATCATGTCCGCGGTTACGCCGAAGAACCGGTCCTACCAGGAGCAGCTGTACGACGATTGCGGCCGGCCGATCCACTGGCGTTCTTCCTCGCCACAGCCAGATCAACCCCGCATCGATCGCGGGACCAACCGAGGAAAGAAGATGGCATTGCTGAAGAAGAAGACACCCGGTGAGAAGATCGCCGAACAGGTGACCAAGAAGGTGAAGAACAACCCCAGAACCGCCGCCGCCGCGGGTCTCGCCGCAGCAGCTACGGCGGTGGGTGCCGCCGCCTGGCTCACGACCCGTCGGAAGGCCGACGCCGACGCCGTCGCGCTACACGTCGAGTCGGATGGGGACGGAGCGTGGTTGCTCCGCCAAGAGGGGATGGACGAGCCCATCCAGCGGCATGACAGCAAGCGGCGAGCGGTGTCGGCCGCGCGTATGTATGCGCGCGAGCCACCGTCCCAGCGCCCTGACCATCCACAAGCAGAAGGGGGGCGTGAGCCGCCGCCATATCTATGCGGATGGGTGACGGTCACCACAAACCGGCCTGGCCCCGGACGTTTCGACTTTCGCGGATGTGAAATCCGACGGAGCCGACGGTCATTTCTCCACCACGACCCCATCGACGTCCGCACCCATGTCGCGGAGCGCACGGCTCACATCGGTGACGAAGTCCGGTGGACCGCAGACGTAGTGCGTCCCCTGCGGGTCGGCGATGTGGTCCTGGAGATAGGCACGGTCGATGCGGCGGTCGTCGTAGCCCGGCGCGGACCGATGGGTGCACGTGAGACGGCAGCGATCCCCCAACAGGTGGCGGAGCTCCCTCTCGCAGATCACGTCGGCCGGCGTCTTGTTGCTGAAGAGGAGGGTGCACCGCTCCAGATCCGCCGGGTCATCGATGTGACGGAGGATGGCCAGAAGCGGTGTGACGCCGGCGCCGCCCCCGATGAACGTCCCTGGTCCCTGGTAGGTGATGGCACCGAAGGCCTTGGACAGGAGGAGGCCATCGCCGGGCTTCAGGGCGTGGAGCTCTTCGGTCACCGCGTCGTGCTCCGGATAGACCTTGATGAGGAACTCCAGGGTGGGGGCGTCCACGGGCGAGGTCGGGGTGAAGGGTCGGCCCTCCTCCCGCAGACGGTCGGCGTCGACGGCGACCTCCACGCCTTGGCCCGGTTGATACTCGAACCCATCGGGACGCCCTACGATGAACTGCTTGACGTCGTGGGTCACGAACCCCATGTGGAGGATTTCAGTGCGGTACTCCATGGAAAGCTCCGGATCGGTTGAACAGGCGCCTGCCCCGAATGCCGCAGGGCCGCCCGCCCAAGTGCGGGAACGGCCCTGCGCTCCGGTCCGAGGTATGGACGGGATCGGCGGTCACATGCTCCAGTCGCGGAGGATCCGCTCCACTTCCTCGGCGTGACCGGTCTCGTCGGCGATCATGTCTTCGAGCATGACCGCGAGACCCTTGTCGCCCAGCTCTTCGGCCTGTTCCGCCCGCTGCGTATAGTCCTTCACGGCCTTGCGCTCCTCGGACAAGACGGCCTTCAGCATGTCGTGATTGCTCGACGCCTCAGGGACCTTCCGGGCATCGGTCACGGGCTCTCCGCCCAGCGCCACGATCTTCTCGGAGAGGAACTCGGCGTGCTTCCGCTCGTCGGCGACCTCCGCGAGGAAGAACTGGTTGAGCTGGGGTCGATACGGTCCCGTGGCCTTGGCGGCGTACGTGATGTACTGGGTGATGGCGGCGAGCTCGCCCGCCAGATCTTCGTTGAGCTTCTCGATCAGGGTGTCTCTGTTCATGGTCCTTCTTCGATGCGAGGTGACGGCCCCCGAAGCGGGGGTGTGTACGCCCTGAAAGGTGCAATGTCCGTACCAGGGGTTTCCCGGCTGCCGCAGCCGCCCCCTCCGCTGGGCGAGCCACGCCGTCGACGTCCAAGTCCCATGGATGGGCTGAGTTCTACTCCGCTGCATAGCAGCGGAAGCTTCTGACTCCATCGGCGGAAGGGAGAAGAAACCAACTGATCTAACCGCACTGCTCACCCTGTCCACTGAATCGGGGTAGGCTCCCGAGGTCGACTTCGGGGTGTATCTCGCCGAAGCTGCGGATGCCCTGGTCCTCGGTGCGGCGGTAGATGCGGTGTCGACCGAGTTGGGAGAGATCGGTGACACCGGCGGCGGCGAGGAGGTCGAGGAATTCCGAGACGACCGTGCGGTGGTAATTGACGACGCGCTCCGCCTTGTCCTCGACCACGAGGCCGCGGCGGAGGTGGGGATCGAACGTCGTGACACCGGTGGGGCAGCGGTTGGTGTGACACTTGAGGGCCTGGATGCAGCCGAGTGCGAGCATCATGCCGCGGGCGGAGTTGCAGAGGTCCGCGCCGAGGCACATGGCCCGGAAGACGTCGAAGGCCGTGACGACCTTGGAGGCGCCGATGATTCGGATGTCCTCCTTGAGGCCGTAGCCGCGGAGCAGATCCGAGACGCAAACGAGGCCCTCCTCGAAGGGCATGCCGACGTAGTTGGAGAAGTCGATGGGGGCAGCGCCGGTGCCGCCTTCGGCGCCGTCGACGGTGATGAAGTCGGGCGTGATGCCTTTCTCGACCATCTGCTCGCACGCGGCCTCGAGTTCGCGCCGGTTGCCGACGCAGAGCTTGAAGCCGACAGGCTTGCCGTCAGCCGCTTCGCGGAGCTGGGCGATGAACTCGACGAGGCCCGCGGGGCCGTCGAAGGCGGAATGGCCCGGAGGCGAGATGACGTCGGTGCCGGGCTCGACGCCCCGGATCTCGGCGATTTCTGGGCTGTTCTTCGCCGCGGGCAGGACGCCGCCATGGCCCGGCTTGGCGCCTTGCGAGAGCTTGATCTCGATCATCTTCACTTGAGGGCGCCCGGCCTGCTCCGTGAAGCGGTCGAGCGAGAAGGTGCCGTCCCGGTTGCGACAGCCGAAGTAGCCGGTGCCGACTTCGTAGACGAGGTCACCGCCCTGCAGATGGTAGGGCGAGATGCCGCCCTCACCCGTGTCGTGGAAGAATCCGCCCTGCTTGGCGGCGCGGTTGAGCGCGGTGACGGCGTTGCTGCTGAGGGCGCCGAAGCTCATCGCGGAGATGTTGAAGATGCTGGCGTCGTAGGGCTGCGAACAGTCGGGACCGCCGACGGTGACGCGGGGTGGCGCGGGCAGGCGCTCGGCTGGGAAGATGGAGTGGTGCATCCACTCGTAGCCGGCCTCGTAGACGTCGAGCTCGGTGCCGAAGGGGTGGTTTTCGTGGGTCTGGGTGGCACGCTGGTAGACGTAGTCGCGATGGTTCCGGTCGATGGGACGGCCGTCGGTGTCGGCCTCGACGAAGTACTGATGCAGCTCCGGGCCGATACCCTGCAGCAGATACCGGAAGTGCCCGATGAAAGGGAAGTTGCGCAGGATCGTGCGCCGGGTCTGGAAGACGTCGTAGAGGCCGATGAGAATAGGCGGGGCGATGAGGACATAGGCCCAGAGGACCGGTGGCCAGAGCCAGGAGAGGGCGGCGACGAGCGCCACCAGGACCAGACTGCCGACGAGGAATGGGTATTTCATGAATCGTCACCTCGGATGTCCTGGAGCCATTCCTTCACCCGGGCCCTGGCGAATCCCCACGCCTGGTCCATTTCGATGCGGGGGGGCATCGTCAGCTCGCTGGTCGCGACCCTGACGTCGAGGATCGCGGGACCCTCTTCGGCGAGCGTCTCCTCGATGGCCTCGCGCAGACGAGTCGGCTCTGAAACGCTCCGTCCGGCGGCCCCGAAGCTTCTCGCGAGGAGCGTGTAGTCCGGGTTGAGCAATCCGGTCTCGTGCTCGGGATAGCCTTCGGCCTCCTGTTCCATCTGGATGAGGCCGAGGCGCTCGTTGTTGAAGATGACGGCCTTGAGCGGCAACTCGTACTTCACCGCGGTGAGGAAGTCGCCCATGAGCATGTTGAAGCCGCCGTCGCCGCACAGAGCGATGACCTGACGATCGGGAAACCGGAGCTGGGCGCCGAGCCCCGCGGGCATGGCGAAGGCCATGGAGGCCAGGTTGAAGGACAGGATGAACCGCTGCCCCCGCTTCAGGCGAAGATGCCGGGCACCCCACACGGTGACGGCCCCGGTGTCGCAGGTGAAGATGGCTTCCTCGCGAGCGCAGTCGCCCAGCAACGCGGCTACGGCCTGGGGATGGATGACGTCGTTGCTGCGGGTGACGTCGGCGCGGCGCGCCATGACGGTGTCGTCTGCGGCCTTTGCTTTTTGCACGGCCCTCAGGTGCGCGTCGTCCTCCTTGGCCGCGACACGTTCGTTCAGCATGGGGATGACGTAGGCGCAGTCGCCGACGACACCGAGCTCGTTGGACGTTCGGCGGCCGATGGCCCGTCCCTCGATGTCCACACGGATGACCGGGACGTCCTCGGGGTACCAGGCGCGGTAGGGGAAGTCGGACCCGAGGACGAGGAGGAGGTCACAGTCCTCCGCGGCCCGGATGCCCCCACGGGTGCCGAGAAGTCCGAGCCCTCCGGCGACCATCGGATCGTCGTGCGGCATCAGGTCTTTGCCCTTGAGAGAGTAGATCATGGGCGCCTGAAGACGTCGGGCGAGGTCACACATCTGGTCGGGGGCCCGCCGGCATCCCTCACCGTAGAGGATGGTGACCTTCTTCGCCGCGTCGATCCATTGCATGGCGCGATCCAGGTCGGCCTCGGGGGGCAGCGTGCGGGTCTCGACAGGACCAGGCAGAACACGAAAAGGCACGTCGTCGACATCCTGGGTGCCGATGTCGTGGGGGATGGTGAGCACCGCCACGCCGCGTCCATAGAGGGCTGCATGACAAGCCTCGACGGCCATGCGCGGCATCTGGTCCGGGTTGGCGACCGTGGCGCGGTAGACGGCGACGTCGCTGAACAGGCGCTGGAGGTCGACTTCCTGGTGGTAGTTGAATCCGATCTCGACGGACGGAACCTGGCCGGTGAGCGCGAGGACGGGCGCATGGTCCCTCGCGGCATCGTAGAGACCGTTCAGGAGGTGAATGGCGCCGGGGCCGACGGTACCCGCGCAGACGGCGAGTCGTCCGGTGAGCTTGGCCTGGGCGCTCGCGGCGAGGGCGCCGGCCTCCTCGTGTACGACGTGGATGAACCGGATGCGGTCCTGCTTGCGCAGCGCCTCGATGAGCGGGTTGATGGCGTCACCGGGCACGCCGAAGATCTCACGGACCCCGGCCTGGTCGAGCGCGTCGAGCATCTGTTGGTAGAGTTTCATGGAGAATCGTTGGGAGGGAAGAGGGAGGGTGGTGATCCTACCATGGGTGGTTTCCGGAAAGGGGCGGGAGCGCCACATCCTCGAGGTCGGCTGTCGCCTCGGCCTCGCGGCTCGATGTGCCGTCACACATCGATATGCGCCCCGATCTCCACCACCCGGTCCCGAGGCAAACCGAAATAGCGGGCCGAGCGGGCCTCATTGCGCGCCATGAATGCGAAGACACGGGCCCGCCACGTCGTCATGGCCGTATCGCCGTCAGGCAGAAGCACATCTCCCCCCAGGATGTACGTGACGCGGTCCAGATCGAGCCCCAGGTCGAACGCTCGGTCTGCCCGGCCGAGGTCCTCGGGAACGTCCGGCGTCTCCATGAACCCGTAGTGCGCGACCACCCGCGCGATGTCATCTCGGAGGCGGTCCACCGAGAAGCGATCCTCGTCGCTGACGTAGGGTGCCTTCACCATGCTCGCGGTGAAGATGACGACCCGATGATGCAACGCATGGTTGTTCCTGAGGTTGTGTCGCATTGAATAGGGAATGCCCCGGGCGTTGCCCGTGAGATAGACCACCTGTCCCGGAACGCGTCGATACGTTCCACCCCCGCCGATCTCGCTGAGGAAGTCGGGTATGCTCTGAAGGCGACTGTGGCTCTTCCGCCTTCGGATGAGGGTGCCCTTACGCCACGTGGTCATGACCAGGAACACCGCTCCCGCTACAACCATCGGAAGCCAGCCGCCGTCAGCGAACTTCCGGATGTTCGCCAGGAAGAACGCGGTGTCGCCGATGAGAAATGCCGCCGTCAAAGGGATGGCGACCCACAGAGACCACCCGAGCGACTTCCGCATGGCGAAGAAGAAGAGCACGGACGTGACCACCATGGTGGTGGCGATGGCGACGCCATAGGCAGCGGCCAGGTTGCCGGAGCGCCGGAAGCCCAGCACCAGGCCCACCGTGGCGACCAGGAGAACCCAATTCGCCGAGGGCACGTAGATCCGTCCCCGACGGGCGGCAGACGTGTGGCGCACCTTGAGGAAGGGGAGGTACCCCAGCTTCATGCCCTGCCAGGTCAGCGAGAACACGCCGGAGATGATGGCCTGGGACGCGATGGTGGTTGCGGCCGCTGCGAGGACGACCATGGGGTACAGGGCCCATCCTGCCACCATCTGGTAGAACGGGTTCGAGATCCGCCCGGGGTTGCTCAGGATCACGGATCCCTGCCCGAAGTAGTTCAGCAACAACCCTGGAAACGCGACGCTGAACCAGGCCATGCGGATGGGCCCCTTGCCGAAGTGCCCCATGTCGGCGTACAGGGCCTCACCTCCGGTGACCACCAGGAACACGACACCCAGGATCGTGAGCCCGGCAATACCGTGGCGGGCCAGGAAGGCCAGCCCATGGCGGGGGTCTACAGCGGTGAGGATGAAGGGTTGTTTCACCACGGCCATCAATCCGCTGACGGCGAGCACGGTGAACCAGAGGAGCATGATGGGCCCGAAGATCCTGCCGACCCCTCCGGTTCCCATCCGTTGCAGGACGAAGAGGACAACGAGGATCCCGATTGTGAGGGGCACCACGTAGGGAATGAACGCCGGCGTGGCGACCTCGAGGCCTTCCATGGCGCTGAGCACGGAGATGGCCGGCGTGATCATGCCGTCCCCGTAGAGCAAGGCCGCGCCGAACAGCCCGATGCCGAGCGCCCAGCGCCGAAGGCGGCCGCTGGACCGTTTTCGCACCAGTTCCATAAGCGCCAGGATCCCTCCCTCCCCTTCGTTGTCCGCTCGGAGCACGAAGAAGAGGTACTTGATGGAGATCACCAGGATGAGCGACCACGTGATGAGGGAGAGCACGCCCAGCACGTTGCCCCGGGAGGCTTCCATACCGTAAGGACCGAAAAAGCACTCGCGCATGGCGTACAGAGGGCTGGTGCCGATGTCTCCGAAGACCACGCCCAGGGCGCCCATCGAGAGGAGTGCCCGACGTCGCCAGACGCCGTTTTGCTCCATCGGCGAGGCAGCCATGCCTCTCTCCGAGGTGTCGTCAACGCGCGCTTCCGCCACGGTTCATCCGCATTCGAGGGACAGGGATCCCCCGACATCACGGAAGTTTCGTGCCGCGGACCCTCGGTTCGCCTGCCCCGGTGTTTCCTCGCTCCCGGCCGCAACCTCAACGGCCAACGGCACACGCCAGATGGAGGCATCCGCGGCTCGTGGCCTGAGCGTTTCATTTCCCCCCAGAGTGAAATCCGGGGCCGGTCCTCAGGACGACAGCGGGCCTTCAACCTACCGCCGCATGGACGTCCAGCAGGCGATCAACCTGCACGTCCATCGGCGCTTCGAGGACGAGCAGATCGACGTCGCGACGCTCGTCCTGGAAGCCGGAGTGTCCCACGCGCCGAGCGCATTGGAGGTGTCCTCACCCTGGGCGCACACCGGGCTCCCGATCTCCCCGGGCGGATCTGCGGAGCGGATGCGATCCAGGCACAGTGTTTGCGTGGCGAAGACCAGCGTTCGTCGGGACATGCCCGCGGGGACACGCCCGCAGGCCTCTTGCGCTCCCTCCCGACCCTATCCGCCAACAGGAGGATCGGCCACGCTTTTTCGTCCCGGCGCCAACCGCGTGTTCCGCGGCGTCCTCATCACGCTCGTCCTGCTCGCAGTGGCGACCCCACTCGCCCTCATGGCTTGGGTGCGAACGCCCGCGCAGACCGGCGTATCGCGGTCGGTGGAGCAGCCGATCCCCTTCGACCACCGGCACCACGTCCGGGACGATGGCATCGACTGCCGCTACTGCCACTGGACCGCAGAGCGTTCTCCCTCCGCCGGCCTGCCGGCATCCAGCCTGTGCATGAATTGCCATGCGCAGGTGCTCGTCGACAGTCCGCTCCTGGAGCCTGTACGCACCAGCGTAGCGGAACGGCGGCCGATCCCCTGGATGCGCGTCCACCGCCTCCCCGACTTCGTCTACTTCGACCACAGCGCCCACGTCGATCACGGGGTCGGCTGTGAGACGTGTCACGGCCGCGTGGACCTGATGCCGCAGGTACGTCAGGTGAAGCCGCTGAGCATGGGGTGGTGCCTCGAGTGCCACCGCAACCCGTCGCCCCTTCTGCGTCCCCTCGATCAGGTCACCACCATGGGATATCGGGCCTCGGCGCCCGACTCGGCCCGCTCCCCGTACCTGCGTGCCGCGCCCACCAACTGCACCACGTGCCACCGATGACGACCCAGCCCCCACGACCCGGCCGTGGACGGGCGCTACCCATCCTCGACGGTGGGATCAGCCGGCGCTTCTTCGTGAAGACGCTCGGCGCTGCCGTGGCGGCGGCCGGTCTCGACGGATGCTGGCAGCCTCCGGAGGAGCGGATCATGCCGTATGCGGTCCAGCCTCCCGAGGTCGTGCCCGGCAATCCGCTCTCGTACGCCACGGCGTCCCTGGTCGACGGCTACGCCACGGGCCTGCTCGTGCAGACGCGCGAAGGCCGGCCCATCAAGATCGAGGGCAACCCGTCGCACCCCGCGAGCCTGGGTGCCACCGGTGTCTTCGAGCAGGCGCTGTTGATGGAGCTCTACGACGCTGACCGTCTGGGGGGGATCACGGGACCGACGGGCCCCACCACCTTCAACGCGGCGCTCGGGCGCGTCCTGCCCGAAGGGGACGGCCACGGGCTGGCCCTCCTGCTCGAGCCGACGTCGTCTCCCCTCCGCGCCCGGCTTCTGCAGCGGGTCGAGGCGCGGTGGCCGGGCGCGCGGGTCCGCTTCCACACCGCCATCAGCCCCTCCCCGAGCTTGCGCGCCTTCCAGCGTGCGGTCGGCCGCCCGCTGGTGGCTCGGTACGACCTGTCCCGCGCGCGCACGGTCGTTTCCATGGACGCGGATTTCGCCTCCTCGGTCATGCCTGGGCACCTGGTCCTCGCACGGGGCTTCGCCTCCCGCCGAGCCCCGGACCCACCCGGGCGCGGAAGCATGTCCCGGCTGTACGTCGCCGAGCCGACGCCCTCGATGGTCACACCCGTGGCCGATCACGTGCTACCCGTCCGAGCGGGGGACGTCGTCCACCTGCTCAGGGCGCTCGTGTGGGCGCTGGGTGGAGAGGCGCCGCAACCCGATCCTCCGCCGGCCCGCCTGGACGCGGCGCGCGTCCGGGCTTGGGTCGACGCGGCCGCGGCCGATCTCCTGCGGAGCGGGAGCGAGGGGCTGGTGATGGTGGGCGAGAGCCAGCCACCTGCGGCGCACCTGTTGGCCTACCAGGCAAATCGCCGCATCGGAGCGCTGGGGACCACGGTCGTCCTGCAGGCGCCCGCACTGGAGCGAGCCGACGAGATCGAGGGAGGACTCGCGCGGCTGACCGCGGAGATCAAGTCCGGTGAGGTGGACCGCATGCTCGTCCTGGGGGGCGACCCGGTCTACACGGCGCCGTCCGACGTTGCGTTCGGGGACGCCCTCGCCGGCCTCGACCGGACCCTCTACCTGGGCTTGAGGGAGAACGCCACCGCTCGCCGGACCGCGTTCCAGGTGCCCGAGCGACACCTCTTCGAAAGCTGGGGAGACGCCCGGGCGTACGACGGAACCCTCACACCGATCCAGCCCCTGGTGCGTCCCCTGCTCGACGGCGCGCACAGCGTCGATGGCCTGCTCCTGCGGCTTCTCGGGGAGGAGGCCCCGTCGGTGCACACCGCCTTGCGCACGCACTGGCGGGCGAAGGGTCTCGGGCCTTCGTCGTTCGACGAGGCATGGGACCAGTGGTGGGAGGCGGTCCTGAGCGCCGGCTTCGTGAAGGGGACCGCTTACCAGGCCGTCCCGCCGCCGGAGATCGATCCCCGGGCGCTCAACCACGTCGACGCGTCGCCGCCCGGAGCCGTCGAGATCGCCTTCCGTCCGGATCCGTGCCTCTGGGACGGCCGCTTCGCATCCAATCCGTGGTTGCAGGAGCTCCCGGACCCGACCACCAAGCTTTCCTGGTGCAACGGGGCTCTGGTCTCCCCGGCGCTGGCCTCGGCCCTGGGCGTCGGACTCGGTGACCCGCTGGAGGTCCGGGTCGGGGACGTGATGGTGGAGGCGCCGGCGATTCCCGTTCCCGGGCACGTCGACGGCGCGGTCACGCTCACCCTCGGACACGGTCAGGAGCCGGCGCCCACCCGCTACGAAGCGCTGGGCGTGAACGCCTACCGGCTCCGTCGGTCGACAGCGCCCTGGTTCGCGCCGGGCACGGTCGCATCGGCTGGGGGCGAACGGTGGGACCTTCCGCTGGCCCAGGAGGAGCAGCGGATGCACGACCGTCCCATCGTGCTCCGGCAGACGGAGGAGGGCTACAGCGGGGACCCGGACTTCACCCGGGACCAACGCGGGGAGCAGCCCACCTGGTACGGCGAGCAGGATCTGCCCGTGGCGAAGAACCAATGGGGGATGAGCATCGACCTCTCCATCTGCACGGGGTGCAGCGCGTGCATGGTCGCCTGCCGAGCGGAGAACAACGTTCCCATCGTCGGCCCGGAGGGCGTCCGCAAGGGCAGGATCATGGACTGGATCCGCCTGGACGCCTACACCACCGGTCCGTTGGAAGCGCCCGACGAGCACCTGCGTCAACCGATGCTCTGCCAGCACTGCGAGGACGCGCCGTGCGAGTACGTCTGCCCGGTCTACGCCACGGTGCACTCCGACGACGGTCTCAACGAGATGGTCTACAACCGCTGCGTCGGGACGCGCTTCTGCTCGAACAACTGCCCCTACAAGGTGCGGCGCTTCAACTGGCTGGCCTACAACGAGCGTCGCCGACCCCGCGAGGAGCTCGTGCTGAATCCCGACGTGACCGTGCGCGACCGGGGCGTCATGGAGAAGTGCTCCTACTGCGTCCAGCGCATCCGGCGCGCCGGCATCCAGGCCCGGAACGAGGGTCGGGACATCGCGCCCAACGAAGTCGTGACCGCGTGTCAGCAGGCCTGCCCGACGCGCGCCATCGTCTTTGGAGACATCGCCGCCCCGGACAGCGACGTGTCGAAGCTGCGGAGCAGTCCCCGGCGTTACGACGTCCTGCACGAACTCGGGACCCGGCCGCGCACACAGTACCTCGCCCACATCCGGAACCCCAACCCCGATCTCGCCGGCGCGTCCGCCGAGGAGGGTGACGCGTGAGTCCGGCCGTGGCCACGGCGAACCGCGGCGCACTGGTGGACCGCGACGCGGAGGACCTGCTCGGCCATCCCGGCGACCGCGAGCTCACGGACCAGATCCTCGCGCCGCTGTGGACGACGCCGCGGGCCTGGTACTGGCTCGTGGGTTTCACCGGGCTCGGGGCGATCGGCTTCGTCGGCCTGATCCTCTACACCTTCATCCAGGGCATCGGTGTCTGGGGCAACAACATCCCGGTCGCCTGGGCCTTCGCGATCATCAACTTCGTGTGGTGGATCGGACTCGGGCACGCGGGCACGTTCATCTCCGCGATCCTGCTCCTGGTGGAGCAGCAGTGGCGGGGGAGTGTGAACCGGATCGCCGAGGCGATGACGCTTTTCGCCATCATGATGGCGGGCACCTTCCCGGTGCTCCACCTCGGCCGCCCGTGGTTCGCGTACTGGCTGATCCCGTATCCCGCGACCATGCGGGTGTGGCCACAGTTCCGCAGCACGCTCCCCTGGGACGTCGCCGCCATCACCACGTACGGCCTGATCTCGCTCTGGTTCTGGTACCTCGGCATGGTGCCCGACATGGCCGCCGCCCGCGATCGCGCACCCACCCGCTTCAAGGCCCGGCTGTATGCGATCGGTGCCCTGGGGTGGACGGGGTCGGCGCGCGACTGGGGCCGTTACCGGATCGCATACGGGATGCTCGGCGCGATGGCGACGCCGCTGGTGATCTCGGTGCACTCGATCGTCAGCATGGACTTCGCGATCGCCCAGGTCCCGGGATGGCACCAGACGTTCTACCCGCCCTACTTCGTCGTGGGCGCGATCTTCTCGGGCTTCGCCCTGGTGCTGATGCTCATCGTGCCGATCCGGAAGCTCTTCGGGTGGGAGCACATCATCACCGAGCGGCACCTCGACGTGAACGCGAAGGTGCTGCTCACCACGGGATGGCTCCTGCTGTACGCGTACTGCATCGAGGTCTTCCTCTCGTGGTACAGCGCCGATCGATACGACCGGTATCTCGACCTCGTGCAGCACCCGTTCGGACCGTACGCCTGGGTCTACTGGTCGCTACTCTTCCTGAACTTCGTGCCCCTCCAGCTCATGTGGTTCCGCCGCTTCCGCCGGAGCGGGCGGGCCTGTCTCGGCGTCGGGGTCTCCGTGTTCGTCGGGATGTGGGTAGAGCGGTTCATCATCATCGTGACGTCGTTGGAGCGGGACTACCTGCCGTCCAGTTGGCACTTCTACAAGCCCACCTGGGTGGATGCGGGCATCCTCAGCGGGTCGCTCGTGACGTTCTGCTTCCTCTTCCTGCTGTTCCTGAAGTGGGCGCCCGCGATCCCGATCAGCGAGATCAAGAAGATCGCCCATCGCAAGGAAGCCTCGGAGGGCTCCGCGTGAGCGTCGTCCGCCGGGTCCTGCGACGGCTCCACGCGCTCCTCGTCGGAGGAAGGCGCGCCGACCGGATCGGCGTGGTGGCCGAGTTCGCCGACCCCGACGCTCTGCTGGCCGCTGTCGGGGATATGCGGGAGCGCGGGTTCACGTTCATGGACGCATACGTGCCCTGTCCGGTGGAGGGCCTCGAGGAGGCGCTCGCCCTCGAGCGGAGCCGCATTCCCTGGCTGATCGGGATCTTCGCCTTCGCGGGCGCGGCACTCGCATACCTGCTGCTCTGGTGGATCAACGTGGTCGACTTCCCCCGGAATGTCGGGGGCCGGCCGCTGCACTCCGCGCCTTCGTTCATTCCCATCACGTTCGAGACGGCCATCATCGCCGGCGGCACGACCGCGTTCTTCGGCTTCTTCTTCGCGGGGGGAATGCCCCGGCTCTGGGATCCGGTCTTCGAGGTCGAGGGCTTCGAGAGCGCGTCGGTGGACGGGTACTGGCTGGGCGTGGACCGCCGGGACGCTCGGTTCGACGTGCCCGCGGTGCGGCGGGCCTTCGAGGAACTCGGAGCCGGTCGGGTGGCCGTCCTCGACCCCGACGGCCACCCCGTCCACCCCGACGGCCTGGAGGAGGCCCCGTGAGCCGGGCGCGCCGCGTGGCCCGGGCCGTCACCGTCCTCTCTCTCTGCGCGACGCTCCAGGCGTGCAAGTCCAACGGGGTGAAGGGCGGCCTGAACTTCGAACGGATGGTCACTCAGGCGAAGGGGGACGCCTACGAGTCGACGACGCTCTTCCCGGACTCCACGCTCATGCGCATGCCGCCGGAAGGCACCATCCCTCGGCGACGGCACGACACCGATCCCACGGAGGATTCGGGGCGGCGCGACGGGGAGTGGGTGGAACGGGTCCCCATGGGGTATTCGCGCGCCCTGCTGGCCCGCGGAAAGGACCGCTTCGGCGTCTACTGCTCGCCCTGCCACGGCTTCGATGGCTTCGCGTCGACACCCATCGCCGCGGCCATGGAACTCCGGCGTCCGCCGGCCCTGATCACGCCGAGCATCGAGGCCCTGTCGGACGGGCGGATCTACGGGGTCATCACCAGCGGCTACGGACTCATGCCCAGCTACCGCGACCCGCTCCCCGAACACGACCGCTGGGCGGTGGTCGCGTACCTGCGCGCCCTCCAGCTCCGACAGCACGTCGTGCTCGACAGCCTGCCGTCGACGGAGCGCGCCCGGGTGCTGCGCGCCCTTGTCGGACGGGGAGGGTAGGCCGTGAGCACGTCCCGCCGCACCGAGCCCGTCCACTCGGAATCGCTCGCTGTCCGAAGCGCCCTCGTCGGCGCCATCGGCCTCGCGCTGTGGGGCGTTGGTCTGCTCACCGACCCGTACGCCGCGCTGCGCGGTTGGCTCACGGCGTGGGAGTACGGCTTGAGCGTAGCGCTCGGCGCGCTGTGCCTGATCATGATCGCGTACGTCACCGGGGGGCGTTGGTTCGTGGTGGTGCGTCGGGTTGCCGAGGCGATCGCGATGAGCCTACCCGCCCTCGCGCTCGGGGTCGTGCCGATCCTGCTCGGCATGAAGACCCTGTACCCATGGGCCCGTCCGCTCGACACGCTGACGCCCGACGTGCGCGACACGGTCGGCAAGATCTCGGCCTGGCTGAACCCCACCTTCTTCACCCTTCGGGCCTTCGTCTACCTCGTGGTGTGGATGGGGTTGGCGGCCCTGCTGTGGCGGGCCTCCGTGGCCACCGACGGCCGGGACCCGGAAGAGACCGCCCGCGAACCCCGACCCGGAAGCCCCGCGGGGGTCAGCGCGCTCGGGCTCGTGCTCTTCGCGTTCACCGTCACCTTCGCGTCGTTCGACTGGTTGATGTCGATGACGCCGACGTGGCACTCCACGGTCTTCGGCGTCTACTGGTTCGCCGGTGCGATGATCGCGGCGCTGTCCGTGATGGTCCTGCTCACCTACCTGCTCCAGACGTCCGGTGCGCTCCGTGACGAGGTCGCGGCGTCCCACTACTACGCCCTCGGCCGACTCCTGCTGACGTTCGTCGTCTTCTGGGCCTACATCGCCTACTCCCAGGGCTTCCTGATCTGGATCGGGGACATCCCCCGGGAGACCCATTGGTACCTGGCCCGCTGGGGAGGGGGCTGGAAGTGGGTGCTCGGCATCCTCGTGGTGGGCCAGTTCGCGCTCCCGTTCCTCGTCCTGCTCAACTACGCCATCAAGCGCCGGCCGCGACTGCTCTCGTGGGTCGCAGTCTGGCTGCTCGTCGTCCACGGCTTCGACCTGTACTGGGTCGTGGGGCCCGCACCGGATGGATCCAGCGTCCTGGTGGCCTGGGAGCAGGTGCCGGCCCTCGTCGCGGTGCTCGGCCTCGGCTTCGCGTTCGGCGCCTGGCGCCTCGACGGAAGGCCCGCGGCGCCCCGTGGCGACCCCGCGTACCCCAAGTCCCTCGGCTACGACGCCAAATGAGTCCGAGCGAACCACGCGAAGCGCAGCAGCCGCTCCAGGAGCCCGACCAGGTCGACGGCCACGGCGCCGTCACCTTTGGGTGGGCACCATCCTCGTCATCGCGGTGTGCGCGGCCCTTGCGTTCGTGGCCATCCACCTGACGGAAGCGAACCCCGGCCAGGCATTCCCGGCGCCTCGGGGGAGGGTGGGCACCGGCGGCCCGCGCACCCTCTACACGACCGAGACGCACGTCACCGGCGCGGACTCGGCGACGCGCGCCCGAATGGACGCCTACGCATGGGTGGACCGGACGCACGGGATCGTATCCGTGCCCATCGGTGAAGCCATGCGGATCCTCGCGGGTGACACCACCGCTCCGGACAGCGCGGAGGGGGGTGGACGGTGACGGTCCTCGCGCTCCTCGTGCTCCTCGCGTTCGCCGGCCCGGCCGCTGCCCAGAAGGCGCCGCCGGGCCAGCGGGGCATCGGCGTGGACGAGCATCCCGGCCGGCGCCTGCCGCTGACCCACAAGTTCATCGACGAGCGGGGGCACGAGGTGCCACTCGGGCGGTTCTTCCGCTCTGACGATGCCCGCCCCGTGCTGGTCGTGCCCGGCTACTTCCGGTGCAAGATGCTCTGCGGCGTCCTCGCGCCCAGGCTGCTGGCCAACCTCCGCGACGTGGACGGCTGGACTCCGGGCGAGGACTACCGCGTCCTGCTCATCAGCATCGACCCCCGGGAAGGCCCGAAGGACGCGGCCGCGCGCCGGGCGCAGGCGCTGGACGGCGACGCGACCGGATGGTCCCTCCTCACGGGCTCGAAGGAATCGGTGGACGCCTTCGCGGGCGCGCTGGGCTTCCAGTACCGATACGACCCCACGTCGGACCAGTTCGCGCACGCAGCGATCGTCGTCGCGGTAGCCCCGGACGGAACCATCGCCCGCTACGTATACGGCGTGAATCCGAACCCCGATACGCTCGGGGTGGTGCTCGCCGCCGCGCGCGACAAGCAGAGCGCCTCATCGCTCCAACAGGTCCTCGTCCGCTGTTTCCTGTTCACGCCCTCGCTGCGCAAGCACGCCTCGCTCATCGCGTCGGCGCTGCGTGCGGGCGCCGTGGCGATCCTCGTCGGTCTGGCCCTGGTCTTCGTGTTCGCGGCCCGCCGGGCCGCGCGGACGGAGGGGGAGGCATCGTGAACGGCGGCCCCGGTACCGGCACCGGCGTGCTCGACTTCGGACGCGGCATCCTGCACTTCCTGCTCGCGTTGCCGCGACAAGCGACGCCCTTCGCCCATCACGTCGACGACCTCCAGTACGTGCAGATGGTGACGTTCGCGTTGATCGGCCTCGTCGTCTTCGGGTGCACCGGCTGGTTTCTGGTCCGGTGGAGTCGCCGTGGCGTAACGGACGAGGGGGAGGGGGAGGCGCGGGTCACGCCACGCGTCATCGCGCCGCGCTGGGCGGAGGCGCTCGTCGTCGGGGTTCTGCTGTCGATGTTCCTGGGCTGGTGGGTCTGGGGCTTCCGTCAGTACGCCGGCGAGCAGGCAGTCCAGGACGATGCCTATGAGATCTACGTCACGGGCAAGCAGTGGATGTGGAAATTCGACTACCCGGACGGCCGCACGACCGCCGGGGTCCTCTACGTCCCTCAGGGACGGGACGTCCGCCTCCTGCTCACGTCCCGTGACGTGATCCACTCGTTCTTCGTGCCCGACTTCCGCATGAAGCAGGATGCGGTGCCGGGTCGGTACTTCTCGATGAGCTTCCGCGTCGACGAGGCTGGCACCCACGACGCGTTCTGTACCGAGTTCTGTGGGACGGGCCACTCACGGATGTGGGCGCAGGTGGTCGTGCTGAGTCCGGCCGACTTCGAGCGGTGGGTCTCCACCGGACAGGCCCCCCCGCAGGACACGGGTCCCGTCGGGGAGCCGTCGGTGCTCACCACCGAGCAGACCCCGCGCGGCCGCTCGCTTCCCCGTGGGTCGTTGGCGGATCGGGGGCGGCAGGTCGCCGCCGACCTGGGGTGCTCAGGGTGCCACTCGGCGGATGGCCGGGAGGTTACCGGGCCCACCTGGAAGAACCTCTGGCACCGCTGGGAGCACCTCGCGAGCGGGGACAGCGTCCGGGTGGACCCGGCCTACATCACCGAGTCGATGATGGACCCCATGGCCAAGCTCGTGGCCGGGTTCGAGCCGGTCATGCCGTCTTTCCAGGGGCAGGCGGATCCGGCCCAGGTGGCAGCGATCGTCGAGTACATCCGGTCCCTCTCCTCGGAGGGTCGGGACAGCCAGGAGGAGGGACGATGACCGGAGCCACGCTCGAGAGAACCTCCGCCGCCGGGACGGGGTCGCCCCGTCCGGAGCCCTACTGGTCCGGCGCCACGGTGTCGTCCTGGCTGACCAGCACCGATCACAAGAAGATCGGGATCATGTATCTGGTGGCCGTCTGCCTCTTCCTTGCGCTCGGTGGCACCTTCGCGCTGCTCATCCGGGTCGAACACCTGACGCCGGGGCCGACGATCGTCGACGCGCAGACCTACGACAAGCTCTTCACGCTACATGGCGTGGTGATGGTCTGGCTCTTCATGATCCCGTCGATCCCCAGCGCGTTCGGCAACTTCCTGCTCCCGCTCATGATCGGCGCGAAGGACGTGGCCTTTCCGAGGCTGAACCTGGCCAGCTTCTGGATCTATGTGCTCGGCGCAGTGCATCGTCCTGTACGCGGTCGTGACCGGCGCCGCGGACACGGGGTGGACGTTCTACCCGCCCTATTCGACCGGGTCGCCGACGCAGGTCGTGCCGATGGTGCTCGGCGTCTTCGTGCTTGGCATCAGCTCGATCCTGACGGGCATCAACTTCATCGTCACGACCCACACGTTGCGGGGGAAGGGGCTCGGCTGGAACAAGCTCCCGATCTTCGTGTGGACGATCTACGCGACGGCCGTCATCCAGGTGCTCGCCACCCCGGTCCTCGCCATCACGCTTCTGCTCGTCGGGGTCGACCACTGGTTCGCGTTCGGCCTCTTCGACGCGAGCGCGGGTGGCGACCCCATCCTGTACCAGCACCTGTTCTGGTTCTACTCGCACCCGGCGGTCTACATCATGATCCTGCCCGCGATGGGCGTGATGGCCGAGGTCGTGTCGACGTTCAGCCACAAGAACTACTTCTCCTACTCCGGGCTCGTGGTCTCGTCGCTGGGGATCGCCTTCGTGGGCTTCCTGACCTGGGGCCACCACATGTTCGTGGCGGGGATGAGCGGCGTCGACGTGGCGTTCTTCGGCATTCTCTCCATGCTCGTCGCCATCTTCAGCGCCATCAAGGTATTCACCTGGGTCGGAACGCTCTACAAGGGCGACATCTGGGTGCGCACACCGCTGATCTACTTCCTTCAGTTCCTCTTCCTGTTCGGGGTCGGCGGCACCACCGGGGTGGCCATGGCCAGCACGTCCCTCGACATGCACTGGCACGACACCTACTTCGTGGTGGCACACTTCCACTTCATCATGGTCGGCGGCACCATCACGGGGTTCCTGGCCTCGCTGCACTACTGGTGGCCGAAGATGTTCGGGCGGATGTACGACGAGACGACGGCGATCATCGCCTCGGCCTTCGTGTTCCTCGGCTTCCTCTGCACGTTCGTTCCCCAGTTCCTGCTCGGGAACATGGGCATGCCGCGCCGCTACTTCCTCTATCCGGCGCGCATGCAGCCGCTGCACGTGGTTTCGACCGTGGGGTCGTGGATCCTGGGTGCCGGGATGCTGATGACCCTCTTCACGCTGCTCGCGTCGTTCCGACGCCGTGCGGACGCCTCCGCAAACCCGTGGGCTTCGAAGGGACTGGAGTGGATGACCCCGACACCGCCTCCCGAGCACAATTTCGTCGAGGCGCCGGACTACGCCGGGCGTGAGCCGCACGACTACTGGCGGCCCACCCAGGCCGGGTCGGCCGGCACGGGAGCCGGGGCGCGCTCATGAGCCCGACCCCCGCGACCGAGGCCCCGGCGAAGCGCACGCACCAACCTGCGATCCAGTTCCAGGACCTCGCAACGCAGGCCCACGCCGCCCAGTTGGGTATGTGGATCTTCCTGGCCGGAGAGGTGCTCCTCTTCTCCGCGATGTTCGCGCTCTACGGCGGGCTCTGCGCGCACTGGCCGGAAGCGTTCGCGGAAGGCGCCGGCGAGACCGTGCTCTGGATGGGCACGACGGGCACGGTGGCGCTCCTGTTCGCATCGTTCCTGGTCGCGGTGTCGGTGCACGAGATCCGCCGGGACCGCGGGCGACGGGCGGGGACGCTGTTGTGGAGCGCCGCCGCGCTCGGCGCGTCGTTCCTGGTGCTGAAGTTCTGGGAGTATGGCATCCACATCTCGGCCGGGCTGGAGCCGGGCGCGTACTTCGCCGGGAGCGCCCAGCCACAGGGGACCGCCGTGTTCTGGACCCTCTACTACGTCATGACCGGTCTGCACGCCCTGCATGTGATCGGCGGGCTTGCGCTGCTGCTCTGGCTCGGCTGGCGTGCCCGGCGTGGCGACTTCGATTCCGTGTACCACACGCCCCTGGAACTGGGCGGGATGTACTGGCATCTGGTGGATGTGATCTGGCTCTTCCTGTGGCCCTTCTTCTACCTGATGCGCTCATGACCCGATATGTATGGACCTTCGTCGCGCTGCTGGCGTTGACCGGGCTGACGTTCGGGCTCTCCTTCGCGCCGCTCGGCGCGTGGAACACGCCGCTGGCCATGCTCATCGGAGCCACGAAGTCGACGCTCATCGTGCTCTGGTTCATGCACCTCGTCGAGCACCGGACGAGTGCGAGGGTGGCGCTGGCGGTGGCGGTGGGATTGGCGCTTTGCTTGATCGCCTTCACCGTGCTCGACGTCCGGACGCGACGCCCGGCGCAGCCCACCGGGACGACGGACGCCGCGACGTCGGCCGTCTGGCCGTCCCCGAACGAGCGCGAGCGTGAGGGGCCCGGGACGCGAGGGACTCCAGGGGCCCCTCTTGATCAGTAGGTTCGGGGTTCGAGTCCCTCCAACGCCCGGGGCGTTGGAGGGCCTCGCTGCACATCGACCTAGCGTTTCGCGGAGGTTCGTCGGTGCGCGCCCGGGAGGTCCTGCAGGAGCCCGGCGGCCGTCCCGATCCGCTCGACCTGCCACCCCCGCTCCTCGGCCAGACGGAGGAGCAGCGAGCGGTCGAGCTCGGTCCGGACGTCGGGTGCGAACACCCACCGGAGCGAAGGCACGTGGACGGCGACGGTGCCCGGGACGTCCGGCAGGTCCAGCCGCGCGACCACAACCGGATCCTCGCCGTCGATCCGGCGCTCTCCCGTGACGATGTCGAACGGTGCTCCTGCCTCGTCGTGGTTCCTGAGGATCGTGGCGAGGATGGGGGCCACGCCCGCGCCCACCAGCATCGGCACGCCCTTCCGCGCCAGCGCCGCGGCTCCCCCGTTCCCACGTCGGGACCCCAGCACGGCCACCTTCACGCCCCCGGCGCCCTGCGCCGTGAGCCACTGCATGGCCCGCTCCAGGGATAGCGGAGCCTGACCGGACTCCAGGAGCACCCATCCGTCCCCCACGCGTACGGCTCCGGCCGGCGCACCGAAGGTGCGGAATTCGGCGAAGCGACCTTCGAGGATGCGGGCCGAGTCGAGGGGCAGGTCGTGCATCGGTCGGTTCTGCGTCGTGACGAAGGCGTGGCGCAGCTCCTCGGAGATCTGGAAACTCCCGTCCGGGATCTGCGGGTCGAAATCCGCCGAGAGGACGGTCATCCGCTTGTACGGCGTTCCGATCCTGCGGACGTCGATCTGGGACGGGAGGTTGAGACCGTTCGGATACGACTTCCAGATGGAGTACCACACCTCGACGTCCATATCGCCCCACGGCACGAGCCCGAAGTCGTTCGGGTGGGCCGCGTGGAAGCGAACCATGGCGGGCAGGCCGTCGGCGCGTCGGAAGAAGGCGGTCATCCGACGCCCCTCCACCGTCGCCTCGACGCGCGCGTGGACGAGGCCGTCCATGACGGTGTCGCCACCCATCGCGAGGTCGTCGGCCTCCGTCGCCTCGAGGAGGAAGCGGTCCGGGGTGCAGGCGTACAGCTCGGACCACTCGTCCACGTAGGCGACGCTGAGCGGCTGAGGTCCGGCGCCGAAGTCGCGGATGGCCGCGCCGTCACGCACGAGGTCGACGACCGTGCGCGCCGCGGCCCCTGTGCCGAAGTGACGGGTGTTGCGCCACGCGCGTACCGAGTAGTCGCGCTCGTCGGTGTGGCTCTCGTACGAAGGGAAGTCCTGGAACGGACGCGTATCGAAGGCTGGATTGACCAGCCACTGCGTCACCATCTCGAAGCGGACCTGGCGGATGGCGGCGAGCGCGTCGCGGCCTCCCATGCGCACCAGCGCCGTGTCGAGAAGGGCATTCGGCTCCGGTCGCCCCGATGGCGGCGCGGGGGGCCGACCCGGGACCTGAAGGAGCAGCGCCGCCAGAGCGCCCGTGATTCCCAACATCGCTCACTTCTCCTGGATGGGTGAACGCCGCCCTCGTCGTGCGGCTTCCGTTCGACGGCCCCATGCATCGCGCGGACGGCCCGAAGAGCCCAGGGCGGGGAAGGGAGCGGTCGACGGGGTGCAGCGAACGGCGTTCCGGGGGGGAGTGCTCGGTCCGTTCGGGCATTAGCTTGCCCCCGGGTAGCCTCCCTGGACCGACCCTCGCACGAACCATTGGAGCGCCGGTGCCCCTCCTCCCTCGACCGTACGACGAGCTTCGCCGACAAGCCGGCCTCTCGGCGCGCGTCGTGGTTCCCGCGCTCCTCGCCGTATGGCTCGTGCCCGGACTCCTCGCCTCGACCGAGACGGTCGTGTTCTGGCGCATGTCGGGGCTCGGTCACCCGGCGTGGCGGGCCGTTGCGTCGGAGGCACCGCCTTGGCTCGTCTACGCGCTGCTCACGCCGATCGTGCTCCGCCTGGGCGAGTCGGTGCCGCTCTGGGGCCGGCCGCTCGTCCCGAGGATCCTGGCCCACCTGGTGTTCGCTCTGGCGGGGGGCGTCCTCTACGCCGCGGCGGCTACACTGTGCACGGTGGCCTTCTCGCCCGTGGTGCGCAGCATCGGGTTCGGCGCATTGCTGCTCTCGTGGTACTTGTCGGCACTCCCCCTGATCGTGCTCGTCTGGTTCGGCATCCTCGGCGTCGGGCGGGGGATCTACTGGTTCGCCCGGCACCGTCAGGGCCAGGTGGAGGCGGCGCGCCTTTCGGGCCAGCTCGCCGAGGCCAGGCTCAGCGCGCTGAGAATGCAGCTCCATCCCCACTTCCTCTTCAACAGCCTGAACGCGCTCGGCGTGCTCGTGAGGGACGGCGACGTGGCGACCGCCGAGAAGGTGCTGGATCTCCTGAGCGGCCTGCTGCGGGACTCCCTCCGCATGTCGGGGCCGGCCCGGATCCCGCTCCTGGAGGAGGTGACGTTCCTTCGGCGGTATCTGGAGATCGAGGCGATCCGCTTTCCGGATCGGCTGCGGGTCACCTGGGACGTGCCGGAGGAGCTGGAGGGAGCCCGCGTCCCGGCGCTCATCCTGCAGCCTCTCGTCGAGAACGCCCTGAGGCACGGCATCGCGCCGTCCGCCGACGTCGGGTCGCTTGACGATCACGGCACGTCGTGAAGGTGGAACGCTCGTGTTGGAGATCGAGGACGACGGCGTCGGCGTCGTTGCGCCCTCGGGCGGCGACGGGAAGGGCGTGATCCGCTCGGTGGATGGTGGCGGCGGGCTGGGGCTCGCGAACGTAAGGGAGCGCCTCGACGTCCTCTACGGTTCGGCGGCGACCCTGGACGTCACGCCCGCGCCGGTCCGGGGCACCCGCGCCCGCGTGGGCTTGCCCCTGGAGCTCGGGTCCGGCACGAAGGAGGCCGGGGCCCTTGTCTGAGATCCGCGCCCTGATCGCCGACGACGAGCCGCTCGCGCGTCGCGGCGTCCGGCAGCTCCTCGCGCCGTTCGGGGGAATCCTGGTCGTGGGTGAGGCGCGGGACGGACGGGAGGCGGTGGAGCTCCTGCGGGCGCTCCGCCCCGATCTCCTCTTCCTCGACGTGCAGATGCCGGAGCTGGACGGTTTCGGCGTGCTCGAGCGGAGCCTGGTCCACGAGGTGCCCGCCGTCGTGTTCCTCACGGCGTACGAGCAGTTCGCGCTCGAAGCGTTCGACGTGAACGCGGTGGACTACCTGCTCAAGCCGGTCAGCCGTGACCGGTTCGCGCGATGCATGGAGCGCGTGCGGGAGAGGCTCGAGCAATGGAGACTGAGAGGGGGCGACGGGGGGGCGTCGGCCGAGCGCTTTCCGACGGTGGTCGTATCCGTCAGGGGCGGCGAGCAAGTCCTGCGCCCCGAGGAGATCGACTGGATCGAGGCCGACGACTACTACGCCGCGGTGCACGTAGGACAGCGCCGGTACCTCTTGCGGGAGTCGCTGTCGTCCCTGGAGGCGCGCCTGCCGGAGGCGTCGTTTCTCAGGGTGCACCGTTCGGCTCTCGTGAACCTGACGCGCGTGCGTTCCTACGTGGAGGACGCGGGGGCGGGAGGACACCTCGTGCTTCGGGACGGCGTGCACGTCCCGGTGAGCCGGCGGCGGCGGACCGAGGTGGGGAGGCGTCTGCGGGGCGTGTGACCGGCGTCACTCCTCCCGGAGGGACCGAGCGGGATCGACGCGCCCGGCGCGGCGCGCGGGCCCGTACGAGGCCAGCGCCGCGACCACGACCGTAGCGACCAGGACGCCGGCGTAGGCCAGGGGATCCGTGGGCGCGACCTCGAAGAGCATGTCGGCCAGCACCCGGCTCCCGTACCACGCCACGGCAATCCCCACCACCGCCCCGGCCACCACCAGCCTCAGGCTCCGGCCCAGGACGCCGCGCACCACCGTGCCGCGGGCGGCGCCGAGGGCCAGACGAATGCCCATCTCCCGCGTCCGTCGAGCCACCGCCAGCGCCATCACGGCATAGAGGCCCACCATGGCGAGCAGGCCCGTGAGCCCCGCGAAGCTCGCCAGGAGGAGCATGCGGAAGCGATACGCCGCGGCGGCCTCCGCCACGTGGGAGGAGAGCGAGCGCACGGTGCGCACCGGCACCGTCGCGTCGATGTCCCACACGGCCCCGCGGATCGCTCCCGCGAGGTCGGGTACCGGGCCGTCCGTGCGCACCACCAGGTACTGGAATCCCCACGGAAGCTGGGCGTGGGGGCGATAGTACTCGGGCTCCGGGCCGCGATTCAGCGACGCGCGCCGCACGTCGCCCGCGACCCCCACGACGGTGAAGGGCTCCCGCGGGAAGTAGGCGCGGTCGAAGGAGTCGAGGCTTCCCGTGATCCCGCCCGTGAGCACGAAACGCTTCCCCAGAGGGTCCTGGTCCGGCCAGAGGCGTCGAGCCATGGCCTCACTCACGACCGCCACCATCGGCTCGCCCAGCCGGTCCATGGGCGTGAACCCTCTTCCCCTCAGGATCGGCACGCCGTTGGTCTCGAAGTACCCGTCGCCGACCACCACCGAACCCACCCAGATGCGATGCTCGCGATCCTCCTCGGTGCCCTCGGCCACGACCGACGTGTTGAAGTCGTTCCCGACGAGGGGAGGCGAGTAGGTCGTCGACGCCGCGGCCACACCGGGGATGCGGCGCACCGACTCGAGGAGGTGCGCATAGAAGGCCTCGACGTCCGCCGCTGTCGCGTAGCGATGCTCGTCCGGCGAGACGGTGGCGAGCGTCACGGAGTCCACCTGGAACCCCAGCTTCACGCGCATCAGGCGAGCGAAGCTCGTCGCGAGGAGGGTGGCACCGGCGAGGAGCACCACGGCCACGGCCACCTGGATGGACACGAGGAGCTGCTGCGGCCGTAGGGCGCGATGCCCCGCGCTGGCGCCCCGACCACCGGCCAGCGCCGCGCCGGCCGGACTCCCGGACGAGCGCAGGGCGGGGAAGAGCCCGAAGAGGAGGCCGCTGGCCAACGTGGCCGAGGCGGCGAACAGGAGGGTGGGGACGTCGAGCGCGATCGCGTCCAGGCGGGGCACCCCCGGTGGGGCCAAGCGCACCAGAGCGCGCTGCAGCCCCCACGCGAGCAACGTGCCGATGGACCCCGCCCCCAGGGAAAGCAGGAGGCTCTCGGCCATGAGCTGGCGGAGGAGGCGGCTTCGGGGGGCGCCGAGCGCCGTGCGTACCGCCAGCTCCCGCGAGCGCGCCGCCGACCGGCTGAGTGCCAGGCCCGCGACGTTCACGGTGGCCACGAGAAGCACGAGCCCCGCCGCGGCGAGAAGGAGGAGGAGGGTGGCGCGGACGTCGCCCACGAGGTCGTCGAGGAGCGGCACGACGGCGGTCGACAGGAAGCGCTCCGGCGGCTTTCCTGCGGCCTCGTCCACGATCCGCACGAGCTGCTGGAGGCGGAGGGCGGCTTCTTCGCGCGTGACGCCGTCGACCAGCCTGCCTGTCATGCTGACGAAGCCGAGGCCACGCCCCCCCGTGGGGAGCCCCACGGTCGCGAGGAGCTCGTCGTCCTGCAGGGGCTCCCAATAGCGGATGCCCGCGTACGGCGCCTCGAAGCCGGCGGGCATGACGCCCACCACGGGCACGGCGGCACCGCCGAGCGGCACGGTGCGGTCCAGGATGGTGGGGTCGGCGCCGAAGCGCTCCGTCCACAGCCCGTGGGAGAGGATCACGGCGTCAGGGCCGTCGATCCGATCCTCCTCCTCGGTGAAGGTGCGGCCCAGCAGGGGCGGCACACCCATGACCCGGAAGAAGCCCCGCGTGACGCGGGCGCCGGTCAGGGCCTCGGCGCCTCCTTCCCAGGTGAACGTGCCCTGGGCCTCGGCGTATCCGGCCAGATGGAGGAAGTTCTCGGCGCCCTCCCGCCAGTCCCGGAAGTCCGGCCACGACACGTCGTCGGTGTCCGCGTCGTGGGGGGTCACGCGCACCAGCGCCTCGGCGTCCGGGTAGGGCAGTGGCCGGAGCACGACGCCCTCGACGACCGAGTAGACGGCGGTGGCCGCGCCGATCCCCAGCGCGAGCGTCGCCACGGCCATGGCGGTGAAGAGCGGCGCGCCCGCGAGGGCGCGGAGCGCGTGCCGAACGTCCGTCCCCAAACATGCCATCATCTTCTCCTCCCCTCCCGTCACGGTGTTCGGCGAACGCGGGGAGAGGTGCTCCCCCCTCCGCGCTCTCCAGCGGACTCCCAAGCCCCTCAGGGCCGCGTCCCGCACGAGCGTCGCGTGCAGAAGCAGCCGCCCCAGTGGCCCCCCATAGCGCACCTCCCCGGCCTGCGCCCGCCAGAACGCCAGCATCTCGTCGCCGTAGTCCGCGCGGAAGCGGCGGGGGAAGCAACGCAGGAGAACGCGGAGCCAGGTGTCCACGAAGTCTTCCCCTACCCGAGCGTCTGGAGCTTGGCGCGAGCCGCAGCCACGTCGGCCTCGAGCCGCGCGACCTCGAGCGCCAGCACGCGCCGCCCCAGCGCCGTGGCCCGGTAGAAGCGCCAACGCGAGCTGGCTCCGGTCGCCGATGCGGGAGTGTCCGTCTCTTCCGCCAGGCCGTCCCGCTGGAGGCGCTGCAGCGTCTCGTAGAGCGTCCCGGCCGCCAGGAGGATGGCGCCATCCGTGCGTTCTTCCACTTCCTGGCGAACGCCGTAGCCGTGGACCGGGCCGTCGCTCAGGCTCAAGAGGATGTGGAACCAGGCGGGCTTGAGCGGGATGTGCCGACCGGGGTCGGAGGATGCGGACACGGAAGCTCCCGGGGATGTCGGAATCCGATTATCGGATTACGATAATCGACGCGACGCCCGGTGTCGAGAGGGCCGTTCGTCAGGTGGTACCGCGCCGCGCGCGTCTCCGATGTCGTCGGACCTTCGCGAGGTTGCCGCACACCGCCATGTCGCACCAGCGCCTCCGGCCCCCGCGGCTGGCATCCAGGAACAGCCAGCCGCAGTTGTCACCCGGGCACTGGCCCACCCTGTCGAGCGCGGACGAGGTGAGGAGGCTCTCGGCGGAGCGCACGACCCGCCAAAGCGGGTACGCCAGCTCGTCGCCACGCCACGCCAGCTCCGGGCGAAGGCCGTCCCAGACGAGCTCCTCGGAGGCGCGGAGCGCTGCGGTCTCCTGGTTGAGACGCTGCACGTCCGTTGCCGGCGGCGTCCATCCTTCGACCACGGCCTTGAAGATCCGGTAGAGCGCTTCCCGCAGCGCGACCGCGTGTGAGAGAGCGCGGCCGGAGGCCTCCGCGGACGCGTCGCTCGCGCTGCGCAGACGTTCGACCAGCGCGCGGTCGAGGAGCTTCGCATGCGCCGCCCAATCGGTCAGGTCGCTCCAGGAGCCGAGCCGCTCGACGAGGATCCGATCGCCGTAGTCGTGACCCTCGAGCAGGCGTCCCGACGCGACACGCCCGCTCACCGTGTTGACGAAGTCCAGGCACGGCGCACCCGCGATGAGCTTGTGGGGATACCGCGTGGTGGGGGCGACCATCTCGGTCCGTCCAGAGAAGGGAAGTAACCTGTAGAGTACACCTTGGCAGGTTACCCTCGCCAGTTCGGCCACCCCGCCCGTGGGAAGAGCCAAGCGGCCTCCACCCCGAAGGATGGAGGCCGCCGACCCACCGGGCGCGGAGCCCGGGCCGCTAGAAGACGATCGTCCCGAGCCGGGTCCCGGACATGCTCGTCGCACCGTCGAGATAGGGCAGACCGCTGCCGTCGCCGCCGGTCCCCGTCCATCCGCTGGCTCCGAAGGACCACGTCACCTGCACGCCCGAGGAGAGCGCCCATGCGGGGTCCCAGCTCCCCACGCCCGTGAAGTCGGGCATCGCGACATCGAAGTCGGAGGCGCCGGCCAGGTAGCCGGACGAGGCGCTGATGAGCAGCGACCTCCCGCTCGCGCCGTTCACCTGGGACGCGGCCCACGAGAAGAAGTCGCCGTACCCTGTCTGGACCGTGTATTGGATCCGGGGCATGACGTACGGTGTTGCGGCCGCCGTCGACACCGTGACCGTGCCCAACGCCGGCCCGAGCGCCAGCGTCTGGTCGGCCGCGGCGTTGAAGAACTTGACCGCGGTGCGGGTCGTGGTCGGCTGCATGACGCCGGAGTCCCACGCGGAGACCGTGAGGACGTTGAGGTCACCGGTCTCCACCTCGCTCGACGGCACGGCCTTGAACGTCCGGCTCGCCGACGCGCTCATGGAGGTCTCCGCGTAGAGGGTGCCGGTCGCGCCCGAGGGAGTGAAGAACGACTCCGTGACCTGGGCGCCGTCGCCACCGAGGTTGTCGATGGTCAGGTTCTGGTCGACCGGCGTGAACGCCTCCGCGGCCTCGAAGTCGAGCACGGGGAGCGTGCTGCCGTCCGCCGGATCGAGACCGCGGCGGATGATGCCCTTGTTGAACTCGATGCCGACCGACGTGCCGCTGATCGTCAGGGTGGAGCGGCTGGCGATCAGGTCCACCATGCCGTCGGGGACGTCCATGAGCTGGAAGCTCGTGCCCGTGGCCCCCAGGAGCGAGGTGGTCGCCCCGCCCAGGCTGACGTACGCCTGGTCCGTCGCGCCCACGTTCGCGACCGTGCCGTTCACGGTCTTCCCGGTGCCGGCCGCGCCGCACAGGCCCGCGCCCTGCAGGTCGAGCTCCTGCTGCGTACCGAACCGGATCTGCGTGGTCGCCTCACCGGTGGGCTCCACCGTGAACGCGACGCCTCCGCGTCCGGAGAGGATGTCGAAGGCGTACTTGTTTTCGGCGTCCGGGAGGACCTCCGTCCACGCGCCGGTGCCGTCCTGGTAGGCGAACCAGGCGGGGAGGCCGCTCAGCGGGCAGAACTGCCAGACGGTGTTGCCGCTGCCGGTGGTCGGAACGGTCACGGTGAGCGCGAGCGTGGCCGTTCCGTCGGCGAGCCCACTGGCGCTTCCCGTCACTGTCAGCGTGTAGTCGCCCGCCGTCGCGGAGCCGCCGACCGTCACGGTGAGCGTGGCGCTGTTCCCGCTGGTGCTGGCCGGATCCACGACGGCCGTCACACCGGAGGGGGCGCCGGTCACGGCGAGCGCGACCGCGCCGGTGAAGTCCGTGCGGGCGATGTCGATCGAAGCCGTCCCGTCCGCGCCGGTCTGGATGGTGAGCGAGGCCGGGGCGAGAGAGAGCGTGAAGCTCCCGGTGGGCGAGACCTCCGTCACGGTGAGGGAGAGGGTGGCGGTCGCGTCGGACACGCCGGTTCCGCTGGCCTTGACCGTCAGCGAGTAGCTGCCGCCCGCGACGCTGCCGCCCACACTCACGGAGATCGTGCTCGAAGTGCTCCCCGAGGCGACCGAGGAGGGAGTCGCCGTAGCCGTGACGCCGGAGGGTGCGCCCGCCACCGACACGGAGACCGCGCCGCTGAAGCCACCGCTCCGGCCGACGGTGGCCGTCACCGTCCCGTCCTCGCCCTGCTCCAGCGAGAGCGAACTCGCCGAGAGGGAGACCGAGATCGAGCCTGATCCGCCGCCGTCCGGCGACGTGGAGTCCTTCTTGCACGCCGATACCAGCAGCAGGCCGCGACCATCGCCAGCGGCCACAATCCGGTCCTCGCGTTCACCATTGCGTCGCGTCTCCTGTCATCCGGGAAGGTCGGCCGGGCCGTCCGCGCTGGGCGCCGACGAGCGGTCGCAGGGGATCGCCCCTCACGCATTGCGCGAAGATCCGGCCGGGTCCGTCACCGCCTCGTTGCGGATGCCGCGGGGGCGTCGGACCCCTGCACCCGTAGCGGGATCGTGCCAGACGAGGCGTCCGCCTATGTTGAGCGCATGGCGAAGACCTCCGAGCTGCGAGCGCCCCGACGGAGACCCCGAGCTCCAGAAGTGGTGGGCGTGGAAGGACGCGGCCCGTCCCCCACTGCACCTCCTGCGGCGTGCGGCGGCTGGAGCTGTCCGGTCCTCACTGAGCCGCCGGCCGATCCGGGGGACTGCTGCGACGCGCCCCGCTCCCGATTATCTTTTGCCGATGCCCGAAGCGAGCTTGACCCTCGACATCCTCCCACAGCCGGACGACAGCACCTGTGGGCCCACCTGTCTCCACGCCGTGTACGGCTTCTACGGGGACGGGATGGACCTGTCGCAGGTGGTTCGCGAGGTCACGGTCCTGGATACAGGGGGCACGCTGGGGGTCTTCCTGGGGACCCACGCGCTGCGCCGTGGCTACGATGCCACGCTCTATACGTACAACCTCGACATCTTCGATCCCACCTGGTTCGATCGCGACCCGAGCGATCTCCCGGGGCTGCTGGAGAGACAGGCGGCGCGCAAGCCCAGGGTCCGACTCGGTGTCGCGACCGCCGCGTACCGGGAGTTCCTCTCCCGCGGCGGTCGGGTCCGCTTCGAGGAGCTTCGCCCCGATCTGATGCGCCGCCACCTCACCGAGGGGCATCCGGTCCTCACCGGTCTGTCGGCGACCTACCTGTACCGCTGCGCGCGCGAAGTCGAGCGCGCGGGACGGCTCGAATACGACTCCATCGAAGGCGAGCCCATGGGTCACTTCGTCGTCGTGCACGGCTACGATGCCTCGACGGACTCGGTCATGGTCGCCGACCCCCTCCACGAGAACGCGTTCGGGTCCCACAACTACCGGGTCGGTCTGGTCCGTCTGCTCGGCGCGATCTTGTTGGGCGTGCTGACCTACGACGGGAACCTCCTGGTGGTCACACCGAGGAGGGTCGACGGGTGATTCCCCTGGTCGTGGTGGAGAACCCGAAGCGCTGGCCCTTCGACATGGAGGGGGTCGAGGTCGTGCCCGCTCGGGCGTACCTCGTCGAGCCGCGCTACGCGGAGATGAAGCGCGTCACGGTCTTCAACGTCTGCCGGCGCTACGGCTACCAGAGCGTCGGCTACTACGTGTCGCTGCTCGCGGCCGCGCGCGGCCACCGCCCCATGCCGTCCGTCTCCACCCTTCAGTCGTTGACGATGTCGCCCATCCTGCGCATCGTCTCGGAAGACCTCGACGAGCTGATGCAGAAGGCGCTGGCACAGATCCGCTCGGAGGAGTTCAGCCTGAGCGTGTACTTCGGGAAGAACGTGGCCCGCCGCTACGACCGACTCAGCCGGGCGCTCTTCAACCAGTTCCCCGCGCCTTTCCTGCGCGCGCGCTTCGCGTGGGAGGAGGGCAAGTGGAGGCTGTCGGCCGTGCGGGCCATCGCGGCGGCCGAGATTCCGGAATCGCACCAGGACTTCGTCGTCCAGCGCGCGCGCGAGTACTTCGATCGCCCCACGCGCGTCGTCTCGCGCAGCCCGGACACGCGGTACGACATGGCCATTCTGTGGGCCGCGGACGATCCGCGCCCGCCCTCCAACGAGCGTGGCATCCGCCGCCTCACACGCGCCGCGGCCCGACAGGGGATCGGGGTGGAGATCATCGGCCCCGACGACTACGGGCGCCTGGCCGAGTTCGACGCGCTGTTCATCCGGGAGACGACGGCCGTCAACCACCACACCTTCCGCTTCGCGCAGCGCGCCGTCGCCGAGGGTCTCGTGGTGCTCGACGATCCGGAGTCGATCATCCGGTGCGGGAACAAGGTCTACCAGGCCGAGCTCTTCGAGCGGCACAAGATCCCCGCGCCGCGCACGATCGTGGTGCACGAGGGCAACGTCGGCGAGGTGGCCGCCCGCGTCGGGCTTCCCTGCGTGCTCAAGAAGCCGGACGGCTCGTTCTCGGCGGGCGTCGCGAAGGTCGAGTCGCAGCCGGAGCTGTACGAGCGGCTGGACACGCTCTTCGAACAGTCGGAGCTCGTGGTGGCCCAGGAGTGGACGCCGTCCGCCTTCGACTGGCGGGTGGGGGTGCTCGACGGCCAGCCCCTTTACGTGTGCCGCTACCACATGGCCAAGGGCCACTGGCAGATCATCGATGACCGAGGGGCGAGCACGAGCTACGGCAGCGTCGAGCCGGTGGCCCTCGAGGAAACGCCCAAGACGGTGCTCGAGGTGGCGGTGAGGGCGGCGGGCCTGATCGGCGACGGGCTCTACGGTGTCGACCTCAAGGAGGTGAACGGCCGCGTGGTCGTCATGGAGGTGAACGACAACCCGAATCTCGACGCGGGCTACGAGGACGGCATTCTGAAGGACCAGCTCTGGGACGAGATCATCCGCTGGTTCCGGGTGCGGCTCGACCGACGGGGCATGGAGGAGCGGCGGGCGTGACCGAAGACGGCGGCAAGCCCACGACCGTCCTCCCGGAGCGCGGCCGCCCGGGGCTTTTCGAGGCGTACGGCGTCGAGGTCGAGTTGATGATCGTCGACGCGGACACGCTCTCGGTCCGACCGGAGTGCGACGTGCTCATGGAGCGCGTCGCCGGCGCCCCGGGGTCGGACATCGAGCTCGGCGCCATCGCCTGGTCCAACGAGCTCACGCTGCACGTGCTGGAGTTGAAGACGAACGGTCCTGCCCCGTCCCTCTCGGGTCTGGTCCCGGAGCTGCGCGCGAGCGTGGCGCGGGCGAACGACGAGCTCGTCGCGATGGGCGCGCGCCTCATGCCCGGCGCCGTGCACCCGTGGATGGACCCGGCCACGGAGACCGAGCTGTGGCCGCACGAGTACACGGAGGTCTACCACACCTTCGACCGGATCTTCGGCTGCTCGGGCCACGGGTGGGCGAACCTGCAGAGCACGCACCTCAACCTCCCCTTCCACGGAGACGAGGAGTTCGGGCGCCTGCACGCCGCCATCCGCCTCGTGCTCCCGCTCATCCCCGCGCTCTCCGCCGCGTCCCCCTATCTGGACGGTCGCGGAGCGCCGGAGCGCTCGACGCCCGGCTCGTGGCCTACCGGGGCAACGCGCGCCGCGTCCCGTCGGTGTCGGGGCTCGTCGTGCCCGAGCCCGCCCATCACGCAAGCGCAGTACGAGACCGAGATCCTGGCGCGCATCTACCGCGACCTCACGCCGCACGATCCCGAGGGGGTGCTGCACCACGAGTGGGCGAACGCGCGCGGTGCCATCGCCCGCTTCGATCGAGGTACCGTGGAAGTCCGGGTCATCGACGCGCAGGAATGCCCGTCGGCGGACGTCGCGGTCGTGGCGGCGGTCAGCTCCGCGGTGCAGGCGTTGTCGATGGGCGCGCTCGCCGGGCGGGACCTTCGCGCCGACCCGGACACGGAGGATCTCGCGGCCATTCTCGAGGCGACGACCCTGGACGCCGAGCGGGCGGAGGTGGCGCATCCGGGACTGCTCTCCGCGCTGGGCCTGTCGGGGCAGGCCGCGGCCCGCCGGGGACGTGTGGCGCGCCCTTCTCGACCGCTTCCCCCCGGACGACCCGGCGGGCGAGTGGACGGATGCGCTCGACACGATCCTGCGCGCCGGTCCGCTGGCCCGTCGCCTGCTGGCCGCCGCTGGAGCCTCGCCGGAGCGGGCACGGATGCGTGAGGTGTGGGGTCGGCTGTGCGCGTGCCTCGCGGACGACGAGCCGTTCGAGGGGGCTTGAGCCGACCGGCGCGCCCCCGCGCGGCCCCGGCGATCCTCGTCACCTGCGAGCACGGCGGCCACCGCGTTCCGGCGGCGTACGCCGCGCTCTTCAGCGATGCCGAGGCCGCGCTCCTCTCGCATCGCGGGTGGGACGCCGGGGCGCTGCTCCTCGCCCGCGGCCTCGCCCGCCGGCTCGGAGCCGCGCTGATCACGGCTACGACGTCCCGCCTGGTGGTGGACCCGAACCGGTCGGCGCGCCATCCGCACGTGTTCTCCGAGTGGACGAGGAGGCTCTCCGTGGAGGATCGGCGCGAGCTGCTCCGTCGACACCACGAGCCGCACCGTCTGCGCGTCGACGCGCAGGTCGCGACGGCCCTCGCCGAGGGACGGCCCGTGCTTCACCTCGGCGTGCACACCTTCACACCGGTGCTGAACGGGCAGGTGCGGCGCGCCGACGTGGCGCTCCTCTACGATCCGGCGCGCGCGCGCGAGCGTACCCTGTGCGGCGCGTGGGTCGCCGCGATCGCTGCCGTGCTCCCCGACCTGGCGGTGCGCCGCAACCAGCCCTACCGCGGCGCCACGGACGGGCTCACCACGTGGCTGCGCGGGCGCCACCCGGTGCGATACCTGGGCATCGAGCTCGAGGTGAATCAGCGGCTGCTCGGGTCCTCGGGCCGCTTTCCCGACCGGATCGCGGACGCCGTGGCCCGAGGGCTCGCTACCGCCCTGGAGGCGAGCGCGACCCTCTGACACCATATTCCTCGACGTCCGTCAAGAATCCCTCGCGCCAAGGAGCCTCCCATGCGTGGGCTCTCCGTGATCGTCCCGCTCCTCTCGGCCGCTGCCCTGGCGGCGCCCCTCGCCGCCCAGCAGGGCGGGCGACCCTTCACCACCGAGGACGCGTTGGACGTCCGGTCCGTGCGCGTGGCCGACGTGACCGAGGACGGCCGCAGGGTGGCCGCGACCGTTCAGACCCGCCGCGACCGCTCGGGGGTGGACCATTTCCGATTCGGCGATCCCACCTACGTCGCGCTGTCGCTCGGAGAGCTCCTCGTGATCGACACGCAGGACGGATCCGTCCGGTCGCTCTTTCCGGAGCACGAACAGCTGCGCGGTGCGGCCTGGTCGCCGGACGGCACGCGCCTGGCGTTCTACAAGCTGGACGACGGCCAGTATCGTCTGTACGTCCACGAAGCCGCCTCCGGACGGACGCGGCCCGTTCGCCTGCGTACCTCCCGCGAACTCGCATCGAACGCGCCGCTCGAGTGGTCACCCGACGGGGCTTCGGTGCTCGTTTCCCTGCGCCCGGAGGGGTGGGCGGAGCGCGCGAGGCGGGCGTTCCTCGACCTCACCGAGGGGCCCGTGGTGGTCCAGGACTCCCGCGACGACTTCCTCGACTGGGACCGCGTGCGCAACCTCGACGCCCGGGAGACCCCCGCGCTCGTTCAGCTGTCCGACGGGGCCGTTCGGGAGCTCCCGGAGGACACCGGGGTGCGTGCGCCCCGCTTCTCGGCTGACGGTACCTGGCTCGCCTACGAGGTCGCTCGCCCCGAGAAGACCTCGTACGAGCGCGCCAAGGGGACGGAGTACGTGGCCGTGCGCCTGAACCTGCGGAGCGGAACGGCGGATACACTGCTCGGGCCGGTGGAACGGCGCATCGACGGACAGTGGAGCGAGGACGCGGCGGCGTTCGCCTGGGCCGAGCGTGGCAACGTCTTCGTCCGCTTCGCGGATGCCGACAGCGCCCGCAACCTCACGGAAGCCCATCGCACGCCGACGACGGGCGAGGACACGACCAAGCTCGCCTTTTCCCTCGAGGCGTGGCGGCAGGACGGAGGCGCGCTACTCGTCCGGTCGCGCGAGGGCTACCACCTCGTCGATCCCCGGGCCGGAAGCGTCGAGGTCGTCGTGCCGTTCCAGGGCGATGAGGAGACCCGTCCGCGCCTCGACCTCCAGCGCTGGAGCGCCGACGGACGCTACCTGTACCTGAGCACGTCGGCCCGCGACCGGTGGGATCGCGGGCTCGTGCGCTACGACCTCCAGGGGCGCCGGACCGAGGATCTGGTGAAGGACGCCAACCTGTACGCCGACTGGAACGTCTCGGAGGACGGGAGCCGGGTGGTCTACCGCATGTCGGACGGGGACCGGCCGGACGAGCTGTACGCGGCGGACGCCCGCTTCTCGGACCCGCGACGCCTGACGGACCTCAACCCCCAGCTCGACGGCGTCGCGCTCACGCGCTCGGAGCTGGTCGACTACCTCGACGTGGACGGAAAGCACCTCTACGGCGTGCTGTACTACCCCTACGGTTACGAGACCGGGAAGAAGTACCCCCTCGTGGCGGAGGTCTACGAGACCTTCTTCGACAACGGCTACAACGAGAACATGAACCTCATCGCGGCGCGCGGCTGGTTCGCCTTCCGCCCGTCCGTGCACCTCGTGGAGGGCTATCCGGGGGAGGCCTGGCTGAAGGGCGTCACCACCGGGATCAACACGCTCATCGACCGCGGGCTGGTGGACGAGAAGCGGCTCGGCGTGGAGGGGCAGAGCTACGGCGGCTACGCCGTGAACCTCCTGGTCACGCAGACGAACCGCTTCGCGGCGGCCGTCAACGTCTCGGGGAAGGTCGACATCATCTCCTTCCTGGGCGACAGCGAGAAGATCACCACGCGCAACTACAACGCGGCCGAGGAGGGACAGGACCGCATCGGCGCGACGCTGTGGGAGCAGCCGCAGAAGTACGTCGCGCATTCGGCGATCATGTTCGCCGACCGCATCGAGACGCCGCTCCTCCTGCTCACGGGGCAGGGGGACTGGAACGTGCCCGCCACGAACGAGCGCGAGATGTACTACGCGCTACGCCGCCTCGGGAAGGAGGTGGTGTGGGTGAACTACATGCACGGCGGACACGGCGCGGGCCGGGCGAGCACGGTGGAGGACTTCCACGATCACTGGAAGCGGCTGCTCGACTGGATGGGGGAGCACTTCGAAGCGGTGGGCGCGAAGGCGGCGGCTACGGACGGCGGTCGGTAGGGCGGAGGCCGCGCCGCGGCGCGGCCTCCCCGGGCGGGCCTTCGCGTCCACCTCGCCGGGGGACCCGCCGGTTGGACCGGGGCGTTCGGGTCACACGGCGGGGGCGGCGCCCAGGACGTCGGTCAGGAGCCACCAGACGCAGGCTGCCAGCACGGCGGTGGGGATGACCCAGCGGAGCCATCCGGCCAGGAGGCGGTCGGGCGTGGAGGGCCGCTCGCCGCCCAGTTGGCGCAGGAGGTCGCCGCGGCGCATCGCCCACCCGACCGTGGCCACCGCCACGAGCGCGCCGAACGTCTGCCCGCCCGAGCCGAACGTCAGGTCCCACGGGACGAAGATGCGCAGGTTGATCATCGGTGGGAGCGCCAGGAGGAGGACGGCGGCGCCGACGGTCCACACGGCGCGACGTCGCGTCCAGGCGGCGGCCTCCACCAGGCCGGCGACGAGCACCTCGTAGGCGGCGATCCCCGAGAGGAGCGCGGCGCCCCCCAGGGATCCGAAGAAGAGGACACCGAACATCCAGCCGGCGGGGAGGCGCGCGAAGAGCTCGGGCATCGTGGCGAAGAGGAGGCCCGGCCCCGACCCGGGTTCGAGCCCGAGGGCGAACACGGCCGGAAAGATCGCGAGGCCGGCGAGGAGGCCGGCTGCGGTGTCGCCTGCGACCGTAAGGGCGGCGTCGGCGCGCAGGCCGGCTCCGTCGTCCAGGTACGACCCGTACGTCACCATGAACGTGCCGCCCAGCGCGAGGGAGAAGACCACCTGGCCGAGCGCGGCCATGGTCACGGACCCGGTGACGTCCTCGGGCTTGAACGCGAAGAGCCACCGTACGCCCTCTCCGGCGCCGGGGAGCGTGAGGGAGCGCACGATCAGCGCGAGGAGGCTGAGGAACAGGATCGGCATCAGGATCCGGCTCGCGCGCTCGATCCCCGCGCGCAACCCGCGCAGCACCACCGCCGCTTCGGCGGCGAGGACCACGAGCGTGAAACCGACTTGCAGCCCGAACGACACACCGGAGAAGCCGCGCTCCGGCGGGAGGATGCGCGACGCGTCCAGCGGGTGTCCGAGCGGAGTGAGCGCCTCGGCCACGGCGTGGCACACCACCCAGCCGATCGCGTTGTTGTAGTAGGCGATCGCGGCCAACACGACGACCGCGAGGAGCCGGCCGATCCACCGGCCCCCCGGAACGCCGGCGGCCGCGAAGGCGCCCAACGTGCCCCGGCGCGTGTGCCGGCCGAGCGACCACTCGGCCATGAGCGAGGGCACCCCGACCAGCACGGCGATCGCGACGTAGAGCAGGACGAACGCCGCGCCGCCGTAGCGGCCCACCATGTACGGGAAGCGCCAGACGTTCCCGAGCCCCACGGCCACGCCGATCATCGTGGCGAGCGTGCCGACGCGCGACGCGAACGTCTCGCGTTCGCTCACGCGGCCGGCCCCGCGCATACCTCGACGAGCGCGTCCAGCGCGCGGTCGACGTCCTCCGTCGTGTTGTAGAAGTGCGGCGCGAGGCGGATGGCCGGGCCGCGCGCGGAGGCGATGATGCCACGCTCGCGCAGGGCGGCCTCCACCGCGTGGCTGTCCGCGCACGCGAAGGCGGTCGAGGGCGAGCGCAGTGCCGGATCGGTCGGCCCCATCACGCTGAGCCCGTGCGCCGTGCCCCGCTCGATCAGACGCCCCGCGAGCGTCTGCGTCCAGGCTGCGATCGCGTCGAGCCCCAGCTCGCGGAGCCACGCCATCCCCGCACGCGCGACGTACGCCTCCACGATCGGCGGGGTGCCGAGATCGAGGCGGCGCGCGCCCGGGGCCCAGTCCAGCCGGCGTGGCGTCGAAGGCGAAGGGGTCGGCGCGCCCGAACCACCCGGTGAGCGCCGGTCGCAGCCGATCGGCGAGCCCCGGCCGCACCCACACGAACGCGATCCCGGGGATGCCCATCAGGTACTTCAGGTTGCCGCACGCCACGAAGTCCGCGCCCGAGGAGGGTGCGTCGAACGGGGCCGTGCCGAGGGACTGGTAGGCGTCGACGTAGAGGAGGGCACCGCGCGCGTGCGCGAGGTCGGCGATCGCGCGCACGTCCTGCTTCCATCCGTTCTGGTAGTAGACGTGCGCGGCGGAGACCACGGCGGTGCGCCCGTCGATCGCGGAGGCGTATGCGTCCAGCGGGATCGTCCCGTCCTCGCCGACCGGGACGTCCACGACCTCCGCGCCGAAGCGCTCCTGCGCGAGCCACACGTGGCCCACGGTCGGAAACTCGGCGCCGCTCACCACCACGCGGCAACGGCGTCCCGAGTAGTCGAGCCCGCTGGCGACGCTCGCCGTGGCCTGCGAGACCGACGTGGCCACGGCGACGTCCTCTGCGGCGCCACCCACCAGCGCGGCGAACTCCGTCTCGCGCGGCCTCCACCTCGGCCATCCACCGGTCCCAATCCATCCCGTCGGCGGCCCAGGAGGCCAGGTAGGCCTCGGCGGCGGCGCGCGTCGCGTCGCACTGCGGTGCCTGCGAGCACGCGTTCATCGGGACGTGCGTCGCGAGGATCGGAATCCGGCGACGCACCGCGTCCAGGTCGTAGGCAGGTTCGCTGTTCATGAGCGGCACCATAACGGCGCGCGCGGGGCGGCGGCGAGGGCTGAACCCCCGGCGAGCACGGCGGGTAGCAGTATCCGAGCGTGCGAGTGAGGATCGCCCGCGCCGGCTTCGGCCGCGCGCGGGAGGAAAGTCCGAGCTCCGCAGGGCAGGGTGCCGGGTAACGCCCGGGCGCCGCGAGGCGACGGAAAGTGCCACAGAGAGCAGACCGCCGATGGCCGCCGCGAGGCGGCACAGGCAAGGGTGAAAGGGTGCGGTAAGAGCGCACCGGGCCGCTGGTGACAGGGGTCGCATGGTAAACCCCACCCGGAGCAAGGCCACGTAGGGGACGAGGAGCTGCCCGCTCCGCCCGAGTCCCGGGTAGGCCGCACGAGGCCGCCGGCAACGGCGGTCCCAGATGAATGATCCTCCCCCGACGCGCGAGCGACCGGGGACAGAACTCGGCTTATTCTGCGCGCTCGCTCCACCCGCGCCCGTCGCCCCACAGGCGGCGGGCGCGGTTTGCTGGGCGGAGGGCCTTGTGTCAATCCGACCACACGCAGACGTCTTCGGCGCTGCGAGCTTGGCGCCGACGCAGGTGTTCCTCGACGCCATCAACAGCGGGTCCACGGCCCACCACAGCGTGGGGATCGCCTTCGACGGCTCGAGCTACTGGGCTGCGACCGGAGGCACTTCGGGCGGAACGACCCTGGCGCAGTATGACGCAACGGGCGCGCTGGTCACCACCTACGCCGCCGGCATCGACTTCCGGTCCGTCTTCACCGATGCCGCCGGCGAAGTGTACGCGCGTGCGCTCGGATCCAGCGACATCCTGCACCAGGACAGCCCCGGATCGTTCTCCACGTTCCTGACCCTCTCGGGAGGAGCGGTGGACGCCCAATCCTCGGTCGTCCTGACCGACGCCGGGGACTACGTGGCCATGAGCGGTGGGACGGTGAGCCGCTGGAACTCCGCGGGTGTCTTCCAGGGCTCGATTGCCCTGTCCGGATGGGGCTCCGTCGCCGGCGAAGTGGACTATCCCGCGAACCGCGGCGTCGCGTCCCTCGGCGGGTATTGGCTGACGTACAGCAACGGGACCCTGTCGGCGTGGGATGGCGCCGGGACCCGCGTCGGGCAGACGACGCTGACCGGGGCCGGCACGTCGTTCGACTCGCACTTCAGCCTCAGTGCCGCGAATGGGATGGTCTGGATCACGGACCTGGACGACGGTGGCTCGTGGAGGGGCTACGACGTCCTCTCCACCACCACGGTTCCCGAGCCGTCGAGCGCCGTGTTGGTCCTCACCGGGCTTCTGGGCGTGGTGGGCGTGCGTCGCCGTCGCTCGCGGGAGCGGGATGCCTAGCCAGGGGCGTCCGTGACACCTCCCAGCGGGAACCGGCCCCCGCGAGTGAGTCCCATGCTCGCGGGGGCCGCGTACTTGGTCGGCGCGACGACCGTGGTCCTGCCGCCCGCCGACACGCTCCTGCAGGTGATGCCGCCCAGGCTCGGGGAGGTCTCCTGGCGCTTCGGTGCGACGGGTCTGCTGGCGGATACGTTCGCCGCTTCCCTGTTGGGCCTCCTGGTCCTCTACGGAGTTGCCCTGTTCCTCGGGCAGCCGAGGATGGTCCGGGCGTTGTCGGTCCTCTCCGCGCTTGGCGCCGTGCTGCTGGTGGCGCTCCTCGGACTCTTCGCCCTGGACGCCCTGAGTATGCGAGCAGTGGCCGTCTCGGAGGCGAAACGCAATTTCGACGTCGCGACCGTGCAGGCGACCGTGAAGACGGGGCTGAGTCTGCTCGCCCTCCTGGGGCTGGGAATCGGAGGCTGGAAGACCTCCGCCACCGCCCTGCCGCCCAAGGGGAGTGGAGCTACCGGTCCCGGCATCGTCTCGTCGAGCGAGGTCAGCCGGACCTCGGGGGCCGAATAGGACCAGGGGCGCGGCCTTCGTTCAGCCTTCCCTCGTTGAAGAGAGGCGGCCTCGTGACTAGCTTCATGGCCTTCGCGCGCCCGTAGCTCAGTTGGATAGAGCGCATGCCTCCGGAGCATGAGGTCACAGGTTCGAATCCTGTCGGGCGCATTGAGTGTGGCCGGGGTCCGCAAGGACCTCGGCCTTCTTCATTCAAGGGCAGGATTCGAAGCTGTGACCGAACCTGGGCGGTTGTGGGTAGCGAAAAGCCCATCGCAGTGCGGGAACGGCTTACCGAGGGCCCGCGAGACAGCTACGGTAGAGTGGCCGGCGGGCTCATGTGCCCGGGCGACGGGCCGAAGAAGGGCCAGATGGCCGGCCTCGAGACCCGCACGGGGCGACACGCTCGTCTGGGGCACGCGATGGCCTGCATCCGGCGGACCGGACGTCGAGAAGAGCCTTCTTCTGTGAACCGGAAGATCAGGCTGCGCGCCGGGCGTAGCGGTGATGGATCCCGCCAACCTGCGCATGCGCGACTACCTCGCCCAGCTCGGGTGGCTCAACCGCCCGGCCATCAGGGGAGTCGCCATCCAATGCACGGTGGGTCCGCGAAGCGTGGTAGTAGGATGCGTAGCTCCGAAGCGCCCGTAGGAGATGGCGTTCGTTGAGCACGACGACGTGGTCGAGGCACTCCCGACGAATGGAGCCGATCAGGCGCTCGCAATAGGCGTTCTGCCAGGGCGATCCCGGTGCCGTCAGCACTTCCTCGATCCCCATCGACCGGACGCGCCGGGCGACGTCGCCGGCGAAGATCTTGTCCCGGTCATGAAGCAGGAAGCGAGGCCCTGTGTCGTAGGGGAACGCCTCGAGGATTTGTCGCGCCGTCCAGTCAGCGCTGGGTGACGTGGTGACGTTGAAGTGCAGGATCCGGCGTCGGTCATGCGCCATGATCACCAGGACGTAGAGCACGCGGAACGTGGCCGTTGGGACAACGAAGAAGTCCATCGCCACGATGTCACCCAGGTGGTTCTCCAGAAACGAGCGCCAGTTCTGGGATGGCTGCCTGGGCCGCGGCGGCCGATACCGCCGAACGGTGGAGTCGCTCACATCGATCCCGAGCTTGTGTAGCTCGGCTTGGATGCGCGGCGCGCCCCACGTCGGGTTCGAGCTCCACATGTGGCGAATCAGACGCCGCACCGACGGATCAATCCGCGGCCGTCCTCCTTTGGGCCGGCTCTTCCAGCGCCAGTAGGCCCGAAAGCCTCTGCGGTGCCAGCCGACGACGGTGGCCGGTTGGACGAGGATCAAGGCCCGGCGCCAACCCGGCCAGACGCGCCGGAGCCATATCCAGAAGACTCGATCGCGGTCCTTCAGGCGCACGTTCCCCTTCTGCCGCTGAAGGACGATCAGCTGCTGTCGGAGGGCCATGTTCTCAAGCGTCAGATCCCGTCGGCTCCTGAGCCCAGACAGCAGGCCCCACACCGCAATCCTGATCCAATCCCCCATCGCCGCCCGCCTTCACTGAGTCGTCAAGAAGCGAGTAATCTCGCGGCCGATAGGGTTTTCGCTACCCACACGTGGTGGAGGCGGACATGGAGCAGGATGGATATGTCGTGTTGGGCCTTCTCCTTAGACGACGGGGCCTGGGCGTCAGCCCGGGTCCGGTACTGGGGTCGGCTCATTTGCTCGCGCTTCAGTCGGTCGGTGACTTCGTTCTTTCGCGGTGCGGTTTATGAGCCAGAGCGCCAGCGTCAGGAGCCCGCCGGGGAAACAGAAGGAGGGAGATGTGGGGTGCCCGCGCACCGAATCGAAACTTGATGGTCTTCGTGCCTGGGGGCATTTTTGAAACCGTGACGAGTCTTGTTCACCTGCAGCGTGGGGACTGGTCTCCTGTTTGGTAAGGCACGCCATGCGGAGAGCAACGTCGTCTAGAACACCATGAGCCGACTGCAGACGCGTCGACCTTCGCCCGGATCCTGTTCCGGCTGCCCCTCGATGGAGAGGACGCGGGGCCCGGGGAGCGTTGGCCTCTCCGCCGACCCCCGCCAGGGACGCTCGGGGACCGGGGTCCGGCCCCCACCCAGCCCTCCCGACTCCTGCCCGGGGGTAGGGGTCTGGACCCTCTGAGCGTAAGAGACGCGTCAGAGAACGCGTCCTGCTCGTAGACGCTCGATGCCCGAAGCGTCGGGCGAGTGGAAGCCCCTTCGCTTCACCCATGCCGCGGGCCTCTTCCATCGGTGTTCGAGATGATCGCGTAGTTGAGCATCGAGTGCCTCGGAGTAAGTGACTCTCCAGGTAGTCGCCGGGAGGATGCTTCGGGGAGGGTGCCGGCGGTGTACAGAGGCAGGAATTCGAAGAACGAGGTGGGAGCGAGGGGGGGTTGAGATGAGACGTGGCCGAGTCGTACCTGTTTAAGGCTGGTCGACTGCCACAGGGCGATCCGCTGTATCTCGGCTCGCTGGAATATCCGATGATACGGGAAGGACCGGGTGGGCAGGGTTGATTCCGAGAACGGGAGGCCCTAAGGTGCCGCATGGGGCTCAACGAAATGTTGCACAACCGTAATCTGTGAGAAGTCCTGAACGACGGTCACGGTGCTCTCATGCGCAGACGACGAGCAAGATGGCGCCCGACCTGTGGTTGGGGCGCTCATCCAGGAGGCGACGAGGGAGAGGACGAAGAGGGTCGCGAACGCCAGGGAGTGCAGCGGATAGCGCCCGATCCAGCCGGCGAGGTCCGCGGCCGCCATCAGAAGCACGCCCCACAGGGCCAGGCCCAGCCGAAGGCCGGAGCCCGAGCCGCGGAGCCGTCGAAGCCACGATTCCGCACCGAGGCCCCCCGCCAGCGAGATGCTCGCACCCGCGAACAGGAGGAACTTGAACGGCCAGCGGAAGGACGACCAGACCGGGAGTCCGTACAACACCCCCATCAGCCCCCCCCAGCGCCCGAGCGCGAGAAGCACGAAGAGCAGCGCGCTTGCGCCGGCGCACAGGAAGAGGAGCTCGGGCGACGCACTCCGTCGCACGCGCCGAAGCGATGTGGTTCCCGACGCCCTGATCGAGGCCCCCACTCCGAGGGCTCCTGCGCCCAGTGCCAGGACGATCCACGAGCCCTGGTAGAAGGACAAGGTGCCCGCCATTGGCATGTAGGTCTGCACCGAACGCAGGACCGGGGCGACGAAACTCACCAACTGCGAGGGAGCGACGCCATGGATGATGTACTGCCCGTATGGAAGCGGGCCAGCCCGTGGGGAGATCCGGCTCAAGAGATACACGGGCACGAGGATGGGAGCGCTCAGCAGGGCTCCCGCCATCAGAAGGCCGGCCCACCGTCTCCAGCCTCGGACCGTGACGCGTTCCGCCCAGCCGAAGAGCCCAGCCGTGACCAGGATCCAGATCCACGTGTAGGCCAACATCTGTGGATAACCGATGGCCGCCACGAGCAGGAGACCCACCGGGACCCAGAGCCCGCGTGGATCGTCTGGATTGCGCAGAGCGCGGAGGCTTCCGTACAGGATCCACGGCATCCAGCACAGGACCCCCCCCATGAACGTCCAGAGTGGAATGGTGAGAGCCGCGAACCCTCCACCCTCGACGGAGAGAGCGGTCGCTCCCGCAAGCCAACGCCGGATGCCCAGGCTCTCGAACAAGATGAGCCACCCCAGGAGTCCCAACGCGAAATGGAAGGCGGCCACGACGGCCATCAGCCAGCCCGGCCGACCCAGCGACTCGACGATCGCTACGGCTGCGGTGTAGATGGGATAGAACACGCCCGGTTGTCCGTATGCGAGCAGGGGTTCTCCCAGGTACTGGTGTGACGTCCAGAGGGGAAGCTGCCCGTGAAGCCAGCGGAGGTGCGCCAGGAGGATTGGCGGGGTGAAGTACTCGAGATTGTCCAACCGGTCGTACGAGAAGTGCGGAGCCAGGGGGACAGCCAGGGCCACCGCCGCGCCGAACGCGAGGATGAACCAGAGCCGATAGGCGCCTACCCCGTGTGACCTATGCGCGGAGGGGTCGGAATCCATTCCAGGTGTCCTCCTCCGAGCGAGAGTGGGCCCTTCCCAGAGGCGTCGACGACGCCCTCACGTCGACCGGATCACCGGCCGGCTGATCCAGCGGCGACGGATGGGCATCATAGGGGCATGGCAGCCGCTACCGGCCCTGGCACGCACCTGATCGGCCCAAAGACGGAGAGGCGTTCACCTCTCGGAGTGGGAGCGCTTTCGTTCGTGCAAGCAAGGTACCCAGGGACCCAGGAGGAAAGCGCCGGTGGAGAGGTATGTCGGGCTGGACGCGCATGCGTCAAGCTGCACGCTAGCGGTAATGGGCCCGAGCGGGGTTGGTGCTTGCCTCCCGACAGAGGCTTCGTTGTGATGCGAAGCCCCTGACCCGGAGCCGCCGGCGTAGCGGAGGGGGCGGGATTCACCTGCGGTGCGCCTGCGGCGCATCCTCGCTGCGCGCGTCGGTCCACGCCTGGATCTGGCGATACCGTCTCTGCTCCAAGGATAGGAAGTTCAACCGCACGGAGGGGCCAAAAAGCACGGTACGGAGCGAGAGGCCGGGGAGCAAGCTGGATCGCCCCGAAGAGGGAGGGGCGAGAAGTGGTGGAGGGGAAGAGCTGCTAGCGGCGGGAGGGGATGACCAGTGGGGCCATCGGGATGGCGCTGTGGGCGGTGGGGTACGCGAGGTGTCAGTCGTCGAAGCCGGGAGGCAGGGACTGGTCGAACTCGAAGTGGGCTCCGGCCGGCGTGCGACGGGATCGAAGGCGGGGGTCTGGTCGAGCAGGAAGTCGCCTTGTGGCGGGCCGCGAGCGGGAGAGACCAGAGGAGGACGGTGGGGGAGGTCGAGATGGAGGAGGATGGCGGAGACGACAGGCGGATCGGTGAGGAAGGCGAGGATGGGCATCTGGCCACCGCACGCAGGGCAGAGAAGCGGCAGGACTTCGTAGATCCGGGCGAGGAGCACGGCCCAGCGGATACGCGCGGGGCTGGGGCGCCGAGAGGGTTCGGGATCGGGTAGGTCGCGCAGAGGTTGGGCGGGCGCGGGGACCTTGGGCGGGGGTGACTCTGTCTGGGGCCTGCCGATGGCGACAACGGCGGATCGGGCTCGCGCGTTCGGAGCAAGCACGCCGTGGTAACGATGGCGGTGTATGCGGGCCGGGGGTACGAACCGGGCGATGCGCTCCAGGAGTTGGAGAGGGAGAGGAGGATTTCGGTGCGCCAATCCGGGCGTGGGCCGGGGGAAGCGATAGAGCAGCCGGGCCTCGGGCGAGGCGAGGGTGGCCGTGCCGCCCAGGGCGTGAAGGCGTTCGAGGGCAAAGGGTGGCCGGGCACAGTAGCGGATCAGGCGCTCGACGCCCGCACGGTCCTCACCCTGGATGCGGACAGCAGCGTCGATGCTGAAGCCGCCGGAGCCCTGCCAGGAGAGCATGCCCTCGGCATCGACCTCGTCGAGAAGGCCGCGCGTGCGGAAGTACCGGAGCACGCGGCGCTGGACAACACGCTGGAGGTCGAGCCAGTGGTGTTGCACGAGATGGGCCGCCTCGTGGAACCGGACGGTTCCTTCCGGGACCTGCGCGAAGACGCCGTCGAGGACGAC
>CAWGKG010000011.1:0-156864 GCA_963823035.1 uncultured Gemmatimonadales bacterium
GCTCGGAGCGCTCTTCGTGGTGTACAACCACAACCTCGGCGATCCGGATGCGGACTACGCCGACCGGTGGAGCGCACGCCGGCTCGGGTTCGCGTCGGACCAACTGCTCGTCAAGGCCCAGTATACGCTTCGCTACTAGTTCAGAGCACCCTCTGACGTACCTTCGCCGGCACGTGGTCCACCGCTCTCCGGGTTGCGATCGGGCGGCGAGCAAGACAGCCCGTCACTCGCCCCGCAATGCCTCCGCCGGATCGAGGGCGGCAGCACGACGCGACGGAAGCCAAGACGACAGAGCCGCAACCCCGAGGAACAGCACCGCGAGAAACACGAACGTGGGGGGTCTTGGGGCGTAACGCCCACGAGCATGCTCCGCATGGTACGGGTGAGGACAAGGGCGGCCAGCCCCCCCAGGAGGAGGCCCACTGCACTCAGCCGCATGCCCTCGCCTACCATGAGGCGGAAGATGCGCTCCCTGGAGGCGCCGAATGCCATACGCACGCCGATCTCGGCCGTGCGCTGACGCACCATGGTGGAGAGCACGCCGAACAGACCCACGACGGCCAGGATCAGGGCGATAGCCGCGAAGGTGCCGATCAGTACCAGCGCCCAGCGCGTGGGCGCGCGGACATCCGCCAGATAGCCATCCATGGGCCGCATCTTCATGATCGGCATCGAGGGGGCGACCTGCCTGAGGACGGAGCGGACTTCCGGACCCACGGCCGCCGGGTCACCTCCGCCGTCCGCACGACCCAGGTGCCTGCCGCGCGGTAGTTGAACTGCCCGTTCGTGAGAAGATCTGCTCGCGGCCGTCGACGGCAGGTGAATCAGGACGTTGCTGATCCACAACGCCAACGACATCGACGAGATCCGGAACGTCCCCCCGATACCGCACATAGAGGTGCTTGCCCACGACGGCTTTGAGGGGCTGGCCGGGGAACGCCTTGTGGGCCAGAACCCGGTCGATGACCACGGACCGTGAGGTCGGCGTATCGTCGTCCTCAGTGAACGTGCGGCCGGCGAGTACCTCGGTTCCCATCACCTCGAAGTAGCCCGGGGTGACCGCGTTGAGACGAGCCTGCTGGAACTCCTCGGGGTTCTCGATGGCGGACTCCGACCCCCAACGGGAGAGCGGATGGACCCCGCGGAACGGGAGGTCCAGCGTCACGGTGACCCCCTCAACCCCGGGAATCGCCGCCAACTCCTGCCGCGCGGTGCCCAGGAACGTCCGCAACTCCTGGGGTGACCTCACCTGCATGTTCCGGGCGTCGAAGGTGAGCAATGGGTCGGGTTGGAAGCCCGGCTCGGCCGAGGTCAAAGCCACAAAGCTTCTCAGCATGAGCCCGCTACCGAGCAGCACGAACGCAAGGGCAGCCTCGCGACGACGAAACCGTGCGATCAGCGGCCCGGGCCGAGCTCTGCCGTGCGCCGGTGGCGAGCGCCGCGACAAGCGCCTCCGGCCGCGACGCGCGCAGGCAGGAACCACGCGAAAGGCACTGCGGCCGTGGCGCCAGCGAAGACCGTAAAGGTCAGCCCGGCGCGGTCTATGGTCACTCGCCCACGGTCGGCGGACACTGGGGACCGATGGCGAACATGACCTTCACGCCCAACTCGGCCAGGGCCAGCCCCAGTACCGCACCGAAGGCGGACAGCAGGAAGGCCTCCACCAGCATCTGGCGCAATAGGCGCGCTCTGCTCGCGCCGAGGGCCGCGCGCACCGCCAGCTCCCGCTCCCGGCGCGAGCTTCGCACCATCAGGAGGTTCGCCACGTTGGCGCACGCAATGAGCAACACGAACACGGCGCCGCCCATCAGCGCGAGCGTGGCCGAGCGGACGTCGGCGACCCGTTCCTGGCGCATCGGCTCAACGCGGATGCGGTAGCCGGCGCTCTTCTTGATGGGCGTCTCGACGGCTAGCTGGTCCGCGATAGGTGACATCTGACCCCGGGCGCGGCCAGCGTGGAGCCGGGCTTGAGGCGCGCGACCATCCGCCAACTCTCGGTTCGCGTGTGCGACCCCGAGGCCCAGTCGACCTGGGCCGCCATGTACAGGTCGGGGCGTTCGGTAACGCCGAAGTCGGGAGGGAACAGCAGGGCGAGGTCCTTCGGCGCCACGCCCACGACATGGCCCGCCCGCCGGGGACGTCGATCATCCGACCCACGACGGTGCGGTCACCTCCGAAGTGGCTCTGCCAGTATCCGTAACCGAGGATCACCTTCAAGGGCGGAAGCGGTGGCGGGGGCGCATCGGAGTTCGGGTCCATCGGCGGCGGTGGCGAGCCGTCGGCTTCGGTGAAGTCACGCCCCACCGCCACGTTCACGCCCAGCACCGAGAACAAGTTCGTGCTGGCGTCCACGAAATGGAGCGTCTCGGTTCGCCCTTCCTGCGTGATCATGGGAAGCTCGAACGACTGCACTGCGGCCATGCCCGTGAAGTAGTCGGTGCCGGCATCGCGGATCTCCGCGATGTCGCCGGCGGGGAAGGTGAAGTCCTCTACGTTCCGCGCGACCATGTCCGACGTGACGATGACCAGGCGGTCGGCGTCGGGATATGGGAGGGGGCGCAGCAGCACCGCGTTGAGGACGCTGAAGATCGCCGTGCTCGCTCCGATCCCCAGGGCAAGCGTCACCAGCGCGGTAACCGCGAAGCCAGGGTTGTTGCGGAGTGAGCGGAGTCCGTACGCGATCTCGCGGAGCAGTTCGGGCATGGGACGCACCGGGGCAGTGAGGGACCGGCCGCCACGGCGTTGCGGGGTCTACGTGCCGTGGTGGTCATCACGTGCTTGCAGAACCTCAGCGATCAACCGAGATTCAGATACGACATTGTCTGTATTGCCGCGCGGGCGCAAGGGACGGATCGTCCGTTGTCGCGCTGGCGCGGCCCTGGAGAGGCATCGCCGTGGCGCCAGTAGGCCATCGTCGGAAGAGGAGTCACCCGTCGGATTCCGCGACCGGACTCGCGGGCGTGGGTCACCTCGTCCACCTTGGTGCTCTGGTTCCTGCGCCGCATTGTCGGAGGGAGTTCGGCATGAATCTCGGAGATCTTCAGCAGATGGTCATGTTGGCCGTCGCGCGCCTCGGTGGCGACGCGTACGGAGCCGCAATCCGAGAGGAGCTCCACGGTGTTGCCGGCAGGAGAGTGGCCGTGCAGACCGTCTACGTCACACTCGTCAGACTCGAGAAACAGGGACTCGTAACATCCAAGGCACTCGCACGCGACCCGGGGGAGGGCGGTCGCGCGCGCCGGGTCTTCCGGGTCACGGCCGCGGGCTGGCGCGCCCTTGACGCAGCCCGCCAATCCATGAGGCAGATGTGGGAAGGCGTGGAGCGGCCGTGAACGCCGCACACCGGGAGTTGCCACGACCCTTCGGCCGGATCTTCAGATGGCTGTTTCCGACCACGTTCGGCATCGAGGTGTGCGAGGAGCTGAATGCCGATTTCCGGAGGGTGAGGGCGCACCACCGTGGCCTCATCCCTCTGTTCTGGTGTGTTGCCCAGCTGCTGCGGCCCAGTACGTGGCTTCTCGCATGGAGCCTGCGTAGCGCTCAGCGCACCCTTCGGGCGCAACAGCCGGCACGACCCGGAGGGATCGGGACCGCCGTGCCCGTCTCCTGGGTGGACGTGAGGCTCGCCTTTCGGATGCTCAGGAAGTACCCGGTGCTCACGGCGGTCAGCGTCCTGTCCATCTCCGTGGCGGTCGGCACGGCCGCCGGGTTCTTCGCATTCAGCAAGAACCTGCTCGACCCCATGTTGCCGCTGGAAGCGCCCGATCGCCTTGTGGGAATCCAGAACTGGAACGTCGTATCGGGCCGCCCCTCGTATCGCTCCTTGCATGACTTCGGGGAATGGCGAGCGCAACTCGAGTCTGTCCACGAGCTGGGGGCCTTCGAACGCTTCCAGCCGAATCTGGTCCTCCCGGATGGACACAGCGAGCCGGTCCTGGCGTCGAGAATCACAGCTGGAGGCCTCGGTGTGGCACACGTCGCACCGATCCTGGGTCGACCGCTCGTCCGGGCCGACGAGAGCGCCGCGCCCGAGGGCGACGTGATGGTGATCGGTTTCGATGTTTGGCAGCGCGTGTTCCGCGGAGATTCAACGGTGCTGGGGCGAGTCGTCCGGTTGGGGGCACGCCGCTACACGATCGTCGGTGTGATGCCCGAAGGCTTTCGCTTCCCGTTCAACGATGACCTCTGGGTTCCTCTGCACGACGACCCCATGACAACCGGCCCGCTCGAGGGACCTTTCATCTTCGTGGTGGGGCGCCTTTCCGACGGGGCATCACGCCAACAAGCCCAGACCGAGGTGGGATTGCTCAGCCGCCGAATCGCGGCCCAGCATCCGAACGCGTATGCATCGCTTCGCGCACGTGTCCAGCCGTTCGCCCAGAGCATGAATGGTAGGTCCACGGCCCGATGGGGTGCCGGGCGGGTGATCCTGCTCCTGCTGCTCATCGTGGTCTGCGCGAACGTCGGGGCCCTCATCTACGCACGAAACGCGAGTCGGGTGTCCGAGGTCACTATTCGGCAAGCTCTTGGCGCGAGTCGCACCCGCATCCTGGCTCAGCTTCTTGTCGAGTCTCTGCTGCTGGCCGTCCTCGGCGCTGCTGCGGGCCTGGTGCTTGCCCGCTGGGGAATCGCGGCAGTCGCTCGGATTGTGATGGTCGTGCAGAGCGGAGGTACGGTTACCCTTCCGTATTGGTGGCAGTGGAATCTCGCGCCGGATGTCCTGTGGTATGTGGCTGGCTTGACCCTCATCGGAGCCGTGGTGGCGGGTCTCCTACCTGCGCTGAGACTCACGCGACCGGCCGGCGACAAGCCGCTCACGATCTCACCTCGAGGGGGTGTGGCTCCTCCCGTCGGCCGCTCGGCGAAATTGATGACTGCGCTCCAGGTCGGGGTCTCCGTGGGGCTCCTCGCGGTGGCCGTGGGCCGACTGCCGAGCCTTGTCAGGATGAACCGGGTCACTCTGAATGGAGTGGTTCCGACGGAGTACCTCACCGCGGACCTTCAGCCGGCGGAGGTCCCGCCTTCCGAACGGGCTTTCCACGAGGCCATTTCGCAGGTGTGGCACGACGCCACGACCTTGAAGCGACGGCTAACTGAAGAGCCCGACGTGAGGGCGGCCACGCTCGCGAGTCGTTTCCCCGGAATGAGCCATCCGCAGCGGATGGCCGAAGCGGACGGCGGACGGCTCACAACCCCCGCTCCGGTACGCGTTGCGAGCATCCAGGGCGACTTCTTCGAGACCCTGGGGACGCCGCTGTTTGCCGGTCGGACGTTCGGGTCGGGAGATGTGGCCTCCGACAGTACTGCGCAGCCGGTGGCGATCGTCAACAGGTCCTTCATGCGGCGATTCCTGGGCGACGGGAAGGCCCTGGGACGCCGTGTCCGGTTCGTCACGCCCGGGTCAGAGCCTGGACCCTGGCTCGAAGTCGTCGGCGTCGTCGCTGATCTGGACATGAACATCTCGGATCCCGACTCGCCGGAGGGCCTCTATCTCCCGCTTGCCGCACGTACTCTTCCAGTGATGGTGGGAGTTCGGACGTATGACGACGCTCGGGCCTCCTTCCGGTCGCGTCTGCGGGCGATTGCGGCCGAAGTGGATCCCTCGCTGCGCGTGATGCGGATCCGGGCCTTGGACGAAATCGTGGAGGGCGCGCGGACGGCTGAGCGGTGGGCCTATCTCGGTATTCTCTTCAGCACGTTGGCCGCGCTCGCCCTTTCGGTGACGGGCGTCTATGCGGTCACCTCGTTCCTCGTGACTCAGAGGACGCGGGAGATCGGCATACGCGTGGCCTTGGGTGCCAGTCGTCAACAGATCGCGTTCAGCATCGTGTCGCGAGCGCTCGTGCCCGCCATGGCCGGAATGGTCCTTGGTGCTCTCAGCGCGATTGCTTTGGACGTAGTGCTGGGCCTGGGGAGCGCATGGACCACGGTGTCGGTGTCCATCGCCATCTTCGGTGCCATCCTGCTGGCCTGCTGGAGTCCGGCGCGGCGAGCGATGGCCATACCACCCTCTGAAGCCATCCAGACGGGCGTGTAGGGCCGCTGCGTCAATGGACTGCGGAGTCGCTCGTCCTCCTCCTGTCCACGTCTACCGAGCCCTCCCCCAACCGAATAGGTTCTGGGACGGTCGCTTAGCTCAGTCTGGTTAGAGCGCCTCCCTTACAAGGAGGAAGTCGGGGGTTCGAGTCCCTCAGCGACCATGGGCGGGCGCAGTTCTCTCTGCCTTACAAGCAGGGGGTCGGCGGTTCGAATCCGTCAGCGCCCATTGGATCCTATAGGTGTCGCTATGTACAGGCGTGCATCTCCGTCATTTCGCGCGAAGTCCCAACGGTGTAGGGAAGGAGGCACGCGCGCAGGACATGTCAGCACCTCTGAGTGATCGATCCTGGCCGTCCGGATCCCACCCTGACGATGCCGAGCAACCCTACGGGTACTCTCGAGGTCGAATGCTCGCTGTCCTGCTGGCGCTCTCCTTCGTTCTGGTGCCGCCGCGAATCGCCTCTGGCCAGGACCCGAACCAGCACGACCGCTGGGCCGACGCCACTTGGGTGGACGACCTGAACTTTCTGGGTGCCAACGCCCTCCTGGGTGGGATCGCTGGAGGGGTCGGCCGGATCTTGCGCCACGGGTCCTTCACGGAAGGCTTCGCCCGAGGTGCCTTGGGTGGCGGTGTTGCGTATGTGGGCAAGAGGATCGCCGTGGCCCGCTTCGACGGTGCAGGGTTTGTCGGACGCGAGGTCGCTGCCATCGGAGGGTCCATCACCCGCAACGCCGCCCTGGGTGTCGCACTTCTCGACACCCTCGTCTTGCCCGTCGGCCCCTTCCGGGTATTCGTGCCACCGCGCGCACTCGGGGCCTTCCACATTCGCCTCGACCTCAACAACGCGTGGTGGTTGCTGTACGGCATCACCGAGGATCGGCTGAAGCTGGATTGGCCGCGCACGCTCTCTGCCGGGACTCCGGTGTTTCGTGCAGCCCGCGATCTGCTCGACGGAGGCAGGTTGGTCGACGGGGAAGCGATCGGAGGGATCGTGGTGCTGGGTCCCAGTGCGGGCCGTTACGTGGAGGACGTCTTCGCCCACGAACGCGTCCATGTCCTCCAGCGCGATTTCTTTGAGACGGCGGCGGGCCTGGCTGTGGAGGATTGGGTGGGGGCGAAGCTCGGCGCCGCGCGGCTTCCCCTTTTCGATTGGGTGATGCCCGGCTTGGGGTACTTGCTCGTCCAATATCCCCTCCACGGTCCGTGGAGCACCTCCAGAAGCCTCCTCGAGGTCGAGGCATACTTTCTGGAGACCCGATGAGGTACAGGGTGCTTGCGACGAGCGTGACCGTGTGCCTGGGCGTCGTATCGTGCACCCTGGATTTCGCGGGACCCGACGCCGCCAGCCCTGCCGCGCTCCTGAACCTCTGGATCGACGCGAGCGCCCGCGCTGAGGGCCGGATCGTCGTGCACGCGAGCCTCGATCCAGGAACCGGGCTCGATGGCACCGGCGCCGAGGTACCAGACCCCACACTGACAATCCTCGGGATCCCGTTCCCAGCGGACTCCGCGCACACGGACGAACGGTTGAGGCTCGTCTGGAACGATACGATCCCGATTGACGCTTCGGCACCGCCTCCGGTGGACGTGTATGTACCGGCCGTTGAGGGCCGTGACCTGCCCGCGCGGTTGACGTTGGTCCTGCGCCGGGAGGGCGAGGGCTCGACCCGAGGGTCGTGGGCGGTGGGGCAGGACCTGGTGCTACCACTACAACCCGCGAGCGACGACGAAGGCCTGGAGCGCGTCCTGTGGCATCTATTCGTGTCGGGATGGAACCGTGCCGGAACCCTCACGCCACTGCTGACCTTGGAGGCGCGCAGTCCCATCGGGGACACGATCCGCCTGTCTGCGGGCTCGTTCTCCCTTGTCGACATCGATTCGGTGACGGTGAAACTCAGGTATGACCGCACCTACGGCTCCGCCACGGCCGATAGCGCCTACATCACCCACGCATCCGTGAACCAGGAGCTGTCGTGGGTGCTGCAGGTGTCGGGTCCTTGAGGGACTCGGAGGAACCTCGAAGGCGGAGAGCGGAGAGCCTCTACCGCCCCAGCCAGTACGTGGCCTTGATCTGGAACACGTTGGTGGGCCGATCCCCCAGGATCGCCGAACGGGCGCTGGCGAAGTCGAAGCTTCCCACCGGGTCGTAGCCGGACCGCTGCTGGGTCCACACGAAATACAACGTGGAGCCCGGGCGGTACTCCCAGCGCAGCACCGCGGTGCCGCGCAACGAGCGCGTGGTGAAGTCCGGATTGTCGAGGGTGAACGGCGCGGCCCCGCCCGCGCCGTCCGGGTCGATCAGGTACGTGTTGGCGCTCTGATCGTACGTCACCGTGCCGATATCCGTGCCGAGCTCGAGCTTCTCGATGCCGCGAGGTCGCGCGAACTCGCGGAACGAGATGTAGTCGCCGCTCGCGATGAACGGCTGTGCGTACAACTGCAGCGTCAGGTTCGGCGTGAACGTCCAGTTGATTCGCGTGTCCAGCGACACGGTCTTGGTCCTGACGAAGCCGAAGACGTAGCGCGTGCCGTAGAAGGCCGTCGCCGTCGGATCGGCGATGGCCGTGACGTACTGCGCGTCGCCCTCGTCACGGGCGTAGGTGGGCGAGAGTTGGATGAAGACGTTGGGTGCGGGCTTGAGGGCGATCCCCGGCTGGATGGTGAGGGAGTGGGTGGGTGCGTCGACGCCACGCGCGGCCTCCACCGAGATGTCGAAGACGGCGCGACGGCGGGCATCCGTGGAGACCTGGACATGCCCGACGTCGTACCCGGCGCGCTTGACCACGGGGCCTCCGCGCGTGAGCCGGTCGTCGTACGACGGGACGTTGTGAATGCCGAACAGGCGCAGGTTCCAGTAGTTGAGGAACTCCATGCCGTAGTAGGCCTGTAGCTGGGTATAGGTGCGATCTCCGTCGTAGTTGTACTGTGTGGCGCCCCCGATGCTGGTGAAGATGTTCCGGTACCAGCCCGTCGGTGTTGTCCAATTCCCGCCGATGTTGCCGTTGAACCACTGGTAGTCCGCTCGGCTGAGATAGGCGAGGTCGTTGACCTCGAATCCCGGGCTGCGGACGTTCGCCATCGCCTCCCACAACAGCGTCCCGCCGTCCTTGCCGACACGGGTGAAGAGGCCGTAGCCGCGCAGTGAGGTGGCGGCCGGGTCGTATCGGACGCTGAAGAGGCCGTCCCCTGTCACCTGGCGGTCTGGGCGCGTGAAGTAGTGCGCGCTCGACCGCTCGGTGTTCGCCACGGCCGCCGCCGAGCCCGCGACGTTGGAGATCAGCACGCTGCCCATCCACGAGTAGTCGCGGCGATGCCAGTAGTGCCGCCAGTCCACACCCACCGCTTCCGCGTGGCTGTGCAGCCGGTCGCTCACGACGCCGTCGGTCATCCTCCGCTTCGTCGACGTCAGGATGCCGCCGACCCACGTCGAGCCCTCGTTGAAGTCCTTCTTGACGCGGCCCACGAAGTAGTTGGTGAGGGGCTCGACGACCTGGGTGGCTTCCTGCGCCCCCACGGTGGGCAGGTAGTGGGCGGTCTCCTGGCTGGTCAGGGCATCGAGGACGCCGATGGTGTACCCGCCCTGGGCGCGCCCGGTGATCTTCGCGGCCCCGAGGATCGTGGTGTTGTCGGGGGTGTCCGCGTACTCCGCATGGTCCTGGACGACACCGTCGAGCTGCGGGGGCCGGCCGATGCGCCGCGAGTAGAAGGCCGAGAGGCCGGACGAGTTGCTGCAGAACATGCAGCGCATGCCGCCGAAGCCGAAGGCACTGGAGCCGGCGATGAAGAACGGTCGCTTCTCGTCGTAGTATGTCTCGTACGCGCTGAGGTTGAGCGAGGCCGGATCGACTTCGACCTGGCCGAAGTCGGGATTGAGGGTGGCGTCCAGCGTCAGGTTCGAGGTCAGCAGGTACTTGATGTCGGCACCCGCGCTGAACCGCATCTCCCGAGCGTCATGGTAGGGATCGCCGCTGGCGGCGCGCTTGAACGTGCCTCCCGCCACGGCATAGGGCAGCAGCTCGAACTGGCGCGGACGGTGGGTCACGTCCAGTCCCGCGACCTCCCCGTAGAACGCGGGTCCACCCGACGCATTCTGCCGCCAGAACGACCACATGTCACGCTCGTTCACCCGATCGACATACCGCCAGATCTGCAGGCCCCACACCTGAGCCGCGTCGCGAGAGAAGCGTAGCTGGCTATAGGGGATGCGCATCTCGGCGGTCCAGCCCAGGGAATCCACGCGTGCCGCCGCTTCCCAGATGGGGTCCCAGGAGGCATCGCCGTTGAACTGGTCTCCCTTCACGCCCGCCGGATTGACCTCGAACCAGGCGTTGTCGATGTGGTTGTGATAGGGATCGAGCTCGACGATGAGCTTGTCCGTGGTCAGGGAGTTGAACGAGCCGTTGTTCCCGTTGGCATCCAGCAGCTGATCGCGACGGGCGAGGGGCGCAGCCACGCCTCCCGGTTGACGCATGCGGGCGCCGACATAGAGGGCCGTGGCGTCGTAGAGCAGACGGACCTCCATGGGGAGGGAGGCTGGCTCGCCTTCATCCGGCTGGTACTGCCGGAAGCGCGTGACGGGCGTCGCCAGCCGCCAGGCCGCCTCGTCCAGCCTACCGTCGATGGAGATCGAGCCGTCGAGGCGCGTCGCGTTCGCGACGGGCGGCGGCGAGTCTCCCCTGGAGATGGTGTGGGTCTGTGCCCACAACGGGGCTGGAAGGGCGAAAAGGACGACGAGGAGGCTCGTGCGCGGGTGCCGAATATTCATCAACCGATTCCAAGGCGGAACGGGAACGGTACGGGTTGCTTGTTGGGTAGACAGTGTGGGGACGGGTAGGGTTGTCAGGTGACAACCACACACTGAAGGAGCCAGGTGGCCTGGATCCCCTCGGGCCCGCGTGATCGAGGGGGTTCACGCGGGCCCCGACTGGATCTGCGGCTGCCTCAGACCACCGCGTAGGTCGCGGCCACCCGCCCGGGTGCGCGCTTCGCTTCGCGCAGGAAGCGCTGCAGCGCCTCGTCGCCCTGGTCCCAGATCGCCAGCATGCTCGCCTCCAACGGTGGGCCCCCACTGGCGACGTCCTCCTCGCGGCAGCGGCGGAGGTAGCGCATCCACTGATCGTCCGTGAGCGCGTCCAGCACCGACCGAAGCCGGGCCGGGGTGTCGGGCACGGTGCTCGCGAGAAGCTGCAGGAACCCCTCCGCGTTCGCGGCGTCGCGGGCCCTGGCCGCGTCGTACGCGGCCTCGAGGTCGGTCGCCGTGCGGATGCCGCTGCCCCGCAGGATCGCCTGGTCCTCGCGCTCGGGGAGGTGCATGAGGAGGATGGCCTGGTCGATCCAGTCCACGAGGGTGGGGAGGGGAATGCGCGTGTCGAGCATGAGCTCGATGATGTCCGAGTGCGCGAGGTTCTCGACGTTCTCGATCCCCTCGTCGAGCAGGCGGGATTGGTGGTAGACGTTGATGCCTTCCAGGCGCTCCAACGGGATCGACTTCTCCTCCTGCATGACCCACATGCGCGTCCAGGACGAGATGCTCCGCTTGAGCAGGGACAGTCCCGTCTCGGGGAAGAACCCGATCAGGAAGGCGAGCGCCAGCCATCCACCCCCCTGCGTTCCGCCCCTCTCGGCCGGCACGGGCTCCTGCGGATCGCCGGCGCCCTCCTGGGGTGCTTGGGACGCACCGCTTGCGACGGCGTCGCCCGCTGCGGGGTCGGCCGCCGCAGGCAGCGGCATCCGTGGGCGTCGTCGTGTCCATCCCGGGAATGGGCGCCGGTCCGGACGGCTGCGTCGCCCGGGACGCCTGCGCGACCTCGGTCGCCGCCGCCGGCACGACCATGGCCGCGGCCGCTCGCTGGACGCTGCCCCACGGCAACTCGAGCACGGCCCAGGCGAAAAGGACGGCGCTGATCATGCGCACGGCGAACTGCGCGTAGGCCTCGGGCGTCAGGTCGGAGCGGACGTAGCGACGGAAGAGCATGCCGACGCCGAAGACGTAGGCGCCCAGGAAGGCGTACACGAAGGGGCTCGGCTGTGGGCTGAAATAGTCGAGCACGCTGGGCTCGCCCCCGACGGCCCTCACGCTCAACGGGTTGAGCGTGGTGATCCATCCGAGGGTCACCAGCAGCGTCGCGGAGAGCAGGACCACCAGGCGCGCTCCCCGGCTTTCCCCACGCGGGTGCTCTCCGATCGGTGTGCCGAGGATGTCCGCGGCACGGTCCCCGTACACGCTCTCCGCGTCGCCGAGCGTGCGGATGTTCGGATCCAGGAGCACCACGGAGCGGAAGAAGCGCTTGCGCAGCGTCGTCAGCTTCTGGCGGTTGAACTCGAAGTAGAAGAGGGCGGGGAGGAGGGCGAGCGTGGTGATGAACATGAGCTGCAGGCCGCTTCCCACGAGTCGGTGCGGGTTCTGGTGGGCCATCCAGCGGAACGGGCAGGCGACCACGTCCTGCAGGTGCACCCAGCCGGCCGTGGTCTCCGCGGGCGCGGCGGTGGCCTCCACCACCGGGCCCTGGCACGGAACGGCCGCCCAGCTGCCGTCGGAGATGATGACGCCGAACGGAAGTCCGATCGAGATGAGCACCACGACGAAGAGCGTCAAGGTGACCACCGCCGCCTGCCGCAGTGCGGGCATGCGCACGCCCGGGCGGAGGGGACGCTTCTCCGACCAGTCCGCGAAGACGAAGAGCGGCGAGAGGATCGCCGCCAGACCCATCAGCCAGAGCGAATGCCGCCAGTAGTGCTCCGGGACCTCGAGGAAGGGGAGCGCGAACACGATGCGCAGGACGATCGCGCCCATGACCACGAGCACCACCCCGGCCATCGAGAACACCATCCAGGAGGTCGGCGGGGGCTGCCACGCGCGCAGTCGCACGATGCCTCGATCGGTCCACGGCCTCAGATCGACGTCGGCCAGCTCCTCCGCCGACTGTGTCATGCGGGCCCACGGGCCGAGCCGCACGGCGAAGCCCTCCTCCGGGTCGTCTGGAGGAGACGGCGATGTGGTGGGGCGTCTGGTTCTCGAGGACGTACTGGTCCCGCGACGAGTCTTCGAGCGGGAGGTTCGCAGCACTTTCCATGGTAGCCCCTTTCCGGACACTACCCTGGGGGAGGGTCCAATCGGCAGACCGAACCTGCTGCGCGCTTTCGCGTGAAGGCAAGCCTCGCGTGGGCGAGGCGGGGTTCCTAGCTCATGGGATGCTGGGCCCTCGGCGGCTCCGCCCCGGGCCAGGACTCGTGCTCCAGCGAGATCAGCCATTGGCCGTCGCGGAGCACGAACGTGCGCGTCCACATGAGGAAGGGCGCCTCGGTCGAGCTCCCCTTGGCGGTCACGGTGGCCACGTCCGGAGCCAGGACCTGCACGTGGACGATCTCGTACTCGAAGGTCACGTCCGGGTGACTCTGGTACCACGGGCGGGTCAGGGACGAGAACGTCTCCCACCCCAGCGTCGTGTCGCCGACGCCGACGTACAGGAACTCCTCGCTCTTCAGGTAGTGGGCGAGCACACGGTCCGCATCGTGGGCGTTCATCGCCCCGTACAGGTCGTTCATCGTCGCCATCACCGCTCTCGTGATGGCCGTGCGGCTGGCGTCGTCGACGCCGCGCTCGGGTTGGCACGCCCCCAGCGCGGCGACGGCCGCCAGGACGCACAGTGCGCGAATGCGCATGGATTCACCCCCTCGTTGGTCGATCTCAGGCCCCCTACTACGCCGAGGGCACCGCGGCCGATCCCTCCGGGTCGCGGTGCCCTCGTCACCCAACGTCGGGTCGAACCCGACGAACGACGCTCAGTTCATCGCGTCGATCGAGCCCTGCAGGATACCCACCACGTACGGCGGGTTGTGGATCCCGAGGCTCTTGTCCTCGTTGATCGTCTGCCAGTTCACGAACGCGGCGGCCACGTCGGCCGGCCACGTGCCGACGACGCTCGATACGCTCGGCGCCGCGGCCATGATGCCCTTGGCCCGCAGCAGCGTGGCGAGCTCGTCCAGCTTGGCCGTCACGTCGTCCTGCACGCCGAACTTACCGAAGTCCTCGACGGAGGAGTGGCAGCCCGAGGTCATGCAGCCGGCCACGTTGTCCACCGTAGCTCCGTGATACTCGTACGTCATCGCCATGGTGTGGCCGCCCGCCTGAGCGCCGAACGGCTGCGCCATGTGGCAGGTGGGGCAGCCGACGTCGCTGCCGCCATGCACGAACGGACCGCCGTCCACGTCGCCTGCCAGATCGAAGAGCCCCACACCACCCAGGACAGTGGCGACCGGGCTGTGGTGCGTCCCGTACCGGGTGTCGGCGACCGCGACATCCGCGCCGCCCAGAACGGGCAGCGGCTCGATCGCGCGTGCCTGGTGGCAGCTGGCGCACAGGTTGCCAACGCCGAAGTCGACCGTTTCACCCGGGAAGGCGATCAGATCGACCGGAGCCGTGTTCGTGAACGCGTAGTCCGCGTCCGTGTACGTCGTGTGGATCTGGTGGCAGGTACGGCAGTTCGGCGGCGTCGGGTTCTCGATGTCCGCGCTGACCGTGCCCGTCGCCAGCCTCTCCATGTAGCCTTCGTGCGTGTGGCACCCTGCGCAATCCGCAGTGCTACGCTCGAAGTCGCCGAGCAGGTAGTGCCCGGAGTTCTGATACTGAAGCTGCTTGGCGAACAGCTCCGTGTCACCCTTGTGGCAATCCGTGCAGGTCGCGTTCGCGTCCTGTCCGGCCGGCCCTGCCGGTCCCGCGGGTCCTGCAGGCCCTGCGGGCCCTGCCGAACCTGCGGCTCCTGCAGGCCCTGTCGGGCCTGTGGGCCCCTCGCAGCCTGCCAGCACGAATGCCAGCAGCGCGGCGCCAGCCAAAAGCGGTACTCGCCTCCTCATGGCGCTCTCCGTTTCGAAGTCCCCCCTCGATTGGGCGGCGGGCCGGGCCTTTCGGCCCGAACCCGCTGACGGTTCCTGGGGGCTTGTCGAGGGGGTTGAGATCGGAGCGCCCCAGGCCCGTCTACGCCCTCCGTAGTTTCCCGGATATGGGCGTGGCGGACCATCGCCCGTGTGTACCTATCGTGGGGGTACTAAAGAACCACGTGATCCCTTATCTTACGTTGGAGCAAGGCCCTCCCCAGACCCATCCGCAGGCCCGACAGTGACGCTCTGGTCACCCCTAGGAGGCAGCCTCGCATGCTCGACGTCGTCATCGCCGTGGAAGAGCCGCTCGTTCGTTTGGGGTTGGGGTCCGCCGTCCACGGTTCCGGGGACCTCCGGGTCGCCGCCGTCGTCGACCGCGTGGAGGACGTGGACGGTGCGCTCGCGGGGCTCGGATCGTCCGTCCTGATCCTCGACGTCCGGTTCCGGCGCGCCGCGCCCGATCTCATTCCCCGCCTCGTCCGGGATTTCCCGGACCTCCGCGTCCTCGTCTACGTCGAACACAAGTTCGAGGACTGCATCGTGCGCCACTTCGTGGCCAACGGCGAGGGCCCTCAGCTGTCCCACGACGCCTTCTGCCTGATCGACGAGTGCTGCCTGACCTCGCTCCGGCAGCAGGCCCACGGCTGCATCCCCGCCGAGGCCTCGCCGGACGAAGTGGTGCGGGCCGTACGCGCCGTAGCCGATGGAGAGATCGTCGCGGCCCCATGGCTCGCCGCGGCACACCGCCAGGGTATGAACGGCGACGCCAACGGAGATCAGAAGGCCATCACGCCCCGCGAGCTCGAGGTCATGGTCCTCGTCGCCGAGGGACTGGGCAACAAGTCCATCGCGCGCCAGCTGGGCATCCGGGAGCAGACGGTCAAGAACCACCTCGCGCGGCTGATGGGCAAGATGGGGCTCAGCAACCGGGTCGAAGTGGCGCTGACGGCGGCGCGCTTCGATCTGCGGCTCACCTCCTCCTGCGAGGAGGACTGAGCGGCGGGAGGTCCGGCGCGCGCGCCCGATCCTTGTGATCGGGCGCGCGGCCGCGTAGATCGTGGGTCCACCGACCCCGGACCACGAAACGCGGACGTCTCCATGGGCCTGTCGAAACGCTACGGCGGCTACACCTCCTTCTCCTACCTCGACGCCGGCGCCGACTACCCGGCCTTCGAGCTCACCGACGAGCTGGCGCGGGTCGAACCGTACCTGGTGCCGCTGGACGAAGCGGGCGAGGCGCGCGTGCGCTCGCTCACGGAGCGGTACGTGTTCGTCTCCCTGCACGAGCACCTCGGCGTGTTTCCTGCGCGCATCGAGGAGACGCCCGAATACGTGCGCCACGGCCGGATGGCCACCGCCTTCCGCGGCCTGGCGGCGTCCCACTGGGACTGCGTCTTCGACAACCTCATGGACGGGATCTGCACGATCCACTCGCGCTCGGGATGGCAGTGGGACGACGTCCTGCACGACCTGGGGATGCGGCTGTGCGACCTCGCCCACCAGGACTTCGTGCTGCACTGCCTTCGCGTCTCCGACATCCGGCGCGCGCACGGCGAGGGGAAGGTCGCGCTCGTCGCGTCGATGGAGGGCGCCGCGATGATCGAGCACGAGGTGGATCGTATCGACCTCCTCTACGGCTTCGGCGTGCGGGCTCTCGGCATCACGTACTCGGAGTCGAACGCCCTGGGCAACGGTCTGAAGGAGAAGCGCGACGGCGGGCTGACCGCGTTCGGACGCAAGGCGGTGGAGCGGATGAACAAGGTCGGCATGCTCATCGACTGCTCCCACTGCGGCGACCAGACGACGCTGGACACGATCGCGCACAGCGAGCGGCCGATCGTCCTCTCCCACATCGGGGCGCGTGCCCTGTGGGAGTCGAACCGCCTGGCGCCCGACGAGGTGCTGGAAGCGTGTGCGGCCAAGGGTGGGGTGATCGGCGTGGAGGCCGCCCCGCACACGACGCTCACCCGCAACCACCGCACGCACGACCTCGAGGCGTTCATGGAGCACTTCGAGTACATCCGCGCGCTGGTCGGCGTCGACCACGTCGCGTTCGGCCCGGACAGCCTGTACGGCGACCACGTGGGGCTGCACCGAACGTACGCGGCGAACCTCTCGCTGAAGGAAGCCCACGGCGAGGGACGTCCCGATCAGCAGTACGAGCCCGTGGCCTATGTGAAGGGGCTCGAGAACCCCACCGAGGGCTCGAAGAACATCGTGCGGTGGCTCGTGCAGCACGGCTACGCCGACGAGGACATCGAGAAGGTGATGGGCGGCAACGTGCTGCGTGTGCTCGACCAGGTGTGGGGATGAAGGAGAAGGGGCGCCGGACGACGGCAGCGGCGTGAGGGCGCTCGTTGTCGCCGCGGGCTGGCTCGCCCTGTGCGCCCCGGGGCAGGCGAGCGGGCAGCGAGCGATCCACGCCGTCCACCTCGTCGCCGACCTGACCGGAGGAGACGGCGTCGCCCGCGTACGGATCGAATACGTCCTCGCCGGCCCCGACGGTGGAGGCAGCGTGGACGCCACCGCCCTGGAGTTCGCCGGCGCGAGGGTGGAGAACGTGCGCAGGGAGGGGGAGGGACGTGTCCACCCTCGCCCGGCCCCGGCCGCTGGTCGGTGTCGTGAGGCTGCCCATCACGACCGGGTCCGGCCCGAGCGGCCCCGTCGTCGCCACGTCCTACGCGGTCACCGGGGCCGTCACCGAGGAGGGCGCGCGCGTGCGGGGGCACATCCCCGTGCTCAGCGTGGACCTCCCGCCGGAGGCGGCGACGCCGGGGCTCTTCCGAGCCGAGCTCAGGCTCCCTCCCGATTGGAGGGTGGCAGAGGGCTTCCCGACCGGCCTCGACGCCACGGGCACGCCCGGCGTCTATGCTGTGGACCTGGCCGTCGTCCCCGCCGTGCTGAGCTTCCGCGCTCGCTCGGACGGGCGTTGGCGCCCGGGGCTTCCCGCCTTGCTGGACGTCGCGGCCGTGCTGTTGGTCGCGGCGTTCTCCGTGGTCGGGTGGCGTCACCTGCGGGACGCGCCCTGATGGACGCCGGACAGGGAGCGCCGGGCTTCGCGTTCTGGGGGCTCTTCGTGGCGTGCGCCGTGATCCTGCTCGGATACGCCGCCTGGATGGCGTGGACGGAGCGGAAGCGATGAACGTGCAGATGACCGGCGTGTTCGTCGCCTACTTCGTGGCCGTGTTCGCGATCGGCTGGTACAGCATGCGCCGCACGAAGGACGAGGCCGACTACTGGATCGCCGGTGGGAAGCTCGGCTGGTTCACGGGGGGCGCGACGCTCGCCGCGACGCATACGAGCGCGGGCACGTTCGTCGGGACGATCGGCGTCATGTACCGGGGTGGCTGGTCGTTCGGCTGGGTCCTCCTGTCGATCCCTCTCGCCTACTGGTTCGTCGCGGCGGTGCTCGCGCCCCGCTTCACGCGCGTTCGCCAGCTCACCCTTCCGGCCTTCATGGAGGCGCGCTACTACAGCAGAGGCGTGCGCGGGCTGTCCGCCGTGGTCGTCCTGATCGCCACCATCGTCTACATCCAGGCGCAGATCGTGGCGGGCGGGCTTGTCGCGAACATCGTCTTCGGCATCCCCACACAGTGGGGGATGGTGGGCTTCACCGCCGTCCTGCTCGCCTACACGGTGATCGGCGGGATGATCGCGGTGGTGTACACGGACGCCTTCCAGCTCGTGGTCATGTGTCTGGGCGCTGCCCTGGCCCTGCCGCTGGCCGTCCGTCAGGTGGACGGGTGGGGAGCGCTGCTGCAAACGGTGCAGGCCGCGCAGCCGGGGGTGTTCCGCTGGGAGACGTTCCCCGCGTCGCTCCTCTTCACGATGGGCCTCGCCTTCTTCCTGGGCTCGATCGCGACGCCCGAGAAGCTCGTGCGCCTCTACGCCATGAAGGACATGCGCACGATCCGCAGGGGCGTGTTCTTCGCCGTGGTCGTGGTGACGGCGCTGAACCTGACGGTGTTCCTCATCGCCCTCGCCGCGATCGTCCTCTTCCCGCAGCTCCCCACGGGTGACCTGGCGATGCCCATGGTCGCCACGGCGGTCCTCCCCACCGCGCTTGGCGCGATGATGCTCGCCGCGATCACCGCGGCGATGATGTCGACGGTGGACTCCCTCCTGATCGTGGCGGGCTCCGCGCTCTCCGTCGACCTGTACCAGAACCTCATCCACCCGCAGGTCACGCCGCAGCGGCGTATCTGGGTAGACCGGATCGGGATCCTCGTGGTGGGGTCGATCCCGGTGGTGCTGCTTCTCAGCGGGGTGGGGTCCGGAGAGCTGGTCCAGTTCATCGTGCTGCTCTTCACCGCGCTGATGGCGGCCAGCTTCGCCGTGCCGGTGGTCGGGGGTGTTCTCTGGCGGCGCGCCACCCGCGAGGGCGCGGCCACGGGGATGGTCGGCGGCGTCGCGGCGGTCTTCTTGTGGAAGGTGTACGGCCCCGCGTCGATCGATCCGGTCCTGCCGGGCTTCCTCGCCTCCCTCCTTCTGTGGTGGGGCGTCAGCCTCCTCACGCCTCTCCCACCCGCCGAGGCGGTGCGGCCCTACTTCGAGCCGTCCACGGAGGGCTGAGGCGGCCTTGCTAGGGTTGCGGACCCGGTCGATCTTCACCGGCCGTCCGCTCACCCCCATCGGAGCCTCAGCGTGTCACGATCGCGCCCCCTCCCGCTCGCCGCGGGCCTCCTCGCGCTTCTCCTCTCCCTTCCGTCCGCCGCCCGTGCGCAGGAGGTCGACGCCTACCGTGACGCCGCCAACCGCCTCATCGATGCGGCGACGGCCAACCACGACGCCTACGCGCGCCTGGGCGGGCTCGTGGACGGCTTCGGCAGTCGGTTGTCGGGGTCGACGGCGCTGGAGGGGGCCATCGACTGGATCCTCGAGGAGATGCGTGCCGACGGGCTTCAGAACGTGCATGCCGAGAAGACGATGGTGCCGCACTGGGTCCGGGGTGAGGAGTCGGCCGAGCTGATCCTGCCGCGCTACCGGAAGCTGCCGATGCTCGGCCTGGGCGGGAGCATCGCCACGCCGCCGGGGGGGATCCGGGCACAGGTGCTGGTGGTGGGCAGCTTCGACGAGCTGACGGCGCGCGCCGACGAGGCGCGCGGCCGGATCGTCCTCTTCGACGTACCCTTCACGAACTACGGCGAGACCGTGCAGTACCGCGGCAACGGGGCGATCGCGGCCGCACGCGTCGGGGCGGTCGCGAGCCTCATCCGCACGGTAGGGTCGGCGTCCATCCAGTCCCCGCATACGGGCGCGATGCGCTACGAGGAGGGGGTACCGAAGATCCCGCACGCCGCGATCACGGTCGAGGACGCCCAGATGCTGCACCGCATGCAGGAACGGGGCGAGCGCATCGAGGTGCTCCTGAAGATGCAGGCGCAGACGCTCCCCGACTCCCCGTCCCGGAACGTGATGGGGGAGATCACGGGCAGCGAGCACCCGGAGGAGGTGGTCGTCCTCGGCGGGCACATCGACTCGTGGGACGTGGGGCAGGGTGCGATGGACGACGGGGGCGGTGTGGTCGCCGCATGGGAGGCGGTTCGCCTCATCAAGGAGCTCGGGCTGAAGCCGCGGCGGACGATTCGCGTGGTCGGCTGGGTGAACGAGGAGAACGGGGGCGCCGGAGGACGGCAGTACGCAGCGGACCACGCCGACGAGGAGCACGTGCTCGCCATCGAGTCCGACGAAGGGGTCTTCTCGCCCGAGGGGTTCGGCTTCACCGGCTCCGATCGCGCGTTCGACGTCGTGTCGCGCGTCGGCCGCCTCCTGGAGCGCATCGACGCGGGCGCCGTGACGCGCGGGCGGCGGGGGCGCCGACATCGGCCCCCTCATGGAGACCGGCGTGCCCGGGATGGGCCTCGCCGTGGACGGCACACGGTACTTCTGGTACCACCATTCCGACGGTGATACGCTGGACAAGCTCGACCCCGACGAGGTCGCGCGCTGCGTGGCGACGATGGCCGTGATGGCGTACGTGGTGGCCGACCTCCCGGAGGCGCTTCCGCGCTAGTCGCACCGAGCTTGCTCCCGCGGTCCAGCGGGTTGGAGGACGCAGGTCATGTCGAAGGGCGACGACCCGAGTCGGATCCAGCGTCCGATCCGCTCCGGCCTGTCCAAGGAGCTCGGTGCGCCACCCGTGGGCGACGTCGTTTCCGCGTCTCCCGTGGGGATCTCGGTCTATGACGCGTCCGGGCGGTGCGTGATGGCCAACCAGGCGTCCGCGGACATCACCGGCGCCACCCTGGAGCAGGTTCGCGCGCAGAACTTCCACGACGTCGAGTCCTGGAAGCGCTCGGGCCTCTACGACCTCGCCCTCGAGGCGCTCCGGACCGGCACCATGCGGCGCCAGGATCTGAACACGCGGTCGAGCTTCGGCAAGCAAGTGCTCATCGACTGCCAGTTGGTGCCTCTCGGCGACGGCCAGCTGCTCCTGCTGATGCAAGACATCGCCGACCGCATGGGCGCCGAGATGGACGCACGGCGCTACCGGCGCTTGCTGGACGAGGCCGAGGCCCTGGCCGGGCTCGGCAGTTGGGAGCTGGACGTCGCCGCCGGCAAGGTCACGTGCTCGCGGGAGATGGCGCGCCTCTGGTCCGGGGAGGACAGCGAGGCAGCGGTGTTCGAGCGGGACGACATCATGCGGGTGGTCCATCCCGAAGACCTGGAGGCGCTCGGCGTCACCGTCGGTCGAGCGATGGAGGCCGGGGCCCCCTTCCAGCACGAGTTCCGCATGACCGTCGCGGGTGTCGGTGAACGCCGGATCCTGGCTCGGGCCGTGGTGGAGCTGGACGAGGGCGGGCGGCCCGTCTTCGTGCGCGGTACGGCGCAGGACGTCACCGAGGCGCGTCGCATCGAGTCGGAGCTCCTTCGCCGCGAGCGCCTGCTCGACGGCATCATCGACCAGAACCCGTACTCCCTCTGGCTCTCGGACCAGGGGGGCACGCTCCTGCGGACCAATAGGGCCTGCCGCGACCTCCTCGGCATCCGGGACGAGGAGGTCGTGGGCAGATACAACGTGTTCGAGGACAACATCGTCCGCGAGCAAGGCATGATGCCTCGGGTCGCGGCGGTCTTCGATCGGGGGGAGACGGCCCGATTCGAGCTGGAGTACGACAGCGCGAACCTGGAAGGTCTGGTGCTGGAGCGTACGGTGGCTCGCTCCCTCGAGGTGACCATCGCGCCCGTGAAGGACGACCAGGGCCGGATCACCAACGCGGTGGTGATGCACCGGGACGTGACCCAGGAGAGGACGGCGGAGGACCGGCTGAAGCGGGCCAAGGAGTACGCGGAGAGGCTGGTCGAGTCCGCCAACGCCATGATCATCGTCCTCGACGCCGAGGGACGGATCCAGGTGTTCAATCGGGCTGCCGAAGAGCTGACCGGCTACTCGCGGCAGGAGTTGGAGGGACGCGACTGGTTCGAGGTGCTGGTCCCCAAGGACCGCTATCCCCAGGTCTGGGAGGCGTTCCGGAAGGTCCCCGACGAGGGGATGCCCGCGTCCTTCGAGAACCCCATCGTCACCAGGTCGGGCGAAGAGCGCCACATCTCCTGGCGGAACACCGTCCTGCACGAGGGCGACCAGAGGGTCGGCACCATCTCCTTCGGCGTCGACATCACGGAGCGCAGGAGCCTGGAGGAGCAGCTACACCACGCGCGCCGCCTCGAGGCCATCGGTCAGCTCGCCGGCGGGGTCGCCCACGACTTCAACAACATGCTCAGCGTCATCCTCGGCCACGGCGAGCTGATGCGGTCTGGCTTGTCCGAGGGCGATCCTGCCCTCGAGCACCTCGACGAGATCGAGAAGGCGGGACGGCACGCACGCGACGTCACGCGGCAACTGCTGGCGTTCTCGCGCCGCCAGATCATCGCCCCCCGGACCGTCGACCTCAACGCGCTGGTGGCCCGGACCGTCGACACGCTGGCCACGCTCGTCGGCGAAGACATCACGCAGGCGTTCTTCCCGTGCGAGGATCTATGGCCGGTTCGCGTCGACCCCTCCCAGATCGACCAGATCCTCATCAACCTGGCGGTCAACGCGCGCGACGCCATGCCGAACGGCGGGAAGCTGACCATCGAGACCGCCAACGTCCACTTCGACGAGGCCTACTGCGCCACCCACGTCGAGTGCCCGCCCGGCCGCTACGTGCTTCTGGCGGTGGGCGACGACGGCGTCGGCATGGACACCGTCACGCTCGAGCACGTGTTCGAGCCGTTCTACACCACCAAGGAGGTGGGCCAGGGCACGGGCCTGGGGCTCGCGACGGTCTATGGCATCGTCAAGCAGAACGGCGGGTTCATCGACGTATACAGCGAAGTGGGGCAGGGGACGGTCTTCAAGATCTACCTCCCCTGGTGCACCGACGCCGTGCAGGGCGTCACGCTGCCCCCCGACCCGCCCATCGCAGCCCGGTCCGGCACGATCCTCCTGGTGGAGGATGAGGAGCAGGTGCGCGCGATGACCGCGTCGATGCTCCGGCGTCTGGGCTTCTCCGTGGTCCCGGCGAAGGGTGGACAGGAGGCCCTCGCGTACCTGGAGGATGACGGCGCGCCCCTCGATCTGCTCGTGTCGGACGTGGTCATGCCCGAGATGAACGGCCCCCAGCTGCACGCCCGCGTCCGTGCGCTCCGGCCGGGCACGAAGGTGGTGTTCATGTCCGGCTACACCGAGAACGTCGTGGTGCGTAACGGCGTGCTCGAGGAGGATGTCTGCTTCCTCCAGAAGCCGTTCTCCCTTCCCGAGCTCGGTCGGGTGATCCGCGAGGCCCTGGGGGACTGAGGGAGCCGGCGCCCGACGCGGACGACCCGTCCGCTTCACCGTGGCGAACGTGCCGCGGAAGTTGCATCCTGGAAAGAACCCCAGCGGAGAGGCACGATGGCCAGTTCCCTGATCGACCGCATGAAAGGCGCTGCCCTGCTGAACGTCGACACGTTCGAGGAGGTCGAGCACGATGCGGACGCCACCCTGCAGGCGGCCGCCGTGGTCGCGATGGTCGCGGTGGCCTCGGCGATCGGGGCGTCTCCGCTCGGAGCCTTCGGCGCGATTCGTGGGGCCCTGGCCGCGCTGGTCGGTTGGCTCATCTGGGCGGGCATCACCTACCTGGTGGGCGACAAGCTCTTCGGCGGTACGGCGACCTGGGGCGAGCTGCTGCGCACGCTCGGCTTCGCGCAGGCGCCGGGCGTGCTCCTCGTGCTCGGCTTCCTTCCCGCTCGTGGGGTGGATGCTCCACATCGTCGTCCCCATCTGGATGCTCGCGGCGGCGTTCATCGCGATCCGGCAGGCGCTCGACTTCGGCAACGAGAAGACGCTGGGCACGGTGCTCGTGGGCTGGCTCTGCTACACGGTGCTTTCGGTCGCTTTCTAGGAAGGGACCCCTCGGCGCTCACTTGACGCGCCCGCGGCCGGCCGCGGAGCTTGGGGGACCCGCCGGCCCGAGGGCCGGCTCCTGCTGCCCGCACGCCCGGACGACGTCATGGAGTTCGGCTGGAACCCGTCGACGTGGGTCTCGCTCAAGCCGTTCGGTCTGGGTGAGGAGAAGCCCCACCACTTCCGCGACATGGCGCGCATCTGGTGGGAGAACCGGGACGAGCTCGAGTACGCGATGCGCATCCTTCGCGACGGCGTGTGCGACGGCTGCGCGCTGGGAACGACGGGGCTGCGGGACTTCACCCTGGACGGCGTGCACCTGTGCACGGTGCGCCTCGAGCTTCTCCGCCTGAACACGGCGGGCCCCCTCGATCCCCACTGGCTGACCCGGCTCGACGAGCTCGATCGCATGTCGGGCGACGCCCTCCGGAAGCTCGGACGCATCCCCTTCCCGATGGTCCGACGCCGCGGCGAGGACGCCTTCCGCCGCCTGTCGTGGGACGAGGTGCTGGACCTCCTCGCCGACCGCCTGCGGGAGACCGACCCGCACCGGCTCGCCTTCTATCTGACCTCGCGCGGCATCACGAACGAGGTCTACTACGGCGTGCAGAAGGCCGCACGCTTCCTCGGCACGAACAACGTCGACAACTCGGCCCGCATCTGCCACGCACCGAGCACCACCACGCTCAAGCGCTCGCTGGGCGTGGCCGCGTCCACCTGCTCGTACACGGACTGGCTCGGCACCGACCTCCTGGTCTTCTTCGGCTCGCACGTGGCGAACAACCAGCCCGTGGCGACCAAGTACATGTACCGCGCGAAGGAGCTCGGCACGCGCATCGCCGTGGTGAACTCCCTGCGCGAGCCGGCGATGGAGCGCTACTGGATCCCGTCGATCTTCGACTCCGCGCTCTTCGGGACGAAGCTCGCCGACGACTTCGTACAGGTGCACCAGGGTGGGGACGTCGCCTTCCTGAACGGCGTGCTCAAGCACCTGATCGCCACCGGCGGGATCGAACCGGCCCTTCGTCGAGGCGCACACGACGGGCTTCGACGCGGTGGAGGCCGCGCTCGCGGAGCAGACCTGGGAGGAGCTCGAGGCCTTCAGCGGGGCGAGCCGAGCGGACGATGGCCCGCTTCGCCGAGCTGGTGGCCGGCGCCGAGCGGGCCGTGTTCGTGTGGAGCATGGGGATCACGCAGCACCGCTTCGGCGTGGACAACGTCCAGGCGATCGTGAACCTGGCGCTGGCGCGAGGCTTCGTGGGTCGCGAGAAGTGCGGACTCATGCCGATCCGCGGGCACTCCGGCGTGCAGGGCGGCGCCGAGGTGGGCGCCGTTCCGTGGTCGTTCCCGGGCGGGCGCGCCGTGGGGCCGGAGACGGCGGCGGACATGAGCGCCCTGTGGGGCTTCGACGTCCCGGACTGGCGCGGCCTGTCCGCGGTGGAGACGGTGCACGCCGCCCACCGGGGGGAGGTCGACGTGCTCTGGGCGATCGGCGGGGACTACCTGGGTACGCTCCCGGATCCCGTCTACTGCCGCGAGGCGTTGGAGCGCGTTCCGCTCCGCGTGCACCAGGACATCGTCCTCTCGCGCCAGATGCTCGTCGAACCGGCCGACCTGGTCGTCCTCCTCCCGGCCACCACACGCTACGAGCAGCCCGGCGGCGGCACGGAGACCTCCACGGAGCGGCGCATCCTCTTCAGCCCGGAGATCCCCGGGCGGCGCATCGCGGAGGCGCGCACCGAGTGGCAGGTGCTGACCGAGCTCGCGGCGCGCGTCCACCCGGATCGTGCCGATGCGATCGGCTTCGGCTCGGCGGCGGCCGTGCGCGCCGACATCGCGAGGGCGGTGCCCGCCTACGACGGGATCCAGCGCCTCGCGCACAAGGGGGACCAGGTGCAGTGGGGCGGCCCCCGGCTGTGCGAGGGCGGGCGCTTCGGCTTCCCCGACGGTCGCGCGCGCCTCCACCCCGTCGCTCCCCCGGAGCTCGGTATCCCGGAAGGGCGCTTCCATCTGACGACGCGCCGCGGGAAACAGTTCAACTCGATGGTCCAGGCGGAGCGCGATCCCCTCACGGGCGGGCTGCGCGACCACGTCTTCATGGCGGAGGCGGACGCGCGTCGCCTGGGGCTGTCCGAGGGCGACCCGGTCACGCTGCGCTCGTCCGTCGGCGTCTTCCACGGCCGCTGCCGCGTCGCCCCGCTCAAGGAGCGCAACCTCCAGCTCTTCTGGCCCGAGGCGAACCCGCTCATCCGCCGGGACGTGGTGGAGCCCCAGTGCGGCATCCCGGATTTCACCGCCGTGGTCGAGGTCGTTCCCGGGCACGCCGGTGCCGAGGCCGCGGACTGAGCCGATGACCCGCCCATGATGGGTCGGCGTGGCGCGACGCGCGCCGTCCGGATCCGCCGCTACCGGGACGCGAGCGCGCAGTCGGAGAAGGACACCGTCGCGATCGAGGAGCCTCTCGAGATCCGCGTCTCCTGGCAAGACGCCGACCGAGGGCCGACCACGGAGACGGTCGCGGTGACCATGCGCACGCCCGGCGACGACTTCGACCTCGTGGCGGGCTTCCTCTTCGGCGAGGGGCTGGTGGGCGATCCCGTGGAGCTCCAGGAGCTCACCTACTGCTCCAGCGGCGAACAGCGCTACAACGTGGTCGAGGCGCACCTCCGCGCGGGCGTGACCTTCGACCTCGAGCGCATCCGCAGGAACTTCTACACGACCTCGAGCTGCGGCGTGTGCGGCAAGGCATCGCTGGAAGCCGTGGCGGCACAGGGGTGTGCCGCCCTCCCCGGCGGTTTCCGGGCCCCGGCCTCGCTGCTGGCTCGACTCCCCGCGCTCCTCGGGGAAGGGCAGGGCGTCTTCCAGCGCACGGGAGGGCTGCACGCCGCGGCGCTCTTCGACGTGGACGGGCGCTGCCGGGTCCTGCGCGAGGACGTGGGGCGGCACAACGCGGTGGACAAGGCGATCGGACAGACGTTCCTGCGGCGCGGCCTCCCGGCCGCAGAGCGCATCCTCGTGGTCAGCGGCCGCGCATCGTTCGAGATCGTGCAGAAGGCCGTGGCGGCCGGCGTCCCGATGGTGGTGGCGGTCGGGGCGCCGTCGAGCCTCGCGGTGGAGCTGGCCACGCGCTTCGACCAGACGCTGATGGGCTTCGCGCGCGACGGTGGCTTCAACGCGTACGCCTCGCCGGAGCGGATCGCGTGAGGGGCCGGGTGCGCCTGCTCGGCGCCGTCCTCGCCGGGGGAGAGGGGCGCCGCTTCGGCGCGCCCAAGGCCGACGCGACGGTCGACGGCGTATCGCTGGTGCGCAGGGCCGTGGAGGCGCTCGCGGAGGCGGTCGGTACGGTGGTGGTGGTATCGAGCCGCCCGGTAGCGGACGCTCCCGTGGAGGTGCTGGAGGACGCCGTACCCGGTGGGGGTCCGCTCGCGGGGCTGGCGAGCGCGCTCGACGCGGCCGCCGCGCGTGGGATGGACGGCGTCCTTCTCCTCGCCTGCGACCTGCCCCTGGTGGGCCCGGGGACGCTCCGAGGCGTGCGCGACGCGCTCGCCGACCATCGGGCCGTGGCGCCGAAGCGCGCGGGCGGGATCGAGCCGCTGTGTGCCGCGTGGGCGGTGACCGTGCGCGAAGCCGCCGCGGCGCGGCTGGCTTCACCCGACCGCTCGCTGCACGCGCTCTTCCGCGAGGTGGGGGGCGTGGCGCTCGACCGGGCGGCGCTCGCGGACGCCGGCGAGGAGGCCTTTCTCAACGTGAACACGCCCGGCGACCGTGACCGGGCCGAGGCGGCGCTGAAGGCGCGGAAGGGCGAGGGCGAGGGATGAGCGCGATGCCACCGGCGGTTTGTGTGATCGGCAAGAAGAAGTCGGGGAAGACCGTCACGACGGTGGGGCTGGTCCGCGAGCTCTCCCAGCGCGGCCGCCGCGTCATGAGCGCCAAGCACGGGCGTCACTTCCGCCTCGACACCGAAGGCACCGACTCCTGGCGGCACCGGCACGAGGCCGGAGCCGAGCGCGTGGTGGTGGCCGGCCCGGACGAGCTCGCGATCATGGGGCTCTGGGGCGAGGGGGGCGAGGAGCCGCTGGAGTCGTTGATCGCGCGCTACCTGCACGACGCGGAGGTCGTGGTGGCCGAGGGCTTCAAGACCTCGTCGGCCGCGAAGATCGAAGTGTTCCGGCGGGCGGCACACGAGCGTCCGCTCTACGGCTCGAATCCCGAGACGGACGCCCGGTACCTGGCGATCCTGACGGACGTGCCCGACTTCGAGGCGCACGTGCCCGTGCTGGACGTGGACGATCCCCTCAGATTCATCCTCCTCGCCGACATGGTGGAGGAGCGCTTCTTCGGAGGAGGGTGACGATGGCGACGCATGCCCCGGTCCTGGACGGCTCCGCCGTCGAGTCCGCGCGGGCGACCGCACCGCCCCTGGTGGATCGTGGGCGCTTGCTGTCGCTGGACGCCTTCCGCGGGCTGACCATCGCCGGGATGATCCTGGTCAACAATCCGGGGAGCTGGAGCTACGTCTACGCGCCGCTCGAGCACGCCCCCTGGCACGGGTGGACGCCGACGGACCTGATCTTCCCGTACTTCCTCTTCATCGTCGGCGTGGCGATTCCCTTCTCCTTCCGCCGGCGGCTCGCCGAGGGGGCGGGGCGGGGCGGCCTGTTCGCACACGTGGTGCGCCGCGCGCTGATCATCGTCGCGCTCGGGACGTTCATGCGCGTCTTTCCCGGCTTCCACTTCTCCGGCATCCGCTGGCCGGGCGTCCTGCAGCGCATCGGCGTGGTGTACCTGGCCGCGGCGGGTCTGTACCTCGGCGTCGGTCGGAAGGGTCGCGTCGCGTGGACGGCCGTGCTCCTCCTCGGCTACTGGGCCGCGATGTCGTGGGTGCCCGTGCCGGGCTACGGGGCGGGAGATCTCTCTCCGGAAGGGAACCTGGCGGCGTGGGTGGACCGCGCGCTGATGGGGGGCCACCTCTACCAGGGCACGTGGGATCCGGAGGGGCTCCTCTCGAGCTTCCCGGCGGTGGCGACCACCCTGTTGGGGATCTTCGCGGGGGAGTGGCTCCTGTCGGGTCGGCCCCGACCGCAGCTGTCACGGGGGCTGCTGGCGGCCGGCGTGCTGCTCACGCCCCTCGGCATGGCATGGGGCCTGCTCTTCCCGATCAACAAGAACCTGTGGACGAGCTCGTACGTGGTCTTCACCGCCGGCACGGCGCTCCTGCTCTTCGGCGCGCTCTTCCACCTCGTGGACGTGCGCGGCCGCACGGGTGCCTGGCTCACCCCGCTGCTCGTGTACGGCTCGAACGCGATCGCCGTGTTCGTGCTCTCGGGTCTCGTGACCAGGATGATGGTGCTCGTCCATGTCGGTGGACCCGACGGTCCCTCCGTCTACGGCTGGATCTACCAGACCCTGTTCCGGTCGTGGGCGGGCGACTACAACGGCTCCCTGGCGTTCGCCTTGGCCTACGTGGCGCTGTGGTGGGGCGCGATGGCGCTTCTCTACCGGCGGCGGATCTTCATCAAGGTCTGAGAGAAGCGACGTCCCGGGCGGCTTGCCGCTCCTTCGACCTCGACGCAAGTTGACCCGTCCCCGACCCCGACCCCGAGCGATGAACCGACCGGCGACCCTCCTCCTGGCGGCCCTCGTGGCCGCAGCCACCGCGTGTGCCTCCCAGGGCTCCGGGGGCACTCCGGACGCTTCCCCGACGCCTGCGGGCGGGGGGGCCACGTCCTCGCCAGCCGCGGCCGCACCGGCTGCCGCCGACGCTTCGGCCGGGCTGTTCACGGAGGAGCAGGCGTCCCGCGGGCGCGGCGGCCTTCCGCGCGACGTGCGCGGAATGCCACTACTCCAGCGAGTTCCGCGACGCCCAGTTCAAGTTCAAGTGGGGAAAGCGGACGGTCGCCGAGCTCTATCGCAACATCGTCGAGAACATGCCGGACGACGCTCCCGGCAGCCTCCCCCCGCAGCAGTACGTGGACGTCGTCACCTACATCCTGCAGCTCAACGGCTTCCCCCCGGGCGCCCGCGAGCTGACCCGGGACGAGGAGAGGATGGGCGCAACCACCCTCGTGGCCCCTTCGGGCCAGAGCGAGCCTCGGCCGCGGAGGCTCCCCAACACCCCCTGAGGAGGTTCTGGTGGGAATCGATCGACGTGACTTCCTGAAGGTCGCCACGGCCGGCGCGGGCCTCGCCCTCGCCGGCACCACGCCGACGGACGCGGAGGCGAAGACCCGGCGGGCTCCGTGGGTGCGCTCCGGGCGGGCGCCGGACGTCGTGGTGGTCGGCGCAGGTGCCTTCGGCATGTGGACCGCGCTCAACCTCCAGCGCATGGGGGCGACGGTGCAGGTGGTCGACCAGTACGGTCCGGCCAACTCGCGGGCCACGTCGGGTGGGGAGACCCGCGGGGTGCGCTCCAGCTACGGAGACCGGCCGCACGGGCTGCAGTGGGGGAAGTGGGCGCTGCGTGCCGCGGAGAAGTGGAAGGCGTGGGACCGCGAGAACGCGGACGACCTGCTGCCGCACGTCTTCGACCAGACCGGCGACGTCATCCTGCGCGAGAAGACGGAGCCGTTCCTCGAGCAGACGATGAAGAACTGGGACGAGATGGGCCACACGTACGAGCTCATCGACGGGGACGAGGTCCACAAGCGCTGGCCGGTGATCGCCACGCCGGACATCGAGGTCGCGATCTACGACCCGGGAGCCGGCGTCGTGCGCGCCCGCCGGGCCATCGAGTCGGTGGCCAAGCGATTCCAGCAGGAGGGGGGCGAGATCGTCATCGGCAAGGTCGAGATGGGGAGCGTGGACGGGCGCACGGTCGCAGACGTCACCGTCGACGGATCGCGGCGCATGAGCGGTGGAACGTTCGTCTTCGCGCTCGGCCCGTGGTTCCCCAAGTTCTTCCCGGATCTCATGGGCAAGCGCCTGCGAATCCGAACGCTCGGTCACGTGTACTACGTCTCGACGCCGCCGGGGGACGAGTCGTACCGCGTGCCGAACCTGCCGAGCTACAACGTTCCCGGGGTGACGGGATGGCCTGCGCTGCCGCACGATGCCCGCGGCTTCCGCATCCGCACGGGGGGACATCGCGATGACGATCCCGACACGAGCGTGCGGTGGATCGACGAGCAGTATCACGGTCGACCCGCGCGAGGTTCTGGCGAAGTACTTTCCGGCCCTGGCCGAGCGGCCGTTCAACGAAACGCGCTGCTGCCACTACGAATCCAGCGTGGATTCGAACTTCATCATCGACCACCATCCGGACTTCGACAATGCGTGGCTCGCGGGAGGCGGCTCGGCGGAGGCGTTCAAGCAGGGCCCCGTGTTGGGCGAGTACATCGCCGGGCGCGTGCTCGATCGGGACGCCGAGCCCGAGCTCGCCGAGGGCTTCCGCCTCAAGGAGGAGGAGTTCGAGGACGATCCCGGAGGCGACTGACCGCCTGCGGACCCCGGTCCACGAAGGAGGACGGTGAGTCGACGCGAGCCGACGCCGGCCGTTCGCACGCCGCATCCCGTGGGGTGGCAGCGTGCTCGCGATGACGTTCGTGGTCCTCACGGTCGTGGCCCTCGCCCTCGTCCCCATCTATTTCGGGGAAGAGGCGAAGCAGTCGATGACCGAGATCTCCGACGTGCTCGATCCGGCGCGCCTCCTCGGGACGCGACTCTCCCTGGTGCAGGCCCGGGAGATGTCCGCGGTCCAGGCGTTCCTCCTCACCGGCAACCCGGTCTTCCGTCAGCGCTACCTGAACAACTTCAGCACGGAGAGCGACCTCTACGACCGGCTGTCGTCCGCCGTCGACTCGATGGGCCTCGACGTGCGCAAGCGGCTCGCCGACCTCTCCGACATCGCGAACCGCTGGCACCTGGGTCACCAGGCGGCGCTCGACTCGGCCGGCGCCCGGATCGCGCTGGTGAACACGTTCTACGAAGAGAACCAGCGCTACATGGAGCTGCAGCAGGCCACCATCGAGCTGGAGGAGGCGATCCAGCGCGAGGTGGATTCCGGGCGGGCCCGTATCGCGATCCGCCAGGACAACGAGCGCCAGGCGACGTACGGGCTGCTCGGCCTCGCGCTCGGCGCGATCCTGCTCATGGTCCTCGTCGGATGGAACCTCCACCTGCTCACGGCCGAGGCGGACGCCAGGCGGAGCGACGCCGTGCTCGCCCGACGCGAGATCGACGCGCTCCTCGAGGCCACCGCCGACGGGGTCCTGGGGCTCGACCTCGACGGGCGTATCATCACGCTCAACCGTGCCGGGGCCGAGCTGCTGGGCTACGGGGAGCGTGAGTTGGCGGGGCGTGACTTCCACGACGTCCTGCACAAGGCGCGGGCCGACGGAACGGCCCGGCGGCGCGGCACGTCGCCGATCCTGAGGGCGCTCGAGGAGGGCGGCGAATCCCGCGTGTCCGCCGAGGACGTCCTTCATCGTCGCGACGGCTCGCTGCTTCCGGTGCAGTGGTCGCTGCGTCCGCTCGTGGACGGCCTCGAGGTCCGGGGCGCCGTGCTGACTTTCACCGACATGACGCAGATCCGCGGGAAGGAGAACGCGCTCATGCGGGCGGTGCGCGTGCGCGAAGAGGTGGTGTCGGTGGTGTCGCACGACCTGCGCAATCCCCTGGGGGTGGTGGCGGGTGCGGCGGACCTGCTCCTCGACCTTCCCCTCGGGGAGGCGGAGCGCAAGAAGCAGGCGCTCATCATCCGGCGCTCCGCGCAGCGGATGGGCCGCCTCATCCAGGACCTTCTCGACATCGCGAGGATCGAGGCGGGCGCCCTGGTCGTCCGCCCCGTCGTGGAGGAACCGCGTGGCCTTCTCCAGGAGATCCACGCCACCTTCGCCTCCCAGGCGGAGGAGCGGGACGTGACGCTCGAAGTGGACATCGAGCCGGGCGTTCCGCCGGCGTTCGTGGACGCGGACCGCATCCACCAGGCGCTGACGAACCTCGTGGCGAACGCCCTCAAGTTCACGCCGCCCGGCGGGCGCGTGACGCTGCGGGCGCGCGCCGACGAAGAGGAGGGTTGGATCGTTCTTTCCGTGTCGGACAGCGGACCCGGTATCCCCGAGGAGGTGCGCGACCGCCTCTTCGATCGCTTCTGGCAGGCCAGCCGCCACGACCGTACGGGATCCGGGCTCGGCCTCGCGATCGTGCGCGGTATCGCGGAGGCGCACGGCGGCCGGGTCGAGGTGTCCTCCAGGGCGGGCGAGGGCGCGACCTTCAGCCTGCACCTGCGCGCCGTCACCGACCGCCTGCCGGACTCCGTGGCAGGGAAGGTCGCCGGCGTATGAAGGGCGGCATGATGACCATGCCGCTCACGGTGCCCGCGCTCCTCGAGCGCGCCGCGTCCCTCTTCGGCGACAAGGCGGTGGTCACGGCCCCGGAGGCCGGCCCGACCGTGCGCCACTCGTGGCGTGAGGTGCGTGCGCGGGCCCGCCGACTCGAAGCGGCGCTTGCGGGGCTGGGGGCAACGTCCGGCACCCGGGTCGCCTCGCTGGCCTGGAACGGGCACCGACACGTCGAGCTCTACTTCGGCGTGCCGGCCGCGGGTGCCGTGCTGCTCACCGCGAACGTGCGCCTGGCACCCCCGCAGCTCGCGCGTATCCTGGAGCACGCCGGCGCGGAGATCGTGTTCGCGGACCCGGAGTTCGTCGCGCTCGTGGACGCCGTGGAGCGAGAGCTCGGGCGGCCCTTGCGGCGGGTGGCGCTGGCGGACGAGGCGCCCCCCGGGTGGAAGGCGTACGAGGCCCTCCTGGCCGACGCCGAGCCCGATCGGGTGTGCGCGCGGCTCGAGGAGGACGAAGCGGCGGCGCTGTGTTACACGTCGGGAACGACCGGTGAGCCCAAGGGCGTGCTCTACTCGCACCGGGCGATCGCGCTGCACACGTTGGCGATCTGTCTCCCCGACGGCTTCGGCCTCGGCGAGCGCGACGTGATCCTTCCGGCCGTGCCGATGTTCCATGCGAATGCCTGGGGGCTCGTGCACGCGGCCGCGATGACCGGGGCGACGCTCGTGCTGCCGGGCGCGCGTCCGTCGGCGGAGCACCTGGCGCAACTCCTCTCCCGGGAGGGCGTGACCTTCGCTGCTGGCGTGCCCACCGTGTGGATGGGGGCGCTGGACGCGCTCCGCGGCTCCCGGTCCCCTCTGGCGGAGAAGCTGCGCATTCACTCCGGTGGGGCACCCACGGCGCCCGCGCTCCTGGAGGCGTATCGCACCGAACTGGGCGTCGAGGTCCTCACGGGGTGGGGGATGACCGAGCTGACGCCCGTGGGGATGGTGACGCACCCCAGGGGCGACATGGACGCGTGGGCGCCGGAGGATCTCCTTCCGGTCCGTACCAGTCAGGGGACGCCGCTCCCCTTCGTGGAGGTGCGCCTGGTGGACGAGGCCGGCGTCCCGGTCCCCCGCGACGGGGTGACCCCCGGCGAGCTCGAGGTGCGCGGGCCCTGGGTCTGCGCAGGATATTTCGGGGCCACCGGGCGGGAGGGACACCGCGACGGGTGGTTGCGCACCGGGGACGTCGCGACGCTCGACGAGCGTGGCTACGTGCGCCTCGTGGACCGGACGAAGGACCTCATCCGCAGCGGCGGCGAGTGGATTTCGTCCGTGCAGCTGGAGCACGCCCTCATGGACCACCCCGCGGTGGCGGAGGCGGTGGTGGTCGCCGTTCCGGACGCGCGCTGGCAGGAGCGCCCGTGGGCGTGCGTCGTCCTCCGCTCCGGCAAGTCCGAACCGGCAGAGGCGTTGCTTGCGCCGCTCGGCGAGCGGTTCCCGAGCTGGTGGGTGCCCGACCGCGTGGTGTTCGTGGACGCGCTCCCGCGCACGGCGACGGGGAAGTTCGACAAGAGGACGCTACGGGAGCGGCTCCGGAAGATGAGCGTCCAAGCCGCGCCCTGAGCGCCGGGACGGCCTCAGCCCAGGCCCGCCTTCCACGCCAGGAGCGTCTCGACCTGGTTCGTGGTGATGCGGCGGGTGCCCAGCGCGAGGACCTGCGCGGCCTGGGCGGGATCGTCCACGGTCCAGACCGCCGTGTCGATCCCGCCCTCCGTACAGCGCGCGGCGAGCGCGGGATCGTTCGTCAGGAGGTCGTGCCGGAAGTCGAGCAGCGCGTGCGGATCACCCTGGGCGCGCCGCACCGCCTCGTCGACCTCACCCTCGTCGTCGACGACGTACCCGATCACCAGGTCGCGGTCCCGGCCCCGCAGCCGCTCCAGGATCGTCCAGTTCAGGGAGATGAAGACGACGCTGTCGCGCATCCCCGCCTCGTCCACCAGGCGTACCATGCGGTCGAGGTCCTCGAGCTCCCTGAACCCCTTCACCTCCGCGTACACGCGCCCGAGCCTCCCCTTCGAGCATGCGAGCGCCTCCGCGAACGAGGGGATCCGCTCTCCCGAGAACCCCGGCGAGAACCAGCGGCCGGCATCGAGCGTGCGGAGCTGGGCGAACGTCCGGCGGCGGACAGGGCCGACGCCGTTCGTGGTCCGGCTGAGCATCGCGTCATGGAAGACGACGGGCGTTCCACAGGCGGCCGTATGCAGGTCGAACTCGACGGCGTCCGCACCCGCTCCGATCGCCGCCTCCAGGGAGGCCAGCGTGTTTTCAGGCGCGCGGGCGCTGAACCCGCGGTGGGCGATGATCTCGACCGGGTCGGGAGAAGACCCGGGCACCGGCCTACGCGCTCTCGTCGCCGGGGCCGACCTTCGCGGGTCCCGCGCCGCCGGCCCCGAGAGCGTTGTGGAACTCCGTGACCTCGGTCAGGCGCTTCACCGACGCCTCCATCGATTCGATTTGCTGCTCCATGAGCGCCATGCGGCGCTCCATGATGTGCACGCTCTCGTCGAGGCCCTTGTGATCGAAGAAGCGACCGAGGGCCTCCACGGTGGGCTTGAGCGCGAAACGGGCCGTGAGGCCGATCACCGGCACGAGGACGATCGAGACCCCCATGATGACGGCAACGAGCGCGGTGAGGTCGATCGGCAGGATCTGCATGGCCTTGGGTGGCTCCTTGGGTGTCGGACGAACCGCCGGGCCGAGGCGTCCTTGTGGGCGGCCCCCGGCGAAACCATGGTGCGTGCGAGCGAGGGATCGACGCAAGGCGGATTTCCAACCCCGGCGCACCCTCTCCCGTCCAACAGTGCGAGGAAGAGGACGGGGACCCGACCCACCCGAGACCAGTCGCGCTTTGGTGCCTGCATCCGCGGAAGTGACGGACGTGCGGAGGGCGGCGGACGGCGACCACGCGGCCTTCGAGCGGTTGTACCGCGGGCACGTGGGGCGCATCCACGCCCTGGCTCGACGTATGGTCGGCGACGACGTGGCGGAGGATTTGACGCAGGAGGTCTTCATTCGCGCCTGGAGGAAGCTGGCATCGTTCCGGGGAGACGCGCGCTTCGGCACCTGGCTCCACCGGTTGGCGGTGAACCTGCTGCTGACGCGGAGGGAGACGTTGCGCAAGCGGGAGGCGAGGGCCGTGCCGACCGAGGGGATGCTGGACCGGCTCGTGGCGCCGCGGGAGCGGAGCCCGGGCGCGGCGCTGGACCTGGAGAAGGCGCTGAGGAAGCTGCCGGACGGAGCGCGTCAGATCTTCGTCCTCTACGACGTGGAGGGGTACGGGCACGAGGAGATCGCGGAGCAGATGGGGATCTCGGTGGGGACGTCCAAGTCCCAGCTGCACCGGGCTCGCATGCTGCTGCGCGGCCACTTGAACGGATGATGAGCGAAACACACTCGAGCTGGGCTGACCGGCTCTCGGAATACATGGACGGTGGCCTCGCCGAGGCCGAGCGGATCGCGTTGGAAGCGCACCTCGCGGAGTGCCCGACGGTGTCGCGCGGTCCTGGAGGACCTGCGGGCTCTGGTGGCGAGCGCGCACGCCCTCGGGGACGTGCCGCCGGAACGCGACCTCTGGCCCGGCATCGCCGAAGTCATCGGAGCGGCCGGGCTCCGGCGGGCTCGCGCGGGCGTGATCGAGCTTCCCACGGCGGCGCGCGCGCGCCCGAAGCCCACCGGGCTCTTCCTGACGGTGCCGCAGCTGGCGGCGGCCTCCGTGGTCCTCGCGCTGGTGTCCGCCGCCGCGACCTGGTGGGCGGGGCCCGGTCTCGCGACCGCCCCGGACGCGGGGAGGAACGCGGACGCGGCCGCGATGCAGGTCGAGGCACTGGCTGTCTTCCCGGCCGGCGAGATGGAGGGTCCGTCCCCGGCGCTCGCGGCGGAGCTTCGTCGGCTGGAGGCGACGTTGGGTGCGGTGCGTGGTCAGCTGGAGCCGAACACGGTCCGCATCCTGGAGAAGAACCTGGGCGTGATCGAGCGCGCGATCGACGAGTCGCGCCGGGCGTTGGCGCTGGACCCGAACAACGGCTTCCTGCGCGAGCACCTCGAACGGACGTACCGGGAGAAGGTCGACTACCTCCGTGAAGCCGCGGGCATCGCGGACTGGACGGGGTGAGCATGCACGCCCTGTGGCTCGTCGGATGGCTTGCGGCCGGGGCTACCGGCGTGGTGTCTCCGGCGCCCGGGCTCCGCCGCGGCGGCCGATACCGCGCTGGAGCTGCGGCGCGGGGACCGGGTCGTGGTGGAGCGTCTCAACGGTGAGCTCTCCGTCGAGGCGTGGAGTCGGTCGACGCTGTCGATCGGGGGCGGCCTCGACGAGGTGCGTGGCGTGGGCGCGACCCGCTCCGGGAGCGTGGTGACCGTGCGTCCGGAGGACCGTAAGGCGCGCGGGCACGACGTGGACCTGGTCCTGCGCCTGCCTGCGTGGGTGACGCTGGAGATCTCGGGCCGGTCGCTCGACGTGCGCGTGGCCGGGGTCGAGGGTGGGGTGACCGTGCGCAACGTCTCGGGCGACGTCCGCCTCGACCGCGTAGCCGGAGCGGTGTCCGTCCAGACGGTGGAAGGAGAGATCGGCGTATACGGTGCGCGCGGACCCGTCACCGCCCATTCGCGTGGAGACGACGTCACGCTGTCGGACGTCACCGGCGACGTGGACGCGGCCACCGGCGACGGGGATCTCCGCCTCGAGGACATCCGTGCGTCTACGCTGCGTGCCGAGACGCTGGACGGCGACGTCTTCTTCAGCGGTACGCTCGCCCGCGACGGCAGCTACCAGATCTCCGTGCACGACGGCGACGCCACGCTGGTCCTGCCCGAGGATTCGAACGCGAGCGTGACCGTGTCGACGTTCGACGGCGAGCTCACCTCCGACTTCCCCGTGACGCTGCGGCGCTACGAAGGACAGGGGGTGTTCGATTTCAAGCTGGGGAACGGAAGCGCTCGGGTGGACGTGAAGGTCTTCGACGGCGAGATCCGCTTCAGGCGCCAGGGCGGCTCCTGATCCCGGACCGTACGTACGTCGAGACGAGGAAATCCGGGCCCCGCGAGGGGCCGAGCGAGGAGGAACGATGAGGAAGCGCTGGATGGTGTCCCGAACGGCGGGGATCTTCACGGTGGCGGTCGCCTGCGCGGCGACGGGCCTGGGTGCCCAGGAGACGTACCGGATTTCGGGCTCCGAGGTGACCGTGTACAACCTCGCCGGGCACGCGGAGATCGTGCGTGGCTCCGGATCGGACGTGGTCGTGAAGGTGACCCGCGGCGGTGCGGACGCCTCCCGTCTCGAGGTCGAAACGGGCGAGGTTCGCGGTCGGGAGACGCTGCGCATCGTCTATCCGGACGACCAGATCGTCTATCCCGACATGGGTCGCGGCTCGCGCACGTCCGTGAACGTGCGCGACGACGGGACGTTCTGGGACGGCTCGCGTGGCGACCGCGTCGAGGTCCGCGGCTCGGGGCGGGGGCTCGAGGCGTGGGCGGACCTGGTGGTCGAGGTGCCGGAAGGGAAGGACTTCGCGCTCTACGTCGCGGTCGGTGAAGCGGAGGCGCGGGGGCTCAGCGGGGAGATCAAGGTGCACACCGGCAGCGGCTCCGTGGAAGCCACGGACGTCTCCGGGTCGCTGAGCCTGGACACGGGCTCGGGCTCGGCTCGGGCGTCGAACGTGCGCGGCGACCTGAGCATCGACACCGGGTCGGGATCGGTCACCGTGCGGGGCGTGTCCGGCGGGAGCGTGAGCCTCGACACGGGCTCCGGCGGCGTGCGCGGAGGTGGCATCGAAGCGACTTCCCTGCGGGTGGACACCGGTTCGGGGTCCATCGACCTCGACGAGGTATCGTGCACGGACGTGGTCCTCGACACGGGGAGCGGCGGCGTGGACCTCGTGCTCCTCACGGACGTCGAGCGCCTGGACGTGGACACGGGATCGGGCTCCGTGACGATCCGTGCGCCGGCGAACCTGGGGGGTGAGGTGGATATCGAGACGGGGAGCGGCGGGATCGACCTCGACTTCGCGGTGGAGGTGCGTCGGGTGCGACGCGACCACGTTACCGGTACACTCGGGGACGGCCGGGGCCGGATCCGCATCGACACGGGATCCGGGACGGTGCGCCTGCTGAAGAACCAGTAGCGGTCAGCCGCGTCCGCGACGGGTCCATGGGCGGGGGGTCTTCCTCCGCTCCTTGAGGACCTCCACCCAGAAGTCGCTTCCCCCCGTCGGGAGGCGGTTCACCCCGCACGCGCCCAGGATGCGCTGCATGCCACGCCGGACGATCGCGAGGCCGATCCCGGTGCCGGGGTGGTCTCCGCCTTCGGCGAGGCGCTCGAAGACCCGGAAGATCCGCTCCTCCTGGCCTTCGGGGATGCCGATGCCGTTGTCCTCGACGTGGATGCGGATCCGGTCTTCGAAGTCCTCGGTGTGCATGCGCACCTCCGGGGTTCGATCGTCCGGCACGAACTTCAGCGCGTTCGACAGGAGGTTGGCAAGCACCTGCACGAGCGCGGTCTGGCTGCCCAGAACCGTCGGCAGGCGCTTGGGGACGTGCACGGCGGCGCCCTTGGCGCGGATGTCGGCGTCGACCTGCTGGAGGGCGTGGTCCACCACGGTGCCGAGGTCCACCGGCCTGAGCTCCATCTTCTCGAAGCTCAGGCGGCTGTACGCGAGCAGGTCCACGATCAACCGCTCGGCCTGCCGTCCCGAGTGGATGATCCGGCGCGTGTAGTCCCGTGCCTCCTCCGACAGCGATTCCCCGTGGTTCTGGAGCATCGCGTGGGCGAAGCCCTGCATCGTGCGCAGGGGGGCGCGCAGGTCGTGCGAGACGGAATACGCGAAGGACTCGAGCTCCTGATTGGCCTGCTGGAACTGCTGCGCGAGTCGCCGGTAGCGCGACTCGCTGTCACGAAGGGCTTCTTCGGCCTCCAGGCGCTCGAGGAACTGCGCCAGGATCGTGGCCAGGCTGGCACCGAGGCGCAGCCAACGCTCCTCCTCCTGCCTCGGCTCGGTATCCACGGCGGTGAGCGCACCGGAGACGGCGCCGGAGGTGGCGAGCGGGAAGGAGGCCCATACATGGGGATCGAGCGCGAGCAGCGCCTTGTGGATGGACTCGCGACGGTTGGCCACGTCGTGGACGACCACCGGCCGCCCCGTCTGGACCGCCGAACCGGTCGGGGTCTGGTGCACGGCCACCTCGAGGGGTGCGCCGTCGCCGAAGTCCGCGCCGTGCGCGGCGGCGATCACGAGGCGGTCCCGGGCGTGATCGAGGCGCTCCAGGAGCACGACGGGCACGTCCATCGCGCGCGCCACGGCCTCGAGGATCGGGGCGGCGGCCTCCTCGAGCGAATCGCTCGCCAGCGTCAGCTCGGCCACGCGGTAGAGCGCCGCGAGCTCCTCGTTGCGCTGCGCCAGCGCGCTGCGCGCCCGGTGCTCCAGCGTCCTGTCCACCAGGAAGCCGTCCGCCCGCACCTGCCCGCTGTCGGGGTCGCGGGCCACGGAGACGCTCGAGCGCAGGTGGACGAGCGCTCCGTCCGCGCGCTGGACTTCGTAGTCGCGCTGGAGGCTGTCCCCGTCGGGCCGCGCGGCCAGAGCCTCCCAGTCGGCCTCCCGGTCCTCGATACGGAGGAGGAGCGGGGGCCAGAGGTGCGGATCGGCGAGCAGCTGCTCGGGCGCGTAGCCGAGCACCGCGCGGCTCGCCGGTGATACCTGGATCAGGCGGCGCCCGGTCACGTCCACCGAGAAGAAGACGTCGCGCAGGTTGGAGAACAGCTGTTCCAGCTCTCGCGTCTTCGCGTCCAGCTTCTCGCGGGTGGCACGGCGCTCCGCCCGATCGCGCACACGCTGTTCGGCGATCTCCAGGCGAACGTCGAGAAGGCGCGGTTGCACCGGCTTGCGAACGAAGTCGTCCGCACCGGCAGCCAGGACGTGGCGCACGGCGTCGGGGTCCTCGCGCCCCGTGACGATGACGATGACGGGGTCGGTCCCCCGCGGATGGCGACGGATCTTCCGACAGAGCGCGACCCCGTCCATCCCGGGAAGCATCAGGTCGAGGAGCACGAGCGGACACGGGTCCTCTTCGAAGGCCGCCCACGCGGCCTCTCCGCTGGCGCACGACGTCACCCGGTAGCCCCGCGAGCGGAGGATCTCCGAGAAGAACCAGCGCTCGCCCGCGTCGTCCTCGACGACCAGGACACGCATCCCGTCGGCGGGGAGGCCGGGCGTCGTGTCGTCGGTCGGTCGGAGGTACGGCGGGTCGTTCACGGCCAGGCGGTCGGTCAGGTGGTCACCATTCGTCGAGGTTGGGCTGCCAGCGTCAGACGCGGTCGTACGTCCGGCCAGTGGGTCGTGTCCTCGTCGAACGCGGTCCTGGGGAGCCGCAAGGGAGAGCCCGGTTGGATCGGGACGCGAAGAGGGGGGTCGAGCGCGGGCTCATCGAGGCTCCAGGGAGCGTGGGCGTTCCGATCACCGCCTTCAACCTAAGGCGGGCGTTGCGGGCGCCACCAGCCGTTCGCCACGGGGGTGTCTCGCCGACGCGTACGATGCCAGAATGTCCGTGCCCGTCGTCGCTGTCCCCGTGGAGGTACCTCCATGACATCCCAGCCGTTCCGATTCCACCATCCGGTCGAGGTCCGCTTCAAGGACATCGACGTCGGGGGGCACGCGCATCACTCGCACGCCTTCGTCTATTTCGAGGAGGCGCGCGCGAGCTACTGGCGCCAGGTCGCCGGCCGGGACGGCCTCGACGACATCGACTACATCCTGGCCGAGGCCGAAGTCCGGTGGCATCGGAGGGTGCTCTGGCCGCAGACCCTCTCGGTCGGCGTGCGCGTCGCGCGCCTGGGGAAGAAGCACTTCGAGATGGAATACGAGGTGCTCGGGGAGGACGGCACGCGTCTCCAGAGCGGGCGCACGGTCCAGATCATGTACGACTACGAGGCCGGGCGCACGGCGGCGATCCCGGACGACCTGCGGGCGGCGCTCGAGCGCTTCGACGGCCCCTTCGCCGCCGGCGGAAGGGCTTCCGCCACATAGGGTTCCATGGCGGCCGCCAACGTTGACCCCCGTGGAGCGCTCCGGGTACATTGGCACGTTTCCCGCACGCGGGGGCCGTTGGAAAGCGGATCTCCGGGTGCGCCTGCGGTTTATGGAAGGTATGCGACGTTCGGCGGGCGCCCGGACGGACGAAGCGGGAAGGCAAGGGGGAGACCCCGAGGAGATCAGGACGATGGTTCGAGGCACGAGGCTCGTGTTGAGTTGCCTGGCGGTGGCCGCGGTCGGGGTGCCGACCACGCGGCTGCAGGCCCAGGAGATGGGGCGCTACCGCGTCCTCATTCCGAACTTCCAGCCCCTCGACGGGGCCAAGGACGACTTCGGGAAGAAGGTGGCGGAGGATCTGCGGGAGTTGGTCAACGGGCTCGCGACGCACCAGCCGATCGAGAAGAAGGAGATCGAGCAGAGCCTGAAGCGCTTCAAGATGAAGATGGAAGAGCTGGACTGCATCCGTACACGGCAGCTCGCGTCGCAGATGAACGCCCAGGTGGCGCTGTGCGCGAACTACACCGAGCGGAACGGCCAGGTCGTGGTCGACGCGGAGTTCTGGGACATCGCTTCCAGCGAGTCGTTCAAGGTCGACCCGACCACGGTCGGTGAGAAGGACGACCAGCAGGCGGCACAGCACATCTTCGACCAGTTCGACGGCTACGTGCAGCAGGTGCGCTTCGCGCAGTTCTGCGGCGAATACGCGCAGAGCCAGCAGTGGGACAACGCGCTGCGCAACTGCGACCAGGCGCTCGAGCTCAATCCGGACGCGGTCGGGACGCGCTACCAGCGCGCGCGCATCCTCTACGAGACGGACCGCTACCCGGAGGCGCTCTCCGAGCTCGAGAAGGTCCTCGCAGCTGAACCAGTTCCACGAGGACGCGCTCCAGCTCGCGGGCTACATCTCCGCCAAGCAGGGTGAGGACGAGAAGGCCCTCGACTACTACTCCCAGTACCTCGAGCTGAATCCGGGCAACGCGAACGTCCGCATGAAGATCGCCTACGACCTGGCGCAGGCCGGCGATCCGGGCGGCGCGATGCAGCTCGTCCAGGAGGGGCTGGACGTCGACTCTGAGAACATCGACCTCTGGGAGCAGTACGGCGGCTACGCCTTCGCCAGGGCGCTCGAGATCAACCAGGAGGCGTCGGTCGGCGCGGGCGAGGACGCGGGGTCCGTCGCGCCCGAGGCGGTGGAGTACTTCCGCAAGGCCATCGAGGCCTACCAGAAGGTGTTCGAGGCCAAGGGACCCGACACGCCGGTGGGGCACCTGCGCAACATCGTGGCGGCCTACGTGCAGCTCGGTGAGCTCGACCAGGCGATCGCCATGGCCGAGCGCGCGCTCGAGACGCACCCGCAGGAGGACGCGCTCTGGTCGATCTACGCGGACGCGCTCCAGCGCGCCGGGAAGCTCGACGAGGCGATCACGGCGCTCGACCGGGTGAAGGAGATCAACCCCAACTACCCGAACGTGAGCCTGCGGCAGGGGAACTGGCTGATCCAGGCCGGTCGTATCGACGACGCGGTGGCCGTCCTCAAGTCGGCCGTGGCCGGGAGTCAGGATCAGGCCGACGTGGCGGCGCGGCTCATCTTCGCCGACGCCTACCAGAACGGCATCCAGAAGGAGAGGTACGCGTACGCCGTGGACGGGCTGTCGGCGGCCAAGCAGCTGCCCAACCTCAGCTCGATGATGATGAGCCAGCTCAACTTCTGGCACGGCTATGCCCTCTACACCGGTGGCGTGAAGGAGCAGGAGCCGCAGACGCTCGAGACGGCCAAGGCCACGCTGCCGAAGTTCCAGCAGGCCGTGAAGCTCTTCCAGCAGGGCGAAGAGTACGCGGCGTCGCAGGCGTCGATCACGCTCAAGCAGTTCCTGGACAACGCGAGCACCTACATCGAGATCCAGGAAGCGATCATCAAGCGCGGAAGCTGACGATGTAGCCGCGCGTCCTACCGACGCGAGTCCGCGGCAAGGCGCCGCGGGGCCCCCGGGTCCCGCGGCGCCTTCGCGTTCCGGAGCGCCGGAGGGGAAGGACGCGCCACGGGCCGGCTTCCCCACTCCGTCCCACCGGGAGAGGACGCGAGCGGCGCGCCCGCACACGCAATTCCGTCAGAATCCGAACGAAAACCGAAAGTCCTCCGAACCCCGTTCATCCGTACAGGGACGCGCCTTTTCGAGGTACACACCCTCATCCCTCGATGGGAAGGAATTGGCAAAAAAGCACCCTTGACGCCCTGGTCCACTCGCCCCTATTATGCCTCCACGGCATACCACTCTATCCCACCCCATCCCACTCCTGGGATCCGGCGGAGCGTTTCTTGGGCGCTTTTCGGGGACGGCACGAGCACCAGATGGACGAGAAGGGGCGCGTGAGCCTCCCCTCGGCGTTCCGCCGAGGCGAGTCCGACGAGCGCTTCGTTCTCCTCCAATGGGAGAAGCCGTACCTGACGCTCTTCCCCGAGGCGAAGTGGAACGAGATCGAGGACCGACTCGACGACTACCGCAAGTCCGGCAGCCGGGGCGATGAACCACGTCCGCCTCCTCTACGAGACCCTGGCCGAGGTCAGCCCCGACAAGCAGGGACGCATTCTCGTGCCCGCGCCGCTGCAGCAGGCCGGTGGCCTGAGCGGCACGGTGCTCCTTCTCGGGATGCGCGATCGGGTGGAGTTGTGGGATCCGACCACCTACGAGAAGGTCGTCCGCGAGGAGGCCGGTGACTTCGCCCAGTTCGCGCACAGGCTGTTCGGCTGATGGCGACGGACTACCACGAGCCCGTCATGGCCGACGAGGTGGTGGCCTTCCTCGCGCCCTCCGGTGAGGCGCTCCTCCTCGACGGCACGGTGGGAGGCGGCGGACACACGCGCCGCATCCTCGAGGCCTGCCCCGGGTGCCGGGTCGTGGCCGTCGATCGGGACCCGGAGGCGATCGCCGAGGCGCGAGCGTCGCTCGGCGCCCTCGCCGCACGGGTCCGCTTCCTCCACCGCCGCTACGACGAGGCGACCGACGACGCCGAGATCCGCGACCGTGGGCTCGAGGGAGCGCTCCTGGACCTCGGCGTCAGCTCGCATCAGCTCGACGAGGAGGCCCGGGGCTTCGCCTTCCGCCGCGGGGTCGCGCTGGACATGCGCATGGACCTCACGCAGGAGGAGGACGCGGCGCGCCTCCTCGCCGAGGCGGACGAGGAGCGGCTCGCACGGGTGTTTCGGGAGCTCGGTGAGGAGCCGCGGGCCCGCAGGCTCGCCCGCGAGATCGTGAAGCGGCGGGCGACGGAGCCCCTGCGCACCAGCGACGACCTGGTGGCGGCGCTCACCGTCGCGATGGGCCGCTCGGCGTCCGCGCAGGACAAGGCGCGGATCTTCCAGGCCGTGCGGATCGCGGTCAACGGCGAGCTCGAGTCGCTGGAGCGGGGACTGCCCGCGATCCGCGACCGCCTGAAGGAGGGCGGCGTGCTCGTGGTGATCGCCTACCACTCGCTCGAGGACCGGCTGGTCAAGAACGCCTTCCGCGAGTGGAGCCGCGCCTGCGTGTGCCCGCCCGAGGCCCCCGTGTGCACGTGCCGCGGCGAGCCCCTCGGCGAGACGCTCACCCGCAAGCCCGTCCGCCCCGGGGACGCCGAGGTCGAGGCCAACCCGCGGGCTCGGAGCGCGCGTCTGCGCGCCTGGCGGAGGGCCGCGTGAACGGGCTCGGCTCGTTCCTGCGCGCCGCCTTCGCCGTGGCGGTCTTCCTGGGCTCGCTGGCCCTGGTGACCTGGCGGCAGAGCCGGGCCTTCGAGACGGCGGCCCGCCTGGACGACCTCCGCCGCCAGAACTCGGTGGCCGAGGCCGAGCAGGTGGAGCTGGAGCGTCACATCCAGGTGCTCGAGAGCAGGACGCACGTGGTGCCGGCCGCACGGGCCCGCCTGGGCATGCACACCGCGACGACGTCGGAGCTGGTCATCCTTTCGGGAGACGTGAACCCGTGAGCCGTAGAGAGCCCCCCCACAGCCGCGCCGCCTGGCGTCGTCGCCTCGTGCTCGCGGGGTGGATGGTCGCCTGCGCGGTGCTCTGCGTTCGCGCCGCCCAGGTCCAGGTCCTGGAGGGCGCCGACTGGCAGGAGATGGCCGAGTCGCAGCACACGACGGACAAGGAGGTCGCGGCCGCCCGCGGCGCCGTCCTCGACCGGGACGGGGCGCAGCTCGCCGTGTCCCGGGAGGTCTACCGGGTGAGCGTGGCCCCGCAGGAGCTCCTGGCCCCCGATTCGACGCGCGCGCTGCTGGCTGCGGCGCTGGACCTGTCGACGCAGGCCGCCCGCCGCCTGGTGAACAAGGACCGACGCTGGGTGGTGGCTCCGGGTCGCTACCCGCCCACCGTGCGCGACCGGCTTTCCGGCGTGCGCGGCGTGTACCTCGACCGCGAGCTGGAGCGCTTCCACCCGCATGGCAACCTCGCCCGCGGCGTGCTGGGCGCGCTCCTCGACGGGGAGGGGCAGGGGGGGATCGAGCAGACCTTCGACGACGTCCTGAGAGGCCGCGCCGGCCGCGAGGTGGTCGCCCGCGACAACCTGGGCAAGCCGATCCCCGGTGAGACGCTCCTCGTGGACGCGCCCCGCTCGGGGGGTCAGGTGGTCCTCACGCTCGACCTGGACCTCCAGGAGATCGCGGGCCAGGCGCTGCAGGAGGCCATCGAGGGGAGCCAGGCGCGCGGGGGCGACGTGCTGATCACCGATCCGTCGACCGGCGAGATCCTGGCGCTCGTCTCGATCCGCGACGGCAAGACGGCGGGGCTGGGCGCGATCAACACGCCGTACGAGCCGGGCTCGACGCTCAAGCCCTTCACGGTGGCCGGGATGCTCGACCGACACCTCGCACGGCTCGGCGACTCGGTCGACGTCGACAACGGCACGTGGACGGTCGCGGGGCGCACGCTGCACGACGTGCACGCCGAGGGGCGCATGACGATCGCCGACGCGCTGCGCGTGTCGTCCAACGTGGGGATCGCCAAGGCCGCCCAGGTGCTCACCCCCGGCGAGCAATACGAGAACCTGCGCGACTTCGGCTTCGGCGCCGCCACCGGCATCGACCTCCCCGGCGAGGCCAGCGGCACGCTGCGTCGCCCGGACCGGTGGTCGCTGCAGTCGCCCGCGTCGCTCGCGATCGGCTACGAGATCGGCGTCACCCCGATCCAGATGGCGATGGCCTACGGCGCGCTCGCCAACGGCGGCCTGCTCATGGAGCCCCGGCTGATCCGCGAGGTGCGCGATCCCTCCGGCAAGGTGGTGGAGCACCGCGAGCCGCAGGTGGTGCGCCGCGTGATCACCCCCGAGGTCGCGCGCTCCGTGAGCCGTGTGCTCGTGGACGTCGTCGAGGACGGCACCGGCACGCGGGCGCGGCTGGGCGCGTTCGCCGTGGCCGGCAAGAGCGGCACGTCCCGGGCCTACAGCGCCGAGAGCGGCTACACCGCGGGGCACTACGCGTCCTTCGTCGGCTTCTTTCCGGCGGAGGCGCCCCAGCTCGTGATCTTCGTCAAGCTGGAGAACCCTTCGGGCACGTACTACGGCGGCGCGGTGGCCGCGCCGGTGACGCGAGCCACGATGGAGGCCGCGCTGGCCGCCAGGGGCACGCCGCTGGATCGCGAGAAGCTGCTGCGTGCGGCCCGCCCCGGGATCAGCCCTCGCCCGGCGACGACGGTGAAGTTCGCGGCGCAGGCCCTCGATCCGCCCGTGCCGCCCCGCGTCGATGCGGCGCGCTCGGACGACGACGCACCGGCCGCCAGCGTGCCCGTGCCGGACGTGCGCGGCCTCCCGGCCCGCACGGCGGTGCGCCGCCTGCACGCGCTCGGACTGAGGGTCTCCGAGGTGGGGAGGGGCGCCATCGTCGGCACGTTCCCGCCGGCGGGCGCGAGGGTCGCGCCCGGGGACACCGTCCGCCTGCGCGTCCGGCGGAGGTCGGATGGCTGAAGCGCCCGTCAGCCTGGGAACCGTGAGCCGCGTCCTCCGGTCCGCCGGCCTCCTCCGGGGCGAGCGCGGCCCGGAGGACGTCGCCGTACGGGGGGTGAGTCAGGACTCCCGCTCCATACGCCCGGGCGACCTCTTCCTCGCGTGGAAGGGCACCGCGGCGGACGCCCACGACTTCGTGGCGCGGGCGGCGGCGGCCGGAGCCGTGGCGGCGGTGGTCGAGCACCCGGTCGACGCCGACCTCCCGCAGCTCGTGGTATCCGACGGTCGTCGGGCGGCCGCGCTCGCGGCGCATCACGTGATGGGCGCGCCCTCGGAGCGCATGACCGTCGTCGGCGTGACCGGCACCAACGGGAAGACCACCACCGCGCTGCTCGCGCGCCACCTCCTGGGCGCGCTGGGGCCGGCGGCCGCCATGGGGACCCTCGGCGTCGTGGACGACCAGGGCGTGCGGCCGGGCACCGAGGGGCTGACGACGCCGGGCCCGGTGCAGGTCGCCGTCTGGTTGTGGGAGCTCGCCAACGACGGCATGCGCGCCGTGGTCATGGAGGCCTCGTCGCACGCGCTCGACCAGCGGCGCCTGGACGGCGTCCGCTTCGAGATGGGCGTGTTCACGAACCTCACGCAGGATCACCTCGACTACCACGTGGACCTGGCGTCGTACTTCGGCGCCAAGGCACGGCTGGTCGAGCTGGTCCAGGAGCGGGGCGCGCTGGTCGTGAACCGCGACGACCGCGCGTGGGACGAGCTCGACGTCGCGGGACGGCGGCTGCGGACCTTCGCGGTCGACGCGGAGGCGGACGTGCGCGCCGAGCGGGTCCAGCTGAGCGCGGCCGGTGCCCGCTTCATCCTCGTGGTGGACGGGGCACGCGCCGACGTCTCCCTCCCTCTGCGCGGCGCCTACAACGTCGAGAACGCGCTGGCGGCCGCGGCGGTCGCGGCGGCTGCGGGGATGGACGTCGGGCAGATCGCGGACCGACTCGGCTCGGCGCCGCAGGTGAGCGGGCGCCTGGAGGCGGTGCTGGGCGACCCCTTCTCGGTGCTCATCGACTTCGCGCACACGCCCGACGCCCTCGAGGGTGCGCTGGGCGCCGTGAAGCCGCTCACCGAGGGGCGTCTGATCGTCCTGTTCGGTGCGGGTGGCGACCGCGACCGCGCGAAGCGCCGTCCGATGGCCGAGGCCGTGCGTCGCTTCGCGGACGTGGTGGTGCTCACCTCGGACAACCCGCGCACGGAGGACCCGGAGCGCATCCTCGACGACCTGGCCGGCGGCCTGGTGGGCGTCCCGTACACCCGCATCGCCGATCGGCGCGCGGCGATCCTGCACGCGCTGTCCGTGGCCCGCCCGGGGGACACCGTCGTCCTCGCCGGGAAGGGGCACGAGACCTACCAGGTGATCGGCCGCGAGAAGCGGCCCTTCGACGAGCGGGCGATCGTGCGCGCGTGCCTCGCCGAGCTGGGGGCCGCGTGAGCGCCTTCACCTGGACCGACGCGGCGGTGCGCGAGGCCCTCGGCCTGCGCCTCGACCGTGCGCTCGACGGGGTCGAGTACACGGGCGTGTCCACCGATTCGCGTGCGCTGGGCGAGGGCGACCTGTACGTGGCGCTCACGGGTGAGCGCTTCGACGGCCACGACTTCGTCGCGGACGCCCTGGCGGCGGGCGCGCGCGGCGCCGTGGTCTCCCGGACCGTCGAGGGCGAGGGCACCGCGCCGCTCTACCCGGTGGCCGACACGCTGGACGCGCTCGGGGCGCTCGCCGCCCACCGGCGCAAGGCGCTGTCCGCTCCGGTCGTCGGCATCACCGGGCTCGGCCGGCAAGACGACCACCAAGGAGCTGACCCGCGGCGCGCTCGCGGGCGCGCTCCGGGTGCACGCGACGCGCGGCAACCTGAACAACCGGATCGGGATGCCCCTCACGTTGCTGCGCGCCCCCACGGACGCCGAGGTGGTGGTGCTGGAGATGGGCACCAACGAGCCCGGCGAGATCGCCGCGCTGGCGCAGGTGGCCCGCCCGGACATCGGCGTCGTCATCACGGTGGGCGAGGCACACCTGGAGAAGCTCGGCAGCCTGGAGGGCGTCCTGAGCGAGAAGCTCGACCTCCTCCGCGGCCTCGCGGAGGGCGGGCGCTGCGTGGTGGGCGACGAGCCCGAGCTGCTCGCCACCGCCGCTCGCTCGGTCTGCCCCGCCGTCCGTGTCGCCGGCTGGAGCGAGCGCGCCGATGCGGACCTGCGCCCGACCGAGGTCGAGGTCGACACCTTCGGCTCCCACCGCTTCCGTTGGCGGGGACGGACGGTGCGGCTCAACGTCGCCGGCCGGCACGCGGTGCTCGACGCGCTCCTCGCGCTCGCCGTCGCCGACCTCCTGGGCGTCGCCCCCGAGCGCGCCGTGGCCGGGCTGGCGGGCGTGGAGTCCGGCGGCATGCGCGGTGAGGTGCGTCGCATCGGCGACCTGACGGTGGTCGTGGACTGCTACAACGCGAACCCGCCCAGCGTGAAGGCCGCGCTCGACCTCCTGGACGCGCGCTCGGCCCGCCACAAGGTGGTGGTTCTGGGCACGATGCTGGAGTTGGGAGCGGCATCGGACCGCCTCCACCGCGAGGTCCTCGCCGACGCCGTTGGCACGCGACGTCGAGCTGGTGGTGGCCACGGGCGCCTTCGAGGCCGCGGCCGAGGACGTCGAGGACCCGAGGGGCGACCGCCTGATCACGGCGCCCGATTGGCAGAGCGCGTACCCCGCGCTCCTCGAGCGTCTCGGCGGCAACGAGGTCGTGCTCCTCAAGGCGTCGCGCGGCGTAGCCATGGAGGGGATCCTCGCGCTCCTCGAGGCCGACTTCGCGTCGGCGGAGGGGGAGGGCTGATGCTCTACCACCTCCTTCCCCGGTTCTCGGACGTCAGCATCGTCTTCAACCTCTTCCGCTACATCACCTTCCGGGCGGCGGGCGCGGTGGTGACGTCGCTCCTGTTCGCGTTCGTGGCCGGCCCGTTCGCGATCCGGTGGCTCACCTCGCTGCGCGTCGGCCAGGTGGTGCGCGAGGCGGGTCCGAAGACGCACCTGGACAAGGCCGGCACCCCCACGATGGGCGGGGTGATCATCATCTTCGCGGCCACGCTGTCCACGCTCCTGTGGGCCGAGCTCGCGAACTGGTACACGGTGCTGGCCCTCGCCGCGCTCCTGTGGATGGGCGCGATCGGCTTCCTGGACGACTACCTCAAGGTCGTGCGCAAGCACCCGCGGGGGCTGGTGGCGCGCTACAAGATGATCGGGCAGGTGAGCTTCGGCGTCGGCCTCGCCGCGTTGCTGCTGGTGCACCCCATCTCGCGCATGCCGAGCACGATGACGGGCGTGCCCTTCTTCTCCGACTACGCCGCCGTGTTCTGGGCGCCGGCGTTCGTCGTGTTCGTGGCCATCGTCGTGTCGGGCACGTCGAACACGGTCAACCTGACCGACGGGCTGGACGGGCTGGCCGCCGGGCTCACCGCGATCGTGGCGGTGACGTTCGGCATCCTGGCCTACGTCGAGGGCCGCATCGACACGTCCCACTACCTGGGCCTCTTCCACCTCCCGGGGGCGGGGGAGCTGTCGATCTTCGCGGCCGCGCTCGCCGGGGCGGCGATCGGCTTCCTCTGGTTCAACGCGCACCCGGCCGAGGTCTTCATGGGCGACACCGGCTCGCTCTCCCTCGGCGGCGCCATCGGCGTGATGGCCATCCTCCTCAAGGCCGAGTTCCTCCTGGTGATCGCCGGGGGCGTGTTCGTGATGGAAGGCGTCTCGGTGATCCTGCAGACGTCCTGGTTCAAGTACACGGCCCGCCGCCACGGGGAGGGGCGGCGGATCTTCTTGATGGCCCCCATCCACCACCACTTCGAGAAGCTCGGCTGGCCCGAGACCAAGGTGGTCGTGCGCTTCTGGATCCTCGGCATCCTGTTCGCGATGCTCGCGTTCAGCACGCTGAAGATCCGTTAGCGCATAGGATGCGATATGGCCGATGTGCGTGGAGCGAAGGTGGCGGTGGTCGGACTCGGAGCCAGCGGCAGGGCCGCGGCCCGATTGGTCCTCGCAAACGGAGGAGAGGTCTATGTCTCGGATTCGCGCGCTGATGCCTCAGACTGCAGCTGGTGGAGCCGAGCTGCGAGGACTGGGAGCCGACGTGGAGGTCGGAGGACACGACGTCGAGCGCATGGCGCGAGCCGACCTCGTCGTCGTCAGCCCCGGAATCCCCCCGGACGCTCCGGTGCTCCGCGCCCTCGCCGAGCGAGGCGTACGCTGGATCTCGGAGCCTGAGCTCGCCGTTCGGTTCTACTCGGGTCCACTGATCGCCATCACCGGAACCAATGGAAAGACGACCACGACCCTGCTGGTGGCTCACCTGCTCGAAGCGGCCGGAGTGCGCGCCGCGGTGGGTGGCAACGTGGGCGGAGGCCTCGCGCCCGCGGCCTCGGAGCTCGCGCTGCTGGCCGAGCCGCCGGATTGGTACGTCCTCGAGATGAGCTCCTACCAGCTGGCCGGGATCGAGCGCTTCCGCGCCGACATCGGCGTGGTGACGAACCTGTCGCCCGACCACCTGGACCGGTACGGGAGCGTCGGGGCGTACTACGCGGACAAGGCGCGCCTCTTCGAGAACGCGGACGATTCCTCCCGTTGGATCCTCCCCGACGGTGACGCCGAGGTGGAGCGGCTCGCCGGGGACGCGCCGGGTGAGCGCTACGGCTTCGCGCTCGACGACGCCGGCCGCACGCACGCCTTCGTGCGCGACGGGACGCTCACGCTCCGCCTCGACGGGGAGGAGGCACTCGTGCCGGTGGCCGATCTCCCGCTGCTCGGGCGCCACAACCAGCTGGACGCCCTGGCCGCCTCGCTCACGGCGCGGGTCGCGGGCGCCGGCATCGAAGGGATCGCGGCCGGGCTGCGCCGGGCGCGCCCGCTTCCGCATCGGATGCAGCCGGTGGCCGAAGCGCGCGGCGTCCTGTGGGTGAACGACTCCAAGGCGACCAACGTGGCCGCGACGCGCAGCGCGCTCGAGAGCCTGTCGCGGCCGGTGGTCCTCCTCCTGGGGGGGAAGGACAAGGGCGAGGACTTCGGAACGCTCCGCTCCGTCGTGGTCGGGCGGGTCCGCGCGGTGGTGGCGTTCGGCGCCGCGGGCGAGCGCATCGCGGGTGAGCTCGAGGGGGCGGTGCCGCTCTCGCTCGAGAAGGGCGCCTTCGCGGACGTGGTCGCGGCGGCGGCCGCCCGCGCCGAGGAGGGCGACATCGTCCTCCTGTCGCCGGCGTGCTCGAGCTTCGACATGTTCGAGAACTACGAGGACCGGGGACGTCGCTTCGCCGCCCTGGCCCGGGAGATGGCCTGATGGCCGCGCGTCCCGTCGACGTGGCGCCGCAGCGCCCGATCAGGCTCCCGGACTCCGGGCTGGGCCGGGGGTGGGAGCCGACGGCGATCGTCGTGCTCACCCTCCTGCTCCTGTCCTTCGGGCTGGTGACGCTCTACAGCGCCTCCTCCGTGCTGGCGGTGAGGGAGCATCATCCGGACACCTGGTACGTCCTGCGCCAGGCGGCCGGCGCCGGGGTCGGGCTCGTCGGGCTCGCGGCGATGGCGGCGACCCCCTACCGCCTGTGGACGAAGCTGGCGTGGCCGCTGTACTGGGTCTCGGTGGGACTGCTCGTCTTCATCGTGGTCCCGTGGACGCACGGCGTCGCCCCGGAGATCAACGGCGCGCGCCGCTGGCTGCGCCTGGGCGTGACGATCCAGCCCTCCGAGTTCGCGAAGATCTCGATCATCGTGTGGACGGCGTCGATCGCGGTGAAGAAGGCGAAGAGCGAGCACTTCAGGAGCCTGTCGCTCGGCCTCGGCCCCTTCTTCCTGATGTGGGGGATCCTCCTCGTCCCGGTCGTGCTCGAGCCCGACCTCTCCACCGCGGTCCTCATCGCGCTGCTCGGCGTCCTGGTCGTGTTCGCCGCCGGCGCGCGCTTCGCGCACTTCGCCTTCCTCGGCGTGGCCGCGGTGCCGATCCTCTGGCACCAGCTCGGCGTGGGCTTCCGCGCGCAGCGCATCGCCGCCTTCCTCAACCCGGCAGCGGACCCCACGGGCGCGGGCTTCCAGGTGCGTCAGTCGCTCGTCGCGCTCGGCTCGGGGGGACTGACCGGCGTGGGCTTCGGCGAAGGGCGGCAGAAGTTCGGCTTCCTCCCCTACGCCCACAACGACTTCATCTTCGCGATGGTCGGCGAGGAGTGGGGGCTGCTCGGGGTCGCGTTCCTCGTGTCGCTGTACCTCGCGATCGTCATGATCGGCTTCCGGGTGGCGGGGCGCGCGCCCGACCTCTTCGGCGAGCTGCTGGCGATCGGCGTGACGAACCTCATCGCCCTCCAGGCGGTCCTGCACATGGCGGTGGGGCTCGGCCTCGTACCGCCCACCGGGTTGGCCCTTCCGCTGGTCTCGTACGGGCGCTCGAACCTGATCGTGACGCTGGCGGCGCTCGGGATCCTGATCTCGGTCGCCCGGGCCGCGCCCGGCGGGAAGGGGGCCCGTGCATGATTCCGGCGGCGTCGTGGTCGTCTTCTCCGGCGGAGGCACGGGGGGCCACCTCTACCCGGCGCTCGCCCTCGCCGAGGCGCTCGTGCGCCTGCGCCCGGACGTGCACCCCTTCTTCGTGGGCGCGTCGCGGGGGCTCGAAGCGCGGGTCCTTCCCGAGCGCGGCGTCGACCACCTCCTCCTTCCCGTCGAGGGATTCGCGCGGGGGAGCCGCCTCGGCGGAGCGCGCGCGCTCCCGGCGCTCGGACGCTCGGTCCTGCAGGTCGCGGACCTCGCGCGTACCCTGCGCCCGGAGGTCGTGGTGGTGACCGGCGGCTACGCCGGGGGACCGGCCGGGATCGTGGCGGGCGTGTTGGGCATCCCGCTCGTGCTGCAGGAGCAGAACGCGGTGCCCGGCGTGACCACGCGGCTCCTGAGCCGGTGGGCCCGCCAGGTCCACGTGGCGTTCCCGGAGGCCACCCGCCGACTCCCGGTCGGGGCCCGCACCCGGGTCCGCGTGTCCGGGAACCCCGTGCGGGCGCTTCCCGCGCTCACGCGCGCCGCGGCGCGCGCCGTCTTCGGACTGCCGGAGGCGGGTTGCGTCGTTCTCGTCACCGGTGGGAGCCAGGGCGCGGTCGGGATCAACCGCGCGCTCACGGACGCGGTGCGCGGGGTGGCGGAGGGCGCGCTCGCCCGTCCGGACGGGCTGCTCCTCCTCTGGTCGACCGGCCCTCGGCACCACGCGGCCGTCTCCGAGGCGCTGGCCGAGGCCGGCTCGCCCGCGTGGGTGCGGGCGCTTCCGTACATCGAGGACATGCCGGCGGCGCTGTCCGCCGCCGACTTCGCGGTGGGGCGCGCGGGCGCGATGACCACGGCCGAGTTCTTCGAGGTCGGGATCCCGGCGATCCTGGTGCCGCTCCCGACCGCCGCGGCCGACCACCAGACGCACAACGCCCGCGCGCTCGAGCAGGCGGGCGCCGCGGTCGTCGCCCCCGAGGCGGGCCTCACCGGCGCGGCGCTGTGGGCGCACGTGACCCGACTGGCGGAGGACGCCGAGCTCCGGGCGCGCATGGCCGAAGCCGCGCGCGGTCGGGCCCACCCCGGAGCCGCCGCGGAGATCGCGGCCGCCGTCTCGACCCTTCTTCCCGGAGGCGGGGGCATGACCGGCGTCGACGTCGACCTGCGCGCGCTCGCCGCGAAGGGTCCCGTGCACTTCATGGGCGCCGGCGGGTCGGGAATGTGCGCGCTGGCCGAGCTTCTCCTGCGCCACGGCGGCCGCGTGAGCGGATGCGACCTCAAGGAGTCGCGCGCGCTGGCCGACCTGGAGCGGCTGGGCGCCACCGTCCAGGTGGGGCACGCCGCCGCGCACGTGGAGGAGGCCTCCGCCCTGGTGGTGACCTCGGCCGTGCCGGTCGACCATCCCGAGCTGCTGCGCGCGATCGAGCGCGGCGTCCCCGTGCTGAAGCGCGCGCAGGCGCTGGGTGCGTGGGTCAACCAGGGGCGCCTGGTGGCCATCGCCGGGACGCACGGGAAGACCACCACCACCGCGATGGCCACGGAGATCCTCGCGGCCGCGGGGCTCGAGCCCACCGGCCTGGTCGGGGGACGGGTGGCCGCATGGGGCGGCAACCTCCGCTTCGGGGGAGGGGAGCTGTACGTCGTCGAGGCCGACGAGTACGACCGCTCCTTCCACACGCTCACGCCGGACGTGGCGGTGGTGACGAACCTCGAGGCCGACCACCTGGACATCTACGGCGATCTCGACGGCGTGCGTACGGGCTTCCGCAGGTTCCTGCAGGGCGTCCGCGACGGAGGCACGGTCGTCGTGTGCGCCGACGACACAGGGGCCTCGGCGCTGCTCGCCGGCATCCCCGAGGGGGGCACCACCTACGGTCTCTCGGCAGGGAGCCGACTGCGCGCGGTGGACGTCGTCCTCGGGCCGGATGCGACCCTGTGCAGGGTCTTCGAGGACGGCGTGGACCGCGGAGCGCTGCGCCTCGCCGCCCGTGGCCGTCACAACCTGCGCAACGCACTCGGCGCCGCCGCGGCGTCCCGCGCCGTCGGGGCGCAGTGGCCCGCCATCCGCGCCGCGCTGGAGGGGTTCGCCGGCGTGGGGCGGCGCTTCGAGCGCCTGGGAGAATCCGACGGCGTGCGCGTCGTGGACGACTACGCGCACCATCCCACGGAGATCGCCGCGACCCTCGAGGCCGCACGCGCGGCCTTCCCCGGGGCGCGCCTGGTGGTGGCCTTCCAACCGCACCTCTACTCGCGCACGCGGGATTTCCACAGGGCGTTCGGCGACGCCGTCTCCGGCGCCGACGTGGCGTGGATCACGGACGTCTTTCCGGCCCGCGAGGCCCCGATCCCCGGGGTGACCGGGGAGCTGGTGGCCGAGGCGGCTCGCGCCGCGGGCACGCGCGAGGTGCACTACCACGACGCGGAGCTGGACGCGCTCCCGGCCGCGCTCGCGCCCACGCTGCGCGCGGGCGACGTGCTCCTGACGCTCGGCGCGGGCTCGGTGGAGCGCGTCGGCGGTGCGGTGCTCCACCTCCTCGAGGAGCGGGTCCATGCGTAGGGAGCTTCGCATCGTGACGTGGACGCTGGTCCTGGGGGCCCTGTGGATGGCGGGCTCGAAGGTGATGGACGTGTTGCCGTCGATGAAGCTCTTTCGCGTCACGGACGTCGCCTTCACCGGGTTGGACTACCTCGACCGCGCCGAGGCGACGAAGCTGCTCCGCCTCGATCCGGACGCGAGCATCTGGAGCGACACCGGGAAGTGGGAGCAGCGGCTGGCGGAGAGCCCGTTGGTGGAGACCGTGCGGGTCCGGCGACGGATGCCCGGCACGCTCGTCGTTCAGGTCACGGAGCGCCGGCCGGTGGCGCTCGTGCCGACGCCCACGCTCGAGCCCGTCGACGCGCGCGGCGTGCGCCTCCCGATCGACCCCGCCAGGCGCCGCCTGGACCTCCCTGTCATGCTGATCGACGAGCGGCCCGCGCGCCTCACCCGCCTGCTGCCGTCGCGCGGACGCAAGCTCGCGGCGGAGGTGGCGCGCCTGCAGGACGCCGACACGGCCTTCGTACAGCTCGTCTCCGAAGTGGCGTGGGAAGACGGGCACTCGGTGGTGGCGCGCTGGGCGGAGCCCGAGGTGGACTTCCTGATGGAGCCCGGCGCCTCGTCTGCCCGCCTCCGCGAGGGGTTGGCCGCGCTCGCGGACGCGCTCGGACGTGAGCCGTCGAAAGCACCGACCCAGATCGACCTGAGATTCGCGGACCAGGTTGTGGTCCGCCGCACCCACTAGAGGCATCATGCGCGCCAACCTCATCGCAGGCCTGGACATCGGGACCACGAAGACGTGCGCCGTCATCGGCGAGATCGTGGCGGATCCGCGTCGTCCCGGTCTGACGATCCTCGGCGTCGGCCAGGCCCGTACGGGCGGCCTGCGCGGAGACATGGTCACGAACATCGAGGAGATGACCGAGTCGATCCGCTCGTCGATCAAGGAGGCCGAGCTCATGGCGGGCGCCACGGTGGACCGCGTCTACGCGGGCATGGGCGGCGACCAGATCCGGGCGTCGACGTCCATGGGGGTGGTGGCGATCGCCGAGGAGGAGGTGACCCCGGACGACGTGGAGCGCGTCCACGTGGTGGCGCGTGCCGTGGCGCTTCCTCCGGACCGCGAGATGCTGCACGCCATCCCGCAGGAGTACCGTGTGGATCACCAGCGCGGGATCAAGGACCCGATCGGGCTGTCGGGCGTCCGGCTCGAGGCCGAGGTCTTCCTGGTGACCTCCGCCGTGACGACGGCCGCCAACATCCGCAAAGCCGTCAACCGGGCGGGCTACCGCGTCCAGGAGTTGGTGCTGGAGCCGCTCGCGGGCGCACGCGCCGTGCTCACCGAGGACGAGAAGGAGGTCGGCGTCTGCATGGTGGAGATCGGCTCCTCCACCACGGATCTGGCGGCGTACTACGAGGGGAAGATCCGCCACGTCTCCATCCTCCCCTTCGGGGGCGGCACGCTCACCGCCGACCTCGTGCGCGGCCTGTCGATCCCCCACGCCGAAGCCCAGAAGGCCAAGGAGCACTACGCCACCGCCTACGCGCAGCTGGTGGACCCGCGTGAGACCGTGGAGCTTCCCGGGCCGTCGCCGAACCAGAAGCGCGCCGTCGCCCGCGAGCTGATCGCGCACATCGTCGAGCAGCGGCTGGACGAGATGTTCGGCCTCGTGCAGCAGGAGCTGCAGGACGCCGATCTCCTCGACCGCCTCGCCGCCGGCATCGTCCTGACCGGAGGCACCGTCGCGCTTCCCGGGATCGTCGAGCTGGCCCAGCAGATCTTCGCCGCGCCGGTCCGCTACGGCGTCCCGCGCGACGGGCTGTACGGCCTCGCCGACTCCGTGGCGCGCCCGAAGTTCAGCATCGCCGCCGGCCTCGCGCTCTGGGGGGCCGACCGCTTCGCGGAAACCGGAGAGGGCGCCTCGACGCTCACGTCGGGCGTGCTCACCAAGCTCGGCACCTGGCTCAGGGAATTCTTCTAGTCCACCACTGCTCAGGAGGGAGTAGCCACCATGATGATCTTCGAGTTCGAAGAGACGCCGATCCGGAACGCGCGCATGAAGGTCGTGGGCGTAGGCGGGGCCGGCGGCAACGCCGTGAACCGGATGATCGACGAGGACCTGGAGGGCGTCGAGTTCATCTCGATGAACACCGACGCGCAGGCCCTGAAGAGCGCGCGCTCGCAGGTGACGATCCAGATCGGGAAGAAGCTCACCCGCGGTCTGGGCGCCGGCGCGCGCCCGGAGATCGGCCGCCAGGCGCTCTCGGAGAGCGAGGACGAGGTGCGCGGCGCGCTGGAGGGCGCGGACCTGGTGTTCGTCACCGCCGGCATGGGCGGCGGCACGGGCACGGGCGCGGCCCCCATGGTGGCCGAGATCGCGCGCGACATGGGCGCGCTCGTCATCGGCGTCGTGACCCGGCCGTTCTCCTTCGAGGGGAAGAAGCGGGAGCGGCAGGCGATGCTCGGCCTGCAGGAGCTCCGGCGGTGCGTGGACACGATGATCGTGGTGCCCAACGACCGACTGCTGGCGGTGGTGCCGAAGGGCACTTCGTTCCGGGATGCGCTAAAAAAGGCCGACGAGGTCCTGCTGAACGCCACCCAGGGCATCTCCGACCTGATCCGCGTCACCGGAGAGGTGAACGTGGACTTCGCGGACGTGCGCACGATCATGGCGTGCAGGGGCCCGGCCCTGATGGGAACGGGCTTCGGAGAGGGTGACAACCGCTCCCAGGAGGCCGCCCAGGAGGCCATCTCGTCGCCGCTTGCTCGACGACGTCTCGATCTCCGGCGCGAGGGGGGTCCTGATCAACATCACGGGCGGCATGGACCTTGCGATCGACGAGGTCACGCAGATCTCGTCCATCATTCAGGAAGAGGCTGGGGAAGAGGCCGAGATCATCTTCGGCGCGGTGCACGATCCGGAGCTCGAGGGTCGCATCCGCGTCACCGTCATCGCCACGGGCTTCGACTCGGCGGACGAGGAGAAGGTGATCCGACCGGACTTCAAGCGCCCCCGGGCGCAGCCCCAGTCCCGGCCGCAGCCGAGAGAGGAGCCCATGGCGCAACCGAACCCGCACCGTCAGGTTGTTCAGGAAGAAGTTCGCGTCGCCGCCGTGGGTGGCGGCCGGGCGGAGCCCGTCCTGCCGCTGAACCGATTCCCCGAGCGCACGGTCACGCGGGAACAGTTCTCCGAGTTGGACATACCAACGTTCATTCGCCGCCAGATGGACTGAGTCCGAAAGGACGTCCGAGGCGGCTGGTCGTCCGGCGGGATCTTCCTCCCCCGCCGAGCGGCTCGCGGTTCCCCTGGAGGTGTGGATTCACGTGCTTCCGAACGTCCGACTGCGCTGGCGACTCCTGACCGCGGCTCTCGCGGCCGCGGCGGCGTCCTCCTGCTCCATGGGGGCGCCGATCGACGTCGGCACGCTGGACGCGGTCTACGCGCGGCCTGCCGAGGACGTCGAGGTCCTCGAGCTGGGGCGCAACCAGACGCTCGGGGAGCTCCTGCAGAGCGCCATCGGCGCTTCCGAGCAGTCCGGCTTCCTCCTCGCCTTCGGTGAGCACGCGAGCCCGCGCAGGATGCGCGCGGGCAGCGAGATCACGCTGCGCTACCGCTCGGACGACCACGTCCTGCGCGGCGTGGACATCGCGATCAACTCCGACGAAACCGTGCGGATGTCTCGCTCGGAGGAGGCCGGCTGGTCGTCCGAGATGGTCGAGACCCCCATCTTCGTCGACACCGTGTTCGCGTCCGGCGAGATCGAGACCGTGCTCTGGACCGCGGTCATCCGGGACCCGGCGCTGCAAGGGATGCCGGCGAACGACCGCAACCGGATCATCGACTACCTCGATCGGGTCTTCCAGTGGCAGGTGGACTTCTCCCGCCAGATCCGTGTCGGCGATACCTACCGCTTCGTGTTCGAGCGGGAGGTCCGTCCCGACGGCTCCATGCGCGGCGGGAAGCTGCTGGCGGCGCAGCTGACCAACAGCGGCACGCCGTACTACGCGGTCTACTTCGATCCCAACGGCGACGGCGAAGGCTCGTACTACGACCTGAACGGGAAGTCGGTGCGGCGCGCCTTCCTCATGAAGCCGCTCGAGTACCGACGCATCTCGGGGCGGTTCACCGCGGCGCGCTACCACCCGGTGCTCAAGAAGTGGCGTGCCCACAAGGGCGTCGACTACGCGGCGGATGCCGGCACCCCGGTGATGGCGACGTCGGACGGCGTGGTGATCTACCGCGCTCGCAAGGGCGACTTCGGCAACACCGTGGAGATCCGGCACCCCAATGGCATCGTGACCCGGTACGGGCACCTCCAGGGCTTCAAGAGGGGGATCAGCGTCGGCTCGCGGGTGCATCAGAGCGACGTGATCGCCTACGTCGGCATGACCGGGCTGGCCACCGGGCCGCACCTGCACTACGAGATGCTGCGGGGCGGCCAGCAGATGGATCCGCTCTCCGTGAAGCTCCCGGCGGGCGACCCGGTCCCGTCCGACGCGTTCGATCGGTGGCACGCCGACATGGCCGCGCGCACGGCGTTGCTCGAGTCGATCCCGGGTGCCGGTCCGGTGCGGACCGCCGAGGCCTTCACGCAGAACGATCTGGACGACCAGGCGCAGCCCGACCGGAACGACCGGAACGACGGGCAAGACTCCGGGGGGTGATCCGGCTCGTCCTCCTCCCGCTGCTCGCCGGCGCGCTCGCCCTCTACACCTTCTGGATCTACCTGCGCGCCGAGCTGCCGGTCCGTAGCGGGCGACGCCTGGCGGCGCTGCGGAGCGTCACGCTCCTCCTTCTCCTCGCGCTCCTCCTCGACCTCCACATTCCCTGGGGTGGCGGTGGGGGTCCCCACGCGCGCTGGGCCCTTCTCGACGGCTCGCTGAGCATGACGGCCGGCGCGCAGCCGGCGTGGCGCGCGGCGGCCGAGCGCGCCCGTCGGCTCGAGGCCGAGGGATGGACGGTGGTCCGCTTCGGCGACCACGTCACGCCGGACGGGGGAACCGAGATGGGGGAGGCGCCGGAGGAGTTGCGCACCGCGCTGGCACCCGCCATGTCGCGCGCGGCCGAAGCGGGTGTCACGGAGGTACGCGTCCTCTCGGACCTGCGCTTCGACGATCCGGTCGAGGTGGCGTCCGCGCTGGCGCTGGCGCGCGTCGCCGTCGGGTTCGATTCCTTCGGCGGCGAGGTGGTGAACGCGGGCGTCGCGGCGTTCACGGTGCCGGACCAGCTCGAGCGCGGTGAGCCCGTGGAGGGCACGCTGGAGCTGTTCGCCGAGGGAGCTGGGGACTCGGTCGCCGTCGAGGTCCGCGAAGAGGACCGACTCGTCCTGTCCCGTACCGTGGCCGCGCCGGAGCCGGGCGCGCGCGTGCGCATTCCGCTCGCGCTGCCGGCCCCACGGGGCGAAGGGCGCCTCCGCTACACGGCGGCCGTTCGGGTGCCCGACGACGGCTTCCCCTCGGACGACCAGGGCGTGGCGTACATGTCCGCCGGGCACGAGGCAGGCGGGCTCGTGGTGGTCTCGCTCCGGCCGGACTGGGAGCCGCGCGCCCTCCTCGAGGTGCTCGGCGAGGCCACCGGGCTGCGCGCGACCGGGTACCTGCGCGTGGGGCCGGACCGCTTCGTCCCGATGGGGCGGGCCTACCAGCGGGCTCTGCCGGTCGATTCCACGCGCGTGGCCGCGGCCGCGCGCGACGCGTCGCTCCTCGTGGTGCACGGTCTCGACCGAGAGACGGACGCCTGGGGTCGCAGGCTCGCCCGGCGCAACGGCCGCACCGTCCTGTGGCCCCTCGACGCCCAGGGGGCCGCTGCGGTCGATGTCCGAACGGGCGCACCGACGCCGGGCGAGTGGTACCCCGTCCCGGAGACGGCGGCCTCGCCGCTCGCGGCCGAGCTCGCCGGTGCCCGGTGGCAGGACCTCCCGCCGCTCGGGCCGGTGCTCCCCCTGGTCGACCGGACCCCGTCCGACGCACCGCTCCTCCTCCGTTTCCGCAGCACGGGGCCGGGCCAGCCCGCCCTCCTGCTCGATCGGGCCGGCACGCGCCGCCGGGCCATCGTGCTCGCCTCGGGCTTCTGGCGGTGGGCGGCGCGGGGCGGGGAGGGCAGGGACGCCTACCGACGCCTGTGGTCGGGTGTGGCGGGTTGGCTGCTCGCGCAGGATCCGGCGACGGTAGCCGGGGACGTGCGCCCGGAGTCGTGGGTGGTGGCTCGCGGAGACGCGGTGCGCTGGTGGGTGCCGGGCGAGGAAGGCGACTCCGTGCGCCTGGAGATCCGCGACTCGATACGCACGGTGGTGGACACGCTCCTCCCCGCGGGTGCCGGTCGGTCGGTCGGCCGGCTCCCGCCCGGTACGTACCGTTTCACGGCTTCCGCGGCGGACGACCCGATGGGGGAGGGGCGCTTCGACGTCGAGGCGCGCACCACCGAGATGCTTCCCCGCCCGACGACGCCGGAGGCGCCGTCCTCCGCGCGCGCCGCATCCGTGGTCGGCGATCCGGGGCGCCCTCTCAGAACCTCTCCGTGGCCTTATCTTCTGATCCTGGCCCTCCTGTGCGTGGAGTGGATAGGACGCCGGCGGGCCGGGCTGCGGTAGGAAGGAATCCCCGGACCTCATCGCGCGGAGCCATGGCGCGTCTCTTCAAGAAAGCACCGGAGCGGAAGAAGGGCCTCTGGCGGCGGGTCGTGGACCTCGCCCTCACGGACGTGCGCGTCCTGGCCGGGGGCATGGACCACGAGTCGCTGGAGACGCTCGAGGAGCGACTCCTGCAGGCCGACTTCGGCGTGCCCGCCACCCTGCGCCTGGTCGGCCGCGTGGAGGACAGCGCCCGCCGCGGCAAGGTGCGGGGCGCCGAGAGCCTGCGCGACGCGCTCCGCGAGGAGATCCGTGACATCCTGGCGCCGGGAGCCGAGGCCCCACTCGCGGCTGCCGACGCGCCGCCGACGGTCTACCTGATCGTGGGGGTGAACGGGGTGGGGAAGACCACGTCGATCGCCAAGCTCGCCCACCACCTCCGCAAGGAGGGGCGCAGCGTCATGGTGGCGGCGGCGGACACCTTCCGCGCAGGTGCCGTCGAGCAGCTCGGCATCTGGGCCGAGCGGGTGGGCGCCGCCTTCGTCCGCGGCCAGCAGGGCGGCGACCCGGCTGCGGTGGCGTTCGACGCCATCGAGGCCGCCACGGCCCGCGGCACCGACGTGCTCCTCATCGATACGGCCGGAAGGCTGCACACGAACCGCGGCCTCATGGAGGAGCTGCGCAAGATCGATCGCGTCGTGCGCAAGAAGATCGAGGGCGCCCCGCACGAGACGCTCCTCGTGCTCGACGCCACGGTCGGCCAGAACGCCGTGCGCCAGTTGCAGGCGTTCCGGGAGGCGGTCGACGTCACCGGGATCGTCCTCGCCAAGATGGACTCCACCGCCCGCGGGGGGATCGTCGTGTCGCTCCAGGAGGAGTTCGGGGTGCCGGTGAAGCTGGTGGGCGTCGGCGAGGGCCTCGACGACCTCGAGGCGTTCGACGCCGACGCGTTCGTGGACGGGATCTTCGCGTAGCGGAATGGCCGGGTTCTCGCACCTCGACCGGCCGATCCAGTTCCTCAAGGGGGTGGGCCCGCGCCGCGCCGACGCCTTCGCGACGCTCGGCATCACGACCGCGCGCGAGCTGCTCTACCACGTGCCGCGCCGCTACGACGACGCCTCCACCGTGCAGCCGATCCGCGAGCTGCGCGTGGGGATGGACGCGACCGCCATCGGCCGCGTGCGCTCCAAGGGGGTGATCCCGACCCGCAAGGGGCTGCGGATCTTCCAGGCGGTCCTCCAGGACGACACCGGGATGATCACCGTCGCCTGGCCGGGGCAGGCCTGGCTGGACCGGAAGATCCGCGAGGGCGACGTGCTGCTGGTGACGGGTCCGGTCCGCTTCTTCCACGGCCATCAGCTCCAGCCTCGCGAGCACACCGTGATCGCGCGAGCCGGCGACCAACCGGCGCGCGCGGGCACGGTCTTCGTGACCTACCCCGCCTCCGAAGACGTGCCGCAGTGGGTGCTGCGCGGCGTGTTCGAGAAGAACCTGGACGCGCTCCTCTCCTGGGCGGACGACGACGAATACCTCACGGACGGGGCGCGGGCGGCGCTCGATCTGCCTCGCCTCTCCGAGGCGCTCGCCCTCCTGCATCGGCCGACGGCCCCGACCGCGGCCCGTGTCGGCCGACGGCGCCTCGCGTTCGACGAGCTCTTCTTCCTCCAGGTCATGCAGGCGCAGGTACGCCACCGCCAGGTCGGCGCCACGCCCGGGCTGGCGCACGTCCGCACGAACGAGCTGATCCGACCGCTCCACGAGGCGCTGTCCTTCGAGCTCACCGAGGCCCAGGTGCGCGTGCTGAAGGAGGTCTACGCGGACATGGCGTCGGAGCGACGCATGAACCGGCTGATCCAGGGCGACGTCGGCTCGGGCAAGACGGTGGTGGCGCTCTTCGCGATGCTGCTGGCCGTGGAGGGGGGCTCGCAGGCCGCCCTCATGGCGCCCACCGAGATCCTCGCCGAGCAGCACGCGCGCAGGATCGGCGCGCTGCTCGGCCCGCTCGGCGTGGAGGTGGTGCTCCTTACGGGCGCGCTCGGCGCGGCCGAGCGGAGGCAGGCGCTCGAGGCGATCCGCACGGGCGCGGCGAAGGTCGTGGTGGGCACGCACGCGCTCATCCAGGACGCGGTCGCCTTCGCCCGCCTCGGCCTCGTGGTGGTGGACGAGCAGCACCGCTTCGGCGTGCGCCAGAGGATGGCCCTCGCCGACCACGGAGACCGGCGCGCCGACGTGCTCGTCATGTCCGCTACGCCGATCCCGCGCTCCCTGGCCATGGCGCTCTACGGCGACCTGGACCTGAGCGTGGTCGACGAGCTCCCCCCCGGCCGCACGCCGGTGAGGACCGTGCTGCGCGCCCCCGACCGCCGCGACGCGGTCTACGCCTTCGTGGACGCGGAGCTGGAGGCCGGGCGCCAGGCCTACGTGGTCTACCCCCTGGTCGCCGAGTCCGAGAAGGTCGACCTCCTGGCCGCCACGGAGGAGTTCGCGCGCCTGAGCGCGACCGTGTTCCCGAATCGGCGCCTGGGCCTCCTGCACGGGCAGCTCCCCTCCGAGGAGAAGGACCGGGTGATGCGAGCCTTCTTCGCCGGAGAGCTGGACCTCCTCGTGGCCACCACGGTCATCGAGGTCGGGATCGACGTGCCCAACGCCTCCGTCATGGTGATCGAGCACGCGGAGCGTTTCGGCCTCTCCCAGCTCCACCAGCTCCGGGGTCGGGTCGGGCGGGGGGCGGCCGAGAGCCACTGCATCCTGGTGGCCGAGCCGGGCGAGGAGGCGGCCGAGCGCCTGAAGGTCCTTCGCGACACGGCGGACGGCTTCGCGGTGGCGCGCGCCGATCTGCGCATCCGCGGCCAGGGGGACCTCTTCGGCGCGCAGCAGCATGGCACGCCCGCGCTCCGCTTCGCGGACCTTCTGGAGGACGAGGACCTGCTCGTGCGCGCGCAGGCCGCCGCCCGCGACCTGGTGGAGGGCGACCCCGAGCTGGTGCGTCCGGAGAACGCGGCGGTGAAGGCACATCTCGAGGCCCGGTACGCCGGGCGTCTGGAGATGTTCGGCGTCGGGTGATACGCTTCGGCGCCCGCGTTTCGAGGCGCGGGCGTTCCTCACGAACCGGATGAGACGGCGGGACATGGTGGAGATCAAGGAGCTGGGCCGGCACGTCGGCGAGGAGGTGACCGTGAAGGGGTGGGTGGAGACCACCCGCGGCCACGGCAAGGTCGCGTTCACGGTGCTCCGCGACGGGACGGGCATCGCCCAGTGCGTGATGGTGAAGAAGCAGGTCGACGAGCCGGCCTGGGAGGCGCAGGCACTCCTCACGCAGGAGTCCGTGGTCTCCGTCACCGGGGAGGTGCGCGCCGACGACCGCGCCCCCGGCGGCTTCGAGATCGGCGTGACGGGGATGGCGGTGATCTCGCTCGCGCAGGAGTACCCGATCCAGCCCAAGGAGCACGGGGTCGACTTCCTTCTGGACCACCGTCACCTCTGGCTGCGCTCCTCGCAGCAGCGCGCGGGGCTGAAGGTGCGCGCCGAGGTGGAGCAGGCGATCCACGACTTCTTCTACGGCCGCGGCTTCACGCGCATCGACACGCCCATCCTCACCGGCTCGATCGGCGAGCACGCGGGCACGCTCTTCTCCACCGACTACTTCGGGGAGAAGGCCTACCTCGCGCAGACGGGCCAGCTCTACGTCGAGGCGGCCTGTCCGGCGTTCCGGAAGGTGTACTGCTTCGGGCCGACCTTCCGCGCCGAGAAGTCGAAGACACGCCGCCACCTCACCGAGTTCTGGATGGTGGAGCCCGAGGTCGCGTTCGCCGACTCGGACGACAACATGCGGCTCCAGGAGGACTTCGTGTCCTACCTGGTCGAGCGCGCGCTCGAGCGCTGCCAGGAGGAGTTGAAGGTGCTCGAGCGGGACACCTCGAAGATCGAGCACGTGAAGCCGCCGTTCCCGCGCATCAGCTACACGAAGGCGGTGGAGCGGTTGAACGAGCGCGGCAACGACATCGCGTGGGGCGCCGACCTGGGCGCGCCGGACGAGCAGCTGCTCACCGAGGACTACGACCTCCCGGTGTTCGTGCACGACTACCCGAAGCAGGCGAAGGCCTTCTACATGAAGGAGAACCCGGAGGATACGCGCACCGTGCTGTGCGACGACCTCCTGGCGCCGGAGGGCTACGGCGAGATCATCGGCGGGAGCCAGCGTGAGGACGACCTCGACCGTCTCCTGGCGCGCATCCGCGAGGAGAAGCTCCCGGAGGAGGCGTACTCCTGGTACCTCGACCTCCGACGCTACGGCACCTTCCCTCATTCCGGCTTCGGGCTCGGCGTGGAGCGGACCGTCGCCTGGATCACGGGTCGGCACCACATCCGCGAGTTCATCCCCTTCCCGCGGATGATGAACCGCCTCTTCCCCTAGGAGCAGGAGCCCGCTCGATGCAGCGTGCCGTCCTGGACATGATGGACCGGCGCCCCGTGTGGGCCTTGCCCGCGTGGGTGCCGGAGCGGATCCGCGACGCCCTCCCGCCCGAGTGGGAGCTCGTCGTGATCGAGGAGACCACGGACGGCTCGGGGGACGGCGCCGGCCGCGTGGCCCCCTCCGTGCTCGAGGCCGTCGCGGGAGCGGAGGTCTACTTCGGCTACGGGATCGCCGCCGAGCTGCTGCGTGCCGGGCCCGAGCTGAAATGGGTCCACTCCGGGGCGGCCGGGGTCGGCAGCTCGCTCACGCCGGAGATGCTCTCCAGCCCGGTGCTGTTCACGAACTCGGCGGGGATCCACGCGCCCCCGATGGCCGAGACCGTGCTGGCGATGATCCTGCACTTCGGTCGCGGGCTCGACCACGCGGTCGCGGCCAAGGCGCGCGGCGTCTGGTCGAAGGAGCCCTTCTACGGCGAGGGTTCGCAGCTGCGCGAGATGGGGGACACCATCGTCGGGCTGGTCGGCTTCGGGGGGATCGGCCGCGAGGTCGCCCGCCGGGTGGCGAGCCTGGGCTCGCGCGTGATCGCCGTGAAACGCGCCAAGCCCCAGGGGAGCGAGGGCCGACTCTCGCCGGTCCGCGGGGGCGGGCGCCTCGCCGACCGGATCGAGTTGCTCTACGGCCCCGCCGGGCTCGATACCGTGCTGCGCGAGGCGGACGTCGTGGTGCTGTGTGCCCCGGAGACCGACGAGACGCGGGGCATGATCGACGCCGACGCCCTGGCGCGCATGAAGGACGGCGCGCTCCTGGTCAACGTCGGGCGCGGCAAGCTCGTGGACGAGGAGGCGCTCGTCGAGGAGCTGCGCGCGGGGCGGCTCCGGGGTGCGGCGCTCGACGTCTTCGCCCACGAGCCGCTGGCCGAGGGCCATCCGCTCTGGGGCCTGCCGAACGTCCTGCTCACGCCCCACGTCTCCGCGGTGACGCGGTCCTTCTGGGAGCGGGAGACCGCGCTGATCGTCGACAACCTGGAGCGGTGGTCCGCGGGCGAGGAGCTGCGGAACCTGGTGGACAAGCGCGTCGGGTACTGAGGGCGGACCACCCCCGCCCACACCGGGACGCTCCCTGGCCTCAGCCTCCGGCCGACTTCCGGTCCTCCGCCTTCAGCTCGTCCCAGAGCCCGTCCAGCACCTCGAGCCCCGCCTCCTCCATGCGGATCCCGCGCTCGCGTGCGAGCGCCTCCAGCCGCTCGAAGCGTCGACGGAACTTCCGGTTGGCGCGGTCGAGCGCCGTCGTGGCGTGCGCGCCCGCCAGCCGCGTCAGGTTCACGACGGCGAAGAGGAGGTCGCCGAGCTCCTCGGAGATGGCGCCGGCGTCCCCCGAGGCGAGGGCCTCACGCACCTCCTCGAGCTCCTCGACGACCTTGTCCCAGGCCCCATGGTGGTCCTCCCAGTCGAAGCCCACCCCGGCCACGCGTTCCTGGATGCGATGCGCCTTCGTGAGGGGATCGAGTCCGCTGGCCAGTCCCTCGAGCACGCCCTCTCCCGCCGACCTCTCCGCGGCCTTGAGCGCCTCCCAGGCCCGGCGCTCGCCCTCCCCGAAGATCTGCGGATGGCGGCGTACCATCTTCTCCTCGAGCCGGGCGTAGACGCCCGCGGCGTCGAGGCGCCCCGCCTCCTCGCCGAGCACGACCTGGAAGGCGAGGTTGAGGAGGAGGTCTCCGAGCTCACCCTCGAGCTCCGCGTCCTTCCCGTCGCGGATCGCGTCGACCACCTCGTGCGTCTCCTCCAGGAGGTGCGGAACGAGCGTCTCGGGCGTCTGTGCGCGGTCCCATGGGCAGTGGACGCGCAGGAAGCGGACGAGCGCGAGGGCCCGGTCCAGCTCGCCCGGTCCGTCGAAGCGCGGGGTCTCGGTGCGGGGGTGCGTTTCGGGTTCGGTCATGGAGGGCGCGGCGGGCTCCTTCGGGTTGCTCGGGCGCTCCTTTCTCGCATCTTTCACGGTCTATGTCAACGGACAGTCGGAGCCGCGCCTGGATGGAGGTCCGGGCCGCCGCGCTGCGCGGCAATCTGGCCCGGATTCGCGCGTCCGTGGGTCCGGGGGTCCGCCTCGTCCCGATGGTGAAGGCGGACGCGTACGGCACGGGCCTGGCCGGGGCCGTGGCCGCCCTCTCTGTGGAGGACCCCTGGGCGTTCGGCGTCGCCGCCGTGGAGGAGGGCGTCGCCCTGCGGGCCCTCGGCGTGACCCGCCCGATCTGCGTCTTCAGCCCGGTGCCGCCCGGCTCCGTCGCCGACGCCGTCGCGGCGGGGCTGACGCTCTCGATCTCGAGCCTGTCCGCCCTGGCGCGATTGCGCGCACAGGCCGGCGGACGAACGCCGGCCTTCCACCTCGAGATCGACACCGGGATGGGGCGCGCGGGCTTCGACTGGCGAGAGGCGGAGCGCTGGGCCCCGGCGGCGCACGAAGCCCACCGCGACGGCGCCCGTTGGGAAGCGTCGTTCACACACCTGCACTCCGCCGATGAGGGAACCGACACGGTCGACGAGCAGTGGGCGCGCCTGCAGGACGCGCTGGCGCGGGCCGCGCCGCCGCCGGACGCCCTGGTGCACGCCCTGAACAGCGCCGGCGCCCTGCGCTGTCCCCGCTACGCGGCCGACGCGGTGCGCCCTGGGATCTTCCTGTACGGGGGCCGGGTGGGCGCCGGGTCGCCCGCGCCGGAAGAGGTGGCGGCGGTGCGCGCGCGCGTGGTCCACGTGCGCGAGGCACCGGCCGGGACCACGGTCGGCTACGGCGCCACGTACCGGAGCGGTCGCGACGAGCGATGGGCCACGCTGGCCATCGGATACGGGGACGGGCTGCCCCGATCGCTCGGAAATCGAGGCTCGGCGCTGCTTCGCGGCCGCCGGGTCCCGATCATCGGACGGATCTCCATGGACGTCACGGTGGTAGACATCAGCGACGTGCCGGGGGTGGAGGCGGGCGAGGTGGCGACGCTCGTGGGCGCCGACGGCGGAGCGCACATCACCGTGGACGAGGTGGCGCAGCTGGCGGGGACGATCAGTTACGAGGTCCTCACCGGCTTCACGCCCCGCGTGCCGCGCATCTGGCTGGATGACGAATTTGGAGACTGACGCCCTGCTGGCCCGGGCCAGGGAGGCGCGGGACCGGGCGCATGCCCCGTACTCCGGCTTCCGCGTGGGCGCCGCGCTGCTCGCAGAGGACGGCACCACGCACGTGGGGTGCAACGTAGAGAACGCCTCGTACGGTCTCACCGTATGCGCCGAGCGCGCCGCCGTGTGCGCGGCGGTGGTTGCCGGTGATCGTCATTTCCAGGCGATCGCGATCGTTACGGACGGCAGCGAGGCCGTGACGCCGTGCGGCGCGTGCCGCCAGGTGCTGGCGGAGTTCGCCCCGGCGCTGCGCATCGTCTCCGAGGCTGGTGGCGAGCGCGTCGAGTGGACGCTGGACGAGCTGTTTCCGGTGCCCTTCCGGGGGCTGCCGACCCGACGAGAAGGACCGACGAGCGAGGACACGAGGACGTGAGGACCGTGCCGAACCAGAGGAAGACCGCGTGAACCGCAACCGACCGGCCTCGTTGCTGGCCTTCGTCGTGCTCGGAAGCCTCGCCTGCAGCGAGATCGTGCCCACGGGCGTCGACGAGAGCGTGCTCCCCGAGGAGCCCGTCACCGTGGAGGTGCGGCTGCCCTGGGACCAGTTCGCGGCGAACCTCGCCGTGTTCGGCGGCTTCGGGTCGACGGACGACCTCGGGCTCGGCATCGTGAGCCATGCCTACGGGGACTCCCTGGAGGCCCACACCCTCGTCCGCCTCCTCACGGTCCCGAAGAGCGCGAGCGTCCGCGACACGGCGGGAACCCAACGCACCGACACCCTCCTCCAGGTCCTGCGCGGGCGCATCATCGCCGTGGTGGACTCGGTGGGGACGGTCACCGACGGACCGGTGAGCCTCCAGGTCGGCATGTTCCACCAGGCCTGGGACGCCCCCAGCGCCACCTGGGACCTCGCGGTGGACAGCATCGGAGAGGAGACCCCATGGGAGACGCCGGGCGCCGGACCGATCACCGACGTCCTCACCACTGAGTGGGATCCGACGGTGGGTGACTCCGCCGTCTTCGAGCTCGACTCCGCACAGGTGGCGACCTGGTCCGCGGCGCTGTCGGATACCTCCTCGGACAAGGGACTGCGACTGGCCGCCCTCTCCCAGGGCGTCCGCCTCGAGGTGACGAACGTCCTCATGCAGGTGGACACGAAGCCGTCGCTCAACCCGGACACGACCGTGACCCTGGTCGCGAACCGCCAGGAGATGACGTTCGTGTACACCCCCGCGGTGCCGCCGCCGGACGACGAGCTCCGCGTCGGCGGAACGCCGTCGTGGCGGACGGTCCTCGACCTGAGCATCCCGCACACGCTCAGCGAGCCCGCCGCGCTGTGCGCCGTGGTCACCTGTCCGATGGACCTGACCGCCGGTCGCCTCAGCTACGCGGCCATCGTCCTGCGCACCCGACGAACGGCGCCGTCCTTCGCGCCGTCGGACACGGTCAACCTCGACGTGCGCCCGGTGTTCGACCGCTCGACGCTTCCCAAGACGCCGCTGGGCAACTCGCTCTTCACGGCGAGCGTGGGGAAGCGGCTGGGCCCCGAGCTCTTCACGTCCGAGACCGAGACCGAGGTCGAGATCCCGATCACCTCGTTCGTGCGCACGCTGCTCCAGCCCGATTCCACCTCGGCGATCCCGCCGCCACACACGCTCGCGCTCCTGTCCACCTTCGAGCCGGTATCCATCGCCTTCGCCGCCTTCTACGGACCGGCGACGCTGCAGGCCCCGGTTCTCAAGCTCGTGATCACGGCCGGGCGGTCGGTGGAGCTCCCATGATGAGACGTCTGCTTTCGGCCCTCGCCTTCCTCGCGCTCGTCGCGCCCGCCTCGCTCACGGCGCAGTCGCTCCTGAACGCCGCCGGGCTCGGCCTTCCTTCCGACCCCCTGGACGCGCGCACGCGTGCGCTGGGCGGGGTGGGCCTGGGGCTGCAGGGCGCGGCGCTCCTGAGCACGGATCCCGCGGCGTCGGCGGGCTTCGTGCTCCCGTCGGTGATGATCACGGCGCAGCCCTCCTGGGTGGACGTCGGGACCACGCGGCACGGGAACGCCGGGGACCTTCCGCGGCACGCGCTTTCCGAGCCTCGGCATCGCCTACCCCACGCCGAAGGTGGGCGTGGTGACGCTGAGCTTCGAGTCGGTCTTCGACCAGCGCTACGAGGCCGACCGGGACGTGAGCCTGGACCTCGGCGCCGGGGCCGTGACGGCCACGGACCACTTCACCTCTACGGGCGGCGTGTCGCAGGTACGGCTCGGCGCCTCGCGCGTGCTGGGGCGCAGGATCGCCGTCGGCCTCTCGGCCGGCCGGTACACGGGGTCGGTCGTGCGCCGCCTGGTGCGGGATTTCCCGGACGACCAGACGGCCGAGCCGGTGGAGTCCTACCAGATCGGCGGTCTGTGGACGTATTCGGGGACCTCCGTCACCGGCGGGGCCTCCTTGTCGATCGGCAGCTTCGCCCAGGTGGCGGGGAGCTTCACCTGGTCGTCGAGGCTCGACGCCTCCCCTTCGGACGACACCGAGGGCGCGGCCGGCTCCTTCGACCTCCCGCTCCAGCTCCGTCTCGGTGCCACCGCCGTCCTCGCGCCGGGGCTCGCCGTGTCAGGCGGCTTCACCTCGGCGGACTGGTCCGGGATCGACAACGACCTCGCCGAAGGCGCCTCGGTCGGGAGCACCACCTCGTACGGCGTCGGCGTGGAGCTCGCCCGCGCCCGCCTCCTGGGGCGGAGCGCGCCGCTGCGCTTCGGCTACCGGAAGCGGGACCTCCCCTTCGTGCTCAACGGGGGCGGCAACCCCAGCGAGAGCGTGTGGGCCGGCGGCCTGGGCCTGCACCTGAGCCAGGCGGGGAACTTCGTGCGGGCCGCCGTGGACCTGGCGGTGGAGCATGGCACGCGCGGGGACGCGCTCATCTCCGAGTCGTTCTGGCGCGGGACCGTGTCCGTCCGCGTGTCGGGCTTCTAGTCGCGATGCGCTGCTAGCAGCCTGCGCACCGTGCGGGTCTACTTCCACACGTTCGGCTGCAAGGCCAACCAGTACGACACCGAGCGCATGCGTCAGGAGTCGGAGGCCCGCGGCGCCGCGCACGGTCGACTCGTGGGCCGACGCGGACGTGTGCGTGGTCAACACCTGCACGGTCACCAACCAGGCGGACGCCGAGGCGCGTCGCTTCGTCCGCCGGGTCGGGAGGGAGAACCCCGGGATGCGCGTCGTGGTCGCCGGCTGCTCCGCCGCGCTGCGCGCGGCGGACTACCGGGCGATGGACGAGGTGACCGGCGTCGTGGCGGGACACGATCCGGTGGCCGTCGCGGGCGCGCTGTGGACGGCCGCTCCGGTGCAGATCGAGCTGCGTGTCCCCCTCGACCGCATGGACACGGAGCCCGTCGGCGGGGAGCTGCTACGCCGCCGCGCCGGCGCGACGCGCGGGTGGCTCAAGGTCCAGGACGGCTGCGACCGGAAGTGCTCCTTCTGCGCGACCCGCCTGGCGCGCGGCGCGTCGCGCTCGAGGCCGCCGGAGGCGGTGGTCGCCGAGGCCCGCATGCTCGCTGCGCGTCCATCCGGAGCTGGTCGTGACCGGGATCCACATCGGCCACTACGGCCACGACCTGGATCCGCCGTGGACGCTCGCGCGGCTGGTGGCGCTCCTTCTGGAGCGGGTGCCGGACGTCCGCCTTCGCCTCGGCAGCGTCGAGGCCACCGAGGTGGACGACGACCTCCTGGGCCTCCTGGCGGAATCCGGCGGGCGCCTGGCACCGCATCTGCACATGCCCCTGCAGAGCGGGGCCGATGCGGTGCTGCGCCGCATGCGCCGTTGGCACACGCGCGAGCAGTATCGACGGCGCGCGTGGCAGATCGCCGAGCGCGTCGGCGACCTGGGGCTGGGCGCCGACGTGATCACGGGCTTCCCCGGCGAATCGGAGGCCGATCACGCGGATACGCTGCGCCTCGTCGACGAGCTTCCCTTCACCTATCTTCACGTCTTCCCCTACTCGCAGCGCGAGGGTACGGCGGCCGTGGAGCTCTCCGATCCCGTGCCGCAGCGGGTGGCGGGGGAGCGCAGCCTGGAGCTGCGCACGCTCGCCCTCGAGAAGGGTCGGGCCTACCGCGGCCGACGCCTGGGCGGGTCGGCGAGGGTGGTGCTGGAGGGAAGGGGCGGCACCGCGCTCACGGGTGACTACCTGCGCGTGGGCGCCCCCGACGCCCCCGACGCGCGCGGGCGAGTGCTCGAGGGTACCCTGCGGGGCACGGCGGACCATCTGTATATTGCTTGGCCCCCGACGAACCCTACGATGTGAGTGGTATGAGCACGACCGGAAGACCCCGGCGCGCGTACGTCGAGACGTACGGCTGCCAGATGAACATCTCCGACGGCGAGCTGATGGAAGGCGTGCTCGCCGAGCGGGGGTACGAGATCGTGGGCACCGCGGAGGAGGCCGACGTGGTGCTCGTGAACACGTGTGCCGTACGCGAGCACGCTGAGCAGCGCGTCCTCGGTCGCGTGGGACAGCTCAGCGCCCTCAAGCGCGAGCGGCCGGACCTCGTGCTCGGCGTCACGGGTTGCATGGCACAGCGCATGGGCACCGAGCTCCTCGACGCGGCCGGCCGGGTCGACCTCGTCATGGGTCCGGACGGCTACCGTGGCCTGCCCGAAGCCCTCGAGCGGCTGGGCGCACCCGCGCTCGCCCCCGGCACGGCGTCCGCACCGCCCGCGCAGGGCCGCCGCCGCCGCCAGCTCGCCGTGCTCGACTTGAGCCTCGGCGAGAACTACCAGGGCCTCGAGCAGCGCCGCGAGGCGGGCGCGTCCGCCTGGATCCCGATCCAGAGGGGGTGCGACCACCGGTGCACGTTCTGCATCGTGCCGTACGTCCGCGGACCGGAGAAGAACCGGAGCGCCGGGGAGATCCTCGCCGAGGTCCGCGGGCTGGCCGAGGACGGCGTGAGCGACGTGACGCTCCTCGGCCAGACCGTCAACTCGTATGCCTCCGGGGATTGGCGCTTTCCCCGGCTGCTGACGGCGGTCGCGCGCGTCGACGGGATCCGGCGCGTCTGGTTCACCTCGCCGCACCCGAACGACGTCACGCCCGAGCTGGTCGAGGTCATGGCCACGGAGCCGGCCGTGTGCGAGCTGCTCCATCTTCCCGCGCAGTCCGGCTCGAACCGGACGCTCAAGCGCATGCTGCGCCGCTACACGGTGGAGGCCTATCTGAAGAAGGTCGACCTGGTGCGGGGGGCACTCCCCGACATCGCCCTGACCACCGACCTCATCGTCGGCTTCCCGGGCGAGACCGACGAGGAGTTCCGGCAGACCCTCGACCTGGCGCGCACGGTCCGCTTCCACGACGCCTTCACGTACAAGTACTCGCCCCGGGAGGGCACGCCGGCGACGAGGCTCCCCGCGGAGGACTTCCTCCCGTCCGACGTCGCGCAGGCGCGCCTGGAGGAGCTCATCGGCGTCACGCGCGGCATCCAGGCCGAGATCAACGCCGACGAGGTAGGCCGCGTCGTCGAGGTGCTCGTCGAGAAGGCGGCGCGCAGCGAGGGGCACATGCTCGGCCGGACGCGCCGGAACAAGGTGGTTGCGTTCCCCGCCGGGCCCGAGCTGGTGGGCCGCTACGTCGAGGTCGTCCTGGAGCACACCACCGGCGCGACCTTCGTGGGCGCGCGCGTCGCCGATCCCGTCGCGGCGGGCCGGGCGTGAGCCGCCTCACGAGCGCGGCGGGGGTGGTGGCCGTGCTGGGCCTCTCCGTGGGCTTCGCCTCGCTCAACGGCGGCCAGCGCGTCACGCTGCGCCTCGGCGTCGCGACCTTCTACGGTGTGCCGCTGACGGTCGTCGCCTTCGGGGGGATGGTCGTGGGCATGGTGATCATGCTCGGCGCCAGCATCCACTCCGACCTCAAGGTCCGCCGCATCCTGCGCGCCCGCCTCGCCGAGGAGGGCTTGCAGGAGAGCCAGCGGTTCGTGGACCAGAGCCAGCAGGACCTCTTCCCGGGAGAGCAGCGCAAGGAGTGATCGCCCCCTTTCCCCGGCGGGAGATGCCCCGACCCTGATCGGCGTGCTCCCTCCGGTGGCGCGCCTGGCGATCCTCTTCGCCGCGGGCGCCGCCTTCACCCCCCTCCTGGGGCGCCTCGCCCCCGCCGCCCTCCTCCTCCTCGCGCTCCCGCCCATCCGGGCATGGCTCCGTCCCGTCGCCATCCCCCGCGCCGCCCTCCTCGCCGCGCTCGTGGCCGGCGGCCTCTCCTCCGTGGCCGCCCGGGGGGCGGACTCGTGCGCGGGGCCGGGCCCCGCCGGCGGACGCATCCGGGTCGTGGGCCACTACCTCGCGCGGGCCGCGGATCGGCCCGGTCCCGTTCCAGGAAGCCGCGGGGCGGTGTCGGCGGACCCTGCGCGTGCTCCCCTCCGGCGAGGTGGACGCCGGCGTGGCCGTGCGCGTCACGGGCCGGTGGCGCGAGGGCCCGGGAGGCTGGATGGTCGTGGCGGACTCGGTGACGGCGGTCGCCGGCGCGCGGCCCTCGGCGTTCCGCGCGCTGGCGCGTTGGCGGGGCCGGCTCGTGCAGCGGCTGGAGGCGATGTACGGCCCGCGGGCGCCGCTGGTCGCGGCGCTGACGCTCGCACGCAAGGAAGGCCTCGATCCGGAGCTGCGCGAGGCCTTCGCCCGCAGCGGGATCGCCCATCTCCTCGCCATCTCCGGGTTCCACGTGGGCGTCGTGGCGCTCCTCCTGCTGACGCTCCTGCGCGTCGGCGCGTGTGCCCCGGAGGGGCGCCGCGCTCGGGGCGGCGGTCGGGACGTGGGCCTACGTGGCCGTCCTGGGCTTCCCGGACGCGGCGTGCCGGGCGGCGGTGATCGTGACCGCCGTCGCGGCGTCCCGAGCTGCGGGGCCGGCCGCCCGCACGCTGGGGTCCCCTCGGCGCGGCGCTCCTGGTGCTCCTCGCGCTCGATCCCCGCCGCATCGCCTCGCCGGGCTTCCAGCTCTCCTTCGCGGGTGCCGCGGGACTGGCCGCCGGGACGTCCGGCCTCGAGGCGAGGCTGAAGCGGTGGGCGCCGCGCCTCCCGGCCGGCGTGGCCTCGGCCGTCGCGGCCGGCGTCGCCGCGACGCTGGCGACACTCCCGGTGGTCGCATGGCACTTCGAGCGCGTCTCGCTGGTCGGGATCCCGGCCACCCTGGTCGCGTCGCCCCTGGTCGCGCTGACGCTCCCGGGAGCCCTCGCCTCGCTCCTCGCGGACGCGGTCCACCCCGCCGCCGGCCGCTTCCTCGCGGGCGGCGTCGATCTCGGCCTCGTGGCCCTCGAGGCCATGACCCGGCTCTTCGCGGCACCGCCGTGGGCCAGCCTGTGGGTGCCGCGCAGCTGGATCCCTCTCGCCGCGGGCGGCGCGGCCCTCACGGCCCTGCTGGTGCGGGCGCCCGCGATCCGGGCCCGCACGCGGCGCTGGGTGGCCGCGCTCGGGGCGGCCGCCGCGATCACGGCCTGGCCGGCGCTGCTCGCGCTCCAGGCGCGAGGGACGCTCGAGGTGCTGGCCATCGACGTGGGGCAGGGTGACGCGATCGCGCTCCGGACGCCCGGGGGACGGTGGATCCTCGTCGACGCCGGTCCGCCTCGCCCGGGAGACCCGGGCGGCGCACCCGTGGTGCGGGAGCTGCGCCGCCGCGGCGTCCATCGCCTCGAGCTCCTGGTGTTGACGCACCCCGACCTGGACCACGTCGGGGGGGCGGAGGCCGTGTTGTCGTCGTTCGAGGTGGGCGCCGTGCTCGAGCCGTCGCGACCCACGGGGAAGGACGCCTACGTCTCCCTCCTGGGGGCCGCGGCCGCGCGGGGCGTTCCCTGGAAGCGCGCCGAGGCCGGGCAGCGCTTCGCCCTGGACGGGGTGACGCTCGAGGTGCTCAGCCCTCCCGGGCCGGACGCCCCCCGGGCGGAGGACGCCACGGAGTCGAACGCGGTCTCCGTGGTCCTCGCGGTCCGCTACGGGGCGCTGGACGCTCTGCTCACGGGCGACGCTCCGAAGTCGGTGGAACGCAGGGTGGCGGCGGCCGTGGGGTCGACGCTGGAGATCCTCAAGGTGGGCCACCACGGGAGCGCGACCTCGACCGATACGATCCTGCTGGCGAAGGCCCATCCGCGCGTCGCGCTGGTGTCGGTCGGGAAGGGCAACCGGTTCGGGCACCCGGCGCCCGGCGTCCTCGCGGCGCTGCGAGCGGTTCGGCGTCGAGATCCACCGCACGGACCGCGAGGGGACGCTCCGCGTGCTCGGGCGCCGCGACGGCTCCTTCTCCGTGGTGGGCGCGCACGCTCCCCGATGAGCCCCGCGCCCCGGGGTCGTTGACCCTCGGGACCCCCGGAGCCTAAGCTCGTCCCGTTCCCAACCGACGCCCGTTCCCCACGAGCCATGCCCGACACCCACGTCGTCACGATCTCACGCTTCCTGATCGAACAGGAGCGCAACTACCCCGAGGCCACCGGCGCCTTCACCAACATCCTCTACGACATCGCCCTCGCGGCCAAGATCATCTCCCGCGAGGTGAACAAGGCCGGTCTGGTGGACATCCTCGGGCGAACGGGCGACGAGAACGTCCACGGCGAGCAGGTGCAGAAGCTCGACCTCTTCGCGAACGACGTGCTGTACAGGGCGCTCGACCACACGGGGCACATCGCCGTGCTGGCCTCCGAGGAGAGCGAGGACCCCATCCCGATCCCCGAGCGCTTTCCGGCCGGGGACTACGTCGTGCTCTTCGATCCCCTGGACGGCTCTTCGAACATCGACGTGAACGTATCCATCGGCACGATCTTCTCCATCCACCGCAAGATCTCGAAGGGCGAGCGGGGCACGCTGGAGGACTGTCTCCAGCCGGGCTCCCGCCAACTCGCGGCCGGCTACGTCGTCTACGGCTCCTCCACGATGCTCGTGTACACGACCGGGGCCGGCGTCCACGGCTTCACCCTCGATCCGTCCATCGGGGAGTTCCTCCTCAGCCACCCCGACCTCCGCATCCCCGAGCCCCCGGCGAAGACGTATTCGATCAACGAGGCCTACTACGACCGCTGGTCTCCGGGGCAGCAACGCCTGGTGAGCCACATGAAGAGGGAAGGGGGCTTCGGATCCCGCTACATCGGCTCGCTCGTGGCCGACATCCACCGAACGCTGCTCCAGGGTGGCCTGTTCATGTATCCGGCCGACAGCAAGAGCCCCCGTGGCAAGCTCCGCCTCCTCTACGAGGCGGCCCCGATGGCCATGGTCGTGGAGCAGGCGGGCGGGCGGGCGAGCGACGGTCGGCGCCCCCTCATGGACGTCCAGCCGGAGAGCCTGCACGAGCGGACGCCGGTGTACGTCGGCTCCGCCCCCTTCGTGGAGATGGCCGAGCGTTTCCTCGCCGAGGACTCGGAAATCTGAGGGTCTTCGGTTTTCCGAGGGTTCAACTCGCTCGGGCTACGATTCTAACTGGTTGTCAAATAGTAACTTACAGATCTCCTGTGCCTGGCATCGAACTTGCGTGCTCAGGTTCTCGGTTCGTTATGCCCCGAAAGTGGGGGGGCAGCCATCCACTATTCATGGGACAAGGTGACATGAAGCGATTCAAGTATCTGGCCCTGGCGACGCTTGTCGGCGCCTGGGCCTGCTCCTCGGACGCACCCGTCGTGCCGCCGGTAACCGGCACGATCTCGGGTACGGTGACGATCGAGGGCAGCGGCGCTTCCGGAATCACCGTATCGCTTTCGTCGGGCGCTTCGGCGACGACGGACGGCTCGGGCGCGTACTCGTTCGCGAGCGTGCCGGGCGGCGCATACACGGTGACGATCAGCGACTTCCCGTCGGACGTGACGTTCTCGTCGACGTCCAAGGCGGCCGCGATCCAGACGACGGGACAGACGGTGCCGGTGGACTTCAGCGGCTCCTACATCCGGACGTCGTCGATCGTGGGTACGGTCGCGGCGGGCGGCACCGGCCTCGCCGGTGTGTCGGTTGCTGCGACGGGCCCCAGCGGGGCGCAGAACAAGGTCACGGACGCGAACGGCAACTACGCGATGACGGGCCTGCGCGCCGGTGACTACACGATCGAGATCTCGGACATCCCGAGCGGCTACACCTTCGCGACGACGTCGAAGACGGTGTCGGTGGGCGTGGGCGCGACGGAGCAGGCGCAGTTCGCGGGCACGAAGGACCTGGCCGACGTGACGGCGTCGGTTCTGATCAAGAGCGTGACGAAGACGACCACGGCGACGCCGGTGAACCCGTCGGCGGTGGTGGGTCAGATCGACGTGACGCTGGCGATCGAGCCGGGCACGAACCAGCTGAGCAAGGTGTGCGTGCTGCTGGACGGTGCCGAGGTTCCGAACGGCTGCCAGACGCTGAGCAGCGCGGTGGCGGGCGCCGAGGGCGGCCCGGAGGCGGCGGCGACGTTCGAGCCGGTGTTCACGATCCTGACGAACGCGTTCGACGGGACGACGGGCGCGCCGATGTGGCTGGACGAGAACCACACGCTGTCGGCCGTGGTGGACCTGACGAACGCGGCGCAGTCGTCGGTGGAGACGAGCATGACGCTGACGTTCGCGAACCCGGACGAGGTGGTCGCGACGGTGGTTCCGGCGCAGACGGCCGTCGGTGGTGACGACGGCGCGGCGGCGGGCAAGCTGTGGTACGGCGGCGACATGATGGTGCACCTGGTGCCCGTGCTGTACTCGGGCAAGACGCTGTCGTCCGCGTCGGTGCAGTTCACGGGGAACGCGACGTCGAAGACGGCGACGACGTTCCCGGGTGACGTGACGTTCAGCTCGGCCTGTGGCAGCACTCCGGGCCCGCTGTGCGGGTACCAGAGCGGAGCGATCGATGTCGACCAGTTCACGATCACGTCGGCGCTGTACGAGGGTGGTACGTCGGCGAGCGTGCTGGTGGGCACGGATGCGTCGGGACCGAACGGGACGACGAGCAACATCGATGAAGTTGCGCCGGTTGCGACGGACCTGTACCTGACGGACCAGGTGAACGACTGGGAAGACGGAATCGCGTGCTGCGCGAACAACTGGGTCGGTGAGGACTACGCGTTCGAGGACGGCCTGGACGGCGATCCGTCGGATGCGGGCGTGGGCATCGGGACGACGGTGTTCTACGTGGGCGATCCGTCGGACGACGATGACGAGATCGAGGCTGCGGGGAACATGGCCGAGACCGCGGGTGACGCGGGTCTGGACCTGAGCTTCACGAACGACGAGAACACGGTGGTGGCGGTGTTCACCGACAAGGTGGGCAACAAGTCGTACCAGCGTCTGGAAGCGGACGGTGGGACGAACGACGCCGAGACGTTCGGGTTCGACAACACGATGCCGACGGGCTTCGCGGTGGCGACGGGTTCGGAGCCGAACCGGATCATCTACAACATCGCGAACACGGGTCCGGGCGACGATCTGGGCTTCAGCTCGACGGAGGATCGTGCGGGCTTCTCGAGCGTGCCGATCTCCGGTTATCTGGTGCGCTACACGGCGGACGACGACCCGTTCTACGCGATCGCGCAGGACGACGAGGACGGCGGAGCGGTGAACCTGCCGTCGACGCTGCCGGCCTGCGGTGCGGCGACGGATCCGTCGAACGCGAACCTGTGCTACCCGGTCGCCAACGACCTGACGAACGGTCTGTGGATGATCGACGCAGTGAGCCAGGACCAGGCGGGCAACCGCACGGCGACGAGCATCCAGCGTCAGGTCCTGATCGACGACGTGGCGCCTCTGACGCAGAACGTGGCGCTGCCGCCTCAGGTGGTGGCGGGCTCGGCGGTGACGTACAGCGCGCCGGTGACGGACAACCACGAGCTGTGGTCGGTCGCCTTCGGTACGGACTTCGAGACGGTGGCCGGCTCGACCATCGGCGACGATGTGTTCGTGCCGTTCGGCGAGAACGTGATGGTCGGCGACGGGGATCGTTGGGACACGAACTTCCCGACGAGCGCGTCGGCGGTGCTGACCCTGAGCAAGGCCGTGGTGGCGCGCGAGATGGCGCCGGGCGGCACGCCTACCGGTGACGTCGGACTGGCGACGAACGTGCGTGCGGTCACGACGGACGCAGCGGGCAACCAGTCGGCGCCGACGGGGAACAACTTCCTGGCGGGCACCGTGGATCCGGGCGGCGATTCGGACACCTACTCGGCCGAGACGACGAACTGGGCGATCAGCACGGACGACGACTACCTGCTGTGCAACGGGCAGGGCAGCACGGCCTGCGACGATGACCCGGTCACGGGCACGCAGGTGACGTCGGTCGACTTCGACATCATCGCCGAGGGCGCGTCGGGCACGTACGCGAATCCCTTCGGGGCCGCGGGCGTGATCTACGTGTACGTGAACATCGACGGTGGTGACGCGACGTACTACACGGCGGACGAACACGTGGTACCTGCTGGGCAGCGTGACGGCCGCATCGGCCGCGCTGACCGACGACGGCACCACGCGGACGTACACGTGGACGTTCACGGTGAACTCCGCGGACGTGAGCGCGATCGGCGACGGCACGGACATCAACGTGGTCGCGATGGGTCTGAACGCCGCGACCGGCACGTTGCTGGTGGGCGAGCCGCAGGCTCAGACCATCACGGTGGAGAACGGCACCAACTGAGGGTGAAGTGAAGTAGCCGAACACCCTGCTTCGGCAGGGGCAGCAAACGAGGCCCCCGTCCGGCGCTTGCCGGGCGGGGGCTCTCGCTTTTCCGGGGGCCTGCAACGGGGCCTCGGCGCGGGGAGAGGCACGGGCCTCAGGATCAGGTCGTTGGGTCGACCTCGGCCACGAGGGCGGCCTTCTCGGCGCCCGGGAGCCAAGCGGCCTCGAAGCCCGCGCGCGCGACGGCCTTCAGCTCGTCCCACCCGAAGCCCAGATGGTCACGGGCGTGCGCGTACTCGGCCGTGAGGGTGGTGCCGGACATGAGGCGGTTGTCGGTGCACAGCACGACGGGGATACCCTCGTCGAAGTAGCGCCGCACCGGGTGCTGACCGTACGACGGAGACACGCCGGTCTGCACGTTGGAGGTGATGCATACCTCGAGGGGGATGCCGCGCGTGCGCACGAGGGCCTCGAGCTCGGGGTCCTCGTACAGACGGGTGCCGTGGCCGATGCGGTCGGCCCGGGCCAGATGGACGGCCTCGTGGATCGACGGCGAGCCGAAGCCCTCGCCCGCGTGCACCGTGACCGGGAGCCCCGCCGCGTGGGCCACCTCGAAGGCCGCCAGGTGCTCGCGCACGGGGTTGCCGGCCTCGGCCCCTGCCAGGTCGAAGGCCACCACGCCCCGCTCCCGGCAGGCAACGGCAAGCTCGGCCATCTCCACCGAGATGGTCGGCTCGAGGGTGCGCAGGGCACACACGATCACGCGCGACCGGATGCCGAAGTCCGCCTCGGCCCGGTCGTGCCCCGCGAGGACCGCGTCGACCGCCTCCTCCGGGCTCAACCCGCCCTCGGTGTTGAGCGCGGGGCAGAAGCGTACCTCCGCGTACCGCACGCCCTCCCGGGCGTGGTCCTCCGCGAGCTCGTAGGCGATCCGCTCGAGCGCCTCGGAGTCCTGCATGACCGACAGCGTCAGGACGAAGCGGGCCAGGTACTCCTCGAGGCTGTGCGCGTCGTCCACGAGCATGTGGTGGGCGAGGCCCCGGGGATCGAGGCTCGGCAGGGGCACGCCACGCGCCCGTGCGAGGTCGATCATCGTCTCGGGGCGGAGGCTCCCGTCCAGGTGGACGTGCAGCTCCGCCTTGGGGAGCGCGCGGAGCCGTGCGTCCGACGGCGCCGTCAGCAACCTGTGGGTCCCTCGACGGACGCGAGCCCCCGCTCGACGTCGACGAGCGCGGAAGGGTAGTCCCCCGAGAAGCAGGCGGTGCAGTAGGGTGCGCCGTCCTCCACGGCCTGCACCATGCCGTCGAGGGAGAGGTAGCCGAGCGACTCCACGCCCAGCTGTTGCTCGATCTGCGGGATCTCGAGCTGTGAGCCCATGAGCTCGCTCTTCGTGGGCATGTCGATCCCGTAGAAGCAAGGGAAGCGCACGGGCGGGCTGGCGATGCGGAAGTGCACCTCGGCGGCGCCCGCCGCGCGCAGCATGCGCACCAGGCTCCGGCTCGTGGTGCCGCGCACGAGGGAGTCGTCCACGACCACGATGCGCTTCCCGGCCAACACCTCGCGCACGGGGTTGTACTTCATGCGCGCGCCGAAGTCGCGGTCCTTCTGCAAGGGCTGGATGAACGTGCGCCCCACGTAGTGGTTGCGCAGGAGGCCCAGCTCGAAGGGGATCCCGCTCTCCTCCGCGAAGCCCAGGGCCGCCGAGTTCGCGCTGTCCGGCACGGCGATGACGGCGTCGGCATCCACAGGATGTTCCTGGGCGAGGCGACGTCCGAAGGCCCGCCGCGCGGCGTCTACGCTCCGTCCCCAGATGCGTGAGTCGGGGCGGGCGAAGTAGACCAGCTCGAAGATGCACGGCGCGGGGCGGTCGGCGGGGGGAAGGGAGCGCAGGTGCGTGAGCTTCTTCCCCCGGATCTTGAGGACCTCGCCCGGCTCCACGTCACGGATGTACTCCGCGCCCATGATGTCGAGGGCGCACGTCTCGCTGGTGACGATATGGCCGCCGTCGAGCCGGCCGAGCACCAGGGGGCGGAAGCCCCGCGGATCACGCACGGCGTAGATCGTGTCGCCGACGGACAGCACGAGCGAGTAGGCTCCCTCGAGGTGCGTGAGCGCGTCGTCGATCTGGGCGTCGACGGTCTCGTGGCGCGACTTGGCGATGAGGTGGACGAGGATCTCCGAGTCCGACGTGGTCCGGAAGATGGCGCCCTCTTCGACGAGCCGGTTCCTCAAGTCGCGTTGGTTCGTGAGGTTGCCGTTGTGCGCGAGCGCCATCTCCCCGCGGAAGTAGCGTGCGGTGATGGGCTGCACGTTCTCGAGGGTGCTTCCCCCGGCCGTCGAGTAACGGACGTGCCCCACCGCCGTGGACCCCTCCAGGCGCGACAACGTGGCCACGTCGAAGACCTCGGAGACGAGGCCGGCGCCCTTGTGCGCCCGGCTGATGCCGTCCCTGCCGATCGCGACGATCCCCGCAGCTTCCTGCCCCCTGTGCTGGAGGGCGTAGAGCGCCAGGAAGGCGAGCTCCGCCGCGCTGGCGACGCCCGACACGGCGACGACGCCGCACTCCTCGTGCGGTCGGTCGTCGAGCTCGTACGTCGGCGCGGTGGGTCCGGCCGGCATCGGCGCGCGGGGGAGGACGGGCAGGGGCACGGGCATGGGTTCAGGCTCCCGATATGGCCGGAGCATCCATGATGCGCGGGATGGCTCCGAAGAAGGCGTCGGCGACGCGCGTGGCGTCGACCTCCACCATGGCGTTCTTCAACTGGATACGGAGCGGCGCGTCGGGCTCTCCGACCGTGCCGATGCGGCGCGCGGGCACGCCGTGGCGCTCCGCGATCCGCAGCACGGCCCCGGCGTGCTCGGGCGCGCACGAAACCAGCACGCGTCCGTTGGCCTCGCCGAAGAGGACCGCGACCGGCGGGAGGTCGTCGTCGAGCGCGACGTCCACGCCGCGTGGCGCCTCGCCGGAGCCCAGCGCGGACTCGGCCAGCGCGCAGGCCAGGCCGCCCTCGGCGCAGTCGTGCGCGGACCGGATCGTGCGCTCGCGGATCATGGCGAGCACGGCCTGCTGCAGGCTGCGCTCGGCCAGGAGGTCCACGGCCGGGGCCGCGCCCGCCACCATGTCCGCCGTGACGTAGAGGTACTCCGAGCCACCCAGCTCGGCCGTGTTGCGGCCCAGGAGGATCACCGAATCACCCGCGGCCTGGAACGCCTGCGGCGTGATGTGGTCGACATCCTCGATCACGCCCACCATGCCGATGACCGGCGTCGGGAGGATCGCCCGCCCGTCCGTCTCGTTGTAGAAGGAGACGTTGCCGCCGGTGACCGGGGTCTCGAAGATCCGGCACGCCTCCGCCATCCCCAGCACCGCCTCGCGGAACTGATGGTAGATGTGCGGCTTGAGGGGGTTGCCGAAGTTCAGGTTGTTCGTGATCGCGGTGGGGTGCGCGCCGACGCACACGAGGTTCCGCGCCGCCTCGGCGACCGCGGCGCGGGCTCCGGTGCCGGGGTCGAGGTAGACGAAGCGGCCGTTGCAGTCCGTGGTGGCGGCCACGGCCCGGCGGGTGCCGCGGATGCGCACCACGCCGGCGTCTCCGCCCGGACGCACCGCGGTCGAGGTGCGCACCGTGGTGTCGTACTGGCCGTAGACCCAGCGCTTCGACGCGACGTTCGGCGAACCGACCATGCGCAGGAAGAGCTCGGTCAGGTCGCCCGTCGGTGCGGCGTGCTCGCTCAGGTCGAGGGCGCGCAGCGCCGCGACCTCCGGGTCCTCGACGCCCTCGCGCTCGTAGGTGGGGCATCCCTCCGTGAGGGGGAGGGCGGGGATGTCGGCGACCGTGCGCCCGTTCTCGAGGACGCGGAAGCGGCCGTCGTCCGTGACCCGGCCGATCACGGCGGCTTCGAGCTCCCACTTCTCGAGGATGCGCCGTACCTCGTCCTCCTGGCCGGGCCTCGCGACCACGAGCATCCGTTCCTGCGACTCGGAGAGGAGGATCTCGTAGGGCGTCATCCCGGGCTCGCGTACGGGCACGAGCGCCGTGTCGATCTCGACGCCACTGCCCCCGCGGCCGGCCATCTCCGAGGCCGACGACGTGATTCCGGCCGCACCCATGTCCTGGATGCCCGTGATGGCGCCGCTCGCGATCAGCTCGAGGCTGGCCTCCAGAAGGAGCTTCTCCGTGAAGGGGTCCCCGACCTGCACCTGTGGGCGGCTGCTCTCGTCGGAGTCCTCGCTCAGCTCCTCGGAGGCGAACGTGGCGCCGTGGATGCCGTCGCGGCCCGTGCGCGCGCCGACGGCCATGAGTGGGCTGCCGGTGCCGGACGCGGAAGCGGTGATGAGCTCCTCCCGCTTGAGGAGGCCCAGGCACATCGCGTTCACGACCGGATTGCCCTCGTAGCCCCGGTCGAAGAAGGTCTCACCACCGATGTTGGGGATCCCGACGCAGTTGCCGTAATCGCCGACGCCCGCGACCACGCCCGAGAAGAGGTAGCGGACGCGCCCCGAGTCCAGGTCACCGAAGTGGAGCGAGTCGAGGACCGCGATGGGACGGGCGCCCATCGTGAAGATGTCGCGCAGGATGCCGCCCACGCCCGTCGCGGCGCCCTGATAGGGCTCCACGGCGGAGGGGTGGTTGTGCGATTCGATCTTGAACGCCAGCGCGTAGCCGTCGCCGATGTCGATCACTCCGGCGTTCTCGCCGGGACCCTGGATGACCCAGGGCGCCTCGGTCGGCAGCAGGCGCAGCATGCGCTTGGAGTTCTTGTAGCCGCAGTGCTCCGACCACATGGCGCTGAACACGCCGAGCTCCGTGAAGGTCGCCTCGCGCCCCAGGATACGCACGACGCGCTGGTATTCCTCCTCCGAGAGGCCGTGGCCGGCGACCACCTCGGGGGTGACGTGGGGATCGCCGGGGCGGGGTGGAACGCGCGTCGCGTGGGTGGTGCCCTGTGCCGTGCTCACGATGGGGTCAGCTCTTCCGGGTAGCGGTGGATCGGTGCGAGGTCAGGTACCGGCCGGCGCGAGGCTGCGGGCGAGCGAGGTGAACACGCCCACCCCGTCCGACGAGCCGAGGAGCGGCTCCATGGCACGCTCGGGGTGGGGCATCATGCCCAGCACGTTGCCGCGCTCGTTCAGGATGCCGGCGATGTTGTGCAGCGAACCATTCGGGTTGGCCTCGGACGTGGCGGCTCCGGAGGCGTCCACGTAGCGGAACACGACGCGTCCCTCTCCCTCGAGCCGCTCGAGCGTGGCGTCGTCGGCCTCGTAGTTCCCCTCGCCGTGCGCGATCGGGATGCGGAGGATGTCGCCCTCCGCGTACTCGGAGGTGAACATCGTGCCCTCGCGCTCGACCCGGAGCAGGACGTCGCGGCTCTCGAAGTGGAGGGAAGCGTTGCGCACGAGGGCGCCGGGGAGGAGCCCGGCCTCGCACAGGATCTGGAAGCCGTTGCAGACGCCGAACACGGGGCCGCCGCGGTCGGCGAAGGCCACCACGTCCTCCATGATGGGGCTCATGCGCGCGATGGCGCCGGCGCGCAGGTAGTCCCCGTACGAGAAGCCGCCCGGGAGCATCACGGCGTCGTAGCCCTCGAGGCCGCGCTCACGGTGCCAGACGAAGGTCGGCTCCCCGTGGACCTGTTGGATGGCTTTGTACAGGTCGTAGTCGCAGTTCGAGCCCGGGAACGTCACCACAGCGACCTTCATCGGCGCGCTTCCTCCATCTCCATGCACGCGGCGACCTCGAAGTCCTCCGTGACGGGGTTCGCGAGGATCTTCCGGCACATCGCCTCGGCGACGTCCATCGCGTCGACGGCGGAGGCGGCCTCGAGCTCCACGTAGATGGCCTTGCCCACACGCACGTCGGACACCTCGTCCCAGCCGAGGGAGTTGAGCGCGTGGTGGATGGCCTTGCCCTCGGGATTCAGGAGCCCGGGGCGGGGCTTCACGCGGATCTCCAACTGGAAGTTGCTCAAGCGTTCTCCTCCTCGTGGTCGTCGTCCCGCCCCTCGTCCGGGGCTGGGTAAAGGGGGCCCAGCGCGCCGTAATCCAGCACGCGCACCTCGGAGCCGTGGTCGTCGTCCTCGTCCTCGTCGAGCAGCGGGTCGCCTCCCGGGAGACGCTCCAGCAGGCCCAGCAGGACGGACTTCACCAACCCCCACGTGAGGTAGAGCAGAAGGAAGGTGAAGAAGAAGTATTGGGGGATCAGGATGGCCGCGAACATGCACGCGAGCACGAACGCGGTCGACGCCAACCCGCGGGCGGTGCGCAGCCCGATGCGCGGAACCTTGGGGTAGGGGATGTGGCTCACCAGCAGCACGCCGAGCAGCACCACCGACACGCCCATGATCTGCGGCCAGGGCATCTCGGCCAGGTAGGTCTGGTAGAACGTGGTGCGGCTGAACGGATAGTAGGAGGCGAGCAACATGCCCGCCGCGGGCGAGGGCAGGCCGTGGAAGTAGCGCTTCGCCTCGCCGCCCTGCTCGATGTTGAAGCGCGCCAGGCGCACCACCACCGCGGTGATGTAGACGTACGAGAGCGTCCAGCTCCACTGCGTGTCCGAGAAGAACAGCTGGTAGAGGATGTAGCCGGGCGCGACGCCGAACGAGATCGCGTCGACGAGTGAGTCCAGCTCCGCGCCGAAGCGGGTGCCCGTGCGTGTGAAACGCGCGATGCGTCCGTCCAGCACGTCCAGGACGCCCGCGAAGATGATCGACCAGCCGGCCCAGCTCAGGTCCCCGCGCGAGGCCGCCACGATCGCGTGGATACCGAAGAAGAGGTTGCCCAGCGTGAACGCCGACGGGAGGATGATGATGCCCCGTTGGAGCGTCTCCTTCCGGGGAGGGCGGGGGGCCCTCATGCGCGACGCCTCCACGGGTTGGCGGGCCAGGACGGTGACGCCGACGCGGACGCGGTCGCCGACCGCGCAGGTGACCTCCCAGGCGAGCGGGAGGAAGAGGTCGACCCGGGAGCCGAAACGGATGAGGCCGATGCGCTCGCCCCGCTCGACGCGTTGACCCTCGACGCGGGTCGGTGACGATCCGGCGGGCCACGAGGCCGGCGATCTGGCGCACGAGCACCTTCCCGTACGGTGTGTCCAGCCCGAGCGACGCCTGCTCGTTGTCCTCGGAGGCCTTGTCGGCCCAGGCGACCGCGTACGTCCCCGGCTTGTACGTGCGGTGCGCGACCGTCCCGTCGAGCGGCGAGCGCTGGACGTGCACGTCGAAGATGCTCAGGAAGATCGAGATCTTGCGCGCGCGCCCACCCAGGAAGGTGGGCTCGTCGGCCTCGTCCACCAGGATGACCCGTCCTTCACCGGGCGCCAGCACCAGGCCGGGCGCTCCGGGCACCGCGCGCCGCGGGTCGCGGAAGAACCACACCGTGAAGAGCGCGAGCACGGTGAACAGCCCCGCCAGGGCCTGCACCCAGGCGCCGCCCATGCCGGTGGCCACCGCCAGCCAGCCGGCGGCCGCCAGGACCACGCCGGCGCCGATGAACGGGATGCCCTCGCGCGCGAATCTCATCGATCTCCCGGGAAACGGGGAAGCTCGAAGTCGTCGAGCGTCCGGCCGGTGAGCCGCTGGAAGACGTGCTGGTAGCGCTCGGAGGCCGCGTCGACCACCTCGTCGGGGAGGCGCGGCGGGGGCGGGGTCTTGTCCCAGTCGTCGAGCGCATCCAGCCAGTCGCGGATGGGCTGCTTGTCGAGCGAAGGCTGCCCTCGTCCCGGCGCGTACTGCTCCTTCGGCCAGAAGCGCGACGAGTCGGGCGTCATCACCTCGTCGATGAGGAGGAGGCGACCCGAGGGTTCGTGCCCGAACTCGAACTTCGTGTCCGCGAGGATGATGTCGTGCTCGGCGGCGACGTCGCGCCCGAAGGCGTACACCTGCAGAGCGCGTGCCCTCAGGGTGGCGGCGAGCTCGGCACCCAGGATCTCTCCCATGCGCCCGAAGGTGATGTTCTCGTCGTGGCCTTCCTGCGCCTTCGTGGCCGGCGAGAAGATCGGCGGATCCAGTCGGTCGGACTCGCGCAGCCCGTCGGGTAGCGCCTCGCCGGCGAGGGTGCCCTCTGCCCGATACTCCCTCCACGCGGACCCGGAGATGTAGCCGCGCACCACGCATTCCACGAGCACCGGGCGCGTGCGCCGCACCAACATGGCGCGCCGCGCCCATGCCCCGCGGGTCGCCTCCAGCGCGGGGTGGCGCGCGACGATCTCGTCCGGGTCGACGGCCAGGAGGTGGTGGTCGATCCGGCCCGTGAGGCGGGACAACCACCAGGACGTGATCAGCGTGAGGACCTCGCCCTTGCGCGGGACGGGTCGACCCATGACCACGTCGAAGGCGCTCACGCGGTCCGACGCCACCATGAGCAGCGTCTCTTCGTCGACCGCGTAGACGTCCCGCACCTTGCCGCGGTGCAGGAGGTCGAGCCCCTCGATCTCCGACTGGAGCACGGGTGCCTCAGACACGGACTTCGGGCTCCCCGACCCGCTCGGCCCGGGCACCGTAGCGCGCGAGCACGGGCGCCACCCAGCCGTCGAGGAGATGGGCCACCTGCTCGGGCGCCCTTCCCACGTAGCGGTGGGGATCCATGAGCGCATCGAGGTCCGACGTGCTCAGGCCGAAGGCATCGTCCGCGGCGATGCGCTCGAGGAGGTCGGCCTTCGCGCCCTCCTCCTTCATGCGCCGGGCGGCTTCCAGGGAGTGCTTGCGGATGCGCTCGTGCAGCTCCTGCCGGTCGCCCCCGCGCGCGGTCGCGCCCATGAGGATGTTCTCGGTGGCCATGAAGGGGAGGTGCTCCTCGAGGTTGCGGCGAACCACCTGCGCGTTGACGTGCAGCCCGGAGGCGACGTTCTCGACCAGCACCAGCGTGCCGTCGAGCGAGAGGAAGGCGTCCGGGATCGAGAGGCGGCGGTTGGCCGAGTCGTCCAGCGTGCGCTCGAGCCACTGCGTGGCCGCCGTGATGGCCGGGTCCTGTGCCAACGTGATGACGTGGCGGGCCAGAGCGCAGATCCGCTCGGCACGCATCGGATTGCGCTTGTACGGCATCGCGGACGAGCCGATCTGCTCGCTCTCGAAGGGCTCCTCCACTTCGCGCAGGTGCGCCAGGAGGCGCAGGTCGTGGCCCAGCTTGGAGGCGGAGACGGCCACGCCGGCGAGCGTCGACTGGACCTGGTGGTCGACCTTGCGCGTGTAGGTCTGGCCGCTCACCGGATAGCTCTCGTCGAAGCCCATGCGACGGGCCACCGCCGCGTCGAGCGCCTCGACCTTCGCGTGGTCCCCGCCGAACAGCTCCAGGAAGGAGGCCTGCGTCCCCGTGGTACCCTTCACGCCGCGGAAGCGCAGCGTGGCCAGGCGGAACTCGATCTCCTCGAGGTCGAGGAGGAAGTCCTGGATCCAGAGCGTCGCACGCTTGCCCACCGTGGTCGGCTGCGCCGGCTGGAAGTGCGTGTAGCCGAGCGTGGGGAGGGCGGCGTGCTCTCGGGCGAAGTCCGCCAGCGCCGCGACGCAGCGCACGATCCGGTCGCGGATCAGCTCGAGCGCCGCCCGGTGCAGGATGAGGTCCGTGTTGTCGCCGATGAACGCGCTCGTCGCCCCCAGGTGGATGATCGGCCGCGCGCTGGGCGCGTCGTCACCGAAGAGGTGGACGTGCGCCATCACGTCGTGGCGGAAGCGCCGCTCGTACTCGGCCGCGCGCGCCAGGTCCACCGTATCGAGCGCGGCGCGCATCTCCTCGAGCGCACCCTCGGGGATCGTCAGCCCCAGCTCGCGCTCCGACTCGGCGAGCGCCAGCCACAGACGCCTCCACGTCCCAAAGCGGCGACCCGGCGAGAAGATCGACTGCATCTCCCGCGAGGCGTACCGGTCCGAGAGCGGGTGGAGGTACCGATCCTGGCCTTCCGTCACGGCGTTCCTTTCTTCAGGGGATCCTCACCGACGCCAATAGAGGTCGCGTGCCACGTATCCGCCGTTGCGTTCGACGTAGATGCGCACGGAGCTGGGGCCCTTCAGCCCCTCGAAGATGCGCTTCGCGTCGTCGGCGCCGACCACGCGTGTCCGGTTCACCTGCACGAGCACGTCACCCCGCTGGATCCCGAGCTGCGCGGAAAGCCGGTCCGAGATCGATGCGATGAGCGCGCCCTGCTCGCTCATGATGCCGCGCTCGGCGCGGACCTGCGGCGTCACCGTGATGAGCTGCATGTCCTGCAGCACGGTCACCCGCTCGGCGGTCACCGACGGGAGCGCCGCGGCCGTCATGCGGACGGGGCGGGACCGCCCGTCGATCGAGAGCGAGAGGGTGTCCCCGGCCCGCATGTCCAGCATGACCGCCTCGAAGTCGAGCGGCGTGGTGAGCGGGCGTCCGTTCGCGCGCAGCAGCCGATCCCCGTTCGCGATGGCCGCGTCGTCCGCCGGAGAGCCCGTGGCGACGTTGGAGACGCGCACGCCGCGCGTGCGACCCCATTCGTCGGCTTCCATCGGCTCGACATCGACACCGACCCAGGCCCGCCGGACCTCGCCGTGGTCCACGAGGTCGTCGGCGACGCGCAGCGCGCGGTCGATCGGGATGGCGAAGCCCATCCCCTCGCTGCCGCCGCTACGCGTGAAGATCGAGGCGTTGATGCCGATCACCTGCCCGAGAGCGTTCACCAGCGGACCGCCGGAGTTCCCCGGATTGATCGAGGCGTCGGTCTGGATCATCCCCAGGTAGAAGCCCTCCTCGTCCGAGGAGGGGACGATGTTGCGGTCCACGGCGGACACGACGCCGGCCGTGACGGTGGGCTCCGCGTCGGAGAAGTAGTTGGCGAAGGGATTGCCGATCGCCAGGGCCCACTCGCCGATCATGAGCCCCTGGGTGGTGCCGAGCGGGGCCACCGGGAGGTCCTTCCCCTGGATACGCAACACGGCCACGTCCGCGACCGGGTCGCTCCCCACCAGCTCGGCATCGAAGTCGCGACCGTCCGGGAGCGTGACCTTGATCTTCTCGGCGTTCCGGACCACGTGGTCGTTCGTGAGGATGATGCCGTCGGGGCGCACGATCACGCCGGAGCCGAAGCCGGCGCTACGCCGTTGGCTCCCGGGCGGGAGGAACATGCTCTCCCACATGCTGGTGGGACGGACGGTCTCGCGGGCGATCACGCTCACGTTCACCACCGCGGGCGCCACCCGGTTCGCGGCCTGTACGATCGCGGTGGTCCTGGAGGCGTCCACCGACACCGTGGCGTGCTGTCGCGCCTCGGGGGGGGTCTGTCGGGGGGTCTGCGGGCGGAGCCTCCTGGGCGCGAGCGGCTCATCGAGCCGGCCTCCGTCTCGGCGGCCTGCGCCGTCCCCGTCATCGCGTGCCCGTCCGCACCGCACCCTCCCAGGAACAGAGGGAGCGCCAGTGCCGCCACCCGCCGACGCCACATCTTCATCTTCCTTCGTCCTTCCCGGATCTCAAATTTCCGCGCCGAGCTTGTTCCAGTCCGCGAGGAACGCCTCGAGCCCTCTGTCGGTCAGGGGGTGCTTGGCGAGCTGCCAGAGCACCTTCGGGGGCATCGTCGCGCAATCCGCGCCGATCAGCATCGACTCGACGACGTGCGTCGGATGGCGCAGCGACGCGGCCAGGATCTCGGTGTCGAACCCGTAGTTGTCGTACACCTGGCGGATCTGGTGGATCAGCTGCATCCCCTCGCCGGAGATGTCGTCGATGCGTCCGACGAATGGCGACACGAAGGTAGCCCCCGCCTTCGCGGCGAGCAGCGCCTGCGACACCGAGAAGCAGAGGGTGACGTTCGTGCGGATCCCCTCCGCGCCCAGCGCGCGGCACGCCTTCAGCCCGTCCTCGGTGAGCGGCACCTTGACCACGATGTTGTCGTGGATCGCGGCGAGCTTCCTCCCCTCGGAGAGCATCGTGTCCCTGTCCTTCGCCACCACCTCCGCGCTGACCGGGCCGTCCACCGTCTCGCAGATCTCGCGGTAGATCTCCTTCGGATCGGTGTCGCCGGCGACCTGGGCGATCAGGGACGGATTCGTCGTGATTCCGTCGATGAGGTTGGCGTCCGCGGCGCGCCGGATCTCCGAGAGATCCGCCGTATCGAGAAAGATCTTCATGCGGGGGTCGAACTCCGTGATTCGGGCGTCGGGGTGTCCACGTCGTGCACGTGGTCTGGATACTCCACTCTCGCCAGGAAGAGCCCCTCGGGCGGGGCCGGCGGCGAGGTCTCGAGATCGGTGTCGGGCGCGAGGAGGGCGGGGAGGTCTTCCTGGGCCCGGCGGCCGCGGGCGATCTCCACCATCGTCCCCACCAGGTAGCGCACCATGTGGTGCAGGTAGCGGTCCGCCGTGATCGTGAAGCGGGCCCCGAGCGACCACCGGTCCCACCGGGCGCTCGCGACCGTGCACCGGTCTCCGCGCTCGGGCTGGCCGGCCTTCGCGAAGGCGCGAAACGAGTGGTCTCCGGGGAGCTTCGCGGCACAGTCGGCGAGGGCGGCCGCGTCGACCTCCTCGCCGATCGCCCAGCACCACGGTCGGTGGAAGGGCGAGCGCGACTCCGGATCCGTGCCGACGCGGTAGACGTACGTCCGGGCCAGCGCGTCGTAGCGGGGATGGAAGTCCGGCCGGACTGCGCGGACCCGCTGCACCCAGACGTCGGGCGGGAGCACGGCGTTGAGCGCGCGGTGGAGTTCGTGCGGCTGCCAGCGGGTCGGCATGTCCACCGAGGCGATCTGGCCGATCGCGTGGACACCCGTGTCCGTGCGGCCCGACCCGACGACGGTGCGGGGTCGCGCGGCCAGGCGGGAGAGGGCGGCCTCGAGCTCCCCCTGGACCGTGCGCTGGTCCGGCTGGAACTGCCACCCGTGGAAGTGGGTCCCGTCGTAGTGGACGGTGAGCTGCAGACGGATCGAGTCCCGGGTCTCCACGGCGGAAAGGTAGGCCGAAGGGGGTCGATGTCAAGCGAACCGACGGGCTGGCGCATTGACCGGAAAACCGCATGGGGATTAGCATTTCTGGCTTCCCCCGCCCTTTGATGGAGACGCTCGTGACGCGCGCGAAGACGCAGGCCGACCCGGTCGACCTCACCCGCCTCATCGGAAAGGTGGCGGACGGAGAGGACCTCACGGCCGGTGAGTCCGAGGGGGCCTTCGACCTCTTCATGACCGGCACGGCCACGGAGATCCAGATGGCCGGGCTCCTGGTGGGCCTGCGCGCCAAGGGCGTCGCGCCCGCCGAGGTCGCCGGCGCCGTACGGGCGCTGCGCAAGGCGATGGTCCCCGTGCCGGCCACCGATCCTTCTTCCCTCGTCGACACGGCGGGCACGGGGGGTGGGCGCATCACGACCTTCAACATCTCGACCGCGGCCGCGCTGGTGGCGGCGGGGGCGGGGGTGCGGATGGCGAAGCACGGGAACCGCTCGTTCACATCGCGCAGCGGGAGCGCCGACGTGCTCGAGGCGCTGGGGGTGAAGATCGACCTGACCCCCGAGCGGATGGGAGAGATCCTGGAGGAGGTCGGGATCGTCTTCATGTTCGCGCCGCTCCTGCACCCGGCCATGCGCCACGTGGGGCCCGTGCGCCGCGGGCTCGGCATCACGACGGTGATGAACATCCTGGGGCCGCTCACCAACCCGGCCGGAGCGCGCCGCCAGGTCGTGGGCGTCGCCGACCCGAGGCTGCTCGGTCTCGTGGTGCGCGCCCTCGCCGAGCTCGGGCACCATCGTGCGCTGGTCGTGCACGGCGCGCCGGGGATGGACGAGATCAGCCCGGCCGGCCATACCCGCGTCGCCGAGCTCTCCGACGCGGGCATCCGCGAGTACGAGATCAAGCCGGGGGATCTCGGGGCGGACCACTCCTACCTGGAAGGGCTGCGCGGAGGAGACCCGGAGTACAACGCCAAGGTCATCCTTCAGGCGCTGGACGGCGAGCTGGGCGCTCCGCGCAACGCCACGATCCTCAACGCGGCGGGCGCCATCTACGTGTCGGGGAAGGCGGAGACGCTCCCGGCCTCGGCGGACATGGCCGTCGAGGCGATCCACTCGGGCGCGGCGCGCGACGTCCTCGAGCGGTTGAGGGAGGCGAGTAACCGCTAGAAGGCTGGGCCAGGTTTGCTAGTACTTGCGGATCACGCCCACCACGATGCCCTGGATGCGGACGTCGCGGGCGTCCACGAGGATCGGCTCCATCGTCGGGTTGGCCGGCTGCAGCCGGATCTGGCCACCCCGCTCGCGGTAGAGCTTCTTCACCGTGGCGGAATCGCCACCGACCAGGGCCACGACCATCTCGCCGTCCTCGGCCGTCTCCTGCGCCTGGACCACGATGTAGTCGCCGTCGCGGATCTGCTCCTCGATCATCGAGTTCCCCTCGACGCGGAGCACGTAGTTGTCCTTCTGGCGTCGCACCATGTCGGGCGGCACCACCACGGTCTCCGTGTCCGGGATGGCCTCGATCGGAAGCCCCGCCGCGACGGCCCCCATCAGGGGCAGCTCGAGGGCGGGCATGCCCGCCTCCGGACGTACCATCTCGATGGAGCGGCTCTCGTTGTAGGACTTTCTTATGTAGCCCTTGCGCTCCAGATTGCTCAGGTGCTCGTGCACGGTCGCCAGCGAGGAGTATCCGAACGACTCGGCGATCTCCTCGAAGCTCGGTGCGTATCCCCGCTCCGCGATGAACCCGTCGATGTAGTCCAGAATCTCCTTCTGGCGCTTCGTCAGGGGCATCGGACGGCCCTCCGGTGGCAGTTACCCGAACATCGACCGAAAGAAGGATAACCCGAACGTTGCCCGAAATGCAAGGAGCGAACGACCTTCCGGGCATCCTCGCCTCGATCGTGGCGACCAAGCGGGAGGAGTTGGACGCCCTCCGAAGCGACGCTCGGGGGCTGCGGGCGCGCGCGGGCGACGCACCGCAGGTCCGCGACTTCGCGGCAGCCCTGGGTGGCGGAAGTACGGTCTCGCTGATCGCCGAGTGCAAGCGCCGCTCGCCGGGGGCGGGCCGGATCCGTCCCGACCTCGACCCGGTGACGCTCGCGCGCGGCTACGAGCGTGCGGGCGCATCCGCGCTCAGCGTGCTGACCGACCGCACGTACTTTGGCGGTTCGCTCGCGGACCTCGGCGCCGCCCGGGAGGCCACGGGCATCCCCGTGCTGCGCAAGGACTTCACGCTCGAGCCGATCCAGGTCGCGGAGGCACGCGCGGCCGGTGCGGACGCGGTGCTCCTCATCGTCCGCATCCTCGACGACGCCATGCTGCGGGAGCTCCTCGACGCCGCGGCATCGTTCGGGATGGCGGCGCTGGTCGAGACGCACGACGTGGGGGAGGTCGGCCGGGCGCTGGGCGCGGGGGCGCGCATCCTCGGCATCAACAACCGGGACCTGGCCACCTTCACGACCGACCTCGACACGACCGTCACGCTCCTCGACCGGGTGCCCGACGGCGTGGTCGTGATCTCCGAGAGCGGGATACGATCGCCGGACGACGTCGAGGCGCTCGGGCGGGCGGGGGTGGACGCGGTCCTCGTCGGCGAGACCCTCCTGCGGGCCCCGGATCCTTCGGTGGCGGCCGCCGCCCTCTGCGGCCGGCCGCGGCGTGACCGGGGTGGGGGTGGGGAGGAGAGGGTCGGTGGCTGAGTCCCCGCGGGTGAAGATCTGCGGCGTCGTGCGCCCCCGGGACGCGCTCGCCGCCGAGGCCGCCGGTGCGGACTACGTCGGCGTCGTGGTGTCGGCCGGCTTCGGGCGCAGCGTCGATCCCCGCGACGCGCCCGACGTCGTCGCCGGTCTGAGCGTCGTGCGCGTGGCGGTCCTCGTGGACGAGGACGCGGACGCCGCTGCCCGTCTCGGGGAGGCGCTGGGGGCGGGCGTGTTGCAGCTCCACGGCGAGGAGGCCCCGGAGGTGATGGTGGCGCTGCGCGAGCGAGGCCCGTGGAGGCTGTGGAAGAGCGTTCGGGCACGAGAGGCCGCGGATATCCTGCGCGCCGTGGAGCGCTACGGAGCGCACGTCGACGGGATCCTCGTCGAGGGTCATCGGGAGGGGGTGGTTGGTGGCGGTGGCGCTCGCCTCGACCTCGACGCGGTGGCCCAGGTCCGCCCGCTGATCCCGGCCGGGCTCGAGGTGGTGCTGGCGGGCGGACTCACGCCCGACACCGTCGCGGACGCCGCGGCACGCTTCGCCCCGGACGTGGTAGATGTAAGTTCCGGCGTCGAGCGGGTTCCGCGGGAGAAGGATCTCGCGCTCGTGCGCCGTTTCATCGAGGAGGCGCGGCGGCCGCGTCCGGCGCGTCCACCATCCCCCAGCACCGGGAGCAGGAGACCATCGTGACCGTCAGCGCCGTGAGACCCGGCCGTTTCGGCTCGTTCGGCGGCCGCTACGTCCCCGAGACGCTCATCCAGGCCCTCGACGAGGTGGAGCGGTCGTTCGCGGACGCCATGGCCGACCCGGCCTTCGTGGCCGAGCTCGAGGGGTTGCTGCGCGACTTCGTCGGGCGCCCGACCCCCCTGCAGCGCGCCGATCGCCTCGGAGGGGCCGCCGGGCACCCGGCCGTCTACCTGAAGCGCGAGGACCTGAACCACACCGGAGCGCACAAGATCAACAACACGATCGGCCAGGCGCTCCTGGCCCGGCGCATGGGGAAGCGCCGGATCATCGCGGAGACGGGCGCCGGGCAGCACGGTGTGGCCACCGCGACGGCGTGCGCTCTCTTCGACATGGAGTGCGTGGTCTACATGGGAGAGGAGGATGTGGACCGCCAGGCGCTCAACGTCTATCGCATGCAGCTCCTCGGCGCGGAGGTGCGGCCGGTCGGTTCGGGCACGCGTACGCTCAAGGACGCTACGAACGAGGCCATCCGCGACTGGGTGACCAACGTCGAGTCGACGCACTACGTGATCGGCTCCGTGGTCGGTCCGGACCCCTTCCCGCGCATGGTGCGCGACTTCCAGTCGGTGATAGGACGCGAGGCGCGCCAACAGATGCTCGACGTGGCGGGCCGCCTTCCGGGTGTCGTGGTGGCCTGCGTCGGGGGAGGCTCCAACGCGATGGGGATCTTCCACGCCTTCGTGCCCGACGAGGGTGTTCGACTCGTGGGCGTCGAGGCGGCCGGGGAAGGACTCGGGAGCGGGCGCCATTCGGCCTCGCTCGCGGCCGGCCGGCCCGGTGTCCTGCACGGCTCCCTGAGCTATCTTCTCCAGGACTCCGATGGCCAGGTGGCGCCGGCCCACTCCGTCTCTGCGGGGCTGGACTACCCAGGCGTCGGACCCGAGCACTCCTACCTCAAGGACTCGGGACGGGCTACGTATACCTCGGTCACCGATGCGGAGGCCCTCGATGCGTTCCATCGGACGGCGAGGCTGGAGGGCATCATCCCCGCGCTCGAATCCGCCCACGCAGTTGCGTGGGTGCTCCGTGAGGCCGCAGGATACGCCGAATCCGGACCCGTTCTCGTTTGCCTGTCGGGGCGAGGGGACAAGGACGTGGAGCACGTGTCCCGAATCGAGGGCCGCGAGGTGGTGGCCAGGCGCGACTGAGGAAGGATGACCGAGCTCGAATCGAAAGCCGGTGGCTCGATGGACGAGGCCGTGGGATGGAGCGATGTGGAAGAAGCTCCGTTCGCACGGGTGCGCGAGTTGTTCGTCGTCCTCGGGCAAGGCCTTCCGTGCCTACCAGCTCTACGACGAGAACAACCCGGTCCGCCACCGTTTCGTCGAGAGCCTGCGTCAGGCCTTCGCCGGGCCTGTGGACGGAGGTCGACAAGCTCACCCTGGCGGTCGAGGAGGACCGCATCCTCCTGGCCGGCGAGGAGATCTACAGGGCCGAGGTACGTGGCGACTCCCTCGCCTTCCTCTTCTACAAGGACGGGGTGCGCGAGATCACCTTCCTCCCGGGGATCGAGACCGACGAGATCCTCCCGTTCCTGGGCGTCCTCCAGCGCGCGCGCAAGCTCCTCCCCGAGGGCGACGACCTCCTCACCGTGCTCTGGGAGGAGGATCTCCAGCACTTCCAGTACCAGTACGTGGACTTCCTCGCCGAGGGCGTCTCGCTCCCGGTGGCGGGCGCAGGCGCCACGACGCAGGAGCTGCAGGGCGTCCTGAGCGCGGAGCTGGAGGACGAGAACGACAAGCAGGCGGCGGCGGCCCGGCAGGCCGCTTCGTCGGTCGCCCAGTCCGTCAATCGCGACGACTTCAACCCCACGCTGTACGCGCTGGACCCGCGCGAGATGCAGGTACTCAAGTCGGAGCTGCACAAGGAGCTGCATCGAGACCTGCGCGGCGACGTCCTGTCCGCCCTCTTCGACCGGCTGGAGGAGCCCGAGCGCCGCGACCGGCAGCTCGAGATCCTCGGCATCCTGAAGACCCTCCTCCCCAACTTCCTCAGCCGCGGAGCCCTGACGGCGGCGACGCGCGTGCTCGAGGAGCTCCGCAAGCTCGAGAACCGCCCCGAGGTCTTCGACGAGGAGCGGCTGGCCACGTCGCGTGCCCTTCTCGACGAGGTCAGCGCCCCGGAAGCGATCTCCGAGCTGATCCAGGCGCTCTACGACGGCACGGTTCGCGCGACACCGCAGCAGCTCGCGGTCTTCCTCCGTTTCCTTCGCGCGGGTGCACTCTCGCCCCTCCTGCGCGCCGCAGAGACGGTGGAGCACAAGGAGCTGAGGGCGGTGCTGCGCACTGCCGTGCACGGCATCGCGGAGCGGAACCGCGGGGCCGTGGTCCGGCTCCTCGAGGAGCCCGATCCGATCATCGCCGCGGGGGCCGCGCGCCTGGCCGGCGACATCCAGATCGCGGAGGCGGGTCCGTCGCTTGCCCACCTCCTCGCGCATCCCGACGCCTCCGTACGCCTCGCGGCCGTGGAGGCGGCCGTGAGCCTGAAGGCGTCGACCGCCGCGGGGGCCCTGCAGCACACGCTGAACGACCCGGAGCGGGACGTACGCATCGCGGCCGCCCGCGCGCTCGGGGCGCTGCGCTACGCGCCCGCGGCGAAGAAGCTCGCCGAGATCCTCGCCAGCAAGGAGATACGCGTCGCGGACATCTCCGAGAAGGTGGCCTTCTTCGAAGCCTACGGCATGGTGGCCGGCGACGAGGCCGTGAGGCCGCTCGACAAGCTCCTCAACGGGAAGGGGTTCCTGGGCAAGCGTGAGCCTCCGGAGATCCGCGCGGCGGCGGCACTGGCTCTGGGCAAGGTCCCCGGGGCGGAGGCACGCGCCTCGCTGAACAGGGCGGCCCGCGAGGAGGATCCCGTGGTGCGCAGCGCGGTGAACCGCGCCCTGAGGAGCGAGTGACGTCATGACGGACGGCACGCGCTTGAACCTCCAGGAGGAGGGACGGAAGGTCCTCACGGCCTTCTACGGAGCCCTCTCCGCGCTGAAGCTCTATCCGCTCGAGAACGCCGCAGTCCAGCAGGCACTGGACGAGCTGCACGCCCTCGTGGACCATATCGTGGGGCTCGAGGGCGGCGCGGAGGTGCGCGTCGTGGGGGACTTCTTCTTCCTCAACGAGACCCGCCTGCGCCTGGACCTCTCGAACTTCTCGACCTTCGGCTCGTTCGCGCGTGCCCTGCAGGACCACGGCATCGGCGCCGTCGAGATCCGGCAGGGCGTCGACCGCGCGGAGTGGGCGCCGTTCCTCTCGATCCTCCTGCGCAAGCCGGGAGGGGAGGACCCCTTCGAGTCCTTCATGCAGCGGCTGGCGTCCACGCCCGTGCGCAGTCTGGAGCTGCGCCCCGAGCGTGAGGTGGCGGAGCCGGAGAAGTCCGAGGAGGAGCTCACCGCGGCGAAGCGCACGTATGCCCAGTCGGTGCAGGTCGCGAAGGACGCGCTGGGCGACGTGCGCCTCGGGAAGGCCGTGAACGTCCGCAAGGTCAAGCGCGCCGTGCAGGGCATCGTGGATCAGGTGCTGTCCAGCGAGACGTCCATGGTCACGATGACCACGCTGCGCGACTTCGACGAGTACACGTTCACGCACTGCGTCAACGTGTGCATCTTCAGCGTGATCATCGGCCAGCGGCTCGGGCTGGAGAAGCTGCACCTCTACGATCTCGGGCTGGGTGCGCTGCTCCACGACATCGGCAAGCAGCGCGTCGACCGCGACATCATCAACAAGCCGGGCGGCCTCACCGACGTGGAATGGGCCGAGCTCAGGGAGCACACGACCGAGGGCCTCCTCGTGCTCTTCAAGCTGCACGGCTTCACGGACGTGCCGTACCGCCAGATGTTGATGGCCTACGAGCATCACATGAAGGTGGACCTGGCGGGCTATCCGACGAACAAGCGGCCGCGCGATCCCACGCTCTTCTCGCGCATCGTCGCGGTGGCCGACGCCTTCGACGCGGGCACCTCGGTGCGCAGCTACCAGTACGAACCCTGGCCGCCGGACGCCGTCCTCCGCGAGATGCGAGACAACCCCAAGCGCGGGTTCGATCCCCTCCTCGTGAAGGCGCTGATCACCGCGACGGGCGTGTATCCGATCGGGACGTTGGTGATCCTGGACACGCACGAGCTCGCCGTGGTGTCCGACGTCAACAAGGACCCCGACTTCCTGCACCGCCCAAAGGTGAAGGTGATCTCGGACCCGCTCGGCGTGCCCCTCCTGGAGGCCGTCACCCTGGACCTGGCGAAGGACGACCCCGCCACCGGCGCGCCCGTGCGCTCGATCATCAAGACCACCGACCCGCAGAAGTACGGCATCCGGGTGAGCGACTACCTGGTTTGAGCGCGTCGACCCTCACCGAGGCCTTCTCCCGCCAGCGAGGGCGGGGGAAGGCGGCGCTCATCCCCTACGTGACAGCGGGCCATCCCCGGCCCGGCGCCGACGGTGGAGCTCCTGCAAGCGGTGGCGGACGCGGGCGCCGACGTGCTCGAGCTGGGCGTCCCCTTCTCGGACCCCCTTGCGGACGGACCGACGATCCAGCGCTCGTCCTTCGCCTCCCTCTCCGGGGGCACCACGCTGGCGCGCGTGCTCGACGACCTGGCGGCGTTCCGGGCGAGCCGTCCGACCCCCGTGGTGCTCTTCACCTACCTCAACCCGGTCCTGCGCTACGGCGTGGATCGCTTCCTGACGGAAGCCGTGAAGGCGGGCGCGCAGGGCCTCCTGGTGACCGACCTGCCGGCGGGTGCGGATCCCGAGCTCGAAGAGCGGATCCGCGCCTCGGCGCTCGACCTGATCCGGCTGGTGGCGCCCACCACCCTGCCGGAGCGGGTACCCGAGGTGGCGGCGGGCGGCTCCGGCTTCCTCTACTACATCTCGAGGACCGGAGTCACGGGCGCGCGCACCTCGATGCGGGAGAGCCTGGGGGAGGAGGTCGGGCGCATCCGGGCGGCGGTGTCCCTCCCGGTGGCCGTGGGTTTCGGGATTTCGACCCCCGACCAGGCGCGCACGGTCGCGGCCGTCGCGGACGGCGTGGTGGTGGGCAGCGCGCTCGTCCAGCGACTCGAGGAAGGTGGCGTGGCGGCCGGCGCGGATTTCGTGCGCGCGCTCCGGGCCGGGATGGACGAGGGCCGCTAGTCCGGCGCGCGTCAGCGATCGGCGAGCCGCTCATCGAGGGTGGGATCCGGCTCCACGAACACCGTGCGCACCCGGTCCGGAACCACCGAGCCCGGCGCCGAGCCTCTCGGCTTGCGCACGTACTTGCGCAGCGTCCAGTCGACGGGCACGGTCCCGGAGCTGCGGGCCCGGGAGTGGAGGGCGGCCAGGACCGCGGCCTCGTGGAGATCCCGGGCTGGAGGGTTCCCCGGCTGCGCCCAGCGCAGGACCACGTGCGCCCCCGCCGCATGGCGCGCGTGCATCCAGATGTCGTCGGGCGCGGCGTGGTGGAAGGTCAGGTCGTCGTTGGTGCGCGCACCGCGACCCACGCGGATCTCCAGGCCGCCGGAGCTGCGGTAGACGCGGTACGGGAGTGAGGCGCCCTCTCCGTCGCGACGGCCGGGGGTCCTCGGGGCAGGAGGGAGGGCGGCGTCGAGGTCCTCGGCGGTGGCGTCGCCGGCGCGCGCGCGCTCCAGCAGTTCCACCAGCCTCGCCGCCTCGGCCTCCGCGGCGCGCAGAAGCCCCGGGAGGCGCTCCCGCGCGCGGTCGGCGCGCGCCGCGCGGTCGTAGCATGCCGCAGCGTTCTCCTGGACGGCGAGGGTCGGGTCCAGCGGGAGGGTGACCGTGTTCCCCGTGAAGTCGACGAGCTGCACCGTATCCGCCCCGGCAGGTACCTCCCCGAACCGGGCCAGGAGGAGATCTCCCCGCGCGCGCAGGGTCTCGGCGTCCTCGGTGGCATCCAGCTCCGCCTGCAGGCTCGTCACGCGGCGTAGCGCCGTGTCTACCGCCCGCTCCAACGTGTCGACGCGCTCGGGCGGGAGGGTAGCGGCGCCGGCGGCCGCTCCGGCGTCGGGGGCCTGACGCTCCGTCCAGAGGCGAAAGGCGTCGAGAAGGGTCGGCGTCTCCTCGTGCGCGTATCCCGCGAGCGGCCAGGGGTAGGGCTGGAAGGTCCCGTTCCGGTCGAGCAGGCAGGGTGCCTGGGGGAGGCGCCCGTGCGCGATCACCTGCCAGCGCTCCCACCCGCGGCGCAGCGCGCCGTCGGGATCGTCGTCCGCGTCGACGAGCGCGGGGGCGTTCACCGGGGAGGTCCACGCCACCGACCGGACGAGCGCGCGCGCACGGTCCGGTGGGGGGGCCGCCGCGAGGAGCTCCTGCCAGCGTGCCCACGACAGCGGCGCCTCCGTACCCTCGCGGTCGGAGGAGGGGGGAGCGGTGTAGACGCCACCGACCCTGGCGGGGCGTTTCCCCTCTCGCCGCACGAGCACGTGGCGGATGCGCGCCTCCGGCCCCTCGGTCACGACGGCGTTCCACTGGTTGCCCAGCAGCTCGACGATCACGTCCCGCGACGGGTGCGCACGACCCGGGAGGAGCTCGAACACCAGGATCCGCTCGTCCGCGGGGGCTCGCACGCCCCGCACTCGCGCGCGAAGCGGGAGGTCCGTCGGGGCCGGGTCCGCGGCGGGGAGGAGAAGGGGTGCACCGTGCGTGGGGTGGAGCGGCCAGGCGAGGGTGGCCTCGCGAAAGAGGAGCACCAGCTCACGCGTGGCGCCGTCCAGGCGGATTGCGCGAAGCCGGGCGCCGGCCAGACGCTCGTGCAGCGCTTCGGCCAGCGCGCGTACCAGGAGGGGGTCCCAACGGAGTGGCATGGGTCGAAGCTAATCGGGACGCTCGGGCGACGCCCCTCCCGCGGTGGGTCGCCTGCCCCCATGTTTGGCTGCCCGGGCCGCTCGTGGTGGGCGGATCCTCCCGGCGGGCACCACGGAGGACGCTTGTCCTTTTTTCACCACAGAGGACGCAGAGGACGCAGAGACATTTCTTTTCATTGTGGTTCTCTGCGACCTCAGCGTCCTCCGTGGTGAATAGCAGTAGTGAGCCTTACCACAACCACTTAGACATGACGACCTAAAGCGATTTCTATGCCCCAGGAAGCCAGCCCTACCCCCCGTCCGCCCACCGTCCGCCGCTTCCTCGAGATGAAGCGCGAGCGTCGCCCCATCGTGGCGATGACGGCCTACGACGTGCTCTTCGCACGCCTGCTCGAGGAGGCCGGCGTCGACCTGATCCTGGTGGGGGACTCCCTCGGACGCGCGGTGCTCGGCTACGACTCGACCGTTCCGGTCACGATGGACGAGATGATCCATCACACCCGGGCGGTGAAGCGCGGCGCGCCCGGCACCGTGGTCGTGCTCGACATGCCGTTCCTGAGCTACCAGCTCTCCGCGGAGGACGCCGTGCGCAACGCCGGGCGCGCCCTGAAGGAGGCCGGCGCGGACGCCGTGAAGGTCGAGGGTGGGCACGAGCGGACCTGCGCGGCTGTCGCGGCGCTGGTGGCGGTGGGCATCCCGGTGATGGGCCACATCGGCCTCGTGCCGCAGTCCGCCCATGCGCTGGACGCCGACGGGGGCTCCGGAGACGCGGCGGAGGAGCGGGTGCGCTCGGAGGCGCTGGCGCTCGAGCGGGCCGGTGTCTTCGGGATGGTGCTGGAGACGCTCCCGCCCGCGCTCGCGAGCGACGTCACGGCCTCCGTCACCGTGCCGACGTTCGGGATCGGAAGCGGACCCCACTGCGACGGGCAGGTCCAGGTGCTGTACGACGCGCTGGGCTTGAGCCTGGCCGCCTCTCCGAAGGTGCCCAAGCGCTTCGCCTCCCTCCACGACGTCGCTCTCGACGGATTGCGGGCGTTCGCGCAGGAGGTGAGGGCCGGGACCTACCCTGCCGGCACCTCGGACGGCGCGCGGGAATGAACGGCGCGCATCGTCGATGATCGTCGCCAGGTCGCGGGCCGAAGTGGAGGAGGCGCTGGCCGGGCTGCGGGCCCGCGGGGCCACCACGGCCCTCGTGCCCACGATGGGCTTCCTGCATCCGGGCCACCTCTCGCTCCTCGACCGGGCGGCGGAACTGGCGGACGAGGTGGTCGTCTCGATCTACGTGAACCCCCTCCAGTTCGGCCCGGGTGAGGACGCGGCCGCCTATCCCCGGGACGAGGTGCGGGATCTGGAGCATCTGCGCGCGCGCGGCGCGGCACTCGTCTTCGCGCCCTCGGACGAGGTGATGTTCCCCGACGGCGAGCCCCAGGTCACGATCGCACCCGGCCCCCTCGCGCGCAGGCTCTGCGGTGCCTTTCTCCCGGGTCACTTCCGCGGCGTCCTGACCACGGTGGCGCGGCTCTTCGGCCTCCTCGGCCCGGACGTCGCCGTCTTCGGGCGCAAGGACTTCCAGCAGGCCGTGCTGGTCCAGCGCATGGTCCGCGACCTCGCGTTCGGTGTGCGCGTCGAGACCGCGCCGATCGTGCGCGAAGCCGACGGCCTCGCCATGAGCACGCGCAACGCCCAGCTGAGCCCCGAGGAGCGCCGAGATGCGCTCGGGCTCCACGAGGCGCTGGTGGAGGCCGGGCGCCACTTCGAGGGCGGCGAGCGCCGCGCGGACGCTCTCGTCGACGCCGCGCGGTCGGTCCTCGGGCGCCACCGGCTGCTGGACCTGCAGTACGCCGAGCTCGTGGATCCCGACTCGCTCGCGTCGGTGGAGACGGCGGCCCCCGGGTCGGTCCTCGCCCTCGCGGCGTACTGCGGGGCGACGCGCCTCACCGACAACGTGGAGCTATGACGCTGCACCCGGTGGTCGAGCGTGCCGCCGCGGGAGAACTCCCTCCGTGGGCGGTCGCCTCGGAGGAGCGGCGCCGCCACATCGAGCGCGTGGCCACCCTGCTGGGCTCGTGGGCGGAGGAGCTCGCGCTCCCCGACGTCGAGCGCGCGAGATGGCGGGCGGTGGGCTACCTGCACGACGCGCTGCGCGACGCCCCTGCCGATACGATGCGCCCGCGGATGCCTCCCGCGCTGCGCGACCTCCCCGACCGGATCCTGCACGGCCCCGCGGCGGCGGAACGGCTGCGGTCCGACGGCGTCGCGGACGGCGAGCTGCTGCGGGCCGTGGCGTATCACACGCTCGGCCACGCGGCGCTGGGGACCCTGGGTCGGGCGCTCTACGCGGCGGACTTCCTGGAGCCGGGGCGGGACCTGCTCAACCCATGGCGGGCGGAGCTGCGCGCGCGCCTCCCCGGCGACCTCCTCGCGGTCGTGCGCGAGGTGCTGGGGGCGCGCATCGTGCACCTCATCGAACGGAACGGACCCATCCGCGCCGAGACGATGGGGTTCTGGAACGCGCTCGCGGAGCAGGGGTGATGGGCGCGCGGATGCGCGGGCTCGCGGCGCTCGTCGTGGTCCTCGGCGTGGGGGTCCTCGCGGGCTCTGCCATCTCCCAGTGGCGCGGGCCTTCGGGACCGGTCGTTCCCGGCTCCTCCCTCCTGCCCACGCGTTCTTCCAAGCGTGTGCGCGTCGAGGTGCTGAACGGGGGCGGCCTCTCGGGCGCGGCACGAGAGGCCACCGAACAGCTTCGCGACCGGGGCTTCGACGTCGTGTTCTTCGGGAACGAGAACGCCGCCACCTTCGAGCGGGACTCCTCGGTGGTGCTCGACCGGGTGGGCGCCATGGATCCGGCGCGGGCCGTTGCGGACGCCCTCGGAATCCGTAACGTCCGGAGCGAGCCGGACTCGAACCTGTACCTCGACGTCTCCGTAGTGTTGGGTGCGGACTGGAAGCCCCCCACCCCGGAATCGGCGCCGGCGCACGATCCACCCCGCCGACCCTGGTGGGATCCGCGGGGATGGCTCCATCGCTGACGGCGACGGGCCGACCTCCCATCGAAAGAGCGACGCGACAGGAATGTCATGAGCAAGCGAGCCAGCGGGAAGGAAGGGGAGACGAAGGGGGGCGCCGGCTCGGATGGCGCCGAGGAGCGCAAGCAGAACAGCGCCGTCGAGTGGACCAAGTCCATCCTCGTCGCCTTCGCCCTCTTCATCGTCCTGCGCACCTTCCTCGTCCAGACGTTCGTGATCACCTCCGGGTCGATGGAGGACACGCTTCTGGTCGGGGACATGCTGATGGTCAACCGCGCCGCGATCGGCACCGCAGATCCCCTTCACGTCGATCCGCATCCCGGGCTATTCGGAGCCCCACCGCCTCGACGTCCTCGTCTTCGATCCGCCCCACGAGGAGACGCTCAAGCTCGTGAAGCGGCTGATCGGCATGCCGGGCGACACGCTCCAGATGCGCGACCGGGTGCTCTACATCAACGGGGTCGCGCAGGACGAGCCCTACGTGAAGCACTCGGACTCGCCGGACGAGACGCACCCGTGGATGGAGTGGCAGCGCGACTATCTCGCACCCGGCGTGGATCGGCGGGCCTACGCCCCCACCCGCGACAACTGGGGCCCCATCGTGATCCCGGAGGACCGGTACTTCATGATGGGCGACAACCGCGAGACCAGCCTGGACTCACGCTACTGGGGGCTCCTCGAGGGCTGGCGGCTGGAGGGGCGTGCGGTCTTCATCTACTTCTCCTACAACAAGGAGTCGTACCGCCCCTTCCCGTGGCTGCGGGAGATCCGCTGGGGACGGGTGGCGCACGGCATCCACTAGTCGGCGGTCGGCGCTGGCCGACGCCGAGCTTCAAACGTCCGCGAAGGACGGGTCGGGCGACGCGGCGGCGCCGGTCCCCGATCTGCGCGAGGGCGTGCGCCCGCAGCTGGCCACAGGCGGCGTCGATGTCGCGCCCCCGGGTCTCGCGCACCGCCACCGACACGCCGCGCTCCTCCAGCACGTACGCGAAGGCCTGGATCCGGTCCCTGCTGCGACGGTCGCCAGTCCTGCCAGGGGATCGGGTTGTACGGGATGAGGTTCACGAACGCCCCCACCTCGGAGGCGATCCCCGCCAGGGTGGGCGCGAGCGACAGGTCGTCGTTCACCCCGTGGATCATCGTGTACTCGAAGGTGATGCGCTTCCCGCCGGCCGCGTCGAAGCGGCGCAGCGCCTCCAGGACCTCTCCGAGCGGATAGCGCTTCTCGAGCGGGATCAGCGTACGCCGCAGCTCGGGATCGGGGGCGTGCAGGGAGAGCGCGAGGCGGAACTGCTCCTCGCGCTCGGCGAGCTCGAGGATGCCCGGGACCACACCCACCGTGGACACGGTGATGCGCCGCGCGCCGACGCCGTAGCCGTGGTTGAGAAGCGTGAGCGAGGCGTGCACGGCCGGCCGGTTGGCGAGCGGCTCGCCCATCCCCATGTACACGATGTTGCTGATCGCGCCGTGGTCGTTCGCCTCGGCCCAACGCCGCGATGCCCGGTACTGCCCGACGATCTCGCCGGCCGAGAGCTGGCGGTCGAAGCCACCCCAGCCCGTCGCGCAGAACGTGCATCCCATGGCGCACCCCGCCTGCGAGGAGATGCACAGCGTGAGGCGCCGGTCGGTCGGGATGAGCACCGATTCGACCAGGTGCCCGTCGGCCAGGCGCCAGAGGTGCTTGACCGTGCCGTCCGTGCTCACGGACACACGGTCCTCGGTCGGGTCGTCCAGCCGGAAGGCCTCGGCGAGCGCCGCCCGCTCCTCGACGGGGAGGTCGGTCATCTCGTCCGTGGAGCGCGCCAGGCCCTCGAAGATCCAGCGCTCCACCTGCTTGGCGCGGTAGGCCGGCTGGCCCCGCTCCTCGAAGTGCATGGGCGAGCGTCCGGCGCAGCGAATCGGGCTCGAGCGAGAGGAGATCGGGAAGGGTGGGCTGGGCCATCGGGTTTCTTGAACGGGGTTTCCGCGAAGCTTAGGTTGTCGGCCCGCCCAGCTACCCGGTCAGGCTCCTCGGGGTCCTCCCGGGGTATGGCCTTCCCGGTGTTTCCGAACGCCGTCGGCGCTCCGTCGGGGGCGCACGTACCCATCGAGCCATCCCGGGACCACAGCGCATGCACGAGCACGAGAACGAGCACACCGCGACCCGCACCCGCATGGTCGGAGGGATCACCGCCCGGGACGTCGGCGAGACGCTTCGCCTCTCCGGGTGGGTCCACCGGCGCAGGGACCTGGGGGGCCTGCTCTTCGTCGACCTCCGTGACCGGAGCGGCCTCCTGCAGGTCTCCTTCGGGCCCGACTGGACCGCGGAGGATGGACTCGAGCTGTCCGGCGACCTGGGTGCCGAGGACGTGATCGCCGTGGAGGGCCGCGTCGAGATGCGTCCCGACCCGAACCCGCAGATGCCGACGGGCGAGGTGGAGCTGCGCGCGGTCCGTATCGAGCGGCTGTCGTCCGCGAAGACGCCGGCCATCCCCGTGTATCGATCGCCGGAAGAGGAGTTGCCCTCCGAGGAGCTGCGCCTGCGCCACCGTGTGCTGGACCTGCGCCGCCCGGAGCTGCAGCGGGCGCTCACGCTGCGTCACAGGCTGCTGCTGGCGGCCCGCAACACCATGGACGGCATGGGCTTCGTCGAGGTGGAGACGCCGATCCTGACCAAGCCGACGCCGGAAGGCGCCCGCGACTACCTCGTGCCCAGCCGCGTGCACCACGGCGAGTTCTACGCGCTCCCGCAGAGCCCCCAGATCTACAAGCAGATCCTCATGGTGGCCGGCTTCGACCGCTACTTCCAGATCGCGCGCTGCTTCCGCGACGAGGACCTGCGTGCCGACCGTCAGCCGGAGTTCACGCAGATCGACATCGAGGCGTCGTTCATCTCCCCGGAGGACATCTTCCGCTGGGTGGAGAGGCTCACGGCCGCGATGGCCGCCGTGGCCGAGGTGGACGCCCCGGTCCCCTTCCCACGCATGACGTGGGCGGAGGCGATGGACCGTTACGGCTCCGACCGGCCGGACCTGCGCTACGGGCTCGAGATCCACGACTGGACGGCGGCCACCGCGGACGTCGACTTCCGCATCCTCCGCTCCGCCGTGGAGGCGGGAGGGCGGGTACGCGGGATCGTGGTGCCCGGCGGCGCGCGCCTGTCACGCAAGGAGATCGAGGCGGTGGAGGCCGAGGCCAAGGCGGCCGGAGCGCCCGGTCTGGCGTGGGCCAAGCGCACCGAGGAGGGTGCGTCCGGCCCGCTGGGCAGGTTCCTGGACGCCGACCACCTCGACGCGATGGGCGTGTCCGCGGGGGACCTGGTGCTCGCGGCGGCCGGTCCGGACCGCGTCACCTCGCCGGCGCTCGCCGCGACCCGCGCGGCCACGGCCCGCATCGCGAACTTCGAGCACGAGCGGAAGCACGCGTGGTTGTGGGTCACGGACTTCCCGCTCTTCGAGGAGGAGGGAGGCGGACGGCTGGCCCCCGGCCACCACCCCTTCGTCATGCCGCACCCCGACGACATGGGCGCGCTGGACACCGAGCCGGCGACGGTGCGCGGGCAGGCCTACGACCTCGTGTACAACGGCACGGAGTTCGGCTCGGGGAGCCTGCGTATCCACGACCCGGAGCTGCAGCGGCGGATCCTGCGCCTGCTGGGCTTCGAGGACGCGGAGATCGACCGCCGGTTCGGCTTCCTCCTCGAGGCGCTCTCGGCCGGGGCGCCGCCCCACGGCGGCATCGCGCTCGGGGTGGACCGCATGGTCCAGCGCTTCGTGGGGGCGGGGAGCCTGCGGGACGTGATCGCCTTCCCGAAGACGACCGCGGCGCGCGCGCTCTTCGAGGGCTCGCCGAGCCCCGTCGTGGACGACGATCTCCGCGAGCTGGGGCTGCGGCTGGTGGTCGCGGAAGGCTCCCGGTAGGATTAGCGTCGTGGCGAACGGAGAAACCGTCGTCGAGCATCGCCTCGACACCGAGGGCGCCGATCAGCTCATGCTGGCGGGTGTGAACGACCGCAACTTCCAGGAGCTGAGCCGGCTTTTCGGAGTGCGCGCCGTCCTGCGTGGCGACCACCTGATCCTGTCGGGCGGCCTGGACGGCGTCGAGCGCGCCGTGCCCGTGACGCAGCACCTCATCGAGCTTGTCGCGCCTGCGCGTGCCCTTCGACACGCCGGACATCGCGCGCTTCGCGGACGGGATGGACGCGCTCGGCCCCTCCGGTGTGGTCCATCCGGGCGACGAGGTGCGCATCGCGCTTCCCGGGCTCGCGGCGGATCATCGTGCCCAAGTCGGACGGACAGCGCCGCTACCTGGAGTCGATCCAGGGCAACGACGTCGTCATCGGCATCGGCCCCGCGGGAACGGGCAAGACCTACCTCGCCGTGGCCTGCGCGGTGGACGCCCTCTACAAGAAGCGGGTGCGCCGCATCGTCCTGGCGCGCCCCGCCGTGGAGGCGGGCGAGAACCTCGGCTTCCTCCCCGGCGACCTGCAGGAGAAGGTCGATCCCTACCTGCGACCCCTGTACGACGCGCTCGAGGACATGATGCCGCAAGACCGCGTTCGCCGTGCGCTGGAGGACTCGACGATCGAGATCGCGCCGCTGGCGTACATGCGCGGGCGCACGCTCTCGGACGCCTTCGTGATCCTCGACGAGGCGCAGAACGCGACCACCGCGCAGATGAAGATGTTCCTCACGCGCCTGGGCCTGAACTCGCGGGTCGTGATCACCGGCGACAAGACCCAGATCGACCTGCCTCGCCGAAGCGACTCCGGCCTGCTGGAGGTGGAGCGGATCCTCGCGGATATCGACGGCATCTCGCTGATCTACCTCGATGCCAAGGACGTCATCCGGCACCGGCTGGTGAAGGACATCATCCGGGCCTACGAACGGGCGAGTGAGGAGGACGTGGAGGGGAACGGGACCGTGCAGGGGGCGGGGTCCGCGTGAGCCGTTCCGACCGCGGTCCAGGGGGGGAGTCCGTGCTCCGGCGTCTCTCCGGGGAGCCCGGTCCTTCGGCGGGTGCCCGCATCGCCCACCATGGCGCGCGGCTGGCGCTCCTCGTGGGACTGGCCGTCCTCATCACGGCGCTCTTCCCGCCGACCGCGCGCCTCGCCGTCGGGCGCTACGAGGTCGGGATGGTGGCCCCGGAGGACGTGATCGCGCGCATCCCCTTCAGCGTCCCGAAGGCCCCCGAGGAGCTGGCCCAGGAAAAGCAGCTCGCGATGGGGTCCGTGCCGCCCACCTTCGACTTCGTCGCGGGCGCGGCCGACACCATGGCCGCGCACCTGCGGACCTTCTTCGACCGGATCGACTCGGCCGTCGCGGCCGGGAGCCGGGCGGGCGTCGAACAGGTCCTGCGCGGGACCTCGCTGGTCGCCACGGCCTCCCAGGTGGACGCGCTCATGAACGACGCTACCCGCAGGATGCTGCGGCGGGTGGCGGTCGGCGCGGCCACGGAGCTCGTGCCGCGGGGCGTCGTCGACGCCGGCCAGGCCGCGGACGTGTCCACGCCGTCGATCACGGTGCGGCAGGGAGAGACCGAGCGGTCCATACCCGCTCGCGAGGTCTTCACGCAGCGCGAGTTCTTCGAGCAGGCGCTCGGCCTCCTGCCGGCAGACACGCCGCCCGACATGAAGAACCTCCTGCGCCTGATCCTCATCCGGCACATCGAGTTCAGCTACGTGCTGAACGTGGTGGCCACCGAGCTGGACCGGGACGCGGCGGCCCGTTCGGTGCCGACCATGAAGGACAGCGTCCTGCAGGGCCAGGCGATCGTGCGCGCCGCCGACCCGATCGGGCCGGCGGCAGCTGGAGCGCCTGAACGCCTACGAGGAGCAGTTGCGCCTGCAGGGGCTGCTCGAGGGGCGGGGGCTGCGCCCGGGGCCGGTCTTCGGCGCCTGGCTCGTCAACACGCTCCTGCTCCTGCTCTACGGGCTCTTCGTCTTCTTCAGGACGGAGGTGTACGCGCAGTTCCGCTGGCTCCTCCTGCAGGCGCTGCTCATCGGCGTCTACTTCGGGGCCGCGGCGGCGATCTCCCGGAACGCGCTTGCGCCCGAGTGGCTGCCGATCGCCTTCATCGCCCTTCCGGTCGGCGTCCTGTGGGACGCGCGCTTGGCGCTCTTCATGGTGTTCGTGGTCGCGCTGATCACGGGCACGCTTGCCCCGTTCAGCGACGACGGCACCATGCTCGTGGTCGCCGTCGGCGGCGCGGCCGCGGCCCTCAGCGTACGCGCGGTCCGGCGCCGGTCGGAGACGTGGGTGTCGATCGCGATCATCGCGGTCGCGACGGGGCTCGTGCTGGTCGGACATGGACTCGCCACCGGCCACGCCGCGGGGGAGATCGCACGGGCCAGCCTGTACGCGGCCGGGAACGCCACGGTGTCCGCGCTCCTGGCCATGGGCTTCCTGTGGGTGTTCGAGCTGTTCACGGGCATCACGACCGACCAGACGCTGCTGGAGTGGGCCGACCCGACCCGGCCCGCTCCTCAAGCGGCTCTCGCTGGAGGCCCCGGGCACCTACGCCCATACGATCAACGTCGCGAACCTCTCGGAAGCGGCGTGCAACGCAATCGGCGCGAACGGGCTGCTCTGCCGGGTGGGTGTCTACTACCACGACGTGGGCAAGATGCTCAAGCCGCACTACTTCGTGGAGAACCAGCCCGACGGGCGCAATCCGCACGACAAGCTGAAGCCCGAAACGTCCGCGGCGATCGTGCGGGAGCACGTGACCGAGGGCGCGCGCCTCGCGCGCGACGCGAAGGTGCCGGACGTGGTGGTACGCTTCATCCTCGAGCACCACGGCACACAGCGCATCGGCTTCTTCTACGAGAAGGCCCAGGAGGAGAGCGAGGAGGAGCTCGACGTCGACCGCTTCTCCTACCCCGGGCCGAAGCCGCAGTCGCGTGAGACCGCGATCGTCATGCTGGCGGATTCCTGCGAGTCCGCCACGCGGGCCATGAAGGACCCCACGCCCGAGCGCGTGCACGACCTGATCCACACGATCTCGCAGGGCAAGATCGACATCGGGCAGCTCGACGAGGCGCCCCTGACGCTGCGCGAGATCGCCGTCATCGAGGAGCAGTTCACGAAGATCCTCGCCGGCGTGCTGCACCGCCGCATCGAGTATCCGGCCACCAAGCACCTCACGGACGCTCCGCACGACGTCCCAACTGAGGACGAGGCGCCCGACGCCGACGTGGTCGCGCCGGGCGACGGGGAGGCGTGAGCCCGGCGACGGGCGTGGAGGTGCTGGTGAGTCTCGGCGCCTTCCGCGGCGTGACCGTCGCCTTGCTCGAGCGCGCCGTCCGAGCCGTCTTGGAGGATGCGGACGTAGCGCGGGCGGAGATCTCGCTCACGCTCCTCGGCGACGACGCGATCCGGGAGCTCAACCGGCGCTACCTCGGGAAGGACCGGCCCACCGACGTGCTCGCCTTCTCCCTGGGGACGGGCGTCCATCCGATCGGCGACGTCTACGTGGGGGTGGAGCAGGCGCGCCGCCAGGCCCGAGAGCTCGACGTGCCCGCGAAGGAGGAGATCGTGCGTCTGGCGATCCACGGAACGCTCCACGTCCTCGGCCACGACCACCCCGAGGGGGCGCGCGCGCCTGGACAGCCCCATGTTCACGCTCCAGGAGGGGCTCGTCGCGCGCGTGCTGGGCCGCTGACCGGAGCCGGCGTGCCCGCCGCCGGTTGGTGGCACCGGCTACCTTGCCACCCCGTCACGGCGGGAGGATCTTCCGGAGTCGCGTCGCGCCGCCCCACTCGTGCGCGGCGGTCTCTCGACACGGACGGCGTTCCCTCCACTCGGTGAAACCTCCCCGATGAGCACTCCCACCGACGACATCGACAAGGTCCAGGAGCGCCTGGCCCGGCTGGTGGCGTCCGGAGACGTGCGCGCCCTCGAGGAGGCCGTGGGGGAGCTGCACCCTTCGGACATCGCCGACCTGGTGGAGGGGCTGGAGGAGGAGCACCAGATCCTGCTCCTGTCGGCCCTGCCCAAGGAGCTCGCGTCCGAAGCCCTCGCGGAGATGGAGGGCGGCGAGGAGCGCGGCGAGCTCCTGGCCGCGATGCACCCGGCGAAGGGCGCCGAGCTGCTCCAGGAGTTGGCGGACGACGACGCCGTCGACCTGATCGCCGAGCTGGAGCCGGAGGAGCGCCAACGCATCCTGGACGCCCTCCCGGTGGAGGACGCCGGCGAGCTTCGGGGCCTTCTCCTCTACGACGAGGAGAGCGCGGGTGGCCTGATGACCACCGAGCTCGTGTCGGTGGAGGTGTCCCTGACGGCGTCCGCGGCGCTCGACGAGGTGCGCGCGAAGGGGCGCGAGGTCGAGGACTTCTACACCGTCTTCGTGGTGGACGAGCGCGACCGGTTGGTGGGCACGGTGCGGCTCGACGACCTGGTCACCGCAGAGCCGGACGAGGCGATCGAGGCGTTGGTGGAGCCCCCGGTCGCGTCCGTCCTACCGAGCGTCGACCAGGAGGAGGTCGGGCGGCTGATCTCCCGCTACAACCTCGCTTCGATCCCCGTCGTGAACGAGTTCGGCGTCCTCCTCGGCCGGATCACCTTCGACGACGTCATCGACGTGATGGAGGCCGAGCAGACGGAGGACATCTTCCGGCTGGCCGGCGTCGGTGGCGACGAGGAGGCGGTCCGCTACACCTGGCACGAGTCGGTGCGGGCACGCCTTCCCTGGCTGCTCGTGAACCTGCTCACGGCCACGCTCTCGGCGACGGTGGTCCTGCTCTTCGCGGGGACGATCGAGCACGTGGTCATCCTCGCGGCCGTGATGGGGATGGTCGCGGGCATGGGCGGCAACGCCGGTACCCAGGCCCTCGCCGTCACGGTGCGCAGCATCGCGATCGAGCGAGGCACGGGGCGGGCGCACGGCCTCGTGGTCGGGAGGGAGCTGCTCATCGGTCTGGTGAACGGTGCCGTGCTCGGCGGCATCGTGGCGCTGGCCGCCTTCCTGCTCGACGGGGACCCGAAGCTGGGGCTCGTGGTCTTCCTCGCGATGTGGGGGAACCAGATCGTCGCCAGCTTCGTGGGTTCCTTCGTGCCGACCGTGCTCGACCGGCTGGGCATCGATCCAGCCGTCGCCTCTTCGGTGTTCGTGACGGCCTGCACGGACCTGTGCGGCTTCCTCTTCCTGCTGGGTCTCGCGACCAAGCTGCTGATGCCGTGAAACGCCTGCTGCGCAGCTTCTCGGTGATCGCGAGGTTGAGCCCGTTCGTGGTTGCGTTCCTGCGCGACCGCAAGCGGTGGATCCTCTTCGGGCCCCCGGTGCGACGAACCGCGGAGCAGCACGGCCGCCGCGCCGCGCGGCTGTCGGCGCAACTGGCGGGCCTGGGCCCGACGTTCATCAAGCTCGCCCAGCTGTTCAGCTCGCGCGCGGACATCCTCCCCGAGCCCTACCTGTCGGAGATCGGCCGGCTGCAGGATCAGGTACCTCCCGACCGGGCGGAGGAGATCCTGCGGGTCATCCAGGAGGAGCTCGAAGCGCCCGCGGACGAGCTCTTCCAGGACTTCCAACGCGAGCCGATCGCCGCCGCCAGCCTGGGGCAGGTCCACCGGGCCCACGTCGACGGGCGCGACGTCGTGGTCAAGGTGCTGCGCCCGGGCGTGGAGGCCGCGGTCGCCCTCGATCTGGACATCTCCTTCCGGCTCCTCTTCTGGCTGAACATCCTCTTCCCGAACCACCACGTCCGGGCGGTCACCAACGTGGTGCGCGAGTTCAGCGTCCGCGTGCGTGCCGAGATGGACTTCCGCGAGGAGGCGGCCAACATGGAGCGCTTCCGGAGCTTCTTCCGGTCCGAGCGGAAGGTCCGTGCGCCGGACGTCCTGGAGCGCTTCACGACCCGGCGTGTGCTGGTCATGGAGTACTGCGAGGGAACGAAGATCGACCGGCTGCACGAGTTGTTCCGCACCGGCAGGCTCTCGTTCAGGCAGGTCATGGAGACGCTCACGGGCGTCTACATGCGCATGATGATGGTGGACGGCTTCATGCACGCCGACCCCCATCCGGGGAACCTCCTGGTGCAGGACGACGGCACGCTGATCGTGCTGGACTGGGGAGCCGTGCTCGAGGTGCCGCGCTGGACGCGGCAGACGATCCTCGACATCGCGCTCGCGCTCGGCCGCGAGGACATCGACGGCGTGATCAACGGGATGTACCACCTGGGGATGATCAGCCCGGAGGTGTCACGGGGGGAGATCCGCGAGGCCGCCACCGAGATCCTGCGCATCGTGGAGAAGGCGAAGACCACGAACCGCCAGCGCATCGTCGAGGAGATCCTCAACGCGGTGCTCGACACCTTCTACACCTGGCCGCTCGTGCTTCCGCAGGAGCTGGTCTACTTCTTCCGGGCCTCCGCGCTGATCGAGGGGTTGGCGTTCCACTACGACGACCGCTTCGACGGCCTCGCCTTCATCCGCGGCGTCGTGCGGACGAACCAGTCGGACCTCCTCAAGATGACGGGCCACCAGCCGGCCCAGATCGCCCGCAGCTTCATCGACGAGGCGCAGCTCGCCGTGCGCCAGATGCGCGACCTGGTTACGCGGGCGGAGCGGGAGGAGCTGCGCGTCCGCGTCCACCCCCGCGACATGCAGTCGCAGGAGCGCTTCCTGCACCTGCAGGCGCGCCGCCTCCTCCTGAGCATCTTCGCGACCGCCACCGCGGTCATCAGCTCGATCCTCTTCCTGGCGCTGCGCAGCTGGTGGCTCCTGGGCGCGGGGCTGCTGACGTCCCTGGTGATGTTCGTCGTCGTGCTCTTCCTGCCCACCCACCTGCTCGAGAACCCCCTGAGACACGCGCGGGGCATCCGACCGGACGAATGGCGCTGACCCCACCCCTGCAGGACCTCCTCGAACGCTTCCACGCCGGAAAGACCCCGGCGCTGGCCCGCGCGATCACCACGGTGGAGAACGAGCGTGCCGGCTTCCAGGACCTCCTGCACGCCGTCCTCCAGGAAGGGCCGCGCACCGCCCGCGTCGGGTTCACGGGCCCGCCGGGCGCGGGGAAGTCCAGCCTGGTCGCCCACCTCGCCGCCGCATACCGGCAGCAGGACGAGCGGGTCGGCATCGTCGCGGTCGACCCCACCTCCCCCTACTCGGGTGGAGCGCTGCTGGGTGACCGCATCCGCATGAACGACCTGGCGATGGATCCGGGGATCTTCATCCGGTCGATGGCGACGCGCGGCTCGCTCGGCGGGCTGGCCGTGACCACCAAGGAGGTCATCGACCTCATGGACGCCTTCGGCTTCGAGCGCGTCCTCGTGGAGACGGTCGGCGTGGGCCAGACCGAGCTGGAGATCACGGCCGCGGCGGACACCGTGATCGTGGTGCTGGTGCCCGAGTCGGGCGACGCGATCCAGGCGATGAAGGCCGGCCTCATGGAGATCGCCGACGTCTTCGTGGTGAACAAGGCCGACCGGCCGGGCGCCGACCGGCTGCTCAAGGAGATCCGCCAGGCGATCCACCTCCGCACCGGAAGCGCCCTCCGTGACGTTCCCGCGCACCACGGCGTCGACCTCACCCGCATCGCGGGCAGGAGGGCGGCGCGGCGCGCGCAGCCGGTGGAGGCGGGGTGGGAGATCCCCGTGCTCAAGACCTTCGGGCAAACGGGCGAGGGTGTACCCGAACTCGTGGAGGCGGTGGCGAAGCACCGTGCCTGGCTCGGCGAGAGCGGCGAGCTCGCCGGGCGGCGTCGGGCGCGCGCGCTGCGCAGGATCCGCGACGTGGTGGACCGCGATCTGCGGAAGGCCGCGTGGAGCTCCACGAGCTCCGCGGAGTCCCTCGAGCGCGGCCTCGACGCCATCGCCGAGGGGGAGGACACGCCCTACTCGGTGGCGCGGCGCATCCTGGACGAGCTTCTGGCCTCCGGCGAACCGCGTTGACCCCCGTCTGGCGCGAGGGACATCTTACGGGCTCGGGGGTAGCTTCCCGTTCATCGATCCTCGCGCCAGGACCGCCTGAAAGATGTCCACGATCGAGAAAGACGCGATGTCCCCGGCGGAGCTCACGGAGCTCGTGCGCGCCCGTGAAGAGGAGTTGGCCGAGCTGAGGGAGCGCCTCGCCGCCTGGGAGGCGGCCTACGCCGACGTCCCCGAGCGCGACACGCTCTTCACCACGATCTCGGGTCGCGAGGTGCGACCCCTGTACACCCCCGCGGATCGCGCCGGCGAGTCGTACGAGAAGGACGTGGGCTTCCCGGGCGAGTATCCGTACACGCGCGGGCCGTACACGACGATGTACCGCACTCGCCTGTGGACCATGCGCCAGTTCGCGGGCTTCGCCACCGCCGAAGAGACGAACCAGCGGTACAAGTACCTCCTGGAGCACGGGCAGACCGGGCTGAGCGTGGCCTTCGACTTCCCGACGCTCATGGGCTACGACTCGGACCACCCCCGCTCGCTGGGCGAGGTGGGCGTGTGCGGGGTGGCCATCTCGAGCCTGGCCGACATGGAGACGCTGTTCGACGGCATCCCCCTCGATCAGGTCTCGGTGTCGATGACGATCAACGGACCCGCGATCATCCTGTTCTGCTTCTACGTCGCCGCGGCGGAGAAGCAGGGCGTGGCCCCCGAGATCCTGCGCGGTACGGCCCAGAACGACATCCTCAAGGAGTACCAGGCACAGCACGCCTGGATCTTCCCGCCGGAGCCGGCGCTCCGTTGCATCGTGGACATGTTCGGCTGGTGCAGCGAGCACGCGCCCAAGTACAACCCCATCTCGATCTCGGGCTACCACATCCGCGAGGCCGGCTCGACCGCCGCGCAGGAGCTGGCCTTCACGTTGAAGAACGGCTTCGAGTACGTGGAGCGCGGCATCGCCGCGGGGCTGGACGTGGACACCTTCGCGCCCCGCCTGTCGTTCTTCTTCGACGTGCACAACGACTTCTTCGAGGAGATCGCCAAGTTCCGCGCCGCCCGGCGCATCTGGGCGCGCGGCATGCGTGACAAGTACGGCGCGAAGAACCCGGAGTCGTGGCGGCTGCGCACGCACGCCCAGACGGCGGGGGTGAGCCTCACGGCGCAGCAGCCCGAGAACAACATCGTGCGCGTCGCCTACCAGGCGATGGCCGCTGCGCTCGGCGGCACGCAGTCGCTGCACACCAACTCGATGGACGAGACCCTCGCGCTTCCGACGGAGAAGGCCGTCCGCATCGCGCTGCGCACGCAGCAGATCCTGGCGTACGAGTCGGGGGTGACGAACTCCATCGACCCCCTCGCGGGCTCCTACCTCGTGGAGACGATGACCGACCAGATCGAGGCGGAGGCGCTGGCGCTCTTCGACGAGATCGACGCGATGGGCGGGGTGGTGCCGGGCATCGAGAACGGGTGGTTCCAGCAGGAGATCGCCTCGTCGGCGATGCGTCAGCAGCGCGAGGTCGAGGCCGACGCCCGGGTGGTGGTGGGGGTGAACGGATTCACCGAGGGGTCCGGCGACATCGAGATCGACACGCTGCGCATCGACGCCACCGTCGAGGAGCGGCAGCGGCTCAGGCTCTCGGAGCTGCGGGCCGACCGTGACGACGCGGAGGTGGCCCGCACCCTCGCGGCCCTCACCGAGGCGTCGCGCGGTCACGAGAACCTCGTCCCGCGCATCCTGGACTGCGCGCGGGCCTACTGCACCCTCTTCGAGATCCGGCACGCCATGGAAGAGGTCTTCGGTTCCTACAAGGAGCCGGTGTTCTTCTGACGGCGCCCGAACGGGTCCACTCCGAGGGGGCCGACGAGGGAACGCAGCCACCGGTGACGGTGCGCGGGCTGAGGGGGTTGGACTACCTCGGCGACCAGATGTACCGACGCTGGGTGCGGGTCGCGATCATCATCGCGCTCGTGGGCTATTCGCTCGTCACCCTCTTCGACCTCGTCCTCTTCGGTCCCCGCACGCGGCCGTTCGCGATCCTCAGCCAATCGATCACGATCGCCGCGACCGCAACCGCGCTCGTCCTGGCCTTCCGGGGGCGGAGTGGCACCGCCGCCGTCATCACGCTGGTCGCGATCTGGGTCGAGCTGCAGTCGAGCATCCCCTTCACCGGCATGGAGACCTCGGGGCTGATCGCCTATCCCGTCCTGGTCCTGGCGGCGGGGATCCTGCTGGGAAGCCGCGCCGGATACGGCATCGCCGGGCTGACGACCCTGAGTCTCGCGATCATGGCGATGACGCGCCGCCGCGCACCCGGAGCTGGGGACGGCCTCCGCCCGCGCCGTCTATCTGGTCGTCGTCACCTCGGCCTCGATGTTCGCCTCGGCAGGGCTCGTGGAGCTGGGGCTGGACTCACTGGGCAAGGTGCTCGTCGCCGCCCGCGCGAGCGAACAGCGCCTGCAGGGTCTCCTCTGGTACGCTCCCGACGGGGTGATCGCGACCGACGCGGGCGAGCGGATCCTGGGGATGAACCCCGCTGCGGAGGCCATCGTCGGTCGGCCCGAGGGGGAGCTCCTGGGGCGGAGGCTCGCGGACGTCATGGGCGACGCCTGCCTCGGCGACGAGGAGGACTGGCGCGCCGAGACGCTGGTCCGGAGGACGCCCGAGGACGAGGTACGGGCCCTGCGGCTGCTCCGTCCCGAGGGGAGCGTGCGCTGGGTGGAGTGCACGGTGGGCAGGGTGCCCTGGGACGACGGTTCCTCCGGCCTCCAGGTCGTCCTGCGCGACGTGACCGACCGCCGCCAGGCGGAGGAGGCGCAGCATCTGCTGCGCTCCCAGCTCGAGCACGCACAGCGCCTCGAGGCGGTCGGGCGCCTCGCCGGCGGGGTCGCGCACGAGTTCAACAACATCCTCACCATCGTCGGTGGGGCGGCGGAGCTGCTCACCTCGGAGGGCGACGGCGAGGTCCAGGAGTTGGCGCGCGAGATCGTGGCCGCGCAGGGGCGGGGTGCGTCGCTGACGAAGCAGCTCCTGTCCTTCGCCCGCAAGGACCTCATCCAGCCTCGCCGCATGGCCCTCACGGAGGCGGTCCGTGACATGGAGGCGCTCCTCCGTCGCTTCCTGACCGAGCGCATCCGGTTCACGCTCGACCTCGCGAGCAGTTCGCCCATGATCGTCGCCGACCGCGCGCAGGTGGAGCAGGTGATCGTGAATCTGGTCCTCAACGCCAAGGACGCCATCCAGGGGGACGGGAGCGTGACCGTGGGTATCGCGGACCAGGGGACGGAGCGCACGTGGGCGGACGAGAGGGCGTGGACGGTGGAGCCGGGCACCATCGAGCTGTGGGTCGAGGACGACGGCCGCGGCATGGACGAGGATACGCGCGAGCGCGTCTTCGAGCCGTTCTTCACCACGAAGCCGCGCGGCCACGGCACCGGGCTCGGACTGGCGACGGTGCACGGGATCGTGATCCAGAACGGTGGACGGATCCGCGTTCTCAGCGAGCCCGGCGTCGGGACCGCCGTGGTGGTCGTCTGGCCGACGACGATGGGCGATTGAACGTGGCGCGCACGGCTCTGCGGGCGGTGCTCTTCGACGCCGGGAACACGCTCGTCTACGTGGACCCCCGCAGGGTGGGCCCGCTCCTCGCCGACGGGGGCGGGTACGGGGACCTCGATTCGGTGCGCGCGGCCGAGCTGGAGGCCCGCCGCCTCCTCCAGGCGCGCATCGCGGAAGGTCACGTCGGCACGGAGCCGGAGGTCTGGCGGGAGTACTTCGACACCCTCTTCCGCGCCGCCCACGTCCCCGACGAGGCGATCGCCCAGGTGGGTCGCCGGCTGCGGGACATGCACGCTCGCGAGCACCTGTGGACGTACGTCGAGGAGGGGACGCGCCCCGCGCTCGAAGCGCTCGCGGAGGCGGGCTATCGCCTCGGCGTCATCTCCAACGCGGACGGGCGGGTGGAAGACGTCCTGGAGCGCGTGGGTCTGGGGGACCTCTTCGAGTTCGTCCTGGACTCCGAGGTGGTCGGCGCCGCGAAGCCCGATCCACGGATCTTCGAGGAGGCGTGCCGCCGGCTCGGGCTGGAGGCGGGGGCGTGCCTCTACGTCGGCGACCTCTATCCGGTGGACTACCTGGGGGCGACCCGCGCCGGGATGGACGCCGTCCTCCTCGACCCGCTCGGCCTCCACGCCGGCCGGGCTCCCGTGGTCCGAACGCTCGTGGAGCTCCCCCGGTTCGTCGCGGCCCGCGCCGTCGACGGCGCCGGATTTCCTCCCCCGGCGGACGGGCCGTAGATTCTCCCACGTCGCAACCCATCGAGCACGGAGCGGACGCAATGTCCGAAGACCGCAAGATCCGCGTCCTCGTCGCGAAACCCGGCCTGGACGGTCACGACCGTGGCGCGAAGGTCATCGCCGCCGCGTTTCGTGACGCCGGATTCGAAGTCATCTACACGGGCCTGCACCAGACACCCGAGATGATCGTGAACGCCGCCGTCCAGGAGGATGTCGACGTGGTGGCCATGTCGGTGCTCTCCGGCGCCCACATGACGCTCTTCCCGCGCGTGAAGGATCTCCTCGGCGAAGCGGGCGCGGACCAGGTTCTCCTCACGGGCGGTGGCATCATCCCCGAGGACGACGCGAAGGCCCTGGAGGCGAAGGGGATCGGCCGGCTCTTCGGGCCGGGCACGCCCACCTCGGACGCGATCGACTACGTGCGCGCGTGGTTCGGGTCGAGGGAGACCGTCTGAGCGCTCCCGGAGGGGTCGCGGCGCCGCGTGGGCGGCTGGCCGAGCTGTGTGCCGAGCTGCAGGACCTCCGCGTCCGCCTGCGCGAGGGAGGCGGCGCGAAGCGCATCGAGCGCCAGCATGCCCAGGGCAAGCTCACCGCACGCGAGCGGGTAGCCCTCCTGCTCGACGAGGACCAGCCCTGGGTCGAGGTCGGCCTCCTGGTCGCCCACGACCTCTACGACGGAGACGCGCCCGGCGCCGGCGTGGTGACCGGGGTGGGGCGCATCCATGGGCGCGAGGCCGTCGTGGTGGCCAACGACGCCACGGTGAAGGCCGGCTCGTGGTGGCCCGAGACGATCAAGAAGATGCTGCGCGCGCAGGAGATCGCCATGCGCTGCCGCATCCCGATCGTGTACCTGGTGGACTCCGCGGGCGTGAACCTCCCCTACCAGGGCGGCGTCTTCCCCGGGCAGTACGGGGCGGCGCGCATCTTCTACTACAACTCGGTGATGCGCCGCTACCTGCGCGTGCCGCAGCTGGCCGCGGTGATGGGCCCGTGCATCGCGGGCGGCGCGTACCTCCCCGCGCTGTCCGACGTGATCCTGATGGTCGAGGGCACGTCGTTCATGGGGCTCGGCGGCCCCAACCTGGTGAAGGGCGCCACGGGTCAGTCCGTCGGGGCCGAGGAGTTGGGCGGCGCGCGCGTGCACACCGAGGTGAGCGGCGTCGCGCACTACCGCATGGAGAGCGACGAGGCGTGCCTGGCCCGCCTCCGGCAGCTCGTGGCGGAGCTGCCGCGCCAGCCGCACCCCGAGGAGGAGGCGCCCACGCCTCCACGGCGCAGCGCCCTCGAGCTGTACGATCTCCTCCCCGACGACCACCGTCTGCCCTACGACACACACGCCGTCCTGGAGTGCATCCTCGACGGCGACGCCCTGGACGAGTTCCAGCCCGGGCACGCCAAGGAGATGATCTGCGGTACCGGCTTCGTCGACGGCATCCCCGTCGGGGTGATCGCCAACGCTCGCGCGATGATCAAGGCGGTGGGCGGCGGCCGGCCTCGCTTCGGTGGCATCGTCTACACGGAGAGCGCGCGCAAGGTGGCGTACTTCATCGAGACGATGAACCGGCACCGCACGCCCCTCCTCTTCGTCCAGGACGTTTCGGGCTTCATGGTCGGGCCCGAGGCCGAGCACTCCGGCATCATCCGCGCGGGCGCCGAGTTCGTGGAGGCGATGGCGACCGCCACCGTCCCCAAGCTCGTGCTCACGCTCAACCACGCGTCCGGAGCCGGCTACTACGCCATGGCCGGCCAGGGCTTCGACCCCGACTTCATCCTCTCGCTCCCCACGGGGCGCATGGGCGTGATGGAGGGGGAGAGCGCCGTCATGGCGCTCTTCAGCGCACAGTTGGACCGCCTGAAGGCGGAGGGGAAGGTCCCGGACGAGGACCTCACCACCCGTATGGACGAGGTGCGCGCGGACTACGACCGGCAGCTCGACGCGCGCTTCGCGGCGGCGCGTGGCTTCGTGGACGAGGTCGTGCTCCCGGAGGAGTTGCGCCCCGCGCTCGGGCTGCTCCTGCGGGCGGCGCGAAGCAACCCCGGCCCGCATCTGGGGGCCTTCCACATCCCTGGAGGGATGGAGTGAGCCGGAAGGTCCGGATCGGCGGCGGACAGGGCTTCTGGGGCGACGACCTCGATGCACCCGTGCGCATGGTGGGGGGCGGACCGCTCGACTACCTCGTGCTCGACTACCTGGCCGAGCTCACGATGTCGATCCTGCGGAAGCTGCGCGACCGGGATCCGTCGGCCGGCTACGCGAAGGACTTCGTCACGCTCATGGAGCGGATCTGGCCGACCTGCGCGGAGCGCGGCGTGCGCGTGGTGGCCAACGCGGGCGGCGTGAACCCACGCGGCTGCGCGGAGGCGCTGGTGGAGGCTGGGCAGGAGGCCGGGCTGGCGGGGCGCGCACGGGTGGGCCTGGTGCTCGGCGACGACCTCACCGACCGACTCGCCGACCTCATCGCGCAGGGGCACGAGCTGGCCCACCTCGAGACCGGAGAGCCGCTCTCGACCGTTCTCGACCGGGTGCGGAGCGCGAACGCCTACCTGGGCGTGGCTCCCGTGGTCGAGGCGCTGGGTCAGGGGGCCGGGGTGGTCGTCACCGGCCGTGTGGCCGATCCGGCGCTCGCCGCCGCCCCCCTCGTGCACGAGTTCGGGTGGAAGCTCGACGACTGGGACCGGATGGCGGCCGCCGTCCTCGCCGGCCACGTGATCGAGTGCGGTGCACAGTCCACCGGCGGGAACTGCATGGCCGAGTGGTGGACCATCCCCGACCTGGACGTGGTGGGCTTCCCGATCGTCGAGGTGGAGGAGTCCGGCGCCTTCACGGTCACGAAGCACCCCGGAACCGGCGGGCGCGTCGACCGCGCGTCGGTGACCGAGCAGATCGTCTACGAGATCGGCGACCCCGCGCGGGTACGCACGCCCGATGTGTCCGCCGACTTCACCACGATCCGTCTGACCGACGAGGGTGGCGACCGCGTGCGCCTGGAGGGGATCCGCGGCGCCGCACCGAACGACCGATACAAGGTATCGATCGCGTACGCGGCGGGGTGGATGGCCGCGGGTACACTGCTGTACACCTGGCCCGACGCCGTCGAGAAGGCCCGCACCGCCGATGCCATGCTCCGCCGCCGCTTCGAGCGGCTGGGCTACCGCCTGGACGACGTGCACACCGAGCTGGTGGGATGGAACGCCGGGCACGGGCCCCTGTCGGGGCCGCCGCCGCTCGACGCGTCCGAAGTCCAGCTGCGCGTCGCCGTACGCTCCACGGACTACGCCTCCGTCGAGGCCTTCTCGCGAGAGATGGCTCCCCTCGTCCTCACCGGACCGCCGTCCGTGACCGGGTACGCGGGTGGACGGGCGCGCGTGCAGGCGCTCGTCGCCTTCTGGCCGGCGCTGATTCCGAGGAGCGCGGTGGATCCACACGTACGCGTCGAGGTGCGGGACGTATGACCCGGGTGCCGCTCGTCCAGCTCGCGCACACGCGCTCGGGTGACAAGGGCGATTCCGCCAACATCGGGGTGGTGGCGTACGCGCCCGAGCTCTACCCGATCCTGGTCGAGCAGCTCACCGCCGAGCGGGTGCGCGAGCACTTCGCGTCGTGGGTCCACGGGGAGGTGACGCGCTACGAGCTACCGAACCTGTGGGCGCTGAACTTCGTGATGCGCCGTGCCCTCGACGGCGGCGGCACGGTGTCGCTCCGCACCGACGCACAGGGGAAGGTGCTGAGCGCGGCGCTGCTCCGCATCGAGCTCGACGTTCCCGACGACGTCGCCGAGCGGCACGAGGGGACAGGGGAGGGTGCCGCCCGGGTGGAGTCCCCCGGCGCCGTGAGCGACGAACGATGAGCGAGCCCGTCCTGCTCCACGAGGTCTCCGAGGGTGTCGCCACCCTGACCCTGAACCGGCCCGACAAGCGCAACGCGCTCGACGGAGCGCTCGTGCAGGCCCTGAAGGACGGGTTGGCGCGAGCCGCCGAGGACGACGCCGCGCGCGTGGTGGCGGTGCGCGGGGCGGGGCGGGACTTCTGCGCGGGGGCCGATCTCGCCGAGCTCGAGCGCATCTCGTTGATGAGCGACGCGGAGAACCTGGAGGACGCGCGCTCCCTCGGAGCGCTCTTCGTGCAGATGCGATCCCTTCCCAAGCCGGTGGTGGCCGTGGTGCGGGGGCGCGCCCTCGCCGGCGGCTGCGGCCTGGCCACCGCGTGCGACCTCGTCCTCGCGCACGAGGACGCGGAGCTGGGCTACCCCGAGGTGCATCTCGGCTTCGTGCCCGCCATGGTGATGGCGATCCTGCGCAGGAAGGTCACGGAGGGGCGGGCCTTCGACCTGGTGGCGCGCGGGCGCCGTGTGTCCGCTACGGAGGCGCGGGCGCTCGGGCTCGTGGACCACGTCATCCCGGGCGCCTCCTTCGAGGGGGACGTGCGGGCCTTCCTGCGCGAGCTGACGGTGCCGCCCCCCTCGGCTCTGGCGCTCACGAAGCGGCTCCTCTACGGGCTGGGGGATCTCGGCTTCGACGAGGGGATCGAGGCCGGAGCCCTGGTGAACGTCGAGGCCCGCGCCACGGAGGCATGCCGCGAGGGGCTGCGCCGCTTCCTCGACCGGAAGCGCTGATGTCGCTCTTCCTGGACCGGAACCGGCGGGCCGGGCCGTACCTCGAGTGGAAGGTGCGGATCTTCGCGGCCGGCGCGGTGCTGGGGCTCGCCGGGATCCTCATGGACGAGGCGTGGCTGCGCATGGCAGCGATCGTCGTGCTCGCAGGGGGGATCCTGCTGCGCTTCCTCCCCGACGGCACGGCGGACGCCACCGGGAAGTACGAAGAGGACGACGACGACGAGGACGCCGACGTCGAGTCACCGGTGCCCGACGACGCGCGCACCCCGGACGGGTCCCCGGGACCGCATCGCTGACACCGGCTTCGCCGGTCCCGCTCGACCATCCCCCGGTCCCCGACTCCACCGGACCTTCCGGGATGGCGCCCGACCCCCTCGCCATCCTCCGGCGACACTTCGGCTACCCGGGCTTCCGACCGGGACAGGAGGCGCTCGTGCGCGCCGTGCTGGCGGGACGGGACGCGCTCGGCGTGCTCCCGACCGGCGGCGGCAAGAGCGTGTGCTATCAGGTGCCCGCGCTCGCGCTGGGCGGGCTGTGCCTGGTGGTGACGCCCCTCGTGTCGCTGATGGAGGATCAGGTGCGCCGCGCCCGCGAGGCGGGGCTCGATGCCGACTTCCTGAGTGCCGGGCAGGACGCCGCCACGCGGCGCGAGATCCTCGAGCGGGCTCGCGCTCGTGGGACGGGTCTGCTCTTCGTGGCGCCGGAGCGGCTGGGCCTCCCCGCCTTCCAGCGGGCGCTCACCGGGGCGGACGTGAGGCTCCTGGCCGTGGACGAGGCGCACTGCATCTCCGAGTGGGGACACGACTTCCGCCCCGCCTACCGTCGCATCGGGAAGCTCCGCGATGCCTTTGCGGCCCCGGTGCTGGCCCTGACGGCCACGGCCACCCCGCGCGTGCGCGACGACGTCACCGGGAGTCTCCGCCTGCGCGACCCGATCCGCGTCGTGCGCTCTTTCGATCGCCCGAACCTGGCGTGGGCCGTGCGGCGCGGGGGCTCGATGGCCGAGCGGGCCCGCTCGGTCCATCGCCTGCTTCGACGGGTGTGTGGGCCCGCCGTGGTCTACGCGCCGACGCGCAAGGCCGTCGACCACGTGCGGGACGTGCTGGCCGCCTTCGGCACCGTGGCCGAGGCGTACCACGCTGGGCTCCCGGCGGCGGAACGGACCCGCGTGCTGGAGGCGTTCATGGGCGGTGGATGCCGGGTCGTGGTCGCCACCAACGCGTTCGGGATGGGGATCGACAAGGCCGACGTCCGGATGGTGGCCCACATCCAGCTGCCCTCGACGCTCGAGGCCTACTATCAGGAGGCGGGCCGCGCCGGCCGCGACGGTGCTCCGGCCTGGTGCGTCGCATTCCATGGTCCGGGTGACGGCGCGCTGGCGAAGGCGTTCGTGGATCGGGCGCACCCCGATCCGCGCCGTCTGGCGCGGCTCCACAGGACGCTGAGGGCCTGGGCGGATGACCGCGGCATCGCCGGCTTCCCGCTGCGCGAGGCCGCGCGGGCGCTGGGGCGGGGGGCGCTCCCCGAAGACGCCTGGGGCGCGCTCATGGCGCTGGACGGCTGCGGTGCGATCCGCTGGCTCGACGACCCATCGCGCTCCATGGGGGGAACCGAGGACCCCACTGACGGGTTCCAAAGGGTTCGGGTAGGTGTGCGCGTCCGTGTCGTTCTGACACGGGCCACCCACTTGCGACGGGTGTCGTGCGCCAAGCTGCGAGCGGTTCGTGGCTACGCACAATCCCGGGGATGCCGGAGGCGCGCCGTTCTTGCCTACTTCGGCGAGAAGGCCCCGCCGCGCTGCGGCGGGTGCGACCGGTGTCTGCGGGGATCCGCCCCGCAGCCCCTCGACGAAAACGACCGGGTTCCATGGACCGATATCTGACGCCGCAGCACGTGCGCCTGCAGGAGCGGGTCCGCGCGTTCGCCCTCGAAGCGATCGTCCCCGTCGCGCGGGAGCTGGACGAGACGTCGACGTTCCCCTGGGAGAACGTGAAGGCGATGGGGGAGATGGGGCTGCTGGGCGTGCCGGTTCCGCGCGAGCTCGGAGGGATGGGGCTGGACGACCTGAGCTACATCCTTGTCGTCGAGGAGCTGGCCCGGCACGACGCCAGCCACGCGATCACGGTCTCCGCCCATACCACGCTGGGTACGACGCCTGTGCTCACGTTCGGCACCGAGGACCAGAAGCGACGCTTCGTTCCGCCGCTGGCCTCGGGCGAGGTGCTCGGGGGCTTCGGCCTCACGGAGCCCGGTGCGGGCTCGGACGCTTCGGGGAGCCGGACACGGGCGGTGCGCGACGGTGACGGCTATCGCATCAACGGCTCGAAGATCTTCATCACCCACGCCGGCGTCGGCGAGATCTTCACGGTGACCGCCGTCACGGACCCCGAGCGGGGGTCGCGGGGCATCACCAACTTCCTGGTGTGCAAGCCCACCGTGGACCTCGAGCGGGCCCGCGCGATCTCCTTCGGCCACAAGGACGACCTTCCCTTCACGGAAGGCGTCCGCTCGGGCAAGAAGGAGGACAAGATGGGTTGGCGTGCGTCGGACACGCGGGAGCTCCTCCTGGAGGACGCGTGGGTGCCGATGGAGCAGCGCGTGGGCGAGGAGGGGCAGGGCTTCATCAACTTCATGAAGACACTCGACGCCGGCCGCATCGGCGTCGCCGCGCTGTCCCTCGGACTGGCGCAAGGTGCTTTCGAGACCGCCGTTGGCTACGCCGCCCGGCGCGAGCAGTTCGGCAAGAAGATCTGGGACTTCCAGCAGATCCAGTTCCGGCTCGCCGACACGGCGACGGAGATCGAGGCCGGAAGGCACCTCACCTACCACGCCGCCTGGCTGAAGGGAAGCGGGAGGCCCTTTGCGAAAGAGGCGGCCATGGCGAAGCTCTTCTGTTCGGAGCTCGCGATGCGGGCCACCCTCGACGCGATCCAGATCCTGGGCGGGGCGGGGTACACGAACGAATATCCGGTCGAGCGCATGATGCGCGACGCCAAGGTGTGCGAGATCGGCGAAGGAACCAACGAGATCCAGAGGATCGTGATCGGGCGGGCCATGCTCGAAGAGGTGCTGTCCGATCCTTCCCTGCAGTCGCCCGCTCCCCCGGCTTTGGAGCCGGCGGGGGCCATGAGTTCGTAGAGGTCGATCCGCCGCGGCGGGCGTCGGCGTGGTCCGGAACGGGGTCGTTCCGGCTCGCCGCCGCTGCCGCACCGCGAGCGTGAGCCTCGAGCGGTCGCCGGATTCCGCCGCGTCACCGACACCGGGTCGGGACGGCGGAAACGGGACGCGCCCGGGGCCCGCAACAGGCAGAGCGGGTCCGAATCACGTGGAGAACGAGGACTTGAGGAGAGAAATCCTGGTGAGCGCCACCGCCCAGGAATCCTGGGTGGCGCTCCTCGAAGACCAACAGCTCGTCGAGATCATGTTCGATCGCCCCGATCGGGACCGGATCGTGGGCGACATCTACCTGGGGCGGGTCGAGGCCGTCCTCCCCGGGATCCAGGCGGCGTTCGTCGACATCGGCACCGAGAAGGCGGGGTTTCTGCACGTCTCGGATCTGAACCTCGACGAAGACGACCTGGACGACGACGACGACGGCAACAACGACAACGGCAACGGGAACGGCAGCGGGCGCGGAGGTGGCGGCCGGGGTCGCCGCCGGCAGCGCAAGCTTCCCCCGATCCAGGACCACCTGCAGAAGGGCCAGCAGATCCTGGTACAGGCCACCAAGGAGCCGATCAGCACCAAGGGGCCCCGCCTCACCGCGCAGATCTCCCTGCCGGGGCGTTTCCTGGTGTACATGCCCCAGTCCTCGCACGTCGGGGTAAGCCGGAAGATCGAGGGGCGGGACCAGCGCGTGAAGCTGCGCAAAATGGCCCGCGAGGTCCTGCCCAAGGACTCCGGCGGCATCATCGTGCGCACGGTGAGTGAAGAGGTCACGCAGAAGACGCTCGAGGGCGAGTTCCAGCGCCTCCACGAGATGTGGCAGAAGATCCAGCGACGCGCGGACTCCTCGTCGCCCCCGACCGCGGTGCATCGTGAGGCCAAGCTGGTGAGCGGTGTGATCCGCGACCTCTTCAGCGACCGTTTCGACGCGCTGCGGATCGACAACAAGGCGATCTACAACGAGGTGGTCGAGTACGTCCGCAGCGTCGATCCGGACCTGATGGATCGCGTCTACTTCCATGCCGGGCAGATCCCGCTCTTCGACGAGCACGACGTGGACGAGGAGATCCAGCAGATCTTCCAGCGGCGCGTCGACCTCAAGTCGGGAGGCTACGTGGTGATCGAGCCGACCGAGGCGCTCGTCTCGATCGACGTGAACACGGGTCGTTTCACGGGGAAGGGGAAGAAGGACCCAGAGCAGACGATCCTCAAGACGAACCTCGACGCGGCGCGCGAGATCGCTCGCCAGCTCCGACTGCGTGACGTGGGCGGGATCATCGTGGTCGACTTCATCGACATGGAGTCGCAAGAGAACCGCGACAAGGTCCTGCACGAGCTGCGCAGCCATCTGGGACGCGACCGGGCGCGTACGAGGGCGTTCGAGGTCTCGCACCTCGGACTGATCGAGATGACCCGCCAACGCGTGCGTCCTCCGTTGATCCACACGCTGAGCGAGGTGTGCCCGTCGTGCGGGGGCGCGGGTCGCGTCTACACGCCCGCCACGGTGGTGCGCAGGATCGAGCGCAGTCTCCGCCGTGCCGCGGCCTCCAACGAGGAACGGTCGATCGTGGTGCGCGTGCACCCGGAGGTGGCGCTCCAGGTCATCGAGGAGGAGCCGGACTTCATCCGCAGGCTCAAGAAGGGTACGCACCTGGACCTCGACCTCCGCGACGACCCGCTCATGCGCCAGGACGAGTTCCGGCTGCTGTCCGGGCCCGCGGAGAACGATGTCACCAACAAGTACGCGGTGGTATAACCCCTTTACTACCAGTACTCTGCGTCCTCTGCGGCCTCTGTGGTGAACTGCTTTTACCACAGAGGCCGCAGAGGACGCAGAGGGATGCTTGAAGGGGGGTGGAAATCCTGGCCTCTGTGATGCTGGGGTTGACCAGCCCGTACGCTACGTCGCTGCGGGTATCTCCTCTACGCGCGATGTCGTCAGGTCCATGCGCCGAAACGACGCGGGATCGGGCAGTTTCCCGCGTTGGTAGTAGAGGAAGCGTCCGGTGCGATCCCATCGAGGTGAGGACAGGGGCACGGAGTCTTCCACGAGGGTGTCGACGGCCCCCGTCCTTCGGGAGAGCAGGAGAATACGGCCCTCGAGTTCCTCGGGGACGGCGAACGCGATCTTCTCCCCGGCGGGGTCCGGATCGAAACCCTGGAAGCTCGTGGCGACGCCGTCGGGCAGCCAGATGGTGTCCTGTACCTGGAAGGTCGCGTCCCAGAAGATGAAGCAGTTCCGGGGGGATCCCGGGCTCCCGCGGGCCGTGACGAGTCCCGACCCGTCGGGTAGCCAACGGCCACGGTTGTCCTGGGAGATGCGGATCTCGTCGCCGCCCAGTCGTGGTAGGGTTCGGAGGCCGTCCGATCCGCCCACGAGCAACCGTGACCCGTCCGGCGACCACTGGAGCCGCTGCGCTTCTGCAGAAGTCGCGGTACTCGCGGAGCACCTCGGCCCGCCGCCCTTGGGCCGCGAGAGCCTTCATGAGGTATCCGAGCGCCGCCTCGTCCCAGGGGTCGAGGGTCAGCGTCCGCCGCGCCCAGGCCTCTGCGCGCTCGAACGAGCGACGCTCCTCCGCGCCGCGAGCGAGGCCGCGCGCCGCATCGCAGGCCCTGCCGTTCAGCCGTCGCCGCTCGCCCTCGAGCCACTCGGTGAACGCGGTCGCGCCCTGCACCACCATGCCAGGCAGGTACTCTCCACCGTAGAGCTCGAGCGCTCCCTCCGCATCACCGAGGCTCAGGGCCGCGTCGAACTCCGCCGCATCACATCGGATGTGCCGCGGATCGACACCCACCTCCTGCTCCCCGCGCCCGATAAGGACCCCGGGTCCGAGGGAGCGCCGGAGGAAGTGCAGCGACGAGCGCAGGGCGTTGCGCGCATGGTCCTGATCCCGGTCCGCCCAGAACATCCCGAGCAGTGTCTCCCGCGCGACGAACGGCGGCGTGGACGGCGAAGCCAGATACGCGAGGAGCGCCATCCGCTTGGGCTGGGCAAGCACGGAGCGCACCTCCCGACCCTCCCGGGAGGCGAGCGATTGCTGACCGAGCGTACGCAGTTCGAGCACGAGCGTCTCCTCCCGGCGATGCCGGTCGCAGACGGTTGGTGCAGCTCCCGTGTAGGGGGCACGTGCAGATCACAACCTCGGACCACCGGCGCTCCAGTCGCAAGCCTAACACGGCGCCACGCCGCGGGGGACGGCTGCCGACCGCCGCGCCACAGCGCTGCAGAGGCATCCCGAAGTCGTGGCCGCGCAGCACGTTGGAAGCCACGACATGCTCAGGTGACGCTCGGGACACGGGCCTGTTTCATCGTGGCCCGTGTTCACATGTCGCGCGTCGACCGGAGGCTGACATGCACCTGCTCGCCCGCGTTTTCTTGCTTTCGACCACCGTGGGCTCGGTGGCGTGCTCGGGAGCGCTCGGTCCGAGGCCGACGCCGTATCCCGAGGTCGTCCACGTCGTGGTCGACAACCAGTACCCGGAGGACGTTCGTGTCTATCTCGTGCGCGGTGATACCCCGATCTTCGTCGGCACGGTGGGCAGCCTGGAGCGGCGGGACTTCTCGTTGGGCCCGGATCTGTTACCGCTCCTCACCGACGTCCGTCTAAAGGTGCGCGCAAGGGACGGGCGGACCTTCGCGGCCCCGGCGATGATGGTGGATCGAGGCCAAAAGGTGGTCTGGCGCCTGGGGACCGCCATGGGGTCGTCCGTGATCACGGTGCGCTGAGTCGAAGCGGGGGTGGCGGGTCGCGTGCCCTTTGGACCCGATCGACGAGTCCTCCCAGTTGGGGGGACGTCGACCCGCCCTCCCACCTTCGACTCGACCCACGGGGTTGACCAGCCCGTACGCTACGTCGAAATTTACAGGCTCTACACCCAAGAGATTCGCCCTAGATCGGGAATCCAGCATGTACGCGGTGTTCCAGACCGGTGGAAAGCAGTTTCGGGCCGAGCCCGGCTCCAAACTGCGCATTCCCACCCTCGAGGCCGAGCCCGGCGACAAGGTGACGTTCGATCACGTCCTCCTCACGGGGGGCGAGGGCGACGTCGTGGTGGGCGAGCCCATGGTGGGCGGAGCGAGCGTCACGGCCGAGGTCATCCGTCACGGCCGCACGAAGAAGGTGATCGTGTTCAAGCGTAAGCGCCGCAAGGGTTACCGACGCAAGCAGGGACACCGACAGGGGTTCACGGAGATCAGGATCGACGAGGTCGCGCTCGCGTGAGCGCGCCCCATCGACTCCTCAAGAGCTGACGGGTACCGGCGATGGCACATAAGAAAGGCGTGGGCTCGAGCCGCAACGGCCGGGACAGCAATCCCCAGTACCTCGGCGTGAAGCGCTACGGGGGCCAACCGGTCACGGCCGGCGGCATTCTCGTGCGCCAGCGTGGCACCCGTTTCCACCCCGGCCGCAACGTCGGCCGTGGCGGTGACGACACCCTTTTCGCTCTGGTCGACGGCGTTGTGAAGTTCGAGCGCATGCGGCGCCGCCCGGTGGTTTCGGTCTACCCGGCCGAGTAGTTCCGTCCGTAGCAGGGGTCCGCTACCGCGGCTGTGACCGCGGAGCGGACCTCATCGTTTTATCGGCGGTCCGGGAACACGATGATGCCTCGGCGGGTTTGAAACGTCGACATCTCTCGTGACCTGGAGGGCCCCTCAGGGGGCCTTGGGCGCCCGGAAGGCTACAGGGCGTTCCCTCCTCCTCACCCCGCTTCCACCCCATACGGGAACATGCACGCCGACGAATCCCCTCGCGGGATTCAGCCGTACGGTGTGGAGCGCCGAAGAAGGGAGGTGGATATGAGCACCTTGGCAACGCGCGGGCCCCGAGCCCGTCCGAATAGCACGACCGCCGGCTCGGCCGGCGTCGGGGCGACCGGCACCGGTCGGAAGCTCCTCCGGGCCCTCCCGCTTCTCCTGGCACTGTTTCCCGTCCTCGGATGGGTGGATGCCAAGAGGGTGGACGAGGCCCGCGACGAGGTGACTCTCACGGGCCCTCTGGCGGCCGCAGTCGTGGGAAGCACCCTCCCTCTGCACGTGAACGAACGTGTGGATCGATGGGTGAGGCGGTTCCGCACCGACCAGCGCTCGGCGTTCCAGACGCTCCTGCAGCGACAGGGCGCCTACGACGCGATCATCCGCAAGAAGCTTCGTGACCGGGGAATGCCGGAGGAGCTTCTGTACATGGCGATGATGGAGTCGGGCCTCTCGCCCCGGGCCGTTTCGTCCGCCTCCGCCGTCGGACTGTGGCAGTTCATGGTGCCGACCGCCCAGCAGTACGGGCTGCGCGTGGACGAGTGGGTGGACGAGCGACGGGATCCCGTGCGGGCGACCAACGCCGCGTTGGACTACCTCGCGTGGCTCCACGACCGCTACGGCTCCTGGTACCTGGCGGCCGCGGCGTACAACGCGGGTCCGGGTACGGTGGACCGCGTCCTGAACCGTCACGCGGACGGGCGTACCGGGGACGAGGACCTGTACTGGGAGGTGCTGGAGTATCTCCCGCGGGAAACGCGCGACTACGTGCCGCGGCTGGTGGCGGCGACGTTGCTGGCCGAGGACGCGGAGCGTGAGGGCTTCGACGTGGTGGGCGCGGGCCCTTACCGCTACGATCGTGTGTTCGTGCCGGGTGGCACGTCCCTCTGGCGGGTCGCGCGCGCGCTCGAGGTCGAGCCGAGGGTCCTCTACGGGCTCAACCCCCATCTGGTGAAGGGGGTCACGCCTCCGAACGAGACGTATCCTATCCGCGTGCCCGTCGGGACGTCGGCCGTCGTGGTCGCGTCGGTCGGTCGGGCCGGGCGCACGCGGCGCGCGGACGACTGACGCCGACCCGAGGGTCGGGGGCTCAGCCCTCGGTCCCGGGAACGCCTTCGGCAGGTGGGAGGGGCGGGCCCCATCGGGTCCGCCCCTCCTGTGCGTCCCGAGCCGACGCGATGATCCGCCAGAGGATGTCGCGGACGGCTTCCTCGTCCACCCCCGCCTCTCGCGCCAGCGCGGCCGCGCGCCGGACCACGCGCGCCTCCTGTGGCGGGTCGAGCACCGGCAGCCCGAGCGCCTCCTTCAGCTGTCCGATCTCCAGCACCACGTCGCGTCGCTCTCCCACCATCCGGACGAGCGTCTCGTCCAGCTCCCTGATGCGGGCGCGCAGCGTCTCCAACCGCTCGACGGCGTCCATCACCGGGCCTCCTCGGCCGAGGGAGCGGCCTCTTCGAAGAAGCCCGCGAGGTGCTGGTCCGACTGACGGCGCGTGGCGAGGCTCACCAGGACCAGCACGGGCACATGCACGAGGAGCCCCAGGATCCCTTCGTGCATCCCGAAGGGCTTGAGCCCGGGGTAGTGCCAGAAGAAGCCCGCCGTCACCCACCCGGAGATCAGCCCCGCCACCACCCCCGCGGTCGTCGCCCGTCGCCAGTACAGGGCGGCCACCACCGGCGGGGCCAGCTGCGACACGATGCCGTACGCCGTGGCGAGCAACTGCACCAGCGACGAGCCCGGGTTGAGCGCGAGCAGGTAGGCGGCGGCGCCCGTCACGAGCACGAGCCCTCGCATCAGGAGACGCTGCTTGCCGTCATCGAGCTTCACGAACTGTTGCACCCCGTCCTCCACCACGACGGAGGCCGAGGCGTGCAGGAGGGCGTCTCCCGTGGACATGGACGCCGAGAGCGCGCCCGCGCAGAAGAGCCCCACCACCAGAGCCGGCAGTTGTGTGCGCAGGATCAGGAAGGGGAGGATCGAGTCCGGGTCGGGCGGGGACTCGGGGAAGAGGACGCCCGCGAAGCCGATCAGGAAGACCGGGATGAGGAACAGCTGGAACGTCGGGAAGAGGATCACGGTGCGACGCAGCGTGTCGTCGTCGCGTGCCGTGTACGCCTTCATGAAGAGGTGCGGCCACATCATCAGGCCGATCGCGCTCACCAGGATGTAGGTCGAGTACGACCCCCAGCTCCACGCCGCGCCCGCCGCGTCCAGCCCCGGGGGGATCAGCAGCTCGGGTCGCGCGGCGGCGATGTGTTCGAACATCGGCCCGACGCCCCCATAGAGCCGGTAAGGGAGATAGAGGCCGAGCGTCCAGGCGATCACCACCATGAAGATCCCCTGGAAGGTGTTGGTCCACCCCACCGCCATCACGCCGGAGACGAGGACGTAGATGATGACGATGCCGTAGGCGACCAGCGCGCCCAGCCAGAGCGGGATGTGCCCCTCGGTGACCGACTCGATCACGATACCCGCGCCGCGGATCTGGATCGTGATGTAGGGAACGAACGCGATCAGGCTCATCACTGCGATCAGCGCCGAAAGCCCACGCGACGGGAAGCGCCCGGTGATGAGCTGGGCCTGCGTCACGTGGCCCAGCCGGCGACCGACCGCCCCGATGCGCGGCCCCATCCAGTAGAACGGTGCCATCCCGAGCACGCCGTAGGCGAGGATGTAGAAGGCCGCGGCGCCTCTCGAGTAGGCCCACCCCGGTCCGCCGAGGAACGCGAAGGACGAGAAGACCGTCGCGCCGGTCACGAAGTACATCACCAGGAGGCCGAAGCTCCGGTCGCCCGCGACGTAGCCCGCCACGGAGCGCGTGGCCTTGCGTCCCGCCATCAGCCCGATCGCGAGCGTCACCGCGAGGTAGGCCGCGATGATCCAGGTGATGAGCGCCCACCGCTCCATCAGCGGGTGCCTCCGTCACGGTAGCGCCGCTCGACACGGTCGAGGAGCCACAGGACCAGCACGGACACGGCGATCCAGGCGGCGTCCCAGAAGAAGGCGAAGGGAAGGCCGAGCACCATGGGACGGATGCGCGACGCGGGGAGCATGCCTGGCCAGGTGACCGCAACGGCCATGGCCGTGAAGTAGGCGCCCGTGAGGACGCGCGCGGACCGGAGGCTCATCGCAGCGCTCCCACGGGGTTCCGGCGAAGCCCGGGAACGGGGGGGCGGCCCATGGAATCCTCCGCGAGGCTCTGGGTGCGCATGCGGACGGCGGACCGTCCGGGACGGGGCATCCTACAGCCCTACCGCGCGTCGTGCGAGGCCGCGCGCGCGCAACCCGGGGCTCGGATCAGCCTTCGACCCAGGAGACCACGTACCGCACCAGCTCCTCCGAGCAGACGAGTCGGCCGGTTCCGGCGACGAAGCCGTGCTCGGCCATGCGTGCGTCGGGCCGCGTGAGCTGGACGGTCAGGCGACCACCGCGCGGGTCCTCGCATCGGTAGTCGAGCGGGCGCCACGCCACCTCGAGGGGGAGGCCCGCCTGCCAGAGCACGGTGAGCACGCTGTCGGGCCGGACGTCGGCCAGGTCGTACTCCCACGTCCGATCGGGGTCGGGCTGGACCGAGCTCGATCGCACGACCGCGGAGTCGATGCGGATCGCCTGCAGGGTGCCCGGGTCGTCGCAGCCGTGCACGCTCGCGAATGCAGCGACCAGGCCGAAGAGGCCCGCGAAGGTCGCGGGGATGGGGCGCGTCCTACTCATGGGGACCCTCCCGGAGTCCGGGGATCCGTACGTCGGGGACACCCCGAAGAACGATCGAGGCGGGGCCAAGCTGACGACCGTGGGCGTCAGCGTCCCTCGAACTTCGGTTTGCGCTTCTCCACGAAGGCGCGTACGCCCTCGCGCCCGTCCTCGCTGCCGAAGGCGGCGAGGAACAGCTCCTTCTCGTACTCCATCCCTGCGCGGAGGGGCATCTCGAAGGCGGCGTTCACCGCCTGCTTGGCGAGCCGCAGCGCCACCGGGCTCCAGCGCGCCATGCGCCCCGCCAACTCGAGCGCGGTGTCGAGGTGGCGGCCCTCGTCGACCAGCACGTCGACCAGGCCGATGCGGTGCGCCTCCTCCGCCTCGACGAAGTCGCCCGTGCAGGAGATCAGCATCGCCTGCCCGCGGCCCACGAGGCGCGCGAGGCGCTGGGTACCGCCGCCGCCGGGGATGAGTCCGATGCGCACCTCGGCCTGGCTGAAGCGGGCCGTGCGGTCCGCGATGCGCACGTCGCACGCGAGGGCGAGCTCCGAGCCCCCGCCGATGCAGAAGCCGTGCACGGCCGCGAGGACCGGCTTCGGGAAGTCCGACAGCGTCTCGTAGATCCGCCGGCGCGCATAGACCGCCCGCTGCTCCATCGGCGTGCGCGCCGCGAACTCCGTGATGTCCGCGCCCGCCACGAACGCCTTGTCGCCGGCCCCGTGCAGGACCACCACCCGCACGGCGTCGTCCGCGGCCAGCGCGTCGAACGTCTCCAACAGGAGGCCGCGCACCTCCGCGTTGAGCGCGTTCAGCTTGTCGGGGCGGTTGAGCGTGACGACGGCGACTCCGTCGTCACGCCTCTCGACGAGGACCGGGGACTCCGACGCGCTCATCGCTTCACTCGCTCCAGTCGTAGAAGCCCCGCCCGCTCTTCTTCCCGAGCCTGCCCTCGGCCACCATGCGGCGGAGCAGCTCCGGCGGACGGAAGGCGTCGCTGCCCAGCGTCTCGTGCAGGTACTCGGCGATGCCGAGGCGCACGTCGAGCCCCACCAGATCGGTGAGCTTCAGCGGCCCCATCGGGTGCCGGTAGCCCAGCTCCATCGCCTTGTCGATGTCCTCGGGGGTTGCCACTTCCTCCTCCACCATGCGGATCGCCTCCATGCCGAGGACGATCCCGAGCCGCGACGAGGCGAAGCCCGGGGCGTCCTTCACCAACACCGGCTCCTTCCCGAGGCGCCGCACGAAGGCGACCGCCGCCAGGCGGGAGGCGTCCGAGGTGTCGGGGCCCCACACCACCTCCACCAGCTTCATGATGTGGACGGGGTTGAAGAAGTGGAGGCCGAGGAAACGGCTCGGGTCCGCGACGGCGCGTGCGATGCGCTCGATCGACAGGGAGGAGGTGTTCGTCGCGAGCAGCGCGTGGCCGGGGGCGGCCGCGTCCACCTCGCCGAAGATGCGGCCCTTGAGGTCGATCGACTCGGGCGCGGCCTCGACCACGAGGTCCACGCCCGTGACGGCGTCCGCGATCGACGTCGTGGTGCGCACGCGGGCCAGCGCGGCGTCGCGCTCGGCGGCGTCCACCTTCCCCAGCTCCACGCCCTTGTCGAGGTTGGCGCGGATGCGCGCCGCCCCGTTGTCGACGGCCTGCCCGTCGATGTCCTGCAGCGCCACGGCGCACCCGGCTGCCGCGCACACCTGCGCGATGCCATGCCCCATCGTACCCGCGCCGAGCACGGCGACCCGCTCGATCTCGCTCACGCGGCCTCCACGAGCATGGCGATGCCCTGGCCGACGCCGATGCACATCGTGGCGAGCCCCCGCTTGGCGCTGCGTCGCCTCATCTCGTGGAGGAGCGTCACGACGATGCGGGCGCCCGAGCAGCCGACCGGGTGGCCGAGGGCGATCGCGCCGCCATTGACGTTCACGATCGCCGGGTCGAGCTCGAGCTGGCGCACACACGGGACGGCCTGCGCCGCGAACGCCTCGTTCAGCTCGGCGAGGTCGAGATCGGGCGTGCGCCACCCGGTCCGCTCGAGGACCTTGCGGGTGGCCGGCACCGGCCCCATGCCCATCCGCTGCGGCTCGACGCCAGCGACGGCTCCGGCGACGATGCGGGCCATCGGCTCGAGGCCCATCTCCCGGCCGCGATCCGCGCTGACCACGAGGAGGGCGGCGGCGCCGTCGTTGATGCCGGAGGAGTTCCCGGCCGTGACCGTTCCGTCCTTCTTGAAGGCCGGGCGCAGGCGGGCGAGACCCTCGGCCGTGCTGTCGGGGCGGGGGTGCTCGTCCACGTCCACGACGACCGGGTCCCCCTTCCGGCGCGGCGATGTTCACGGGGACGATCTCTCCGTCGAAGCGCCGCTCCGCGAGGGCCGCGGCACATCGCCGCTGGCTCTCGAGCGCGAAGGCGTCCTGCTCGTCACGGGTGATGCCGTGGTCGGCGGCGACCACCTCGGCCGTCTCACCGAGACCGATCGTCCACTCCGGCGTGAAGGCCGGGTTGGGGAAGCGCCACCCGATCACCGTGTCCGCCACCTCGGGATTCCCGTAGGCGTAGCCGCGCTCGGGCTTGAGCATCACGTAGGGCGCACGGCTCATGCTCTCCACGCCGCCCACCACGAACACGTCGCCCTCTCCGGCCGCGATGGCGTGGGACGCCGTCAGGATCGCCTGCATGCCGGAGCCGCACAGGCGGTTCAGCGTCTGGCCGGGCACTTCGACCGGGAAGCCGGCGCGCAGCACCGCCATGCGCGCCACGTTGCGGTTGTCCTCGCCGGCCTGGTTGATACACCCGAGCACGACGTCGTCGATGGTCGCCGGATCGATCCCGGTGCGTTCCACCAGCGCCGTGAGCGTGAGGGCCGCCAGATCGTCCGGCCGTACCGGCGCCAGCGCCCCGCCGTGCCGTCCGATCGGGGTGCGGACGGCATCGATGATCCAGGATTCGCGCATTGTGGCTCCTCTCTGTCTCTCTACCGGTCCAGGGCGACCCAGACGCTCTTCACCTGCGTGTACTTCTCGAGCGCCGCCGCCCAACCCAGGTCCCGGCCGAAGCCGCTCTGCTTGTAGCCACCGAAGGGGGAGGCGGAGTCGTACTGGTTGTAGGTGTTGATCCATACCGTTCCGGCCTGGATCTCCGCGGCCATCCGATGCGCCTTCCCGACGTCGCGTGTCCAGATGCCGGCGGCCAGCCCGTAGATCGTCTGGTTGGCCTTGGCGATGGCGTCGTCGAGGTCGTCGAAGGGGATCACCGCGGCGACCGGGCCGAAGATCTCCTCCTGCGCGATCCGCATGGAGGGATCGACGTCCGCGAAGACCGTGGCGGTCACGAAGTTGCCGCGGCCGTTCACGGAGGTGCGCTCCCCGCCGGTCACCAGGCGGGCACCCTCGCTCTTCCCGGACTCGATGTAGCCCATGACCCGGTCGAGCTGCTCCTCCGTGACGATGGCGCCGAGGCGGGTCTTCTCGTCCATCGGGTCGCCCACCGTCATCTGCTGCGCCCGCCCGGCGAACTGCTCGACGAAGTCCTCGTAGACGGCCCGCTCCACCAGCACGCGCGAGCCCGCGGCGCACACCTCTCCCTTCCCGTAGAAGATCCCCGTGGAGGCCCCGCGCACCGCGCTCTTCAGCTCGGCGTCCGCGAACACCACGTTCGGTGACTTCCCTCCGAGCTCGAGGGACACCTTCTTCAGCGTGTCCGCCGCCTCGCGCATGACGATCTTCCCCACCTCGGTCGAGCCGGTGAAGGCGATCGCGTCCACGCCCGGGTGCTTCACGAGGGCGGAGCCCGCCGTGGGCCCGAAGCCGGGCACCACGTTCAGGACGCCCGAAGGGAAGCCCACCTCCGCGGCCAGCTCCCCGAGCCTGAGCGCGGTCAGGGGTGTCTGCTCGGCCGGCTTGAGCACGACGCAGTTCCCGCACGCGAGGGCGGGCGCGACCTTCCACGCCGCCAGCGACAGGGGGAAGTTCCACGGCGTGATGATGCCGACCACGCCGAGCGGCTCGCGGCGGGTGTAGTTGAAGAACGGTCCTGCCACGGGGATGGTCTCGCCCTGCACCTTGTCCGCCATCCCCGCGAAGTAGCGGAAGTTCTCCACCACGCTCGGCAGGTCCACCTTGCGCGACTCGAAGTAGGGCTTGCCGTTGTCGGCCGTCTCGAGCCGGGCGAGCTCGTCCGCGTTGGCCTCGAGCGCGTCGGCGAGCTTCCACATCAGCTGGGCGCGCCGGTGCGGGTTCATCTGGCGCCAGGCCTTCGCGGCGCAGGCGTCCCGGGCCGCGCCGACGGCGATGTCCACGTCGGCCGCGCGCCCTTCGGCCACCTCGGCGATGACCTCGCCGGTGGCCGGGTTCCGGGTGGCGAAGGTGGCGCCCGCCTCGGCGTCGGCCCAGGCGTTGGCGATCCAGAGGCGATCGGGGATGTCACTCATCGGCGGGATGGGTGGGGGGAACTCGGGACGAAGAAGCGGGGCCCGGAGCGTTCCGGACCCCGCCTCTTCGCGCGCATGGGCTCAGCGCCCCTTGAACTGCGCCGGGCGCTTCTCGATGTAGGCGGCCAGGCCTTCCTTCGCGTCCTCGCTGGCGAAGAGCTGCTGCTGCAGCTCTCGCTCGAGCGTCAGGGCCAGCTCGAAGGGGAGCTCCGCGCCCGTCTGGACGGAACGCTTGATGAGCCCCACCGCCTTCGTGGCCTTCGCGGGCGTCGTGAACTGGGCCGCGTACGCCAGGACCTTCTCGAGGAAGTCGTCGCGGCTGTCGGCCTCGAAGACCTTGTTCACGAGCCCGAGCTGCTGCGCCGTGTCGAAGTCGAACGTCGTGCCCTCGGCCATCAGCTCGATCGCGCGCGCCTTGCCGACGATGCGCACCAGCCGCTGCGTGCCGCCCGTGCCCGGAAGCACGCCGAGCGAGACCTCGGGGAGGCCCACCTTGCCGGCACCCTTCCTCGCGATGCGGAGGTCCGCCGCCATCGCGATCTCGAGCCCCCCGCCGACCGTGTGCCCGTTGAGCGCGCCGATCACCAGCTTGGGGGTGTGCTCCAGGCGATTCAGCGTCTCGTTCGCATGCAGGCAGAAGCAGTACTTGAAGCCGGGGGTGACCGAGTTCAGCATGCCGATGTTCGCGCCGGCGCAGAAGAACTTCTCGCCGGCGCCGGTGATGACGATCACCTCGACGTTGTCGGCGAAACGGGCCCGCACGATGGCGGTGTCGAGCTGGGCCATCATCTCGTGCGTGTACGTGTTCGCGGGCGGGTCGTCGAGCGTGAGGATCGCGATCTTGTCACGCTCCTCGTATCGGACAAGGACCTTCTCGGACATCGGGTCTCCCGGGTCGGCGTTTTGCTTGCGTTCGGTCGGCGAGCGGCGGGCGAAAGCTTATCCGGGCACGCACCGCAAGGTCAAGCAGATCTGGCGCCGCGAGCCGGTTGTGGCGATCGTCCTTGGATATGGTCTCTTCGCGTACCCCTGAAGCGCTCGTCGTTCCTCCTCCCGCGCAACGCTCGCGTCGGACCGGGGCGCGCGCCGTGCTCTGCCTCCTCGGCGCGCTCGGAGCCTCGGCCTGCCAGGACGCGCTCACGGACCCGATGGTCGGGGTCGTGGCCGGGGAGTCGGAGGGAGCGCTCGCGCTCGGGGTGTCGCTTCCCGATCCCGCCCGACTGACGCCGGAGCAGGGTCTTTCCATGGAGGGCACACGGGCGCTCGACGCCTGGAGGACCTCCTGGTCGCTGACCCTCGACGCGGGGCATGCGGCCCGCGAAGCCGCGTACGGGCCCCTGGCGCGTGCGCTGGCGCCGACGCTGGAGGCCGAGCGGGTGGAAGAGGCCCTGTCCCGCCTGACCGTCGGGGTGGCGAACGCTCGCGCGATCGCGACCGACGACCTTCCGCCTCGGCTCTCGCAGGGGGTGGAGGAGGCGGCGACCTCCAGCGCCGCGGCCGTGGCGGCGTGGGACCGCGGTGACGCCGCGGGCGCCGTGGAGGAGATCTTCCGTGGGGGAGACGCGCTGCGCGAGGTGGGGCCGGAGGCGGTGGCGCGCGCGCTTCAGCGGGAGGTGGAAGCGGCGTTTGGAAGGGTTTCGGAGGGCGGGCCGTATTCGGAAAAGGACCTGGAGCGCCTCACCCGCCTCGTGCACGGGGGTCGGGATGCGCTCGCCGAGGGCTCCTGGGTCCTCGCGATCCGGAGGGCCTACTACGCAAGGGCCCTCCTGCACGGAAACGACTAGCCGGTCGGTCCTTCGACCGCTCCGGTCATCCCGATCGAGCGGAGCCGTGAAGGGTATCGATCGCCGCCACCCTCGACGCGCACGCGGCTCGTAGCACTCCGGGAGGAGCCTCATGATTCGCCGAAATCCGGGCCTGTCGGCCACTCTGGCCCTTCTCGTCCTGGGCGTGGCGGCGCCGTCGGTGGCCGCCCAGCAGGGTCCGGTGTACCGCCTGGCCGTGACGGGCACGATCGAGCTGGGCCTCGCGCCCTTCATCGAACGCGGCCTGGAGGAGGCTCGCGCCGCGGGCGCCCGCGCCGTGATCCTCGACATCGACACCCCCGGCGGGCGCGTCGACGCCGCCGAGCGGATCTCGGACGCGATCGGTGACGCCGGCCTTCCCGTCTACGCGCTGGTGAACCGGCGTGCGTTCTCCGCGGGCGCCCTCATCGCGATCTCCACGGGGCGGGTCTACATGCGTCCCGGTTCGGTGATCGGGGCCGCGACCCCGGTCGACGGCTCCGGGCACAAGGCGCCGGAGAAGGTCGTCTCCGCCATGCGCTCCGAGATGCGCGCGCTCGCCGAGGCCCACGGCCTGGATCCGATGGTCGCCGAGGCGATGGTGGACGAGGACGTCGCCATCGACGGCATCGTGGAGAGCGGCAAGCTGCTGACGCTCACCACCGAGGAGGCGGTGGACATCGGCTACGCGCGAGAGGTGGACGACTTCGACGGTCTGCTCGCCGCCACCGGTCTCGCGGGCGCGACCGTGGTGGACGTCCAGGTGAACTGGGCCGAGCGGGCGGTGCGGTTCCTGTCGAACCCGATCGTCGCGCCCTTCCTCCTCTCGCTCGGCTTCCTCGGCCTGATCGCCGAGATCAAGACGCCCACGTTCGGGATGGCCGGCGTGGCGGGGCTCCTCGCGCTGGCGCTCTTCTTCGGCTCGCACCTCATCGTCGGGCTCGCCGGGCTGGAGGACGTGATCCTCTTTGCCGCGGGGCTCGTCCTCCTGGGTGTGGAGGTGTTCGTGATCCCGGGCTTCGGGATCTTCGGCATCCTCGGCGGCGCCGGAGTCGTCGGGGGCCTGTACATGGCCATGCTGGGCGGGCTCCCCACCGCGCCGGACTTCACGCGCGCGGGGATGGTCCTGTCCAGCACGATCCTGATCATCCTGGTCCTCGCCTGGACGTTCGTGCGCACCCTGCCCGGGAACGGCCGGCTGGCGCGGAGCGGGATCTTCCTCGCTTCACGCACGGACCGTGACACGGGGTGGGAGTCGGCGCCTCAACGCGCCGACCTCGTGGGCCGGGAGGGCACCGCCATCACCGATCTGCAGGCCTTCGGGCACGGCGCTGGTCGGCGACGAGCGGCTCGACGTCGTCTCCGAGTCCGAGTGGATCCAGGCCGGGACCCCCATCCGCGTGGTCAGCGCGGAGGGGTACCGGCACGTGGTTCGACCGCTGCCCCGCCTCGACGGCCAAGGCTAGCGAACCCCCCATCCGAGAGGATTCGGATCATGGAACAACAGATGGCGATCCTGCAGCTGATCTTCCTCGCGCTCGCGGTCATGGTCGTGTTCGCGGTCGCCTGGGCGATTCCGGTCCGGCTGTGGATCGAGGCGATCTCGGCCGGCGTGAAGGTCGGCATCGGCTCGCTGGTGGGCATGCGGCTGCGCAAGGTGTCGCCCGCGGCGATCGTCCGCCCGCTCATCACGGCTACCAAGGCCGGGCTCGACCTGGACACGAACCTGCTCGAGGCGCACTACCTCGCCGGAGGGCGCGTCGACCGCGTGGTGGGCGCCCTCATCAGCGCGGACAAGGCCAACATCGAGCTGTCGTTCAAGCAGGCTGCGGCGATCGACCTGGCGGGCCGGGACGTCTTCGAGGCCGTCCAGGTGTCCGTGAACCCCAAGGTCATCAACACGCCCAAGGTCGCGGCGATGGCGAAGGACGGCATCCAGCTCATCGCGATCGCGCGCGTCACCGTCCGGGCCAACATCAACCGGCTCGTCGGCGGGGCGGGGGAGGAGACGATCCTGGCGCGGGTGGGCGAGGGCATCGTGTCCACGATCGGCTCGGCCGCGTCGCACAAGGCGGTGCTCGAGAACCCCGACAACATCTCCAAGACCGTGCTCGCCAAGGGACTCGACTCCGGGACGGCCTTCGAGATCCTGTCGATCGACATCGCCGACGTGGACGTCGGCAAGAACATCGGCGCCGAGCTGCAGACCGACCAGGCGGAGGCGGACAAGCGCGTCGCCCAGGCCCGCGCCGAGGAGCGCCGGGCCATGGCCGTGGCGCAGGAGCAGGAGATGCGCGCGCGGGTCGCGGAGATGCAGGCCGAGGTCGTGAGGGCGGAGGCGCAGGTGCCGCTCGCGCTGGCGGAGGCGTTCCGCAGCGGCAATCTCGGCGTGATGGACTACGTGCGCTACCGCAACATCCAGGCCGACACCGCCATGCGCAACGCCATCGCCGGCCCGGACGCCGGCGGTGCCAAGGACGGCGGCCAGGCGGGCTGAGGCCGATCGTGGAACCCGTCGTCCTGATCCTCGTCATTCTCGTCTTCTCGGTGCTCGACGCAGTGGCGCGTAAGCAGCGCCAGGCTCGGGGTGGAAGCGCTCAGGCCGGACGTGATCCCGACCCGCGACCCGTCGGGGTCGACGGCCGAACAGCCTGCTTCGGTCCGGGCGGCGACGGCCGCACGGCGCACGGGCGTTTCGCGAGCGACGACTTCGGAGGACGTCCTCGTCCCCGAGCTGTGGGAGGAGATCAGGAAGCTGGCGAGGACCAAAGCCGGCGGTGGGCGCGGGGAGGTGCAACCCTACGAGCGTCCCGCACCCCGGCGTGTCGAGCGCCCGGTGGCTCGTGGCGCCTGCCCCGGTGCACCCGGTCCATCGGACGCATCCGAAGATGGGGCGTCCGATGGCCGAGCGCTTGTCGCCGCTGGCGCAACCCGTCGACGAAGCGGCTCGACACCGCCCGACGCGCGAGGTCGCGGAGGTGCGCACGGATGCTCGGCCGAGGGCGCCCCGGCGCTGCGTCGGGCGGTCATCCTGGAGGAGGTGCTGGGTCTCCCCGCGGCGCTGCGAGGGGACCCCTACGAGCCCGGCGGGTAGGCCCGGCTCGGCCCCGTCTCTGCGAGGCGCGCCCCGCTACATCTCGCCGCGCGCCATCTTCCGGAGCACGGTCTGCAGGATGCCACCGTTGCGGTAGTACTCCACGTCGACCTCCGAGTCCAGCCGTGCGTGCGTGGTGAAGCGCGTCACCGTGCCGTCCTCCGCCGTGGCCGTCACCTCCACCTCGCACCCCGCGTGCAGCCCGCCCGAGATGCCCGTGAGGTCGAACATCTCGCGGCCGGTGAGCCCGAGGCTCGCGGCCGAGGCACCATCGGTGAACTCGAGCGGGAGGACACCCATCCCCACCAGGTTGCTCCGGTGGATCCGCTCGAAGCTCTCGGCGATGACCGCGTGCACGCCGAGCAGGAGCGTGCCCTTGGCCGCCCAGTCGCGTGAGCTCCCCGTGCCATATTCCTTCCCGGCCAGGATGACGAGCGGCGTGCCCGCCTCCTGGTAGCGCATGGAGGCGTCGTAGATCGACAGCTCCTCGCCCGTCGGGAAGTGGATCGTGTAGCCCCCCTCGCGGCCGTCCAGGAGGAGGTTCTTGATGCGCACGTTTCCGAAGGTGCCGCGCATCATCACCTCATGGTTGCCGCGCCGAGCGCCGAAGGTGTTGAAGTCCCGCACCTCGACGCCGTTCTCGCGCAGGTAGCGTCCCGCGGGCTCGTTCTTCGGGATGGCGCCCGCCGGCGAGATGTGGTCGGTGGTGACCGACTGTCCGAGGAGGGCGAGGACGCGGGCGCCCGCGATGTTCTCGGGCTCGCCGACGTCGAGGGACATCCCCTCGAAGAAGGGTGGGCACTGGATGTACGTGGACGAGGCGTCCCAGGCGTAGAGGTTGCCCTCCTCCGGGAGCGGGAGCGCCTCGCCAGTTCTCGTCGCCCTCGAAGACCTCGGCGTAGCGCTCCTCGTACATCTCGGGGCTTCAGCGCCGAGGCGATCGTGTCCTTCACCTCCTCGGCGGTCGGCCAGATGTCGGCCAGGAAGACCGGCTTGCCGTCTCGCGTCGCGGCCGAGCGGCTCGTTGTAGAGGTCGATGTCGACGCGGCCCGCGAGCGCGTACGCGACGACGAGCACCGGCGAAGCCAGGTAGTTCGCGCGCACGAGCGGGATGGATGCGCGCCTCGAAGTTCCGGTTCCCCGAGAGGACCGCGGCCACCACCAGGCCGTTCTTCTCGACCGCCTCGTGGATCTTCTCGGGCAGCGGACCGCTGTTGCCGATGCACGTCGTGCAGCCGTAGCCGACCACCTGGAAGCCCAGGTGGTCGAGGTGCTGCGTGAGGCCCGCCGCGCTCAGGTAGTCGGTGACGACCTTCGAGCCCGGCGCCATGCTCGTCTTCACCCAGGGGGCCACGGTCGAGCCCGCGCTCCACGGCCTTCTTGGCCAGGAGGCCGGCACCGACCATCACCGACGGGTTGGAGGTGTTCGTGCAGCTCGTGATCGCCGCGATGACGACCGTGCCGTCACCGATCTCGTACGCGTGCCCGTCCGCCTCAACGTGGACGGCGCGTCCCGGGGCGGAGGGTGCCGCGACCGTCCCGCTCTTGGCCGAGACCACGTCGGCTCCGACCCGCACGGGCTCGTTGCCGCCCTCGCCCGCCCAGCTCTCGCTCGGCCGGTCCTGCCCCTCGCCCACGGCCTTCTGTGGGCCCGGGAGGGAGAAGCCCTTCGGCAGCAGCGCAGGCAGGTCCCTCGCGAAGGTGGAGCGCATGTCGACCAGACGGATCCGGTCCTGGGGCCGCTTCGGGCCGGCGAGGCTCGGCTCCACCGTGCCGAGATCGAGCGCCAGCGTCGACGTGAACTCCGGGTCCGGCGTGTCGTCCGTGCGGAAGAGCCCCAGCTCGCGGCTCACGCGCTCCACCCGGGCGACCAGGTTCTCGGAGCGGCCCGTGCCGCGGAGGTAGCGTAGCGCCTCCTCGTCCACGGGGAAGAAGCCGATCGTGGCGCCGTACTCCGGCGACATGTTCGCCAGCGTGGCCTTGTCCGGAAGGGAGAGGCTGGAGAGCCCCGCGCCGTAGTACTCGACGAAGCGACCGACCACGCCGTGCCGGCGCAGCAGCTCGGTGACCCTGAGGACGAGGTCCGTGGCCGTGGCGCCCTCGGGGAGCGTTCCCGTCAGCTTCATCCCCACCACCTCGGGGAGGAGCATGTAGTACGGCTGGCCGAGCATGACCGCCTCGGCCTCGATGCCGCCGACGCCCCACCCGACCACGCCGAGCCCGTTGATCATCGTCGTGTGCGAGTCCGTGCCGACGAGCGTGTCCGGGAAGGCCACCATCGTGCCGCCTTGCTCGCGCCGGTGCATCACGGAGGCCAGGTACTCGAGGTTCACCTGGTGGACGATGCCCGTGCCCGGAGGCACGACGGAGAAGCCGCGGAAGGCCTCCTGCGCCCAACGCAGAAGCGCGTAGCGCTCCCGGTTCCGTTGGAACTCGCGTTCCACGTTGAGGCGGAAGGCGTCGGCCGTGCCGAAGTAGTCGACCTGGACGGAGTGGTCGATGACCAGGTCCGCCGGCACGACCGGATTGATCCGCGACGGGTCGCCGCCCAGCGCCTCGATGCCGTTGCGCATGGCCGCGAGGTCGACGACGGCCGGCACGCCCGTGAAGTCCTGCAGGACCACGCGCGAGGGCATGAACGGCACGTCTGCGCCCGCGTTCGTCGGGCTCCATGACGCCACCGCAGCCACGTGCTCCTTCGAGACGTAGGCGCCGCCGGCGTGGCGGAGGGCATTCTCGAGGAGGATGCGGATCGAGAACGGCAGCCTGTCCAGGCTCGAGACGACGCCTTCCGACTCGAGGCGTGACAGGCTGTAGTAGGAGGTGGGGCCCTCGGGTAGGTCGATCGGAGTAAGGGCGCCGAAGGGATCGATGCGCGGCTCGGCCACGGTGGCTCCTGAGCGGTCGGGTTCCGGATGGGATGGGACGCGCCGCCCGCGTGGAACGGACGGCCACGAGCCTATAAGGATAAGGGAACTCGACGCCCGTTGCAGGGGCGGCCGCCGCGTGGGACCCCGACCGCGCCCGGCAGACGTTGAGGTGGTCGCCGCCGGCGCGTTAGCTTCCTGGCTCGGAATGGCCGGGGTGGCGGAACGGTAGACGCGGCGGCCTCAAAAGCCGCTGTCCGAAAGGGCATGCGGGTTCGATTCCCGCCCCCGGCATGTTGGGTGACGCGGAGCTCCCGGGTTGGCCGAGCGTGGCTGCCGCCTCGTGCCCCTCGGAAGGAAGACATTCCATGCACCCCTCCCCACCCCTCGCCCGCGGCACCGTCTCGCTGGCCCTTCTGGCACTCGCTTGCGGTCCGGGCGAACCGGCGGCGGACGTTCGCGAGGCGGCGGCTCCGGTGACGGAGGGCTACGTCTCGACGGCGGACGGCGCGCGCCTCTTCTACCGGGTGGTGGGCTCGTCCGGCGACACGATCATCGCCATCCACGGCGGGCCCGGCGTCGACCTCGAGAGCATCGCGGGGGACTTCGCTCCGCTCACCGAGCGGCACGTCGTCGTCTTCTACGACCAACGTGGCGCCGGCCGGTCCACCCTCCCGGAGGATCGGAGCACGCTCAACGCCGAGCAGCAGATCCTGGACCTGGACGCGGTGCGCCGGCACTTCGGGCTCGCGAGCGTGACGCTCGTGGCACACTCGTACGGACCGCTTCTCGCCGCGACGTACGCGCTCGCCCACCCGGAGGCGGTCCGCCGCATGGTGCTGTTCAACCCGGTCCCGCCCTACCTGGGCGACTTCTGGGAGCGATTCGGCGCCGGAGTCGCCGAGCGGTTGGACAGCGCGCAGACGGCGCGGATGTCGGACGCGGCACGGCGCCTCGCCGACCCGAACGAAGACGCGCGGGAGGCTTGCCGCGCGTATTGGGAGGTCGGGCTGATCCCGAGGCTGGCCGAGCCGGAGCGGACCCGCCCCCTGCTACGCTCGGACCTGTGCGCCTCGGATCCCGAGGGCATCCGCTTCGGCCTCACGGTCACGAACGGGGCGGTGATGGGCTCGTACGGTGCCTGGGACCTGCGGGCCCGGCTTCGCTCGCTGCCCGTGCCGACCCTGGTCGTCCACGGTGAGCAGGACGCGATCCCCATGGACATGGTGGAGGCATGGGCGACCTCCCTTCCCGACGCGCGCCTGTTCCGCGTGCCGAACGCGGCGCACTTCAGCTACGCCGAGCGGCCCGACCTCGTGTGGCCCGAGGTGGAGGCGTTCCTGTCGGGCGAGCGCTGAGCCGCACGGGACGATGGCCGGGCGTGGCGTCCTCTCACGTGCCGTACGTCCGATCGATGGCCCTGCGTACGGCGGCCAGCGACGCGCCCTCGCGGGTCATCCTGTACGCGAGCATCGCCTCCCCCAGGCAGGTGTCGCAGCCCGCGGCGTGGTCGCTCTGGAAGCACTCGAGGAGCGAGTAGTGGCCGAGATTCGCCGAGCATTCGCAATAGCAGAAGAGCCCGTCGAGCACGGAGGGGATGTCGGCGGCCATCCGGTACGTCTGCTCGATCTGTGGGTCTGCGGCGTAGCGTGCGGCGTTCTGCACGGGGCCCGCCGCGGCGGCGGTCCGGGGCGTCGGATGGTGCGAAGGACGGTGCTGCAGCGCGGCGAGGAGGGCGACGGCCGCGAGGCCGGCCACCGCGCTGCCGGCGAGGATCCAGGCTGGGTGAGGACGACGGGCGGGTGCGTTCATGCGTCCGTTCCACCGGGGCAGGGGATGGGCGTTCGTGACGACGAACGCCTTCGTGCGTCGTCGTATCGGTCGTCGTGCCTACACTCACGGTCCGCTCCGCGGTCCC
>CAWGKG010000012.1:0-557368 GCA_963823035.1 uncultured Gemmatimonadales bacterium
ACCTTCAGCGTGCTGAGCAACGACGTGCTGGTCGCGGTGCCGCTGTTCCTGTTCATGGGCTACGTGGTCGAACGGGCCAATATCGTCGACCGGCTGTTCTTCAGCCTGCAGCTTGCGTCCCGCCGCCTGCCGGGCTCGATGGCGGTGGCGACGCTGGCACCTGCGCGGTGTTCGCCACCGCGACCGGCATCGTCGGCGCCGTGGTGACGCTGATGGGCCTGCTCGCCTTCCCGGCCATGCTGCGCGCCGGCTACGACACCAAGCTCGCGGCCGGCGTGGTCTGCGCCGGCGGGTGCCTGGGCATCCTGATCCCGCCCAGCATCATGCTGATCGTCTATGCCGCGATCGCGGCGAGTTGGCCGGTGCAGGCTCTATGCCGCCGCGCTCTTCCCGGGCTTCATGCTGGCCGCGACTCTACATGATCTACGTGGTCGGGCGGGCCATGATCAATCCGAAGCTGGCGCCCAAGCCGCCGGCCGAAGACCGATGTCGCCGACGCGCCAGATCATTCTAGCAGCTGATCACCTCGTTCTTCCCGCTCGCCGTGCTGATCCTGGCGGTGCTGGGCGCGATCCTGCTCGGTCTGGCGACGCCGACCGAGGCCGCCGGCGTCGGTGCCTTCGGCGGCCTGGTCCTGGCGGCTGGCTACCGGGCGCTGACTTCAGCGGCTGAAGGAGGCGGTGTTCCTGACCGCGCGGACGTCGGCCATGGTGTGCTGGCTGTTCGTCGGCTCGTGGACCTTCGCGTCGGTCTTCTCCTATCTCGGCGGCCAGCAGCTGATCGAGGAATGGGTGCATGGCGCGGACCTGTCGCCGGTCGGTTCCTGATGCTCGCCCAGATCATCATCTTCCTGCTCGGCTGGCCGCTGGAATGGAGCGAGATCATCATCATCTTCGTGCCGATCTTCCTGCCGATGCTGGCGTTGTTCGACATCGATCCGCTGTTCTTCGGCGTGCTGGTCGCGCTCAACCTCCAGACCTCGTTCCTGACGCCGCCGATGGCGATGGCGGCCTATTACCTGAAGGGCGTGGCGCCGCCGCATGTCCAGCTGATGCATATCTTCAGCGGCGTCATGCCGTTCCTGCTTCATGGTCTTCCTCGCCATGGCGCTGCTCTACATCTTCCCTGAAATCGCGCTGTGGCTGCCCGTGCACTTCTTCGGCACTGATGTCGGATCACTTAGTCAGAAGGGGAATCGTCGAGGCGGCCAGGGGAATGGCGGCGGGCGAATTCTCGTCGGAAGAATTGGTGCGCGCCTGCCTGGCGCGCATCGACGAAGTTCGATCCGGAGATCGACGCCTGGGCGTTTCTGGATCCGGAACACGCTCTCGCCCAGGCGCGCGCCGCCGACAACCATGCACCGGCGCGGCCTGGATCGCGGGCCCCTGCACGGCGTGCCGCTCGGCATCAAGGACATCTTCGACACCAGCGACATGCCGACCGAGGACGGCACCGCGCTGCACAAGGGCCGGACGCCGGGCTGGGACGCCGCCGCCGTAGCCATGCTGCGCAATGCCGGCGCCATCGTCATGGGCAAGACCGTGACGACCGAACTCGCCTCGTCGGTCGACACCGGCAAGACCCGCAACCCGCACCATGGCGACCACACGCCGGGCGGCTCGTCGATGCGGGTCGGCCGCCGCCGTCGCCAGCTACATGGTGCCGGGCGCCATCGGCACCCAGACCGCCGGATCGATCATCAGGCCCGCCGCCTATTGCGGCGTCTTCGGCTACAAACCGAGCTTCGGCCTGATCTCGCGCCACCGGGTGCTGCAGGTCTCGCGGTCCCTGGACACGGTCGGCGCCTTCGCGCGCTCGCTTGAAGACGTGGCGCTGTTGGCCCAGACCATGATGGTCTGACGATCCCGCCGACCGGGCCATGAAGCCCAGCGCGCGGCCCGCACTGCAGGCGGTCGCCGCACGAGGGACCGCCGCTGCCACCGCGCCTGGCCTTCGTGCGGACGCCGGCCTGGGAGCTCGCCGAGCCTGGCCTGGAGGACGCCTTCACCGAGCTGCTGGCGTTCCTGGGCGAGGACACCGCGCACGAGTTCCCGATGCCCGGCCTGCTGGAACACGTGCTGGACCTGCACCGCACGATCTGCGACGCCGATATCGCGGTCAGCCTGGCGCCGGAGTACGACAAGGGAAAGGCCAAGCTGAGCCGCGCCCTGCGCACGACCATCGAGGGCGGCCGCAAGGTGCTCGCCGGCGACTACATCCGCGCGGTCGAACCACCCGCTGCATCGAGCGGAGCGCTCGACGACGTGTTCGAGCGCTACGACGCGATCCTGACGCCGGCGACGACCGGCGAGGCGCCGCAAGGGACTTAGAGCACAGGCGACCCGGCCTTCTGCACGCCGTGGACCCTGCTCGGCACGCCCGCTATCACGATTCCGATCATGCAGGGCGTGGAAGGCCTGCCGCTGGGCGTGCAGCTCGTCGGCGCGAAGGGCGACGACGCGCGCCTGTTGCGCACCGCGCGCTGGCTTGAGCAGCACGTACTCGGCGGGGCGTCGTCGAAGCGAAAGAAACGTCGCTAGGGGAAGCCCCGAGCGGCTCTAGGCGGTGCCGTTGTCGGCCCTGTGCTGCTCCAGGCGGGTACGGTTCACCCGTTCCTCGCGCAACTCCTGCCAGACGCCGAAGACCATCAGCGCCATCGAGCCGATGACGATGACCCAGAGGGGCGCCGCATCGATCTTGTAGGCAAGAAAACAGATGTAGAGGAGCGCACCGAGCGCGCCGATCAGGCCGGCAATCGCGTTGACAATCATCCCAGGCGGTCTCCCTCGGACCGGTGCGCGGCGGAAGGCCCTCGCCGCCCGTACCCGGGATTAGACCACTCCCAACCGACCATCGCAACGGGAGGCGCGTCAGCACCAGCAGCACCAGATCGCAGGTTTCGTGCTAGGCTCCGCACCATGGGCGCGCGACGTGGATTGCTGAAGGGCTACAGGACCGACGAGGTCTGGTGCGAATGGTTCGGCCGTCGCGGACGGCCGCAACCCCACACGGAGATGCTGCGCGAGCGCATCGGCCGCCTCAAGCTGCCCGAACTGCAGCAACGTGCCCGCGATGCAGAACGCGAACTCTACAACCTCGGCATCACCTTCACCGTCTATTCGCAGAACGCGAGCCATCGACCGCATCCTGCCCTTCGACGTCATCCCCCGCATGCTGTCCCGCGACGACTGGGCGACCATCGAAGCCGGCGTGAAGCAGCGCGTCGCCGGCGATCAACCTCTTCCTGCACGACATCTACCACGAGCAGAAAATCCTGAAGGACGGCGTCGTACCCGCCGACCTGGTGCTCGGCAACGCCAACTACCAGCCGGCCATGGAGGGCCTCGACGTGCCCCACGGGACCTATGTCCACATCTGCGGCACCGACCTGGTGCGCGACGACGACGGCGTGTTCCGTGTGCTGGAGGACAACGGCCGCACGCCGTCGGGCGTCTCCTACGTCGTCGAGAACCGCCACCTGATGATGCGGGCCTTCCCCGATCTCGCCGAGGGCCTGGCTGCGGCCGGTCTCGGACTACGGCTGGCGGCTGCAGGCCGCGCTGGCGGAGGTCGCGCCCGGGCGGCCACGACGCAGCCGACATCGTGCTGCTGTCGCCGGGCGTCTTCAACTCGGCCTATTTCGAGCATGTCTTCCTGGCCCGCGAGATGGGCGTGCCGCTGGTCGAGGGGCGCGACCTGTTCGTCGAGAACGACCGCGTCTTCATGCGGACGACCGCGCGGGCCGGAGCGGGTCGACGTCATCTACCGCCGCATCAACGACGACTTCCTCGACCCGGAGGCCTTCAGACCCGACAGCATGCTGGGCGTGCCCGGCCTGATGCGCGCCTACCGCGAGGGCAGCGTCGACGCTGGCCAACGCGGTCGGCACCGGCGTCGCCGACGACAAGGCGGTCTACGCCTATATGCCGCGCATCATCCGCTACTACCTGGACGAGGAGCCGATCATGGCCAACGTCGCCGACCCACATCTGCCGCGAGGCCGAAGGCGCTGGCAATATACGCTCGATCACCTCGACGAGCTGGTGGTGAAGCCGGTCGGCGAGTCGGGCGGCTACGGCATCACGGTCGGTCCGCGCACGCCAGCAAGCGCAGGATCGCCGCGTGCCGCGCCGCGCTGAAGCAAGACCCGCGCAACTACATCAGCCAGCCGATGGTCAGTCTGTCGGTCTGCCCGACGCTGATCGGCGACACGATCGAGCCGCGCCATGTCGACCTGCGGCCCTTCGCCGTCACCGGGAGCGACACCTGGGTATTGCCCGGCGGCCTTACCCGCGTGGCGCTGCCGCGCGGCTCGATCATCGTCAACTCATCTCAGGGCGGAGGGTCGAAGGATACCTGGGTCCTTGCATAGCCTGCTCGCACGCTTCGCCGAGAACGCTTTCTGGATGGGGCGTTACATGGAGCGGGCCGAAAACCTGGCGCGCATCCTGGACGTCAACGAGACCTTCGCACGCGGCAGCAGCGAGGAGGAAAACTGGCTGCCGATCCTGCGGCTGCACGCCGAGGAGGCGAGCTTCTTCCGGAGCCACGAGCGAGGCGACCGCCGAGCGGGTCGTCCACTTCTATACGCTCGATCGCAGCATCGGAGAACGCGATCCGCAACTGTCTGGACCATTCGCGCGAGAACGCCCGCTCCATGCGCCACCTGCTGAGCACCGAGGTGTGGCGCCAGCTCAACGTCTTTCACGAATGGTTCTGCGGCCTGACCCGCCGCGACATCAGGCTCGACCGCCTGGCGTCCGTCTGCCTGCAGACCAAGGAAGGCTGCCAGCTTCACACCGGCATCATGGAGGGCACCATGATCCGCGATCAGGTCTGGTACTTCTACGCGCTCGGCAAGAGCCTGGAGCGGGCCAATCAGACCTCGCGTCTGATCGACATCAAGTCGCACCTGCTCGATCCGCCGTCGGGCGATGCGCCCGCGGTCGATGTCGCCCAATGGAACGCCCTGCTGCGCTCGGCAGCGGGATATCACGCCTTCCGTCGCACCCATCCCAGCGGCATGACACCGCGTCAGGTCATCGACTTTTTCCTGCTGGACCGCAGCTTCCCGCGCTCCATCGCGGCCTGTATTCACGACATCGACACCCAGCTGTGGGCCCTGTACCGGTCTGCTGGCCTCGCGCGTGCCCGTGACATCCGCAAGGAGATCAACCCGTTGCTGGAGCAGATCGGCCTGCCACACAACGGCAACGGCGCAGGACGGCGCCTGGGCACGCATCTCGACCGCCTTCAGGTGGCACTCGACGCGCTGGCGAACCAGATATCCAGGGCCTTTTTCCGCTAACGGCGGCCCCGCTGGGCGTGCCAACATCACGGCCCGCCCCACGACGAGGCCCTGCTGGCGCAACCGCATGACACGCCTGACCATTCACCACGTCACGACCTACAGCTACGCGCGCCCCATCCAGTTCGGCCCTCACCGCTGGATGTTCCGGCCGCGCGACAGCCACGACCTGCGCCTGCTCGACATGCAGATCGACGTTCGGCCGACGCCCAAGCTGCGCTGGTATCACGACGTCTTCGGCAACTCGATCGCGATCGCCACGTTCGACGGAGCAGCGACCGAGCTGCGCTTCGAAAGCCGGATCGAGCTTGAGCACTATGGCGTCGAGCTGACCGAGTTCCCGGTCGACAGCGTCGCCGAGACCCTGCCCTTCGTCTATCCGACCTTCGAGCAGCCGGACCTTGCCCGCACCATCGAGCGCCACTACCCGGACCCGGAAGGCGAAGTCGAGGATTGGGCGCGCCGGTTCCTGAGCAAGCGCGGCAAGAGCCGCACGATCGACGTCCTGGGGGCGATGACCGAGGCGATCCGCGAGGATTTCCGCTACCAGTTGCGCGAAGAGCCCGGAGTCCAGACGCCGACCGAGACGATCGACCTCGGCAGCGGAAGCTGCCGCGACTTCGCGGTCTTCTTCATGGAAGCGGCGCGCAGCCTCGGGCTCGCCGCCCGTTTCGTCACCGGCTATCTCTACGATCCGGCACTCGACGGCAATGCCTCGGTGGGCTTGCGCGGCGGCGGGTCGACCCATGCCTGGGCGCAGGTCTATCTGCCCGGCGCCGGCTGGATCGAGTTCGATCCGACCAACGGCATGATCGGCGGCGCCAACCTGTTCCGCGTCGGCGTGGCGCGAACGCCCGAACAGGCCATGCCCCTGCGGGGTACCTTCGAGGGAAGCGGCAGCGACTACCGCGGCATGAGCATCCAGGTGACCGTCAGCGCGCAGCGCGACGAGTTGCGGCGGGTCGGCGCCAACGACGCCTGAGCACCTGTACCAATGATCAAATAGGTCGACGGCGCGCGCTGCGCGAGAAGCCCCGCACGACCCAGCTCCCGGCCGCCCACAGGCCGGCAAGAGCGATGCCGGCGAACGCCAGCGCATAGATCCAGGCGAACCGCTCGAACCCCAGCCAGCCGCCGTAGAACGCCAGGCGGTAGGGCGCCAGGATTTGCTCGCGGCACAGGTCGGCGGCAAGCCCGCCTCCGCTCGCCTTGCAGGTGTCGGCGATTTCGGCGGCAAGCATCGCGCGCTGGGCCGTGCCATGTGCAGGCAGCGACAGGGACTCGCCCGTCCAGAGCCAGCCCAGCACGACGACCAGCAGGACCAGCCCCGCGAGCACAAGCGCCAGGCGGACGAGACCCCTCACGGCACCGACTCGGCCAGGACACCCCGCTCCGGCCCGCACAGGCGGCAGTAGCAGTCCCGGATGCGGCGGCGCGGCTTGCGCACGAAGGGATAGGTCTCGCCGCAACTGGTGCAGGTCCACACGACCTTGGCGTGGGCCGTGCGCGACAGGTAGGAAATCTCGTGGTGGGCGGTCGGCAATTCGCCCAGGGCGACGATCGTGGCGCGCCACAGCGGACCGTGCTTGCAGGCGCGGCCGTAGCGCCGGTCGGCCAGGATGTGGGCGCATTCGTGCAGGAAGGTGGCGTTGCGATCCTCCTCGCGCCCCGGCTTCAGCAGCTCGGCGTGCAGCAAGATCCGCCGGTCGGAGGGCCAAGCCTTGCCGGCCTGGACGCTGGCCCGGCCGTCGGCCTCGACCAGGCTGTCGAGGCAGTCGAGATAGGCGCTGCCCATGTGGCTGACGCGCTCCAGGCGATCGGCAACACCCCACAGGGCGGCTACCTCGGCCACCTTGCCCACGCGCCATCCTGATCGCCGCCGCACCATTGCGGACCACGTTGCGTCGCGGCGGCGCGCCTGTCCAGAGTCCGGTTGCCCTGCATCAACGGCGACCGATGGAGATGCCGTCCGGCCGTTGCTCCCACATGGAGGAGGCGTCATGAGCAAGACAGCCGCCAGCAAGGTTCCTGCGTCATGGTCGAGCTCTTTCCGAGGAGAATGGCACGGCAGCCTCCAGCACAGGCTGCGCCTGCTGCCCGATGTCGCCCGGGACGGCATCTCAGGGGACTTTGCCAAGGGCGTCCTCATGGCTAAGCTTCTCGGAGGGAAGCAGAGCGCCGCGGCAATGAAAAATTGCCATCAGGTCTGCCTGAACCAGATGCCTCCCCAGGCACCAGTTCGGGCTGACGGCCCCCCGCGCGGCACCGCCGCGCGGGGGGTGCGTCGCCTGACTCCCTAGCCCTGCTTCTGGCCGCGCGTGAGATGGCGCGCGATGACGACGTTCTGAATCTCGGTGGCCCCGTCGAGCCACTGGGCCATGCGCGCGCCGGCAAGGTGACGGGCCGACCGGATGGCCGGCGTCGAGACGGAAGCCCTGCGCCCCCATCACCTGCATGCAATCGCCGATCGCCTTCGTGGCCGCGCGCGTCGCGAACTTCTTGGCATGGGCGCAGGCGACCACTGCGTCCTCGGTGTCGGCATCGAACGCCCGGGCGGCATGGGCGGCCAACAGGCGCGATGCTTCCAGATCCGTGGCGGCATCGGCCAGCATCCACTGCACGCCCTGGAACTCGCCGATCGTCTGGCCGAAGGCCTGCGCGCGAGCCGGTCGCTGCGATCGCGTGATCAAGCGCCGAGGCCATCATGCCGCAACACATGGCGGCAACCCCCGCACGGGCGATGTTGATACCGCGCATGGCGCCCTTGAAAGCCTCGCCCGGCTCCAGGTAGAGCCCGTCGGCCTCAATCCTGACATCGTCGAGCCGGATGCCGCAGACGCCCGGCGGCATGGCCGCCGAGCAGACCGTAGGCCGGCAGCCGCTCGACCCCGTCGGCCTCACCCTCGACCAGGAAGGACGCGATGCCGCGCCAGCCCAGGTCCGGGTCGGTCTGGGCGAAGACCTGCATCAGGCCGGTATGAACGCCGTTGGTGATCCACGCCTTTTCACCCGACAGAACCCAGCCGTCGCCGTCGCGTCGTGCCCGCGTGCCAATCCGGGTGGCGTCGCTGCCGACGTCGGGCTCGGTCAGCAGGAAAGCACCGATGCGGCGGCCAGCCTGCATGTCGGCGAGGTAGCGCTCGCGCTGCGCCGGGCTACCGGCACGAGCCAGGCCGGCAGTGAAGTTGTCGTGGACCTTCAGGCCGAAGGCGAAACCCATGTCGGCCGCGGCCAGGACCTCGCTGACCGCCGAGGCGCCGGCCAGCCCAAGGCCGCGCCCGCCCTGATCGAGCGGCGCCATCACGCCCAGAAGGCGCGCCTCGCCCGCGACCGGGAAGGCTTCGGTGGGCGCGCGACGATCGAGCTCCCAGTCGGCCGCGTGCGGCACGATGTGGCGCTCGGCAAATGTCCCGGCATCGGCGACGGCCGCCGCGGTCGCGGCATCATCGTGGGTCTGGCTCACGGCATCCTCATGGTCTGGTGCGGGCCGTCCCTACGCCGCCTCGCCGGTCCCGGCAAGTTCCGTCAGGACACGGCATCGCCACCTCGGGCGAGCAACCTGGCGGCCAGCAGCGCGAGCGGCACGCCGAGCGCGGCGCCCGTCAGGTCAGCAAGCAGATCGAGAACATCGGCGTCACGGCCGAAACCGGGCTGGACGAGCTCGATGAGGCCGCCGACCAACGCGGCGAGTACGACGACCAACAGCATCCGGCGCCAACGCGGCACGCCCGCAGCGCACCACGATGCGGCGAACGCCATGTAGGCGACCATATGCTCGACCTTGTCCGCGCCGGGGAATGGCGGCGGACCCGAGCCCGGCAGGAACGAACCGGCGAGGATCGCCGCGAGGCATGCCCAGGCGGCAAGCGCGGCGAGACGGCGAAACAGGGGTAGCGGCATCTGAGGCTCCCGGGACGGACGCCAACCTGGGCGCCCCGGGGCCATAGCATCGCATCCGGCGCAGCACCACCGGGGAGGATGACAGGCGGCGCGCCGCGACGCACGATGGGCCCTCCCCGACCCGAGGCACGAGATGACACCAGGCCGCCGCTTCGCCTACCCGTCGAGCCGCCGCGGTGCGAGCACGCACGCCGCCTGGCCCGACGTCCAGGCCGAGAACTGGTTCGAGACGGCGAGCAACGACCCGAACGAGCTGCAGGTGTGGTGCTATACCGACCGCCTCTCCTACGTCGCCGGAGAGACCGTCCGCTTCCACGTCAGCACGACCGCGCCGGCCTTCGACATGACGATCGTGCGCGACGGCGCCATTCCGCGCGAGGTCTGGCGGCGCAGCGACATCGCCGGCCGCTTTAGCGAGACGCCGGCGGACTGTTCGGTCGAGGGCTGCGGCTGGCCGGTCGCCCTGGAGCTGGAAGTGCCCGAGGACTGGCCCTCGGGTGGCTATCTGGTCACCACGACGGTCGCCGGCACGGACGGGCGACAGGAAAGCCACGACCATCTCTTCATCGTCGCACCCCGCCCGGGCGGCGAACGCGCGGGCCGCCTGCTGCTGCTGGCGGCGACCGGCACCTGGCTCGCCTACAACGACTGGGGCGGCTCCAACCACTACGAGGGCATCACCGGGCCGGACGGCGACCGGTCCTCGCCCGTGGTCAGCATCCAGCGGCCGTGGAGCCGCGGCTTCTGCCGCCTGCCCTTCGGCGTGCCGCCGCGCCGGCCTGAAGGCGCCGGCGCCGCCTATGGCGCGACGGCGCGCTATCCCCATGTGAGTGGGCCTATGCCAACGGCTACAGCAAGAAGTACGCGTCGGCCGGATGGGCCAGCTACGAGCGGCACTTCGTCGCCTGGGCGGAAGCGGCCGGCTACGCGGTCGACGTCGCCAGCCACCACGACCTGCAGTATCGCCCGACGGTCTGCTCGACGGCTACGACGGCGTGGTCTTCGTCGGCCACGACGAATACTGGACCTGGGAGGGGCGCGACGCGGTCGATGCCTACGTCGAGGCGGGCGGCCGGGTCGCCCGCTTCGCCGGCAACTTCATGTGGCAGGTGCGCCTCGAGGACGAGCGGCCGCCGGCAGGTCTGCCACAAGTACTGGGCGCGCGCGGAGCGATCCCCCGCGCCACGGCCGACACCAGTCGCCTGACCTCGGCCTGGGACGATCCCCTGGTCGGCCGGCCCGGCGCCGCGACCTTCGGGCTCAACGCGCTGCGCGGCATCTATGTGCGCTTCGGTTTGTGTGCCCCGCGCGCGCCAGGCGGCTTTACCATCTACCGGCCGGAGCACTGGGCGCTCGCCGGCACCGACCTTTACTTCGGCGACGTCTTCGGCGGCGACGCGGCGATCTTCGCCTACGAGGTCGACGGCCTGGACTACACGGTCGAGGACGGCCTGCCCCGTCCGACCGGCGCCGACGGCGCGCCCGACGGCCTGGAGATCGTTGCCATGGGCCTGGCCACCCTGGTCGAGGAGGACCACGGCCACTCCACGGAGCGGCTGTTCATCCAGACTTGGGATGCCGCCTTCGTTGCCACCCTGCGCTACGGCGAGGCGACGCCCGCCACGATCGAGAAGGTGCGGCGCGGCAACGGCATGATGGTGGCGTTCCCGAAGGGCAAGGGCGAGGTCTTCCACGCCGGCACGACCCAATGGGTCGCAGGCCTGGTCCAACGCGACGCCGCCGTCGAGCGGATCACGCGCAACGTCCTGGACCGCTTCCTGGGGAGCTGACGCCCCGCCGCAGGATCAGTTCGACAGCAGGTTGCAGTGGTCGACGATGCAGGCCTTGATCGCCTCCTTGGTGCGCTCGCCATAGCCGCCGTCGACCGGGCCCGGATCGTAGCCCAGCGCCTGGAGCCTGCTCTGGTACGCAGTGATCGTCGCCTTGCCGCCCAGGGACATCGCCTTCTCGAAGGCTGCCAGCGCATCGTCGGGGCGATCGACCGCGGCCAGCAGATGGGCATAGGTCGCGTTCGGCCCGACCTTGTCGGGCGCCATGTCGACCGCCTTCTTGGCATCGTCGATACCGTTCTGCGGGTCACCCTTCAGGTAGTGCGCCCAGGCCCGGTTCATGTAGGCCAGGACGTCGTTGGGCTGGATCTGGAGCGACTGGGTCATGTCGGCGATCCCGCCGTCGTAGTCCTTCGACATGACCTTGGCCCAGCCACGGTAGTTGAGCGCGACCGCGTTGCCGGGATCGATGCTGAGTGCCTGGCTGTAGTCGGCGATCGCCGACTGGTAGTCGGCCATCGCGTTCTCGACATTGGCACGGCCGAGATAGGCCGCACCGAGCGTCGGCTGAAGCTCGACCAGCTTGTTGAAGTCGTCCAGCGCGCCCTGGGCGTCGCCCAGCTCGTAACGTGCCGTGCCGCGCCCGAACAGCGCGCCGGGCTGGTTGGGATCGATCTGGAGCGACTTGTTGAAGTCATCCATGGCGTGCTTGGGCGCGCCGAGCGCCGACAGGATGTTGCCGCGGCTGGCCAGCGCCGCCGACATGGTCGCGGGTTCAAGCTGGCCGTTGTCGATGCACTTGGTGAAGTTGTCGATGGCGTCCTGCGCCTTGCCGGCGCGCCAGGCGTCGCCACCGGCCTTGCACATGCTGGTGTCCTCGGCACGGGCGCCGGTCGCCGCGAGCAGCAGCATCGGCAGGACAACAAGGACGAGACGGCGGATGGAGGGTTTCACGGCGATCCTCTTGCATGCGGCTGCGGGATGTCCCGCGAACACATAACACAACGGCAGGCACAAGCGCAGGTTCCGCCCGGGCGGAACCTGCCACCTGCCTTCGAATCAACGAGTCTAGAGAGGAAAGCTGACGGGAACATGGCGGGGCCGACCGTGACGGCCGGCCCCGCCCGAGGCGCTTCCGGTCAGGTCCAGAAGACGATGTAGCCCAGGATGCAGCTTCCGATTCCGCCGGCCAAAGCCAGATAGGGCCGGACTCCGGCCCGTTTGGGCCCAAGCTCCGTCTGGCCGTCGAGCAGCAGGTCCTCGTACATGTGCGTGGGGAACACGCCCTTGTCGACGACGAAGTGGCGCCAGGCGAAGAACGGCAGCACCAGCGCCGCCGAGACGAAGCCCGCAACCAGCGTGCCCGAGCCCCAGACGTTGGCGCCCGCGCCCAGCAGAAAGGCGTTGACGTAAGCCAGGCAGGCGCCGAGTGCCAGCAGCCAGGTCGGACAGCGCCAGGGCCGCTTGACCTCCGGGTTGTCGACCCGATGGATCCAGCCGGCGTTGAGGTTGAGGAAGTTGAAGATCAGGTAGTTGCAGTTCGAGACCGCCAGCACGAACAGGTAGTTCGACATCGCCAGCAGGATCAGGTTGAAGCACAGGTCGGTCCACATCGCCCGGGTCGGCGCGCCGTGCTCGTTGACGTGGCTGAGGTACTTCGGCAGCCAGCCGTCCTGACCGCCCTGGTTCAGCGTGCGCGACGACCCGGCCATGGCGGTGATGATCGCCATGATCAGGCTGAAGAACAGCATCAGAACCAGCAGCTTGGTGATGATCGGCCCGGCGCCTATCATGCTGGCAAGGGCAAGGCCCATGCCCGAACCGTCTGCGATGCCCGGCTCCAGCATGGCCTGGGTGCCGAGCGTGCCCTGGAAGACGATCGGAATCGTCACGTAGAAGACGATGCAGATCAGGCCCGAGGCAATGATCGCCTTGGGCATGTCGCTGCCGGGGTTCTTGAACTCGCTCATGTAGCAGACAGAGGTCTCGAAGGCGTAGGTCGACCACGCGGCGATGAACAGGCCGCCCATGAAGAGCAGCGTGCCGGGATTGTCCCAGACGCCCGGAATGACCATGCCGCTGGCGTCGGTGGCGAGCGGCGTGAACGGCGCGAAGTTGGCCGCTGTGACGTCGCCGTTGAGCAGCGGGATGACGCAGACGATGAACAGCGGCAACAGCGAGGCGACGGTCAGGATCGTCGAGATCTGCGCGGTCCGCAGGATGCCGCGGTGCTGGATCGCGAACACGACCAGCATGATTGCCGCACCCAGGAAGAAGGTCGCGTTGATGCGCAGCGACAGGTCCGGGGAGATGAAGTCGAGGTTGATCAGGGTGATCTGCCAGCTGTTGATCGCCGCATCCGGCGCAAAGAAGATCGACAGCAGGTAGCCCGCGCCCAGCCCGGCGCCGATCGCCAGCACCGGTGTCCAGGCGAGCCAGTTCGACCACAGCGAGAGCGGAGCCAGGATGCGGCTGTAGCGGATCCACGCGGTCGCGCCGTGAACGGCCGTGCCGCCCGTCTTGGACGGGTGCAGGCCGGCGATCTCGGCATAGGTGAAGGCTTGTGCAAAACCGAAGAGAACTGAAATCGTCCAGACCAGCCAGGCGGGCGCACCGACGGTCGCCGAAATGCCCCCCATGGAAAACAGAACGAGGGCCGGGACGCCGGCTGCGACAAACACGACCTGCAACCAGTTGACGTCACGGGCCATCACCCGTCCTTGTGTACCGGTACTTGCCATCGTCTCCCCCAGGATGATTGTGCCCACAATCGTTACCCGTGCCGTCACGCCAGATGACAGGACGGGACACGTGATTAGGCACCAGCCCGGAAAGTCCGCATACCGCCCCATCCGGTGGAGGATCGGCGCAATTGAGGGATGACCATCCCCCGTTTTCGACCGTCGGCCGGGCGCGCGACGGCGCCGGCGACGAACACAAGCGGTTGATCGCGGCCGCCGGCCGGCGTCCCCTCCTTTCGCCGCCCCGGCATCTCGGCTAGGGTCGCGGCACCGTCCAACGAGGTTCTGCGGAGAGAACGCCGGCCCCGGCAAACGCCCGGACGGCACGACGCCATGATCATCCCTGCTGTACGACGACACCGTCTCACCCTCGCAATCCCCGGAGCCGCCCGTCTGCGTCGCACGGGGCTGGTGTTCGCGCTGGTCGCGCTGGCCTGCGGTACGCTCGCCGGCTGCTCGCCGCAGCACAAATGGACCTCCGACGACATCACCGGTAGCTTTCCCGCGCTCGCCTTCACCATGACGCGGGCCGACGACGGCAAGGCCGTGACGGCGCAGGACTACCGCGGCAAGGTCGTGCTGCTCTACTTCGGCTATACGTTCTGCCCGGATGTCTGCCCGACCACCCTGCTCAACGTCAGCGACGTCCTGCACCGGCTCGGGGCGAAGGCCGATGATGTCCGGGTGCTGTTCGTCACGGTCGACCCGAACCGCGACACGCCCGACGTGCTGAAGCAGTATGTCGACCTCTACGCGCCCCAGGTCGATGGCCTGCGCGGCACACCCGACGCGCTCGCCGCCCTGGCCAAGCGCTACCGCGTCGCCTATTCGGTGACGCCGGCCAGCGGCGACCAGCCCTACGAGGTGTCGCACTCCAGCGCGGTCTATGTGTTCGACGCCAGCGGCGCGGCGCGCCTGGTGGTGACCACGCTGAACACCGACCCGGACATCGACGGCGTCGCCGCCGACCTCAAGCAGCTCATCGACGGCGCCCACCCGGGCCTGATCCAGCGCATCCTGAGCTGGCTCTGACGTCCGGCCGGAAGACTACTCGCCGGTCGCGCCGCGCACCGGGACGTCGAGGCTGACCGTGCTGCCGTCGTCGAAGGACAGCGTCACCGGGACGCTGGCGCCGACCTTCATGTCCGCCGAGGGCATCATGCACATGATGTGATAGCCGCCCGGCGCGAGGCTGACCTCGCCGTGGGCCGGCACGACGATGGCCGGGACCATCTTCATCGAACTCGACGCCGTTCTCGCTCACCGACTGGTGCAGCATCATGCTGCCGCAGGCCGGCGAGCTCACCCCGGTCAGCGCGACGTCGGCGTCCGAGGCGTTGGCGAGCGTCATGTAGCCGGCCGCGGGGCGCGACGGAATCAGGAAGCGCATCCAGGCGCCCGTGGCCGTGACCGCCGGCTCGGCGGCGGTCGCAGCGCCGGCCATGCCCGCGAGCGCCAGCCCGGTGGCGAGCAGCAGGGCGCTACAGCCCCGTCCAGTCCTTCGAGAGTGCGGCAATCCGTGCGGCCCGCGGGTCATCGCTTGTGTCCTTCCTGTCTTCGTCCCTGCGCATGAAGTTCAACACGACGAGGAGCGCGACGATGCTCATCATCGCCGGCGGAATCCAGATGATGATTCCGCCGATGGCCTGGTCGGTCCGCGCGCTCATGCTCGGGATCACCCGGCCGCAGAAGTCGTAGTAGGGATAGATGTCGTGGTTGGCGAGCGCGATGACCGCGCCGATCACGATCTGCGGGAACATGACCCCCAGCGAGAGCGCCAGGCGACCGCGGTAGGAGACGCGGGCCGGCGGCTTCGGGCGCGGGTCGAGCACCAGCCACCAGAACAGGATGCCGTCGAACACCATGCTCCAGTTCATGACCCAGAAGAGATGCGGGTCGAGCATGGCCTTGAAGTGGACCGCCGGCAGCAGCCAGAAGCCGATCAGCCCGACGAAGAGCGTCGCCGCGATCAGGGGCTGCTGCAGCACGTCCAGCACCAGGCGGATCGGCCGGCGGCGCGCAGCCGGCGCGCCACGGCGTCCGGCATGCCCGCCATGATCGCCGCGCCGGGTGCGCCCAGAGCGATCAGAAACGGGCCGAGGTGGTGCATCACGACATGCTGGATGCGGTTGAAGAAGAACATGTGCTCGGCGAGGTAGAGGTAGTGCGTCTGAAGCACGATCCAGACCGCCGCCATGCCGGCGAGGAAAACGCCGATGCGCCAGGCGGGCGGGCGCTGCGCGCGCGGCAGGCGCGCGAGGCCGCGGAAGAACCACCACAGGGTCAGCCCCGTGCCCAGGAAGGCGGTCCACGAGAACTCCCAGGGCATGACGGCGGGAAGCTGCGCCGGAAAGGTCGCTGTGAGCCACGCGACGCCGGCGCCCGCGACCACAAGGCCGAGAGCGACCGCAACGTCGGCGCCCGCGCGCCCCGCGGGCAACGCCTGATGTTCCTGACTGAGGCTCATGCGATCCGGGTGGGCGTGATCGATCCCTTGACGGTCGATGTCGTGTCTCTTGTTGGCCCTGCTCCGGCGCGACACGGCGGCGGGAGGCGGGGCGACCTTAGCCGCTGGCGTCGGGTGGCGCCAGCGCAGGTCGCCCGACGATCACGCCAACTGGCGCTGCAACCGGGCGCCGCGGAACGTCACCATGCGTTGGCGCTGTTCGTCCCACAGCACGTAGAACATCGCCTTGAAGGCCGATCCCAAGGTCATGACGGGCACGTCGTTCAGGACATCGACGGCGTCGTGGCATTGCTGCAGGCGGTAGTTCGGGATCCTCGGATTGAGGTGATGCACGTGGTGCAGGCCGATATTGCCGGTGAACCACTGCAGCACCGGGGTCAGGCGCAGGTAGTTCGAGCCTTCGAGCGACGCGCTCAAGGGCGGTCCAGTCGCTCTGGCGCGCCCACACCGTGTGATCGGAGCGGTGCTGCACCGTGAACAGCCAGACGCCGATGATCGAGGCCAGCGCCATGACCGGCAGCTGAACCGCGGCGACGCGGTCGAAGCCGACGATCAGGCCGAGCCCGACGACCAGGGCGACCAGCGCGACATTGGTCGCATAGACGCCAAGCCGCTCCCGGCGCCAGCGCGCCGGCATGTCGAACGGGAACCGGTAGAGCACCAGGAACACCAGCGGCGGCAAGATGATGTTGGCGACGATGGGGTTGCGGGTGATCCGGTACCAGCGCCGCTGCCACGGGCTGAGCGCGCGGTATTCGTCGACCGTCAGGCAGGAGGAATAGATGTCGGCGCCGGTGTCGCGCGGTCGAGGTTGTTCCAGACGCCGTGATGGCCGGCATGCTGGCGCCGCCACGACAGATAGGGCGCCAGCGTCAGCAGGCTGCACGCAAAGCCCAGCGCGTCGTTCCGGCGGCGCGAGCGGAAGAAGGCGCCATGGCCGCAATCGTGCTGGATGATGAAGGTCCGCACCAGAAGGCCGGCGGCGAGCGGCGCCAGCGCCAGCGCGATCCAGTAGGAAAAGTCCGCGAGCACGTACATGAGCGCGCAAACGGCGAGATAACCGCCGATCGAGGTCAGCGTCTGGGCGAGACTGCTGTGGAGAAGCGGTGTCTGGAACGGCGCGATCCGGCGCCTGAGGTCGCGCCCCGTGGCGTCGTCGTCGACAGGATCGGAGGTCGCGGTCGCGTCGTGTGTATTCGTCAAGGCCATTGCTGTCGTCGCATCCGTGCGCATCGGGGAAGAGCCCTGTGGCGTGTCGATGCACACGACGACCGCGCAGGACAAGAGATGGTCATGGCTCAAGGGAGCCCGCCCGTTGCCGACCGCAGGCCATGGCCCGCGGTCCGCGTCATCAGGCAACACGTCGGCGGAGGAGCGACCGTTGCCGCACCTTCCGGACATGGCGATACCCCGGACGGACGGTCCGGTATCCCGCCGCTCACCGACGTCTGTGTGAGATCAGCCCCCGCCCACCCTTCGGGGGCGAGCCTCGATATGTCAGCGGCACCACCGCGACCCGCCCACATATGGTACGTCGGGAGGCCGAATGAAAGGCATGTCCTGCGCATTTCGAGTCCGCCGCGGGATCAGGCCCGGGCACCCGTGAGGACCCGGAACACCGCGATGTAGTGGCAGGCCGCCGCACAGAGCACCAGCGCATGCCAGATGGCGTTGTGGTACGGCAGGCGTCGCCACAGGTGAAACGCGACACCGGCGGTATAGAGCACTCCGCCCGCCGCCAGCAGGACCAGCGCCGTCGCCGGCAGGGTCGCGACCAGGCTGCGCGCCGCCGCCACGCCGGCCCAGCCCAGACCGAGGTAGAGCAGCACCGAGGCGCCGTCGAAGCGGCGCGGCCAGGCGATCTTGAGCACGACGCCCAGCATGGCGACGAGCCAGACCCCGGCCATCAGCTGCTCGCCCAGCGACCCGCCCAGCCCGACCGCCGCGAAGGGCGTGTAGGTGCCCGCGATCAAGAGGAAGATCGAGGCGTGGTCGAGCTTGCGCAGGTGCTCCTTGCGCTCCGGCTGCCGGGCGAGGTGATAGGCCGCCGAGGCGCCGAGCGCGGCGACCAGCGTGGCGCCATAGACCGTGGCGACCAGCGCGGTGCGCAGGCCGCCGGACGACGCGACGGCGACCAGCAGGCCGGGCGCGGCAACCAGCGAGGCAACGACGCCGACGACATGGACGACACCGTCGCAGCGCCGTTCGCCGAAGGAGTAGTCGGGGAAATGGTGCCCGGTCATCACCGGCCCAGCATAGAGCGGCGCGGACGCAGCCGCACCGTCGGCGGCGACACGCGGTTGTCGGGACGCGATGCTGGCGAGGACATGGCGCCCCGACAGGGACTCCGCCGTTGGCACCCGATGTTGCCGACGACATTCCAGTTCCAGACCGGATCGCGACGGCGGCTCGATTTGCTTCGCAATGGCCAATCCATGGCACCCGAATGACGCGAGCGGCGGCCGTGCCCCTTGCGTCACTCTCAAAGCAGCGCCTCGAGTCAGATGCTGGCGCGCGCGGAACAGCCGGCTTCGCACCGTACCGAGGGCACAGCCGCTTTGGGCCGCGATCTCCAGATGACTGCTGCCATGGACCAGGATCGATGTGAAGATCGCGGAATCGGTCGATGGAAGGCGGTCCATTGCCGTCAGGACCTCAGCGAGGGCGACATGATCCTCCTGGTTGGCCGCGACCGGAACGTTGTCCTTCCAGCCTTCGTCGAGCCCGACCTGCTCACGCCGGGTCTTGCGGATATGGCTGATGTGGGCATTGCGCAGGATTGTGAAGAGCCATGCGGTAAGATTTGTCCCCGGGGTGAAACGATCGCGATTGGCCCAGGCCCGGAGCAGCGTTTCCTGCACCAGGTCGTCGGCCAGATCGTCGTGCCCCCGGGCGCGACGCCGGGCGAACCTTCCCAGGGCCGCCGCCTGGGCCATCATGTCCTCGGAAAAGCGATGCCAGTCCTGATTCTCCTCGGTGTCATCGCGACCCGAAGCAACCCCGTGAAGCGGTTGTCCAGCCTTGTCGAACCGGGCCACGGCGCCTGTCGCGTTGGTGCCGTTCATATCCGCCTCGCCAGGAACAGGACGACGATGGAGGAGAACGCGACGGCAATCGTCGCGCTGGGAAGGTAGTCCCACAAACCCAGACCATGGTGCCAGGTCGGCCATACCGCAATCAGGGCCAATGCGAGCAGTGTAAGCGACAGGGTGCGCATGTTCATGGCGCGGCCCTAGTGCCCGCGGTCGGCGGGCGGCGTCTTCAGGGTAAGGAGGATGTCGACCGGCGATTTCGTCATGGCGGTCCGCGAAACGCGCGTACACCTGCCCCACATCCTGCAAGGTCGCGTTATCGGAAAGTTCCATGGCCACTTCGCCATCGTCGAAGCGGAGCCTCAGGACGCTGCGATCCGCCATGGCATCTTCGTAGGTGCGCATTTCATCCTCCAAGTTCCGACTGCTGGAGGAACATGCCAGCTGCGATCCATCTCATCCCTCAGTTGTTGCTGAGGACTCTGCAAGTTTCCCAACAGTCATGAGAAAGATTAGGCAGCATCGTGATAGGCCGACAGGATCGGAATTTACTTATCCGACACAAGCGCATGAGTGGTGCCGGGACCGGTCAGGAGTTGGCGTCGTCCATGCCGCGCCAGCCGGCCGAGAAGGCCAGGCGGGCGAGGTCGGGCAGCGATGCCACACCCGTGCGCTCCATGACCGCGGCGCGGTGGTTTTCGACGGTGCGCCGGCTGATGCCCAGGTCCACGGCAATGTTCTTGCTTGGATGCCCGGCCAGGACACGGTCCAGGACCTCGCGCTGGCGCGGCGTCAACGTCGCCAGCCGCTCCGCTGCCTTCCGTCGACGCTCCGTCAGTGCGGGCGGCTGCTGGAATGCAAGCTCGATTGCACTGTTCAGGGTGTCGATCCCAAACGGCTTTTCGATGAAGTCCCTGGCGCCGGCCTTCATGGCCGCGACGGCCATCCCGACATCGCTCTTGCCGGTCACGATGAGAACCGGGATCGGGTCGCCGCCGGTACGAAGCCGGCGCAGGAGTTCGATGCCACCAATCCCAGGCAGCACGGCGTCGAGCACGAGGCAGGCTCTGCCGCCAGGCCGATAACCCTCCAGGAAGGCCTCGGCCGAGTTCATAGGCCGCAACGGTCCAGCCCATGCCTTCCAGCGCGGCACGCGTGGCATCACGGACATGCTCGTCGTCCTCGACCACGATCACGAGGGCGGCCGAAGCGTCGCGATCGGGGCTGACGAAGCGGGCGCGCCGGACGGCACCCGGCGCAGCCGCTCCCGAACCGCCGCAATCAGTTCGGGAAGCTTCACAGGCTTGTTGATTTGCAGGCAATCCACGGCGGCGATCTCGTGACCGGCCGCACTGGAGATGTCGCCTGTCAGGACGATCACCGGCAGGTCAGGCCGCGATTCCCTGAGGGTCGACGCGAGCCGCAGCCCGTTCATGCCGTGCGGCAGACGATAGTCGACGAGCAGCAGGTCCGGCCGGATCCGGCCTTGCGCAACGAGTTCCAGCGCAGCTGCACCGTCGGCCGCGGCGATCGCCTCGCAGCCCGCCTCCCTGAGCGAAAGCTCAAGCAGTTCGCGCAGGGACGGATCGTCCTCGACGACCAGGACGGCAGCCTTGATGCGCAGCACACCGAGCGCCTTGGTTCGGCTCACATCTCTCGTGCGCTTGGCGGGAGCGGCAACATTTTCCGTTGCCCGCGCAACTTCGACCGAGAAGACCGAACCCTTGCCCGGCACGGAATGCAGGCTGACCCGATGCCCCAGAAGCTCGACCAGGCGACGCACGATATAGAGGCCCAGGCCAAGGCCACGGTTGCTCTGGCGTGCCGGATTGTCGAGCTGGTGGTAGGCCTCGAAGACCGCGTCGCATTCCTCCTCGGGAATGCCGATGCCGGTATCCCACACTTCGATAGCCACCGTGTCCTTGTGGCGGCGGCAGCCGATCAGGATCTTGCCCTTGCTGGTGTAGGTCAGTGCATTGGAGAGCAGGTTGCGAAGATTTCTTGAGCAGGCGCGGATCGCTGTGCACGACCAGGCTGCTGGACACCATGCGCAGGTCGAGATCCTTGGTTGCCGCGAGGCCGGCGAATTCGTCGCTCAAATCGCACAGCAGATCGTCGACGGGAAAATCGACCGGCTCGGCGCGGACGTTCCCGGCCTCGATCCGGTTGATATCGAGCAACGTGTTCAGAATGCCCGACATCGCGTCAAGCGACCGCTCCAGCGCGAGCGACCAGGTGCTCGACCGGCGTCGCCCCGACCGCCTTCGCCAGCAGCCCTTGCAGCAGGGTCAGCGACTGGAGCGGCTGGCGCAGATCGTGGCTGGCCGACGGCGAGGAAGCGCGACTTGGCGGCATTCGCCGTCTCCGCCTGGCGCTTGGCCTCCTCGAGGGCCTCGGCCGTCTGATGCCGCTCGGTGATATCGACGAAGGTGATGACGACACCTTCGACGCCCTTGAACTCGTTGCGATAGGGCAGGATCCGACGCACGAACCAACGATCGTTGTCCGCCGCGATCTCGCGCTCGACGGCACTCGGGCGTCTCCAGGACTGTCCGCGCATCGGCGAGCAGGTAGTGGTCGACATCCAGAGGCTGAAATCGGCTAACGGCCGGCCGATATCGCCGGGAATGAGGTTGAAGAGCGCCTTGTCTGCGGCGTGAAGAAGCGGATGTTGAAGTTGTTGTCGAGGAAGAGCGTCGCGACATTCGTGCTGAAGAGGACATTCTGCAGGTCGTTTGCGGCTGTCCGCTGCTGCTCCAGGGTCTCCATGAGCTGGTTGTTGAGCGCGTTGAGCTCCTCGTTGAGGGATTGCAGCTCCTCCTTGGACGTCAGCAGCTCTTCGTTCGTCGACTGGAATTCCTCGGTGACCGACATCTGCTGGTCGCTGGCCGTCCTGTGCTCGGTCTTCAACGTCTCGAGTTCTTCGACCGCCAGGCCGAGCTCGGCCTGTGTCGCAGCGAGCCGGTGCTCGAGCTCCTCGACACGAGCATCGTCACCCTGACCCGCCGTAGCGCCGGAGCCCACCTGCGGCTGCGTCTCCACAAACGTGACCAGGAAGTACGCCACATCGCCCAGGTTCACGGGACGCAGGTCGAGGCTCAGCGAAAAGAGCTTCCCGTCGCGCTTCGATCTTGCCGCACTCCACGACCATGCGGGCCTTGTCCTTGGCGACACGGCGCAGCGCCGACCGCAGCGGCGAACGCAGCTCGACGCGGGCCATCAGCATCAGGTTCCTGTTGGGCAATCCCGGAACCACGCGCAGGAAGTCGCCGATCGGCCCCAGGGTGAACAGACAATCGCCATCTGCATTGACCAGGACTGCCGCGGGCGCGAAGGCGTCGATCACCAGCTTGCGGCAGACTTCCGCAAGATTGAACTGGTGCTGGTCACGTGCGCGCGCCCGGCGGCGGACAGGTCTCCGAAAATGGCGCCACGCAATGCTCCCGCGCCCGCATGCGCCTGCTGACTTCGACCGACCTTGCGATACAGGCGCAGCGCCTTCGACAGCACCTCGAAGCGGTCTGCCAGACGGCCGACGGTCTCGGCACTGCCAAGCAGAAGAACGCCGTTGGCATTCAGCGAGAAATCGAACAACGCGAGAACCTTGGCCTGCGCCTCAGGCCGAAGGTAGATCAGCAGATTGCGGCAGGAGACCATGTCGAGGTTCCGAACGGCGGATCCGCCAACAGGTTGTGCACCGTGAAGACGATCGATTCGTGCAGGACCGACGAAACCCTATAGCCGATTTCCTCACAATGAAGAAATGCTCGAGTGGGCTCTTGCCGACTTCCGACTTTATCGATTCGTGGTAGAGTCCCGCACGCGCCGTGGCGATCGCATCGGCATCGACATCGGATGCGAAGATCTTCAGGTCGATGTGATGGCCCGATGCCGCAATGGCTTCGAGGAAAACCATGGCCAGGGAATAGGCCTCTTCGCCCGTGCTACATCCGGCCACCCAGATACGCAGCGGCTGCCGCTGCGTGCGGCTGCGGATCAGGGCGGGGACAATGCTCTGCCCGACGTGATCGAACACCTGGGGTCACGAAAGAAGCTGGTGACCTTGATGTAGAGGTCCTTGACCAGAAGCTCCAGTTCATCGGGATCGTCTGCGCAGGCGATCGACATAGCGTTCCGCCTCGTTGCCAGCGATCTCGGCCATGGCCATGCGCCGTTCGATCCGGCGCAACACCGTGCCCTCCTTGTAGTGCCGGAAGTCGTGGCCGGTGCTCATGTGCAGGACATCGATAACCTCGGCGAGCCAGTCCTGGTCAATGACCTCGGCGTCCGGGTCCCCACGGCTGGCATTCTGGCTGATGCGGCGTCCGTAGTTGGCGATCGCCTCGGCCATGTCCGCGATCGGCAGCACGAAATCGGCCGCGCCCGTGAGGATCGCGCTGCGCGGCATGCCGTCGAAGGCGGCCTCGAAGGGATCCTGGACGACGACCAGCCCGCCGTTGGCCTGGACAGCCCGCAGACCCAGGCTGCCGTCGGCGCCGGTTCCCGAGAGCACAACGCAGATGGCGCGGTCGCCATGTTCGTCCGCGAGCGAACGGAGCAGGTGGTCGAACGGAAGTCGCGGCCCTGCGCTGCCCGCCGACGCGGACAGATGCAACGTGTCGCCGGTGACCGACAGGTGGGAGCCGGGCGGGATGACATAGAGCCGGTTGGGCTCGATCGCCATGCCTTCGTCCGCCTGGCAGACGCCGACCTTTGCGTGTGCGGCGAGCAACGCCACCAGCATGCTCTCATGATGGGGGTCAAGGTGCTGGACCAGGATGTAGGCCATGCCGCTGTCGGCCGGAATCGTTGCCAACAGCTGCTCGCAAGCATCGAGCCCGCCCGCAGACGCTCCTATGGCAACGATCGGAAATGTCCCGGACATGACCTCAAACTCTCCCGTGGGCCGACACTCCAAAACAGAGGCATCGCATCCCGTGCTCGGAGGTTACACATCCCAAAAGCTACCGCCGAAGCACACATAATCAAGGAAAGCGCTGAGCAAATGCCGCTGTCAAGGCGCGCACCATAAACAATTTCTTAACAATTATTTTTCAAAGTCGCGCATGTGCCGCATATCTTCGATCGCCGTGGCAGGACCACGTCGACCGGTCGACGGATGAAACTTTCGAGCGTCCCGCTCTCTGGCTGCAGCGCCGCGGTCATGGCCAGGCGGCGCAGGAAATGTTCGTCGTCCTTGGTCGACATCACTTCGCGAGCCGCTTGCGGATCGCCTGCAATTCCTTGTTCCGCGCTGCCGACGTCTTCGGGTAGGCCATCTCGAGCCCTTCGAACGTGTCGAGGACGATCTGGGAGATGATCAGCCGCGCGTTCTCCTTGTCGTCGGCGGGCACGACATACCAGGGCGCGTCGCTCGGTGCTGGTGGCGCCGAGGCATTCCTCGTAGGCCTGCATGTACTGCTTCCAGAATTTCCGCTCCTCGATGTCCGCCAGGCTGAATTTCCAGTTCTTCTCCGGCTCGTCGATGCGCGCGAGGAAGCGCTTGCGCTGCTCCTCCTTCGAGAGGTGCAGGAAGAACTTGACGATGCGCGTGCCGTTGCGCGTGCAGGTGCCTCTCCAGGTCGACGATCGAGCGGTAGCGGTCCTGCCAGACCGTCGTCTCGTCGCGCGGCGCGTCCGGCAGCTCCTGCGCTGCGCAGGATCTCCGGGTGCACGCGCACGATCAGCACCTCCTCGTAATAGGAGCGGTTGAAGATGCCGATCCGCCCGCGCTCCGGCAGGTCGCGCGTGGTGCGCCAGAGAAAGTCGTGCTCCAGTTCCGGCGGCGCTCGGATGCTTGAAGCTGAACACCTGGCAGCCCTGCGGGTTGACGCCGGACATCACGTGCTTGATCGCGCCGTCCTTGCCCGCCGCGTCCATCGCCTGGAAGATCAGCAGCACGGCGTAGCGGTTCGACGCGTAGAGAAGCTCCTGCTGCTCGCTCAACTTCGCAACGTGCTTCGCCAGCTCCTTCTGGTAATCCTTCTTCGACGCGTACACGGGCTTCACGGTCGTCGGCCACGCCTTGCCGTCGCCGAGGTCGACGGTGGCGCCCTCCGGCACGCGAAAGTCCTTCGACTTGATCTTCATCCCCATCCTCCCGGCGTTGCCGGCCGCATAGCATGGCCGTCGCGGCCTGACGCATCCAACAGGCCAGCCCGATCAGCGGGCACGGTCCTGTGCACGTCCGCATATGCCCTTGCACAATGGATCCCAGATGCCGCGATCGTCCGGCGGGCACCAGGCCGCCGACTTACGCTGTCACGCGTCTACCTGGTTGCGCCCTGGCTGTTTGGCGACCGGGTCCCCCTTGTTTGCAGTCTGCGTGCGCGGAGGCGCGCCTGACGTAAGGCCTGATATCTCGTTGAGTGATGCCGCGGGACGGCTGAACCGGATCGTCGTTTTGGACTCGCGCTGGCACGGCAATGCAGCCTTGCTCGACAACGCTTATGCCCGGGTCTGATCGGGAGCGTTCCCCGTTCAGCGAACAGGCCTCGGCGAGAAGCTCCTCGCCGGGTACGAGAGGTCAATCGTGACGTCTTCTTCTGCAGCCCCCACTGCAACGGCTGCGGCACCGAACGCCGGCGCACTGAAGAAGCCGGTCGCGTTGTTGCTGAAGCCGTAGCCCTCTGTCGGTATCCCCAGGAAGTTTTCGTCCAGGATGCCGTTGTCGTTTTCATCATGAAACACGATGACGGCATATCGACCCGGGGGGAGATGAAGGACGCAGATGCCCTGGGCGCCGAGCCTCGCCCTCATCGTCACCCCGACGAGGCGCGCCTTGTCGCTCAGCAGCCCGGACCTGGCCGCATTGGCAATGGAACTGCGGAACCCATCCGCACGATCGTAGAACCCGATCAACAACGCGCCGCTGTCCGATCGCACGCCTGCGACCGTCAGACAGAGACTGCCGGCCTGAGCAGGTCCCGCCACCAGAAACGCCAGCACAAATCGCGCAACGATCCTGGATATCATGCGCCCATGCGAGTTGCGTCAGTCCCAATGCGGTTCAGCGTTTGATTCGGGAAATCTTGGTGCCCTCGATGCTGATCCCCGCCATCAGTCCCTGCTGGCTGAAGATGAACGCATAGGCATCATCCTTCAGCGTGGAGGTTGAAAGGTTCTTCGCGATGCCTTCGTCGACCACGACCACCGTGGGGCCCACACCGAGTTCCCAACCATCCGATTTCTCAAGGTAGGCAACGGCCTCGTCCGTCATCAGGAACACGACATACCCATAGGACTGTGCGCCGATCTGAAGCCCCCAGGACCCCGACAGCGAGTTGTAGTAGTCAGCGACCGTGGAATTCTTGATCAGCTCGCCTTCACCATAGCTGCCGCCAAAGACGAAACCGGCCTTCACGATATTCGGGAATACGAGAATCGCTTTGGCACTGCGCGAAAGAACTTCGGCAACCGGCTCTGACTTATAGAGCGTCTGCAGGGCCTGGATACAATCCTTGTCCAGGTCCTCGGCGGTTGCCGCGCTCGCACTGTTCATCGCGCCTGTCGAGACAATCGTTCCCATCGCGAGCGTGAGCGCGAGGAAAGTGCTTCGCATGATGTTCATCGGTCGACCTTCGTTGCTGGTTACGCGAACGCGCCACAACAGACCCAGCCCAACTTGGGCGGCCGTTGGCAGACGTCACACACGTTGAACGGCGCGCATGGAGAACCGTTCCGAAAGCGCCGTGACGGGTGCCTCGATTCCGCTACCTGATGCCGGCTCCACCAAGCACGCCCAGGAGCCACAGCACGATGAGGATGACCAGCACGAGACCGACCACTCCGCCGAGCCCACGCGAGCCGTAGCGATTGTATCCGTAAAATCCGCCGCCACCGCCGATCAACAGAATGACGATGATGACTATAAGGAGCGTGCTCATTTGTAATTCCCCTCAGGTCGTGTTGCGTCGCAAAAAGAAAGGTATCGAGTTTTGACTTGACGTATATCGCGTGGCTCCAGTCGCCCCGAGCCATGGCGCATCGCTTGTTCAAACGTTAACGCGTCCCGCTCCGGGCCGTTCCCCATGCGACCCGGCTCCATGCCAGGCTGACGCCGAGGCGCCATGGCCGGAGCCCCCGCGAGGATCGCGCCGGTTCAGGTGGTCGATACCACGCTCGGCCAGGATCCCCTCGACGTCGCGATACGACAGCGTGAACCTGGCGTAGAGCCAAACGGCGTTGCGAATGATCTCGGGCGGGAAGCGATGACGCTTGAAGGAGAGCGGAGCCATCGTTCGAGGCGACGGCCTCAACCCCTGACCCGCTACCTCACTCGATGTGACAACTCCTGCCCGCCATCAACGGATGAATGGCGCAGCCTTCGCGGCCAAACTATTGGTCACCGAGATCGCGAACGGAGGCGTTACGAGCAAGGAGCGCGATTCTGGCCCTGTTCAGGCGTCTCCCTGCCAAGACATAGCGCCATTGTGCCGACCAATGCCCGGAAATGTCGCGATGTTCTGCCGCCGTCCCAGAGAGACAGCGGAGAGCACGGGGCGCGTGGTGGTCGGAGGCTGACTTAAACCGCGTCGCACAACGGCCGCAGCGCGCCGGCTGACGACGGTGCTCCGACAGGGATATTACGCGAATGTTTCGCGAAATGGCCCCCTCGGGTCACATCGATACCGCTAAGTGCTTGAAAAGATTGGCGTCCCCACGGGGACTCGAACCCCGGTTTACGGCGTGAGAGGCCGTTGTCCTAGGCCACTAGACGATGGGGACGCAGTGGCCGCGACCCGTCAGGGCGCGCGGCCTTCACATAGTGGAGAGCGGAGCCGCGGTCAACTGCTCGTCCGCCTGCCCGGCTTGCCGCCCTCGGCGCGGCTGTGACAGGATCACCGGACGCAACAAACGACAACAAATGCGGGAGGACAGCATGGGCCACATGATCGCGTTCAAGCGGCCGGATGGCGGCGAGACGGCAGGCTTCCTGGCCGAGGCCGGCAAGGGCCGGCCGGGCATCGTCGTGATCCAGGAATGGTGGGGCCTCAACGACCAGATCTGCGGCGTCGCCGACCGCTTCGCCCGGGCCGGCTACAACGCCCTGGCGCCCGACCTCTACGAGGGCCGCGTCGACCAGGAGCCCGACGAGGCCAACCACCTGATGGACGGTCTCGACTTCCCCGGCGCCACGCACCAGGACATCCGCGGCGCGGTCCGGCACCTCAAGGGCATCGGCGGCAAGGTCGGCGTCATGGGCTTCTGCATGGGCGGCGCGCTGACCGTCGCCGCGGCCGTGCACGTGCCCGAGGCCGACGCCGCGGTCTGCTTCTACGGCATCCCGCCCAAGGAGTTCGCCGACCCGGCGAAGATCGCGAGTCCCCTTCCAGGGCCACTTCGCCAACCAGGACGACTGGTGCACGCCGGCCGCGGTCAACGCGCTGGAGACGGACTGAAGGAGGTCGGCGCCGCCCATGAGGTCTTCCGCTACGACGCCCAGCACGCCTTCTTCAACGAGCGTGAGCGACGCCTACGACGTAGCCAGCGCCCGCAACTCCTGGGCGCGCATGGCGGACTTCCTCAAGAAGCATCTCTGAGCGATCGCCGATGACCACGACGGTCGTCCGTCGGGCCGCCTGGCTGGTGGCCTGGGACCAGGCGGCGCAGCGACACGCCTATCTGAGGGACGCCGACCTGGCGTTCACGGACGACCGCATCGTCCACGTCGGGCCGGACTACGAGGGCACGGCTGACCGCGAGATCGACGGCCGCCATGCCTTCGTCCTGCCGGGTTTCGTCGACCTCCACTCGCACCCCTCCAACGAGCCCGCCTATCGCGGCGTGCGCGAGGAGCACGGCGTGCCCGAGATGTACATGTCGGGCCTCTACGAGCGCAGCACGATCTACCGCACCGACGCCGAGGGCTCGCTGGCCGCGGCCGAGGTGGCATACTCCGAGCTGCTGCTGTCGGGCGTGACCTCCCTGGTCGACGTCTCGGGCGCCTACGACGGCTGGATTGACCTCATGGCCCGGAGCGGGCTGCGGGGCTGGGTCGCGCCCTGGTACAGCTCCGCCTCCTGGAAGATGGAGGCCGGCCACAAGCTCGGCTTCACCTGGAACGAGGCCGGCGGGCCGAAGGGCATGGCCGCGGCCGAGGCATTGATGGGCGAGGCCGAGCGCCACCCGAGCGGGCGGCTGTCGGGCATGTACAGCCCCGGCACGATCGACACCTGCACCGAGGAGCTGCTGCGGGACACGATCGCCGCAGCGCACGCGAGCGGGCGGCCGGTGACGACCCACATCGCCCAGTCGGTGGTGGAGTTCAACCTGATGGTCGAGCGCCACGGCAAGACGCCGGTGCAGTGGGCCAACGACATCGGCTTCCTGACACCCCGTACCCTGCTCGCCCACGCAATCTTCATCGACGATCATTCCTGGCTGCACTGGCGCACCAGGCGCGACCTGTCGATTCTTGCCGACAGCGGCGTCTCGGTCGCCCACTGCCCGACCCCGTTCTGCCGCTACGGCCAGATGCTGGAGGACTTCGGGCGTTACCTGCGCGTCGGCGTCACCATGGGCATCGGCACCGACACCCTGCCCCACAACTTCCTGGAGGAGATGCGGAAGTCGGCCGTGCTGGCGCGGATCGCGGCCGGCGACATCAAGACGGTCGACACCGCCGACATCCTGCACGCAGCGACCGTGGGCGGCGCGACGGCGCTGGGGCGCGACGACCTCGGCCGTCTGGCCCCCGGCGCGAAGGCCGATATCTTGATCGCCGACCTCGAGCACCCCCACATGCGTCCGGTGCGCGATCCCCTGAGGAGCCTGGTCTATTCGGCGGCCGAGCGCGCCGTGACCGACGTCTTCGTCGACGGTCGCCAGGTCGTCGCCGACCGCCGCGTCGCCGGGCTCGACCCGGAGAGCGCCCACGGCCGCCTGCAGGAGGCCCAGGCCCGGATGCTGTCCGAGGGCCGGCGCAAGGACTTCGCCCACCGCGACGCGGAGACCATCGTGCCACTGAGCCTGCCTCGCCTGGGCGACAACCGGCGCCCGTGACCCGGGATCGCGCCTCTGCCCGATCCTCGGTTTCGGCTTATGATGGGCCATGACGATCCGCCCTGCCCCCCGCACGCCCCATGAGACGCCGCCATGCCGGCGCACGGTCGATGCAGCGCGGGCCTGAGATGCCGGCGGCGCGCGTCGTCCTTGCCGCCCTGATGCTGCTGGTGGGCATCGTGCTGTCGGCCTGCGCCGCCAAGCCGACCTCCGACGACCTGAGCGACGAGGACTATGTCGCCATTTCGAGACGGTCGCCTTCTATCGCGAGTTCGATCCCGAAAAGCGCTCGCGCAACGCCTGACCCGCTGGGAGACGCCGCTCAGGTCGCGCTGATCGGCGACGTCAGCGAGCGCTACACCGACTACGCCCGCCGAACACCTGGCAGATATGCAGGCGCTGAGCGGGCTTTCGGTTGCCTTGTCGCCTCGACCATGCCAACGTCGTCGTCATCTTCTCACCCAAGCCGTTCGAGCGGGTCCTCGACGACCTATCCCGAGTCTACCGCAGTTTCTTCATCAGCGACCGCCGATGGAGCGCGATCACGCCAAGATGAAGCCCGAAGCGACCTGCTTCGCGCGGGCAATCACCGCGCCCGGCACCGACGAGATCGTACAGGCCGTCGCCGTCATCCCGACCGACCAGGGCCGCTTCGTCGTGCGTGCCTGCATCATCGAGGAACTGACCCAGGCGATGGGCCTGTTCAACGACTCCGACAAGATCGAACCGTCGATCTTCAACGACTCCAGCACCAACATGATGCTGACCAACCACGACCGCATTCTGCTCCGCCTGCTCTACGACAAGCGGCTGCATCCGGGCATGACCTGGAGCAGGCCGAACCGATCGTGCGCCAGGTGGTCGCGGAATTGCGCGGCTGACGTCCTCTCGCGTCGCGTGGGCGCCGCACGACGGGCATCCGCGCGCGAATTCCCCTGACAATTTGTATTGCAAATCATTCGCAATCGCATTAGACACGTTCCCCGACATGCCAAGGGGACATGAACTCATGAAGAAACTATCCTTGCCGCCGCGGTCGGCCTCGGCCGCCATCCGGGCCGGCCCGGCCGCCGGCCGACGCCCGATCCGGCGCGCCATTCTGGAGACCTATGCCGACATCGCCCAGGCGGCCTATGAGGACTCGCTGACTGCGAGCCCGAGGACCTGCGACGACGCGATCGATGCCCTGGTCGCCGAACCCGACCGAGCGCAACCTGGCCGCGCGCGCGAAGCCTGGCGCCGGCCGCGCGTGCCCTACCAGCAGACCGAGGCCTTCCGCTTCGGCAATCCGCATCGTCGACGACTGGGAGGGCAAGGTCAACGCCTGGCCGCTCGACGAGGGCCTGATCGACTATGTCGACGCCGCGCTACGGCACCGAGTCCGACGAGAACGCGCTCTACGCCGCCAACATCATCGCCAACCCGAACTGACGATCGGCGGCACAGACGATCGACGCGACCGACGATCACGCCGGCGCTGCTGCAGGACACGCTGCAGGAGATCGGCGGCATCGAGGCCAACGTCGCGACCGGCTACCACGCCATCGAGTTCCTGCTCTGGGGCCAGGACCTGAACGGCACCGGGCCCGGCGCCGGCGACCGGCCCGGCGACCGACTACGACACGCGCCAACTGCACCGACGGCAACTGCGACCGGCGCGCCGCCTATCTGCATGGCCGCGACGCGACCTGCTGGTCGCCGACCTCGAGGACATGGTCGCCGACTGGGGCGCCGGGCGGCGCGGCCCGCGCCGACGTCCTGGACGGCGCGCCGAGGAGGGCCTCGCGCGATCATCTGACCGGCCTGGGCGCCTGTCCTACGGCGAGCTCGCCGGCCAGCGCATGAAGCTCGGCCTGATGCTGCACGACCCCGAGGAGGAGCACGACTGCTTCTCCGACAACACCCACAGGTCGCACTATCTACGACGTCGATGGGCATCCGGAACGTCTACACTGGGCAGCTACACGCGCATCGACGGCAGCGTCGTCGCCGGCCCGAGCCTCGCCGACCTGGTGCGCGCGAAGCGACCCGGCGGTCGACCGACGCGATGCAGGACGCCTGGACGCTCGGTGGCGCGCGATGACAAGGCACTGATCCGCGACCGTCGCCGAGGGCGGCAAGAGCCTACGACCAGATGCTCGGCCGAGGGCGACGCCGCCGGCAACGCGCTGGTCCAGGCGTGCGATCGACGCCCTGAACGACGCAGACCCGCGGGATCGAGCGCGTCGTCGCGGCGCTCGGCCTGCAACGCCATCGCCTCGAGGGCTCCGACAGCCTCGACGATCCCGACGCCGTGTTCCAGTGAGACGGTCGTCGCAGTGGCCGGCGCACGCACGCACTCGCGCGCCGGCCCTGCTTGGCGCTGGCGCCGCTGCGTTGGTCCTGCCGTCGCGCCTGCTGCTGCGGCTGGACCGCGCCGACCGCGCTTGGCGCCGACGCCACCGCGATCACCGCGCCGACGACCGACTTCACCAAGCCCGAGCGCTACGAGACCAACCAGGGCGGCGCCGCGCACCTACCGCGCACGCGTCAACGCCGACGTCTTCTCCCAGCCGTCGGCCAACATGTCGCTTCGAGCGACGCCTGCTGTTCAACGGTCGGCAACGGCTTGTTCCGCAGGTCTGGGTGACCGCGCCCGTCCTCGACCAGCCTCGGCCGACGGCCTGGGGCCGCTCTACAACGCGCGCGCCTGCCAGCGCTGCCACCTGAAGGACGGGCGCGGCCATCCGCCGGCCGCCAACTGGCCCGACGACAACGCGGTCTCGATGTTCCTGCGGCCTCAGCGTCGCCGCCGCACGACCGACGCCGAGCGCGACGCTGGTCGCAGCGGCCGGCATCAACGTCATGCCCGACCCGATCTACGGCGGCCAGCTGCAGGACTTCGCCGATCCCCGGCACTGCGGCCGAAGGCCACATGGTCATCGACCTACGACGGAGATCCCGGTCGACGCTGGCCGGCGGCGAGACCGTCACCCTGCGCGCGCCGACCTACAGCGTCGCCGATCTCGGCTACGGCCCGCATGCGCCCGGACGCTGATGATGTCGCCGCGCGTGGCGCCGCCGATGATCGGGCTGGGCCTGCTGGAGGCGATCGCCCGAGCCGACATCCTGGCCCACGCCGATCCCGACGACGCGGACGGCGACGGCATCTCCGGGCGGCCAACCGGGTCTGGAGCGAGCGAACGCGGCGAGATCGACGCTCGGCCGCTTCGGCTGGAAGGCGGGCGAGCCCGACCTCGATGCAGCAGAGCGGCCAGCGCCTTCACCGGCGACATCGGCCTCTCAACGCCGCTATGTCCGCTGCCCTGCGGGCGACTGCACCGCAGGCCGAGGCGGCCTGCCTGGCCGCGCCCGCACGGCGACGGCGAGCCGACGGCGCTCGAGGCCGCCGCCGAGGTCATGGAGCACGTCGCTCTTCTACACCCGCAACCTGGCGGTGCCGGCGCGCCGCGACGTCGGCGATCCGGCGGTGCTGGCCGGCAAGGAGCTGTTCTACGACGCCGGCTGCATCGCCTGCCACGCGCCGAAATACGTCACCGCGACCGCTGCCCGATCAGCCCGAGCAATCGCATCCAGCTGATCTGGCCCTATACCGACCTGCTGCTGCACGACATGGGCGACGGCCTGGCCGACGGCCGGCCCGAAGGCGAGGCCACGGGCAGCGAATGGCGCACGCCGCCGCTGTGGGGCATCGGCCTGACCGAGACCGTCAGCGGCCACACCTACTTCCTGCACGACGGGCGCGCGCGCAGCCTGACTGGAGGCGATCCTGTGGCATGGCGGCGAGGCCCAGGCGGCGCGCGACCGCTTCGCCGCCATGGCCACGGCCGACGCGCCGACGCTCTGATCACCTTCCTGGAGTCGCTGTGATGGCTGCCGCCGTCGACGCCTTGAAGTGCTCTCCTGCCGCCGGCCTGGTCGCCATGGCTGGCGCCCGGCCATCTTGTTCGCCGCCGACCAACTGGCCGATGACGCTTTGCCGCCGTCAACCAACCTGGTCATCGGTACACGGCGCGCCCGCGCTATCCGGCTGTTCGCCGACGCCGCGTCGACGCTGCGCGGCACCCTTGACGGCATGCAGGCCGGCAAGGTCCCGCCTCGACCAGGCGTGCGGCGCCTTCGACAGCGCGCTCGAGGCCTGGATGGGCGTCCAGCACCTGCGCTTGGGCCGTCGAGGTAGAGGTGCGCGAGTTCCGCATCGAGTACTGGCCCGACAAGCAGAACCGCGTCGGCAAACAGCTCGACGAAGCGATCGCCAGCCAGCGGCCGGACCTGCTCGATCCCGCCGTGACTCGCCGGTGCCAGCGTCGCCCTGCAGGGCTTTCCCGGCGCTGGAGCGCCTGCTGTTCACGACCCGGTCGCACCCGGCAACTATGGCGGCAAGCTGGCCGCCGCGATCGGCGACAACCTGGCGACCATCGGCGGCGAGCTGGCGGCCGCCTGGCAGCCCGGCGCCAGCTTACCGCACGGCATGGTCGAGCCCGGCAGCGATCCAGATGCCGTATGCCACGGCGGCCCAGGACGACCGGCGCCTTGCTGACCGCCATGGCGACCCAGCTCGAGTTCGTCGCCGAGCGCAAGCTCGACGCGCCGCTGGGCGACACGCATCGACAAGGCCGGCCGCGCCTGGCCGAGTCCTGGCGCAGCGCGCCGCAGCATGCCGCAACTGTCGCGTCAACCTGGACGCGCTGGCCGACCTCTTCGCCGGCCACGGCGTGCCGGGTCTGACGCGTTGTCGCCGAGGGCGCCGGACTGCCGACGAGGCCACGACGGCGCTGATGACCGACCTCGACGACGCCATCGCCACGGCCTCGATCCTGCCGGACAGCATGGACGGGCTGCTCCAGACCGACGACGGGCGCGGCGCGCTCGCCGACGATCGCCGATCCGCTGAACGATGCGCGCCACGTGCTGATCGCGGCAGATCGCGCCGGCGCTTGGCCTCAACCTCGGGTTCAACAGCCTCGATGGCGATTGACCGACGCAGTCTGCTCGCCGCCGTGGCCTCGCTGGTTCCCGCGAGCCTCCTGCGCCTCACCCCGGCGCACGCCGCGGCGAGCGTTCCGGCCGTGATCGGTGCTTGGCAGGACCCGACCGGCGGCTGCCATGCCGGCACCACGCGTTCGACCCTCGATGTTGGGCTGCCTGACCGCGGCCACGACGTCGCACTGGCACCGGACGGCGCGACCGCCGTCGTCTTCGCCCGCCGCCCCGGCCGCTTCGCCGTCGTGCATCGACCTCTCGTCGGGCCGGGCGCATGCAGACCGCTGTGGAAGCCAACCCGGGCGTCACTTCTACGGCCACGGCACGTTTTCGGCCGACGGCAGCCTGCTGTTCGCGACCGAGAACGCCTAGGAGACCGGCGACGGCCGTATTGCGATCTACGACGTACGCGACGGTTACCGCCGGATCGGCGACTGGCCGAGCCACGGCATCGGCCCCCACGACATGACGCTGTCGGCCGACGGCAGCGCCCTCATCGTCGGCAACGGCGGCGTGCGCGACCCACCCCGACCACGACCGCGACAAGCTCAACCTGCAAGACCATGCAGCCTTGCGTCGCCCTGCTCGACGCCGCCGACGGCCGCCTGCTGGCCCAGGCCACGCCGCCCGCGGAGCTGCACCGGCTCTCGACACGCCATGTCGCGACGGCACCGGACGGGCTGATCGCCGTCGGCATGCAATGGGAGGGCGACCTCGGCGATGCGGTGCCGCTGGTGGCGACCTGGGACGGTACGGGCGGGCTCGTCTTCGCCGACGAGATGGCGCCAGCCAGCCTGGCGCTCGCCGGCTACACCGGCGCGATCGCCTTCGACGGCTCAGGCCGGACCATCGCCGCCACATCGCCGGTCGGGCACAGCGTCGGCCTGTGGGCACGCGACGGCCTGGAGCCGCTGGCCAGCATCCCGATTCCGGAGACCTGCGGCCTGTGCGCCGACGATGGCGCCGGTAGCTTTCTCGCTTCTTCCGGCATCGGCGGCATCTTCCGGGTTACGGCCGACGGCACGAGCACGCCCCTGCCCGGCGACGCCATCGCGTCGCGCGGCTGGGACAACCACCTGCGGCGGCTGATCCCCATCCGCGGTGACGCATGAAAGCAAACGGCTCAGGCCCTCGCGGCGAGCACGATCACCCGGTCGACGGCGGCAGGGTCAGTGTTGAAGGCGGTGACCAGCCGGATCGAACCGCGGCCCTCGCCGTCCGGCGTGATCGGGTACAGGCCGATGCCGTCGGCGACCAGCGCATCGTAGGTCGCGACCGGCATCTTCAGGAAGATCTCGTTGGCCTGGACCGGATAGACGAGATCGATGCCGTCGATCGCCGCAAGTCCCTCGGACAGGCGCGTGGCCTGGGCGTTGGCGTGGCCCGCCCAGGCAAGCCAGCGGCCGTCCTCCAGATAGGCTTCGAGCTGGCAGGAAAGGAAGCGCATCTTGCTGTAGAGCTGGCCGGCGCGCTTGTGCAGGCGGTGCAGGCCGGCAGGTGCTCCCGCATGTGGCCGAACACGACCATGCGCCTCGACCGCCAGGCAGCCGTTCTTGGTCGCGCCGAAGGAGAGCACGTCGACGCCGGCCGCCAGGTCAGATCGGCCGGGCTGCAGCCCAGCGCCGCGACCGCGTTGGCGAAGCGCGCGCCGTCCATGTGGAAGGCAAGACCCAGCTCGCGCGCCAGCCGGCCGAAGCCCGCGACCTCGTCGACGCGAATAGAGTGTGCCGGTCTCGGTCGACTGGGTGATCGAAACGACCGTCGACGCATGCGGATGGTGGACATCCTCGGCCGGGAAGCGGTTGCCGCCTTGCGCGCGGTCTCGACCGAAGCCTGCCGTTGTCGCTCGGCATCAGATGACGAGCTTGGCGCCGCCGGTAAAGAACTCCGGCCCGTTCGCCTCGTCGACACGATATGCGCGCTCCTCGCTGCAAAAGACCTCGCCCCAGGGCGGCGTCAGCAGGGAAAGGCACAGGCAGTTGGCGATCGTGCCGGTGCCGACCGGCAGGACCGAGACCTCGGTCCCGAACAGCTCGGAGAACCGCCGTTCGAGGCTGAGGCTCAGCGCGTCGTCGCCGTAGGAGTGGACGCCGCCCTCGTTGGCGGCGGCGATCGCCGCCAGAATCTCCGGCGCGATCCCGGTGACGTTGTCACTGCCGAAATGAGCCTTGGCCATGGTCGTTCCCTGATTCGCTGCGCGGCACCAGCTCCAGGGTGCCGAGGACTTCTCCGGTCGCCCGGTCGACGGTCATGATGGTCTGCGCCCCGCCCGGCAGGTCGACCAGCAGGGAGAGCCGGTCGCCGTCGCCGGTCATGGCCGCGATGTGGCCGCCGGCCGGCAGCGCCACGGCGACATCGGCGAGCTTGTCGGCCGACGCCGTCGTCGCGGGCGTGCTGACCTTGCCGACCTTGTTCGACGATCCCCACACCAGGACCACGACGAGTCCGACGATGACGAAGCCCAGGCCGATCACGACGGCTTTGATCGTGGTATGACCGCGGTCCATGGTGGTCTCCGACCCCGAAACTCCGGCATGGCGTGGCGGCAAAGGCAACGACCGTTGAGCGAACGACGTACCCTGGACCACTTGGTGACCGCGGAGCAGGCCGGCGGCCGGCTCGACCGCGTGCTGGCCGCAGGGCCATGCCGGAACTGTCGCGCGCCCGCATCCAGGCGCTGATCGAAGACGGCCGCCTGATTGCAGGCGGCGCGACGATAACGGACGCCAACTACCGGGTCAAACCGGGCGAGCGCCTGACCCTGAAGATCCCGCCGGCGCGCCCGGCGCGGCCCGAGGCCCAGGCGATTCCGCTCACCATCGTCTACGAGGACGACGACATCCTGGTCGTGTCGACAAGCCGGCCGGGCTGGTCGTCCACCCGGCCGCCGGGCAACCCGGACGGCACCCTGGTCAACGCCCTGATCGCCCATTGCGGCGACAGCCTGTCGGGCATCGGCGGCGAGAAGCGGCCGGGCATCGTCCACCGGCTGGACAAGGACACCAGCGGCCTGATGGTCGTCGCCAAGACCGACGCGGCCCATATCGCGCCTCTCCGCGCAGTTCGCCGCACGCGCACGCATCGACGCGCGCACTACGTCGCCCTGGTCTGGGGCGTGCCGCGCGCCGACCAGCGGGCGAGATCGAGGGCAACATCGGGCGCAGCCCGCGCAACCGCAAGAAGATGGCGGTGGTCGCAGCGCGGCGGCAAGCCGGCGCTGACCCGCTATCGCGGTCGAGCGCGGTCTGCGGGCGGCCGGCGCAGCCTGGTCGCCTGCCGGCTGGCGACCGGCCGCACCCACCAGATCCGCGTCCATATGGCCCATATCGGCCATCCGCGTGCTCGGCGACCCGCTCTACGGCGCGCGGCCGCCGGCCCGTCGCGCGAGCGCTGCCGAGCCGAGCGCGCGCGCGCTGGTCGGCGGCTTCGACCGCCAGGCGCTCCACGCCCGCCTGCTCGGCTTTCACCATCCCGCGACAGGTGAGCCTGCTGGACTTCGACAGCGTCCTGCCGGACGACATGGCGAGCGCTTGATCGAGGCTCTGGAGTCGACGTCTACCCTCAGCTGACATAAAGTTGACTTCTAGCAGTCGGATATATATCGACTCAGTGCCTGCCGCTACATCAGGAGGCATGCCTGCACTCCATCGCCCGGGCATGACGCCCGTGGCAGACCGGAAGTAGGACGATCCATGGCTCAGTTGCCAGCCTTCCCTGCATCGACGCCCGAGAGCAACCTGTCGCGGCTACCTGCAGCGAAATCCGCAAGTTCCCGATGCTCGAGCAGGACGAGGAGTTCATGCTCGCCAAGCGCTGGCGGAGGACGGCGACTCCGAAGCCGCCCACGAGCTGGTGACCAGCCATCTGCGCCTGGTCGCCAAGATCGCCATGGGCTATCGCGGCTACGGCCTGCCGATCGCCGAGCTGATCTCCGAGGGCAACGTCGGCCTGATGCAGGCGGTCAAGCGGTTCGACCCGGACAAGCGGTTTCCGCCTGGCGACCTACGCCATGTGGTGGATCCGCGCGGCGATCCAGGAATACATCCTGCATTCCTGGTCGCTGGTGAAGATGGGCACCACGGCGGCGCAGAAGAAGCTGTTCTTCAACCTGCGCAAGCTGAAGGGCCAGATCCAGGCGATCGAGGAAGGCGACCTGCCGGCCCGAGACAGGTGACCGAGATCGCCGACGCAGCTCGACGTGCCCGAGCAGGACGTCGTCTCGATGAACCGGCGCCTGTCGAGCCCCGACCATTCGCTCAACGCGCCGCTGCAGCAGGACGGCGACGGCGAGTGGCAGGACTGGCTGGTCGACGAGAGCGACAACCAGGAAGACACGCTCGCCGACCGCGAGGAACTGGACGAGCGCCGCGCAGCTGCTGGCCGAGGCGCCATGGAGAGCCTGAACGAGCGCGAGCGCCACATCCTCGACCGAGCGGCGCCTGACGGAGGACCCGACGACGCTGGAGGAGCTGTCGCCAGGAATACGGCATCAGCCGCGAGCGCGTGCGCCAGATCGAGGTCCGCGCCTTCGAGAAGCTGCAGAAGGCGGTCGCGCAACGCCGCCACGGAGCGGCGCAACGCGGTGGCGCAGTAGGCGAACGCCTACTGCTGCTGGCTTTGGCTCGCCGCGCTGGCGCTGTCAGGGCACTGCACGTCGAAGCACAGACCGTCGGTCTTGCGCTGGTCCGGGCTTTCCTGGCAGCAGATGTCCTCGACCGACTGGGCGCCGGCGTTCTCCGGCGCGACGGTCTGGTTGGCATCCGGCGCGGTCGAGAACTCCATGATGACGATGTCGTCCTTGGGCTTGGGCTTCGGCGAGGTGTCGAACAGGCCCTGGGTGTCGTCGGCGAACTGCGCCCGGGCCGCGGTCGTGGCCCCGGCCAGCGCCAGGGCGCCTGCGACAAGTATCGCCAGGGGCCATCGGCGCGCTCGGTGATCCATTGGCATCGCTCCTCCCGGCAACGGCTGCGTCAGTCGGCGAAGGGGTCGGTCACAGGATGGTGTCGTCGCGCTGCGGGCTGGTGGACAGCAGGGCCACCGGCGCCCCGATCAGCTCCTCGATGCGGCGGACGTATTTGATGCGGTGGCCGGCAGCTCGGCCCAGGAGCGCGCGCCCTGGGTGCTTTCGCTCCAGCCTTCCAGGGTCTCGTAGATCGGCTCGACGCCGGCCTGCACGTGGGGCGCGGCCGGCAGGTGGTCGAGCGTGTCGCCGCGGTAGCGATAGCCGATGCAGACCTTGAGCGTCGGCGATGCCGTCGAGCACGTCGAGCTTGGTCAGCGCGATGCCGTCGATGCCGCCGACCTTGATCGCCTGGCGCACCAGCACCGCGTCGAACCAGCCGCAGCGCCGCGGCCGGCCGGTCACCGTGCCGAACTCGTGGCCGCGCTCGCCCAGAGGCTGGCCGATCTCGTTGTCGACTGCTCGGTCGGGAACGGCCCGGCGCCGACCCGGGTCGTGTAGGCCTTGGTGATGCCCAGCACGTAGTCGATGCGCGCCCGGCCCCATGCCGGCGCCGGCCGCCGCCTGCGCCGGCCACGGTGTTGGACGAGGTGACAAGGGATAGGTGCCGTGATCGACGTCGAGCAAGGCGCCCTGCGCGCCCTCGAACAGGATGCGCGCGCCCGCGCCGGCGCGCCTCGTCGAGCCGCCGCCAGACCGGCTCGGCGATAGGGCAGCAGTCTGCGGCGCGATCTCGCATGCAGGCTGTCGATCAGGCGCGTCGCGGTCGACCGGCTGCCGTCGCCCATGCCGCGGCGCAGCGCGTCGTGGTGCAGCAGCAGCATCGTCGACCTTGTGCGGCCAGGTCGCCTGGTCGGCCAGGTCGCAGACCCGGATGCGCGCGGCGCGCCACCTTGTCCTCATAGGCCGGCCCGATGCCGCGCCCGGTCGTGCCGATCTTGCGCGCTCGCCGCGCGGCTCCTCGCGCGCGCGGTCCAGTCGCCGTGGAGCGGCAGGATCAGCGCCGCGTTCTCGGCGACCAGCAGGTTGTCCGGCGTCGATGGCGACGCCCTGGCTCTCGATCCGCTCGATCTCCTCGAACAGCGCCCAGGGATCGACGACGACGCCGTTGCCGATGATCGACAGCTTGCCCGGCGCACCACGCCCGACGGCAGCAGCGACAGCTTGTAGGTCTGGTTGTCGATCGACCAGCGTGTGGCCGGCGTTGTGGCCGCCCTGGAAGCGCACGACCACGTCGGCGCGCTCCGACAGCCAGTCGACGATCTTGCCCTTGCCCTCGTCGCCCCATTGGGAGCCGACGACCGCTACGTTCGCCATCCGGACATACTCCCCGTTTTTGCAGGCGCGGGACTATACATGGCCGGGTGGAGGTTGAAAGGGCCAGACGCGCTCCTTCTGCCCAAGGGGATGTCATCCCCCCGGGACGCTCAGAACACCAGCGGCACGGCCTGGCTCACGCCCTCGGCGGCCGCGGATCGCTCCAGCACCGCCGCGCGGAATGGCCTCGTCGACGCTGATCAGCGCGATGGCGTCGCCGCCCGGCCCGGCGCGGCCCAGGTGGAAGGTCGCGATGTTGACCCCGGCGTCGCCCAGGGTCTTGCCCAGAAAGCCGATGATGCCCGGCACGTCCTCGGTTGGTGATGTAGAGCATGTGGCGGCTCAGCTCGGCCTCGACCCGGATGCCCTTGACCTCGACGATGCGCGGCCGGCTGTCGGCGAACAGGGTGCCCGCGACGACGCGGGTGCGGCGCTCGGTGCGTCACCGTCAGCCGTATCAGGGTCAGGTAGTCGCCGCGCCGGTCGTGGCTGACCTCCGAGACCGCGATGTCGCGCTGCCTGCGCGACCACCGGCGCGTTCACCATGTTGACCGATTCGACCATGGGCGCGAGCAGGCCGGCGAGCGCCGCCTGGCGTGAGCGGCCGGCGTGTTGAGCTCCGGCGACGTGGCCCTCGTACTCGATGGTGACGCGCGTTGACGCCGGTTTCGCGTGAGCTGGCCGGCGAAACTGCCGAGCTGCTGCGCGAGCGCCATGTAGGGCTTCAGCTGCGGCGCCTCCTCGGCGGTGATCGACGGGCATGTTGAGCGCGTTGCATGACGGCGCCGGTGAGCAGGTAGTCGGCCATCTGCTCGGCGACCTGGCAGGGCGACGTTCTCCTGGGCCTCGGCGGTGGAGGCGCCCAGATGCGGCGTCGCGACCACGTTCTCCAGCTCGAACAGCGGGTTGCCGCGGGCGGCTCCGTCGGCGAAGACGTCGAGCGCGGCGCCGGCGACATGGCCGGCCTCGCAGGCCGCCTGCAGCGCCGCCTCGTCCACGATCCCGCCGCGCGCGCAGTTGATGAGGCGCGACGCCGGGCTTGGTCCGCGCCAGCGGCGTCGGCGTCGATCAGGTCGCGGGTCGCATCGTTGAGCGGCGCGTGCAGCGTGATGACGTCGGCGCGCGCCAGCAGCTCGTCCAGGTCGACCCGCTCGACACCCAGGTCGCGCGGCCCGCTCGTCGGAGCAGGAAGGGATCGTAGGCGAGGACCCGCATGCGCAGGCCCGAGCGCCCGCTCGGCGACGATCGAGCCGATATTGCCGCAGCCGACCAGGCCCAGCACCTTGCCGGCGAGCTCGATGCCGACGAAGCGGCGACTTCTCCCACTTGCCGCGCGCGCGTCGAGCGGTCGGCGGCCGGGATCTGGCGCGCCAGCGCCAACATCATGGCGATCGCATGCTCGGCCGTCGTGATCGGCGTTGCCGAAGGGCGTGTTCATGACGACGACGCCGCGCTGGGTGGCGGCGGCGACGTCGATGTTGTCGACGCCGATACCGGCGCGCCCGATGACCTTGAGCTCGGCTCGCCGCGGCCATGACCTCGGCGGTCGGCCTTGGTCGCGGAGCGCACGGCAGGCCGTCGTAGCCGCCGATCGCGGCGATCAGGGCGTCGGGCTTCATGCCGGTCTGCGACGTCGACCTCGATGCCGCGTTCGCGGAAGATGTCGGCGGCGTCCTGGCTCAGGGCGTCGGCGATCAGGACCTTCGGGCATGCGCTCATGACGCTGCTCCCGTCCTCGGACGTCGGTCTTCCGTGGCTAGCCCAGTCGAGCCAGGGCAGCAGCGCTTCGATATCGGCGGTGTCGACGGTGGCGCCGCCCCAGATGCGCAGGCCCGGCGGCGCGCTCGCGGTAGGCGCCGATATCGTAGGCGACGCCCTCGGCCTCCAGCAGCGTCGGCCATCGCCTTGGCACGGTCGGCCGGCGTCGGCGCATCGCACCAGGATCGTCGATCAGGCACATCGAGGTGCGGCGAGCGGGTGGCCGGATCCGCGGCCAGGAAGTCGATCCAGTCGTGCGCGTCGACCCAGCGGCGAGGGCGGCGAGATTGGCGTCGCGAGCGCGCGATCAGCGCCGTCGAGGCCGCCGATGCCGTTCGGCCCAGTGCAGGCCGTCGAGCGCATCCTCGACGCACAGCATGGAGGGCGTGTTGATGGTCTCGCCGCGCGAACACGCCTTCGATCAGCTTGCCGCCCTTGGTCAGGCGGAAGATCTTCGGCAGCGGCCGCGGCGGGACGTAGGTCTCCAGGCGCTCGACCGCGCGCGGGCTGAAGCACCAGCATGCCGTGGGCGCGCCTCGCCGCCCAGCACCTTCTGCCAGGACCAGGTGACGACGTCGAGCTTGTCCCAGGGCAGCGCCATGGCGAAGGCGGCCGAGGTCGCGTCGCAGATCGGCAAGCCCTTCGCGGTCGTCGGCGATCCAGTCGCCGTCGGGCACGCGCACGCCCGAGGTCGTGCCGTTCCAGGTGAAGACCACGTCGCGCGACCAGTCGACCTGCGCCGAGGTCCGGCAGCTCGCCGTATTCGGCCTCGAGGATGCGCGCGTCGTCGAGCGCGAGCTGCTTCGCGCACGTCGGTGACCCAGTCCTTGCCGAAGCTCTCCCAGGCCAGCATGTCGACGCCGCGCGGGCCGAGCAGCGACCACAGCGCCATCTCGACCGCGCCGGTGTCGGACGCCGGCACGATGGCCAACCGGTAGTCGTCGGGCAGGCCGAGCAGTCGCGCGTCTGCGTCGATCACCTCGGCGAGCTTCGCCTTGCCCGCCTTGGCGCGGTGCGAGCGGCCCAGGAACGCATCGTTCGAGCGCGGCGGGCGACCAGCCCGGCCGCTTGGCACAGGGGCCGGACGAGAAAAAGGGCCGTGCGGGACGGCGCGTCGGCTTGGCTTGGCTCATGGTCATGCGTCCGCGAGACGCGGATCCCCGGTCTGTGGTCAGGTCACTAGGGCAATCGCGGCGGGCGCGCGTTCCTTAGCACATCAGACGGGGACGTGCGCAATCGCTTCCATGAATTTGACCGCACGGCCGGCAATCTCGACCCGGTCGCGCCGGTCGCGGCAGAACAGCTCGCCACCGCGCTTCGATATCTGCAGGGCGTGGATATCGGGCTTGCCCAGTTGCTGGGCCCAGTAGGGCACCAGCATGCAATGGGCCGAGCCGGTCACCGGATCCTCGTCGATGCCGTGGGCCGGCGCGAAGTAGCGCGAGACGCAGTCGGCCCGACTGTCCGCGGCCGGTGCAGTGCAGATGACACCAAGCCCCTCGGACCCCAACGCTGCCACCATCGCGCGGAAATCGGGCTGGAGCGCCGCGATTTCGGCTTCGCTCTCGAACACCATCAGCCAATTCTTTTCCTTCAGCACCGCGGCCGGACGCGCGCCCAACGCCTCGGTCAGGGCCTCGGACGCTTGGGCCGGGCGCAGCCTGGCCGAGGGAAAGTCGAGGGCGTAGAGGTCACCCGACCGCGACACCCCGAGCCGGCCGCTCCGCGTCTCGAAGACGACCTCGTCGAGCTCATCATCGATCTCGGTCATCAGCACGAAGGCGGTCGCCAGCGTGGCGTGGCCACACAACGGCACCTCCACGGTCGGCGTGAACCAGCGCAGCTCGAACACGCCGTCCTCCTCGGCAGGACGGAAGAAGGCGGTTTCGGCCAGGTTGTTCTCGGCCGCGATCGCCTGCATGACCTCGTCCCTGAGCCACTCCTCGAGCGGCATCACGGCGGCCGGGTTGCCCCGGAACAAGGAACCGGTGAAGGCGTCGATCTGGTAGAGTGGAAGGCGCAAGGGTCTCTCCTGTGGCTGAAGGCTCAGGCGGCGGACGCCACCTCGTCCCGGCCCTCGCCGAAGCGTGCCTGTTCCCAGCCCAGGATCGCCTGCTTGCGATGCGGGCCGCTGGCGTAGTTGTGGAACGGGCCGGTCTTCAGGATGACACGGTGGCAGGGTATCACGAACGATACCGGGTTTTTCGCCACGGCCGACGCGGCGGCGCGCACCGCACGCACGTTGCCGGCGCGCCGCGCGACGTCCTCATAGGACGTCACCATGGCGGGCGGAATACGCAGCAGTGCCTCCCACACCCGGATCTGGAAGTTGGTGCCACGCAGGTGGACCGTGATCGGATCGTCCGCGCCCGACATCGAGAAGATGCGGCGCACCATGGCGGCGGTGCCGGTGCGGTCCTCGACGACGGCGGCCTGGGGCCAACGCGCGGCGAGCCGCTCATGGGCCCAGCGGTCGTCGGCCGCGTCGGCCGGCCCGAAGGCGAGCCAGCACACGCCGCGCTCGGTCATGCCCAGGCTGCAGGGACCGAAGGACAAATCGTGGACGCCGTGGCGGATCACCAGACCCTCGCCGCCGCGCCGCACCTCGCCGGGGGTGACAGCCTCGGTCACGACAAAGAGGTCGTGCAAGCGCGACGGGCCCGACAGGCCCAATTCGAACGCGGTGTCGAGCACCGGCAGCGAGCGCTCCAGCAGGCCGCGGGCATAGTCGACCGTGAGGAACTGCAGGAAGCGCTTGGGGCTGATCCCGACCCAGCGGCGGAACAGGCGCTGGAAGTGGAAGGGCGAGAGCCCGACGTGGCGGGCGATCGCCTCCAGCTCCGGCTGGTCCTGGAAGTTCCCGTCGAGGAAGCGGATCGCCTGCTCGATCTTGATGTAGTCCGGGGTCTGGAGGGCGCTGGCCATGGTCATGCCTCGTGGGGTGTCACGGTAGGATTTCGCAACGTAGGCATGGCCGGAACGGGCGGCGACCCGGTTCTTGCGCACGCTCAGCCCCCCGCCTCGCGCAGGAAATAGAGCAGGTCGAGCGGCGGCGGCGCGACCGTCGTCTGCGACAGCAGGCCGTGGACCTGGCCGCGATGATGGGTCTGGTGGTTGAACATGTGCCACAGCACCTGGCGCAACGGCGTGACCTGCGGCTCGCCGCGCGTGGTGCTGTAGGCGAGGTCGCCGGCAAGGTCGGCATCGCCTAGGCCGTCGGCATGGTCGACCAGCCGCCGGTCCGTCTCGATGCGCGCCGTCGTCAGGCTCGCGAGGTCGGCATAGAGTTCCTCGTCGAGCCGCAGGATCTCTGGCACGCCGACGATCCGGCCGAACCAGATCCGGTCGGCCACCAGGATGTGGTTCAGCGTCCGATGGATCGAGCCGAAGAAGCTTGCCCGCGGTGCCAGATAGTCGGCCTCGGGCAGTTCCGCACAGGCCGCGTAGAGCCTGCGGTTCGCCCACATGTTGTAGCGGGCGAACACCGCCGGGTGGTCGTGCGCCCTGTCCCCGGGCAAGGTCGCGGGCTCGGACATTCAGGCCCTCCAGAACGGCTTGCGCCCCTCGCGCCAGGCCTCGCAGCGACCGATCCCCATGTCGCTCAGCATGCGGTCGTCCATGGCGAGCAGCCGCTGCCGGTTGGCGTAGCGTGCCTGCCATGTGTAGAGCGTGTCCGGCAGGGCGGCAATGCGCACGACGACCCGCTGCCACGCGGTCGACGCCGCGCGCTGGGCGTGGTGGGCGACATGGTGGTGGGCGGTCGTGGTCATGGGTCGTCTCCTTGCAGGTTGTCGCCACCAGATGCTCCCCGCGGGGGCAGGTGGCGACCCGCTTCTTGCGGGTCCGGTGCATCGATACAATCCTCATGCAACTTCATATTGTATCGATTGTTTTGATATCTCACTTGACATGAGTGGCTTCAATCGAAACATTGTCCCCATGACAAGTTTGTCGTGGCAGCCCGAACTCGACGGCATCGACGGCCCGCGCTACCTGGCGCTGGCCGAGGCGCTGGAGCGCGACGTGGCCTCGGGACGGCTGGCGCCGGGCACGCGCCTGCCGACCCATCGCGAGCTTGCCTGGCAGCTCGGCGTCACCGTCGGCACGGTGAGCCGCGGCTATGCCGAGGCGACGCGGCGCGGCCTGATTTCCGGCGAGGTCGGACGCGGCACCTTCGTCCAGGTCGACGCCGGCGGCTCGATCCGCGCCACGCCGATGGTCTGGCCGAGTTCCGACGCAATCGGCCGCAACACCATCAACCTGGCGACCAACGCGCCGCCGATCGCCGGACAGGAGCGGCTGCTGGCCGACGAGATGGCCGCGCTCGCCGCCGACCCGCGGCTCGCGGCCCACCTCACCTACCCGCCCAACCTGGCGCGCACCGACGTCCGCCAGGCAGCGGCGGACTGGCTGGCCGAAACCACGGGCATGGAGTATCCGGCCGAGCGCGTGTTCATCACGGCCGGTGCCCAGAATGCCCTGATGGTCGCCATCCACCTCTCGCTGCGGCCGGGCGACACCATGCTGGTGGAGCGCCTGACCTATCCCGGCATCAAGGCGGTCGCGCGTACCATGCAGGTGCGGCTTGCCGGCATCGACATGGACGCCGACGGCATGTTGCCCGAGCGCTGGACGCGGCCTGCCGAACGTCGACCGCCGGGCCTGATCTGCTGCGTGCCCACGGTGCAGAATCCGACCGGGAGCGTGATGGGCGAGGAGCGTCGCCGCGCCATCGCCGAGGTCGCCGACCGCCACGGCGTGCCGGTCCTGGAGGACGGCATCTACGACTTCCTCGCCGGCCACGAGCCACGGCCCCTGATGCGCCAAGCGACGACGCCGGGCTTCTTCGCGACGAGCCTTTCCAAGATGCGTCTCGCCCGCGCTGCGCACCGGCATTCTGGTCGCGCCGCCCGGCGTGACCAATGAGGCGACCCGCATCATGGCAGCGAGCTGCCTGCACGCGCCCCTGCTGATGACCGAACTCGCCCGGCGCTGGATGACGTCCGGGCGTGTCGCCGAGTCCGCCGCACTGGTGCGGGGCGAGGCGCTCGCCCGCCAGGCGATCGCACGCCAGCGGCTGAAAGGCCTGGAGTTGAAGGCCCACCCGGCCGGCTTCCACACCTGGCTGACCCTGCCCGACCCCTGGCGTCCGGTCGATTTCGCCCGCGCCGCCGAGGCGCGGGGTGTGACCCTCACGCCGGCCGAAATCCTTCGCCATCGGGCGCGACCCGGCACCCTTCGCCGTGCGCCTGTCACTCACCGGCGCCGCCACGCGGGCCGATCTGGAGCACAGCCTGGACGTCGTCGCCGAGCTGGCGCGCCAGACCCCGGAGCCGTTTCGCGCCGTCGATCTAGTCGTGACGGCATCCGCGCGACGGCACAATTTCGCCCGAATTGCGGCCTGACCAAATCCGCGCGCCCGGCCTTCGTCGTCGGCCCGTTCGGGGTCGCCTGCCTCCCGGCACGAGACACACGCCGTGAAGCCGGCGGCACGGGCTCCGTCGTCGTGTATGGTTGGGTCGCGATTTGGTGTCGCCCGTCCGGGAGAGCAACGTGCGCAACGTGATCCTGTTCCTGATCGCCTTCGTCCTGCCGGGTGCCGGCATGGCCTGGGCGCAGTCCTCCGACGTCTGGCTTTCGACCCCCTACCCCGCGATGACCGCAGCCTCCGGCGAGGAGCTGGTGGTCGACGTCACCGTCCACAACGATGGCAAGATCGCGCACCGCGTCGACCTCGGCGTCGACAAGGTGCCCGACGGCTGGACCGCGACCTACATGGGCGACGGCCGGCCGATCGGGGCCATGATCGTCGACCCGGGCAAGACGACGACGGCGGAGCTTCACATCTCGCCGCCGGCCGACATCTCCGAGGGCTCCTACAGAATGGTCGCGACGGCGGTGGCTGACGGCACGCCGCTCAACCTGCCGCTCGACATCTCGCTGGCGGCCTCGCTGCCGCCAAGCTGGTGCTCTCCACCGACTTCCCGTCGATCAAGGGCGTCCCGACGGCCAACTTCACCTATCGCATCACGATCGCCAACAAGGGCGGCAAGCAGGCGCTGGTCAACATCAGCGTCGACGCGCCGCAGAACTTCAAGACCACGGTGACCGAGCAGTACGGCGGCCACCAGCTGACCAGCGTCGCGGTAGACCCGGGCGCGACCAAGAGCGTCGACATCAAGGTCGAGCCGCCGCGCAACACCGAGGCCGGCAAGTACAACCTCGTCGTCCACGCCCAGTCGGGCGCCTCGGAGGCAAGCCAGAACCTGGAGATGGACGTCGCCGGCGTCGCCGACCTCTCGATCGCGACGACGACCGACGTGTTCAGCACCGACGCCGTCGCCGGCAAGGACACGCCGCTCAAGGTCATCGTCGCCAACAACGGCAGCGACAAGGCCCAGCCGGTCAGCCTGCACGCAGTCCAGCCCAACGGCTGGAAGGTCGTCTTCCAGCCCGAGCGCATCAACTCGCTGGCGGCAGGCGACCGCGCCGAGGTCACCGCCGTGGTGACGCCGCCCGACGGCGCCCTTGCCGGCGACTACATCGTCAAGCTGCAGGCGGTCTCGGGGCCCGCCTCCGACACCAAGGAGTTCCGCATCACGATCCGGCCGTCGAGCTTCTGGGGCTTCATCGGCGTCGGCATCATCGCGCTGGCGGTGCTGGTCCTGCTCGCCGCGATCTGGCGCTTCGGGCGGCGATGAGCGGCGAACCGGTCATCCGCCTCGCGAACGTCACCAAGCGCTACGGCCGCAACGTCGCGGTCGACGATCTGAGCCTGGAGGTGCGCGAGGGCGAGGTGTTCGGACTGCTTGGGCCCAACGGCTCGGGCAAGACGACCACCATCCTGCTGGTCATGGGGCTGACCGACCGGACCAGCGGGACGGTCGAGGTGCTCGGTCACGACACGACGCGCCAGACCCTGACGGTCAAGCGCCTGGTCGGCTACATGCCTGAATTCGCTGGGCTTCTATGACGCTATGACGGCACGCCAGAACATGCGCTACATCGGTCGCCTGACCGGACAGGGCGGCAGCGCCCTGGAGGACGCGATCGAGACGGCGCTGGTCGAGGTCGAACTCGCCGACGTCGCAGACAAGCGGGTCAAGACCTTCTCCCGCGGCATGCGCCAGCGCCTGGGCTTCGCCGAGATCCTGCTGAAGAAGCCGAAGGTGGCGATCCTGGACGAGCCGACCAGCGGTCTCGACCCCGAGGCGGTGCACCGCTTCCTGGCCCTCGTGCGCAAGCTCAAGGACAGCGGTACGACCGTGGTGCTGTCCTCTCACCTGCTCGACCAGGTCCAGTCGGTCTGCGACCGGGTCGCGCTGTTCCATGCCGGGCGCATCATCCTGGATGGCCGCGTCGACGAGATTGCACGCCAGGTCCTGGGCGACATCCAGCGCTTCCGGGTCGAGGGCAGCGGCCACGGTCTGGAGGGCAAGCTCGCGGCGATCGACGGCGTGGTGAAGGTCGAGCCGACGGGCCACGAGTCCTTCCGGGTCGACGCCAAGGCCGACGTGCGTCAACCGATCGTCGCCATGTTCTCGCGCGCCGGCTACGAACTCGAGGAGTCTCAGCATGGTCGAGCCGAGTCTCGACGAGGTCTATCGCCGGGTCTTCGAGGAGAAGCGCCATGCAGCGTGAGGGGTCTGCCGTCTCCGGCCTGGGCGTCGTCTTCGCCAAGGAGTTCGGCGACAACCTGATGAGCGCGAGGATGCGCCTGCTGCTCGTGCTCGTCCTGCTGATTCTGGTCGCCGCGATCTACACCGCTCTGGGCTTCACCAAGCAACCCGACCAGATCGGGCCCTTCGCCTTCCTGGCCATGTTCACCGAGGCGCGTGACCCGGTGCCCTCGATGATGTCCCTGCTCGGCTTCCTGATCCCGATCGGGGCAATCACACTGGGCTTCAATTCGGTCAACAGCGAGCGGAACCGGCGCACCCTGAGCCGCATCCTGGCCCAGCCGATCTACCGGGACGCATTGCTGATCGGCAAGTTCCTGGCCGGACTGACGACCATCGGCCTGGCGCTGATCGTGCTGTGGCTGCTGGTCGCCGGCTCGTCCATCCTGGTGCTCGGCATCCCGCCTTCGGGCAACGAGGCGATCCGCGCCGCCGCCTTCCTGCTGGTCAGCATCGCCTATGGCGGCGTCTGGCTGGCGCTCGCGATGCTGTTCTCGACCTTCATCCCCCAGGCCGCAACCTCGGCGCTCGCCGCCCTCGCCCTGTGGCTGGTGATGGCGGTGTTCTGGACCATGGCGGCCCAGTTCATCGCGCTGGCCGTGCACACGCCGAGTGGCATCCCGCAGCTCGACCAGCTTCAGGTCCTGTTCCTGCAGCAGGACATCTCGCGTTTCTCGCCCAACACGCTCTACAGCGAGGCGGCTGTCGCTCTGCTGCACCCGTCGGTGCACACGCTCGACATGAAACAGATGTTCTTCGCGCAGGTGCCGGGCGCGGTGCTCGGCGAGCCGCTGCCGCTGATCGACAGCCTGGTCATCATCTGGCCCCAGATCACCGGTCTGGTGGCTGCCACCATCGTGCTCTTCACCATGAGCTACACGATCTTCCAGCGCCAGGAAGTGCGCGCCTGAGGCGATCTCCCGCCGGCGCGGGCGGGATCAGCCCTCTGCGGCGCGGCGGATGGTCGCCTCGAGGTCGCTGACCACCGCGTTGACCAGCCGGGAGTCGCCGTGCTCGGCCATGATGCGGATCAGCGGCTCGGTGCCCGACTTGCGCATCAGGAGGCGGCCGTCGGCGCCGAGCCGCGCCTCGCGCCTCGGTCGAGCGCCGTCTTACACCGGCGTCGCTCTCCAGCGGCTGGCCGGCCCTCGAAGCGGACGTTGCGCAGGAGCTGGGGCACCGGCTCGAAACAGTGGCGCGCAGCTCGCTCAGCGGCTTGCCGCTGCTCGACCATGCACGGCGAGCACCTGCAGCGCCGCGATCAGCCCGTCGCCGGTCGTGGTGTAGTCGGACGAGGATGATGTGGCCGGACTGCTCGCCGCCGATGTTGAAGCCGCTCGGCGCGCATGTGCTCGACGACGTAGCGGTCGCCGACCTGGGTGCGCTCGAGCTCGAGGCCGATGCCCTGCGAGATGGCGCTCCAGGCCCGAGGTTGCGACATCACCGTCGCCACCACGCCGCCGCCCTTAGCGTGCCGCGCGCGTGCCAGGACTGCGGCGATCAGCGCCATGATCTGGTCGCCGTCGACCAGCGTCGCCGGTCTCGTCGGCGATGATCACCCGGTCGGCGTCGCCGTCGAGCGCGATGCCGATGTCGGCGCCGATGCTCGACCACCGCGCGCTGCATCGCCTCGGGCGCGGTCGAGCCGCAGTCCTTGTTGATGTTGAAGCCGTCCGGGCTCGACGCCGATCGGGCACGACCTCGGCGCCGAGCTCCCACAGCGCCTCCGGCGCCACCTTGTAGGCCGCGCCATTGGCGCAGTCGACGACGATCTTGCAGGCCGTCGAGGCGCAGGTCGCGCGGGAAGCGTGCGCTTGGCAGAATTCGATGTAGCGGCCCGAGCGCGCCGTCCAGGCGCCGGGCGCGGCCGAGCCGTCCGGCGCGGCGCAGGTCGCGCGACAGGTCGTCGTCCATCGCGCCTCGATCTCGTGCCTCGGTCTCGTCGGACAGCTTGAAGCCGTCGGGGCCGAACAGCTTGATGCCGTTGTCGTCGAACGGGTTGTGCGAGGCCGAGATCATCACGCCGAGATCGGCGCGCAGCGAGCGCGTCAGCATGGCGACGCGCCGGCGTCGGCATCGGGCCGAGCAGCACCACGTCCATGCCGACCGCGATGAAGCCGGCGGTCAGCGCGTTCTCCAGCATGTAGCCGGAGCGCCGCGTGTCCTTGCCGATGACGACGCGGTGGCGATGGTCGCCGCGCGTGAACGTGCAGGCCCGCCGCCATGCCGACCTGTCAGCGCGATTTCGGCCGTCATCGGCTCGGCGTTGGCCAGGCCGCGGATGCCGTCGGTGCCGAAATAGCTTGCGCGCTCATGTCGCTCCAGCCCTGTCCTTCGACCGCGCCGCCAGTACGGCAAGCCGCCTGCGCGGCGTGTCGGCCACATCGTGCGACGCCGCAGAATCTGCCACGCGCCGCGCGCAGTCCGGCCAGCGCCAGCGGCCAGCGCTGCCGCCGCAGCCGCGCTGTGGCCCGCGACGGCCTGCGCCGGCGAGCCGGCCGATGAAGCTCTTGCGCGACGCGCCGAGCAGGACCGCGCAGCCGAGCCCGTGGAACAGCGCCAGGTCGCGCAACAGCGCCAGGTTGTGCTCGAGCGGTCTTGCCGAAGCCGATGCCCGGGATCGACGGCGATGCGCGTCACGCGCGATGCCGGCCGCCTCGCAGGCCGCGATGCGGGCCTCCAGGTAGTCGAAGACGTCGAGCGCGACATGGTCGTAGGCCGGCGCGTCCTGCATGGTGCGCGGGTCGCCCGGGCGTGCATCAGGACGACGCGGCACGCCGCTGCGCGCGACCAGATCGAGGCTGGCCGGATCGTGGGTCAGCGCGCTGACGTCGTTGACGATCGCCGCGCCGGCATCGAGCGCCGCCGCCATCACCGCGGCGTTGCGGCTGTCGATCGAGAGCCGGGCGCCGCAGCCGGCGAGCCGCCCGATCGCCGGCACGACGCGGCGCATTTCCTCGGCCTCGGTCGACCGGATCGGCGCCAGGCCGCGTCGATTCGCCGCCGATATCGAGGATGGCGGCGCCTGCCGCGACCATGGCGCGGCCGCGGGCCATCGGCGTCGCCGGGGTCATGCGCATCGCCGCCGTCGGAGAAGCTGTCGGGCGTGACGTTGACGATGCCCATGATCGGCCGCCGCATCGAGCGCCAGCCCGGCGACAGGCGGGCGCGGCGCGCTCGAAGCGCGCAGCAGCGCGACGATCCGCTGCGCCATGGTCTCCGGCAGGGTCGCGGCCCAGGCCGCGACCTCGCCGGCAGTCGACGCGCGACCGCGCTCGACCGCGTCGACATGCCGGATCAGGACCTCGACGCGGCTGAAGCCCGGCCGTCGCGCCCGCGAGCGCATGCGCCGGCCGCACCTGCCGTCGGTTGCGGGGCGCGTCCGGCAGCGGCTTGACGATAGATCCGACGTCGCCGTCGCGAGCTGCTCGCGGCAGGCCCGGCAGCGCGACGACGGGCAAGGCGCGGTGGTCAACTGCCGGGCTGAGGCTCGGGCGCTGGCGCCGCCCGGGCTCGTCGCGGCCCTTGCCTTCGGTGGTCGGCACCGAGGCGCCCTTGCGCGGCGTCGACGGCGGCTGCCGATTCGTCCGCGTCCGGCGCACGATCGGCTCGCCGGCCAGAAGATCGCGCGATCTCGTCGCCCGACAGCGTCTCGTATTCGAGCAGCGCCGCCGGCCAGCGCGTGCAGCTCGTCGATGTTCTCGGTCAGCACCTGTGTCGCGCGTCTGCGTAGCGCTCCTCGACGATGCGCCGGATCTCGCGCGTCGATCTGCTCGGCGGTCTGCTCGGAGACGTTCTGCTGGCGCGACACCGAATGGCCGAGGAAGACCTCGTCCTGGTTCTCCTCGTAGTGCAGCGGGCCGAGCTTGTCGGACATGCCCCACTGGGTCACCATGTTGCGCGCCATGCTCGGTCGCCATCTTGATGTCGGCCGAGGCGCCGGTGGTCACCTTGTCCTTGCCGAAGATCATCTCCTCGGCGACGCGGCCGCCCATGGCGACGGCGAGGTCGGCCATGCATCTTCTCGCGGGTCAGCGAATAGCGGTCGCGTTCGGGCAGGCGCATGACCATGCCCAGCGCACGGCCGCGCGGGATGATCGTCGCCTTGTGGATCGGGTCGGAGGCCGGCATCGTTGAGCCGCGACGATGGCGTGGCCGGCCTCGTGATAGGCGGTCAGCTTCTTCTCGTCCTCGGTCATGACCATGGAGCGGCGCTCGGCGCCCATCATGACCTTGTCCTTGGCGTCCTCGAACTCGTGCATGGTGACGAGGCGCTTGTTGCGCCGCGCGGCCAGCAGCGCGGCCTCGTTGACGAGGTTGGCGAGGTCGGCGCCGGAGAAGCCGGGCGTGCCGCGCGCGATCGTCTTGAGCGTCCACGTCGGGCGCCAGCGGCACCTTGCTGCATGTGCACCTTGAGGATCTTCTCGCGGCCCAGCGACGTCGGGGTTGGGCACCACGACCTGGCGGTCGAAGCGGCCCGGACGCAGCAGCGCCGGGTCGAGCACGTCGGGCCGGTTGGTCGCGGCGATGAGGATGATGCCCTCGTTGGCCTCGAAGCCGTCCATCTCGACCAGCAGCTGGTTCAGCGTCTGCTCGCGCTCGTCGTTGCCGCCGCCCAGGCCGGCGCCGCGATGGCGGCCGACCGCGTCGATTTCGTCGATGAAGATGATGCAGGGCGCGTTCTTCTTGGCCTGCTCGAACATGTCGCGCACGCGGCTGGCGCCGACGCCGACGAACATCTCGACGAAGTCGGAGCCCGAAATGGTGAAGAACGGCACGTTGGCCTCGCCGGCGATGGCGCGGGCCAGCAGCGTCTTGCCGGTGCCCGGAGGGCCGACCAGCAGCACGCCCTTGGGGATCTTGCCGCCCAGGCGCTGGAACTTCTGCGGGTCCTTCAGGAATTCGACGATTTCCTCGAGCTCCTCCTTGGCCTCGTCGATGCCGGCGACGTCCTCGAAGGTGACGCGGCCCTGTCTTCTCGGTCAGCAGGCGCGCTTGCGACTTGCCGAAGCCCATGGCCTTGCCGCCGCCGCGACTGCATCTGGCGCATGAAGAAGATCCAGACGCCGATCAGCAGCAGCATCGGGAACCAGGACAGCAGGATGCCGAACAGCGACGGCATGTCGTCGTCGGACGGCGCCGCGCTGATGCTGGACGCCGTTGGCGGTCAGCGTCGGACACCAGGTCGGATCGTCCGGCGCATAGGTCGCGAAGGCGCGCCGGTTGGTGAAATGGCCGGTAATCTTGTTGCCCTGGATCGTCACGTCGGCGACCTGGCCCGACTTCGACCTCGGACAGGAAGTCGGAAAAGGCGAGCTCGCTTTGGCCGCCGGAGTTGGACGGTGCTCTGGAACAGATTGAAGAGCGCGATCAGGAGAAGCCCGATGATCACCCACAGCGCGAGATTTCGTCCGAAATTGTTCAAGGCAGTCCTCGTTCCTCGCAGGCTCTCTGCGGCCCGCTATCCTAGCACGGCAACGGCAGCGCGCCATGGTCAGTTGCCCGTGCCGCTTCCGTCCAGCCGATTGAAAACGGCACCGGAGAAAGGGCCTGACGCGGCGCAAGACGCGCGAGGCAGTTCGGGACGGAATCAAGCGCACAAAGCCAAGGTGGGGAACCGCGACAAGCCCTTCAAGGTCGGAAAACGCCGGCAAGGCCAAGGCAGCGGCGGGCAGCGGGCGCTCCGTGCCCGCCATCGCGGCGACCAGGCGGCGCGCGGCGGCAGCACCCAGCGGTCCGACCCGCAGGCCGCCGGCCCCCGCAGTGACGAAAAGCGGCCGTCCCAGAGTTGCGGTACACCCGCCGCGAGAGGCACGTCCGTTGCCGCATGGCGCAGCTCGCGCGTCACGAGGATGTGAGCGGCATCACCGCGCCAGTGGCAGCCGCCCAGGGTCGTCGCGAGCGGACCGCCGCCGACAATCGCGTCGGCCAGGCGCCCGAGCGCACGCCCGCGCGGTGCGTACTCCGCACCACCGACACAGAGCGCGAACCGCGCCAGCACCGCCATCCGGCTCGCCCGGTCGAGGCGGTGCCAGCGCGCCCGGTCAAGCTGCCCGGCGCCGAAGCAGTCAAGCGAGGCGACCTCGGCCAAAGCGCCGGCGAGCGCCGTTTCGGCCGCGACGCGCGCTTCGCCCACCGTCGGATCGGCCGGCGCGGCGCCGCCCGCGAGGCGCAGCCGGGCACGGGCGAAACGCGGATCCCGGTTCATCGGGTCCTCGACCCAGTCGAGGCCATGGACCTGGACGGTCGCGACCAGGCGCGCCTTGGCGACCGGCAGCAGCGGTCGCAGCACGCGGAGACCGGCGCGCTCGACGCAGGACGACATGCCGGCAAGGCCCGCTGGGCCACTTGCCATGTCGCAGCGCAGGGCGACGGTCTCGGCCTGGTCGTCGGCATGGTGGGCGAGCAGGAGGTGGAGGATGCCACGCTCCACGCAGGCCCGCTCAAGCAGCGCGTGACGCGCCCGGCGCGCCGCCGCCTCGATCCCGCTGACCGGCCGGGCACCCTGCCAGACAAGGATTCCGGCCTCGACGCCGAGCGCCGCACAGCGCCCGGCGACCAGACGCGCCTCGTCGCTCGAGTCCGGCCGCAGGCGATGATCCACGATCAGCGCGACGGCCGCCCCCCCGCGAGCCGTGGCCCAGCGCGAGGCCAGCAGCGCGAGCGCCATGCTGTCGGCACCGCCCGAGACGGCCAGCGCCAGGCGCGGCGCCGGCTCGAACGGGCCCATCGCCGCCATCAGCCCGGCAAAGGCTTCGTCGTCGAGCGGCAGGGAGCGGCTGATCATGACGCCGCCATGGTGGGGCGCACCGGCGTTCAGGGCAACGCCACGACCTGCACCATGGTCATGACAGGACCAGCACGCCGCGCCGGTTCTTGGCCCAGGCCTCCTCGGTATGGCCCTCGATCGCCGGGCGCTCCTTGCCGTAGCTGATGGTGCCGATGCGGCTGCCGTCGATGCCGAGCGCGATCAGCACGTTGCGGATCGCATTGGCGCGCCGGTCGCCGAGCGCCAGGTTGTACTCGACGCGTGCCGCGCTCGTCGCAATGGCCCTCGATGAAGACGGCGACCGAGGGGAACTGCTGCATCCAGGCCGCCCAGTCGCGGATCAGGGTCTCGGCCTCGGGGCGCACGACCGAGCTGTCGTAGTCGAACAGGACCGTGTCGCCGTAGGCCGTGCGCAAATATCCGATGGTCGGCTGCGGGCTGGTCACCACGTCGCCGGGCGGCTGCGCGACGACCCCGCCGGCAGCTCCGCCGGAGCTGTCACCGCCACCGGCCACGTCGCCGGACAGCTCGCTGGGCGTCTGGCAGGCCGTCACGACGAAAAGCATGGCTATCATCAGGTAGAGCTTGCGTTGCATGTCGTACCCTCCTCCCGGGCGAAACGTCCGGCACCGCCCTGCCCCGGGCCCCGTCCACCCGTGGCAGCACGCCGGACGTGACCGTTTTCGCCCGCGGGTGAGCCCGGAGCGCGGCGGAAGTCGGGCGGAAATGTGAAGTGCGCGAAAAATCCGGCGCGACGCCGGATCAGCCGGGGCTGAGGACCACGCGCCGGTTCTGGGACCAGGCCACCTCGTCATGTGCCTGCCACGCGCCGGCTTTTCCTTGCCGTAACTGATGGTGGCGATGCGCGCGGGATCGATGCCCAGCGCTACCAGAAGGTCCTTCACGGCGGCGGCACGGCGCTCGCCCAGGGCGAGGTTGTATTCCCGGCTGCCACGCTCGTCGCAATGGCCTGCGACAACGATGTCAATGTCGGGATAGCGCGCCAGGGCATCGGCCCAGGTACGGATCGTGTCGCGCGCAGCCTGGTCCAGCGTGGCGCTGTCGAACGCGAAGAAAACGCGGTCCGTCGTGCCCAGCGCGGCGGCGAAGTTGGCGTAGATGTCGGGCTGGTCGCCGGCGCTCGCGCCGAACTCACCGAGGTCGCCCTGCGTGCTGTAGTCGACGACGAGGTCGGACGACGACTGGGCGCAGGCGGCAAGCCCGAGCATGGCCACTGCAAGTCCGATCAGAACCAGACGCATCGCGTTCGTCCTCCTCCGCTGGCATCCGCGACGGCGGCTTGGCCGCACGGAACTGGCGCCTCGGAGGATTCATGGCTCAAAACGGCGGAGGATTCACCTGTCGATTGCCGCGACCCAATGGCGGATCGAGGCGGTCTGGCGGAAGAATTCCGTCCCGGATCGATCCGACCCTAGCTGCAGCCCGCCGAGGACGCCTCCTGCGCCGCCTTGTCGCGCACGGTCTGGGCGCGTCGGGAAACTTGCTCTTGAGTTCGTTGAAGGTCGCGCACGCCTCGGCGTTCTTGCTGAGCCGGGTGAGCGTCATGCCGAGCTTGAGCAGGTTGTCGGGCGCCTTGTCGCCGTCGGGAAACTTCTGATAGCCCTTCAGAAAGGCAATCGCGGCCTGCTGGTAGGAGTTCCTCACGTAGTAGGTCTCGCCCAGCCAGTAGTAGGCGTTGCCCGAGAGCTGGCTGTCGGGGTGCATCGTGATGAACTCGTTGAAGGCGGTCTCGGCGCCGTCGTAGTCGGCCTTGCGCAGCAGCGAGAACGCGTAATTGTACTGGTCCATCTCGCTGCCGGCCGGCAGCACCGAACCGGCCGCGCCGGCGTCGCCGCTCTGGCCGGCGGTCAGATCGTCCTGGGTCAGGTTGCCCTGGCTGGCGCCGGTGTTGCCCGAAGCGGCTCCGGTATCGGCCGCCTGCCCGGTCGTGTCCGCCGTCCCCGTCGTGTCGGTCGCCGCTGTGCCGCCCGACGCTGTGGCCCCGGCCGCCGCGCCGCCCTGCAGCGCGGAGAAGCGGGCGTCGAGATCGGAGATCAGCTTGTCGAGCCGGTCGCTGATCTGGCTCTGGCGATGCTGGAGCTCCTCAACGCTACCGGTGAGCTGGCGGATTTTCTCCTCGAGCTGCTGGACGCGAAGCTGGAGATCCGCGCTGCCGGTCGTGCCGGAGCTGTCGGTCGAGGGCACCACCGAGCTTGGCTGGCCCTGGCCGGCATAGACGTAGCGCTGCAGGTCGGTGACGTCGTTGCGCAGGCGCTGGAGATCCTGGGACAAGGTCTGCAGGCTGGTGCTCTGGGCATGGGCCGTCCCGGCACCCGCCATCAGCCCGATTACGACAAGCAGAGCAAAACCGACCTTCATCGGACCGATCCCGAACCGTTCCATCACCATCCTCCGTCGCAACCGGGGCAGAAAATCAGGCATCGCGGCGCATCCGGGCCTCAAAAAGACAAGGGCCGCCCCGAGCGCCCCGACAAGCGGTGGCTCGGAGCGGCCCCAACACGTGAACCCGGACGAGACGTCTAGCCCAGGGTCAGAACAGCGCGGCGGTTGGCCTGCCATGCCGCTTCGGTATGACCCTCGACCGCCGGGCGTTCCTTGCCGTAGCTGATGGTCGCGATCCGGCTGGGATCGATACCAAGCGCCACGAGATAGTTCTTCGCCGCGTTGGCGCGACGCTCACCCAGCGCCAAGTTGTACTCGCGCGTGCCGCGCTCGTCACAATTGCCCGTGATGGTCACGGTGACCTGCGGATAGGCCTGCATCCATTCGGCCCAACGGCCGATGGTGCGCTCGGAATCGGCATTGATCACCGAACTGTCGAAGCCGAAGAAGACCGAGCCGCCGAACTCCATGTCGATGTATTCCTGGCTCAACGGATCGATGGCGTCTCGACACCTCACGGTATCTTCCGCGGCCATTTCGTCACCGGTGCCCATCACTTATCGGTCGTCTCAGGCGTCGATTTGCACGCAGCGACGAGCAACATGGCGGCGAACAGACTAATTAGTTTAACGCGCATGCGAGATATCCCCTCTCTCAATAGATAGTTACAAAGTTCGACGCGCTCTGAAGTGGCCAGGAAGGTTTTTTACGCCCCCTTCGTGGAAATCCAGATAGTTTCGGCCCATCCTTTTACAGGATAAGCGAAATTCAGCGCGACTATAGATTGCTCCCCTATGGAATCAAGGGCGACCACGCGGGATCGGAGCCATCCAGAGGGGTTTCTACTTGTCTTTCGTTTCGTCCAGTAAGATCAATAGAGAACAGTTTTGCGACCGTTTGGTTCCCCACCGGCGTCTCGCGGAAGAACATCAGCACCCGGCCATTCGGCGCCCAGGTCGGCCCCTCGACCAGATAACCGTTGGCAATCAGCCGCTCGCCGAGCCGTCGGTGCGCATGACGCCGATGTAGAACTGGCCCTTGTCGCTCTTGGTGAAGGCGATCAGGTCGCCGCGCGGCGACCACACCGGGGTCGCGTAGCGGCCCTCGCCGAAGCTGATGCGCTGCACGTTCGCTGCCGTCGGCGTTCATCACGTAGAGCTGCTGGCGTGCCGCCGCGGTCCGAGTTGAAGACGATGCGGCTGCCGTCGGGCGAATAGGACGGCGAGGTGTCGATCGCCGGGTCGTTGGTCAGCCGCTCGACGCGCCGGGTCGCGCAGGTCCATGATGTAGATGTCGGAGTTGCCGTCCTGCGCCAGGCGACATGATCACCTTGTTGCCGTCGGGCGAGAAGCGCGGCGCGAAGGTCATGCCCGGGAAATCGCCGAGCACCTCCTGCTGTCCGGTGTCGATGTTGTAGAGATAGACGCGCGGCGTGTCGTTGACGTAGGACAGATAGGTGATTTCCTGCGCCGATCGGCGAGAAGCGCGGCGTCAGCACCAGATGGCGCCGTCGGTCAGGAACCGGTGGTTGGCGCCGTCCTGGTCCATGATCGCGAGCCGCTTGATGCGCGCGGTTCGGCGGCCCGCTCTCGGCGATATAGACGATGCGGGTGTCGAAATAGCCGTCCTCGCCGGTCAGGCGCTTGTAGATCGCGTCGGCGATGATGTGGGCGATGCGCCGCCAGTTCTCGGCGTGTCGTCGTGATAGGCGAGGCCGACCATCTGCTGCTCGGCGAAGACGTCCCACAGCCGGAACTCGACCGCGCAGCCGGCCGTCGGCCTGCGGTCGACCGCGCCGGTGACCAGCGCCTGGGCGTTGATCGCGCGCCAGTCGCCGAAGCGCGGCGCGACGTCGATGTCCGGCCGCGCTCTGGATGAAGGCGCGCTGGTCGATCGGCGTGAACAGGCCGGAGCGCTCCAGGTCGGCGGCGATCACCGCCGGCGATGTCCTGGCCCCGAGTCGCCGTCCTCGCCCTGGCCGACGAAGTCGGTCACGGCGATCGGCAGCGGCTCGACGTTGCCCTGCGTGATGTCGATCATGCAGCTCGGCCCGCGCCGGCTGCCGGTCCGCAGCACCGAGAAGCAGGCCACGAGCGACAGGAGATCGGCGCCTGCACTTCAGGTGACAACGCATCATGGCATCGTCATGATCTCAGAGCATCTGCTCGGGTCGAAATTCAGCATCATGATCCTGCCAATGCTCGTAGCTGGTCGAGCGGCAAGTCCTGCAACGGATGGCATCTGCAGATAAAGCACGGCGCGCAGCGCGCTCTCCGCGGCCGCCCGGAAGAACGGTCCCGGCGCATGCGCCGACGACGTCGTTGACTCTGGCGTTCAGCACGGCCGTCGGGCGCGAGCGCAGACATGGATCGTCCACGACGCAGGTCCTCCGCATCCCGCCGCGCCGCGCCGGCGATCTGCCAGCGCTGGCTCGATCTCGCTGGCGATCGCGTCGACCAGCGTGGCGACGCGCCTGGTCCGAGACGTTGGGCGCCGCGGCCGCGTGTCAGCGTCGAGCGCGACCTGATCGAAGCTGGTCGAGCTGTCGCTCGTCTGGCTCGGTCGGCGCATCGGCACCGGCTCGGTCGGCGTCTTGTCGGCCAGCAGGCTGTCGGCGACCTGGTCGAGGTTCTTCTGGTCGGCTTCGGCTTGTCCGGCGCGGCTTGGGCTTCGTGCACCGGCACCGGCGCGGCGACCTCGGCGCTCGGCGCCGGGTCGGGCTCGGGCTCGGCGACCTCCGGCTGCGGCGCCGGCATCGGGCTTCGGTCAGCGGCTCGGGCTCGGGCAGCACGCCGGTTCGGGTGCGGGCTGGGGCTCGGGCGCCGGCTCGCGTCGGGCAGCGGCACGGGCTCCGGCGGCGCGAGCTTGGCCTGCGGCTCGGGCTGCGGCGCCGGCTCGGGCTGCTGCTGCGCCGTGTCGGCGGCGGCTGCTCGGCTTCGGTCCTCCGGCTTGGCCTGGGGCACCGGCGGTCGGCGCGGCGATCTGATCGACAGCGTCACCAGCTCGACGTCGATGGTCGGCTCGGTCCGGCGTCACGTTGTCCAACAGCTGCGGCAGACCGACGATCGCAGCGACGATCAGCACGCATGGAGACGAGATCGACAGCGCGATGCCGGTGCGCCGGCACGGCCTTCGCCGCCCTCCTGTGCCTCGTCCGGCAGCTCGGCGATCAGCGCGACATGGGTGAAGCCGGCCTGGTTGAGCGCGCCCATCACCGTCATCACGTCGCCGTAGGCGACACGCCTGGTCGCCGCGCACGAAAATGCGCTGACCTCGCGGATTGTCTGCGTGATTGCGACAAGACGCGGGCCAAGTCCTCGAGCGTGATCTCGGTGTCCTGCAGGAAGACGTGCCTTCGGCGTCGACCGAGATGACCAGCGGCTCGTCCTGGCCGGCCATGCTCCGGCGCCTGGGTCTTCGGCAGGTCGACCGGGACGCCGACGGTCAGCAGCGGCGCCGTCACCATGAAGACGATCAGCAGCACCAGCATCACGTCGACCATGCGGCGTGACGTTGATCTCGCTCATCGGCGCGGCGCCGGCGGCGCGCCCGCGCGCTGCGCGGCCCGACCGGCGTTGGATTGGACCGCCATCAGCTCGCCCTTCTCGTCGAGCTGGCGCGACAGGATGCGCACGGAACTCGCCGGCGAAGGCCTCCAGCCGGCCGGCGTAGCGGTCGAGGTCGTTGGACAGCTTGTTGTAGGCGATCACAGCCGGGATGGCGGCGAGCAGGCCGAGCGCCGTGGCGAACAGCGCCTCGGCGATGCCCGGCGCGACCACGGCCAGCGACGGTGTTCTTGCTGCATCGCGATCGCGGTGAAGCGCGTTCATGATGCCCCAGACCGTGCCGAACAGGCCGACGAAGGGCGCCGTCGAGCCGACCGAGGCGAGGAAGCCCATGTGGCGCTCGAGGCGGTCCATCTCGCGGTCGACGGTGACGCTGCATGACCCGGTCGATGCGCTCGCTGCAGGCCGGCCCGCCAGTCGGTCGTCCGAGGCCGTCGCTGTCGCTGCGAGCGCGCGCCATTCCCGCATCGCCGCGACGAAGACGGCCGCCATGGGATCGGCCGGGCGCGCCGCCGATGCGGTCGTAGAGGTCCTCCAGCGAGCCGCCGGACCAGAACGCCTCCTCGAACTGCGCTCGGCCTGGCCGCGCAGGCGGCGCAGGCGGATCGACTTGTCGAAGATGATCGCCCAGCACCAGAACGAGGCGCCGAGCAGCAGGATCAGCATGACCGACCTTGACGATGATGTCGGCGCGCCAGAACAGGCTCCAGATCGAGAGGTCTGACATCGGCCGACCGAGCCAGCCAGGGCCACGGCTATCGACTGCGTCTTGAGTTTCCATCATGTCGTTGCACCTGCACTAAGGTGATCATTCGATGTCGCTCCGGCGCAGCAGGCGCGCGCAGCTCGCCGGCGGCATGCGGTGCGGCCGGCCGTCGCGCGCCCACGCAGGCGAGGCGCACGGCCATGCGCACCAGTCGTCGTCGCCGTCGCGCGCACGACCTGCTCGCATCCGAGTGCTCGCGCCGCCGAGCCGTCGACGATGCGGGTCACGACCTCCAGCTCGTCGTCGAGCCGCGCCGGCTGCAGATAGTCGATCTCGCAGCGGCGCACCGCGAAGACCAGCGCCGGTCGCGCCGGCGCAGCGCCGCTGTGGTCGAAGCCCAGCGTCGCGCAGCAACTCGGTGCGCGCCGCGCTCGGCGAAGCGCAGGTAGTTGCGCGTAGATAGACGATGCCGCCGGCATCGGTGTCCTCGTAGTAGACCCGGACCGGGAAGACGATGCGGCCGTCGGCGTGCGGCCAGCGCTCATTCATCGCCTCGTCGTCCGTCGCCGCCGTCCAACAGCTCGAGCTGGTCGCTGCAGCGCCTGCGGCACGGGCAGGCCGAGGTGGCGCGAAGCCGCCTGCGGTCAGCATGCGGCCGCGCGGCGTGCGCTGCACGAAGCCCTGCTGGATCAGATACGGCTCGATGACGTCCTCGATGGCGTCGCGCTGCTCGGACAGCGCCGCGGCCAGCGTCTCGACGCCGACCGGCCCGCCGCCGTAATTCTCGGCGATGCAGGCGAGATAGCGCCGGTCCATGGCGTCGAGGCCGCTCTGGTCGACTTCCAGCCGGCTGCAGCGCCGCGTCGGCGGCCGCGGCATCGATCCGCTCGTCGCCGCCGACCGCGGCGAAGTCGCGCACCCGGCGCAGCAGCCGCACCGGCGACCCGCGGCGTGCCGCGCGCGCGCCGCGCGATCTCGCGCGCGCCGTCGGCGGTCAGGTCGAGGCCGAGCACCCGCGCGCCCGCGCGACGACGATGCGCTCGAGCTCGTCGGCGCTGTAGAAATCGAGCCGGAGCGGAATGCCGAAGCGCTCGCGCAGCGGCGTCGTCAGCAGGCCCGAGCGCGTCGTCGCGCCGACCAGGGTGAACGGCGGCAGGTCGATGCGCACCGAGCGCGCCGCCGGCCCCTCGCCGATGATCAGGTCGAGCTGGAAGTCCTCCATCGCCGGATAGAGGATCTCCTCGACCGCCGGGTTGAGCCGGTGGATCTCGTCGATGAACAGGACGTCGCGCGGCTGCAGGTTGGTCAGCAGCGCGGCCAGATCGCCGGCGCGCTGCGATGACCGGGCCCGAGGTCGCGCGGAAGCCGACGCCGAGCTCGCGCGCGACGATCTGCGCCAGCGTCGTCTTGCCGAGGCCCGGCGGGCCGTGCAGCAGCACGTGGTCGAGCGCCTCGCCGCGCGGCCGCGGCCGCCTGGATGAAGACCGCGCAGATTGTCGCAGACCTGCGCGCTGGCCGACGAAGTCGTCCAGGCGTCTGGGGCCGCAGCGTGACCGTCCACGTCGTCCTCGCCGCGCCGGATCGCCGCTCGACCAGCGCGTCACGTCGCTCACCGCGCGAGCTCCTTCAGGCCGCCGCGGATCAGCGCCTCGACGGTGGCGTCGTCGCCCAGCGCGCTGCGCCGCGGCGGCCACCGCGCCGAACGCCTCGGAGCGGCCGTAGCCGAGATTGACCAGGGCCGAGACCGCATCGGCGTCGGGCCGCGCTCGGGGCCGCGGCCGCCGGCCGCGGCGCTGCAGCGCGGCGCCCGGGCGCCAGGCCGACGATCGCCCGACGCCTGTCCTTCAGCTCGGTCGACGATGCGCTGGCGCCAGCTTCGGCGCCGACGCCGTTGGCGCGCGTCACCGCCGTCTTGTCCTCGGCGAGCGATGGCCTGGGTCAGCTCGTCGCGGCGACAGCACGCTCAGGATCGCCAGCGCGACCCGCGCGCCGACGCCCTGGACGGTCGTCAGCAGGCGGAACCAGTCGCGCTCGGCCGTCGTCGGCGAAGCCGTAGAGGTGGATGTGGTCCTCGCGCACGTGGGTCTCGACATAGGCGGACGCCGCGCTGCCCGACGCCGCGCAGGCGCGCGCAGCGTCGCGCGCCGAGCAGACGAGCAGATAGCCGACGCCGCCGACGTCGATCACGCCCAGTCGTCGCCGACGCGTGTCGACGGTGCCGGTGAGCTTGCCGATCATGCGCCGTGCCCTCGACGCGCGGCCTGGCGCGCGGCGCGGCCCGGTCGGTCGCCGCGTGGTGGGCATGGCAGATCGCGACCGCCAGCGCGTCGGCGGCATCGCGCCGTCGATGCGCGCGCCGGGCAGCAGGATGCGCACCATCATGCCGACCTGGTCCTTGTCGGCGTGGCCGGTGCCGACCACCGATCTTCTTGACCAGGTCGGCGGCATATTCGTGCGACCGGCGAGCCCGGCGAGGCCGGCGCCAGCAGCGCGACGCCGCGCGCCAGGCCGAGCTTCAGCGTCGATGCCGGGTTGCGGTTGACGAAGGTCTCCTCGACCGCCGCCTCGTCCGGCGCGTATCGCGCGGCGACCGCCTGCACGCCGTCGAAGATGCTGGTCAGGCGCAGTGCGCCATGGTCGGCGTCGCCGGCGGTCGAGATCGACGCCGTTGGCGACGTGGCTCAGGCGATTGCCGTCGACGTCGATCACGCCCCAGCCGGTGTGGCGCAGCCCGGGATCGAGGCCGAGCACGCGCGCATCGATCCGCGTCCTCAGGCCGACGAGCCGTTCCATGACGTCGTCGGCGATCTCGAAATTGCGCCGAGACCGTCTGGACGTCGTCGTTGTCCTCCAGCGCGTCGATCAGCTTACAGGGTGGCGCGCCTTGTCCTCGTCGACGTCGACGGTGTTCTGCGGCTTCCAGACCAGCCCGGCCTCGCTGCGGCGTCGCCGAAGCGCTCGACGAGCGCCTCGCGCACCTGGCCGAAATCGTCGGGCGCGCAGAAGATCGTCGTGGCCCTCGGCGTCGGACTGCGACATCGGTCGCGCCGGCCTCCAGCGCCGCCTCGAACATGGTCGTCGGCGTCGCCGACCTCGGCCGGATAGACGATGGCCGACGCGCTCGAACATGAAGGCGACGCTGCCGGTCTCGCCCAGCGCGCCGCCGTGCTTGTTGAACGCCGCGCGGACCTCGCGAGGCGGTGCGGTTGCGGTTGTCGGTCAGCGCCTCGACGATGATCGCGACGCCGCCCGGGCCGTAGCCCTCGTAGCGGATCTCCTCGTAGTTGGCGTCGTCGTCGCCGCCGGCGGCGCGCTTGATCGCGCGCTCGATGTTGTCCTTGGGCATGTTGGCCGCGCGCGCGGCGCGATCGCGGCGCGCAGGCGCGGGTTGTGCGTCGGGATCCGGCATGCCCTGGCGCGCGGCAACGGCGATCTCGCGGCCGAGCTTGGTGAAATGCTTGGCGCGCTTGGCGTCCTGCGCGCCCTTGCGGTACATGATGTTCTTAACTTGGAATGGCCGGCCATTGGATCCTCTGAACAAAAGTCGTCACGTGTTGATGCATCCAGATATCGCGGGCAATCGGGCAGCACAATACCACATCGTGTCGAAGCGGTCCGACACACTCGCGCGATTGCCGGGACGGCCCGGCGCCGGGCCGTCAGAGCTTGAAGACGGCGTCCGCGGAAGCACGCGCAGCCTTCTTGGCCTCGATCACGGTCGTGGCCCGCCCGATTTCTGCCATAAGCCTTGCAATATAGTCCTGCAGGGCCTCTATCGACATGGCTTCGAGGTTGGGCGTCTCGAGGGTCGGCCGCCGGGGTTCCAGATCATCGGTGTCCATGCGACGTTGCCTTTCGCCTGATTATCCCATTTGGACAGCGGTTTTCCATGAGCGCAAGTCTTGGCCGCGTCGGCCGTTTCATCAAGCGATGGGCCGGGGTCATCATCCTGGGAGGAGTGGCGGCGACGTTCGTCACCGCGCTGGTCTTCGGCGTCATCCTGAGTACCGAGACGGCGCACCAGCTCGACGTCAGCGACCAGAGCCTGGACAAGCGGCTGGCCACCCTGCCGACCGACAGCACACCACAGCCCTTCCCCGTCGACGATCTGGAGGAGATCTCGCCCGACTGGGACATCATCTGCTACGTCGGCAGCGGCTGGGTCTCCAAGGCGCTGCGCAAGGCACTCAACAACCCGCTTGACGGCTACCACTATGAGCCGCGCGATATCTACGGGGTCGAGGACTACTGGGTGATCGCCTTCGTCGACATCGAGAGCAAGACGGTCCACTCGATCGAGGTCGATCGCAACCCGATCAAGGAGATCACCGGCCCGTCCTGCCTGGACCGGGACAGCGCCAAGATCGCCGCGGCCGACGATCCCGCGCTCTCCAACCACATCGACCTTGCCTTCGTCGGCGAGCCGGCCGAGCTTCGCTAGCGCGGGTCGCGCACGACCTTCCGGACGGGGCAGCGGCGCGGTTCCGCCAGATGGCGTGATTCCGATCTACATCATGACGTTAGAGCAAATTCACGCGCTCAACCTGATTCACGCCGAACGGGTTATGCCCTAGGCTGGCGCCGCAGCAACGGAGGACGAGATGTCGACGTCGGTTCCCGAGACCATGACCGCGATCGAGTATAACGGCGGCGGCGGGCCGGAGGTCGTCAGGGTGGCGACGCGACCGGTGCCGGCGCCGGCGGTCGGCGAGGTCCTGGTCCGCGTCGCCGCCGCGGGCGTCAACCGGCCCGACATCCTGCAGCGCGCCGGCGGCTATCCGCCGCCGCCCGGCGCCAGCGACATCCCCGGGCTGGAACTCGCCGGCGAGGTCGTCGCCAACGGCCCCGATTCCGATCGCCTGAAGGCCGGCGACAAGGTCATGGCGCTGGTCTCCGGCGGCGGCTACGCCGAATACTGCGTGGTGCCCGTGCCCCAGGCGCTGCCCGTGCCCGGGACCTCTCCATGGTCGAGGCGGCGGCCGTGCCGGAGACCTTCTTCACGGTCTGGACCAACGTCTTCCAGCGCGGCCGCCTGGTGGCCGGCGAGACGCTGCTGGTCCACGGCGGCGCCAGCGGCATCGGCACGACCGCGATCCAGCTCGCCAAGGCCCGCGGCGCCGCGTCTTCGTCACCGCCGGCAGCGACGAGCGCTGCCGCGCCTGCGAGGCGCTCGGCGCCGAGCGCGCCATCAACTACCGCAGCGAGGACTTCGTCGAGGTCGTGAAAGAGGCGACCGACGGGCGCGGCGTCGACGTCATCCTCGACATGGTCGGCGGCGACTACATCGCGCGCAACATCAAGGCGCTGGCGATGGAGGGACGCATCGTCTTCATCGCCTTCCTGGGCGGCTCGAAGGCCGAGATCGACTTCCTGCCCGCTGATGATGAAGCGCGCGACCATCACCGGCTCGACCCTGCGCGCCCGCGCGGTCGCTGCAAAAGGGCCGAGATCGCCGACGAGCTGCGCCGCCGAGGTCCTGCCCCTGCTCGCAGCCGGCCGGGTCGCAGCCGGTGGTCCAGGCCACCTTCCCGCTGGCCGAGGCCGCCGCCGCCCAGGAGGCGATCCAGGTCGACCACGTCGGCAAGGTCGTGCTGACGGTCGCCTGAGCCGTTCCGGACTTCAGACGCGCCCGGCCAGCCGGGAAAGCGCCTCGCCCTCGACCGCCATGGTGACGACGCTCTCGTCGAGCTCGCGAGCACCCAGCCGGGCATAGAAGGCGCGCGCGGTGGCGTTGCCGTCCCAGACCTCCCAGCGCAGCATGGCGCAACCCTCGTCGAGCGCCGCGCGGGCGGCGGCCGCCATCAGGGCGCGGCCCGCGCCCAGGCCGCGCGCCACGGGCGTGACCACGCAGTCGGAGAGGTAGAGCACCGGTCGCGCCATGTGGAGGTCGAACCACTGGCCCAGCACGGCGACGCCGATGACCTCGCCCGCCACGACTGCCACCAGATAGCGGCAACGCCGACGCGGCCCGAACCCCTCGGCGATCACACGCTCGGGCGTGAGCCCGGGATCGGGATCCTCGACATGGCGCGCCAGCATGGCACCCAGATCGGCGATCGCCGGGGCATCGGCGTGCCGGGCCGCACGGACGGTCACACCACTCCTTGATCGCGTTCTTGCCATGATTTGCAACCTTGTGTTTATCTTTCGTAATTGCGGTCGGCAGGTCGCGGATCGGTTGTCACAGCGGTCCTGCTCCATTAAGTAGAGCCTGACATGACGGCGGCGCGCGGTGGTGCGCCGGCCGAACTTGAGGAGTCACCATGGCACAGTTGCTGATGCCCCAGGCGACCGCCGTCTGGCTGGTCGATAACACGTCGCTGACCTTCCAGCAGATCGCCGAGTTCTGCAGCCTGCATCCGCTGGAGGTCCAGGCGATCGCGGACGGCGAGGTCGCGACCAACATCGTCGGCCAGGATCCGGTCATCGCGGGCCAGCTCACCGCCGAGGAGATCGCCCGCTGCGAGGCCGATCCCACGGCCAAGGTCCAGATGCGCGAACGGATCGACCTGCCCAAGGTCAAGCCGACCAAGGGTCGCTATACCCCGGTCGCCAAGCGCCAGGACAAGCCGGACGCCATCGCCTACCTACTGAAGCGGTTCCCGCAGCTGACCGACGCCCAGATCGTGCGCCTGATCGGCACGACCAAGCAGACGATCGCCCAGGTGCGCGACGGCACCCACCGCAATGCCGAGGAGTTGACGCCCAAGGATCCGGTGCAGCTCGGCCTGTGCAATGCGCGCGACCTCAACGCCGAGATCGAGAAGTCGAACACCAAGATCCGTGCCCGTGAGGAGGCGCTGACCAAGGCGCGCGCCGAGCTCGCGGCCCGCGAGACGGAAGGTACGCCCGGGCCGGGCGGCTTCTAGACGCAGTACGGCACACGATCAGCAGCGGCCCGGGCAGAACGCCCGGGCCGCTGTCGTTTCAGGGGCACGAGGGTCCTCTCCTTACTCATATTCCAGATTAGAATTGACCGATAATTATCGGAAATAAATGATTTTCTTTGATTTTGAAACAGGGAGTTAAGGATCCCTCTGGCCGAGTTCAATCGCGAGATTCGGTCTCGGGCTTCTGATGGCGCGACAGCAGCGGCATCTGGGCGAGCGTGAAGAGCAGGGTCAACACGGTCAGGCCGAACACCTTGAAGCTGACCCAGATGTCGGTCGGCTGGGTGCGCCAGACGACCTCGTTGAGCGCCGCCATGGCGACGAAGAAGAGCGCATAGCGCAGGGTCAGCTTGCGCCAGCCGTGGTCGTCGAGGTCGAGCGCCTTGCCCATGACCGCCTTCAGCGGCGCGCGGCGCAGCAGCAGGCCGATGCCGAGCACGGCGGCGAACACGAGTTGGACGATGGTCGGCTTCATCTTGATGAAGGTGTCGTCGTCGAACAGCAGCGTCAGTCCGCCGAAGACGCCGACGACCGCGGCCGTGACCAGCGCCATCACCGGCACCCGGCGCGCGACGGCGTAGCTGACGATCAGCGCCACGACGGTGGCGCCGATCAGCGCCGCGGTCGCCGTCATCAGGTCGCCCAGCGGATAGGCGACGAAGAAGACCGCGAGCGGGCCGTAGTCGGTCAGCGGTCGGAGCCAGCGCGGCTGCTCGGCGGTCATGTCACAGTTCCGTTGTCATGGCGTCTGCGCCACCAATATGGTGATGACCGCGAGCGAACAACCCGCATGGGGGCGAGGTGCATGAGCCTGCAGGAACAACTTGCCGCGATCGACGCGACCCTGCCGCGGGACAAGGCGGAGGCGATCGCCCGCCACATCGCCCGGATCGCGTCGAGCGGCGCCGGCAACGACGCCCTGAAGGTCGGCGACACCGCGCCCAACTTCATCCTGCCTGACGGCCACGGCAACGCGGTCTCGCTGCGCGCCCTGCTGCTCGACGGCCCGGCGGTGCTGGTGTTCTACCGCGGCCGCTGGTGCCCCTATTGCAATGCCGAGCTCGCTGCGTTCCAGCTTGCCCTGCCCGAGATCAGCGCGCTGGGCGCCCGACTGGCGGCGATCTCGCCCGAGCATCCCGACGGATCGCTGACGCCCGAGGAAGTCGACCGGCTCACCTTCGAGGTGCTGAGCGATGCCGGCAACCGGGTCGCCCGCCAGTTCGGCCTCGTCTACCGGCTCGACCAGGAGGCGCGCGACCTGGTGACGGAACTCGGGGTCGACCTCGCGGCGAGCAACGGCGACGAGAGCTGGGAGCTGCCGGTGCCGGCGACCTTCATCGTTGCACCCGACCGGCGCATCGTCTTCGCCTCGGCCGATCCCGACTACCGGCGGCGCGCCGACCCGGCCGACGTGGTCATGGCCCTCGACGCGCTCGCGGCGCGCCATTGAGCGCCGTGGCGAAGGGGCTCCCCGCCCGCTTCGCCGCCTTGCGCGACGCGCTCACCGCGTTCTGCCGCGAACGGGCCGACGCAGGCGGGCCGGCAGCGCCGATGTTGGCCGACGTCGGCGCGGAACTTGCCGGCCTGGAGCTGCCCGCAGTCATCGATCCGCCCGGACGCCTGCCCGGCTGCCGGCACTATGCCGGAGCGATGGCCGAGGCCCTGGCGGGCCCACTGGCCGGGGTCGCCGCCGCCTACGACGCGCTCGAGCCCGACCTCGCCTGGGTCCAGACCGAGCACTACCGCGCGGCCCTGGGCGACGACCATATGGCGAACTACGCTTACGCCAACCTCGTGGGCTGGCAGGGCCTCGTGCCGCATGCGCGCATCGCCACCGGGCTGTTCGTCATCGGCCCCGGCCGTCACTACCCTGATCACCACCACGAGGCCGAGGAGATCTACGTCCCGCTCTGCGGCGACACCCTGTGGAGCCAGGCGGGCAGGCCCGCCACGACCCATGCGCCGGGCAGCATGATCCACAATCCGCCCTGGCAGCGCCACGAGATGACGACGCAGACGACTCCGCTCTTCGCCGTCTACTTCTGGCGCGGCCCAGTGCTCGACAAGGCGCGACTGGTCGCCTGAGAGTTCAGACCGACCGGGTCGAGGAAGCCCCGGTCCGCCTCGCCGCACCAGTAGGAGAGCCGCTCGGCCAGGAAGTCGGCCGGGGTGGCCGCGTCCGCAGAGGTGCGCACGGCCGCAAACCACTCGGTGTGGAGGCCACGCGCGCCCAGAGGGCGGGCCGCGATCAAGCCGCGCTCGACGTAAAGCCGCGCCGCCCAGCGACTGACGGTGCTGATCCCGAAGCCGGCCCGGACCAGCTCCAGGATCGCGTCCAGCATCCCGGAGCGGACGTAGCGCACCGGCACCACGCCCGCCGGGCGCAGGGCGAGATCGCCGAGCTCTACGTCGACCCCGCCCGGCGCTCCCACGGCGTCGGACGAATGCTGGTCGAAGCGGCCGCCGCCATCGGCCGCGAGCGTGGCTGGACCAGGCTCGAGGTCGGCGCCCCTCCGGCCGCCGCCTGGGCCCGCTCCGTCGCCTTCTACGAGGAGTGCGGCTTCGCGGAGATCGGCCCGCGTCTCGGCCTCGCCCTGGGCTGACGGCGTCCGCACGCTTGCCCTTGCGCCCCGTCATCGCGCAGGCGACCTTGCGCCGCCACAGGGCCAGGGGACACGCGACATGACGACCGGAACGCTGGAGACGCAGGCCGTCTCTCTCCACTACATCCAGCAGGGCAACGGGCCCGATCTCGTCTGGATGCCCCGGCGGCGACCAGACCGGCGAGGAATGGCTGGAGCAGATGGCGGCCTGTTCCCCGACTTCCGCTGCACCAGCTTCGACCCGCGCGGCGCGGGCCGCACCGTCGAGCCGTCAACCACCGCCGTGGCCGATCGCGACCTATGCCGACGACCTCGCCGCCCTGATCCGCGAGGTCTGCAACCCTCCCGTGGTGGTGGTCGGCCTCTCCATGGGCGCGCTGATCGTCCAGGAGATGCTGCTCTCGCACCCGGAGCTGTGCAGGCTCGGCATCGCCATGGGCACCTCGGGAAAGAAGGGCGGCTTCATCCACGAATGGGAAGATGCCGAAATCCGTTTCCGCGAATCCGGCGGCAAGCTGCCGCCGGATTTCGCGCTTGGCCCACTATGCGCTGCTGATGTACCCGTCGGAGGTGCTCGGCGACGATGCCTTGTGGGAGAAGTGCAAACCCGTCGTCGCCGCCGCCTATGGCGAGCGCGACGGCGAGATGCTGGCGGCCCAGTGGCAGGCCTGCCTTGAAGTATTCGGCCATGGACCGCCTGCCCGGCTGCACCCGGCCGCTCCATGTCATCGGCTTCGGCCAGGACATGCAGACGCCGCCGGCGCGCGGCCGCCTGGTCGCCGAGGCCGCCGCCGACGGCCATTTCCACCTGCTCGAGGGTCTCGGCCATTGCTCGCTGTTTCGCCACAAGCCGGAGGTCGTCGGCCGGCAAGATCCGCGAGATCCTGGCCGCCCATGGCTGACACGCCTCGACCCGACGTCGACTCTGGTGCCGGCGACCCGCAAGGACGTCCAGCTGGTCCAGGCCCTGGCGCAGTTCTATGTCTACGACATCGCGCGCGCGGTGCTGCCGCAACTCGACGCGGACGAGGCGCGCGCCTGGGACCCGACGCGCGCGTGGCTCTACGACCCCGGCGACTGGTCGGGCTACTGGGACGACGGCAACCACCCCTTCCTGATCGAAGCGGATGGGCGGCTGGCGGGCTTCTGCCTCATCGACCACCGCGCCATCGTCGAAACGCTCGACTGGAACATGGGCCAGTTCTTCGTGCTCGCCACGTTCGCCGGGCAAGGCATCGGGCGCCGGGCCGCGTGCCTCGCTTTCGACCGCTTTCCGGGCCTGTGGCAGGTGACCCAGATTCCGGAGAACCTGCCGGCGATCGCCTTCTGGCGCCGGGTGATCGGCGACTACACCGGCGGGCGCTTCGAGGAGCGCAGCCGGCCCGACCCGCTGGAGGAGGGCGAGCCCCGGAACGTGATGATCTTCCGCACACCGGTCGAGGGCTGACCTCGCGCCGCGCCGCCGCTAAGGGCGGCGCCAGTCCACCGGGACGAGAGCGCAATCCATCGGATCGCCCTGTCCCAGGCCGGGGTCGCGGGTCGGGATCGCGACTTCGCCGGAGCGCACCCAGCAGCGCGCATCGTCGCCCGTCCAGCGGGTGGCGAACGCCCGGCGCCGGTGAACGCCGCGGTTGGCCAGCGCACCGTGGACGACCATTGCCTGGAAGACGAAGCGGCGGAACGGCTCATGCCTTTTCCACAGATCGAGGTCGCCGAAGACGCGCCCTTCCCCTTCGCATGCTCCTCCGCATGGGGGCCGGGATGCGCCACCGCCACCTCAACCGCCTTAGACCAAGCTGCAATGAGCTGGACTCATAGCAGCTTGGTCAGCGCGCGACGGCGCGCCGCGGCTTATGCCGCGAGAGCCAAGCCCGCGGAGCGGGCGCCCGGCAATTGAGGGCGGCGCCGTTGATCGGTTTCGATCAATGGCGCCTGGTATTACGCCGCAACTCGGTCCAGTCGAGCGGCATGACGCCCCGCAGGCAGACGATGCCGGCGGCCTCGTAGGTCGCGATATCCTTCTCGTTCGGCGCGCACCGTGCTCAGAACTCCGAGAGCGCCAGCATGTGTCGTGCAAGATAGGGATGCGCCGATACCACGGCGCCAAAGCGCTTGTCGGCCGTCACGACCGGCCATTGCTCGCGCAAGGCCAGGGCAAGATAGAAGCAATCGTAGGCAGGATGCTGAAGGTCCGACGCCATGCGCGTTGCCGCGGCCATCAGGTCCTTCATCGGGCACGACACGTCGATCGGTGCGCGTCCGAGTGCGGACACCGCTTCCCTCACCTGTTCGTCCGAAAGCCGGCCGCGTGCCTGCAGCGTCCGAAGCGCATTGGCGACCTCGGCATAGATCAGTTGGGGCGCATGCAGTCGATGGTCGTCACTCAGGAGGATCGCAGCCTGGTCGGAGCCCTCCTCCCGCACCAGCCACTTCACCGCGACGCTTGCGTCGACGACAACGTCCTTCACGGCGCGTGATCGCTGTCGCGGTCGGCGCGAATAATATCCGTGCTGTCGAGGTCCGAATGGAGACGACTGCGCAGGTCCGCCGCTAGCGCGGCAAACCCCTTCATGTCGAGTTCATCCTCCAGCAGCGCCTCTCGGAGAATTTCACGCAACTCGGCCTCGGCCGAGTGGCCATGCTCGGCCGCCCGCTTCTTGAGGGCACGGACGATGCGATCATCGACATTACGCACGGTGAGCTGAGCCATACCTGCCTACAGTCCGATGCCTTCATTGAAGGCATCATATGGTGGCAGCAACATGTTGGACAAGACCGGCGCTTACGTCTCCTTCGCGTATCCCAGCGGTTTCAGGGCGTCGGCGATCTCGCCCAGGATGGCGGGGTCGTCGATCGTGGCCGGCATGGCGTAGCTTTCGCCGTCGGCGATCTGGCGCATGGTGCTGCGCAGGATCTTGCCCGAGCGGGTCTTGGGCAGGCGCTCGACCACGGTCGCCGGCTTGAAGCTCGCGACCGGGCCGATCTCGTCGCGCACCATCTGGACGACCTCCTTGACGATCTCCTCGTCGCGGCCGGTTGACGCCCGCCTTCAGCACCATGAAGCCGACCGGGACCTGGCCCTTCAGCTGCGTCGGCGACGCCGATCACGGCGCACTCGGCGACGTCCTGGTGCTTGGACGAGCACCTCCTCCATGCCGCCGGTCGAGAGCCGATGGCCGGCGACATTGATGATGTCGTCGGTGCGGCCCATGACGTAGAGGTAGCCGTCCTCGTCGATATAGCCGGCATCGCCGGTTTTGTAGTAGCCGGGGAAGTCGGCCATGTAGCTGTCGATCGAAGCCGCTCGTCGTTGTGCCACAGCGTCGGCAGGCTGGCCGGGCGGCAGCGGCAGCTTGACGCAGATGGCGCCGATCTCGCCGGCCGGCAGCCGGCTTGCCCGTCCTCGTCCAGGATGTCGATGTCGTAGCCCGGCACCGGCTTGGTCGGCGAACCGTACTTGACCGGAAAGCGCCCCAGGCCCAGGCAGTTGGCCGCCATCGGCCAGCCGGTCTCGGTCTGCCACCAGTGGTCGATCACCGGCACGCTCCAGCATCCGCTCGGCCCATTGGATGGTATCGGGGTCGGCGCGCTCGCCGGCCAGGAACAGGGTGCCGAACGCTCGAGAGGTCGTAGTCGCCGATCAGCTCGCCCTCGGGATCGTCGCGCTTGATGGCGCGGAACGCGGTCGGCGCGGTGAACAGGGCCTTGACCCCGTGCTGCGGCGATGACGCGCCAGAACACGCCGGCATCGGGCGTGCCGACCGGCTTGCCCTCGAAGATGATCGTCGAGCAGCCATGCAGCAGCGGCGCGTAGACGATGTAGCAGTGGCCGACGACCCAGCCGATGTCGCGAGCCGGCCCACCAGCCGTCGCCCGGATCGACGTCGTAGACGCGCCTTCATCGACCATTTGAGCGCCACCAGCGTGGCCGCCGTTGTCGCGCACCACGCCCTTCGGCTTGCCCGTGGTGCCCGAGGTATAGAGGATGTAGAGCGGGTCGGTCGCGGCGACGGACACGCAGTCGGCCGGCGCCGCCTTGGCCAGCCTCCTCGGCCCAGTCGAGGTCGCGGCCGGCGTTCGAGGTCCGCCGCTCTGTTCGTCGCGCTGCAGGACGATGACCGTCGCGGCTTGTGGCTGGCGATCTCGATGGCCTGCGTCCAGGATCGGCATGTAGGCGACGACGCGTCCGGGCTCGATGCCGCAGGACGCGGTCAGGATCAGCTTCGGCTCGGCGTCGTCGATGCGCTTGGCGACCTCGCTGGCGGCAAAGCCGCCGAACACCACGGAGTGGATCGCGCCGAGGCGCGCGCAGGCCAGCATGGCGATCACCGCCTCGGGCACCGTCGGCATGTAGATCAGCACCCGGTCGCCCTTGGCGACGCCGTTGGCCTTGCAGCAGCCCCGGCGAAGCGCGCCACCGCGTCCTTCAGCTCGGCGAAGGTGAGGGTCCGGATGGCGCCGGTGATCGGGCTGTCGTAGATCAGCGCCGCCTGGCCGCCCCGTGCCCGCCTCGACATGGCGGTCGACGGCGTTGTAGCAGGTGTTGCGTCTCGGCCCCGGTGAACCAGCGGTAGAACGGCGGGTTGTCGAGTCGTCGAGCACCCTGTCCCAGCGTCTTGGTCCAGTCGATCGCCTCGGCGAGCTCGCCCCAGAACCCTTCCGGGTCCTCGATCGAACGGCGATAGGCTTCGTCATACGCCCGGGTCATCGGCGCCTGCCTTTCCACATCCGTCGCGGCCCGGGCTTACCGGACCAACCTTGCCGATGGCCGCGCCATCGGATCCGTGGCGTCGACCTTGCTGGCAGAGATCGATACAGCATGGGCCGCCCGGTCAAGCCGCAGGGTCGCGGGCCAGGGTGCGACGCCAGGCCATTGCACATTGCGCCCGTGTATCGGCAAACGATCGATGCCGCCAGGGAGGACGTTCATGGACTCGACCTACGACCACGCATCTGGAGCGCAACGCGGCCAACTATGTGCCGCTGTCGCCGCTGTCGCTTCCTGCCCCGCACCGCCGCGGTCTATCCCGACCGCACCGGCCTATGTCCACGGCGCGCTCAGCCGCTCCTACCGGGACTACTTACGCGCGCTGCCGCCGGCTTGCCTCGGCGCTGCAGGCGCGCGGCATCGGCAAGGGCGACACGGTCGCGATCATGGCGGCCAACATCCCGGCCTTCCTGGAGGCCCATTTCGGCGTGCCGGCCATGCGGCGCGGTGCTCAACTCGCTCAACATCCGGCTCGACGCAGCGGCCATCGCCTTCATCCTGGACCATGCCGAGGCCAAGGTGCTGCTGACCGACACGCGCGTTTTCCGCCGTCGTCAAGGACGGCGCTCGCGCTGGCCAAGGCCGAAACCCCTGGTGATCGACATCGACGATCCCGAGAACGCGGCGGGCGGCGAGCGGCTGGCGAGATCGAGTACGAGGAGTTCCTCGCCGAGGGCGATCCGGAGGCCCGCTGGGAGCTGCCCGCCGACGAGTGGGACGCGATCAGCCTGAACTACACCTCCGGCACCACCGGCAATCCCAAGGGCGTCGTCTATCACCACCGCGGCGCCTACCTGAACGCGCATCGGCAACGTGCTCGCCTGGGCCATGCCGCCGCATCCGGTCTACCTGTGGACCCTGCCCATGTTCCACTGCAACGGCTGGTGCTTCCCCTGGACCATCGCCGCTGGTCGCCGGCACCCACGTCTGCCTGCGCCAGGTCGCGGCCGGGCCGATCTTCGACGCCATCGCCGACGCACGGCGTCACCCACCTGTGCGGCGCGCCGATCGTGCTCAACATGCTGATCAACGCCAAGGCCGACGAGCGCCGGAGCTTCGACCATCCGGTCAAGGTGATGACGGCGGCCGCGCCGCCGCCGGCCGCCGTGCTCGCCCGCATGGAGGCGATGGGCTTCGACGTCACCCACGTCTACGGCCTGACCGAGACCTACGGGCCGGCGGTGGTGTGCGCCTGGCACGGCGCCTGGGACGAGCTGACGCTCGACGAGCAGGCCGACCTGAAGGCGCGCCAGGGCGTGCGCCTATCCGGTGCTCGAGGGGCTCACCGTCGGCCGACCCGGAGACCTGCGAGCCGGTGCCCGCCGACGGCGAGACCATCGGCGAGGTCCTGTTCCGCGGCAACATCGTCATGAAGGGCTACCTGAAGAACCCGAAGGCGACCGACGAGGCCTTCGCCGGCGGCTGGTTCCACTCCGGCGACCTGGGCGTCATGCACCCGGACGGCTACATCGAGCTGAAGGACCGCGCCAAGGACATCATCATCTCCGGCGGCGAGAACATCTCGACCATGGAGGTCGAGAGCGTGCTCTACCGCCACCCCAAGGTGCTGGAGGCCGCCGTGGTCGCGCGCCCGGACGAGCAAGTGGGGCGAGACGCCCTGCGCCTTCGTCACCCTGAAGGACGGCGCGACCGCGACGGACCGAGGAGATCATCGCCTTCTGCCGCGACAACATGGCCCACTTCAAGGCGCCCAGGCCGTCGTCTTCGGCGCCCTGCCCAAGACCTCGACCGGCAAGGTGCAGAAGTACGTCCTGGTGACCAGGCCGCGGCGCTCAACGAGGGCGATTGAACGGCGGGCGACGCAGGCCGGGGTTGCCAGCAAGCGCCGCTGCGTCTAATCGAGTGGCGCCCGCGGGGACCCCGTCCATGACCGACAGCACCGACCTGACCACCGCCCTGGAGCGCCTGCCCGGCGCCAGCATCATGGTGCATCGGCGACCTGATGCTCGACCGCTTCGTCTATGGCGAGGTCGAGCGCATCTCGCCGGAGGCGCCGATGCCGGTGCTGCGCGTCGGCAGCGAGGAGGCCATGCTGGGCGGCGCCGGCAATGTGGTGCGCAACCTGGTGGCGCTCGGGCCGGTGCCTGCTTCGTCAGCCGTGGTCGGCGACGACCAGACCGGCCGCGACCTGATCGCCATGGTCGGCCGAGGAGCAGAACATCGAGCCCTACCTGCTGGTCGAGCGCGGCCGCCGCTCCACGATCAAGGTGCGCTATGTCGCCGGCAGCCAGCAGTTGCTGCGCACCGACCGCGAGACCGAGCGGCCGGTCGACCAGGCGACCCGCGAGCGCATCGTCGATATCGTCGCCAGCGGGCTCGACGGCATCGACGCCCTGATCCTCTCCGATTACGCCAAGGGCGTGCTGAGCCGGAGCGTTGTCGAGGCCGTCATCGGGGCCGCGCGCGACGCCGGCGTGCCCGTGGTGGTCGATCCCAAGGGCGCGCGATTTCGCGCGCTATCGCGGCGCCACGGTGCTGACGCCGAACCGCGCGCGAACTGGCCGTAGCCACCCGCATGATGGCCGAGACCGACGACGGAGGTGGTCGGGCCGCCGCCCAGCGCGCGATCGGCGAATGCGGCTGCCGAGGCGATCCTGGTGACGCGCGGCGGCGACGGCATGTCGCTGGTCGCCGCCGACGGCAGCGGTCGAGTCATCTCGGAGGCCGAGGCGCGCGAGGTGTTCGACGTCTCCGGCGCCGGCGACACGGTCGTCGCGACCTTCGCCGCCGCGCTCGGCGCGCGGCCTCTCCGCCGCCGATGCGGCGCGGCTGGCCAACTTCGCCGGCGGCATCGTGGTCGGCAAGACCGGCACCGCCGTCGTCATATCCGACGATCTGGGCCGCGCCATGCGCGAGCAGCGGCTGCAACGCCAACGAGGACAAGATCCACGCGCCCGGCGTCGCTGCTGGACCAGGCCGAGCGCTGGCGCGGCCAGGGCCGGCAGGTCGGCTTCACCAACGGCTGCTTCGACCTGCTGCACCCTGGCCACGTCTCGCTGCTGCGCCAGGCGCGCGCACGCTGCGACCGGCTGGTGGTCGGCCTCAACAGCGACGCCTCGGTCGGCCGCGCTGAAGGGCGCGAGCCGGCCGCATGCAGGACGAGAATCGCGCGCGCGCAGGTGCTCGCCTCGCTGGCCGACGTCGACGCGGTGGTGATCTTCGACGAGGACACGCCGCTCGGCCTGATCGAGCGGCTGCGGCCTGACGTGCTGGTCAAGGGCGCCGACTACACCGAGGAACAGGTGGTCGGCGCGGAGGTAGTACAGGCGTATGGCGGCGAGGTCGTTCTCGCCGAACTGGCGGACGGCCACAGCACCACCGCAACGATTTCGCGGCTCGCGACGTGACGGCGTGCTGGCCGTCGGGACCTCGATCGCGGGCCGCTCGCGCGGCCCGGCGGGTCAGTTCACGTGAAGTTCGCCCGACATCAGGGCCATCTCTTCCTTGACTTTGAGTTTCTCACGCTTGAGTTCGGTGAGGTGTGCTTGATCGGGCATGGGCCGATGATTCTCGTCGTCGATCTGCTGCTCGAGCGCAGCGTGATGAGCTTCGAGACCTGCCAAATCAGCGTGTTGGGCCATTCTATGCCTCCGGATTATGGTTCACCCTCCGCGAGCCAGGGGTCCACGGTGATCCGTCGGCGTAACGCCGGCGAAGCCCGGCTCGACAATTTCAATATAGGGAGGTCCGGCGGCCATGACGACCCCTGACAGGCTGATTGTCGGAATCAGCGGTGCATCGGGCGTGATCTATGGGGTGCGCCTGCTCGAGGCGCTGAAGCCGCTGGCGATCGAGACCCACCTCGTCATGACCAGGACCGCCGACCTGACGCTGGCCTACGAGACCGACCGCAAGCCGGCCGACGTGCGGGCGCTGGCCGATGTCGTTTACCCGATCGGCGATCTCGGCGCGGCACCGTCGAGCGGCTCGTTCCGCACGCTGGGCATGGTCGTGGCGCCCTGCTCGATCCGCAGCATGTCGGAGATCGCCACCGGCGTGACCTCGAACCTGCTGACCCGCGCCGCCGACGTCACCCTGAAGGAGCGCCGGCGCCTTGTCCTGATGGTGCGCGAGACCCCGCTCCACACCGGCCACCTCGAGACCATGCTGGCGCTCTCGGAGATGGGCGCGGTGATCGCCCCGCCCGTGCCCGCCTTCTACGCCCGGCCGGAAAATCTGGACGCGATGGTCGACCAGAGCGTGGGACGCATCCTCGATCTGTTCCAGATCGATACGGACCTTGTCCAACGGTGGGACAGGCTGCGCCAGAAAGACGACGGCTAGATCGGATCGCAATCAGCTCCCGGACAGGGCCGCGGCGGCCTCGTCGGGAGCCGTTCCAGGACAGGCGGCGACAATCAGGAGATGCAGGGCCTCGCGGTCGCGCTCGGCGAGCGGTGCGGGATTGAGCGCCATGACCGCGGCCAGGTTGGTCGCGACGACGGCCGGATCGGCTGCCCCCTGCTCACGGCCCGCCGCCTGCGGCGTGGCCTGCTCCAGGGTCGCCTGCTCGATCCGCTCGCCCTCGATTTCCAGCTTCAGCACCTGGCGGCGCAGGCCGTCGGCCTCATCGGACGGAACATGGGCGACACCGGCCTTCAGGGCCGTGCGCACGGCGCGCAGGGGCTCGATCGCGGCCGCGCGCCAAGGGTCGGCCATCGCGGCCAACTCCGCCGCCCTGGCGACATCGAAGGCCGGCAGGCCCAGTCCAGCGGTCCACATGGCGTAGAGCAGCAGGTTGACATCGGCACCGCGGGCATCCTGCAGGTGGATGACCGACGATTGCACGCCGTCGCGGCCGTAGACGTCGAGGGTGAAGGTCCAGAAGGCTGACATGCTCGGGCTCCCGTCGCGGTGGACGGCGCGCAAGCTCAAGCGGCGTTGCCGCGCCTCTTTTGCACGTACATCGCCTTGTCCGCCTTGGCCAGCGCGCTGGTCGCGTCGTCCTCGGGATGGAAGGCGTGGACGCCGAAGGAGACCGAGACGAAGATGTACTCGCCATCGATCACGATCGGCTTGCCCTCCGAGGTGATCGGCGTCGCGCCGATCTCCTGGGCCAGGCGGGTTGCCTTGCCGATCGCGCCCTCGCGGTCCGAATTGGGCATGATCAGGCCGAATTCGTCGCCGCCCAGGCGCCCGATCAGGTCGGAATTCCTCACCCGTTTCAGCAGGATCGTCGCGACGTGCAGCAGGGCTGCGTCGCCGATCGCGTGACCGTAGCGGTCATTGATCTGCTTCATCTTGTTGAGATCGAAGTAGACGACGCTGCTTTCGATCTTGTGGCGCGAGGAATAGGCGATCGTGCGGCCCAGTTCGCGCATGAAGGCACGGCGGTTTGCAACCGGCGCGAGAGCATCCTGGTCGGCCAGCCGCTCCAGATACTCGATGCGCGAGCGCGTCTCGCCGAGCTCGATGCGCAGGCGCTCCAACTCGTCGAGCAGGCGGATGATGGCCGTGCGCACCCGCGGCGTCATCTCCTCGGGTGGGATTCCGATGGCGCGCGACATTTCGTCGGCCGTCGCATCCAGTCGCGACGGCTCCACGGCGCTGACGCCGTGCGCCATCGCCGTCTCACCCGTTGCGAGGAAATCGTTCTCAGCCACGCTCATGCTTCTCCGTGTACCCATGCCCGCTCGATCTGGCTGCGGCGACCGACGTCGCCTTGTCCGGGCCATTGCAATTGCCCAGGAGACAAGCAAGCCACGTGCCATGGGCGGTGGATAAGCGGGCTCTGCCTCTGCGGCGCGGCCCGCACCAGCGCGCGCTTGAGCTTCGTGCCGCGAAACACCATGATGGCCGCCTTTTTTCGCACCTGCGGGAGCACGCGATGTCCTCACCTGTGGTCGGCGTCATCATGGGCAGCCAGTCCGACTGGGAAACCATGCGCCATGCCGCCGAGACCCTGGAGGCGCTGGGCGTCGCCCACGAGGTCCGCATCGTCTCGGCGCACCGCACGCCCGACCGCATGATCGCCTATGCCGAAGCGGCCCGCGGGCGCGGCCTGCAGGTCGATCATCGCCGGTGCCGGCGGCGCCGCGCACCTGCCCGGCATGACCGCGGCCAAGACGCCGCTGCCGGTGCTCGGCGTGCCGATCGAGAGCCAGGCGCTGAAGGGCATGGACAGCCTGATGTCGATCGTCCAGATGCCGGCCGGCATCCCGGTCGGCACGCTGGCGATCGGACGCGCCGGCGCGGTCAACGCCGCCCTGCTGGCCGCCGCCATCGTGGCGCTCGACGACACGGCCGTGGCGGCGGCGCTCGACGCCTTCCGCGCTCGCCAGACCGAGGGCGTCGCCGAAGCGCCCGTCGATCGCCGCCTGAGCCCGTGGCCCAGGACGCACGTATCGTCGCGCCGGGCGGCACCATCGGCATCGTCGGCGGCGGCCAGCTCGGCCGCATGACGGCGCTGGCGGCGGCCGCGCTGGGCTATCGCTGCCACATCTTCTGCCCCGAGGCGGACAGCCCCGCGGCGCAGGTCGCCGCGGCGGCGACCGTCGCGCCCTACGAGGACGACCGACGCGCTGGACCGCTTCGCGCAGGCTGTGGACGTCGTCACCTACGAGTTCGAGAACCTGCCGACCGCCTCCTTCGCCCGCATGGGTGCGGTCGTGCCCGTGCGGCCTCACTGGCGCTGCCTGGAGACGACCCAGCATCGGGTCACGGAAAAGGACTTCGTCAACGGCCAGGGCATCCCCACCACGCCCTATCGGCGTGTCGGCGGGCCGCAGGAGCTGGCCGCGGCGCTCGCCGCACTGGGCCGCCCCGCGGTGCTCAAGACCACGCGCCTGGGCTACGACGGCAAGGGCCAGGTCATGATCGGCCCGGACGACGATCCGACTGCCGCCTGGGCCGCCATGAACGGCCCCGAGGGCATCCTGGAGGGCTTCGTCGCCTTCGAGCGCGAGGTCTCCGCGATCGTCGCCCGCGGGCTGGACGGCGCTACCGCCGCCTTCGACGTGGTCGAGAACGTCCACCGCAACCACATCCTTGCAGAGACCCTGGCGCCGGCTCCGATCGGATCCGACGTCGCGGCCCGGGCGAAGGAAATTTCCCAGCAACTGGCCGATGCCCTTGACCTCGTCGGCCTGCTCGCGGTCGAGATGTTCCTGACCGCCGACGGCGAACTGCTGGTCAACGAGCTCGCCGCCCGGCCCCACAACTCGGGCCACTGGACGATCGACGCCTGCGTCAGCAGCCAGTTCGAGCAGTTCGTCCGCGCGGTCTGCCGGGCTGCCCCTGGGCGATCCCGCGCGCCACAGCGATGCCGTGATGAAGAACCTGCTGGGCGACGCCATCACAGCCTGGCCCCGGATCCTCGCCGAGCCTTGCGCCAAGCTCCATCTCTACGGCAAGGCCCAGGCCCGGCCCGGCCGCAAGATGGGTCACGTCACGCGGCTGTTCCCGAAGAGCTGAGAGAACCGGAGCGGGCTCGCCGTCGCGCTAGGGCACGCGTCAGTAATCCTTCTGGATCCGGTAGATAGCGCCCGAAGCGGCCACGCAGCTTCTGGATCTGCATGACGTCGCCGATGCGCCGGTCGAGGAAGGCCCAGGTGGCCTCCAGATCGTCCGATTTGTCATTCAACCAAAACATCAGAGTTGATACGTAAACTCCTGATAGTAATAATCTCTTGGTGTAGAAATTGAAGTCCGTTGCGGTGTCGCCGGCGGCACGCCACATGGCGTCGACCGTGCGGTACAAACTCTTCAGTCCGCCCGGCCCGTTCTGCGGCAGGGCCTGCACGGCAAGCGCGCGCCGGATCGCCTCGCGATGGGGCGCCTGCTGCTCCAGCCGAACCCTGACCGCGGTCGCGATGCGGTCGCGGATCTTCATGTTGCCGAGGTCGCGGCGGGCGAGTTCCGCCTCCATCGCCCGGTCGGCTTCGGCAACGAACAGGGCAACCGCCTCGTCGGCCCCGCCGGGGAACAGGCGCTGGACATCGGCGAGGTCCATGTCAAGGTCGGCCGCACCGGCGCGTAGCGCGGCGACCGTCCAGCCGTCGAAGGGGACATGGGCCAGGGTCGCATCGAGCAGGCGCCGGCGTGCCGCATCGCGACGCACTGTGGGATTTTTCCCCGTCATTCCAAAGCCTCCTCGGCGTCCTCGTTGCCGGCGCGGTGATGCCAGCGCATCTCCGTATCGAAGATCAGCTGGCCAAGGTCGTTCATCCGCTGCGGGTAGAGGATTCCGTCGAGATGGTCGAACTCGTGCTGGACGACCACGGCGTGGAACCCCTCGACCGTGCGGTCGACCGGATCGCCCGCGGGCGTCGTCCCGGTATAGCGCAGGCGCGGCGCGCGCGGCACCATGCCGCGCAGGCCGGGCACCGAGAGGCAGCCCTCCCAGCCCTCGACCCGCTCGTCGGTCAGCAGCTCGACCACGGGATTGACGATGGCGGTGATGCCCGTGTGGTCCGGGTCGTCCGGCGTGATGAAGACGACGACGCGCAGCGGCACATGAACCTGCGGCGCGGCGAGACCCCGGCCGTTGGCGTCGTACATGGTCTCGACCATGTCGATGACCAGGTCGCGGATCTCCGGCGCGGTCGGGTCCTCGACCTCATGCGCCCGCTGCGCCAGCACCGGGTGGCCCATCCTGGCGATCTTGAGAATGGCCATCGCGCGGTCCTAGCCGTGCACCATGTCGCAGCCGTGGTAGCGCATGCCGAAGCCGTCGCCGCGGCCGAAGATGTGCCCGAACGAGGGGGCGGGAAAGTGCTGGGTCATCATCAGAATGTCGGTTTCCGCCACCGATTCGAGGAAGCGACGCCTGCGTGCGCGCGCCCTCGGCCGGGTCGGCGTCGTAGATGGGGCTCCATTCCGGATGGGGCAATTGCACGGGCGAATGGATGAGGTCGCCCGACATCACGGCGCGCTGCCCGTTCGACGCGAGGTGGATGGCGACATGGCCGGGCGTGTGACCATGGGTCGGCTCCAGCCAGAGCTGGTCGTTGACGGCATGATCGGCCTCGACGATCTCGGCCAGGCCCGCCTCCAGCACCGGCAGCACGCTTTCCTCGTAGATCGATTCGCCCTCGCGGCCGAGCGCCTCGCAGGCGGCGACCTCCTTCCTGGCGAAGATGTAGCGCGCGTTGGGGAAGCTCGGGACCCAGCGACCGTCGAGCAGGCGCGTGTTCCAGCCGGCATGGTCGACGTGCAGGTGACTGCACATGACGATGTCGATCTCCTCGGGCGCGACCCCGGCCGCGGCGATGTCCTCCAGCAGGGTGTATTCGGTGTGCTGGTGATACTCCGGCATGTTCGGGTGGTTCTTGTGGTTGCCCACACAGGTGTCGAGCAGGATGTTGTGGTGCCTGGTCCTCACCAGATAGGTCTGGACCGGCATCAGGAGCTGGCCGGTTGCGGGGTCGAGCGCGGCGGGCTCCAGCCAGTGGCGATAGGGCGCGATCGCCTCCGGCGTCGCGTCCGGGAAGACCTCGTGGGGCATCCCCGAAAGGCCGAACGATTCGACCACGGTCTGGATTTCGATCTCGCCCACCGCCAGCGCCATGTCCAGTCTCCTTCTCATTCGGTTCGCCCCGACAGATTGGTCGAGCCGACGGGCGATGTCACGCGCCGGCCCCCCGAAGCGGCCGACGGGGTGCGGGTCGAACGGGGAAGCGACTCCGGGCACCCGGCCTCGTCGACCCGCGGCGCCCGGCGCCCCGTCCGGCGCGTCGTGCCGCCCTCGCCCGCGGAGTCGCACAACATGTGCCCCGGGACCTCGATCCGCTTCACACGGCCGGGGCGACGTGCTAAGAGCCGCGTCCCCGGGCGGAGATCGCCTGAAGCAATTCGGCCAAAGAATGGCCATCGAGATCACGGGAGAAGTACCATCGTCCAGGTCACCGTACGCGACAACAATGTCGATCAGGCCCTGCGCGCGCTGAAGAAGAAGCTGCAGCGCGAGGGCGTCTATCGTGAAATGAAGCTGCGCCGGCACTTCGAGAAACCGTCGGAGAAGAAAAAGCGGGAGCGGGCCGAAGCCGTGCGCCGCGCGCGCAAGCTCGCCCGCAAGCGGGCGATCCGCGAAGGCAGCAACGACTAGCTTCGCCTGACCGTTATCCCGACCTGGCCGGCGGATGCGCGAACGTGCATCCGCCGCTTGGCGTTGGGGCTCGTCCCTACTCCAGCGCCTTGACGATGTCCTCGACCATCTTCTTGGCGTCGGCGAACAGCATCATGGTGTTGTCGCGGTAGAACAGCGGGTTGTCGACGCCGGCATAGCCCGGCGACAGCGAGCGCTTCACGAACAGCACGGTCTTGCGCCTTCTCGACGTCGAGCATCGGCATGCCGTAGATCGGGCTGTCGGGTCGGTCTTGGCCGCCGGGTTGGTGACGTCGTTGGCGCCGATCACGAAGGCGACGTCGGTCGGTGGCGAACTCGCGGTTGATCTCCTCCAGCTCGAACACCTCGTCATAGGGCACGTTGGCCTCGGCCAGCAGCACGTTCATGTGGCCCGGCATGCGGCCGGCGACCGGGTGGATGGCGTAGGCGACCTCGACGCCCTCCTCCTTCAGCATGTCGGCCATCTCGCGCAGCGCGTGCTGGGCCTGGGCCACCGCCATGCCGTAGCCCGGCACGATGATGACCTTGCTCGGCGTTCTTCATGATGAAGGCCGCGTCCTCGGCGCTGCCCTGCTTGACCGTGCGGTCGCCCAGGTCCGCCGCCGGCCCGGCCGCCTCGCCGCCGAAGCCGCCCAGGATGACGTTGAAGAACGAGCGGTTCATCCCCTTGCACATGATGTAGCAGAGGATCGCGCCCGACGAGCCGACCAGCGCGCCGGTGATGATCAGCAGCGTCGTTCTCCAGCGTGAAGCCGATGCCGGCCGCCGCCCAGCCCGAATAGCAGTTCAGCATCGAGATGACGACCGGCATGTCGGCGCCGCCGATCGGGATGATCAGCGTGACGCCGATGCAGGAAGGCGAGCGCGCACGACCAGACCAGGAAGGCCAGTCGTCGCTCTGGCTGGCGACGAACCAGGCGCCGAGCCCGATCACGACCAGCCCGAGCAGCAGGTTGAGCAGGTGCTGGCCCGGGAACGACGACCGGCGCGCCGGAAACCAGGCCCTGCAGCTTGGCGAAGGCGACGACCGAGCCGGAGAAGGTGATCGCGCCGATCGCCATGCCCAGCGATCATCTCGATCCGGCTCGACGGCTGGATCGCGCCCGTCGGCGTCGGCGATGCCGTAGGCCTCGGGCGCATAGAACGCGGCGGCGGCGACCAGCACCGCGGCCAGGCCGACCAGGCTGTGGAAGGCGGCGACCAGCTGCGGCATCGCCGTCATCTGGATGCGCAGCGCGATGACGACGCCGATCGCGCCGCCGATGCACCAGGCCGGCGACGATCCAGGCGTAGGAGACGACGTCCGGGCTCGCCACGCGTGGTCGCGATGGCGATCACCATGCCGACGATGCCGATGACGTTGCCGCGCGCGCGACGAGGTCGGCGACGACAGGCCCTTCAGCGCCAGGATGAAGCAGACCGCGGCGACCAGGTAGGCGAGAGCCGCGAGAGATTGGCTGACATGCACTGGCCTGCCCCTGGCGCTCCTTCTTCCTGAACATCTGCAGCATGCGCTGGGTCACCGTGAAGCCGCCGAAGATGTTGACCGCGGCGAGCGTCACCGCGATGAAGCCCAGGATCTTCGAGATGCTGCACGTCGGCCGGGCCGGCGGCGATCAGCGCGCCGACGATGATGACGCTGGAGATCGCGTTGGTGACCGCCATCAGCGGCGTATGCAGCGCCGGCGTGACGCTCCACACCACGTAATAGCCGACGAAGACGGCCAGCACGAAGATGGTGAGCCGGAAGACGAAGGGATCGACCGCAACTTCCATCGATAGCGCCTCCCTTGGCCGGTCAGCATGCCGGGTGGACGAGCGTCGCCGTCGCGCATGGCGCAGGCGCCCGGCGACGATCTCGTCCTCCCAGTCGATGGCGAGCGTCGCCGCTCTCCTTGTCGATCAAGGGCTCGAGGAAGTTGAGCAGGTTGCGGGCGTAGAGCTGGCGACGCATCCGTCGGCGAGCCGGCGCGGCACGTTGGCGAAGCCGACGATGGTGACGCCGTCGCTCTGGACCACCTTGTCCGGCTCGGTCAGCTCGCAGTTGCCGCCGCCCTCGGCCGCGAGGTCGACGATGACCGAGCCCGGCTTCATGTCGGCGACCATCTGCGCGGTGATCAGCTTGGGCGACGGCCGGCCGGGGATCTGCGCGGTGGTGATGCAGATGTCGCTGCTTCTTCAGCGCCTCGTGGATCAGCCTCGGCCTGGCGTCGCTTGTAGTCCTCGTCCATCTCCTTGGCGTAGCCGCCCGCGGTCTCGGCGTCGGCCGCGCCCTCGACCTCGACGAAGCTGGCGCCCAGGCTCTCGACCTGCTCCTTGACCGCCGGGCGCACGTCGAAGGCGGCGACCACGCGCGCCCAGGCGGCGCGCCGTGGCGATCGCCTGCAGCCCGGCGACGCCGGCGCCCAGGATCAGCACCTTGGCGGGCGCCAGGGTGCCGGCCGCCGTCATCATCATCGGCATGGCGCGCTTGTAGTAGATGCCGGCGTCCAGCACCGCCTTGTAGCCGGCCAGGTTCGCCTGGGACGACAGCGCGTCCATCGACTGGGCCCGGCTGATGCGCGGCACCAGCTCCATGGCGAAGCACCGTCAGGCGCCTGGTCGCGTAGGCCTCGAACTGCTGGGGCTGGCCGAACGGGTTGATCAGGCCGACCAGGGCGGCCCCCTCGGGAATCAGCGCCAACTCGTCGATCCGCCTTCGCCGGGCGAGCAGCGGCCGCCGCACCTTCAGCACCAAGTCGGCACCGGCGAGCACCGCCGCCGCGATCGGCGGCGATCGTCGCGCCGGCCGCGGCCAAAGGCCTCGTCGGACACCCCGGAGGCGACGCCCGCGTCCGCCTCGACGGCGATCTCCACGCCGGACGCGACGAGCTTCTTCACCATGTCGGGAGAAGCGGCGACCCGTGCCTCGCCGGGCCGCCGCTCCTTCGGACATCGCAATTCGCATGATCGTATCCCGATTGGTCGCGCCGATTGTCGCGCCGCAACATGGCGGAATAAGGCCGAATTGTGAAGGGCGTCCGCACGCCGCGGCCCGGCCGGCGCAACAGAATTGCGCTTGCGGACTGCACTGTTGGCGGGATCGACTCCAGATATTTAACCATATGGTTAATATTCAGATCGACGGCCTCGATGCCGCCTTCCACGCGCTCGCCGACCCGACCCGGCGCGCCATCCTGGCGCGGCTCGCCCTGGGCGAGGCGCAGGTCGGCGAGCTCGCCGAACCGTTCGCGATCTCGCTGCCAGCGATCTCACGCCACCTCAAGGTGCTGGAGGGTGCCGGACTGATCCGTCGCACTGTCGAGGGCCGCGTCCACCGCCTCCAGCTTGCGCCCGAGCGACTCGCCTCGGCGCGTGACTGGATCGAGACCTACCGCCGGCTCTGGCAGGAGCAGTTCGACCGCCTGGCCAACTATCTCGACGGCCTGCCCGAACCCCACCCCACCGACACAACAGAACCCGACGAGGACCCCCAGCCATGAACGATCTCTCTCCCGGCAGCCAGGAGCTGACGCTGACCCGTCGCTTCGCCCACCCACGGGCCAAGGTCTTCGAAGCCTTCATCCAGCGCGACGCCTTCGCCGCCTGGATCGGTCCCATGGGCATGCACGCCGCCAGTGCCGAGGTCGATGCCCGGCCCGGCGGCAGCTACGACATGATGCTGGTCCGCGACGACGGCCGCGAGGGCCGCCACCACGTGCGCGGCACCTATCGCGAGGTCGCTGCACCGGAGCGACTCGTCTTCACCTGGCAGTGGGTGAACGAAGACGGACCTGGTCCGGAGACACTGGTGACGCTGACCTTCGCTGAGGCGAGCGGCGGCACCGAGCTCCGCCTCCACCACACCCTGCTGCCCAGTGTCGAGTTCGATGGAGCGGCATCGCGGCGGCTGGGCCAGCACGCTCGACAGCCTCGAGGCCTACCTCGCAACCGCCTGACCCCACAGTCCGGAGCCACGACCATGAGCAAGCCCATCCTCTACGGCAGTCCCCTCAGTCCCTTCGTGCGGACCGTCCGCATCGCCTGCGCCGAGAAGGGCGTCGACATCGACCTGCAGGAGGCCGACCTGAAGGCGCCCGACTACGAAGCGATCCATCCGTTCCGCCGTATGCCGGCGTGGCGTCACGGCGACGTCCACCTGTTCGAGATGCTGGGGATCGTCACCTACGTCAGCCGCGCCTTCGACGGCCCGGCCCTGATCCCGGCCGACGCCGCAGGGCTGGCGCGCTGCCTGCAATGGGTCAGCGTCCACAACGACTATATCGCCAGTGACCTCATCCGCTCGATCATCGTCGAGCGCCTGGTCATGCCGCGCTTCTTCGGCATTGCCTCCGACGAGGCGAGGATCGCCGAGGCCCTGCCCCGCGCCGAGCACGCCTTCGACGTCCTCGACCGGGCGCTGGCCGCCTCGCCCTACCTCGCCGGCGACCAGGCGACGCTCGCCGACTTCGCCATGCTGCCCGCGATCTTCTATGCCGGCCTCACCCCGGACACGAAGGAGGGCGTCGCGGGCCGCCGTCACCTGATGGCCTGGCAGGAGCGCATGAGCGCGCGTCCGTCTGTCCAGGCGACGGTGCCGCAGTTCGACTGACGCTCGGCGTTGCCGGGGCGCCAGCGCAGCGCTAGCGTCCCGGCATGGCATCCTTACCCACTCGGCCCCGCGCCCGCGACCTCGGCTTCCCGTTCACGGGTACGCCCGGTCCCCTCAACGCCGTCACCGACATCGCCGGCGTCGAGGTCGGCCACACCACCCTGATCGAGGGCGACGGCCCGCTGGACGGTCGGCAAGGGTCCGGTCCGCACCGGCGTCACGGTGGTCTTTCCGAGGGGCCGGGCCGGTGCGCTGAAGCCCTGTTTCGCCGGCTTCCACGGCCTCAACCCCTGGGGCGAGATCACCGGCACCCTGCGCCTGGAGGCCCAGGGCCTGATGGGCGGACCTCTGGCCACGACCAACTCGATGTCGGTCGGCCTCGTGCGCGACGCTGTCGCGCGCTGGCTCACCGAAGGCTACGACAACGAACTCATGATGACCCTGATGGGCCAGTCGATCCGCGTCGTCGGCGAGACCCACGATGGCTGGCTCAACGACATCGTCGGCCAGCACGTCCGGCCCGAGCACGTCGTCGCCGCACTCGCCGGCGCCCGCGGCGGCCCGGTCGCGGAAGGCAGCGTCGGCGGTGGCACCGGCATGACCGCCTACGAGTTCAAGGCAGGCATCGGCACCGCCAGCCGCGTGGTCGAGACCGGGCCGGGGACCTGGACCATGGGCGTCATCCTGCAGGCCAATCACGGCCTGCGCCGCGACCTGCTGATCGGCGGTGCGCCGGTCGGACGCACCCTGGCGGGTGGCTGGAAGGAGAAGGAGTCGGGCTCGATCATCGCGACGGCAATCACCGACGCCCCCCTGCTCTCGCCACAATTGAAGCGCATCGCCCAGCGCGTCGGGCTGGGCATCGCGCGCACGGGTGCGATCGGGCGCAACAACTCCGGCGACATGTTCGTGGCGCTTTCGACCGCCAACGAGGACACCTGGGCCGCCACCGACGGCCTGCGCCGGGCGGAGTTCCTGCACGACGCCCATATCGACCCGTTGTTCGAGGCCGCCGTGGAGGCGGCCGAGGAAGCGGTGATCAACGCCATCGTGGCGTCCGACACCATGGTCGGGATCGACGGGAACACGTCGCCCGGCCTGCCCGTTGACGAGGTGCGCGACATCCTGCGCACGTTCAACCGGCTCGAGGACTGACGATCGCCGCGCGATCGCCCTGTTCGTCACCATATGGAAGGCCATGGCCGCCACAGTCCACGACCGTCTCCCGCCGCCCCGCTACGGCCTCAGCCGCCGCGGGCTGCTGGCTGGCGGCCTGGCGCTGGCCTGCCTGCCGCGCAACGCCCGCGCCGAGGCCAACCTGCCGCCGCTGGCGACGCCCGCCAGCGGCCGCCTGCATTACGCCCTGTCGTGGGTCGGGCTGCCGGTCGGCAGCCACGACATCGCCGTGACCGACGACGGCGGCAGCGGCAGCGGCAACTTCACCGTGACCAACAAGGTCGAGATCACCATCAGCCTGCTGTTCTTCGATGCCATCCGCTTCATCCACACCAGCACGGAGACATGGCGCGGCGGCCTGCTGACCGGGTTTGCCAGCGCCACCGAGGACGACGGCAAGTTCTACAAGGTGACGGGCCAGCCGAGCGACGCGGGCTTCACGCTGACCGGGACCAAGGGCAGCTTCACGGCGCCGGCCGACGTCATGACCAACAACGACGTCTTCGTCCCGCCGGTGCCTGGGCACCGTCCGATCGTCAACGCCAAGACCGGCGAGGTCGTCGACCTCACCGTCACCGCCGCCGGCACCGAGCAGGTCCGGCGCCAGACCGGCACGGTCAGGGCCGACCGGTTCGATATCGACAGCGACGTGGCGAAGGGCAGCCTGTTCTATGACGGCGATCTCTTCGTGAAGGGCTGGTTCACCCGCCGTGGCCGGACGGTGGACTACAAGTTGGCCTAGGCGATGCCCCGGCGCCGGCGGACCCAGGCGATGACCGGCATGGGCAGGAACAGCAGGAAATAGAGCGTGACCGCTGCCGGCAGGCCGTGGGGATCCCACCAGTCCATCGCGAAGCCGGAAATCGACGGTCCGGCGATCGAGCCGCAGCCGTACATGAAGCCGAAGACGGCGGTCGCCGACGGCAGGTCGGCGCCGCGGAAGCGCTCGCCCAGCAGCATCACGGTCAGGCTGTACTGCGACGAGCGGATGCCGCCGAACAGCATGAGGCAGAGCACGCCGGCGCCGCCCAGGGGCAGGATCCACGGCAGGGCGACACAGCCCAGGGCGCCCAGCACGACGACGCAGGACAGCAGGGCGCGACGGTCGATGCGGTCGGCGAGGTAACCGATCAGCAGCGGCATCGCGACGCCGCCCCAGCCCATCCAGCCGATCGCCTCCACGGCCGAGCTCCGGTCCATGCCCAGGCGCAGGCCGTAGACCGAGACCAGCGACATGATGGAGGTCGCGATCGCCGAGAAGACGAAGTTGGAGACCATCGGCAGCGGCGCCAGCCGCAGATACTGGTGGAGCCGTACGGTGCTGCGCCCTTCGGCCTCGATCCGGCTGCCGTAGGAGACCACGAGCGGAAGCAGGCAGCCCGCCACCAGCAGGCCGCCGACGATGAAGGGCAGATGGCCCTCCATCCCGGTCCAGGCCTGCAGGAAGGGGCCCATCGAGAAGCCGGTGGCGATCGCCGAGGAGAACACGGCGATGGTGCGGCCCCTCACCCGGTCGTCGCTGACGTGGTTGATCCAGGTCTCGCCCGTGGTCCACATCATCGACTGCGCGCCACCGAGCAGGAAGCGCAGCGGGAACCAGAGCCAGACGTCAACGTAGAGGCCCATCAGGGTCAGCGCCACGAGTGCCACCACGACACCAGTGGTGATCACCCGGGCCGGGCCGAAGTGGCGGATCAGGCGCGGCACGAAGGGCAGCAGGATGAAGACCGCCGTCATCTGCACGGCGGCGCTGATGCCGATCAGGCTGCCCGGGACGCCGTGGGCCTCCAGCACGATGGAAAAGAGCGGGCCGGTGTAGCCGTAGAACATGGCCATCATGGCCATGGTGCCGATCACCGCGACCAGCCCGCGCCAGTCGATTTTCGGCCGCAGGGACGAAGGCAGCGTCGCAGCGTGGGGATCGGGGCTCATGGCGCGGTGCGTGTCCTCGACGGCGAAGGGCGGCCGCGCGGAGCCGCACGCCAAGGCTTTCGCACCTTGTCAGGACAGACGTCAAGTGGGCGTCGCCGCCCAAATCCTCGCCCGCCCTGATCGCCTGACTTCCGGCCATGCCGTCCGCGCACTGCTCATTGGGTGCAGGCGCGGGTCGGTCTAGGATCGGCGATCGGAGGTGCGCGACATGGCACGTGCCCTGAGACAGGCCATCGCGCCCGGAACGCTGAGAAGCGTCTACGAGCGTCTCGCCCGGCGCTACGACCGGGAGCACGGGCTGCTCACGCTCCACGCCGACGAGCGCGGCCGGCGCCTGATCGTCGAGCAGGCGGTCCGGCCCGGCGACCGCGTGCTCGACGCCGGCGCGGGCACCGGCAGCACGGCCCTGCTTGCCGCGCGCGCCGCGGGGCCTGGCGGCCACGTCACGCTCTGCGATTTCAGCCCGGCCATGCTGCGCGAGGCTCGGCACAAGGCCCGCGAAGCCGGGCTCGACGACGCCGTGCGCTGCGTCGTCGGCGACATGCTGGCCCTGCCCTTTCCCGACGGATCGTTCGACGCGGTCGTGTCGAGCTACAGCGTCTGTCCGCTGATCGACCCGGTCGCCGGCGCACTCGAGCTTTACCGCGTCTTGCGGCCGGGCGGCCGTCTCGGCATCGCCCATTCGGCCTCGCCGCGCTCCCCTGTCATGCACTGGCTCGCCGAGCGCCTGGAGGACGTGGTCTGGCGCTCCCCCGGCATCTCGATGGGCTGCCGCGCCGTCGAGGTCCTGCCGGCGCTGCTGGCGGCGGGTGCCGTGCCGCGTTTCGAGCGCCGCATCGGCATGCCGCTCTATCCCTTCGAGGTGGTCGCGCTGGAAAAGCCCGCAGGCTAGACGGCGCAGACCTCGAGCGGGACCGTGGAGAGCCGGCGCGTGCCGTCCTTGCCGTAGGCCATCATGTCAATCAGGGCGGTGTTGAAGATGCTCTCGAAGTTCGTGACCATGCCCTCCTCGAACACCCGGTCGAGGTACCTGGTGTCCATGACGTGGAAGTAGAAGTCGCCGACCCAGTCCGGCGGCAGCGAGAGACCGAGCTCGTAGCCCAGCGCCCAGCCCGGCGTACCCCACAGGCCGACGTCCTCGTAGTAGCGCTTCAGCACGGCATTGACCTCGGCGACCGTCATGCCGGCCTTCACCTCGCTCTCGATGACCTTGAAGACGCCCGATGCCCGTGCGGTGTGGTCGAGCATGTCGCGCGGTGGATCGCCCAGGAAATAGCCGCGGCAGACATTGCCGTGGTAGCGGTTGAAGACGCCGCACAGGTCGGCCCCCAGGTACTCGCCGGCGGAGATCTTGCGCCGGGTCGCCATGCTGTGGCCGCCGGAGGCGCGCTTGCCCGCCACCACGGGGAAGCTGTTGAAGATCGGGATCAGCGCGGGGAACTCGCCGCCCGCGGCCATCATCGCCGCTGTGACCTGGCCGAACAGGTCGAGCTCGGTGATGCCCGGCCGCAGGTTCTCGCGGATCGTCCGGTGGCCGATCTCGCAGATCCGCACCGCCTCCTCGATCGCGGCGATCTCGGCCGGCGACTTGACCCGCCGGGCGCGCCGCGTGATCGCGCTCGCATCCATGACGTTGCAGCCGCGGGCGCGGAAGGCACCCTCGAACATCGTGCTGATCGCGCGGTTGGGCAGGTAGCTCCAGAACTCCATGCCGACGTTGCCCTTGAGCCAGCCCTCCGCCTCCAGCTCGTTCATGATGAAATCGAGATTGGGTGCCGCTTCGCGCGAGGGCAGCCAGCGATTGTCCTTCGAGATCGAATACTGCGCGGTGATGCCGAGCTCGGTCGGGTTGTCGAAGAAGATGAAGTTGTCGTGGTCGACGTGGATCGCCGTGCCGTAGCACTGGGGGTAGCGCATGGGCGACTGCGCCTTGTACCAGCTCGCGTAGTAGCCGTGCAGCCAGCACACTGCGTCCGGCGCCGTGACCCACAGCAGGTCGATGCGGGCCTCGGCCATCAACTCCCTCACCCGGCGGATGCGGTCGCGGTATTCGGCCTCCGGGAAGGCGAGCATCGGTTCACCCATCGCGTCCAGCTCGACGCTGCCGGGGGTCAACCCCAGACCGATGTCGTTCCTCATGATCCCTGCTCCCTGTCGCGTGACGTGCGGAGCGTGGAGCCTTCGCGCGGCGGCGGCAAGACGCGCTTTGCGCGATTGAAGTCGGGCACCGCGTTCTGCTCCAATCGACAAAAGCCGACAACCGGGAGTGACACCATGAAGGCCGCCGTGCTGCGCGAGGTGAACAAGCCGCTCTCGATCGAAGACCGTCTCGATCTCCAAGCCCGAAGTCGCACGAGGTGCTGGTGCGGACCACGGCCTGCGGCGTCTGCCACAGCGACCTGCACTACATCGAGGGCAAGTACGCGGCACCGATGCCGACGATCCTGGGCCACGAGGCCGCCGGCGTCGTCGAGGCGGTCGGCTCCGAGGTGAGCTACGTCAAGCCGGGCGACCACGTCATCACCTGCCTGTCGGTCTTCTGCGGCCATTGCGAATACTGCACCACCGGGCCGGCCGTTCTGCTGCCAGAACCCGGAGGTCGCGCGCGCCGAGGGCGACGAGCCGCGCCTGGCTCAGCCCAGAACGGCGGCGACCATGCACCAGTTCTACAGCCTGTCGGCCTTCGCCGAGCAGATGCTGATCCACGAGCATGCCCTGGTGAAGATCCGCGAGGACATGCCGTTCGACCGCGCGGCGCTGATCGGCTGCGGCGTCACCACCGGCTTCGGCGCGGTCATCAACACCGCCAAGGTCGAGGTCGGCTCCACGGTGGCGGTGATCGGCTGCGGCGGCATCGGCCTTTCGGCGATCAACGGCGCGGCGATCGCCGGCGCCGGCCGCATCATCGCGGTCGACATCAAGGGTTCGAAGCTGAACCTGGCCAAGCACTTCGGCGCGACCGACGTGGTCAACGCCGCCGAGGTCGATCCGGTCGAGGCGGTGCGCGAGATGACCGGCGGCGGCGTCGAGTATTCCTTCGAGGCGCTCGGCCTGAAGGCGACCAGCCGAGCAGGCCTTCCGCATGCTGCGCCGCTCCGGCACGGCGACCATCATCGGCATGGTGCCCGAGGGCCAGATGATCGAAGTTCACGGCGCCGACCTGCTCGACGACAAGGTGCTGCAGGGCTCCAACATGGGCTCGAACCACTTCCGCGTCGACATGCCGCGCTACGTCGACTTCTACCTCAACGGCAAGCTGCAAGCTCGACGACATGATCAGCCGCCGCATGCCAATCGAGAAGATCAACGAGGCCTTCGACGAGATGAAGGGCGGCGAGGTGGCGCGCAGCGTCATCGTCTTCGACGCGTGACGGGCCGCAACCACAACATGATCCCCTCCCCCCAGCGAGGGGCAGGCTCTTCCCCGGACTTGATCCGGGGGCCAGGGAGGGGGGACCGCGGAGCAGTTCCCTTGCCTGCGGTGCGGCGAAGCGGCTGACGCCGCTCACCCCCCATCCCAACCTTCCCCCGCAAGGGAGGAAGGGGAAGCTTCCATGACCGGCGAGCGGATCGCGATCATCGGCAACGCGGGCGGCGGCAAGTCGACCCTGGCGCGGCGCATGGCGGCAGGCGCGCGACCTGCCGCTGACCGAGGTCGACAAGCTGCTGTGGCGGCCCGGCTGGGAGGTCACGCCCGAGGACGAATACGACGCACTGCACGGGCCGCTGATCGCCGGCGAAACGCTGGATCATCGAGGGCATGGGCCACCTGCACTCGATGCGCGACCGCGCCTGCTGCGCGCGACCTGGATCATCGTCATCGACATGCCGATCTGGATGCACTTCTGGCTCGCCGCCGAGCGCCAGATCGACCAGGGACCGGCCGAGCTCGAGCATCCGCTCGCCGGCCTCGACGAGCTGATCCCGACCGAGGACATGTTCGAGACCCTGTGGGAGACCGAGCAGGACTGGATGCCGACCATCCGCGCCAACATCGACGAGGCCGAGGCGGCCGGCATCGAGGTCACACGGCTCGCCAGCGTGGAAGAGATCGACGCCTTCGCAACAGCACAGGCGCCAGGCTAGAGGGTCGGCCGCCGCTCCGGCCTGTCAAGCCAGGGACGTACGGCCTCCAGCGCCGCGCCGAGGCGAAAGACGCGTGCATCGTCGTACTGGCGCGCAACGATCTGGATGCCCGTCGGCAGGCCGTCGTCGGCCAGACCGCTGGGAACCGAAAGCACCGGGCAACGCCCCATCATGTTGAACGGATGGGCCAGCGACCAGCCATAGAGCACGTCGACCGAACGGCCATTGACGATCACGGGCTGGTCGGGCTGGTGGTCGGCCGGTATATGGTGACTGCCGAGCGCAGGGCAGACGAACACGTGGTGCTGGTCGAGCACGCGGCCGAGCCTGCGACCCCAGCGCATCTGCACGTCGTAGGCATGCATGAAGGCCGCGACGCCAACCTTGCGGTGCTGATCGGCACAGTAGGTCGCCCAGCCGCTCGCCTTGGAGGGATCGGAGTCGACCCAGGCGGCGATCATACCGTTGAACAGGTGGTCGAGATAATTCTGCGCCGCCCGGTCCGCCTCCTCGTCCCAGCCGACCTCGACCTCGTCCACGGTCGCCCCGAGGTCGCGCAGCGCGTCAAGCGCCGCCAGCGTGTTGCGACGCACACCCTCCTCGATCTCGAAGAAGCCGAGATCGATGGAATAAGCGATCTTCCAACCTTCGATGCCGGCCGGCTCCAGCGGCAGGCGATAGCGGGGCCTGAGCGAGGCGTTGTCGAGCGGGTGCGGGCCGCACATCACGTTCTGCATTAACGCGGCGTCGGCAACCGTGCGCGCCATGGGTCCGAGCGCCGCATAGGCATCGTAGGCGAAGGCCGTGTTGTCGGGATTGCGACCGTGGGGAGGCTTGAAACCGACCACGCCGCATGCCGCGGCCGGGATACGGATCGAACCGCCGATATCCGAGCCCGTGGCGAGCGGTGTCGTACCCGCCGCCAATGCCGCACCGGCCCCGCCTGACGAACCGCCGGCCGTAAAGGCTGGGTTCCATGGCGTGCCCGTCACCCCGTGGAGACGCGAGTTGCATACGCCGGCGCAGGAAAACTCCGGCGCGTTGGTCCGCGCGTGCACGATGGCCCCGGCGCGCAGCAGCCGCTCGACCGAAAAGTGCGTCTCCGTGCCGACCCTGCCTTCGAGATAGAGCGAGCCGTTGTCGGTGACCTTGCCCTTCAAGTCCATCTCGTTCTTGACCGCGATCGGCAGGCCCTCGAGCGCGCGCAGCCGGTGGCCGGTCTTGGCGTAGCGCGCCTCAGAGCGCCGCGCGGCGGCCCGCGCCTCGTCGTAATAGGTGAAGGCAAAGGCATTGATGGCAGGCTCGACGCGTTCGGCGCGCGCGATCACCGCATCCAGCAGTTCGACGGGCGAGAGCCGACGCGCGCGAAATAGGGCAAGCGCCTCGACGGCCGGCAGATAGCAGAGCTCGTCATCGGTCGGTGTCGTCATGGTCCTCCACGTCGTCTTGTCGATCTACCCCGCACGCGCGAAGCAACTCCGCGACATCGGACTCGAGCTGGCGGCGATGGTCGGCCAGCGTGACCTCCTCCCGGCGCATCAGCTCCATGAAGAGATCGACCCAGTGATCGTAAAGAAATGCCGCGAGCGCCTTCGTGCCAAACGACGGCGGCAACAGTCCAACGTCGACCATGCGGCGCAGGCGACGTCGCATCTCGGCTCGCACGACCTCCGCGCTGGCGTCGTAGGCCTGGATCACGGGCGACGACGGACTGGAGAGGCGCGCCGCCTCGACGTTGCGCCAGAACGCCCTGTCGAAGTGGTTCAGCGAGGACTCCGTGATGCTGACGTAGAGAGCGGCCACCTGACGCGCCGGATCGGTCTCGGGATCGGCCTCGAAGGTGGCGGAGCCCCTCAACCAGTCTTCCTGCTCGCTGACGATCAGAGCGACCAGCAGGTCGTCCTTGGAGGCGAAGTAGTTGAAGACGGTCGCCGGGGAGACGTCGGAGGCGGCGGCCACATCCGCGATCGTGGTGCCGTCGATGCCCCGTTCGTGCACCAGTCGCGCAGCACTCGCCAAGATACGCTGCCGTCGTGCCTGCTTCTGGCGCTCGCGAAGGCCGGAACCGCCGGGGGTCGACGCACCCTTGGCGCTGCTCGTGGGCTTGGTTACCATGCGAAACCTATAGCATCTCTAATTTTCGATTGACTCTAGTTTTTTGTCTCATAGGCTCGTCACAGTCCCGGCGATCAACCGTCAACGCGACCGCCGGATGCCATCACAAGGGAGGCCAGCATGAAAGCCAAGGATATCCTTGCCGCCGTGCGTGACGGACGACTCACTCGGCGCCAGCTCGCAGCGCTGCTCGGCAGCGTCGGCGTGGGCACCGCGACAATGCGGTTCGCCAGCCGCCCGGCACGGGCCGACGGCGAGCTGCTCTATTTCGGCTGGGCCGGCTACGAGGACCCGAAGCTGCATGAGGCCTATCTCGCCGAGCATAACGCACCGCCGCAGTTCGCGTTCTGGGCTGACATGGAGGAAGCCTTCCAGAAGCTCCGCCAGGGTTACGCGCCCGACGTCATGCATCCCTGCAGCGACGTCGTGACCAAGTGGCGCAATGCCAAGCTGGTCGCGCCGATCGACGAGGCGCGGCTCGACCATCTGCCCGATCTGTTCAAGAGCGTGCTCACGCTTCACGGCACGGTGGTCGACGGCCAGCGCTACTTCGTTCCCTTCGAGTGGGGCAACTCGACCATCATCTACCGCACAGACCTGCTGGACCCGGCGGACCAGGGCAGCAGCCTCAGCTACAATCTGCTGTTCGACCCCAAGTACAAGGGCCGCATCGCCATGTGGGACGAGGGCGTCGCCATCGTCCAGGCGGCCGGCCTGGCGCTCGGCTACGACAACATCTTCTCGCTCTCCAGCGACCAGCTCGTCGAGGTGCGCAAGCTCATGGAGCGCCAGCGCGACATCGTGCGCTTCTACTGGACCGACAACACCGAGATGGAGCAATCGCTGGCGTCCGGAGAGATCTCGGCGGGTTGGGGCTGGAACAACTCCTATGCACGCCTTCTCAAGGAGGGCGCCCCGGTGGCCTTCGGCGTGCCCAAGGAGGGCATTCGCACGTGGGTTTGCGGCCTGACGATCCACCCCGACACGCCGCACCTGGACGAAGCCTACGACCTGATCAACGCCATGACCGCGCCGGAGTCGGGCGCCTACCTGATCGAGAATTTCGGCTTCGGCCACAGCAACAGCAAGGCGTTCGCGCAGGTCGATCCGGAGATCCTGGCCGACTACGGGCTGTCGTCGCCCGAGAAGTTCCTGACCGAGGGCGTCATGTATGAGCCGATGGAACCCGCCCTGGAGGAGAAGTACTACAGCCTCTTCGAAGAGGTGAAGGCGGGTACCTGACCGCGTTGCCGGGCTGGACAACTCCTACGCGGGTGCGTCCAGCCCCACCTCTTCCAGCGCCTTTCCCTGGCGCTTCGCCAGCTTCGCCTCGTCGAAGCCGTCGATCAGCTCGTGGAACAGGCGGTGCCAGTTGACCTCGGCCTCCAGGTGCAGGAAGACGGAGCCCAGGCCGATCGCGGCGCGGTCCATGAAGACGAACTCGCGCGGCACCGTGACGCCGCCCAGCTCGCGCAGCGCCGCGGTGCACCTTGGCCGCCACCTTGCGCGCCGTACATGCCGCCCTCCGTCCTGGATCGCGCCGCGGGCTGGTCCTCCAGCAGCGGCGCATAGATGAACTCGCGCCCACAGGTTCAGCGTGTCGATCACCTCGTTCGAGAGCCCGGTGAAGCCCCAGGTCTCGTAGGCATGGACGGCGAGGTCGCGGTCGTCGTCGCTCGCAGCGCGTGGTAGAGGTCGATGACGCCCTCGACGAAGCGTCGGCGGGAAGACGCGCACGCAGCCGAAGTCGAGCAGGTTGACGCGCCATGTCCGGCGCGCACCGTGTAGTTGCCCAGATGCGGGTCGCCGTGGATCACGCCGTAGCCGTAGAACGGCACGTACCAGGCGCGGAACATGGCCATGCGCGAGCTCGTTGCGCTCCTCCAGCGGCTGCGTCCTTGAACCGCATCAGCGGCTCGCCCGCCATCCAGCCCATGGTCAGCAGCCGCTCGGTCGAGAGCTCCGGCACGACCTCCGGCACATGCGACGCCGGCTCCTCGCCCGCCAGCATGATGCGGTAGAGGCGCTGGTGGCGCGGCCTCGCGCTCGTAGTCCAGCTCCTCGCGCAGCCGCGCGGCGATCTCGTCGTGGATATCGGCTGGGGTCGATCGCCCGGTCGTAGCGGCGGTAGACCGCGAAGATCAGCTTGAGCTGGTGCAGGTCCGCCTCGACCGCCGACTGCATGTCCGGGTATTGCAGCTTGCAGGCCAGCAGCCGTCCGTCATGGCCGATCGCGCGGTGGACCTGGCCGAGCGAGGCGGCGGCCGCCGCCTCGTGCTCGAAGCTCTTGAAGCGCTTCTGCCAGTCCGGCCCGAGTTCCGCCGCCATGCGCCGGCGCACGAAGGGCCAGCCCATGGGCGGCGCGTTCGACTGCAGCTGCGCCAGCTCGCCGGCATATTCGGCCGGCAGCGCGTCGGGGATGGTGGCGAGCATCTGCGCCACCTTCATCAGCGGGCCCTTGAGCCCGCCCAGCGCGCCGCGCAGCGTCGGCCGCCGCCTCGGCGCTGTCGGTCTCAAGCCGAGACAGGCGCTCGCCGCCCATGCGCGCGGCGACCCGGCCGACCGAGCGTGCCGACGCGCGCATAGCGCGACATCCGGCCGGCCAGCCGGTTGGTTTCGCCGCCGTCCGCGCTCGCTCATGCCGGCTGGGCGTCTCAGGCGCGCCGCATCCGGCGGCCTCCAGCTCGTCGATGAAGCCCGCGATCACGTCGAGCCCCTTCGACCAGAACGCCGGGTCGGAGGCATCGAGCCCGAAGGGCGCCAGAAGCTCCTTGTGGCGCTTGCGTGCCGCCCGCCCGCAGCATGTCGAGATAGCGTGTCCTGGAAGCCCGCCTCGGCCTCCTGGTAGATCGGCGTAGAGCGAGTTCACCAGGCAATCGCCGAAGGCATAGGCGTAGACGTAGAACGGCGAATGGATGAAGTGCGGGATGTAGGTCCAGAAGATCCGGTAGTCGTCGTCGAAGCGCAGCGCCGGGCCCAGGCTTTCGCGTCTGCACGTCCATCCAGATCTCGCCGATGCTCGTCGGGCGTCAGCTCGCCCTCGCGCCGCTCGTCGTGGACGCGGCGTCTCGAACTCGTAGAACGCGATCTGGCGCACCACCGTGTTCAGCATGTCCTCGACCTTGCCGGCCAGGATCGTGCGCCGCCGCGCCGGGTCCTTCTCGGCTGCTTCAGCAGGCGCGCGGAAGGTCAGCATCTCGCCGAACACCGAGGCGGTCTCGGCCAGGGTCAGCGGCGTGTCGGCCAGCAGATGCGCCCTGGTCGGCCGGCCAGCACCTGGTGGACGCCGTGGCCCAGCTCGTGCGCCAGCGTCATCACGTCGCGCGTCTTGCCCTGGTAGTTCAGCAGCACGTAGGGATGCGCGCTCGGCACGGTCGGATGGGCGAAGGCGCCCGACGCCTTGCCGGGCCGCGCCGGCGCGTCGATCCAGCGCCTGGTCGAAGAAGCGCTCGCGCGATCTCGGCCATGCTCGGGCGAGAACGCGCCATAGGCGTCGAGCACCGTGGCGCTGCGCCTCGTCCCACGGGATCGCGCGGTCGTCGTCCTCGGGCAGCGGCGCGTTGCGGTCCCAGTAGTCGAGCTTGTCGCCGCCCATCCACTTGCGCCTTCAGCGCGTAGTAGCGGTGCGACAGGCGCGGATAGGCGTCGCGCACCGCGGCGATCAGGGCGTCGACCACCTCGTCCTCGACCTGGTTGGCGAGGTTGCGCGACGAGATCGGCCGCGCGAAGCTGGCGCCAGCGGTCCTCGATCTCCTTGTCCTTGGCCAGCGTGTTGGTGATCAGCGCGAACAGCCGCACGTTCGCCCGAAGCACGCGCGCCAGATCTCGCGCGGCGCCGCCTTGCGCTTCGCGCCGTCCGGGTCGGACAGCAGGTCGAGCGTCTCCGCGCTGGTCAGCTCCTTGCCGTCGACGGCGAAGCGCAGAGCCGGCCATGGTCTCGTCGAACAGCCGGCTCCAGGCCGCGCGCGCCGGCGACCGACTTCTCGTGCAGCAGCGTCTCCAGCTCGTCGGAGAGCTGGTGCGGCCGGAACGCGCGGACGTCGCGCAGCCAGGGCCGGTAGTGCGCCAGCTGCGGGCGCCTTCAGCTGGCGCTCCAGCACCGCGTCGTCGATCTGGTTGATCTCGAGCGTGAAGAACAGCGAGTCGGCTGGTGATCGCGTTGACGCGCTCCTGCATCGTCCTGGTAGAAGCGCGCCGATCTGCGGCATCGCTCATGTTGCCGGCGAACAGCAGCTGGGCATAGCTCATGACCCGGCCCAGGCGTCTCCTGCATCGCCTCGTAGCTCGGCGATGGCCGCGCCGAGCGCCGCCCCGTCGAGCTCGGCCAGCTTGCCCTTGTAGCGCCGTCGCGGAAGGCCTCGGCCTCGCGCTCCGGCGCCAGTCGAGATCGCGCTCGAGCGCCGGGTCGTCCGGCCGCGCGTAGAGATCGGCAAGGTCCCATTCGGGCAGGCGCGCCGAGGTCGGCGGCGTCGGTCATGGCAGCTCCGGCGGATTCGGATCGGGCGGGTCAGCCTCTCCATATGCGGCTAGTCGGCAGACTTCGCCACCGGCGACGTCGGCGCTCCTCGATTGCACGCCGGCCTAGCCGCGCTCACTAGGACGGCGAGGCCAGCACCGGCGCATCGCGGGAGCAGACCATGGGCTACGACGACTGGCCGAACCTGCCGGCCATGTTCTTCGACCAGGCCGAGCGCTGCGGCGACCGGCCCTTCCTGTGGTGCGAAGCGCGACGGCGTCTGACCGGCCGCTGAGCCTGGCGCGAGGTCGCCGAGGACGTGCGCGCGCTGGCGCGCGGCCTGCGCGCGCTCGGCGTCGAGCCCGGCGACCGCGTCGTGCTGGTCTCCGAGAACCGGCCGGAATGGGTCGATCGCCGACCTCGCCATCATGGCCGCCGGCGCCATCACCGTGCCGGCCTACACCACCAACACCGTCGACGACCACCGCCACATCCTGACGGACAGCGGCGCCGAGCTCGCGATCGTCTCGACCGCCGCGCTGGCCGAGCGCGCTGCTGCCGGCCGCGGCGCAGAGCCGGCCGTGCCGCGACGTCGTCACCATGGAGCCGGCCGAGCCGCGCCAGACGGTCGTCGCGGTCATCGGCTGGGACGACGCTCGAACGGCTCGGCGCCGACGGCGCCGACGAGGTCGACGCCGGGCGCGTCGCGATCGGCGCGCGCGACGACACTGGCCTGCCTCATCTACACCTCGGGCACCGGCGGCGCTGCCCAAGGGCGTCATGCTGTCGCACCGCGCCATCCTGTCGCAACTGCACGGGCGCCTATCGACCTGCTCGACAGCTCGGCCTCGGACGATCGAGGCGCTTCCTGTCGTTCCTGCCGCTGTCGCATTCCTACGAGCACACGCGGGCCAGTTCTTCCCGATCTCGATCGGCGCGGAGATCTACTACGCCGAGGGCGTCGACACCCTGGCCGCCAACATGCTCGAGGCGCGGCCGACGATCATGACCGCGGTGCCGCGCCTCTACGAGGTCATGCACCAGCGCATCCTGCCGCGGCGTCGAACGCGGGCGAGCCGTCGAAGCAGAAGCTGTTCGACCGCGCCGTGCGAGCTCGGCCGCAAGCGCTACGACGGCCCGCGCCGCCTCGACCTCGTCGAGCGGCTCCTCGACCGGCTGCTCGACCGGCTGGTGCGCGACAAGGTGCGGGCAGCGCTTCGGCGGCCGGCTCAAGGCGCTGGTCTCCGGCGGCGCGCCGCTCAACCCGGAGTCGGCGTGTTCTTCACCGCGCTCGGCGTGCGCCTGCTGCAGGGCTACGGCCAGACCGAGGCGGCGCCGGTGGTCAGCTGCAACCCGCCCGACCGCGATCAAGATGCGACACCGTCGGCCCGCCGCTCCACGGGCGTCGAGGTCAGGATCGCCGACGACGGCGAGATCCTGGTGCGCGGCGAGCTGGTCATGCAGGGCTACTGGAACAACCCGGAGGCGACCGCCGCAGGCGCTGCGGGACGGCTGGCTGCACACCGGCGACATCGGCGTGTTCGACGACGACGGCTACCTCCGGATCACCGACCGCAAGAAGGACATCATCGTCAATTCCGGCGGCGACAACGTCGTCGCCGCAGCGGGTCGAGGGCATCCTCACCCTGGAGCCGGAGATCGCCCAGGCCATGGTCTACGGCGACAAGCGGCCGCTATCTGGTCGCCGCTCATCGTGCCCGACGACGGCTTCGTCGCCGCGCTATGCGCGCGAGCACGGCGTCGCCCGCCGACCTCGCGTCACTTTCTCGTGAAAGAAATTTCACGAATGCTGTCCGCGCCTCGGTGGAGCGTGCTAACCTCCGCCTTGCCGCGATCGAGAAGGTCAAGCGATTCGTCATCGCCAGCGCCCCGTTCGGGGTCGACAACGGCCAGATGACCCCGACGCTGAAGGTTCGACGTCACGTGGTGCGGGCCGCCTACGACAGCGAATTAGACGCACTCTATAGATAATCCGTCCCGAACTGGATCAGTGAGCCGTCAGGCTTGCGTATTTCTGTTCCGATGTGATACGAAGCGTCAGCTTTGTTCCGGATCGGAACAGGAAAGGTGGCATGGCGCGCACAGTCCTCATCGTCGACGACGACCCGATACAGCGGCGGCTCTACAGCGAGATCATCGGCTCGATGGGCTTCCAGGCGTCCACCGCCGAGGATGGCGAGTCGCGCATCGAACATGCTGCTGACGTCGACCAGCCCGAACGTCCCGACGCCGTCGCTGCTCGACCTCAACATGCCCGGCGTCGACGGCATGGCCGTGCTGGAGCGCGTCAACCCGGCCCTGCCCGAGCCTTCCGATCGTCGTGCTGACCGGCCATGGCGGCGTCGACACGCGGTGCAGCGCGATGCGCGCCGGCGCCGCCGACTTCCTGGTCAAGCCGGTCTCGCCCGGAGCGGCTCGACGTCACCCTCGACAACGTCATGAAGCTGGGCTCGCTGCGCGGCGAGGTCTCCCGCCTGCAGCGCCAGGCCGAGGAAGGCATCCCCCGGTCGACATCGTCGGCTCCAGCGCCGGCCTCTGCGCGCCACGATCGACCTTGGCCATGCGCGCCGCCCAGTCGCAGATCCCGGTCTTGATCGAAGGCGAGAGCGGCGTCGGCAAGGAGCTCTTCGCCCGCTTCATCCAGAGCTGCGGCCCGCGCTCCGGCAAGCCGTTCATCACCGTCAACTGCGGCGCGATCCCGGAGAACCTGATCGAGAGCCATGCTGTTCGGCCACGAGAAGGGCTCGTTCACCGGCGCCACCGCCAAGCACCTCGGCAAGTTCCAGGAGGCCAATGGCGGCACGCTGTTTCTCGACGAGATCGGCGAGCTGCGGACCGACATGCAGGTCAAGCTGCTGCGCGCGCTGCAGGAGGGCCAGATCGATCCGGTCGGCAGCCGCAAGCCGGTCGAGGTCGACGTCCGCCTGATCGCCGCGACCAACCGCGACCTCTTCCAGATGGTCGAGGAGGGCAGCTTCCGCGAAGACCTCTATTACCGCATCAACGTGTTCCCGCTCCACGTCCCGCCCCTGCGCGAGCGCAAGCGAGGATATCCCGCTGCTGATCGAACACTTCATCCAGCGTTTCGCCGCGCTCGGAGCCAAGCAGGTCGTCGGCATCGACGGCGATGCCCGCGCCATGCTGGTCGACTACCCGTGGCCCGGCAACGTGCGCCAGCTCGAAAACGCCGTGTTCCGCGCGGTCGTGCTGTGCGACGGCGCGATGCCTGCGACCGCCGACTTCCCCCATATCGCGCGCGCCCAGGGCGTGCCGCTGGCCTCCGGCGCCGGCAACGCGACCGCGCGCTGCGCCCGGCGGCGCCGGCCAGGCCGACGGCCAGCTGGCGCTGCTCGGCGGCGACGGCGAGATCCGCGCGCTGGCCGACGTCGAGGCCGACGTCATCCGCTTCGCGCTGGAGCACCACGCCGGCCAGATGTCGAAGGTCGCGCGCCAGCCTCGGCATCGGCCGCTCGACCCTCTACCGCAAGGTCCGCGAACTCGGCCTCGAGGGCGCGACCACCGACGGCTGAGCATCGGCTGTGCTGGCGTTGTCCGTGAGCCGGGGTAGGATCGGCCCGAGCTGCGGGAGTAACGCGAGATGACGCTGGCCGACGTCTCCCTCGACGATCGCTACGCCAAGGCCAAGGGCCGCGTGCTGATGTCGGGCACCCAGGCGCTGGTGCGCCTGCCCATGCTGCAGCACGCGCGCGACCAGGCCGCCGGGCTCAACACCGCCTGCTTCATCTCCGGCTATCGCGGCTCGCCGCTGGGCGGCGCTCGACCAGGCAGCTGTGGCAGGCGCGGCCGCTTCCTCGAAGACAACGACATCCACTTCCAGCCCGGCGTCAACGAGGACCTGGCCGCGACCGCGGTCTGGGGCAGCCAGCAGGTCGACCTGTTCGCCGACGCCCGCTACGACGGCGTCTTCGCCATGCTGGTACGGCAAGGGGCCCGGCGTCGACCGCTCCGGCGACGTGTTCAAGCACGGCAACACGCGCCGGCACCGTCGCGCCACGGCGGCGTGCTGGTGCTGGCCGGCGACGACCACACCTGCAAGTCCTCGACCACGCGCGCACCAGAGCGAGTACGCCTTCATCGACGCCATGATCCCGGTGCTGCAACCCGGCCGGCGTCCAGGAGTTCCTCGACTCGGCCTGCTACGGCTGGGCGATGTCGCGCTACTCGCGGCTGCTGGGTCGGCTTCAAGATGCATCGCCGAGACGGTCGACAGCGCCGCCACGGTCGAGCGTCGACCCGGAGCGCGTCGCAGATCGTCGCTGCCCGACGACTTCGAGCTGCCGCCGGGCGGCCTCAACATCCGCTGGCCCGACGAGCGCGCTCGACCAGGAGGAGCGCCTGCACCGCTACAAGCTCGATGCCGCGCTCGCCTTCGCCCGCGCCAACCGGCTCGACCGCGTGGTGATCGACAGCCCGCAGCGCGCGCCTCGGCATCGTCACCGCCGGCAAGTCCTATCTCGACGTGCGCCAGGCGCTCGACGATCTCGGCATCGACGAGGCCGCGCGCCGCCGAGATCGGCCTGCGGCTCTACAAGGTCGGCATGCCCTGGCCGCTCGAGCCCGAGGGCATGCGCGCCTTCGCCGAGGGCCTCGACGAGATCCTGGTGGTCGAGGAGAAGCGCGCGCCTGATCGAGAACCAGCTCAAGGAGCAGCTCTACGACTGGCCGCGACGGCGTGCGCCCGCGCGGTCGTCGGCAAGTTCGACGAGAACGGCAGGCCGATCCTGCCGTCCTGCGGACGAGCTGACGCCCGGCCAGATCGCCCGCGTCATCGCCCGCCGCCTCGCGCGGCTTCGCACCGGCCGAGCGACCTCGAGCAGCCGCGTCGCGTTCCTCGGCCAGCAGGAGCGCGGCGCCAGGCGCGCGAGCCGGCGCCGCTCAGCGCGCATGCCCTACTTCTGCTCGGGCTGCCCGCACAACACCTCGACCAGGGTGCCGGAGGGCAGCCGCGCGCTGCGCCGGCATCGGCTGCCACTACATGGCGCAGTGGATGGACCGCAACACCGACGACCTTCACCCAGATGGGCGGCGAGGGCGCGACCTGGATCGGCCAGGCGCCGTTCACCGACGACGACGCACGTCTTCGCCAATATCGGCGACGGCACCTACTCCCATTCCGGCCTGCTGGCGATCCGCGCCGCGGTCGCCGCCGGCGTCAACATCACCTACAAGATCCTCTACAACGACGCCGTCGCCATGACCGGCGGCCAGCCGGTCGAGGGCCACGCTCAGCGTCGCCGCGATCGCCCACCAGCTCGCACGCCGAGGGCGTGACGCGCATCGTCGTGGTCACCGACGAGCCGGAGAAGTACGCCGCCGACGCCGACTTCGCCGCCGGGCGTCGACGGTCCACCACCGCGACGAGCTCGACGCGGTGCAGCGCGAGCTGCGCGAGGTGCCAGGGCGTCACCGCGCTGATCTACGACCAGACCTGCGCGGCCGAGAAGCGCCGCCGCCGCAAGCGCGGCACGCTGCGCCGACCCCGACCGCCGCGTCTTCATCAACGAGCGCGGTCTGCGAGGGCTGCGGCGACTGCCGGCGCACGTCGAACTGCCTCTCGGTGGTGCCGGTGCGAGACCGAGTTCGGGCGCAAGCGCCAGATCGACCAGTCGACCTGCAACAAGGACTATCACCTGCCTGGAGGGCTTCTGCCCGAGCTTCGTCACGGTCGAGGGCGGCGCGCCCGCGCAAGCGCGCCGGCGCCGACCGCGGCTCGACGCGCTGCTCGCCGCTGCCTGCCCGAGCCCGCGCTGCCGGCCTGGAGCGGCCGTGGCGCATCCTGGTCGCCGGCATCGGCGGCACCGGCGTCGTCACCATCGGCGCCGCTGCTCGGCATGGCCGCGCACCTGGAGGGCAAGGGCGTCGCCGTGCTCGACCAGACCGGCCTCGCCCAGAAGGGCGGCGCGCGTCACCAGCCACGTGCGCATCGCGCGCGGAGCCGGACGACATCGATCGCCGTGCGCAGCACCGGCGCGGGCGGCGCCGACCTGCTGCTCGGCTGCGACCTGGTGCGTGGCCGCCGAGCGCCGACGCGCTCGCGCCGCTGCGACGCCGGGCGCACCCGCGCGGTGGTCAACGACCACGACATCGCCGACCGGCGACTTCACCCGCCATCCCGACGCCGCTTTCCCGGCGAGCCGCTGCGCGCGCGCATCGCCGACGGCGCACGGCGCCGAGCGTCGTCGACTTCGTCGACGCCACCGCGCTGGCCGACCGCGCTGCTCGGCGATTCCATCGCCGCCAACTTCATGCTGCTGGGCTACGCCTGGCAGAAGGGCCTGGTGCCGCTGTCGCGCAGCGGCGCATCGAGCAGCGCCATCGACGCTCAACGGCGTCGCCGTCGAGCTCAACATCGAAGGCCTTCGCGCTGGGGCCGCGCGCGCGGCCGCACGATCCGGCCGCGGTCGCAGGGCGGCGCGCCGCGGCCCGGCCGCAGCGCGACCACCGCCGGCTGCCGAGAGCCATCGACGAGCTGCGTCGAGCGCCGCGTCGCGCCATCTGACCGGCTACCAGGACGCCGCCTACGCCGAGCGCTACCGCGGCCTGGTCGCGCGCGTCGCGCGCCGCCGAGGCCGAGCGCGCGCCGGGCACGAGCGGGCTGGCCGAGGCGGTCGCCCGCGGCTACTACAAGCTGCTGGCCTACAAGGACGAGTACGAGGTCGCGCGGCTGTTCACCGACGGCGCGTTCCGGCACCAGCTCGACGCCGCAGTTCGAGGGCGAGACCAGCCTCACGCTTCCATCTCGCGCCGCCGCTGCTGGCGCGCACGCGACCCCGACACCGGGCGGCCGCAGAAGACGCGCTTCGGCCCCTGGATCGTGCCGGCCTTCCGCGTGCTGGCCGCGCTCAAGGGCCTGCGCGGCACGCCCTTCGACCCGTTCGGCCACGGCGCCGAGCGGCGCGCGGAGCGCAGGCTGATCGCCGACTACGAGACGGATATCGCCCTCGTGCTGGAGCGCCTGCAGTCCGGCAACCACGCCATCGCGGTCGAACTGGCGCGCCTGCCCGAGCAGATCCGCGGTTTCGGCCCGGTCAAGGCCGCTGCGATCCGCGCCGCCGGGGAGCGCGCGTGCCAGCTCAGGACGGCGCTTGCGGGCCAGAACAGCCAGGCCGCCCAGGCGGCCGAGTAGTCAGGAACAGGAAGGAACGATGATGGCACAGGGCAAGGATGGGGGCGTCGCCCTCGTGATCGGCGCGGGCGCGGGCCTGGGCGCCGGCCTGGGACGGCGCTTCGCGGCGGCCGGCATGGACGTGGCGCTGGCGTCGCGCAGCCTGGAGCACTGCCGAGGAGGCCGCCACCGACGCCGGCGCCGTGCCCACGCCTATGCCTGCGACGCGACCGACGAGGCGAGCGTCGCCGAGCTGTTCGCCGGGTCGAGGGCGAGCTCGGCGAGCCCGACCTGGTCGTCTACAACGCCAGCGGCTTCCTGCGGAAATCGATCCTGGAGATCGAGCCCGAGGAGATGACCAAGCAGTGGACCGTGACCTGCCTGGGCGGCTTCATCGTCGGCGCGCGACGCGGCGCGGCGCATGGTCAAGCGCGGCAGCGGCACGATCATCTTCACAGGTGCCACCGCCTGCACCAAGGGCTCGGCCAACTTCGCCGGCTTCGCGGTCGGCAAGTTCGGCCTGAGGGCGCTGGCCCAGAGCATGGCGCGCGAACTGGGCCCCAAGCGGGTCCACGTCGCCATCGTCAACATCGACGGCGAGATCAACGGCCCGGCCCACGCCCACGAGATCCCCGAGAAGGGCATCGACGCCCTGCTCGACCCCGACGCCATCGCCGAGACCTACTACGCGATCCACCGCCAGCACCACACGGCCTGGACCCACGAGGTCGACCTGCGGCCCGCGATCGAGAGGTGGTAGGGGGCGGTGGAGGCCGGATTTGGCAGTCATTTCGTAGGGTTGCGCGAAATTGGGTTCGTTTCGTAGTGGACCGGCTGCGGACACCACCGCGGACAAATCTTGACCCATCGACCGGTTGGAACCATTTTGGTTCCATAATGGAGGTACCGGTCCCATGGCCACGATCACGCTCAAGAACATCCCGGATGACCTCTACGAGCAGTTGAAGCGGCAGGCGCGGAGCCATCGCCGGTCCGTCAACAGCGAGCTGATCTGCTGCCTGGAGACGGTGCTGCGACCGAGGAGGATCACCGCTGCGGAGCGCGTCGAGCGCCTTCGCCGTCTGCGCCCGCGGATCGACCCGGAGGCCGTCGGGACCGACGAGCTTCTGGCCGCCGTCGAGCAGGGCCGGCCGTGATCGTCGCCGACACGAATGTCATCGCCTATCTCGTCCTGCCGTCTCCCCATACCGCCCTGGCCGAGCGGCTGTTGCTCGCCGACCCCGACTGGATCGCGCCGGTGCTGTGGCGCAGCGAGATGCGCAACGTGCTGGCGCTCTACCTGAGGAAGTCGCTCATCACGCTCGAGGAGGCCCTGAGCCTCCAGGAGGAGGCCGAGGATCTCCTGCGGGACAGGGAGTACGAGGTCGGGTCGGCCGACGTCCTGAGGCTGGTGGCGGAAAGCCCCTGCTCCGCCTACGACTGCGAGTTCGTGGCCCTGGCGCAGAGCCTGGACATCGCGCTCGCGACCATGGACGCCAAGCTCGCCGCGGCCTTCCCGGAGACCGCCGTCCTGCTGAGCGACGCCGTCTCGGAACGGCCGTGAGAGCCGGAGGACATGATCCGGTGCCCGGCGATGCCGGATCCCGGGCATAAGCCCAAGCACAAGCGCAGGATGCGCATTCCACCTGCGAGCCCTGCGGAATTTTTCGCTGGACCATGACGCATGCGCGGCTCTATGTTCCGTCTATGTTCTCATATGGAGCATCGCCATGACGACACAGCGACAGATCGAGGCCAACCGGCACAACGCGCTCTCCAGCACCGGCCCGCGCACGGTGGAGGGCAAGGAGCGGTCGCGCATGAACGCGCTGACCCACGGGCTGCAGGCGCGCAACCATGTCCTGCCCGACGAGGACGAAGGCGCCTTCGAGCGGCTGCGGGAGGGGATGTGGCTCGACCTGCTGCCCGAGGGCGAGCTTGAGGAACAGCTCGCCGAGCGCGCGTCGCTCCTGTTCTGGCGCCTCGCCCGCGCCGGCCGGCTCGAAACCGGGCTTTACGCCTGGCGCCACCACCACCGGACGAAGCAGCGCATCCGCGGCGACCAGTTCGACCGCATGTACCGTGCCGAGAACCTCAACGGCGAGAAGCACGAACGCTTCGCGGCGGACGATGAGATGGAGCGCAGCGCGGCGGCCGGCGCGGCGCTCGACGCCGCGGTGCTGGCGCCGGGCTTCCTGGAGGACGCGCGCACGGTCAACATCTTCGAGAAGCTGACGCGCTACGAGGCCAGCCTGCAACGCGCACTGGAGAGCACCCTCGACCAGCTCCTGAAGCTCCAGCGCCGCCGCGAGACGGGCGCGCCGGGGTCGGTGGTCACGCTGGAGGGCGAGGCCCGGCGGGCGGTGTGAGGTTGGCGATCGCGCGGCGGCAGGGCCGACGGACTCCTGCGGGCGGCACGCCTCGCCCCAACGTCGTCATCGCCCCGCTTGACGGGGCGATCCATTCCGGAGCGTTCGCGCGCGAGGAAGCGCCTCAGGAATGGATGGCCCGGTCGAGCCCGGCCATCACATGAGGACCAGGGCGAGCCTGTCTGCCGGCCGCTCGCCAAACCTCACGCCACCCCATGGGCGTCATCCCGGCCGCACCCCGGCCTTGAGCCGGGGGGAGAGCCGGGATCGCTTGCAGGATACGCTCGTGGGCACGAGAGATCCCGGCTCTCTGCCCTTCGGGCTCCGGCCGGGATGACGGACAGGGATAAAACGGGCCTCAGTACGTCTTGCCGCTCGCCAGCAGGGCCTTCTCGTCGGCCTCGCGGCGCGCCTCGCCGGCCTGGAACTCGGCCTTCTGCTCGGCCGTCGCCTCCTTCTGGTGCTTCGCCTTGTACTCGCCGTAGGGCATGCCGTAGACGATCTCGCGCGCCTCGCTCGTAGTCGATCTCGACGCCGCGGTCCTCGGCCGCCGCGCGGTACCACTTGGCCAGGCAGTTGCGGCAGAAGCCGGCGAGGTTCATCAGGTCGATGTTCTGCACGTCGGGTGCGTCGCGCAGGTGGTCGCGCAGGCGGCGGAACACGGCGGCCTCGAGTCTCGGTGCTGGTCTTGTCGTCCATCGTCATTCTCCCGTCGTTCGGTGCGCGGCGCGTCCCCGACATGTGGGCGCTGGGCCGGCCCGGCTCAAGCCGTGCGCCTCAGGGCCCGCGCCGGTAGTGCACCGGATCGGCGAGCACGGCCGCGAAGGCATCGGTGATGATTCCGTCCAGGCCGCAACGCCTGCTTCGTCGCCGACCAGATCCTGGCGCAACTCGATCTGCACGTTGGCGCGGCCGTGCCGGGCGGCATGAACGGGCATGCTGTAGCCATGCGGCGAGGCGCCGTATAGGGCTCGTTGTCGCCGACGCACAGATCGCCGCGCTCGCGCAGGTGATGCAGCAGCGGCCGGCGATGCGGTCGTCGCGGTCCCACAGCACGCCGATGTGCCAGGGGCGCGGCGCGTGACCCATGGCGGCGTGAAGCTGTGCATCATGACCAGCGCCGGAACGACGCCACGCGCCTCAACCCCCTCGATGACGGCCTGGGACGCCTGATGGTAGGGCCAGAAGCAGGCCTCGGTCCGGAGCGCGGCCTGGGCGTCGGAGATGTCCCGATTGCCGGGAATTTCGTGACCGTCGCTCTGGGTCATGATCGATTCGGGATCGTCGAGCTGGCGGTTGCAGTCGATCACCAGGCGCGAGTAGCCGGCCAGGACGGCCGGCGCATCGAAATGGGCCGCGAGCCGCCGGGTGACATCGGCGGCGCCGATATCCCAGGCGATGTGCTGGCGAACTGCTCGTCGGTCAGGCCCAGATTGTCGAGCGCCAGCGGTACGCGCGTTGCTGGCGTGATCGCACAGGAACACGACATTGGCGGAACCGCGCGGGTTGACGATCTGATAGGCCGGCGGATCGTCGGGCCCGAGCAGCGGGTCGCCCGGCTCGCCGGCATCGGTGAAGGCATCACGGATAACTTTGCTCATGGGCGGGGACTATAGCCACAGGTCGCCGAGCACGAAGCCGGAAGGTCTTCGTTTCGCCGCCGGAAAGCGGCTCGTTGCCTGCTTTGTCGGCTTGGCGCCGTGCTGTGGCAGCTTCGCGCGCGATGATTGAAATCTCCCGCCGCGATCTGCTGCGCGACCTGTTCGACGCGGCCGTCGGCGCCGCCGATCCGGCCGACGCTGCGTCGGCGGGCACCTGCCCGCGCCACCCACGGGGCGCACCATCGTGGTCGGCGCCGGCAAGGCCGCGGCCGCCATGGCCGCCGCGGTCGAGGCGCGCTGGCAGCGGGACCGCTGGCAGGGCTCGTCGTCACGCCCTACGGCCACGGCGCTTGCCGACCGAGCGGATCGAGGTCGTCGAGGCCGCGCCATCCGGTGCCGGACGCCGCCGGCCAGCGACGCCGCCCGGCGGATCCTGGAGCTGGCGCGCGGGCCTCGGCCGCCGACGACCTGGTGCTCTGCCTGATCTCCGGCGGCGGCTCGGCGCTGCTGGCGCTGCCGGCGCGCCGGGCTGACGCTGGCCGACAAGCAGGCGGTCAACACGGCGCTGCTGCGCTCGCGGCGCGACGATCGACGAGATGAACTGCGTGCGCAAGCACCTCTCGGCGATCAAGGGCGGCCGGCTCGCGGCCGCCGCCGCACCCGGCGCGGGTGGTGACGCCTGGCGATCTCCGACGTGCCGGGCGACGACCCGGCGGTGATCGCGCTCCGGCCCGACGGTGGCCGACCCGACGACGCTTCGCCGACGCCCGCGCGATCCTCGACCGAGTACGCGCATCGACGCCGCCCGCCGCCGTCGCGCGCGCACCTGGACGACGCCGACGAGCGAGACGCCGAAGCCCGGCGACCCGCGCCTCGCGCGGCCGCACGGTCGACATCATCGCGCACGCCCGCAGGAGCGCTGCAGGCCGCGGCCGCGCGTGCGCGCGACGCGCGGCGCTCGCGCCGGTCATCCTGGGCGACACGATCGAGGGCGAGGCGCGCGACGTCGGCGCTGGTCCATGCCGCGCATCGCGCGCGCAGGTCGCGCCGCACGGCCAGCCGGCGCCGCGCCGCCTGCGTGCATGCTGTCGGGCGGCGAGACCACGGTGACCGTGCGCGGCGACGGGCGGGCGCGGCGGGCGCAACGCGAGTTCCTGCTGGCGCTCGCCGTCGCGCTCGACGGCCTGCGCCGGCATCCACGCCCTGGCCTGCGACACCGACGGCATCGACGGCATCGAGGACAGCGGCCGGCGCGATCGCTCGCACCCGACACGCCTGGCGCGCGGCCGCGCCGCCGGGCATCGACGCCGCGCGACGCGCTGGCGCGCCAACGACAGCGGCGGCTTCTTCGCCGCGCTCGGCGACCTGTCGTCACCGGCCCGACCCGGACCAACGTCAATGACTTCCGCGCCATCCTGGTCGACGCGCGCGATCCGCCAGCGAGCGATCGAGGCGAGAATCGACGATGCGACGTCAGCGACAGGCCAAGATCGTCGCCACGCTCGGCCCGGCGAGCAGCGAGCCGCGACGCGATCCGCGCGCTGTTCGAGGCCGGCGTCGACGTGTTCCGGCTGAACTTCAGCCACGGCACCCATGACGACCACAAGGCGCGCTTCGACATCATCCGCGCGCTCGAGAGCGCGACTCGGCCGGCCGATCGCGCGTGCTGGCCGACCTGCAGGGGCCCGAAGCTGCGCATCGGCGAGTTCGCGGACGGCCCGGTCGACGCTGGAGCAGGGCCAGAGCTTCCGCCTCGACCTCGATCCGGCGCAAGGCGACGCGCAGCCGCGTCGACCTGCCCCATCCGGAGATCTTCGCCGGCGCTCGCGCCCGGCAAGCGCGTCCTGCTCGACGACGGCAAGCGTGCGCGCTCGACGGTCGTCGCCTGCGGCGCCGACTTCGCCCAGACCACCGTGGTCATCGCGGCGGCCATCTGTCCGACCACAAGGGCGTCAACCTGCCGGACGTGGTGCTGCCGATCTCGGCGCTGACCGAGAAGGACCGCGCCGACCTCGTCTTCGCGCTCGAGCTGGGCGCCGACTGGATCGCGCTGTCCTTCGTGCAGCGCCCCGAGGACATGGCCGAGGCGCGCAAGCTGGTCGGCGGCCGCGCCGGCGTCATGGCCAAGCTGGAGAAGCCGGCGGCGATCGAGCGCCTCGACGAGATCATCGAACTGTCCGACGCGGTGATGGTGGCGCGCGGCGATCTCGGCGTCGAGCTGCCGCCCGAGGACGTGCCCGGCCTGCAGAAGCGGATCGTCCGCGCCTGCCGCAAGGCCGGCAAGCCGGTCATCGTCGCGACCCAGATGCTGGAATCGATGGTCGACTCGCCGACGCCGACCCGCGCCGAGGCGTCCGACGTCGCGACCGCCGTCTATGACGGCGCCGACGCCGTGATGCTGTCGGCCGAGACCGCGGTCGGCGCACTACCCGGTCGAGGCGGTCGCGATGATGGACCGCATCATGCGCGCCGGGTGGAGCAGCGACCCGCTCTACCGACGCGACGTCGAGGCCGACCGAGCCGCCGAGGCGACCAGCGCCGACGCGATCACGCGCCGCGGCGCGCCAGGTCGCCGCAGACGATCGGCGCCGCGGCCATCGTCGCCTACATCAGTCGCGGCGCGCACCACCCTGCGCGCCGCGCGCGAGCGGCCCGAGGTGCCGATCCTGGGCCTGACGCCGAAGATCGAGTCGGCGCGGCGCCTGGCGCTGGCCTGGGGCGTCCACTGGGTCCACACCGAGGACGCCCATGACTTCATCGACATGGTGCAGCCGGCGCCAGCGCCGTCGCCAAGAGCGAAGGCTTCGCCGGCTCCGGCGACCGCATCGTGATCACCGCCGGCGTCCCGTTCGGCACGCCCGGCTCGACCAACACCCTGCGTGTCGCCTGGGTCACCTGATTCCAAGCTGCAATGAGTTGGACTCATTGCAGCTTGGTCAGCGTGCGACCGCGCGCCGCGGCGCATGCCGCGCAAGCCAAGCCGCCCCCGATCGCGTCGGGGACAGGCTCCGCGGGCGCCCGACGCCTGAGGGCGGCATCATTGATCAGTTCCGATCAATGATGCCTGGTACGAGGCTCACTTCGAACTGCAATCGGTCTGCGTTCCGTCGAGCGTCGCCATGGCGTTGCGGCCCTTGATCCAGAACACCTGGCCCGCAGCCTCGTCGGCATAGCGCGCACCGCTGCCCGAGATACCCTGGTCGAGGATCAGGCTTCTCCCGTCGTCCAGGGCCAGATGCACCGCGGACGACGGGCCGTTGACGAAGACGGCGACCAGGCTGGTGCCGTCGGCGCAGGTGTAGGCGACCGGCCCGATGCTGATGCCGTCGCGGTCGTCGGCCAACGCGGGATCGCCCATGCGCAGGGCTGCGATCCGGTCGATGTAGGCGGCGCGCAGGCAGGCGGCGTCGACACAGTCGTTGCGGACGGCGAGCCACGCGGTATGAGCTGCCTCCAGCGCATACCGCTCGCTGCTTGCGGCATCCTGCTGGGCGTTGGCGTAGAGCCGGGCAACCTCGTGATCGAGCGCGCTGGTGCCGGCGTCGGCGCAGGCCAGGGCAGCGACGCCGCCCGCATTCGAGCAGTCCAGCACCGAGCCCTCGTCGCCACCGGCTTGGGTGCCGGAAGGTGTCAGGCACGCCGCAACGACAACGGCCGCCGCGAAGCGGACGGTCAGGCTGCAAATTCGGCAACGCCGCGTGACCATGGCCCCGTCAGATCGGCTCGCCCTCGACCTTGGGCACGAGATCGTCGGCGCGCTTGGCGACATTGGGCATGTGAGGGTTGACCTTGAGCGCCTTGCGGTACCAGGCGAGTGCGGTGGCATCGTCGCCCTTGCTCTCGTAGTTCAGGCCGAGACCGGAGAGCGCGCCGAAGTGGCGCGGCTCAAGCTCCAGCACCTTCATGCAGTCGGCGATCGAGTTATCGTAGCGGCCCAACAGGTAATAGACCGTGGCCCGCTTGTTCCAGCCCTCGGCGAAGTCGGGGGCAAGGTCGATGACCTGGCTGAAATCGGCGGCCGCCTCCTCCAGGTCGCCGACCTGCATGGCGCGGGTGCCCTGCTCCATCAGCCCGTTGAGCTTGTCGTCATGGGCATCGAGCCAGATCGACCAGATGAGGCTGGTCAGGACCTGGGCCTCGCCTTCGTCCGTGGTGGTCTGAAGCCGGTCCAAGAGCTGGTCGAGGCGCGGATCGTCCTGGGCGGCCGACACGGCGGGCGCCAGCCACAACAGCAGCGTGCAGGCGACGGCGGCAATGCTGGCAAGCCTCGACATCGGCCAAGTCTAGAAACCTGCCCGGCCGCTGCCAAGCGACGAGCCAACACAAGCCGGTGAACGCCCCGAATTCGAAAGGGCCGCGCCCCTGCGGGCGACGGCCCTTCCTGGTGTAGTGCTTCGGGCTCTTCGCAATGCGAGGCCTGAAGCGGCTGTCGGCGAGCGCGCGGGCCGGACCCGAGCGCCGCCGCGGCGGTCTCTTGCGCGTCATGGCGGTTCTCCGGGGTTGTCGACCCTTAAGAAATGGTCCGTTCGGCCACCTCGCGCAAGGCCATGGGTCGCGGTCCGCCGGTCGCCCAGTCGAGCAGCTCGACCGGGTGCATGACCGGCAGGTCCGAGGCCGCCGGCGATCTGGACCATGCAGCCGACATTGCCGGCGGCGACCGCATCGGCGCCCGGTGGCGGCGATGTTGGCGACCTTGCGCGCACGCAGGCGGTCGGCGAGCTCGGGCTGCAGCAGGTTGTAGGTGCCGGCCGAGCCGCAGCAGATGTGGCCCTCGGGGATGTCGACGACGGTGAAGCCGGCCGCGTGCAAGCAGGTCGCGCGGCGCGCCGTCGATGCGCTGGCCGTGCTGCAGCGAGCAGGCCGCGTGATAGGCGACGACCGGCGCAGCGCCCGGCGCGGCCGGCGCCTCCTCGCAGGCCGAGCTCCGCCACGACCTCGCTGACGTCGCGCGCCAGCGCCGAGAGCGCGGCGGCGCGGGCCGCCCAGTCGGGCTCGTTGCGCAGCAGGAAGCCGTAGTCCTTCAGCTGGGTGCCGCAGCCCGAGGCATTGGCGATGACGGCGTCGAACGCGCCCGGCCGCGCTCCCAGGCGGCGATGTTGCTTGCGCGCGGCCAGCGCGCGGCCTCGGCCTCGCGTCCCATGTGGTGGGCCAGCGCGCCGCAGCAGCCGGCGCCGCGGCGCGACCACGACCTCGCAGCCGAGCCGCGTCAGCAGGCGCACGGTCGCCTCGTTGATCTGGGGCGTCAGCACCTGCTGGGCGCAGCCGGCGAGCAGCGCGACGCGCATGCGCCGCTCGCCCTCGGCCGGGATGCACTGCGGGCCGGTCGGACGGCGGACGGCGGCGGCGAGCCGCGCGCGGCGCCATGGCGATCATGTGCGCGCAGCCGCCCGGCAGCAGGCCCGGCGAACGGCCGCGCCAGCGCGGCGCCGACCAGGGCCAGGCGGAAGCGGCCGGGATGCGGCAGCAGCGCGGCGAGCAGGCCGCGCAGCAGGCGCTCGGCCGCAGCGGCCGACGGTAGGTCTCCTCGATATGGCGGCGGGCGTGATCGACCAGGTGCATGTAGTTGACGCCCGACGGGCAGGTCGTCATGCAGGAGAGGCACGACAGGCAGCGGTCGACATGGCGCGCCACCGTCGGCGTCGGCCGGCCGGTCCGTTCTCCAGCATGTCCTTGATCAGGTAGATGCGGCCGCGCGGGCTGTCGCGCTCGTCGCCGAGCAGCACGTAGGTCGGGCAGGTCGCCAGTGCAGAAGCCGCAGTGGACGCAGGTCCTGCAGGATGCGCTCGGCCTCCGTGACGTGCGGGATCGGCGAGCTGGGCCAGGTGAAGCGGGTCTGCATCGCCCTCAGACGCCCGCGATACATGCGGCCGGGATTGAGCATGCCCTGCGGGTCGAAGCCCTCCTTGATGCGCCGGGTCAGCGCCGCACCGTGTCGCCGGCTGGGGCTGGAAGACGGCGACCGCCGGCTGCAGCGCCGTCGGGCGCGCGGACCAGGGTGGCGTGGCCGCCGGCCGTCGCGCGACGCGCCGCACGGATCGCCGGCCATCGCCGTCGCTCGGCCGGCACGGCGAGCCAGACCAGGCCGCCGCCCCAGTCGAGACAGCCGGTCGCCGCCATCGGCCGTGCAGCGCCGCCAGCACGGCGCCGCCGGCGGCCGGCGGCACCGAGAGGCGCCAGACCGCGTCGGCCGTCGGCCGGCGAGCGGCGCGACGTCGCGCATCTCGCGCCAGAAGGCGACGCGAGTTGTGGCTGTGCAGCTCCTCGACCTCGCCGTGGCGGCCGAGCAGCTCGCGCAGCGCCGCGCAGCGCGCGCCGACCGAGGCCGGCGGCCCCTCGACCCGCAGCGCCGTGACCGACGCGCCGGCGCCGGCGACATAGGAGACCGCCGAGCGCGCCGCGACCGCGGCCGGCAGATGGGCGGCGCCGGAGACCTCGTGCGGGCTGCGCCAGCGCCGCGCCCAGCACGGCGACGCGCCGCTGCGTCGTCGAGGCCGAGCGACCAGCACCGTGCGCGTCTTCTCCGGCGTCGGCAGCACCTTGACCGTGACCTCGGTCATCACCGCCAGCGTGCCGAAGGAGCCGGCCATGCAGCTTGGACAGGTCGTAGCCGGTGACGTTCTTCACCACCCGGCCGCCGGCCTTGACAGCTCGCCGCGGCCGGTCGACCGCGCTCGAAGCCCAGGAAGTGGTCGCGCGCCGCGCCGGCCTTGATGCGGCGCGGGCCGGAGAGGTTGGCGGCGAGCACGCCGCCGATGGTCGCCGTTCCGGCCGGCGCGCCGAGCAGCGGGCCGAGGTCCGGCGGCTCGAAGGCGAGCTGCTGGCGCGTCTGGCGCAGCAGTCCCTCGATCTCGGCCAGCGGCGTGCCGGCGCCGGCGCGTCAGCACCAGCTCGTCCGGCTCGTAGAGGCTGATGCCGGCCAGGCCCGGAGAGGTCGAGGCGATGCGCCGCCGCGACCGGCGTGGCCGAAGGCCGCGCTTGGTGCCGCGCGCCGACGATCTCCAGCGGCGCTGCGTTCGCGCCGCGGCCCAGGCCAGCGCCTCGCGCGACGCTGCTTCGGCGTCGGCCGGGCTGCAGGGTGTCGGCCATGCGCGCCGCTCAGAACCGCGGCAGGTCGGGGAACGGCAGCTCGCCGCGGTGGACGTGCATGCGGCCGAGCTCGGCGCAGCGGTGCAGCGTCGGGAAGACCTTGCCCGGGTTGAGCAGGCCGTCGGGATCGAAGGCGCACTTGACGCGCTGCTGCTGCTCGAGGTCGTCCTCGGTGAACATCGCGCCCATCAGGTCGCGCTTCTCGACGCCGACGCCGTGCTCGCCGGTCAGCACGCCGCCGACCTCGACGCACAGCCTCAGGATGTCGGCGCCGAAGGCCTCCGCCTTGCTCGAGCTCGCCCGGCTTGTTGGCGTCGTACAGGATCAGCGGATGCAGGTTGCCGTCGCCGGCATGGAAGACGTTGGCGACGCCGCAGCCCGTAGCGTCTTCGGAGAGCTCGCGCCATGCGCGCCAGCACCTCGGGCAGGCGGCTGGCGCGGGATGGTGCCGTCCATGCAGTAGTAGTCGGGCGAGATGCGGCCGACCGCCGGGAAGGCCGCCTTGCGCCCGGCCCAGAAGCGCTGCGCGCTCGGCCTCGCTGGTCGACTGCGCTGCGATGGCACGGCGCCGTTGCTCGCGCGGCGATCGCGCTCGACCCGCGTCGATCAGGTGCGTCGACCTCGGCCTGCCGGGCCGTCGAGCTCGACGATCAGCAGCGCCTCGACGTCGAGCGGATAGCCGGCGTGGCACGAAGTCCTCGGCGGCGTGGATCGCGGGCCGGTCCATCATCTCCATGCCGCCCGGGATGATGCCGGCGGCGATGATCGTCGGCGACGCAGTCGCCGGCGTCGCTCGACGTCGGCGAAGCCGATCAGCAGCGGCGCGCGCCGTCTCGCGGCTTGCGGCAGGATGCGCACCGTCACCTCGGTGATGACGCCGAGCAGGCCCTCCGAGCCGGTCAGCGATGCCGAGCAGGTCGTAGCCGTCGGCGTCGAGATGCTTGCCGCCGAGGCGCACGACGTCGCCGTCCATCAGCACGATCTCGAGCCCGAGCAGGTTGTTGGTCGTCAGGCCGTATTTCAGGCAGTGCACGCCGCCGGAGTTCTCCGCGACGTTGCCGCCGATCGAGCAGGCGATCTGGCTGGAGGGATCGGGCGCGTAGTAGAAGCCGTCGGCCTCGACCGGCCTGGGTGATCGCCGAGGTTGGTGACGCCCGGCTGCGCCACGACGCAGCGGTTGGCGTAGTCGATCTCGAGGATGCGGTTGAACTTGCCGAGGCCCAGCAGCGATGCCGTCGGCGAGCGGCAGGGCGCCGCCCGACAGGGCGGTGCCGGAGCCGCGCGGCACGACCTTGACGCCGTTGCGCCGCGGCACAGCTTCAGGATCATCGGAGACCTGCGCCGATGGTCTCCGGCAGCGACGACGGCCAGCGGCAGGGTGCGGTAGGCGGAGAGCCGTCGCATTCGTAGGCGCGCAGGCCGATCGCGTCGGCGATCACGCCCTCGCCCGGCGGACGATGCCGCTGAGAGCTCGGCGAGGAAGATCGTCCCGGTTGCGCGAGCACCGCCCGGTCCGGTTCCGGCATCAGCATGGTTTGGCCATCGACAAGCCCGGAACTCCGGCCTGCTTGCGCCCTGTGAGCGCGTCAACGGCCGGTCGGCGATTTCAAGGGCCTGGGCGCCTTGCCGGCCATAAACGTCAACGCCGGGCAAGCCCGGCGCTCGGAAGGCCCGTGCGGCACCGCAGGCCGCGCCGGACGATCAGCCCTGGCGCGCCTTAAAGCGCGGGTTCTGCTTGTTGATGACGAAGATGCGGCCCTTGCGGCGGACGATGCGGCAGAGCCGCGTGGCGCTGTCTTCATCGAGCTGCAGCGAATTGACGATCTTCATCGCGTGGTCTCTCGAATTACGTCTGCCGAAAGGCTCTCCGTCAGATCGGCCACCAGAAGGCGCGGACCATACTGATCCGCCCGGCCGGCGTCAACGGCCGTTCGGCGCGCGAGTCACTTCTTGAGGTGAAATGGTAGCACCTCGAGTTCGAGGTCGCCGGCGGGGCGCTTCCAGGTGACGACGTCGCCGACCGTGGGCGCCGATCGAGAGCGCGTGCGAGCGGCGAAACCCAACTTACCATGCCCTTGTCGATGTCGGCCTGGTTCTCGCCGACGATGCGCTAGCTGCTGCGCCTTGCCGTCCTCGCCGGCGACCTTGACCGTGGCGCCGAAGGCGACCTCGTCGGCCGGCTGGTCGCTCGGGTCGACCACCACGGCATGCTGGATGCGACCCTGACGTAGCGCAGGTCGCGCTCGACATGGGCGCGCCGGCTGCGGTCGGTGATGTTCTCCTTGTCGTCATCGAGCTTCGCGAGCTGGTCCTTCAGCTCGTCGCGCCAGGTTTCGAGCGCGGCGAAACCCTCCGGCGTGACGTAATTCGGGATCGGCTCCTGCGGCAGCTCGGTCAGCTCGTCGGCGACAAGGTCGCCATCCGGTTCCTTGACGAAGGCTCGGCTCATGGTCCCCTCCCGCAGGGCCCCGGGACGGGACAGGCTGCGTCGTGATGTCAGTCCCACATATGGGGCCGATTCGGGCGAAAGCCAAGCTTTCCCGACGCTTACGCCAGAGCCGGATCGATCAAGACGGAGTTGCTCAGGCGACCCCGTCTTGATCGTTAATCCGTCTCGACATCACAAAGATCGAGCAGATTCACGCGTCACGACCAAGCCATTGGGTGGCTCGGTCGTGACGCGATCTGCTCGAGCCGGCCTTCCGGCTCCCCACCCGCCATGTGACGGCGGATCGGGTCGTACATGGCGGCGAATTCGCCCCAGGCGTCGGCCGGTGCACCGCCGGCGACATGGGGCGTGAGCATCACGTTGGCCCCGAGCGCGCCAGCGCCACGAGCGGGTTGCCGGCCTCGAGGGGCTCGACCGCAAAGGTGTCGAGCGCGGCACCGCCGAGCCGTCCCGCTTCGAGCGCCTGCGCCAGGGCCGCCTCGTCGATCACGCCGCCGCTGCCGGCCGAGACGAGCGAGGCCCCGGTCCGCATCAGCCGAGAGGCGTCGGCGGTCGAGCCAGCCGTTGGTCTGGGCGTGAAGGGCAGCAGGTTGACGAGCACATCGCAGCCGCGGCCAGCGCTTTCGCCGGCGGAGGTCAGACCGAGCGCCACTTCGACCGCTGCGGCAAAGGACGCGGCGCCGGCTATAGACGAGGCGGCAGCCCCAGCCCGGCAGCCGCGCGCGCCAGCTCGACCCGATCTCGCCGAAGCCCAGGATGCCGACGGCGGCCGGCGAGGCCCGGCGAGGTCGCGCCGACGGCGACCAGTTGTAGGCAAAGTGCGTTCTCGTCGGTCGCCGGCGCGGCCGCCCAGTCGTCGGCGGCGGCGCGGGCGATCCGCGTGGGTTTCCTCGAGGCGGCGCTGACAGCGCGAGGATCTGCAGGACGACGAACTCGGCGACCCGCAGCACGCCCTCCTGCGCGCGCCGGCAGACCATGACGCCATGGCGCGCGGCAGGCCTCCAGGTCGATATCGTGGTCGAGGCTGCCCAGGCGCAGGACGAGCTTCAGGTCCGGCGCGGCCGCCAGCAGGGCGGCGTCGACCCGACCGGCGCGCTCCGAGATCAGGTAGGTCGCGCCGGCCAGGGCCGCGGCCAGGGCGTCCTGGCCGGGCGAGCGCAGCATCACGACCTCGAGCCCCTCGGGCGCGATCTTCAGGGCGTCGGCCTGGTGGCGTTCGCTGCGCTCGGTGGTGAAGACCGCCTTGGCCACCGCAGCCTCAGAAGCGGTCGGCGCGAAATGCCTTGAGGTCGAGGCCCGGATCGCGCCCGGCGACAAGGTCGGCGACGACATAGCCGCTGCGCGCCGCCAGGCTGAGGCCCAGATGCTGATGGCCGAAGTCGAACCAGGCGTTGGCGAAGCCCGGGGTCGGGCCAAGCGCCGGCAGGTAGTCGGGCATGGTCGGCCGGCGGCCCATCCAGCGCGTCACCTCGGTTGCCTGGTCGGGGTCGAAATCGCGCAGGATGTGGCGGCCCCGCTCGTAGATGATGTCGGCGCGCCGGTAGTTGGGCGCCGCCTCGATGCCGGCCAGCTCCACCGTGCCGGCGAAGCGCAGGCCCATGTCGAGCTGGTTGAGCCCGTAATGGCCCTCGGCGTGGATCACGCTGCGGCTCAGGCCCGTCTTCACCCCGTGGAACACCATGTGGTAGCCGCGCTCGGTGTCGAGCAGCACCTTCACGCCCATCATGGCCGCCACCCGGTGCGACCAGGCCCCGGCCGCCACCACCAGGTTCTTCACGGCGAGGTGGCCCGCCGTCGTCTTCAGGCCGGTGACGCGCCCGCCGCCGTGGTCGATGCCGGTCACCTCGGCCAGACGGATCTGGCCGCCTGCCGCCACGAAGTCGTCGGCCAGCATGCGCGTCAGGCGGTAGGGATCGGTCGTGCTGTAGGCGTCCGGGTAAGTAGGTGGCATGGCGCACGTCATGGCTCAGCGAGGGCTCAAGCTGGCGCACCTCGTCGGACGCCCAGTTCCTCCAGCGGACAGCCCAGCTCCGTCAGCATGCCGCGCTCGCGGCCGTCGCCCTCGAAGCTGGCGTCGCTCTCGTAGATCGTCATGTAGCCGTTCTTGCGGATCAGGCCGGCGGCGGGCGAGCCGGCGGCGAGCCGGTCGTAGGCCGCACCGGTGCCGTCGAGCAGCGCGTACATCGCGCGCGCCCCGGCCATCTGGCGCTCTGCCGTCGAGCTTCTCAGGAAGCCGACCAGCCAGGGCATGACGGCGAACAGGTAGCGCCAGCGGACGACCAGCGCGCCGTCGGGATCGAACAGCATCTTCGGCACGTCGCGCAGGACGCCGGGCGACGGCATGGGGATCGACGAATCGCGACCGCAGATGATGCCCGCGTTGCCGAACGAGCAGTTCTCGCCCGGTCCGTCGCGCTCGACGATGACGACGTCGTGGCCGTCGCGCTGCAGCGCGAGCGCGGCGCAAACGCCGACGATCCCGCCGCCGATCACGGTGACATGCTTGGCCATGGCGCGCGGCGCCCTCCCCCTGGAACAGTGACGGGAGGGAGCGGACCACGTTCCGCCCGAAATGGGAACCGTCGTTGCTGGAGCAGATCCCGTTCAACTTGAATCAGGTCGAACGGGATCTGCTCTAACTGCCTGATGTCGATCGGATTCACGTGGTCTAAACCGCGCCGGCGCCGTCGTAGAGCGTCACCTTGTGGCGCGCCTCGGCGAAGAAGAGCCAGCGCTCCACCACCACGCCCGCCAGGCCGCAGCCGGCGGCCAGCAGGGCGACGACCATGGCGCCGGGACCGCCGATCACGGCCGTCGCGGTCGTAGCCGGTCTGCATGGCCTGCATGCGTCCACGCTCGAGCCGGACCGGGTCCTCGTTGCGTGTGACGACGAGGTAGTCACGCAGCACGATGGCGTGCCGGCCCTCCTCGGCCGTCCACCGGTGCACCCAGGCGGTCCATGCCGAGTCCCGACGGCCGAACATCGCGTGGATCTCGCGGTGGTAGCTGGGCAGGTTGTCCTCGGTGAGCAGGTTGACGTACATCGCCGTCCGCGCGACGCCGTCCAGGCGCGGCTGGTCCGGGGTCCATGGTTCGGCCTCGAAGTCGCGCCCCTGCCCGTAGGGGACGTAGGCGTGGGGGAACCACTCGTCGGCCACCGACAGGTGACGTTCGAGCAGCCGCTCCGCCTCCGGCTCGAGCTCGCCGAGCAGGTCGCGGTCGGTGGTCGTGGCGACGGACACGGTGCTGGCCTCGAGGTGTGGCGGTGCGCGGGATGCCAGCCTGTCCGTTCCTGACGTCGACGTCAAGTTCAACAGAACCCCGCCGCGACCGGGCACACTCGTCAGCCACCGAGGAGTCCCGAATGCCCCCGCACGACGCCGACGCCCCCACGGCGTTCCCCGACCTCGGCCTGCGCCCCGAGCTGCTCGCGCCCTCGACCGCGCCTGGGCTACGAGGAGCCGACGCCCGATCCAGCGCGAGGCGATCCCGCCGCTGCTCGACCGGGCGCGACCTGCTCGGCCAGGCGGCCACCGGCACCGGCAAGACCGCCGCCTTCGCCCTGCCCATGCTCCAGCGCCTCGGCCGCGCCGCGCCGGCGGCGCCGCGCCCGTCGGCGCTGGTCCTGGTGCCCACCCGCGAGCTGGCCATGCAGGTCGTCCGAGGCGATCCACCGCTACGGCCGCGAGCTCGGCGTCCGCGTGCTGCCGATCTACGGCGGCCAGCCGATCGGCCGCCAGCTGCGGCGCCCTGGAGCGCGGGCGTCGACGTCGTGGTGGCCACGCCGGGCCGGGCGCTCGACCACATCGGCCGCGGCACGCTGCGACCTCGACGGCTCGAGGTGGTCGTGCTCGACGAGGCCGACGAGATGCTCGACATGGGCTTCGCCGAGGACATCGAGGCGATCCTCGACGCGACGCCCGACCGACCGCCAGACCGTGCTGTTCTCGGCCACCATGCCGCCGCGCATCGACGCGCATCGCCCGGCGCCACCTGCGCGACCCGGTCCGGATCGAGATCGGCCGCGAGCAGGCCGCCGACGGGCGACGGCGCCGCTGGTCCGCCAGACGCGCCTACCTCGTCGCCCGGGCCCACAAGCCCGCCGCCCTGGGCCGCGTGCTGGACGTCGAGGCGCCCGACGGCGGCGATCGTCTTCTGCCGCACCCGGATCGAGGTCGACCAGCTCACCGAGACCCTCAACGGCCGCGGCTACCGGGCCGAGGCGCTGCACGGCGGCATGAGCCAGGAGCAGCGCGACCGGGTGATGGACCGGCTGCGCGGCGGGACCGCCGACCTGCTGGTGGCCACCGACGTCGCCGCCCGCGGCCTGGACATCGACCAGCTCACCCACGTCGTCAACTACGACGTGCCGTCGGCGCCCGAGTCCTACGTGCACCGCATCGGCCGGGTGGGCCGGCCTCGAGCACTCTCCGTGGGGCTGGAGGCGGCCCTGGTGAAGAGTATGCCCGTGCTGGCGAATGGGGGGCCACCTCTCCGCGACGGTAAGGACATCTTCGGCATCGAGGGAAGTCTGCACACCGTGCGGGGTTGGGTCGCCGCCTTCGACGGAGACCGGAAGCGCGCTCTGGCCGAGGCCGACAGCGCCGTCGCTCTTTTCGGTCCGGACGACGATTCGAACGACGGTCCGGCGTTTCTGAGGCAACGCGCCCTCATCCGCATCGTGGCTGGCGAGCCCGCCGGCGCGGTGGACGACCTGCAACGACTCCTGGGGATGCCCGGCCTCACCACCGTGTGGGAGCTACGCCTCGATCCCATGTACGACTTGCTTCGCGGGCGAAAGGACTTCCAGGTGCTGGTAGGGCGCGAATAGGGAAGGTCCCGGGCCCCTACCCCAGCAGATTCGTCCGCCGCAGGAGCGCACGGAACCGGGGGTCGCTGTGGAGCGCGGCGAAGGATGGATGCGCGCCCAGATACGGCTAGCTAGCGCTGGCTGTAGGACGCCTGAGTACACCCCTAGGCCGCGGGAAAGGACAGCTCGACCTCGGCGCCGCCGTCCGGCACGTTGCGCAGCTCGATCCGCCCGCCCATCGCCTCGATCGTGCGTCGCGCGTGGGGCAGACCCAGTCCGAGGCCATCGTCCGTGGTGGAGTAGAAGGGGTCGAAGGCCCGCTCGAACGCCTCCTCGGTGAACCCCGGCCCCCGGTCTCGTACCCTGACCACACCTCGCCCCTCGCCCCCTTCCACCGTCACGTCGATGGTGGACGAGCCGCCGAAGCGAGCCGCGTTGTGCAGCACGAGGTAGAGCGCGTCCATGAGCGCCGGGGCGTTCACGTGGGCGCGCAGCGGCCGCCCGTCGAGGCGGAGCCGCACGCCGACGCCCTGGTCCGCCGCGAACTCACGCGTCACTTGCTGCACGAGCTGGGGCAGGTCCCGGCCCTCCGTGTCGCGCCCGGGCTCGGTCACGAAGAACTCGAGGTCCTGTAGGGAGCCCAGCGCGCGGTCGATGCGCTCGCGCAACTCATCCGCGTCCGCGTCGGGGGCGGCGCCGGCCAGCGGGGCCCGCACAGCCTTGTCGAGAAAGCCGCTGACCCGCCCGATGGCTTCGCCCAGCGCCTTCTGACGCTCCTCCTCACGAGGGGTCCAGCCGGCCTCCAGCGCCCCCTGTAGCTCCGCCTCGGGGCTGCCCGGCGCGGCGCCCTCCGGCCTCCGCCCGCGTCGTACGGCATCCGCGACGGACTTCAGGCGCTCCTCCGCCTCGGACCTCGCCTCACGTACTCCGGCCTGCCTTCCCTCGGAGAGCCCGTCGCGCCGGGCCGCTTCCCCGGCCGAGAGGCTCTCCTGACGGGCGGCCTCGCGACCGGCCGACCGACCGCCGGCGCGGCCGATCGCGTACCCCACGGCTCCGAGCACCACTGCCACGACGATCCAGACCGCTGTCTCCATCCTCTCGCCTCTCGCAACGCGTCGTTCTCCGAGCCCCGAGCCACCGTGGAATCCCCCGGTGGCAGCGCAGGGATCTTGGCACCGCCCCACCCCGGGTGCAACCGACGGTTGCCGACCTCCGGGACCGGATCTATCCTCGCCCGGACATGGACCCACTCGACAGACTCCGGGCGATCCTCGCGGAGAGCACGGACCCGGCCAACCCTCCCGCCGAGCGGATCGAGGCGCTCTTCCAGCGTCTGCATCGTCTCGCCGTGGTGGGCCTCTCGCGCGACCCCGCGAAGGCGGCGCGCCGCGTGCCGTCCTACCTGGCGGCCAAGGGCTACGAAGTCATCCCGGTGAACCCGCACGCCGAGCGGATCCTCGGTCGGCCCGCCCGCGCCACGCTCGACGAGGTGGAGGAGCCCCTCGACCTGGTGGTCGTCTTCCGCCCCTCGGCCCAAGCGGGCGCCTTCGTCGCGCAGGCCGCTGCGCGCCGCGAGGCGCCGGCCATCTGGCTGCAGGAGGGGATCAGGGCGGACGCGGCGGCGACGGCCGCGCGGGAGGCGGGTCGGCTGGTCGTCCAGGACCTGTGCGCGTACAAGGTGCACCGCGCGCTCTTCACCTGACGCAGCGGCGGGCGGCGCGCCGGCGTCGAAGGCGGGTCAGGCGCCGAGCGCCCCCGCGGCCAGCTGGGCGTGCCCCTTGGGCTTCACCTTGCGCCACGCCTCCATCACGATCCCCTCTTCGTCGATGAGGAAGGTGCTGCGCTCGATGCCCATGTACTTCCGCCCGTACATGCTCTTCTCCTTCCACACGCCGTAGGCCTCGGCCACGCTGTGGTCCTCGTCGGCCAGGAGCGGGAAGTTGAGGTCGTACTTCGCCCTGAACTTCCCGTGGGAAGCCACGGAGTCCGGTGACACGCCGAGCACCACGGCATCGACGCCCTCGAAGCGGGGGAGCTCGTCGCGCAGCTCGCACGCCTGCACGGTGCACCCCGAGGTGTCGTCCTTGGGGTAGAAGTAGAGGACCACGCGGCGGCCGCGCAGCCCGGAGAGCGTGACGTCTCCCTCCTGATCGGAGGGGAGGGTGAAGTCCGGTGCGGGTTTGCCCTTCTCGACCATGCTTCCTCTCGCGGCTCCTGGGTCGTCGACGTCCGGAGGGCCCGCTACCCCGTCCCGCGGAGGGGGTTTCAGCCGGCCAGAGCCTGGGGCGAGGAGGTGTCGTCCGCCGCCGTGGACGGACCGTCCGAGAGCGTGCCTTCCCAGCGACAGAGCGCGTCCCCGCGCGCCTGACAGAGCACATGGGTGACGCGGGCCGTACGCCCCGTCGCGTGCTCCAACGTCGCCTGGCACAGCCCCGAGACCATCGAGCAGGCGTCACCCCCCGGATCGGCCTCGATGAAGAGGAGGGAACGCCCCTCGACCGAGAAGTGCCCCCGCCCGAATCCCCCGATCCGCCGCCCGAAGAGCGCCGCGAGCCGCCGGCGCACGCGTGAGCGCGCCAGGGCGAGCGCGACCCTGCCCGGCACGAGCCGCCGCCACGCACGCCGCTCCTCCGCGTCCGCCAGGGTGCGCCCCGCCCGGAGGAAGATGTCCTTCGCGTCCGGGCGCCGCGTGACGAGGCGGAACAGGTCGCGGATCTCCCCGTCCGTGAGACGGGCGCGCTTCTTCACATCCTCCCGATACGCACGGATCTGACGCTCGACCACGTCACTCAGGCCCAGCCGCCGCGGCATGGTGACGGACGGGTTCTCATCCTCCAGGATCTCCCCGGGGTGGTCGAGATCCCGAAGACCTTCGAGCAGCCTGAGCGCCACGACGGCCTGCACGCGGCGACGCGAGCTGTCTTCGGGGCTGGAGGAGGGCACGTCGGTCTGAGTGGGGTGCGCGGGGCAGTCGGGGATCGTCGAGCCCGTAATCTCGGCGCCTCACGCCCCGTCGGCAACGCATGGGGCAAGCGCGCGACATTCGCCGGATGCGCCCTGCCACAGGGCGGAGAGAGATTTTTCGAACGTGCCAAATTGAGAGTGACACTCATCCTGGGGCCGTGTATATAGATACTGCGTTCGAGACCCAAGGGTCGCGAATGTACTGGAGCGGGTGGAGTGTGGAAGGGCAAATCTCGTGGCCCACCCTGGGGGGGCTGGTTCTTTACGCCTCGAGACCCTTTCACCTCCCCCGCTCCTTTCTTTCCCCCCCGTCCGGTCCGGTCTTCCCCCCTGTTCCGGCGGCCCGATACCGCGGTACGGGTGCCCGCGGTACCTTACGGGCCCATGAAGCGCTACGCCGCCTTCGATCCTCCGGAATACGTCTCCTGGACGGCCGACCCTCGGCTGGTGGAGGCGTACGGCCAACGGCTGCGGTCCGACCCCGGCAGGGCCGCCGAGCTCTCCTCGCTCGACGAGACCGGACTTTCTGGCGCTGTACCGCGACCTCCTGCGCACCCGCCTCCACGACATCGGGCTCAAGCGCTGGGTGCGCACGGGGGTGATCTCCAAGGCCTGGCTGGGCACGGGCGAGGAAGCCGTCACGGTCGGCACGGTGGCCGCGCTGGATCGCGCGCGGGACGTGGTGATTCCCATGATCCGCAACGCGGGCGCGCTGCACATGATGGGCATGCCGCTGTCCGACCTCTTTCGCGGCTACCTCGCAACCGCCGACTCGCCCACGGGCGGTCGGGACCTGCACATCGGGGCGCGGGATCTCGGCATCATCCAGCCGATCAGCCACATGGGAACGAGCGTGACGGTGGTCGCGGGGGTGGCGCTGGCGTTCCGCAACCGCGGGGAGAGCCGGGTCGCGCTGACCTGGGTGGGTGACGGCGCCACCAGGACAGCCGCCTGCCACGAGGGCATGAACCTTGCCGCCGTACAGGGTGTGCCGGCCGTCTTCGTGATCCAGAACAACCAGGTGGCGCTGGGCACACGCGTGGACCAGCACACCCTGGGGGATCTCCGGAGATGGCCCGAGATGTACGGAATCCCGTCGTGGAGCTGTGACGGAAACAACGTTCTCGACGTCTATGCGGCGACGCGCCTGGCGGTGGCCCGGTGCCGCGCCGGGCAGGGCCCCGCCGCCGTGGTGGCGGAGACCTTCCGAATGGGCGGCCATGCCACGCACGACGAGCGCGAGGCGCGGGAGACGTTTCCGCCCGAGCTGTTCGAAGCGTGGGGGCGGCGGGATCCGGTCGGGCTCTACGAGGCCCATCTCGCGGGGCGTGGCGTGCCGTCGGCAAGGCTGGCGGAGATCGAGGAGGAAGTGACCGCGGAGATGCAGCGCGCGGCCGACGAGGCCTTGGCCTCACGCGGCCGGGTGCCGGAACCGGAATTCGCCCTCTACGAGGGGTTCTCCGAGGGACGCGTTCTGATCGGGCTGGATCGGCGCCCCATCTGATGGGACTTCTCGCGGTTTCCGGGGCGTGTAGCCAACCACCCCCCGCCGGCGTAGGTTAGGGGAGCGACTAAGCCGCATGGTCGTCCGGAGGGGCTCGTTCCGGCTCCAGCCCCTTGACGAGTAGTACATATTGTAATCTGGAAACAAGAATGATTCCTAGTTTCGGAGCGGGCGGATTCGGGGGTGGCTGCCCCACGAAGGCCGCCCTTTTCTGCCCGGCCGACCGCTCCTGAACGGACTGGATATGGTCAAAGCGAATCCGGAAGAACTCGAGAAACTGCTGGGGACCCGGCCGCTCGACGACCTTTCCGACGAGGATCTGGTCACGGCCCATCTGAAGGGCCGTCCCGGAGCCTTCCAGGAGTTGTACGAGCGGTACCGGGATCGACTCATCCACTTCATCACGCGCAAGACCGGGGACTCCGATCGGGCGCAGGACCTGGTGCAGGAGGCGTTCATCCGCGTCACGCGGCACCTCCATCGGTTCGACACGTCGAAGAAGTTCTCGACCTGGATCTACACGATCGCGAGCAACCTCTCGAAGAACGAGTTACGCAACCGTTCTCGCAGCCCGCTGGTGCTCTTCCAGCGGCTGACGGGCAACTGGGAGGACGATCACCGTCCCCTCCAGTTCGAGGACTACTCGATGCGCCCGGACGACCTCTATCGGAAGCGCTATCTGCGCCGTCTGGTGGAGGACCTCGTGAAGGAGCTGCCCGAGCATCACCGGCTGGTCTTCCGGCTCCGCGAGCTCGAGGGAAAGAGCTACGAGGAGATCGCCGAGATCACCGGCGTCAACCTGGGAACCGTGAAGAGCCGTCTTCACCGCGCCCGGAACTCCTTCGCACAGCGCATCGAACCCTTCCTGAATTGACGGCCGACTGACGAGCGACGGCCTCCGAGCCGTACATGCCGGGTGTGGGGCAGGAACCCACACCCGGCATTATGTTGTCCACCGATTCCGCAGGCCCGAGTGAGCCGATGGTCGAGGGAGGTGGCGCCGCGGGCCTCGGATGCAGGGAGGATCGGCGCCGACCCACACCACGAAGCGAACGACAAACCATGTTCGAGAACCTCCGCAACGCCTTCCGCGACGCCGTCGAGAACTTCAACAAAGAGCTCGCCCGCGATCAGGTACCCGAGACCGTCGACAAGCTCCTGAAGGGCATGCAGGGCGAAGTGGCCGACGCGAAGGTCCGGCTCCGTGAGCTCGAGGACCAGATCACGCGCACGGACGCCGAGGTGAAGCGCGAGAAGACCGAGGTCGCCACGGCACGCCGGCGCGGGAAGATGGCGCAGGGCATCGGCGATACGGAGACGGTCGAGATCGCGACGCAGTACGCGGCGCGCCACGAAGAGCGCCAGCATGTCCTCGAGCAGAAGGCCGTGGCGCTGCGCCAGGAGGTGGACCTGCGCCGCGAGGAGGTCGAGGAGATGCTCGCGAAGGTGAAAGAGGCCCAGGTCAAGCGGGACTCCCTGGCCGCCACCGCCGGGCGGAGCGGTGCCCGTGAGTCACTGGGCGCCGCCGACGAGCTCTTCTCCGAGCTCGACCGCATGGCGGAGAAGATCGGAGGCGAGGAGGCGAGGGCGCGCGCCGCCGAGTCGATGGACGACATCGACCTCGGGGGTGACTACGACTTCGAGCCCCCGCCGCGCGCTCCGGAGCCGAGCGTGGACGAGCGCCTGGCCGAGCTGAAGCGTCGGATGGGTCAGGAGTAGCGCGCGGCCGACTCCCGGACGGCGAAGCTACTCCCCGCGCCCGGCCCCAGTCGCGAAGTCGCGCAGGAAGAGCAGCCCCGCGCACTCCCCCGCGAGGAAGAGGACGTCTTCGCGCTCGCGTCCGCCGAGGCCCTTCATCCGGTCGGCGCTCCCCTGGACGACGAGAAACCACCGCTTCCCGTTCCGCTCGCCGAGGTGGACCGCCAGCGAGCCGCGCACCGACTCGCTCAGGGCGGGCGCCTCTTCGCCGTGAAGCCCCGCCACGGCGGATGTCGGGAACTCCCGGCGGGCCGGATCGTGCGCCAGGTCCAGCACCACGAAGGGCCGGAGGTCGGCGGCGGGGTCGATCTGCCAGACGATCGCGCCGCGCTCGCCCGACGCCAGATAGATGCTGCGCCAGAGGGGGAGCGCGAAGCGCGACCGCTCCCCGTCGGCGCCCCAGAGCGCGAAGGTCGACGCGGATGGCTCGTCTTCGCCGTCGCGCCGGCGCAGGTAGTCGCCCAGGTTGATGATGCCGTCGCTCATTCGCTCAAGCTCCCAACGCGGCGGGCTCGCGTCAACGGGTGGGGCGGGCTTCGGTCTGGCCCACCCGAACGGGTTCGGGTAGATTGCCGCGGTCTTTTCCAAAGGAATCTCAGGGCCCGGCGCGAGCGGGCGGAGTCGAAGATGCAGAACTGGATCGGCGTGGGGATCTGGATCGTCATGGGGGCCGTGGTCGGGCTCTCCATGAAGGTGTTCGTCAGGCGCCCCGAGGAGACGCCGGGTCACGCGCCCGTCCTGGCCGTGCTGGGCTCGTTCGCGGCCTGCATCGGAGGCATGCTGGGCGTCGGCATCTTCCATCTGTACGAGCCGCTCGCGATCAGCCCGGGAGGCATGGGCGCCGCCTTCGTGTTCGCCGCCCTCATGACGTTCATCTACCGCTGGGGCGTCCGCGGTCTGGTCTGACGGGCCGCTCTGCCGCCACTCCGATGACGCTGCAAGAAGACGAGGCGTCGGTCCCCCCGGACCGACGCCTCGCGCATATTCGCCACGGAGAGAGCTTGCCCGCCTTCCGTAGCGTGCTTCCATCGAGAGGCGCAACGGCCTCCCCACCCGGATGAAGCGCCGGGCGTCGCGTTCAGATGCGGGGCGCCACTCACGTCCACCCATCCGCCACCGCACGTATACTTAGAGGCCCATCGACCCCAGAAAGGTTGCATTCGCGATGTCCGACGTCCTGAAGTTCGTCGACGAGAACCTCGGCCGCTTCCGCGCCGAGATGTACGACTTCCTCCGCATCCCCTCGATCAGCGCCCGGTGGGAGCATGACGGCGACATGCGGCGCGCCGCCGAGTGGCTCTCCGAACGGCTGCGCGAGGCGGGGCTCGAGCCGAGCATCCACGAGACCCCGGGCCACCCCGTGGTGCTCGGGGAATGGCGGGGCGCCGGCGCGGACGCGCCCACCATCCTGATCTACGGTCACTACGACGTGCAGCCGCCCGAGCCGCTCGAGGAGTGGAAGTCGCCACCCTTCGAGCCGACCGAGCGCGACGGACGCGTGTACGCGCGCGGCTCGGCCGACGACAAAGGCCAGCTCTACATGCACGTGAAGGCGCTGGAAGCGCACCTGAAGGTGAACGGCTCTCTGCCGATGAACGTCGTCGTACTCGCGGAGGGCGAGGAGGAGGTGGGCTCCGAAAACCTGGTGCCGTTCGTGGAGAAGAACGCGGAGCGGCTGGCGTGCGACCACGTCATCATCTCCGACTCCAACATGTTCGCCGAGGGGATGCCGTCGGTGCTCTTTTCGCTACGCGGCCTCGCCTACTTCGAGATCCACCTCAAGGGCGCGCGCAGCGACCTGCATTCGGGCCAGTTCGGCGGTACGGTCGTGAACCCGGGCAACGCGCTCGGCATGATCCTCGCGTCGCTGCACGACGAGAACGGTCGCATCGCGGTCGAGGGCTTCTATGACGACGTGTTGGAGTGGGACGAGGAGACGCGCGCGCAGATCCGGTCGCTCCCCTTCGACGAAGAGGCCTACCGGAAGGAGCTGGAGGTCGCGACGCTCGGAGGAGAGAAGGGCTTCTCCCCGCTCGAACGCCTCTGGATCCGCCCCACCTGCGACGTGAACGGGATCCTCTGCGGCTATACCGCGGAAGGTGCCAAGACCGTCCTCCCCAACAAGGCGATGGCGAAGATCAGCTTCCGGCTGGTGAAGAACCAGACGCCGGAGAAGGTCAAGCGGCTGTTCGAGAAGCACCTCGCGAAGGTCACGCCCGCCGGCGTGACGGTCGAGTTGAAGGAGCTCCACGGCGGCCGTCCCTGGCAGGCGAAGGTGGAAGGGAAGCTCGTGGAGGCCGCGTCGGCCGCGCTGGAGCAGGCGTTCGGCGCGAAGACCGTCCTGCAGGGCGAGGGCGGCTCGATCCCGATCGTGGTCGACTTCGAGGAGAAGCTGGGGGCCTCGGCGCTGCTGGTCGGCTTCGCGCTCCCCGGCTGCAACCTGCACGCGCCCAACGAGTGGTTCGAGTTGGACGCCTTCGACAAGGGCATCCGCGCGCTCGCGATCCTCTACGAGAAGCTGGCCTGAGCGCGTCGCACAGCTCACTCCGGCGCGGGCCGCCCCACCATGGCGGCGGCCCGCAAGAGGGCCCGCGCCTTGTTGAGCGTCTCCTCGTACTCCTTGGCCGGATCGGAGTCGGCCACGATCCCGGCGCCCGCCTGCACGTACGCCCGACCGCCGCTCACCAGCACCGTGCGAATGGTGATCGCGGTGTCCATGCTGTCGCCGCCGTAGCTGAAATGGCCGACCGCGCCCGCGTACGGACCACGCCGCACAGGCTCCAGCTCGTCGATGATCTCCATGGCTCGGATCTTCGGCGCGCCCGAGACCGTGCCGGCGGGGAAGCACGCCCGGAACACGTCCATCGCGTGCAGCCCGGAGCGCAGGTGCCCCTCGACCTGGCTGACGAGATGCATCACGTGGGAGTACCTCTCCACCACCATCAGGTCGGGCACCGTGACGGTGCCGTACTCGGCCACGCGTCCGACGTCGTTGCGTCCAAGGTCGACGAGCATGCGGTGCTCGGCCAACTCCTTCTCGTCCGCGCGCAGCTCGTCGGCCAGCGTCCGGTCCTCCTCGGGGGTGGCTCCGCGGGGGCGCGTTCCAGCGATCGGGCGCACCGTGACCACCCCGTCCTCGACGCGCACGAGCACCTCGGGGGAGCTCCCCACCAGCGCCATCCCGTCCAGCTCGAGGAAGTAGAGGTAGGGCGACGGGTTCAGGGTACGCAGCGCGCGGTAGAGCTCGAAGGGCGTGGCCTCGAGGCGCACGCCCAGCCGCTGGCTGAGCACCACCTGGAAGGCGTCGCCGGCCCGGATGTAGTCACGGATGCGCTCCACGCCGGCCTCGTAGTCCTCGCGCCGCGTCGAGGAGTCGAACTCCGGGTCCCGCTCCGGCTCCGCGCCGAGCGCGAGGGGGCGCGGACCCGCGGCGTCGGCGAGCTCCGTGACCAGCGCATCCAGGCGCGCACCGGCCTCGTCGTACGCGCGGCGCAGCTCCGCCTCCTCGGCGCCCGCCTCGACCGGGACGGCTGCGATCGCCATGGCGCGGCCCCGGAGGTTGTCGATCGCCAGCACCACGTCCGTGAAGAGGAAGAGGCCGTCGGGGAGGTCGAGGTCGTCCGGCGGGGCGTGGGGGAGGTCCTCGATCTCCCGGATGACGTCGTAGCCGAAGAACCCGACCGCGCCGCCCCAGAAGCGCGGCAGGCCGGGGACGTGCGCGGGTGCGCGCGCGCGCAGGCGGGCCTCGAGGTCGCCGAGCGGGTCGTCCGTGTCGACCGGCGACCACCCCGCGTCGGGCGTCCACCACGACACCTCGCCCCCTCGCAGACGCCAGGCGGCGGCGGGGCGGGTGCCGAGGAAGGAGTAGCGGGCCCACTGCTCGCCACCCACCACGGACTCGAGCAGGAAGCCGAACGGAGGACGCGAGAGCTTGGCGTACGCGGTGACCGCCGTGTCCACGTCGAAGAGGAACTCGCGACGCACAGGGACCACGCGCGCCGATCGGGCGTACTCCCGGAAATCGCGGAAGGAAGGAATCACTTGCATATGCAGTCGGGAGCGGCCTGGTGAGCGACCCAATGTCCCCCGTAGCGCGGACAGCGTCAACGCCGGTGATCGCCGTGGACACGGGGGGCACCTTCACGGACCTCGTCCTGTGGCGCGACGGAGCGCTGACCACCCTCAAGGTGCCCTCGACCCCCTCGGACCCGGCACAGGCGGTGCTGGACGGAGTGCGCCGGCTCGTTGCGCAGGGTGAGCGCTTCGTTCTCCTGCACGGCTCGACCGTCGCCACCAACGCGCTGCTCGAGCGGCGCGGCGCACGCGTCGTGCTCGTGACGAACGAGGGCTTCGAAGACGTCATCGAGATCGGCCGACAGAACCGTCCGCAGCTCTATGCGCTGGTGGGGCACCGCGCTCCGCCTCTCGTCGCGCGCGAGGACCGGATCGGCGTGCCCGGACGTCTCGACCCGCGCGGCGACGAGGTGCAGCCCCTCGACGCGGCCGTACTGGAGGGGCTCGCCACGCTCGTCGCCGAGCGCGAGGCCGACTCGGTGGCGGTCTGTCTCCTGCACGCCTACGCCAATCCGGCCCACGAGCGCGCCGTGGCCGATGCGCTCGACGCCACGGGCCTGCCGCTGTCCGTATCCTCCGAGCTGCTCCCCGAGTTCCGGGAGTTCGAGCGAACGTCGACCACGGTGGTGAACGCCTACGTGGCGCCCGTCATGTCCCGCTACCTCGGGCGACTCTCCGAGGAGGCCGGAGCCGAGCGGGTCTCGATCATGGGCTCCAACGGTGGCGCGCTCCCCGTCGCGCGGGCCCGCCACGAGCCGGTGCACACCGTGCTTTCGGGACCGGCCGGCGGCGTGGTGGGCGCGCTGGACTGGGCGAAGCGGACCGGGCACGAGCGCGTGCTGTCGTTCGACATGGGCGGGACGTCCACGGACGTGTCGCTCTGTCCGGGCCACGCGCTGCGCACGCGGGAGTTCGAGATCGACGGGCAGCCGATCGCCATCCCCGTGATCGACATCCACACGGTCGGCGCGGGCGGCGGATCGCTCGCGCGGCTGGACGCCGGTGGCGCCCTGCGCGTCGGACCGCAGAGCGCCGGCGCCGACCCGGGACCGATCTGCTATGGGCTGGGCGGCACGGGCGTGACCGTCACCGACGCGCACGTCTGGCTGGGCCGGCTCCCGGTCGACGCCTTCCTGGGTGGCGAGAGCCGCATCGACCGCGATGCCATACGCGCGCCCCTCGCGGCGCTCGCCGAGGGTCTGGGCCTCTCCCTGGAAGCGGCGGCCGAAGGCGTGCTCGCCGTCGCGGATGCGGCCATGGAGCGCGCGTTGCGGGTGATCTCGGTCGAGCGCGGCTACGACCCCGCGGACTTCGCCGTCGTGGCGTTCGGCGGCGCGGGCGCCCTGCACGTGGCGGAGCTCACACGGCGCCTGGGCGCCGCGCGCGCGCTGGTGCCGCCCGACCCTGGCCTTCTGTCCGCGTACGGGATGCTGGCCTCGCCCGTGACGCGCGAGCTGTCGCGCACGGTGCTCGAATCGACCACGCGCGCCGACCTGGACGGGGTTCTCGCGTCCGTGTTCGCCGAGCTCGAGGAACAGGGGCGCGCAGAGATGTTGGCCGAGGGGGCGCAGGCCGAAACGCTCGTCGCGGAGCGGTGGGTGGACGCGCGCTACGCGGGTCAGAGCTTCGAGCTGCGTGTGCCCGCCGCGGGCTGGGTCGAGCACTTCCACGACCTCCACGACGAGCGGTACGGCTACCGACGCGACGCGACGCCCGTGGAGGCCGTGACGCTCCGGATGGTCGTGACGGCGCCGCCCGTGCGGATCGAAGCGCCGCGCCTCCCGGCGGCATCCGCCTCGCCGCCCCTGGAGGCCACGCGCGTCTTCCACGGGGGTCGCGAGCTCGAGGCCGTGCGCGTGTGGCGAAGGGATCTCGCCGACGGTCACGTGATCGAGGGACCGGCCGTCGTTCAGGAATACAGCGCCACGACGTGGGTTCCACCCGAGTGGCGGCTGGAGGTGGACGCATGGGGGTGCCTGCACCTGCTGCCCGGCCACCTGATCCGCTCGGAGTGACGCGACGCCCTCGCGCGTTATCTTTCGCCGACTCCGGATCGAGCACCGTACCACCGAGGACCATGGCGACCCAGGCAACCACGCACACCGAGGTAGCCGCGTCCACCGACGCGGCGCACCTGCGCCCGCCGTACGGCGCCGCCGCCATCGCCGGCGTCCTGGTGTTCGCGCTGTACGCGATCACGCTCGCGCCCACGACGGCTTTCTGGGACACCAGCGAGTACATCGCCACCGCACACATCGTCGGCATCCCACATCCGCCCGGGAACCCGCTCTTCGTGGTGCTGGCCCGTGCCTGGTCGGTGCTCCTGGCGCCCCTGGGGCTCTCCGTGGCCGTGCGGGTGAACCTCTTCAGCGCCTTCATGAGCGCGGCGGCCCACGCGCTCTGGTTCCTGGTGATCCACCACGTGCTGCGCTTCTTCTCGGACGATCGCCGCTTCCGCCTGGTGGGTGCCGCGGCCGCCGTCCTGGTGAGCGCCACCGCCTACACCGTCTGGAACCAGTCGAACGTCAACGAGAAGGTCTACACGGTCTCCCTCCTCACGATCGCGCTCCTTGTCTGGCTCGCGTTCCGTTGGCAGGAGAACCTGGGGAAGGGGAAGGACGACAACCTCCTCGTCCTGATGGCCTTCATCCTGGCGCTGTCCGTGGGCAACCACCTGATGGCGTTCCTGGCTGCGCCCGCCATCGGCGTCTTCATCCTCGTCGTCCACCCGAAGACGCTGCTCAACTGGCGCATCTACCCGGCCGCGATCGTGGCCGCCATCCTCGGGCTTTCGATCCACCTCTTCCTCCCGATCCGGGCGGGGCTGGATCCGGTCATCAACGAGGCGGCGCCCACGTGTCCGAACATCGCCTCGGCGGTCGGCGCGATCGTCACGTACGGGAAGGCCGGCTGCGTCGCGCTCGCCGAGGCGCTCAACCGCACGCAGTACGACAAGCCACCGATCACGTTGCGCCAGGCGGCGCTCTGGTCGCAGATCGTGAACTACCTGCAGTACTTCGACTGGCAATGGGCGCGCTCCCTCGCCGGCACGAACACGGTCTTCGCCAACCTGCGCCTCCCCTTCACGATGCTCTTCACGGGCCTCGGCGTGTGGGGAGGGATCGAGCACTTCAGGCGCGACCGGGCGAGCTTCTACGCCCTGGCGACGCTCTTCCTCACGCTGTCGGTGGCGCTCCTCTATTACATGAACTTCAAGTACGGGTACTCGCTGGATGCGCCGGTACCCGGCACCGACATGCACGAGGTGAGGGAGCGCGACTATTTCTTCACCGTGAGCTTCTCGCTCTGGGGGCTCTGGGCAGGTGTGGGGATCGCGACGCTGTGGCGTGAAGCGGCGCACGAGCTCAAGACGCGGCTGTCGCGCACCGTGCCCGTGCTCGGTCTCGCGCTCATCCCGCTCGTCCTCAACTGGTCGTGGGCGAGCCGCGCGCACGACTACGCCGCGCGTGACTGGGCCTACAACCTCCTCATGAGCGTCGAGCCGTACGGGATCCTCTTCACGAACGGCGACAACGACACCTTCCCGCTCTGGTACCTGCAGGAGGCCGAGGGCATCCGCCGCGACGTCACGGTGATCGTGACCTCCTACCTCAACACGCCCTGGTACACGGAGCAGCTCCGCGATCTCACCGCGCCCTGCGGAGCCGGTCAGGATCCCATGAAGGACCCGACCCGGAACGTCTGTCAGCGGCCCTACACGGCGGAGAACACGAACGCCGCCTACGTATCCGACACCACGCAGGCCCAGGGAAAGGTGCCGCTCCTCCTCGACCACCCGCTCACCGCGCCCACGCAGTCGATCCTCCCCCTCGACGACGAGACCATCGAGCGGGTGGCCGGCTCGTATTCCCAGCTGGACCGCGAGCAGGTCCTGCGCATGGGGAACGTCACGACACGGCTGCATCAGGGGCAGATCCTGTATCCGTGGATGCAGTATGCCCTCGTCCTCATCAACAGCTCGATCGGGGAGCGGCCCATCTACTTCGCGTCCAGCGCGAGCGCGGCCTCCGAACTCGGGCTCGACGCCTACCTCGTGCGACAGGGCCTGGCGTACAAGCTGAACGACGGGCCGCTCGAGGAGAGCCGCCCCGAGGGCGTGCTCCACATGGCGCGGTCCCCCTACCTGGCCGTGACCGGCGACTGGGTGGACGTACCGCGCACCGAGAAGCTCATGGACGAGGTGTTCGTGCACCACTCGGGGATACCGGACGCGTGGCAGCACTGGCCGGACGCCTCCACGATCGGTATTCCGAACTACTACTTCTGGGGATATCTCGCCCTCTCGCAAGCCGCGGCACAGGAGGGCGACGACGGCGACGCCACTCGCTACAGGGAGCGCGCCGAGGCATGGTCGGTCCTGGGAACCTGACCGGAGATCGGGCCGTCCACGGCTCACCCCACTGGCGCAAGGCGGCGGTCTTCCCAGCGGAGCCGGGCGCCGAGATAGCGCGTCAGCTGCTGGAGACCGCCGACATTCCCGTCGCCGTGCTCAACGATCGCACCGGGGTCTTCGGCCCCGGCTTCGCCGGCGCCTCCCACCTCGGCGTGACCGTCCTGGTCCCCGGGGACCGGTTCGAGGAGGCACTCGAGCTCCTCGAGGACGTCCTGGAGAGCTTCGGCGGAGAGACGCCGGACACCCCGGACTCCTGAGGGCGGAACGGCCTCCGGATCAGAGTTCGACGACGACGCCTCGCCCCTCGCGCTCCGCTGCCTCCAGCACGCGCGCCGCGATGGCGACGTCCTGCACCGCGTTGCCCACCGACTTGAAGAAGGTGATCTCATCCCGTGACGTACGACCGGGGATGCTGCCCGCCGCCACCTCGCCGATCTCCGCGGCGATGACGTCGTCCCCCACCGCGCCTTCCGCGATCGGACCGATCAGGTCGCCCGCCTCGGCCAGAGCCGCCTCCCGCTGATCGACGAAGACGCGCGCGCGACGCACCAGCGCCGTGTCGACCTCGCGCATCTCGGGCGTGAAGGACCCGATGCCGGTCACGTGCGTTCCGGGCTCGATGCCCGATCCGTCGAAGACGGGCGTCGGGCTGTTGGTCGCGGCGATCACCACGTGCGCGCCCGCTATGGCGGTGGCCGGGTCCTCGACCACGCGCGCCCGCACGCCCTCCTGGTCGGCGGCGAGGGCGTCCGCCGAGGGCCGGTCCCGTGAGACGATCCGCACGTCCTCGATGGGCCGCACGCACCGCACGGCTTCGAGTTGGGTGCGGGCCTGGACCCCGGATCCGAAGAGCGCCACGACCGACGCATCCGGCCGCGCCAGCAGCTCGGCTGCCAACCCGCCCGCCGCTCCGGTGCGCAACGCCGTCAGGCGCGTTCCGTCCATGAACGCGAGGGGACGTCCGGTCTCGTGGTCCAGGACCAGCACCACGGCGTGGATCACCGGCAGTCCCAGGGACGCGTTGCCCGGATGGACGGTGACGACCTTCGCCGCCGTCGCGCCGCTGCGCTCGAGGTAGCCGGGCATGAACAATGCCGTGCCCGACGGCGTGTCCAGCGCAAGGCGCAGAGGGGCCAGGGCCTCGCCGCGTGAGAGGGCGACGAACGCCTCCCGCATCGCCTCGATGGCCGCGCGCATGTCCACGAGCGCGAGCACCTCGGCACCCGACAGGATGCGCATCTTCATGGCGGACTCCGGACCGTTGGATCGAGGGACGCACACGCCCCCCGGACGGCACACCTTGCTTGGCGGGTACCACCTCCGTCAACGTTAGGGAACAGGGAGGCTGCCCACTCCGTGTCATCCACAACCGCATCGGACCATGCGCTTCGTCGAGACACCCCAGGCGCCACGCCCCGCCGGCCACTACAGCCAGGCGGTCGTCCACGGAGACACCGTGTACGTGGCCGGACAGCTCCCGATCGATCCGACGGATCGGGACGCCCCGCCGGGCGACGCCGCGGAGCAGACGCGCCAGGCCCTGGAGAACGTCCGCCACATCCTCGAGGCGGCGGGAAGCGGGCTCGACCGCGTGCTGCAGATGACCCTCTACGTCTCCGACATCTCCCACTGGGGAGAGGTCAACCGGGTGTACACGGAGATGTTGGGTGATCATCGCCCGGCGCGCGCCGTGGTGCCGGTGCGTGATCTCCATTTCGGCTACCTCATAGAGATCCAGGCCATCGCCGCACTCGGAGAGGAGGACCCATGAGCGCCTACCACCGATGCCCGAAGTGCAACTCGGACCACATGATCGACGGCGGCTACGTTGCGGACGCACAGGGGCCGCGGGTGATCGTGGGGGTGGACCGGCATCCGGACCAGGGCATCCTGAGCCACGCGGCAAGCACCATGGTGCACGCCAGCGTATGCGGTTCGTGCGGATTCGTGGAGCTGTACGCCAACCGACCCGAGGAGCTGTACGAGGCTTACCGCCGTGCCGAGCGAATGCCCCGGCTGACCACCCCTCCGCTCCAGGCCTGACGCCCCGACACCAGGAGCCCCCATCCCGACGCAGGCGGACCGAAGCGGCATCCGGATCGGCATCGACCTCGGCGGCACCAAGATCGAGGGCATTGCCCTCGGCCCGGCGGGCGAGCAGTTGGCGCGCATCCGGGTGGTCACGCCGAGGAGCTACGAAGCGACGCTCACCGCCCTGGTCGATCTGGTGGCCGGGATCGAGAGCGAGGTCGGAGCACGTGCTCCCGTGGGCATCGGCATTCCGGGGACGATCTCGCCGGCCACGGGCACCGTGAAGAACGCGAACTCCACCTGGTTGATCGGCCACCCGCTCGACCGCGACCTGGCCGCCAGGCTGGACCGTCCGGTGCGCCTCACGAACGACGCCAACTGCTTCGCGCTCTCCGAGGCGAGCGACGGAGCCGGGGCGGGCGCGCGGGTCGTCTTCGGCGTCATCCTCGGCACCGGGGTCGGAGGCGGCATCGTCATCGACGGCCGCGCCCTGGTCGGCGCGCAGCACATCGCGGGTGAGTGGGGGCACAACGGGCTCCCCTGGCCGACCGCAGAGGAGACGCCGGGCCCCGAGTGCTACTGCGGCCGGAGCGGATGCATCGAGACGTTCCTCTCCGGCCCGGCGATGGCGCGCGACCACGCCGAAGCGACGAAGAGACCGTGGAGCACGCACCGCATCGTCGAGGCGATCGCGAAGGGCGACGAGGGCGCCGTCGCGGCCTACGATCGCTACGTGCAGCGCCTGGGGCGGGGGCTGGCCTCGGTCGTCAACGTGCTCGACCCCGACGTGATCGTGTTGGGCGGAGGCATGTCCAACCTGCCGGGGCTCGCGGCGGACGCGGAGCGCGCCCTGGCGCCCTGGGTATTCACCGACGCTGTCGGGACTCGGGTCGTTCGGAACCGCCACGGCGATTCCAGCGGGGTGCGTGGGGCGGCGTGGCTCTGGCCCGCCGAAGGCAGACTGAGCGCCTCGCGGACGGCGCGCGGGGGCCGTCACCCCATCCGCGGGATCGTCATGTTGTCGAGGAAGAGACGGTCCCTGGACGACAGCGACTTGATGCCGTCCTGGTCCACCACGTCGAGCAGTCGCTGCACCTCGTCGCGATTCAGGGGGTGGAGCTTGCGCACGTTGATGCGCCCCCACCGGTCGCGATCCTCCTGATTGCGTACGCCCTGGGACGAATAGTGCGAGTTCGGCGCCTCTACGACGCGACGCGCCGCTACACGGCGCTTGCGCCAGCTCCGGTACCAGATCCGGAGCACCACACCCATGCACATGCCCACGATCAGGGATGGAATCCAGGTAGTCATATCCAGTCTACGACGGCCACCAGAATCCGAGCCTGGCGTCCTACCGTCGGACGCCGGGGATCCGGGAGGCCGACCGCCCTCGGTCCGGCGCTCTCGATCCAAGCTTCATGGTATTAAGACGTTGGGGAGGGGGCAAAGGTTGCAGATTCGGCCCCGTCAGGGCCGCGTGGCGCGCGGCCGGAGTCGCTTCGCGGGCGCATGGAGCCCGAAGAAGACGTGCCCGGAGCCGGCCGCCGCCGGACGCAGCGCCGCCGCCCCGCTCCCACCGTCGTCCCGCACTTCGAGCACCGCGTCGAACAGCTCGGGACGCGCGTCCACGGCGTCGCCGCGCGTCACCAGGACGATGCGCGGGACCTCGCGCAGCAGCTTCCTGAGCAGGACGAGCGCGCGCATCGCGCCCTCGGTGTCGAGACGGTCGAAGGGCTCCTCCAGGATGAGCGAGCCCAGCACCTGCCCCCCACCGCTCACCAGGGAAAAGGCGGCCAGGCGCACCGCCAGCCTCCCCGCCGCCAGGTCCTCCTCCGAGAGAGGGGAGAGGGGGCCGGCGTCACCCTGGAGTTGGGCCGACCCCTCGCTCCACGTCACGGCCAGGATCCGCCCGCCCGAGATGCGGCCGAGGTAGCGGGACGCCCGAGCCAGGAGCAGCTCGCGGGCGCGCGCCAGCCGCGCGTCGCGCACGCGCAGGAGCGCGGCCACGACCGCGCCGATCGGCCCGTCGCTCGGTACCGTCGACACCCCCGATCCCTCCAGATCCGAGAGGCGTGCGCGCAGGAGCTCCACCCTCTCGGACGTCGCTTCCAGCGCGGCGTGCAGCCGGAGGGCCCTCCCCTCCAGCTCCTGCAGGTGGGACGGCTTCAGCTCGAGCTGCTCCCACCGCCGCTTCCACCAGCTGCCGTCCTGGACGATGGACTCCCACTCTTCCCCGAGCTCCGCGAGCACGGGGTCGTAGTGGCTCTCGAGCGTCCTGCCGCAGGTGGGGCAGGGCGCCGTGGGCCCCGCAGACTCCATCTGGTGGATGCGCGCCTTCAACTCGCGCGCCCGGTCGCGGTATGCGTGCAGCGTCGTCTCGGCGTCCTGCCGCTCGCGGTACCAGTCCATCGTCGACACCTCGAGGTCGCCGTCCGTCTCGGCGGCATCGGCACGGATCGCGCGCAGCTCCCGCTCGGCCGACCGCAACTCCGCGGAGACCAGCTCGGGATCCACGCGCACCGCGCCCGCCTGGTCGGTGCGCCCTGGCCCCTTCACGGTCGGCTCGGGAATCCCCATGTCCCGCGCTCGCCCCAGGGCGGCCGTGACCACGTGGAGGCCGCGCACCTCCGCGACGGCGTCGACCGCCTGGTGCATGGCGCCCTCCAGCGTCTCGGCACCGCGGCCGGCCCACAACCGGCCGATCGGTCCACCCACGCCGTCCCCCGCCCGCAGGAGCAGCCCCGCGACCGCCCGCCTGGAGCGGCCCGCGCCACCGATCACCGCCGTGAGGCCCCGGCGCACCGACATGCTCACCCGCCCCACCCCTTCCACCTCCCCGTCCACGACTTCGAGCGCGCCGACCGGCTCCGCGGGAAGGGTCGAGACGGCCGCATCCGGCACCAGGGTTCGTACCAGCTCGTGGACCACGGGACCGTCGTCCCCGTCGCGAACGAGCTCCTCCTCCAGCGCAGCGCGCACGAGCGCCGGGGCGTCGGCGGGCAGCCAGGACCTGGCGGGGACGTGGGGCTCCCGTCCGGCCTCCACCGCGAGGTGCAGCGCCTCCTGGCGGAGGCCGTGCAGCTGCGCGCCCTGGAGATGCAGGAGGTGCTCCGGGTCGATCCCCTCCAGCCGGAGCCGTACGATCTTGCCGACGATTCCCCCGGGGACCTCCCTCGTGACCTCGTCCACGCGTCGGCGCAGCCGCTCGGGGTCGTCCGGTCCGACGCGGATCGGCGCCAGCGCCGCCACCGCTCGTCCAGGGATGGGGTGGAAGGTCGTGGTGCCGCGCTCCAGGTCGACGGTCAGGAAGCCCTTCTCGTCCGCCGCCTCGTCCCAGGGGTCGAGCGCGACGCGCTCGAGCGAGCCGGAATACTGCAGGTTGGGCGCGACCTGCCTGCGGCGGTGCTCGCCCCCGAGGGCGACGTAGTCCCAGTCCGCGGGATCGACGAACACTCCGGGCTCGTCGCCCGAGCCCTCCAGGGCGTGGAGCACCAGCAGGTTCCAGCGCACGCGCGGGTCGGGCTCGGGGTGGAGGGCGGGCTCGCGCACCGTGGCGCGATAGGGCACGAGCGCGGCATGGAGCTGCAGCCGCTCGAGGAGGATCGAGCGCGGCAGCCCCGCGGCCGCCTCGACGTTGGGGAAGGTGTCGAGCACGGCCAGCGCGCCGGGGTCTCCGGGGCGCCGTGGCGTGTCGCGCGGCCCGGCCACCATGAGCACGGGCGTGCGGGCGAGCGACGTACGCAGGAGCTCCAGGCCGCGGGACAGCGCCACCAGAGCACCGGCGGGAGGATCCGGACGGTCGAAGACGTCTCCCGCCACCACCACCACGTCCGGGGCGAGGCGCACCAGCTCCTGCACGGCGCGCTCCCACGCGATGGCCACGTCGCGCTCCCGCACGTCGACGCCACGCTCCACCCGCCCGTAGGCGCGGAACCCCAGGTGGAGGTCGGACAGGTGCGCGACGATCACGGCCCGCCGTCCACGTCCAGCTCGAAGCCCTCCACCTCCGGGAAGGGCGCTGCAGCCCCGGCGGGCCGGGCGGCCAGGAGAACCTCCTCACCGACGAAGCCGAGGCCGGTGAGGGCCTCCGGATAGCCGCGTCGGTAGGTGGCCACCCGCCAGCCCGCCGGGAACTCCCACGAGCCCGGCTCCGGGGAGACGGGCCCGACGACCATCGCCCCCTCCGGACTCAGGTGCGCGCACAGCGCGTCGCGGGCACTCCCCGAGAGGGCGGCCAGCCCTCCGAGCACGCCGAACGCGCCCGTGTCGAGGAAGATGAGGTCGTAGGGACCCCCGGGGTGCTGGAGCTGGTCGTCGAGGTTGCCGACACCCAGGCGCAGGCGCTCCCCGAGCTCTCCCGACAGACCGGTCTCCATGTGCTCACGCCCCAGCTCCAGGACGGTCGCCGAGCGCTCCGACACCGAGACCCGCACGGTAGGATGCTCGCGCACGGCCGCGCGCGGGAGGGGCGAGGCGCCCCCGCCCACGAGGAGCATCTCGAAGGGGACGGCGGTCGACGTCGCGAAGGCGCGGAAAGCGGCGACGTCCCAGGGCGCTCCGTCCTCGACGCCGAGCGCCATCCATCGACGGAGCGACCGACCCTCGAGCAGCAGCCGGGCCGCGTGGTCGTGCGATGCGAGGTGCCGGTCCTCCACACGGACGTCGCCGACCATCGTGGGGCGACGTGCTCGCACGAGGACGCGCAGACGGCTGTCCAGAATGAACCCGAACACCAGGCCTCCCGCCGACAGGAGGACGAGGCACACCATGAGGAGGGAGGCAGGGGTCGGCACACGCGGCAGGAAGACCCCCGTCGCCACGATCCCTGCGGCCCCACCCAGGAACGCCGGCGCGCCCACGCTCCCCGGACGGGCGTCCTGCGTCCCGCCCATGGCGGCGCCCATCCCGCCCAGCACCCCGCCGCAGGCGTAGAGCGGAAGCCCGGCCATGAGCGACAGGCCGAGCCCCTGCCCCAGCGCCGTTCCCCCGAAGTCCGCGAGAAAGGTCCAGAAGGCGGCGAAGACCGTCGCCACCAGGAACGCGAGGAGGCAGAGCATCCACCGTCGCCGCAGTGCGTCGACCAGGTCGGGTCGCGGTCCGGGGGCGGACCACAGCCCGACGGCGAGGGCGGCCGCCTCCACCCCGAGGATCGTCGTGATCGAGCGGACGAGCCCCGGGCCCGTGTACAGCAGCAGCCCGAGGGCGACCTCCGCCACGGACGCCGCGCAGATGCCCACCACGAAGGCGGGCGCCCACCCGAGCGGGTGCGCGCGGGTGTTCACCGCGGGCTGACCCGGCCGTAGGCGCCCCGATAGAACACGAGGGCCTCGTCCTCGCCCAGACCCAGCTCCTGCACGCGCCCCACCAGGATCGAGTGGTCGCCGCCCGGATGCACGGCCTCGAGACTGCAGGCCAGCCACGCCGCGGCGCCGTCCACCACCGGATTCCCCGCAGGACCCTCGTGCCAGTCGACCTCGAGGAAGCGCACCTCGGCCGGACCGGAGGCGAAATGGGCGGCGAGGTCCGCCTGGTCCGCGGCGAGGACGCTGATCGCGAAGGATCCGGATTCGAGGAGGCGGTCGTGGGACGACGAGCTGTGCTGCACGCAGACCAGCACGAGCGGGGGGTCGAGGGAAACCGAACAGAAGGCGTTGACGGTCATGCCACAGGGCGCGGCGGCGCCGTCGAGGGTGGCGACGATCGTCACCCCCGTGGGGAAGGCCCCGAGGACCTGTCTGAATGCGAGCGCGTCCTTCAAGTGGACCCCCTGACGACAACGCGGCGGCCCGCCGGTCGGGGCGTGCCGCCGCGTTCCGATGCGACATCCTCTCCGGAGCCCGGGCCGAGGCCGCCTTTCGGTCTCGCACACCGGCGCGCGCGCGCCGGTGTTGCCCCCCAACATGCGGTCGCTAGCTTTCCAGGCCCGGCTCGGCACGGGGATTCGACCACCATGCCCCACGAACGAAGGGCGCGATGCGACGGCGCTGGCTCCTTCTCGCGGTGATCTTAACCGCGCCCTCAGGCTGCGACAACGTAACCTGGGGTGGGACGGAAGTCCGTCTGGAGGCACCGCCGGAGCGGGCCGCAGCCCCCACCGTCGAAGGCGCCACGGTGGGTGAGGAGGGCCGACCGCTCCCCGAGCTTCCCAAGGGCGCCATCCTCCTCGCCGGCGTCCACGAGGGGGACACGGCGCGCCTGGTCACGGTAGCCGAGGTGGGCCGGGACGGCCTCGCACCGCTGACGAACGAGACGGATGCGCCCGGGTTCCTCGAGCACTTCGCACGCGTCCGCTTCCCGGCCGGGAAGGAGCTGATCCTCTTCGCGGACGGGGCCCGCGTCGGGCGGGTGATCGTGACGGGAACCAGCGTGGACGAGAGCTTCTGCGCGCCGAAGCTCTCGGTGCAGGGTCTGGTCGAGCTGGTTCCCGCCGCCGCGGCGGCGCGTAGGCTGCTCGCCCTCGAGGACACCACTGCGGCGACCCGCGAGTACACGCCCTTCCGGCACCGGGGCGATGGTCAGGAGGAGCGCGCCGCCGCTCTGGCCATGGCGGGAGCGGCGCTTCCGGAGGTGGGGGCACCCTGGCCGCCCTCCCTCCTCGAGTCACGCGCGGACGTCCAGGTCTTCCAGCTCCCGGAGAACGAGGGTCCTTCGATCGCGTCGACCTTCCTCTACAACGACCAGCTCGCCGTGGGGGAGGCGGGCGAGCGAGCCTATGCGCTCTTCGTGATGGGGACGCGGGAGGCGGGCGGCTACGAAGGCGGCTTCACGTGGTATCGGCGTGCCGAGAACGGGAAGGGCGCCCCCCGCTACTTCGACCACCTGGACTGGGACGGGGACGGCAGGAGCGAAGTGCTTCTCGACGTCCTGGGCACCGGGAGCCGGTGGTTCGCTGGGCTTTCGAGACGGGGCGACACGTGGGTACGCTCCTTCGAGGATCCCTGCGGCGCGCCGACCGGTTGATGCCGGCCCCCAGGCCGGTGACCGCGCTCGCCCTTCTTCTCCTTTCGGCAGCGTGCGGCCCGACATCGGGCCCGCCCGCGAACGATGAGGCGGCGCCGACCGAGGAGGTCCGCACCTTCGAGGACGCGGACGGTCGCGAGGTCCGCCTCGAGGTCCCCGTCCGACGCGTCGTTTCGCTCGTGCCCTCCGCCACCCTGACGCTCGACGCCATCGGCGCACGCTCCGTGCTGGTGGCACGGACCGACTACGACACGGCGTCGTGGACCGCGGACCTTCCCTCCGTGGGCGGAGGACTCGAGCCCAGCCTCGAGACGATCGTCTCCCTCCACCCGGACGTGGTGATTCGCTTCGGCGGGCCTCAGGACCCCACCACCCCGGCCCGCCTCGACGACCTGGAGGTACCGCAATTCACCATCCGGCCCGACGTCATCGAGGACGTGCTCTCCATCGCCGATCTCCTCGGCCGCATGACCGGGCACGAGGAGGGTGCCGACTCGCTCGTCGCCCGCCTCCGCTCCGAGCTGGACGCCGTCCGGGTGCGATGGGCGGGGACGCCGCCGGTGCGGACGGCGTACGTGATGGGTGGGGACCCGCCATGGGTCGCTGGGTCCGGGACCTACGTGGACGAGCTCATCTCCCTGGCCGGCGGGGACAACGTCTTCTCCGACCTGGGAACCCTCTACGCCTCCGTGAGCCCGGAGGAGCTGGTGGCACGGGACGTCGACGTGGTGCTCCTGTCGGCTGGGAGCGCGTTCGATCGGTCGCGGGTGGGCGACGCCCGTGTCGTCGAGGTGGGTGACGTCGTCGGCATCCCGGGCCCCTCGGTCGCGGAGGCCGCGCGCGTGGTGGCGGGGGCGCTGCACGGCGGAGCGTCGTGAGCCGCGTCGGCCTCGGCGCGGGCCTTCTCGGACTCCTGGTCGTTTCGGTCGTCCTGGGCGTGCGCTTCGGGTCCGTGCATCTCACCACCGGGGAGGTCCTCACGGTGCTGGGCGGTGGCGGCCCCGAGGCGCACCGCCAGATCGTCCTCCAGATCCGCTTTCCGCGCGTCCTGCTCGGCGCGCTGGTGGGCGGAGGCCTCGCGCTCGCCGGCGCCACATTCCAGGCGCTGCTGCGCAACCCACTGGCCGAGCCCTACATCCTCGGCATTTCGGGGGGCGCGTCGCTCGGCGCCGTGCTCGTGCTGTCGCTCGGCGTGGGCGCGGCCTCCTGGCCGCTCCCCCTCGCCGCCTTCGCGGGCGCCCTCGTCGCGATCGTCCTGGTCTTCCGGGTCGCCACCGCCTCCGGGCGCGGGATGGACGTGCGCGTGCTCCTCCTCGCGGGCGTGGTGGTCGGCGCGTTCTTCACGGCCTGCATCGCCTTCATCCTCTCGATCTCGGAGGCGCGCACCGTCCAGAGCGCCGTGATGTGGATCATGGGCAGCCTGGCCGCAGCGAGCTGGCGGAGCGTGATCCTGGGCGCGACCTACACCCTGCCGGCGGCTCTCCTCCTTCTCACCCTGGCGAGGCCGCTCAACCTGATGGCCATCGGGGAGGAGACGGCGCACTACCTGGGCGCGGACGTGGAGCGCGTCAAGCGGATGGCGCTCGGCCTCGCGGCGCTGCTCACGGCGGCGGGCGTTTCGGTGGCGGGGGTCATCGGCTTCGTGGGCCTGGTGGTTCCCCATGCGATTCGTCTGCTGGTCGGCTCCGACCACCGTGCGCTGCTCCCCCTCTCCTTCGTGGGCGGCGCGGCGTTCCTGGTCCTGTGCGACGTGGTCGCGCAGCTGGCGCTCGCGCCGATCCAGGTGCCGGTGGGCGTCATCACGGCCTTCGTTGGCGTGCCACTCTTCCTCTTCCTCCTGCGCAGGAGCCTCGTTTCGTGAGGTTCTCCACGAAGGAGCTCGTGGTGCGCTATCCTGGCGCGGCGCGCCCTGCGCTGGACGGCGTGACCATGGACGTGCCGGACGGCGCGCTCTACGCCGTGCTCGGTCCCAACGGCTCGGGCAAGTCCACGCTCATGAAGGCCTTGCTCGGCGTGTTGCGGCCCACACGTGGCCATGCGCGCCTCGACGGAAAGGACACGGCTGCGTGGTCGCGCCGCGAGCTGGCGCGCGCGGTCGGCGTGGTCCCCCAGGCCGAGACGATCGCCTTCCCCCTCACGGTGCGCGAGCTGGTGGCGATGGGTCGCTATCCCCACCTCGGCGCGCTCGGCGGCGAAGGGGAAGCGGATCGCCGGGCGGTGTCGCGAGCGTTGGCGCAATGCGACGTCGAGGAGCTGGCGCCCCGCGACGTGACGACGCTGTCCGGAGGGGAGTTGCAGCGCGTGCGCATCGCCCGGGCGCTCGCCCAGGAGCCGCGTGCGCTCGTGCTCGACGAGCCGACGGCGAGCCTGGACATCCAGCACGAGATGGCGATCCTCGAGCTCCTGCGGGCCTCCGCGGACGCCGGCATGACGGTCCTCGTCGTGACGCACGGGCTGGACCTGGCCGCGCGCTTCGCCGACCGGATGCTCCTTCTGGCCCGGGGCGTCGTCGCCGCGGAGGGACCACCGTCGGACGTCGTGCGCTCGGAGGTCCTGGAGCGCGTCTACCGCTGGCCGATCGCGGTGTCGCCGGACCCCAGCACGGGGCTCCCCCGCGTCACGCCGTTGCGCACGGGGCAGGGCCACACCGGAACCGGACCGACGACGACGGCGTCGGGCTGCTAGACCTGGCCCGCCTCGTCCCTGAGCGCGACGTACGACCGGTACCGGCTCTCGGCGATCTCCCCGCGCTTCACGGCTTCACGGACGACGCAATCGGGTTCGGAGACATGGGCGCAGTCGCGAAATCGACAGCGCCCGCGGAGCGCCTCCATCTCCGGGAAGCACGCCTCCACCTCGTCGGGGGCGACGCCCCAGAGCCCCACGTCGCCGAAACCCGGCGTGTCCGCGATCACACCCCCGCAGGCGAGCGGAACGAGCCGCGAGTCCACCGTGGTGTGCCGGCCGCGACCGCTCCGACGGGAGACCTCCCCGGTGCGCAGCTCGGCCGAAGGATCGAGGCGATTGACCAGGCTGGATTTCCCGGCCCCCGAAGGACCCATCAGGGCCGCGATTCCCGCGCACGCCTCTTCGGCGAAGGCATCCATCCCCACCTCGGTCGCGGCGCTCACCGCGATCACGAGATAGCCGATCGGCTCGTACGTCTCCGCGAGCTCACGCGCGCGCTCGGCACCGCCGGCGAGGTCGACCTTGTTCACGACGAGCACGGGGTGCAGCCCGCTCGCCTCCACGACAACGAGGAGCCGGTCGACCATGCTCGGTGGTCGTGTCCGGCTCGCGCGCCGCGACCACCACGAGCACGCGATCCAGGTTGGCCGCCACCACCTTCGCGCGCCGCCCTCCCGGTCCGCGTCGGACCATCTCCGACCGGCGCTCCTCCACGCTCTCGACCACCCACGAGTCCCCGGTCGGGGCTACCCGCACCCGGTCTCCGATCACCACCTGGTCGCCCGTGCGCCGCTGCTGCTTGAGGCGGCCACGCAGCGCGGCTTCCACCTCCCGGCCGTCGTCCAGACGAACGCGGTACACGCCCCCGCCCGTCGCATGGACCGTACCCTCGCCTCCACTCGCGTCCATCAGGGCCGGGGTGGCAAGCGAAAGGCCCCCCACCGGATCCCTGGCGGGTCCGATGAGGGGCCTGTAGATCGCATGCGCGTCCGACCGTGACCGGTCGGCCCGGGGGTCACGCCGCGAACGACTCCAGCGCGCTGCCGCGCTCGCCCTCGCGCAGCCGGCGCAGGGCGCGGTCGCGAAGCTGGCGGATCCGCTCGCGGGTCACGCCGAGCATGTTGCCGATCTCCTCGAGCGTGTGCTCGCGCTCGCCCTCGAGCCCGAAGTAGAGCCGCAGCACCTTCGCGTCGCGCGCCTCGAGCGTGGAAAGCGCCTCCGTGATCGCCTCGGTCAGCAGCCGGCTCTCGACCTCCAGCTCCGGCTCCGCGGCCTCCTCGGTGATGAAGCGCTCCACGAGCTGCGAGTCCTCCGAATCACCGATCGGCGCGTCCAGCCGGATCTCCGCGGCGTTCAGCGTCTGCAGCGACTCGACGAGCTCTGGCGTGAGGTCGGTGGCCTCGGCCAGCTCCTCCGTGGTGGGCTCGCGTCCCTTCTCCTGCTTGAGGCGCTCCTTCTCGCGGAAGATGCGCGCCAGATCGCTCGCACGGTTGAGCGGAACACGCACGGCGCGGCCATGGTTGGCCAGCGAGGCCAGGATGGCCTGCCGGATCCACCACACCGCATAGGAGATGAACTTCACCCCCTGCTCCGGATCGAACTTACGCGCGGCCGTGACCAGCCCGACGTTCCCCTCCTGGATCAGGTCCGTGAGGGACACACCGCGGTTCTGATACTTCTTGGCCACGCTGATCACGAAGCGCAGGTTGGCGCGCGCGAGCTCCTGGATCGCTTCCTCGTCGCCCTTCTGAGCGAGCGCACCGAGCTCCTTCTCACGGTCCGGCGTGATGAGCTCGTGACGGCTCACGTCGCGAAGGTACTGATCCAGCGCACTCTGCTCCTCCACGCTCGCGTCGAACCCGGAGAGAAGGTTCTTCCCCTTACGCTTCCGACGCTTGGCCGCCGGGGCCGCCTTCTTGGCAGGGGCAGTGGCCATTCGATCTATGCTCCTTTGGGCGCGACCCGAAACTGGGATCGGCTGGTTCTCTCTCATCGACGTCAGATTCGGCGAATCCGCCGGATCTTTAGCCCTTCATGATGCTCTTCGACGTTTTGATTGTCAACATCACTCGGGGCACATACTACTTCACTGCGAGAGCCGAGTTCCATCCTCCGTGCGTTCCGGCGGACCGAGGGTCCGGGTGGGAGGGAACCAACGGGGGGCGATCCCTGTAGCGTCGGTTTCTGGTAACCCCTCTTGAGAGACGAGTTCCGCCGTTCCCCCAGCTCTGGAGCTCCGGTTGCCGCCCGTCCACAAGAGGCTCTACCTTGGCGCCTCGCCTACCCGTGTCTCCGCTCCCTCGAAAGACCATCCGCCTTTGGGTCACAAGCTTACTTTCACCGGCCTCAGCGACATCGGGCGGGTCCGGAAGCGGAACGAGGACAGCTTGTCCCTCCAGCCCGATCTGGGCGTCGCCATCGTCGCGGACGGCATGGGGGGACACCCGGGCGGAGACGTCGCCAGCCGGATCGCAGCCGATACCGCCGCGCGCCGGCTGCGGGCGCTGCTTCCGCACGGCGGGGCACAGGAGGATACGGCCGAGCTGTTGCGCTCCGCCATGGCGCAATCGGTCCTCGGAGCGCACCACGCGGTCCGCACCGAGGGCGTGCGCGAGCCCAGCCTGGACGGGATGGGCACGACGCTCACGGCCATGGCGATCGACACGACTTCGGGGGAGTACACGATCGGGCACGTGGGGGACTCGCGCGCCTACCGGTTCCGGGGCGGCGCGCTCGTCCAGCTCACGCGGGACGACACGTGGGTCCAGCGGCGCGTCGAAGCGGAGGAGCTCACCCCGGACCAGGCGCGCCGCCACCCGTTCGGCCATATCCTCACGCAGTGTGTCGGACTGGAGGATGCGCCGGAGCCCCAGGTACTCAGGGGGATGGTCGAGCCCGGGGACGTGTACGTCCTGTGCACGGACGGCCTGGTGGGAATGCTCGACGACGCCGACCTGGAGCGACTCCTGACCGCCCATGCAGGGGAGGGCGCGGAGGCCGTGGCCACCGCGCTGGTGACGCTCGCCAAGGAGCGGGGAGGCTTCGACAACATCACGGTCGTGGTGACCGAGGTGGCGCGCGCAGGGACCGACTAGACGGCACCCACCGGTCTCGTGATGCGCTCCAGCACCTGCTCGCGGTCCAGCTCGCGCCGCTCGAACGTGAACACGCGCAGGACGCGCGCGGTCATGTAGAGCTCCCGCGCCACCCGGGGGAGGTCGACCAGCCCGGCGAGGCCCTCCGTGCCCAGGCGCCCCACGGACCCGTCCCTGAACTCGACGAGCACGTCGAGCTGGAACATCGCGGGCTTGGCCGGGAAGTCGATCATGACTTCGCCCGGCTCGAGGCCGAGCTCCCCCGCGATCTCGTCCTCGACCACACGCTTCCACGGCGAGTCCCCGACGGCCCAGTCCTCCACCTGGCGTCCGCGCAGGTCCGCCGCGGTGAGCTCGACCGCGCGTTTGGGGAGGCGCCGATGCCGCAACGCCGGGAGCCACCGCGTCGCGAGGCGCTCGGCGGCGTCCGAGTCGTCCTCCTGCGCGCGTCGCGCGATCTCGTAGAGGAGCTCCTCGTCCGTCGGGCCCACGAGCTCATCCGGGTCGATCAGCCCCGCCGACACCGACTCCTCCACGATGCGCTTGTAGAGCGCCGTCGCCGCGCGCACGCCGTGGTGCCAATAGACGTTCCGGAACATCTGGTACTTGGCGAAGAGCAGCGACTCGAGGGCCGCCACCGCCTTCTCGTGCACGCCCAGCTCGTAGGCGCCGGTCGCGGGGTCGGGGAGGAGCACGAGCCCCTGGACCAGGCGGTCGACGTCCACCTCGCCGTAGGGCACACCGCAGAATTGGGCGTCTCTGCGCAGGTACTCCATCTTGTCGAGGTCGAGGCTCCCGCTCACCAGCCCCCGCAGGGGCATGGCGCTCTGGCCGCGGATGATCTCGTGGATGCGGTCGGCCGCGCCGAGCCCGAGCGGCGCGAGGGCGTCCCGCAGCGCGGGGGACTGGAAGAACCTCCGGCTCACCTCCTCGTGGTCCGCATGGACCTCGCCCTCCAGCTCCTCGAGCGCGTGCGAGAACGGATAGTGCCCGATGTCGTGCAGGAGCGCCGCGTAGGGCACGAGTTCCTCACCCTCCCACACCTCGGGTGGGACGCCCCCCCGGTCATGAAGCTGGCGCAGCGCCGTCACGGTCAGGTGGTAGACGCCCAGCGCGTGGTCGAAGCGCGTGTGTGTGGCGCCCGGGTAGACGAGGTGCGCCAGCCCGAGCTGGCGGATGTAACGGAGGCGCTGGAACTCGGCCGTGTCGATGATGCGTACGGCGGTCGCGTCCAGGCGAATCGTATTCCAGAGCGGGTCGCGGATCAGCTTCCCGTGTGTGGGTGCAGTCATGCCGGAAGTTGGACGGCACGGCGAAGAGGGGCAATGATCGAACGGGACACGACGGGGGAGGTCTCGCCGCGAGCCGGGCCGCGGGGCGGAAAGTCGGTGGCGGGTCGTCGACGGCGTCTCTATCTTCCCGAAGGAAAAGCGAAGACGCCCGACTTCCACCCGCATCGCCGTTGCACGCCAACCCTGCCCTCCGAGAGCAAGTCCGCGACCGCGCCGAGAACCGCCCGGGCGTGTACCGGATGTACGGTCCCGGCGACGAGCTGCTCTACGTCGGCAAGTCGGTGCACGTGCGTACGCGCCTCCTCTCCTACTTCCGCGCCACCAAGGGCGAGAAGGCCTGGGAGCTGATCCGCGAGGCGACCCGCGTCGAGTGGGAGTACATCCCCAACGAGTTCGCGGCGCTCGTCCACGAGATGAAGCTCATCCAGAGCCGGCAACCGCGCTTCAACGTGCGCCACCGGCGGAAGCGCATCTACGCCTTCGTGAAGGTCACCCGCGAGCCCGCGGCCCGCGTGCTCCCCACCACCCGTGTCGTCGAGGACGGCGCCACGTACTACGGCCCGTTTCCGCGCGTCGGCGCACTCGCCCAGACCGTGCGGGAGCTGTCGCACGTCCTGGGGATCCGGGACTGTCCGGCCGCCACCCCGATGTTCTTCGGGGACCAGCTCGAGATCTTCCGGGCCGGACGGCCGCCGCGCTGCCTGCGCGCCGACCTCCGCACCTGTCTCGCGCCGTGCTGCGGGCGACCCACCGCCGCCGAGTACGCGCACGCGGTGGAGACGGCGCGCCGCTTCCTGGAGGGGCGCGCCGAGCGCCCGCTGCGCGAGATCGAGGTGCGCATGCAGACGGCGGCCGAGCAGATGGAGTTCGAGTATGCCGGGCTCCTGCGCGACCGCCTGGAACGGCTGCGCCGCTTCCGCGACGAGCTGGTCGCGTTCCGAGGCCGGGTGGAGGACCTCACCTTCGTGTACCGCGTGCCGGGCTTCCACGGCGACGATCGCGTCTACCTCATCCGCAGAGGTCGGATCCAGCGCGAGCTGGCGCATCCCAAGGGACGCAAGGCGCGCGAGCGCGTCGCGTGCGCCATCGAGGAGGTGTACGGCGAGGTCGACCGGGGCCCGCGCGGTCTCGCGCCCGAGGACGCCGCGGAGATCCTCCTGGTCGCCCAGTGGTTCAGACTGCACCCGAAGGAGCGTCGCCGGACGCTCGCGCCTTCCCGCTGGATCGAGGAGAAGGTCCACCGGAAGCCTCCCTGCGCATGAACGATCGTCCCCTCGAGCGACCGCCCCTCCAAGTCTTCGGCGAAGAGGATATCCGCCGGGCCGTCGACGACGCCGCGGCGCTCGCCAGCGCGGAGCGCGCCTTCACGGCCATGGCCCGCGGCGAGGCGACCGTGCCGCCACCCATGGGCGTCGACCTCGAGCGCGTGCGCGGCGAGATCCACGTGAAGGGGGCCGCCCTCGAGGGCGCGCCGATCTTCGCCTTCAAGGTGGCCACCGGCTTCTACGGCAACGCCGCGCTCGGCCTCCCCACCGGCGCGGGCCTCGTGCTCGTGTTCGACGCGCGCACCGGGTTTCCCTTGGCCGTGCTGGCCGACAACGGCTACCTGACGGACGTGCGCACGGCCGCCGCGGGCGCCCTCGCGGTGCGCCTGCTCGCTCCCGAGCGGCCGCTGGTCACCGCGGTGGTGGGCGCGGGGATCCAGGCGCGCATGCAGCTGCGCCTGATCGCGAAGGTCCGCCCGCTGGCGATGGTGCGCGTCTGGTCGCCCACGGTGGCGTCGCGCAACGGCTACGTGGCCGAGATGCGCGACGTGCTCCGCACCGACGTGCGGGCGGAGGACACCGTGGCGGACGCCGTCGCCGGGGCCGACCTCGTCGTGACCGTGACACCCGCGCGGAAGCCGCTGGTGGAGGCTGATATGCTGCGCTCAGGCGCGACGGTCGTCGCCGTCGGCTCCGACGGCCCGGACAAGCGCGAGCTCGCAGCCGACCTGGTCGCCGGCGCGGACAAGGTGGTCACCGACCGCACGGAGCAGTGCGTCCGCTTGGGCGAGCTCCACCACGCGGTCGTGGCCGGACTCATGACCATCGGCGACGTACACGCCGAGCTGGGGCAGGTCCTCACCGGCGTACGGTCCGGTCGGGAGGGGGACGAGACCATCGTCTGCGACCTCACCGGCGTGGGTGCCCAGGACGCCGCCATCGCGGAGGCCGCGTTCGGCTCCCTCGAGCGCCTTGCAACCTTCTCCGGAAAGAAACTGTCAGATTGATAGTTTCAGCGGGCCTGGGCGGCTCGCCGAGTCCTTCCGGAGATCGACATCATGGCGAAAGGCCAGCGTGCGAGCGCGTTTCTCCCGCTGCACCCCCTCGAGTTCAGGATCCTCATGAGCCTCCTGGACGGTCCCAGCTACGGGACGCGCATCGTGGAGGAGGTCGAGGCCCGCGAGCGGGGGGCGACGCTCTATCCCGCGAACCTCTTCCGGAGGATCCGCGACCTCGTGGGGCGGGAGCTGCTCGAGGAATGCGCGCCGCCCGAGGACGCCGACCCCAGGCGCACGTACGTCCGCCTCACGAGGACGGGACGCGCCGTGGCGCGTGCGGAAGCCGTGCGCCTGAGGGAGCTCGTGCGCGAGGCCGAGGGACGTGACCTGCTCCCGGGGAGCTGAAGACGTGGAGCTCGACACCCGCGGGCGCGCCCGGTACCGCCGCCTCCTGCGCTTGCTGCCCGCTCGCCTCCGCGAGCGGTTCGGCGCGGACATGGAGGAGGTGTTCGCCTGGCGGATATCCCGCTGCCGGTCGAGGGCCGCCCGCGGATGGACGTGGGCCAGGGCGGTCGCGGACGTACTGAGCGAGGCCGCGCTGGAACGGATGCGGCCGGCATCGACCAACGACGAGGGGAGGGGTGGCATGGGTACGAGAACACAGGATCTCCGATGGGCCGCGCGCACGCTCGTGCGCTCACCGCTCTTCACGGGCGTGGCGGTCCTCACCCTGGCGCTGGGGATCGGCGCCTCCACGGCCACCTTCTCCGTGGTGGGCACCGCGCTCTTCAAGGGTCTCCCCTACCAAGACGCCGACCGGCTGGTCGCGGTCTGGCCGAGCACGAACTTCAACACCGCCATGGTCCGGGACGCGGTCTCGTCGATGCCGGCCGTGGAATCCATGACCGGGGTCACCGGCTGGTCGCTCACGCTGGTCGGCGAAGGGGAGCCGCTCGAGGTGAATGCGAACCGCGTTTCGCCCGTCCATTTCCGGCTGCTGGGGGTCGACGCGGCGGTGGGACGGACGTTCACGGACGAGGAGGGGCTTCCCGGGCAGGGCGACGTGGTCGTCTTGTCGCACGCGTTCTGGGTGCGGGTGCTCGGCGCCGACCCCGACGTGATCGGCCGCTCCCTTCAGCTTTCCGGCGCGGACTCGGAGACCCGCACGGTGATCGGCGTCATGCCACCCGACTTCCGGCCCGTCCGGGGTCGTCCGGAGGTGTGGATCCCCATGACGCTCGATCCGTCGGCCACCATCTCCTCGGACGGCAGTTGGTACGTCAACGAGCGCATCGCCCGTCTCGCGCCGGGCGCGACCCTCGCGCAGGCCGACGAGCAGATCGCCCGCTTCGCCCGCGACGTGCGCGAGCAGCTCAGCCGGCGTTACGACGAGGACGAGGTCCGCAGCGCCCGCATGCAGCCGCTGACCGCATACCTCACCCGGGACATGAAGCCGGTGCTGTGGGCGGCGCTCGGCGCCGTATCCCTGGTGCTCCTCATCGCGTGCGCCAACGTTGCGAACCTCCTCCTGGCCCGCGGCGAGGCCCGGACCCACGACCTCGCCGTGCGCTCCGCCCTCGGTGCGGGGCGCGACCGGGTGGTGCGCATGCTCCTCGCGGAGAGCGGCATCCTCGGCCTGCTCGGCGGCGCACTCGGCATCCTCACGGCCTTCACGCTCGTCCGGCTCGCGGTGGCGATGGCCCCCGACGACTTCCCGCGCATCCGCGACGTCGCCGTGGACGGCCCCGTCCTCCTGTACGCGGTGGCCGTCACGCTCGCTTCCACCCTCCTGGCGGGACTGGTCCCCGCGTTGCGCACCAGCCGCGTAGACGCCACGGCTTCGCTGGGCGGTGCCACCCGCGCCTCCTCCGCACGCCGCAGGTCGCGGCTCACGCTGGCCCTGGTCGGCGCCGAGGTCGCGCTCGCCGTGGTCGTCACGGTGGGCTCGGGCCTCATGCTCCGCTCGCTCCTGCGCCTGACCGCGGTGGACGCCGGCGTGGACACCCGCGGAACGCTCGTGCTGCGCGCGAGTCCCCCGGAGAGCCGCTACCAGGACCACGCCGACACGCAGGCCTACTGGACGCAGGTGCTCGCGCAGGTGTCCGCGCTGCCGGACGTCGCCTCGGTCGGCGCGATCCACCTCCTGCCGGGCACCGGCGACAACTGGAACTTCCCCACCTGGCCGGAGGGCGTGGACGTGCCCGAGGGCACGCCGACCCCGATCGCGAACTTCCGGATCGTGCGGCCGGGCTACTTCGAGACGGTGGGGCTGCCGGCACGGCGCGGCCGCCTGCTCGCGGACGCGGACGGCGTCGACGACGAGAAGGTCGTGGTCGTGAACCAGGCCTTCGTGGACCGCTTCTGGGCAGGCCTGGACCCCGTCGGGCGGACCCTGCGCACGCTCCGGTCGTCGGGCGACCCGTACCGGGTGGTGGGGGTGGTCGCGGACGTCCACCAGCACGGTCTCGGGCAGGCGCCGGAGCCGGAGATGTACTTCTCGCAGGCGCAGTGGCCGGGATGGAGCCTGACGCTCTGGCTCGTCGTGAAGATGCGCGCGGACGACCGTCCGCTGGAGCGCGTGGCCGCCATCCAGCAGGCCATCTGGTCCGTCGACCCGAACGTGCCGATCACCGGGATCGACACCTTCGACCACGTGTTCGCCCAGTCGGCCGCGTCCACCCGCTTCCTGGCGGGCGTGCTGGGGTCCTTCGGCGCCCTGGCACTCCTGCTCGGCGCGGTCGGCGTGTTCGGCGTGACCGGCTACGCGGTGGCGCGGCGCCTACCGGAGTTCGGCGTGCGCATCGCGCTGGGATCCTCGCGCAAGCGCGTGCTCGGGGCGGGGGTCCTCACGTGCGCAGCGCCGGTGTGCGGCGGGCTGATCGTCGGACTGGCGACCGCCGCGGCCGCGGCCGGGGTGCTTCGCACCGTCCTTTTCGGCATCGAGCCCTCGGATCCCGTCACCTTCGTGCTCGTGGGCGGCACGCTCCTCGTCACGGCCGCGGTCGCGTCGCTGCTCCCCGCCTGGCGGGCGAGCCGCGTCGATCCGGTGCGCGTGCTCGGCGCCGACTGAGCCGAGAGGGTATCAGCCGCCGGCCGGCGGCGTCGTGGGGTTGCCCAGGTCCATCACGACCTTCCACGACCCGTCCGCCTGCTTCCGCCAGATCGTGACGTAGCGGCCCTGGCCCCTGCGCGTCGTGCCGTCGGCGGCCGTGACCTCCGACACGAAGCCACCCGTGGTCCAACCCAGATCCCCGCTCGCGGCGATGTCGGCGCGCAGCGGCTCCCACGTCAGGGAGTACGTCGGATCGTCCAGGTCGGCCATCAGATCGTGGATGGCATCGTGTCCACGGATCTCCCCCGCGTTCGGCACGATCTGGGCGCCGTCCGCGGCGATCCACGAGACCCACGCCTCGGTGCCCCCCTGCGCGACGGCGGCCGCGAACTGCCGGTCGGCCTCCATCAGCACGGCGGGGTCGGCCGGAGCGGGCGAGGGTGCCTCCGCGGCGCATCCGCAGAGGAGGAGGGCAAACGCGAGCGTCGGACTTGCGAAGGGGGCGATGCGCACGGGCATCCTCGCTGGCTCGGGCGGTGGGGTGTCGACGTGCACTCTGTACGTGCCCTCGGCTCCCGGGTGACAGCGCGACGACGGCTCACCCTCCGGGCGCCAGTCGGTAGACGTGGTCCGTCGCCGCCTCGACCCGCTCTCTCGTGTACACCACCGGGAAGAAGCGGTCGTTCGCCCAGCTCTCGAAGAGGTCGCGGTAGTGGGGATCGTCCGGATTCCCGCTCTGGCCGGGCGTATTGAGGCCGACCGACCGGTCCCAGTCGCCCGTGTCGACGATGATGCGGAAGGAAGCGCCCGACGTCTGGTTGTCGGCGTTGCCGGTGGCGTTCACCGTGTAGCCGTACCCGCCGCGCGGGAGGGGGCCCACCTCGAGGCGCGCACGCGTCGCGGCGTCCACGGCGTTGCCCAGCGGATGGCGCAGGGTGGCGTGGTGGTACTTCGGCCCGCCCCACGCCCAGCCGCTCATGTCGGAGCCGAGCTTCTTCGTCAACCCGTCCACCGCCGCCGACAGCCCGTCCAGGAGAATCCGGTCGCGCGCCGCCATCGGGTCGGGCCCGAGCGCGCCGGGCGGCACCATGATCGTTTCGATCGTCTTGTGCAGAGACAGGCCGATGCCGGCACCCTCCGGCACGATCGCTCCGGCGACGAGCCGCCGTATCTGTCCCTCCCACGCGGCGTAGATCCCCGCGGCGGGGGAGTCCTTGCGCATCACCCGGTCCCACCCGACGAGCATCGTGCGCGCCCGCTCGACGCGGGCGTCCGGGGCGCGCAGGTCCTCCAGGAGCGGCACGAGCTGGCGGGCCGGTATGGACAGCTCGTCGGTCTGGAGCTGCATCATCCCGGACATCGAGGCCCGCCGGCCGCCCCCCAACACCTCCACGACGCGCATCCATCGGTAGGGATCGGACCAGGAGTAGCCGATCGCGTCCATGTACGGGTAGTCGCGCGGGATCAGGTCGTTGTTCGCGGTCGCGAAGTAGCCTTGCTCCGGATTCAGCACGTGCGGCTTCGCCTTGATGGGGAGGTAGCCGTCCCACTCGTAGCGCCCGTCGCCGGGAACCGGCACCAGCCCGCTGAAGCCCCGTCGGATCGGCGCGATCCCCACGGCCTGCCACCCGATCGTCCCGTCACGCCCCGCCCACACCATGTTCTCGCCCGGAATGTTCGAGTAGTTGCACGCCTCGCGGAACTCCTCCCAGGTGGTTGCCTGGTCCATGCGCAGCGACGCGAGATAGGGGGACCCGCCCACCTCCATCCATGCGGCACGGACCGCGTACGCCCGGTGGCGCTGCGCGTCCTCGAAGACGACGGGGCCGTGACGCGTGTACTTGAGCTCGGCGTCGACCGGAGCCTGCCCCTTCACCGCGATGCGTTCGTGGATCACCGTCATCGGCTCCCACCCGCCGCGGTAGCGGTACTCGTCCGGGTTGGACGGGTTGGTCTCGTAGACGTACAGGTCCTCGCCGTCCGTGGCGAAGACGGTCAGCCCCCACGCGCCGTGCTCGTTGTGCCCGATGGACACGCCGGGCAGGCTCGGCTCCCCCCCGCCGATCACGTTCCAGCCCGGAGCGACCAGGTGCACCCAATAGCGCAGCGAAGGCGCACCCTGGGCGCGATGCGGGTCGTTGGCCATGAGCGGATAGCCGCTCTCCGTCAGGCGGCCGCTGACGACCCAGTTGTTCGAGCCCACGTCCGCCGCCGGATCATAGTATTGCGCGTAGGCAGCGGCCTCGGCCGCCCGCTCGAGCATGGCGAAGCCGTCCGTGTCGCCCCGGTGCTCGGCCACGATGTCCTCCGGGCGGAAGCGCACGCTCCCGCGGAAGGCGTCGTAGACGCCGAGGATGTCCTGCGAGAGGGCCGCCCCGTCGATGGCCGGGTCCAGCGCCAGCTCCGGGTCCCCGGGTCCGAACTCCTCCAGGCGCTTCACCACCTCCGGCCCGACTGCCGCCACGGCCCTCCCGGTGGCGAGCTCCTCGCCGATGTTGCCGAGAAGGCCCTGATGGCGGGAGATCACGACGTCCGGCGTCCACACCTGAGGGCGGATCCCCAGCAGCCGGAACTCGATCGGGAGGTGCTCGGAATCGCGGTTCGCCTGCTCGATGTAGGCGTTGATGCCCTCCACGTACGCGCCGACGATCGCGACGCCATGGGGGTGGTAGTGCGAGAACTCCTGGTCCAGGTCACCGCGGAACCTGAATAGACGCGTGCCCCGATCGCGCTCGACCTCCCGCGGACCCAGGATCTCGGCGACCGTGCCGGTCGCCTGCCGGCGCCACAGCTCGAGTTGGAAGAGCCGGTCGCGCGCGGCGTTCCAACCCTGCGCGAAGAAGAGGTCGTGCTCGGTCTCGGCGTAGATGTGGGCGATGCCCCACCGGTCCACACGGACCTCCACGGGCCGCTCCAATCCGGGAAGGTCCAGCCGGTCGGTCGCCTGCGCGGTCGCCGCGGAGAACGTCACGGTCGAAGACAGCATCGCCCAGAAGGCGCCGCGAACGAAGGCTCGGTGGGTCATTCCGTCGGCTCTCCCTGGTCGGGTTCGGTTCCGTCACGGTCCGCGGGTCGCGTTCGAGCCAGGCTATCCCGACGCGGGCGATCGAACAAGCGGCCCGACGACAGGCCCGACGGCCCATGCAACCCCTTGACCGCCTCGCCGCCGGCCAACAATATCGAGCACCGTAGCATCGCCTGTCGATATTGTTCGAGGAGCCCATGTCCGACGAGCTCGTGCCCCCCGCGGAGTTCCGCATCCTCCTGGCGCTCGTGGATGGGCCGAAGCACGGGCATGGAATCCGCGTCGACGTGCTCGAGCGGACGGCGGGACGCGTCGACCTCGGGCCCGGAACGCTGTACGGCGCGATCAAGCGGTTGGACCGGCGCGGCTGGATCGAGGAGATCGACGCGCCGCGCGGGGAGGAAGGGGACGGGCGGCGCCGCTTCTATCGGCTCACGCCCCCGGGTCGCGAGGCCGCGCGCGCGGAAGTGGCCCGCTTGAGCGAGCTGCTCGAGATCGCGGCGTCCACGTCGCTCCGGCCGTCAGGGGAGGCGTAGCAGCGTGTGGCGCCTCTACCGTTGGGCCCTCTACCTCCTCCCGCCGGGCTTCCGGCGCGCGTACGGAGGGGAGCTGGCCGAACAGGCACGAACCCGTCTGGACGAGACACGCACGACGCGGGGGCAGGTCGTCGTCGCGCTCGGGCTCGTGGCGGATCTGGCGCGCGCGGTGGTGCGGGAGTGGTGGGACGAGATGGTGCAGGAGTCACGGACGGGAATGGGAGGCGGCATGGGGACGGATCTGCGTTGGGCGATGCGCTCGGTCGCGCGCACGCCGGGGTTCGCGGCGGCGGTGGTCGCGACGCTCGCGCTCGGAATCGGCACGACGACGGTGGCGCTCGGCCTGGTCGACGCCTACCTCCTGCGCTCCCTCCCCTTTCCCGAGGGCGATCGCCTGATGTCGCTCTGGCCGGAGGAGAACTGGAGCCGGCAGATGATCGACCTCTCGGCCGACGGCCTCCCCTCGCTGGAAGGCGTGGCGGGCGCGGGCGGCCTCATGCTCGTGCTCCAGGAGGGGGGCGAGCCCGAGGAGGTGTTCGCGTCGTGGGCGACCACGAACCTCATGGACGTGCTCGGCGTCCATCCCGCGATCGGCAGAGGCTTCGAGCCCGGCGACGCCACGCCCGGCGCGGAGGCGGTCACGATCCTCTCCCACCACGTGTGGACGGAGCGCTTCGGCGCGGACCCGGACATCCTGGGCCGCGGCGTGGCCCTGGGCGGCGAAGGCCATCAAACCCGCACGGTCGTCGGCGTGATGCCCGAGGGCTACCAGCCCCTCCAGGGCGCCGGGGTGGACGTGTGGATCCCGGTGGTCGTCGATCGCGCGGACGGCGAATACTCGGGCTCCTACTTCATGGAGGCGGTCGGGCGGCTCGGGCCCTCGGCGGGGCCGGACGACGTTTCTCGCGACCTGCAGGCGTGGACGCGCCGGGTCGGTGAGGTCGACCCCGAATGGTTCACGGAGGACAGACTCCGCCGGGCGTCGACCCTCCCGCTGGCACGGGAGCGGACGCTGGACCGCCGCACACCCGTGCTGGTGGCGCTCTGGGCCGCGCTGCTCGTGCTCCTGGTGGCGTGCGCGAACGTGGCGAACCTCATGGTGGCACGCACGACCGGACGCGAGCGCGAGCTCTCCGTGCGCGCGGCCCTCGGGGCCGGGCGGCTCCGCTCCGCACGGACGGTCCTGGTCGAGGTCGGCGTCCTGGCCGGCGCGGGCGCCCTGGGCGGCCTGATCCTCGCGGTGGCGTTGAGGGCCTCCCTCGAGCGGTGGTTCCCCGCGGCGCTCCCCGCCTGGGGGATGGACGTCGATCCGCGGTGGGGGCTGGCGGTGGCGGCCCTCGCCGTGCTCGCCGCCGTGGTGGCCGGTACGTTGCCGGCGCTCCAGGCCGCGCGCCGCGATCCGGCGCGGGCGATGGCCGGGGGGCGCGGCTCCTCGGGCCGGCATCGGCTCCACCGCGTCCAGGAGGTCCTCTCGGCGACGCAGCTCGCCATGGCCACCGCCGGCATCGCCTCCGTGGGCCTGCTCGGGCGGAGCCTGCTCGAGATCGCGAGCGTCGACCCCGGCTTCGAGACGTCCAACGGCGTGGTGTTCAGGGTGACCGCACCCCCCGCCGCGTACCCGGAGGACGCCGACGTCGTCCGCTTCTTCCGCGACGCGCGCCAAGCGCTCGCCGGCGTCCCCGGCGTGGAGGGGGTCGGGTTCGGGTCCCGGCTCCCGCTGGCGGGAGGAGACAGCCGGATCACGGTCACCCCGGACGGCCTCGAGCTCGTGGAAGGAGAGCCGCATCCCGTCGCCTGGCACCGCCTGGTGACGCCCGGCTACCTGGAGGCGATGGGCGTGCAGCTCGTGGAGGGGAGGATCCCCTCGGAGGCGGACGACCGCGACGACGTGCCGGAGCTGGTCGTGATCAACCAGGCTGCGGCCCGGGCCTTCTGGCCGGACGAGTCGGCCGTGGGCAAGCGCTTCTACGGACCCGGCCGCGTCGTCTGGGTCACGGTCGCAGGCGTCGTCGCCGACGTGAGGGAGAACGGGCAGACCCGGGCGGTCATGCCCGGCCTCTACATCCCGCACCGCGACTGGCCGTGGCGAACCCTGTACGCGGTGGTGCGTGCCCGGCAGGACGCGATGGCGCTCATGCCGGAGCTCAAGCAGGCGGTCTGGTCGGTCGCGAGCGGCGTGCCGATCTCCCGTGTCGAGACGCTCCAGCACGTGGCCGAGCGGGGGCTGCGCCCGACGCGCACGCTCGCGATCCTCGCCGCGTTGGCCGGCGGCGTGACCCTTTTGCTGGGAGCGCTGGGCATCTACGCGGTGATCAACCACGCCGTGGCGCGAAAGCTGCGCGAGCTGGGCGTGCGCTCCGCGCTGGGGGCGGATCGGGGTCGGCTGCTGCGAGGTGAGCTCGGCAACGCCACGCGCATCGTGGCGGTGGGGCTGGGGGCGGGCCTCATCCTGGCGTGGCTGGTGGGACGTGCCCTCCAGGGCACGCTCTACGGCGTGGGGGCCCTCGACCTGCCATCCCTGGCGGGCGCCGTCCTCCTGCTCGCGGCGGTGGCGTACGCGGCGGCCTTCTTCCCTGCGCGCAGGGCGTCTACGATCGATCCCGCGCGCGTCATCCGCGAGGAGTGAGGGCCGCCAGCGGCGCGCGGAACGTGCCCGCGTCGCTCCCGTTCCCGTTCCCGGCCACGTCGTCTCCGGAGGATGCGTCGGCGAGCGGGAGCCGGATGACGAAGCACGACCCCTCGCCGGGGGTGGACTCGACCCCGAGTCGCCCGCCGTGCTTCTTCACGACCACGGTGTGGGCGATCGACAGCCCCTGGCCCGTGCCGTGCCCGACTTCCTTCGTCGTGAAGAACGGCTCGAAGACACGCGACTGGATCTCATCCGGGATCCCCACACCGTTGTCGGCCACGCGCACCTCCACCCAGCCGTCGCCACCGGCGCGGCTGCTCACCGAGATGACGCCCTTCCGCTCGGGATGCTCCGCCTGGGCCTCGCCGATCGCGTGGGCCGCGTTGACGATCATGTTGAGGATCGCCTGGTTGAACTCGTCGGCCAGGAGGGGCACGAAGGGAAGCCGATCGTCCAGGTCGAGCTCCATCTTCGCGACGTACTTCCACTCGTTGGTCGCCACGGTCACCGTGCTCTCGATCGCCCGGTTGAGATCGCAGGGCTTCCTCTCGGTACCGGGGTGCGAGAACTCCTTCATGGCGCGGACGATCTTCGCGATGCGCGTCACGCCCTCGAGCGAGTGCCGCGCTGAGCGCGGGATCTCCTCGAGGAGGTAGTCGATGTCCGCGTGCTCCACGGCTTCCTGCACCTTCTTCCCGAGCGCGGAGGGCGTGCCGTCCGGCGGGGAGGCGAGCTCCCGCAGCGCGAGGAGGGCGGGCTCCAGGTCCTCGAACGCCTCCTTCAGGAAGTGGATGTTGTCCCCCACGTACTGCGTCGGCGTGTTGAGCTCGTGGGCGATGCCCGCCGCGAGTCGTCCGATGGCCTCGAGCTTCTGACCTTGCTGCAGCTGGCGTTCCAAGATCGACCGCTCGGTCACATCCCGGAAGACCGCGACGGTGTTGGTGATCCGGCCGGTCGCGTCCCGCACCGGGGACACCGTGCCGTCTCCCTCGAGGAGGCTCCCGTCCTGGCGGCGGCCGAGCACACGGCCCGACCAGACCCCTCCAGCCTCGATCGCGGCCTGGACCTCGCCCTCGAGACCCTCGTTCTCCATCAGGCGGGTGATGTTGTAGGTGGTCGACCCGATGACGCGTTCCCCCGGGAAGCCCGTGATGCGCTCGAACGCCGGGTTCACATACTGGACCGTGCCGTCCAGGTCCGCGACGACCACGGCCTCCGAGGCCTGCTCCACGGCGGTCGCCAGGCGCTTGAAGCCCATCTCGGCGCTCTTCCGCGTCGTGATGTCCCGGATCACGACGTTGCACAGATCCCTCCCGGCGATCCTCATCCGGGTCAAGGCGGCCTCGACCTCCACCCGGGAGCCATCCGACCGTCGTCCCGTGGTCTCCACGGTCCGCTGCGTCGGGTCGTGCTCCTCCTTCTTGGAGCCGAGACGGCCGGTGTCCAGTTCGGGGAGGAGGTCGCGGATGCGCGCCTGCCCGAGGTCACCCGGGCCGAAACCGAAGAGGGTTTCGGCGGACGGGTTCATGGACTCGATCCTCCCGTCGACGAAGAACGTCACGACCGCGTCCGCCATCGTCTCGAAGATCGCGCGCAGGCGCGTCTCCGCGTCCAGCGCGGAATCGGACGCCTGGCTCACACGTCGGTCCACGTAGGCGACGAGGAGGGTGAAGCCGACGATGGCCGTCGCCACCGTGGTGACGGCGGCAGCCAGCCACCCCGTCGAGATGGGCATGCCGCGCTGGGCTGCTCCGAACGCGGGATGGAAGTGCACGGCGGCCATGGCCGTGTAGTGCATCCCCGCGACAGCGCAGCCCATCGTCACGCCCGCGAGCAGCGAGAGGGCCGAGACCAGCCCCCGGCTGTGGATGCGCTTCACGGCACGCTGGAGCGCGAACCGGGTGTAGAGCGCCACCAGGGCCAGCCCATAAGCGACCACCACCGAGAGCACCACCAGAATGGGGACGTACTCCATGGCCATGGCGGCCTGCATCGCCTCCATGCCCGTGTAGTGCATCGCCCCGACCCCCGCGGCCAGCAACAAGCCACCCGTCTGGATGCGGCCCGCACCGAGGGTGCGCGAGCTAAGGACCCAGAGGGCCGCACCGCTGCCCACGATGGCGGGGACGAAGGAGGCCAGCGTGATCATGAGGTCGTACGACACGGGCATCGGCATGACGAGCGCGAGCATCCCCGTGAAGTGCATCGCCCACACGCCGAACCCCATGGCGACCGACCCGCCCGCGACCCATCGGAAGCGCATACGGCGGGAGGGAGCGGCGGCCGCGCGGTCCACCACCGCGAACGCCGAGGCCGAAGCCAACGCGGCCACCACCACGGACAGCGTGACCAGAACCGGCGAGTAGTGGGTGGGCAGCAATGCGGCTGCCGGGTTGAACGGCTGCATGGAATCGCGCTCCGTGCGCTCGGGCGGAAACGCCGGGATCCCTCCACCACAGGGGCGAAGGGTACCTGGCCTCACTCTCCAGTATCGGAGGACCGGCCCCGGTTCTTGACGCCCTCGGCCGGGGCATGCGCCGCCGGCGCTCAAGAGGAGCGCGCGCGGCGCCGAGACTCCGGGTGACCTCCCTCAACCCGGCTACCATGGAAGATCGCCCGAGCCGCCCGCCCTCCCTTCTCTTCGTGGACGACGACGAGCGCCTTCTCGACGGCCTCCGGCGCGCCCTCCGACGGCACCGCCACGAGTGGGACATGGCGTTCGTGGGAAGCGGGCGGGAGGCGTTGAGGTTCCTGGAGGAGCACGCGGCCGACATCGTCGTCTCGGATATGCGCATGCCCGAGATGGACGGTGCCGAGCTGCTCGCCTGCGTCCGCGATCGTCAGCCCGACGCGATCCGTTTCGTGCTGTCCGGCCAGTCGAGCCGCGACGCCTCCGTCCGGGCGGCGCACCTGACGCACCAGTTCCTCCCCAAGCCCATCGAGATGGCGGTCCTCGAGCGGGTGCTCGCGAGGGCGCTCACCCTCCGCGAGCTCCTCGCCGATCCCGAGCTGCGTGCCCTCGTCGACGAGCTGGAGCCGCTTCCCGCCGTCCCCGAGCCGTACCTCGACCTGATGCGCGGCATGGGTGACGGCCAGGTGACGCTGGCGGGCGTCACGGCCATGGTCGAGCCGGACCCCATCCTGTGCGGGAAGATCCTCCAGGTCGCCAACTCGGCCTTCTTCGGGCTGCCCCAGGCGACCTCGAGCATCGGGAAGGCCGTCTCCTACCTCGGGATCGACGTCGTGCGTGCGCTCGTCCTGGCGACCGGGCTCTACCGCGATGCTGCTCGGGTGCCGGAGGGGCTGGACCTGGCGGACGATCAGGCGCACGCGCTGGCCGTCGCCGTGCTGGCGCGCGGGGTGGCGGGCACCAGGACCGGGCTGGACGCCGCGTTCGCCGCCGGGCTGCTCCACGACGTCGGGAAGCTCGCCGTGGGCCCGGGACACCCGAGGCACCCGAGCCTGGGCGCCTACATGGTGGGCATGTGGGGGCTTCCGCAGCAGGTGGTGGAAGCGGTCGCCTACCATCACTCGCCGCGGTCGGCGCCACGCCCGTCGCTCGACGCGGTGGCCGCCGTCCACATCGCGGACGCCCTCGTCCGCGAGCGCGAGGAGCAGGTTCGCGGCCGTCCCCCGACGGCCGGAGCGGCGCCGCTGGACGAGGCCTACCTGGCCGCGATCGGCGTCGAGTTCCAGATGGAGGGATGGCGCCGCGCCGCCGCCGGACTCATGCCGGACGGCGCACACCTCCGCGAAGCGGCCACCTCCGAGACGGCCGGGCAGAGCCTTTTCTAGTGTTCTGTCCCAGAAGTTCGTTGCGCACCGAGGGTGCCGAAGCGCCGCCGTGGCAAGGCGCGACGACGAGGAATAGCAGCGCTATGGGGTACCCGCGCCGAAGGTGGTCGAGGAGCAACGCGGCCACGGTGGATGCAGCGGCGCACGAATGCCGACGAACTTCTGGGACAGGACACTAGCCACTCCCGGCGTTACCTCCGGCGGACCAACTCTCTACCGAATGCCCCCGGTGGCGTGACCTCCTCGTCCGAGACGGATGGTCTATTGGTGCGAGTCCCCCCGTACCTGCCACCAGGAGGCATCCGCATGCGTCGTCCCTCCCCTTTGCTCCTTCTCCTCGCCGTGCTCGCCACGGGATGCGACGGTCGCGAGACCGCCACGGAGCCCGCGGTTCCGGACCACACCGCCGAGGCGGCGAATCACGAGACCAGCTTCAGCACGGACCAGCCGGCGCTCGCTGAGGTCCTCGTGCCCGGGCGCGTCACGCCCCTGGTCACAGCCGGCGACCTCATGCCCGGCGGCGAGCGGCTCGTCGGCGTCCCCGACGGGATCGGCCTCTGGGGGGGCAAGGGCAACCTGAACATGTACCTGAACCACGAGATCTCCGGTGCCTCCCGCGTGTCGCGGTTCTCCATCGACCCGCGCCGCTTCGCCGTCCTCGCGCACGAGTACACGATCGACGGCACCGAGGGCTACGACCGCCTCTGCTCGGCGGCGTGGGTCGACGCCGGTGACGGCTTTCCCGGCGGGTGGTTCTTCACCGGTGAAGAGACGACGGAAGGCGTCCAGCTCGCCATCGACGCGCGGGGCAACGTCACCGAGATGCCGTGGATCGGCCTCTACAACCACGAGAACCAGATCTCCGTGCCGGGCTTCCGCGGGCAGGTGGCGGTCCTGAACTTCGACGACAACGGCGGCAGCGGCCCGGGCCGCGTCGGCGCCCGCTCGGAGCTGTACATGTACGTGGCGCGCAGCAGCGCGGACGTGCTCCGCGGGCACGGCCAACTCTACGTCTTCGCCGCGGACGACGCCGACCTCCTCCCTAACGACCTGACGCCGAACGCGGCGGTCGACGGACACTGGATCGCGGTGCCCGAGGCCCTCGCCACCGACGCCGCGGCGCTCAACCAGTTCGCCGACGACCAGCTCGCCTTCCCGTTCATACGGCTGGAGGACGGCTTCTACGACAAGCAGGCCCGTACGTCCAGGCACGGCGACCCCCACGACGCCCGCGGCCGTCGGTACGGCCGCGACCACCACAAACCGGCCGCCTACTTCTTCGACACGGGGCGCAAGAACGTCACGGACCCCGAGGACGGCACGCCGATCGATCCGTGGGGCTCGATCTACCGGGTGGAGTTCCAGGATTCGCACGATCCGGCCGGTCCCACCACGCTCACGCTGCTGGCCCGCTCCTCGGGCCCGGCGACCATGTGGGCCTCGCCGGACAACGGCGACATGACCGCCGACGGCACGATCATGCTCCAGGAGGACCCGGCGAACGGCCCGTGGGAGCCCACGGGTGGGGTGCGTCCCCCGGCGATCTTCTCGCTCCAACTCGGATGGGACGGCGCGCTGTTGGACCCTGCCGGCACGAAGGTCGCCCAGGTCTCGGGCGGCGACTGCTCGGACGCAGGCCCGGGCGACTGCTGGGAGACCTCCGGGATCGTCGACGCCTCCGCTTGGTTTGGGCGCGGGGCGTGGCTCTTCGACGTGCAAGCCCACGACGAGCCGGTGCCGGACTGCCCGGAGTGCATCGAGAACGGGCAGGTGCTCCTGCTGAAGCTCGGGCGCTGACCCCGGGAAGCCCTGGGGGATGTGGCGAATCGCCGCATCCCATCCCACCCCGGCGCGGTCTCCGGAGGCCGCGCGGGGGTGGGGCCAGCGGGAGGAAGCCCCGTCAGAACACCGGTCCGACGACGCGGCGGGCCTCCTCCAACTCCGCCACGGCGTCCGGGTCCGGACGGGTGACGAGGCTGAAGCCGATCGTGCAGGCGAAGCCGACCACGAAGCCGGGGATCATCTCGTAGAGGTCCCAGAAGCGCTCCTTGAGCGCGACGACCCACACCACCGTGGTGACGAACCCGCCCACCATGCCCGCGATCGCGCCCGCCCGCGTGGTGCGCTTCCAGAAGAGCGAGCACAGCACCACCGGCGTGAAGGCCGCGGCGATCCCCGACCACGCGAAGAGCACGAACCAGAAGATCATCCGTGTCTGCGACAGCGCGAGGCCGATGCCGACCAGGCCGATCACAACGGTGACCGCCTTGCCGAGGAGCGAGAGCCGCCGCTGATCGGCGTCGGGCAAGAAGACATTCTGGACCACATCGCGCACCACCACGGACGAGGCAAGGATGAGCAGCGAGTCCACGGTGGACATGATGGCCGCGAGAACCACGACCAGGAAGATCCCGGTGAAGAAGGCGGGAAAGAGCGCGTGGCTGAGCTCGGGGAGTACGCTCTCGGGGTCCGCGAGGCCTGGGAAGAGAACGCGGCCCGCCATCCCCGACAGCACCGCTCCCACGTCGAAGCCGATCACGCACAGCACGGCCCACAGCCCTCCATCCTCGATCTCGCGCCGGTCGCGCGCCGCCATGAAGCGCGCCAGGAGCTGAGGGGATCCCAAGAAGGCGAGGCCGATGGCCACGAAGCCGAAGGCGCTCGCGAAGCCGCCGATCGACATGCCGAAAGAGCCCATCGGCTTCAGCAGGTCCGGGTCGGCGGCACGCAGCGCGCCCATGGTGGCATCCCACCCGCCCGCCGCGGGGATGGCCACGAGGGGAAGGGTCACCAGGCAGCCCAACATGAGCACGCCCTGCAGGAAGTCCGAGTACGCCACGGCCTTGAAGCCGCCCACCGAGGTGTAGAAGAGCACGATCGCGAGGCCGATCCATACGCCCACCCCGTAACCCGTGTGCAGGAAGGTGTCGAAGGCCTTTCCCGACGCGGTGAGCTGCGCGGCGACGTAGGCGGTGACCATGCTCAGGAGGATCACCGCCGAGAGGATCCGGAAGACGTGCCGCGTGTCGCGGAAGCGCGCGGTCAGATAGTCGGGGACGGTGATCGCGTCGTAGCGGTCGGTGAGCACCTTGAAGGGCCGCGCCACGAAGACCCACGCCGTCGCGACGCCCAGCACCTCGCCCATGATCACCCAGAAGGCATGGACGCCCACCGCGTAGCCCATCCCCGTGAGGCCGAGGAGGAGCCACGCGCTCTCGCCGGTCGCGTTGGAGCTGAAGGCGATCACCCACGCCGGAAGCCGCTTTCCGGCCAGGAAGTACCCCTTCATGTCGGTCGATTCGCGGCTCCCCCACACGCCGATGGCAAGGAGGACGACCAGATAGCCCACCAGCACGGCGACGATCGTGGTCACCGCCGGTCCCTCCGGCGGTCACGGCGGCGGGCGCGGTAGAAGGAGACCTCGAGGCTCAGGCCGAGCCCGACGGCGACGACGAGGAGAGCCCAGGCATCGAGGGGCATCGCTCAGCCCTCCGCGTCTCCGTCCAGCACGCGATCGATGCGGACCAGCACGTCCTCGAGGTGCGCCCGTGTGGCCGGATGGCGGATACGCCGCGCGGCACGCTCCACCCCTGAACGGAGCGCGACGAGCTGCGCGCGCAGGAGCGGCCGGATGTCCGAGCGGCTCACATCGGGCGCCGGGCCCTGGAACGCGTTCGAGGTGGGCTCCTCCGTCATGAGGTACTCGACCCGCTCCAGCCACGCCCGCTGCAGCGCCCGGCGGTATCCGTCCACGGCGGAGGTCTGCTGGAGGTCGCCCCAGACGGCCGCGCGCACGTCGTCGAGGAACTCGACCAGCGGATAGGCGTCCCCGGGCTGAAGCGCCTCCATCTCCGAGAGCGTCGCCATGCGGCGTGGATCCAGGAGCCGCGTGAGCACGGAGGCCTGCCGGGCGGACAGCGCGGCGAAGCCCCCTCCCGCCGTCGGGCCCACGCGCTCGAGGATCGCGGGGTCGTTCAGCCAGACCGGCGCCTCGAACACCTCGCGCGTGAGCCAGCCCATGGCCTGCTTCTGCCTTTCGCGCGGCACGCCGTCGTAGACCACGCCCGCCTGGTCCGACACCTTGAGGTCCACGTAGACGCCGCCCACCATGGTGAGCACGTGGCCCACGTAGCGGTTCCACTGTGTCAGGGCCTCGCCGTACAGCTCCGCCAGGTCCTCGTAGTCCTCGCCGGGCTTGGTCGTCCACGCCACCAGGTTGGGCACGATACGCTTCAGGTTGGCCATCCCATACTCGGTGGCGCGCACGGGTTCGTCTCCCATGTCCTCCGTCTGCGCGCGCGGGTCCGCCACGCCGAGACCGCCCTGCGGGAGGTAGCGGTACATGGGATCGTCCGCGTGCTCCTTGATCCATCCGTCCAACACCGGCCTCTCGGCCTCCGGCGTCCTCGCGTTCGGCAGGACCCGATAGCCCCAGTTCACGATGTAGTGGTCGTACGGCCCGATGCGGCGCAGGAAGTCCTCGGGGCGGAGCCCGTCGCCCGGCTGGGCGATGTAGTTCTGGCGGGCGTAGTCCATGATGGTGGGCGCCACGCCGTACCGGCTCGCGAACGACTGCGAGCGCAGGGAGTCCACCGGGAAGGACGAGCTCGCGATCATGTTGTGCGGCAGTCCGATCGCATGCCCGATCTCGTGCGTGATCACCTGCTCCATCGCCTCGTCCATCAACCGCCCGTCGATGGGCAGGCTACGCGCGCCGGGGTTCGCAGCGCCGGTCTGCACCATCATCCAGTTGCGGTACGAGCGCATGTGGTTGTGGTACCAGGTGATGTCGCTCTCGATGATCTCGCCCGTGCGCGGATCCGACGTGCTCGGGCCCACGGCGTTGCGGGTGAGGCTCGCCGTCCAGCGCACCACGGAGTAGCGCACATCCTCCGGGTCCCACTCCGGGTCCTCCTCGCGGGAGGGCGGATCGAGGCAGACGATCGCGTTCTTGAAGCCGGCCGTCTCGAACGCCGCCTGCCAGTTCTCGACGCCGCGCTTCACGGCGCCGCGCCAACGCTCGGGCGTGGCCGGGTCCACGTAATAGGTGATGGGCTTCACCGGCTCCACGAGCTCACCGCGGGCATAGGCCGCCGGGTCCTTCGGCTCGAGGCGCCAGCGACGGATGAACCGCTGGGTGGCGGCCTTCTGCTCGTCGAGCCCGTAGTTGACGCGCTCGATGCTGAAGAAGCCGGCGCGCTCGTCCGCGTAGCGCGGGCGCATGGGCTCGGCCGGGAGGAGCACGAGCGACTGGTTCATCTCCATGGAGATCGTGCCGGTCTCCTCCGCCGAGGGGGGCTCGCCCGCCTCGTAGGTCAGGACGTGGCGCACGTTCACGTTCTGCGGATAGCTCCGTCCGGACTCGATGTAGCTCCGCGCCGGATCGAGCCGCCGCACCTGGTACTCGCGGCGCTGACCGGGGCTCAGGCCCGAGATCGCGGGCGTGTCGCCCTTGTAGAAGTCCGTGACGTCGACCACGGTCGACGCGCTGTCCGGCCCGACGGCCTTCACGGGGAAGGAGGCCAGCACCGGTGCGAAGTTGTTCGCCGCGACCGAGCGCCAGATCGGTAGGGCCTCGTCTGCCACGGCGCGCGTGCCCTCGCGGCGCAGAAGGATGCGGTCCTCCACTCGCTCCCAGCGAACGAGCTGCTCGTTGACGCTCGTGCCCGCGGAGAGGAAGCCGCCCATGTCGGAGGGCACCCCCGCGATGCGGGAGATGAGGAGCATGTCCCGCCCCAGGAGGGAGTCGGGGATCTCGAAGAGCATCTTGTCGGCGACGCGGTGCACCACGAACAGGCCGCTGTCGCTGCGGGCCCGCTCGGGGACGACCTCACGGTAGGGCTTCGGGGTCTCCTGGGCGTCCCCGCCCCGGGCGCCCGCGCCCTGGCCCCCGGCCGGACCGGGGGGCGGTGTCGGGCGCGCCCGCCCGCCGCAGGCGGTGGTCAGGGCGAAGAGAAAGGTGGCCGCCAGGCCCAAGGTCGCACGTCCCCGTCGTCGTCCCATCGTTCCCATGATCTCGCAGTCCCGGTTGATCGCGTTGGTGTCGGCCCTCGTCTATCATATCCCACGCGCGCACAGGCGCGGCCCAGCTTCTCCAGACCCTCGCCGATCTCGTCCTCGGTGACGAGGAGCGACGGCCCGATCCGCACGCAGTGCCCCCACATCCCGCCCTGGCCCAGCAGAACGCCTTCCTCGCGGCATGCCTCGAGCAGCGCACCGGTGCGCTTCGCGTCGGGTTTCTTGCCCGCGGGATCCTCGACGATCTCCATCGCCTGCATCAGCCCCATGCCGCGCACGTCGCCGATCCACGGGTGCCGGCGCTGCAGCGCGAGGAGGCCGTCGCGGAGCTGGATGCCCCGCTCCTCCGCTCGCGCGTACACCCGCTCCTCCTTCATCACCTCGAGCGTGGCGCACATGGCGGCCATGCAGATCGGGTTGCCGCCGAACGTCGAGATCGTCTTCCCGCGCCAGGATGCGGCGATCTCATCCGTGGTGATCGTGGCACCGACCGGGAAGCCGCCGGCGATCCCCTTGGCCATCACCATGATGTCGGGCAGCACCCCGAAGTGCTCGATGCCGAACCAGTGGCGCCCGGTGCGGCCGAAGCCGGCCTGCACCTCGTCGATGACGAGGAGGCCACCGTACGAGCGGATGATTTCGGCCGCCCGTTCGAAGTAGCCCGGCGGTGGCACCACGTAGCCACCGACCCCCTGGATGGTCTCCGCGATGAACGCCGCGGGCTGCCCGTTGGTGGAGGTGAGGATCACCTCCTCCAGGTCGCGGGCGAAGGCCTCCGCGCACGACTCGTCGCACGGCTGCTTGAACGGACACCGGTAGGCATACGGAGACATGGCGTGGTGGATGCCGGCCACCCGGGTCGCCAACGGCCGCCAGGCCGAGTGCGCGGTGACGTTGGTCGCCATGAACGACCGCCCGTGGTAACCCATGCGCAGCGCGATGATCTCGCTCCGCCCCGTGTGCAGGCACGCCATCATCAGGGCCGTCTCGATGGCCTCCGTGCCCGAGTTCGTGAAGAAGGTGCGCGTGAGGTTGCCCGGGGCCACCTCCGCCAAGCGGCGCGCGGCCTCGACCTGCACGTCGGTGGCGTAGAGCGTGGACACGTGCCCCAGCCGACCCATCTGCTCGGTCACACGCTCGATGATGCGTGGGTGGGCGTGACCGAGCGACGTGGTCAGGATGCCGCTGAAGAGGTCGAGGTACTCGTTGCCGTCAGCGTCCCGCACACGCGCGCCCTTCCCCTCCACGAGAGGAAGGGGCTCGGCGTACATGTGGAGCAGGGCCGGCAGCAGATACTCACGCTGCCCGGCTACGATGTCGGCGTTGGTCGCGGATGCGCTCGCGGTGCTCATGCTCACCACCTGGAGAGGACGACGGCTGCGTCGGCGTTGAAAGCGCCTGCGGCGCGGCACGAGGCCGCCCGATCGACGTCCCAACCTCCGGGCCGGGGGGCCGGTCGGCAAGGAGGATCGTCCCGAAGGACCGCGTCCGAAGGCCGGTCCTTCCCTCAGATCCGGCTGGCTCCCGCGCTTCGACTCGGCCGCCATCCGGTCCAGCGCACGGTGCAGCCGGTCGGTGAAGTCCGGTCCCTGGTGCCTCAGGCCGTCCCCCGTGCGGAGCCTCTGCCGCCAGAAGTCCATGGCCTCGCGGACGTGGATCGGGCCGGGCGCCTCGTCCAGGAGCGCCGACACCGAGGCGCGATAGAACACCTCGTCGGCGCCCGGCGGACCCCACCCGGCCCTCTCCCAGTCGAGGACGATCAGGTCCCCGTTCGGAAGCTCTCGCACCGTCCAGGGCGCCAGCTCTCCGTGCATGGGATGCCAGTGGTTGGGCATGGACGTGGGGCGGGGCAGCGTCGACAGCCCGATGTTGATCTCGCCGACGATGCGACCGAGCGGCGGCGCGGAGGCCATGCGGTGGATCTTCGGCGGCAGGGGCCGCATGAGCAGGAACCTCCAGCCGCTCACCTCACCGCTCGCGACGATCTTCGGGATGGTGAAGCCGTGCGGCCTCGACCGCGTCAGGAGCTGCACCGCGAGCTCCTCGCGCTCCAGCCCGGCCGTGCCGCTGGGCGCGACCTTCACCATCGCGCCGGGCTCGCCGTCGTGGATGAGGAGCAGGCGAAGCTCCGCGCTGGTCCCCGGCGCGGTAGGACACCGCCACCGAGTCGAAGGCGCCGATCTCCCAGCGCCACTGGCGCGTCAGTGCCTTCCACACCGCGTCGTCCATCGGGGGTGTCCACGGCGCCGACCGCCCCGGCAGCGCCCTCGGGCCCAGGAGGGCGGTCGCCCGCCACGCCATCTTCTGCGCGCGGGCCGCATCCGGCCGACAGGCAGGGTACATGGCGATGCCCGCGAGCGCCGCCTTCCTGGACGACGTGGGGACGTGGATCTGCTCGGCCCCAGGCGCGAAGCGCTTGAAGCTGCTCTCGAGAACGCGTCCGTTCGCGAGTGATTCGTCTGTGGTCACGGATCCTGTGGCCGCTGGTCTCGTGCGTACGTGTACCCTTGTCGCTGCAAAAAGCGTTCCGATCGGCCCTGTCCGCCGGTCTCCGGACTCGCGGTCCCGTTGAAACTCAGAAGCCGCCCATCTTCTTGATCTTCCGGAACTCCTCGGCGCGCACCGACTGCACCGAGAGCCGCCCGTAGCGGACGAGCTCCATATCCTCGAGCGCCGCCTCGGCCTTCACGTCGTCCAGCCCGACCGGCTTGGGCAGCTTGGCGACGAAGGCGATGTCCACCAGCGACCAGCGCGGATCGTCGGGCTTCGACTTCGCGTCGTGGTAGTGGCTCTTGCGGTCGAACTGCGTCGGGTCCGGATAGGCTTCGCGGTCCACGCGGGCGATGCCCACGATCGACGGCGGCTTCGCGTTGCTGTGGTAGTACAGCACCTCGTCGCCCACCTTCATGTCCCGCATATTGTTGCGGGCCCTGTAGTTACGGACGCCCTCCCACATCGTGGACCCGTCGCGCTCGAGGTCGTCGATGGAGTACACCTCGGGCTCCGACTTCACGAGCCAATACCGCTTCGCCATACCGTTGTCTCCCTGCCGGTCGATGCTCTCCGGACGACCGCCCCGGGCCACCCCCGACTCGGACTCTAGGCCGCAGCCGTGCCGATGTCGACCTTGATCCCCCGCCACTTCTCCTGGCGGAAGCGGGCGATGCTCAGCACGCAGCGCGTCGCATGGCCCAGGACGATGGCGAGCCAGATGTCGTTGGCGTGCAGTCCCCTCGTGGCCTGTAGCACCGCGCACATCCCCAGCGGCACCACGATCTGGGAGATGATCGAGATGTAGAGCGGGCCCTTGGTGTCGCCCGTGCCCTGCAGCCCGCCGGTGTACGCGAGGGCCACCGTGATGAAGAGGCCGGACACGCTCAGATAGCGGAGAAGCTGCACGCCGAGGCGCAGCAGCTCGGGTGTCTCCATGCCGAAGACCGACAGGAGGCCTTCCGGGATGAGTACGAAGAGCAGGCCGATGATGACGGCCACGGAGAGGCCGATGCCGGAGGCGACGTGGACTGCGTGGACCGAGCGTTCGGGCTTCTGGGCACCCAGGTTCTGCCCGGCGATGGCGGCGGTGGCGCCCATGATCCCCACCGACGTCCACGTGATGAAGCTGAAGAGCTGGGTGTAGCTCACCGCGTAGACCGCCTGCGCCTCCGCGCTCTCGGGAAGGGAGCCGACGAAGCGGAGGAGGAAGACGCCGCCCAGGTTCATCGCCACGCCCTGGATGCCGGTGGGCAGCCCGAAGCGGAACAGCTCGCGGATGATGACCAGGTCGGGCCGCCACGTCTTGAGCCCCCTGAACGCCACCACCGCCCGCCCCGAGAGGAGGAGGCCGAGGACGATGACGCTGACCACGCCCCCAGCGATCACCGTGCCCATCGCGGCGCCGGTGGTGCCGAACGCGGGGATGGGGCCCAGCCCGCGGATGAAGATGACGTTCAGGACGATGTTCAGGACCGTCAGCACGACCCCGAGGCGCAGCGGCGTCTGGGCGTCGCCGGCCGAGCGGAACGCGCCGCCGGTCATGAAGAACATCATCATGCCGAAGCTGAACACGAACATCGTGCGCAGGTACGGGAGCGCTTCCGCCTGCACCTCCGGCGCGGCGTTCACCAGGTTCAGGAGCTTGGGCGAGAGGAAGTAGCCCAGCGGCGCCATGAGCCCGACGGAAAGCACGGCGGCCGTGAGGAACGCCTGGTAGACGGTCCGGTTGACCTTCTCCGGATCGTTCTGGCCCGTGAAGCGCGCCACCAGCACGCCCATCCCCGTGAAGACCGAGGAGATGAAGACGATCACGACCAGGAAGATCTGCCACGAGACGCCGATGGCAGCGTTGCCCGTGTAGCCCACGTAGTGGCCGACCATGACGTGGTCGATCACGCCTTGAAGGCCGCCGATCACGTTCTGGAGCATCGTCGGCCAGGCCAGGCGCCATACGGCCCCAGGAAGGGGGCCTTCGACGATGCGCCGGTCGAAGGACCGGGGCTTGCGGACGGAGGTCGTGGCCAAGGTGCAGGAGTCGGGAGGGTCGCTTTTCGAGAACCGCAAGATGTCTGACGAAGCCGGATCGCGCCATCTCGATGGACGGAGCCCGCGACCGACCATAAGCTCACCCCATGCGTACGATTCGAGTGAGCTTCCTTTTCGCCTTCACGGCCGGCGCCGCGCTGTGGGCGTTGCCGGCCCGGGCGCAGCGGCCGACGCTGTCGGCCAACGTCCGGCAGTACGTCGCCGTCGACGACGACGTGATCGCGCTCACGCACGCCCGCGTCATCGACGGCACCGGAGCGCCCGCGCTGCGGGACCGGACGCTGATCCTGCGCGGAGGCGACATCGCCGCCCTCGGTCCCTCTTCGGATGTACAGGTTCCGGCCGGCGCCCGGATCATCGACCTGACGGGGAAGTCCGTGATCCCCGGTCTGGTCATGCTGCACGAGCACCTCTATTACCCGACCGGCCCCGGGGTCTATGGCAACCTGACGGAGAGCTTCACGCGCCTGTATCTCGCCGGAGGCGTCACCTCCATGCGCACCGGCGGCAACATGAACGGGTACGGCGAGCTGGCCATCGCGCGGGCCATCCGGGACGGCGAGAAGCCCGGCCCCTGGATCGATGCCACGGCGCCCTACCTCGAGGGGCCGGGCCTGCCGCTGGGCCAGGTGCACGCCCTCGCCGGCGTGGACGACGCGCGCCGCATGGTCGACTTCTGGGCCGACGCGGGGGCGACCTCGTTCAAAGCGTACATGCACATCACGCGCGCCGAGCTCGGCGCCGCCGTCGAGCGGGCGCACGCGCGCGGCCTCGAGGTCACGGGCCACCTCTGCTCCGTGACGTACCGCGAGGCCGCCGAGTTGGGCATCGACGACCTGGAGCACGGCTTCTTCGTCGCCACCGACTTCGTGCCGGGAAAGGAGCCGGACGTCTGTCCCGGCCAGGGCGAGGGGATGGCCGCGCTGGCCCAGGTCGACCCGGCCGGCGCGGAGTTCGGCGCGCTCGTCGACTTCCTGGTCGAGCGGAACGTCGCGGTGACGTCGACGCTCACCGTGTTCGAGACGTTCGCGCCCGGGCGGTCGATGCCTCCGGGCATCGACGTGCTCGACCCGGCGCTGAGGGATCAGTTCGAACGGCGCTTCGCGCAGACCCGGAAGAACACGGACTCGCCGTATGCGAAGCTCCTCCCGCTCGACATGGCGATGGAGCTGCGCTTCGCGCGCGCCGGCGGGCTGCTGGTCGCCGGGACGGACCCGACGGGCGGGGGCGGGGTGATCGCCGGCTACTCCGACCAGCGTCAGGTCGAGCTGCTCGTCGAGGCGGGCTTCTCACCCGAGGAGGCGATCGAGATCTGCACGCTGAACGGGGCGCGCTATCTCGGCCGCGCGGACCGCGTCGGCTCGCTCGAGGTGGGCAAGCAGGCCGATCTCGTCGTGGTCGGCGGCGACCCGACGATGCGGATCTCCGACATCCGCAACGTGGAGATGGTCTTCCGCCAGGGCGTGGGCTACGACCCGGCCAAGCTGATCGCCTCGGTGAAGGGGCGCGTCGGGCTCTTCTGAGGTCGGGCCGGCGCCCGCCTACGTTGTTCTCTCTGCGTCCTCTGCGGCCTCTGTGGTGAAAAGCGGTTCAACCACAGAGGCCGCAGAGGACGCAGAGTCTTTTCAGGGGGGTGGGCGCCGGCCCTCGCCCGGCTCGCGCGCCCCTTCACCACACCAGGTGGAAGCGGTCCTGCCGACGGAACGCCCAGTGCCGCTCGCCGCTCCCGTCGAGGTAGGCCTCCTCCTCCTGGCGGCACGACGCGGTCGCTCCGCCCCACTCCGGGATGGGCACCGTCGCCTGCAGCTCGATGCTGAACCAGGTGGAGGGGCGGATCTTGGCGTCTCCGCGGCCGGGCACGCCCTCCTGCCGGTCCCACAGCCCGATGAGGGGCCCGGCGCCGTGGCCGTGGTCGCCGATCGGGTGGGAGTAGAGCGACCCGGTGATGCCCTCCTGCTTCATCCTTCCCAGCACGGCCGCGAGCGCCTCGTTCCCCGTGCGGCCCGGCGTCATCGCCTCGAGCGTGAGGTCCTGCATGCGGTTGCTCTTGGCCAGGCACGCCTTCAGCCCGGGCGGCGCGTCGGTCTCACCGTCCTTCAGCACGTAGCCAAGGTGCTGCGTGTCGGTCTTGAGGCGCTCACCGACCACGCCGAAGTCGGTCCACAGGAGGTCGCCCCGCCGGATGATCGCGTCGGGCCCCTCGTGCTCGCCGTCGGCCCGCTGCACGGCCACCGAGGGCTGGAACCACTGTCCGTAGCCGAGGTCGTTCACCTTCTGGCGCAACCACCACACCACGTCCTCCGTGGTCGTCTCGCCCGGCGTGATCACCGAGTTCGAGAACGCCTCGGAGATGAGCGCATGGACGGTCTCCTCGATCTTCCGGTACCGGGGCATCATCTCCGGCACGCGCACCGAGATGTAGTCGGTGGCGAGCTGCGGGATGCGCTTCACCCGCTTCAGGTACTCGGGACCGAGCGCCTTCTCCAGCGCCTCGCGCTCCCCGGCTCCGAGGCCGTCCGCGAACGCCCAGGTGTCGTCGATGTTCAGGACGATGTTCGCCGGATCCCGGTCCGCCACGATCTCGTGCAGGAGGCGCCACTGCTCGTCTCCCCACAGCTCCGCCTCCTTTCCCGTCACGGTGGGATGCGGGGAGCGGTAGATCTGGAAGAGCCCGCCCTGGTCGCCGCCTCCGAGCGCGAGCCGCTCCACCGACCCGTCGGGCTCGCGCGTGAAGACGTAGATGGAGCGACGCCGCGCCGCGAAGGTGGTCGGTGAGATCATCGACCAGAACACGGGGTCCTCGCCGTACTCGCGCATCGACAGGATCCACATGTCGGCGCCGTACTCGGCCATGAGCCCGGGCAGCACCTTCGTCAGGCGCTGCTCCACCCACTGCTGCATCTCGGCGGCCTGCTCCCGCACCGGAGGGAGCGGGTGGTAGCGCGCCGGCGCCTGCGGCGGGACGTCGGCCGGGGCCTGGGCCGCGAGGGGGACGGCATGAGCCAGCACGAGGGCTGCGGCGACGCGAACGAGGGACGTCATGATCGGTACGGGTTGAGGGGACCGGTACGGGGTGGTGACCCGCGGGTCCGGCAACGTAGGGGGAGCGACCGTCACCCCGCCACGAGGACCCAGCCGCTCACGACGAGCCACCCGGCGGCGATGAGCGCCAGCAGGAGGTACTCGACCAGGGGCGCCTGCTGACGACCGCGCTCCCCGTGGAACCACGCCAGCACCGCGGAGGCGAGGACCGCCGCCACCGAGAAGATCACCGTGAGGAGCTTGGAGTCCGCGGGCAGAAGGTCTTCGAGGGCGTCGGCCAGACTGATCAGCGTGATGGCCCCGCCCACCGCCAACAGCACGACCTGGGGCACCCGACGCTTCAGCAGCTCGGCCAGGTCGTTGCCGGGCGCGACCCCATCGGCGGCCGGCACGGTGGCGCTCCCACCCTCGAGGATCTTCACCACGTCCACGGCGCGTGGGCGGTGCATCGGGTCCTTGGCGAGGCAGCGCTTGAGGAGGTTCGCCGTGGTCGGGTCGACATCGGGGCGGAGGGCGCGCAGGTCACGGGGCTCCTGGCGCAGGTGCGCCGTGATCCAGTCGGTGTTGGAGCGCGCCTCGTAGGGGCCCTCGCCGCACAGCAGCTCGTAGCCCAGCATGCCGAGGAGGTAGATGTCGGCCAACTCGGTCAACTCGGCGTCGTGGAGCTGTTCGGGGCTGATGTAGCGCAGCTCCCCCATGACCTGCCCGGTGCGCGTGAGCCGGGCGCCCTCGTCGGGACCCGTGGACAGCACGGCCGCGATGCCGAAGTCCGTGAGGAGCGCACGCCCGTTGTCCTCGTCCCAGAGGACGTTCCCGGGACGAATGTCGCGGTGGAGAAAGCCGTTCGCGTGCGCCACGGCGAGGGCGGAAGCCACCTCGCGCAGCACCTGTCGGGCCTCCGCGACCTCGAGTCGTCCCTCCGCCTTGAGGCGCTCCTCCATCGTGCGTCCCTTCACGAACTGCATCACCAGGTAGGGCGTCTGGTCGGGGAGCCGACCGAAGCGCTGGACCGCCACCACGTTGGGGTGCTGGGACAGCGACGCGGCGGCGCGCGCCTCGCGCTCGAAGCGCCGGCGGGAGGTCTCGTCGCCCGCGTGCTCCGCGTTGAGGACCTTGATCGCCACCAGCACGCCCAGCACCTGGTCGCGCGCGAGGTACACCGTGGCCATCGCCCCCTGGCCGAGGACCCGCAAGACCTCGAAGTCCGCCTCGAGGTCCGCGCGCACGGCGTCGAGGGCGTGGCGCTCGGATCGGATCACCCCGGACTCGCGCCGGCCCCGGGGCGTGGGGGGGGAGTTCTCCATGGCATGGAGGATACACGTGATCCTTGACTTCGGACAGCGAACCGCCACACTGTATTAGTTAACTGATACACTGATACACTCACCGACCCGGAGACGTCGATGATCCGCCGAGCCGTCCTCCTCGCCCTCCCGCTGGCGGCGGCAGCGTGCGCGGCGCCCGAAGCGCCTCCGGAGGCTCGCGAGCTCGCGGTCATGGGGCTCGGAACGCCCCCCCTCCTCGAGATCGGCGTCATGGAGGGCGACGACCACTACACCTTCCAGGACGTGACAGGGGTGCTCCGACTCCCCTCGGGCGAGGTGGTCGTGTCCGACGGAGGGTCGGGCGAGGTCACGCGCTACGCCGCCGACGGCTCGTTCGTCCGACGCTGGGGCGGGCGGGGCGAGGGCCCCGGTGAGTTCCGCGCCCTGTCGCGCGTGTACCCGTGGGCAGGCGACTCCATCGCCGCGCTCGACCAGGCGATCGGCCGGCTCTCGGTGTTCGACGCGGGCGGGCGTTTCGCGCGGCAGGTCGACGCCCGGGACGTTTCCGGCGACTCGCTGTTCGCGATGGACGTGTGGCTCTACGGCCGCTACTGGGTGGACGGAGCGGTCGATGCGGCCGCGCGTAGCCGGGTGCGCGCCGCTCTCGACCGCCTCCCGTCACCGACCGCGCCGCCCGGTTATCGCCTGGTGCGCGTGGCCACGGACGGTCGGTTGTGGATCCGCGAGCCGGCCGTCGAAGGCGACGGCAAGCGGGCCTGGACCGTGCTCGACCCCTCCGGGACGCCGACCGCCGTGGTGGACGTCCCCGAGCGTCTCGACCCGCAGTACCTGGCGGCGGATCGGGTGATGGGTCGCTGGCGTGGCGAGAACGACGTGAACTTCGTCCGCACCTACGCCCTGGTGGACGCCGGCGGCGTGCGGCCGGAGCCCGCCTGGCTCGCATCCCCCGCCGCGCGTCCCGACGTGGCGGCGCCCGCGCAGGAAGAGTTCCTCGCCCTGATCCGGGGCTCCCTCAAGCAGATGGCCTCCGCCCAGGAGATCCACTACGCGACCCACTACACCTACACCGCCGAGGTGGACTCGCTGGAGTGGGAGGCCCCCGAGGGGCTGGTCGCGGACGTGGTGCGCGCGGGAACGCGCGGGTGGACCGCGGTCTTCACGCACCCCGGCCTCGACCGCATCTGCGGGCTCAGCTACGGCTTCAACGTGCCGCCCGGGTGGCAGCCCGGCGCCATCGTGTGCGGTCCGGCCGCCCCCGCAGCGGAGGGCTGACGGGCGTGTTCGACGGCGTCGACCCACGGAGCCCGACCCCGCTCTACGAGCAGATCGCCGCGCGCGTGCGCATGGCGGTCGCGGCAGGGGAGCTCGAACCCGGAAACGCGCTCCCCTCCGTGCGCTCCCTCGCCCGCAGGCTGCGGGTGAACCCGGCCACGGTGGTGCAGGCCTACCGGGACCTGGCTGCGGACGGGTTCGTGGAGCTCCGGCACGGCCAGGGCACGTTCATCCAGGAGGTACCGACGTTCCTCCGTGACGAGGAGCGGACGGCGCAAGCGACCAAGCTGGTGCGTACGCTGCTTCAGGATGCGGCACGGCTGGGGATCAGGGTGGAAGAGCTGGCGCGCGCCCTCCATGCGGAAACGGGAGTCGACATCCGTGAATAGTGCGATCGAGTTGACCGGCGTCGGGTGGAAGCCCGGCAAGTCGTTCGAGCTGAAGGACGTGAGCCTGCGGGTGCCGGCCGGGTCCATCTACGGCTTCCTGGGCCCCAACGGGTCGGGGAAGACCACGACCATCCGCATCGTCATGGGGATGCTGAAGCCGGATCGTGGAAGCATCCACATCCTGGGCCGCAGCGTGCCGCACGACATGCCGAGCATCCTCGCTCGCATCGGATACGTGCCGGAGCGGCCGCACGTCTACCCGGCGCTGACCGTGGCGGAGCAGGTCCGCTATCACGCGTCCTTCTTCAAGCTGTGGGACGCGGGCTGGGCCAAGGAGCTCATGGAGCGGCTGGCGCTCGATCCGGAACGGAAGATCTCCCGGATGTCGAAGGGCGAGAACGGGAAGCTGCTGATGTTGCTGGCGCTCTCGCAGCGCCCCGACCTGCTCGTGCTCGACGAGCCCACGGACGGCCTCGACCCGGTCGTGCGTCGCGACGTCCTCGCCGCCGTGCTCGACTACGTGTCCGAGACGAGCGCCACCGTGTTCATCTCGAGCCACCTCGTGCACGAGCTCGAGCGCTTCTGCGACTGGGTCGGCGTCATGGACGACGGAAGGCTCGTGGCCGAGCTCCCGATGCAGGCCTTCAAGAACGGCATCAAGCGCATCAAGGTGGCTGACGCGCCCGCCTCTCCCCTGGAGCCGCCCTTCACGATCCTGGCACGCGAGCGCCTGAACGGCGCCGGAACGGAGACGTGGATCGTGCGCGGTTGGCAGGACCCCATGCGTGACTACTTCGACCGCGCGGGCATCGCCCTGCGCGACGTCGTCGATCTCGATCTGGAAGAGGGCTTCGTCGAGCTTCTCCGCTCGTCGCGCCCCCGGCCCCACTACCGGAGCTGAGCGATGTACCAGCCAATGCTCTTTCTCCACTGGAAGCAGGTCCGCTTCGGCCTGCTCCCCTTCATCCTGGCGGCCTATGCCCTGCCGCTGCTGGCGGTTCAGGGCCTCGGCGCCAGGCCCGGGATGGACGGCGCGTCGCTCATGGCGTACCGCGTGGTGTCGACATCTTCGCTGTGGCTCCCTGCGTTTCCGCTCCTGGCCACGGCCATCGGCGTGACGCTCGCGCTGTCGTCGTGGAACTGGGACCACCAGCTCGGCCACGTCTATGCGCTCAGCCTGCCCGTGTCACGCATGCGCTACGCGGTCCTCAAGATGGGCGCGGGCGCGGTCCTCGCGCTTCTTCCGGCCCTCGCCTTCTGGATCGGTGCGCATGTCGCGGTGGCGTCGATCACGTTGCCGCCGGGGCTGCACGCCTACCCGGACCAGCTAGCGATCCGCTTCCTGGCGGCCACGCTGGTGGCCTACGCCCTCCTCTTCGCGATGGCGGCCGGCACGATCCGGACGACCGTGTGGCTGCTCATCGGCGTGGCCGCCGCCCTGGTGCTGAGTGTCGTCCTGTCGCAGTGGGTCTTCCCACGCTTCGGCGTCCTGCACGACACCAACCTCGCGGCTTGGCTGATCCGCATGCTCTCGCGTGTGCCCGGGCCCTTCCAGGTGTTCACCGGCAACTGGACGCTGATCGATGTCTGACGCGCCCGGGACTCGCATCCGGGGGACGCTGCTGATGCTCGCCGTCCTCCCGCTCGCGGGGCTCACGGTGCGTACGCCGGTCGGGGCGCAACAAACGGAGGAGGAGCTGGTGCGGCACCTCCACGAGCTCATGCCTCGTCTCGACTCGGCGCGCGCGGAGATGAAGGCGGCGCGCGCGAAAGCGAACGCACGCAACGCCCGCCGCCAGGTCCGCTCCGTGGACACGCTCATGGTGGGCCCGCTGCGCATCCTCACGCCGTCCGACGAGCATCGGGTCGCGGAGAGCTTCTTCCGCGACGTCTGGGAGAGAGAATACGCCTCCTTCGTCGACACGAGCCCGAACCTCGAGCGCACGACCTTCACCTTCCAGTGGGCCGCCGATCCCGGCACGATCCCGGTGGACGGCCCGGTGCGACACGTGGAGATGCTCGCGTGGCGACCGGCGGCGAGCGTGCGCGCGGCCGTGGTGGACGCGATCTCCATGGCGCTCGGTGACGACCTCCCCGACCCGATCGGGGCGTGGGCCGGCACCGCGGTGCGTGATCGACCCGAGGCCGCCGCCGCCGTGTTCAAGGAGATGACGGTCACGCCCTCCCGTTCGAACCGCGCCTGTCTGGCCGGACGGGCCGAGGCATGCTGGACCTCCCTGGGGCTGGACCTGGATGCGACTCCGTTCGACGACTGGTACGACCCCGACGAACGACGAGCCTTCGTGGCCGCCTTCGGTCCCCGGCGGAGGGAGGCGTCGACGTGGGAGGCCTGCGTCCAGGCCCGGTCCACGGCGGCGTGCGACCTGTATCTCACGCAGGGGCTCCGGCATCCTCCGATCTCGAACCGGGCGGCCCGTGTGGCGGCCCTCCGGCTCGCGCTCCGCGCCGGCGGCGAGGGAGCCTGGGATCGCCTGCGCGCCGATACGACGGCCACACCCGCCGACATGCTGCGCCATGCTTCCGGGCTGACCTCCCTGGAGCTGGCGACGCGCTGGCGCACCTGGATGATGGAGGGGGCGCCCCGGACCCGCGCGGTCCTGGACCCGCACCTGCTCGTCTATCTCATGTGGATCGTCGCCTTCGCGGCGCTCGCGACGAGGAGCACAAGATGGCGCCAACATTGAAGCTCTGGATCGGGCTGGCCGTGGCCGGCCTCGCCCTGGTGAGCGCCGTGTTCCTGCCACCGGCGAGTTCTCCCGTGAGGCAGCTCCCGCAGCGGCTCCCCCAGGAGGTGCGCGTCACATCGCTGGCCGAGGACGCCGCGCGCACTTCGGCGCTCATCCGGCGGATGCGTTGGATGGACTCCCTCCCGGCCCTTGCCCTTGCCGCCGCTCGCGACGGCCTCGCGGTCGGCGGCGATCCGCGCCTCGTCACCCCGGAGCAGCTCGACACGATCCGCACCCTGCTCCGCGACGAGCTGTCCACGGTCCTTCGCACCGGCGACCCCGTCGTGGTGGGGTACTACGTCCAGGCTCCAAACTTCGCGGGCGAGGTGAACGACCACTACGAGGACTTCCGCACTCGCCTCGAGCTGTTCGCCGGCCGCGTCGACGGCACGCCGTACTGCCTCCTTCTGGACATGCGCGGAGTGCCCCTGAAGGGCGCGACCCTCGACGCCTGGCGGGATGCCGAGGGCACCCGCCACAGCGACCTCCTCCACGCGTGCCGACTGGTTGCCGCCTACGGGCTTCCCGGCCCGGAGGTGCGCGCGTGGCTCGCCCGTGGCGGATTCCGGTACGCGGAGCGCAGCGCGGCGGCCCAGGAGCCGCGGGAAGCGGCGCCGCCATACCAGGATGTCTTCGGGCGTCGGAGCTTCGGGTGGCGTTGGGGGAGCCTGACCCCGGACCGTTGCGTGGCCGGCCAACCCGATGCGTGTGTCGACCTCTTCCTGGAGAGGACGGACGCCGCAATCGATCCGTTCGACGGCACCTCCGTCGCGCAGGACTTCCCGTTGTCGCTGGGCTCTGCGTTGGCTCCGCCCCGCGCCCCTGCGCTCACCGACGCCGCCCGCTACCTCCTCTCCGACCTGGAGAGGGAACATGGTCCGGACGCCTTCCGCCGCTTCTGGACGTCCGACCAGGACGTGCCGGCCGCCTTCGCGAAGGCGTTCGGAGAGCCCGTCGGCGCATGGACGGTGCGTTGGGTCGCGATCCACGTGGGGCTGCAGCGCGGTGGCCCCTCGCTCCCGCGTCGAGGGTGGCTCGGCATGGTGCTCCTGCTCCTCGCGGCCGCGTTCGCCGGAGGGGTGTGGCAGCGCCGTCGCGCCGTGGCGTGAGCGGGCTCGACAGGGGCGACGCGAGCGACTTGCGGCCGGCGAGTTGAGAGGGATCGTCCGGTCGCGGGCCCCGGTGCGCCACGCGCACCGGGGCCACTTCACCGCCGAAACCGTACCGCGCCCGCGTCGCGCTAGCTAGCGCGGTCCCGCAGCCTTCACCTCGTCGGGCACCTGGTCCGCGAACTTCGCGAAGTTCTCCTTGAACATCGCCGCCAGCTTCGCGGCCTGCGCATCGTACGCGCTGCCGTCCTTCCACGTGCTGCGCGGCTGCAGCACCGTGGACGGAACGTCCGGCACCGACCCGGGCACGTTGAGCCCGAACACCGCATCCGCCTTGGTCGCCACGTCGTCCAGCTCACCCGCCAGCGCGGCCTTGATCATCGCCCGCGTGTGACGGAGCGACATGCGGGTCCCGGTGCCGTACGGCCCGCCGGTCCAGCCGGTGTTCACGAGCCACGCGCGTACGTTGCCGGCCCGCAGCTTCTCACCGAGCATCTCGGCGTACACGCCGGGGTGCCGGGGAAGGAAGGGTGCGCCGAAGCAGGAGCTGAACGTCGCCTTCGGCTCCGTCACGCCCCGTTCCGTGCCCGCCAACTTCGCCGTGTACCCCGAGAGGAACTGGTACATCGCCTGCTCGGGGGTGAGGCGAGAGATCGGAGGAAGCACGCCGAAGGCATCGGCGGTCAGGAAGACCACGTTCTTCGGCAGCCCACCCTGTCCGCCGGACACGGCGTTCGGGATGTAGTGGATCGGATAGGAAGCCCGCGTGTTCTCGGTGATCGAGCCGTCGTCGAAGTCGATCTCCCGCGTCTCTTCGTCGAGCACGCAGTTCTCGAGGATCGTCCCGAACATCTGGGTGGCGCGGTAGATCTCGGGCTCGCCTTCGGGGGACAGGTGGATGGTCTTCGCGTAGCACCCTCCCTCGAAGTTGAACACGCCGTGGTCGCTCCACCCGTGCTCGTCGTCGCCGATGAGCCCGCGCTCGGGATCGGCCGACAGGGTGGTCTTTCCCGTGCCGGACAATCCGAAGAAGACGGCGACGTCCCCGTCCGCGCCGATGTTGGCCGAGCAGTGCATCGGAAAGACGCCCTGCTCCGGGAGGATGTGGTTGAGCACCGAGAAGATCGACTTCTTGACCTCGCCGGCGTAGCGCGTGCCACCGATGAGCACCTCGTTGGCGGCGAAGTTCACCACGATGAAGGCGGGGGAGTTCGTTCCATGCTTCGCGGGATCCGCCTTGAAGTGCGGCGCATGCAGCACGGTGAAGTCCGGCTTCATGCCCGCGAGCTCCTCGGCCGTGGGCCGCAGGAACATGTTGTAGGCGAAGAGCGAGTGCCACGGGCTCGAGGTCACCAACCGTACGCTGATGCCGTAGCGCTCGTCGGCGCCCGCCCGTGCGTCCCGGACGTACAGCTCCTGGGCGTCGAGGTAGGCGATCACGTCGGCGCGCAGCGTGGCGTAGTGGTCGGGCGAGATGGGGAGGTTGACCTTCCCCCAGTCCACCGTGCCCTCGGTCGCGTCGTCACGTACGATGAAGCGGTCGTTCGGCGATCGTCCGGTGTGCGGCGCGGTGGAGGTCGAAAGGGCGCCCATGTGTGCCATGCGGCCGTCGCCGCATGCGAAGGCCGCCTCGTAGAGTCGTGCGGGCGAGAGGTTCCAGTGAACGGCCTTGCTGGGATTCAGGCCGTGATGGTCGAGGCCGTAGCTTCCTTCGGTCGACGAGGCCGCGACGCGACGCTCGGGAACAAGGGTTTCCTGCATTTGGGTGGCCATGCGTGAAAGTCTCCGGATGGGTCTCGGCGTAGCCCTAAATCTGTTTGGTTCGCGCCTGCCAGTCCACCGAGGCCACCGTCGCGAGGTTCAACACGTCCTGCACCGAACAACCCCTCTGGAGCACGTGCACGGGCTTGGCCATTCCGAGCAGGACCGGGCCGATGGTGTCGGCGCCGCCGAGCTTGTCGAGGAGCTTGTAGGCGGCGTTGGCCGCCGACAGGCGGGAGAAGATCAGGACGTTGGCCGGCCCCTCGAGATGGCTGAAGGGATAGATCCCCGTGAGCTTGTGCAGCTCGACGGCCGTGTCCGCCTGCACCTCACCGTCGATCTCCAGCTCGGGATCCGCCTTCTGAACCAGGCGTACGGCCTCGGCTACGTTCCGTGATTCGGGGTGGTCCACCGACCCGAAGTTCGAGAAGCTCACCATCGCGATGCGGGGACGGATCCCCAGGTCCCGAACCCAAGCCGCCGTCTGGAGCGCGATGTCCGCGAGGGCCTGGGCGTCCGGCTCGATGTTCACCGTGGTGTCGGCGAGGAACATCAGCTCCCGGTTCGGGAAGGCCACCATGTACATTCCGGCCACGCGGCGGCCGCCCTCGGCGGGTCCGATCACCTGCAGGATCGGGCGCAGGATCTCGGCGTAGTTCGCCTCGATGCCCGCGACCATCGCGTCGGCCTCGCCCGCCTCCACCATCGACGACGCGAAGAAGATCGGCCGGTACATGTTCCAACGCGCTTCGGCGAGCGTCAGCCCCTTGCGTCCCCGGCGGGCGAAAAGCGTATCCGCGAAGCCGTGCCGCCTCGACTCGAGGTCCGCGGCGTACACGATCTCGACGCCGTCGAGTTTCACGCCCATGAGCCGGGCCTTCTCCTCGACCCGCGGCGGACGCCCGATGAGGATGGGGCGGGCGACGCCCTCCTCCACCATCTGCGAGGCGGCGCGGATGATCGCGTCGTTGTGTCCCTCCGGGAAGACGATGCGCGCAGGGTGCCGCCGAGCGCGGTTCGTCATCCAGCGCATGACTTCGCGGCCCGGCCCGAGGCTGGCGCGCAGACGATCGACGTACTCGTCGAGGTTCAGCTCCACACGCGCCAGGCCGGTCTCCATCGCCGCCCGAGCGACCGCGGGTGCGACGTGGAAGAGGACGCGGTGGTCGAAGGGCTTCGGGATCAGGTACTCGCGCCCGAACCTGATGTCCGAGCCTTCGTAGGCGCCGCGCACCGTGTCCGGCACCTCCTCGCGAGCCAGCGAAGCGAGCGCGTTCGTGGCCGCGAGCATCATCTCGTGGTTCACCCCCCGGGCGCGCACGTCGAGCGCGCCGCGGAAGATGAAGGGGAAGCCGAGGACGTTGTTGACCTGGTTCGGATAGTCCGAGCGACCCGTCGCCATGATGGCGTCGTCGCGTACCTCCGCGACCTCCTCCGGGAGGATCTCGGGGTCCGGGTTCGCCAACGCGAAGATGATCGGGTTGTCGGCCATGGACGCCACCATCTCCTTGGTGACGACACCCTTCATGGAGAGGCCGACGAACGCGTCCGCGCCCTTCATCGCGTCCGCGAGCGTGCGAGCGTCCGTCTTCACCGCATGGTTCGCCTTGTACTCGTTCATGCCCTCGGTGCGGCCCTCGTAGATCACGCCCTTGGAGTCGGCGATGAGGATGTGCTCGCGGGGCACGCCCAGCCGCTGGAAGTGATCCGCCGTGGACAGCGCGGAGGCTCCCGCGCCGCTGAACACGACCTTCACCTCCTCCATCTTCTTGCCGAGCAGGTCCACCGCGTTGAGCAGCGCGGCGCGCCGCGATGATCGCGGTGCCGTGCTGGTCGTCGTGGAAGACCGGGATATCCATCGTCTCCTTCAGCGTGCGCTCGATGACGAAGCACGCGGGGGCGCTGATGTCCTCCAGGTTGATGCCACCGACCGTCGGCTCGAGGAGCTGGCAGAAGCGGATCACCTCGTCCGGATCCTCGGAGGCGACCTCGATGTCGAAGACGTCGATGCCCGCGAAGCGCTTGAAGAGCACGCCCTTGCCCTCCATCACGGGCTTGGCCGCGAGCGGGCCGATGTTGCCGAGGCCCAGAACGGCCGTGCCGTTCGACACCACGGCGACCAGATTGCCGCGGACGGTGTACTTGAAGACGTCCTCGGGGTTGGCGTGGATCTCGCGACACGGCTCGGCCACGCCGGGGGAGTACGCGAGGGAGAGATCGCGAGCGGTCGCGACCGGCTTGGTGGCGACGACTTCAATCTTTCCAGGACGGCCCTGCATGTGGTAATCGAGGGCGTCCTTGCGGCGATTCGCCATGGTTTCGGGGCTCCGAGGATGAGTGGGGAAGTTGGACGTTGGCGGCGGCGGGAGGTCATGTCAAACCTCGCTCTCCGTCGTAGATTAGCCGTCCCGCCGAACGCAGACCGGAAGCCGCGGAGGAAGCCATCCGACCCTGCCTGATCCCGACGCGCATCCGACCCCTCGCGGTCTGCCTCCTGACGTTGGCGGCGGGCGCGGTCCCGGGGGGCGCGGCGGCGCAGATCGGCAGGTCCGACACCGCTTCCAGCGCGTGTCCCGACGGTCGGATCACGAACATCTTCGTGGACAACCACTCCATCTACGACGTCGAGCAGGTCGACGACGGCGGCCTGCTGGGGTGGGTGTACGGTGCGGCCAACTCGCTGCACGTCAAGACGCGCGCCAACTTCATCCGCCGAGAGCTCCTCTTCCGGGTCGGCGACTGCTTCGACCCGCTGCTCCTCGAGGAGTCGGGTCGACTGCTGCGTGGCTACGCCTTCCTGGCTCGCGCGGACGTGTTCGCCGTGGACCTGCCGGACGGCAACAAGCACGTAGTGGTGGACACGCAGGACGAATGGACCACCCGCGTCGACCTGGGCGTCTCGTTCGAGGACCGCATCCGGGTCGAGGCGCTCGAGCTCTCGGAGGAGAACCTCGCCGGGCAGGGCATCCACGCCTCGGTGTTCTTCCGCCAGCGCAAGGAGCGAAAGGACCTTGGAGGGACGCTCCGCCTCCCGCGCCTTCTGCATACGCGCACGGACGTGGTGGTCAGCGGTGGGCGCACGCGCTCGGGGACCTTCCTCACCGAGCAGGTGGCGTACCCCTTCGTGGGCGAGGTCGGCCGCGTCGCGGTCCGCCAGGTGTACAGCCGTAGCGACGAGCTCTTCCCGTACGTGGTGGACGACCCGTCCGTGCCCTACAGCCACGTGCTCCTTCCCGACCTGGACGAGCGCGTGGAGGTGTCCGTCGCGGGCCGGCTCGGTCGGCCGGGCAACCTCACGCTGCTGGGTCTCGGGCTGTCGAGAGAGACGCTCGACTTCGAGGGCTTTCCGGGGAGCCTCGAGGTCGCACGGGCGAACGACTTCGGAGACACGTCTCCCGCGCCCCCCGACGTGCTCCCCGGCATCCTCCCGCAGGCGCATCCGTCCTCCACGACGCGCGTGAACTTCTTCATCGGCCAGCGCAACGTGCGGTTCGTACGGGTGCGCGGGCTCGATCCGCTGTCCGGAATCCAGGACGTCCAGCTGGGGACCGACGTGGGGCTGACCGTGGGTCGCAGCCTCGACGTGCTGTCGGCTTCCGGCCTCGAGGGCCCCGCCGACCTGTACACGCGCTTCCGTTTCTTCGCGGGCCACGATCCCGGCACGTCGTACCTCTTCCTCAACGTCGCCGCCGAGGGGCGGGACGTGCAGTCGGGCGGGGGAGTGCCGGAGGGATGGCGCGACCTCCTCGGTGAAGTCGACTTCTACGGCTACCTCCGGTCGCGGAAGGCACCGTCGCATACCTTCTTCGCTCGCGTCTCCGGAGCGGGCGGGTGGTCGATGGTCACGCCCTTCCAGCTCACCCTCGGAGGGCGACGCTCGCTGCGCGGGCTCAGGGAAGAGCGCCTCCCCGGTGGCCGCAGGCTCCTCTTCACGCTCGAGGACCGCTACTTCCTGCGCTGGCCCGCACCCTCGGCCTTCGACTTCGGCTTCACGCTCTTCGCCGACGCGGGACGCGTCTGGGCGGGCGAGGTCCCCTACGGCGTGGACTCGGGTTGGAAGGGCACCGTGGGCGGCGGGATCCGGCTGGGCTTTCCGTCCGGTACGCGGGGGTTGGCGCGTCTCGATCTCGCCTTCCCGATCGGAGCGGGCCGGGCCGGGGGGCCGGTCTTCAGGGTCACGCTCTACGAGCTGCTCGGGCTCACCACCGGGTTCTCGGATCCCCAGCTCGCGCGCTCCCGACGGCTCGCGGTGGGCCCCGACTTCTTCACCACGGACCGACGCTGATGACGCCCGACGGCGGACGCGCTCGTTCGCTCGAGGTCCGCCGGGTACTCCGCCTCGTGCTGTGGCTGAACGTCGCCGTCGTCCTCGTGAAGCTCGGCGTATGGGCCACGTCGCACGCCATGTCGGTGATGGCCGAGTCCTTGCACTCGTCGCTGGACGCGGCGAACAACATCTTCGCGCTGGCGCTGGCCCGCGTGGCCTCCCGGGGGCCCGACGAGGAGCATCCCTACGGTCATCGGAAGTTCGAGACGCTCGGCGCGCTCGCCCTGGTGGGCGCGCTGTCGATCACCGTCTTCGAGCTCATCCAGCACTCGATCCTGGGGATGATGGCGGGCACCGTCCGCTCGACCCATGTCGGCGCCGGGTCACTCGCTTTCATGGGTCTGTCCCTGGTGGGCGGGGTCGCGATCGCCCGCTACGAGGCCCGCGTGGGGAAGCGACTGGGGAGCGACCTCCTCCTGGCCGACTCCGCCCACACGCGCGCGGACGTCTTCACGACACTCGGCGTGATCGTGGGGCTGATCGCCATCCGCGTCGGCTACCCCCTCGCCGACCCGATCGCGACGATCCTGGTGGCTCTGATCATCGCGCTACACCGGGTGGCAGATCGTGCGCGAGACCGTGCCCGTGCTGGTGGACCACCGCGCGGTCGAGCCCGGCCGTATCGAGCAGCTGGCGATGGAGATCGATGGCGTGCGCGCCGCCTACCAGATCCGCTCGCGCGGCCGGCCCGGAGATCGCTTCGCCGAGCTCACCATCGCCGTCGATGCGGTGCTCGACGTCGCGGCCGCGCACGCCATCGCGGACAAGACGGAGCGGCACGTAGCCGGCGCGCTGCGAGCGAGGGAGGTCGTCGTGCACGTGGAGCCGAGCGAGTGAGGGCACGCTCCCACGAGCCCGAGATCCTCGACGGCCCGCGCCACGACATGGACGAGCTGGCGCGGTCGCTCGAGCAAGTGGCGCAGGTGAACCGCTGGCTGGGCGGCACGAAGGCGCTGCGCAGACACCTCGATCCGTCGGTCCGCCGCGGACAGGCCCTTCGCGTGCTCGACGTCGGGACCGGCAACGGCGACACGCTCGAGGCGCTGGGGGCGTGGGCCCGCGGCCGCGGCGCGCGGTGGCGAGGCGTGGGCGTCGAGCTCAGCGCCCAGTCCGCCCGCATCGCGCGCGGTCGCGTGGACGCGGTGGTGCGGGGAGACGCCCTCAGGCTCCCCTTCGCGAACGGCTCCTTCGACGTCGCCCTGTGCACCCTGACGCTGCACCACTTCACGGACACCGACGCGGCCGCGTTGGTCCGGGAGATGGCCCGCGTGTCACGGGACCTCGTGCTCGTCAACGACCTCGAACGCTCGACGGCGAACTACTGGGGCGCGCGCGCCCTGGCCGCCACGCTCTGGCGGGGGAACCGGATCACGCGCAACGACGGTCCCCTCTCGGTACTGCGCTCCTTCACGCCCGTGGAGCTTCTGGAGGTCGGGAAGCAGGCCGGGCTGCGCGGGGCGCACGTGCGCCGGCACTTTCCCTGGCGGATCGTGCTGGAGGGGAAGGCGTGAGCGGCCCGGAGGCGGACGTCGTCGTGGTGGGCGGCGGCCCGGCCGGGAGCACGGCGGCCACCCTCCTGGCCCGACGGGGCCGCCGCGTGCTTCTGCTCGACCGTGCGTGCTTTCCTCGTCCGAAGCCGTGCGGCGAGTGCCTCAACCCCGGTGCGCTCGCGGCGCTCGCCCGCGTCGGCCTGCTGGACCCTGTCCTCGCGCTCGACCCCGTCCGGCTCGAGGGATGGACGATCCGCTCCAGGGCATCGCACGTCTCGGCGGCATTCGGTGAAGGCCTGCAGGGCCTCGGCGTCGCACGCACCCGCCTCGACGCCGCCCTCCTCGACGTGGCGCGCGCCGCGGGTGTGGACGTGCGGGAGGGGACGCGGGTGACGGGGGTGCGTGCTGCCGAGGGAGCCGACCCTCGCCCCTCCGTGGAGGTGGGGGTCGACCAGGACGGATCCGCCCGCACGCTCCGGCCGCGGGTGGTGGTGGGCGCGGACGGGCTGCGGTCCGTCGTGGTGCGGAGCCTGGGCCTCCTCGCGCGGCGTCCCCGGCTGCGGAAGGTGTCTCTCACCACCCACGTGCGCGGCGAGGCCCTCCCCGAGGCGTGCGGCCTGCTCGACGTGCGCGACGGGGTCACGCTGGGCGTCGCGCCGGTGGGCCCGGGAAGGTGGAACGCGACCGTGGTGACCGCCGCGCCGGTGGAGGACGGCAGCCTCTCCGCCGATCCGCTCGACTTCGTGGGGGAGTTGTTGCGCCGGCGCCTGCCGGAGGGCCGCTGGGAGCCCGACGACGACGTGCACGCCTCCGGCCCCTTCGACTGGCCGGTGCGGCGCTGCGTGGGCGCCGGGCGTGGTGCTCGTGGGCGACGCCGCGGGCTATTTCGATCCCTTCACCGGACAGGGCGTGTACCGGGCCGTGCGCACGGCGGAGCTGGCCGCGGCCGCGGTGGACCGGGCGCTGTCGTTCGCCTCGTGGACGCCGCTGCGGGCCTACCATCGCCGTTGGACGGGCGAAGTACGGTGGGGAAAGAGGGTCCAGCGAGGCGTGGAGGCGGTCATGGCGAGGCCCGGAGTCCGCGACATCGTCCTGCGCCGCCTGCGCGCTTCCGGTGGCCTGTCCGCCGTGATCCGCGTCACGGGTGATGCCGCCGCTCCCACGACGCTGCTGCGCCCGTCCGTGTGGATCTAGCGTGCCGTAGCCGAAGTCCGTTGAAGGACACCGGGGATTCTTGCCGACCCGACGCCGCGCGCCTACCGTCTCTCCACCTGCGACCCCACCGCACCCGCACGCCCGGGACGACTCTTGGTCACGATCGACGAGCACCGCTGCGCCGCTCCGGCGGACGTCGCGTTCCAGGTCGCCGCCGACGTCGAAGGGTGGCCCGGAATCCTCTCGCACTACCGGTGGGTCCGTTTCCTGCGCAGGGACGGTTTCGCCCGCGGCCTCGTGGAGATGGCCGCGTGGCGCGACTTCGGGCCCGTGCGCTACCCGACGTGGTGGATCTCCGAGATGGAGCACGACGGCACGGCACGGGTAGTCCGGTATCGGCACGTGAACGGCATCACCCGCGGGATGGACGTGGTCTGGGAGGTCTCGGAGCTCGAGGACCAGGCCAGCCACCTGCGCATCGTCCACGAGTGGGACGGGCCTTCCTGGCCCCTCGTGCGGGAGTTCGCGGCCGACCGGGTCATCGGGCCCGGATTCATCAGCCACATCGCCGGCCGCACCCTCGCGGGGGTGGCGGCCGAGGCGGAACGGAGGCATCGGCTTGGCGGTTGACGACCAGAGGGGCGCGACCGCGGGCCGGCGGGTATTCGTGACCGGGCTCGGGCCGATCACGGCATCGGGTATCGGGATCGACGCTTTGGCCCAGGGCCTGCGGGGGGGGGTGTCCCCGATCCGGAAGCTGAGCCGTTTCGATGCCTCGCCCTTCCGGACGCGCATCGCCGCCGAGGTGGACGGGTTCGATCCCGAGGCATTCTTCGATCGGAAGGACATCCGGCGGCTCGATCGCTTCGCGCAGTTCGCGCGGGCGGCGACGGCGCTGGCGCTGCGGGATGCGAAGCTCGCCCCGGACTCGGTCGACCCCTGCCGCGTGGCGATCCAGATGGGCTCGGCGCTCGGTGGGATGGCGTACGCCGAGGAGCAGGTGGGCAACCTCCTTCGAGACGGGGTCCGGGCCGTCGACCCGCGCGTGGTGACGAGCGCCTACGGCGGCGCCGCCAGCTGCCAGACCGCGATCTCCACGGGGTTCACGGGGCCCAACTCGACCAACGCGATGAGCTGCGCTTCCGGCACGATCGCCGTGGGCGACGCCTTCCGCCTGATCCAGGGCGGCTTCGCGGACGCCGCCGTGGCGGGCGGCGTGGAGGCGCCGCTCGCCCCGCTCTGCTTCGGCGCTTTCGCGATCGCACACGCGATGACCGCGCGCAACGACGAGCCCGGCCGCGCGTGCCGCCCCTTCGACGCCGACCGGGACGGCTTCGTCATGGGCGAGGGTGCCTGCATCCTCGTGCTCGAGGAGGCTTCCCACGCGATCGCCCGCGGAGCGCGGATCTACGCGGAAGTCGTCGGCTACGCCGTGACGAACGATGCGCATCACATGACGGCGCCCCGCCCGGACGGCGCGCAGGCCGTCACGGCCATGAGGCTCGCGCTGGGCGCGGCCGGCCTGCGCCCCGGAGACGTGGACCACGTGAACGCGCACGCCTCGTCCACGCCCCTGAACGACGCGGTGGAAAGCCAGGCGATCCGCGAGGTGTTCGGAGACCACGCCGATCGGATGTCCGTATCGGGCACCAAGCCCTTCTACGGCCATTCACTCGGTGCGTCCGGCGCGATCGAGGCGGCGGTAGCTTGTCTGACCATCCGCGACGGGTGGGCCCCGCCCACGCTGAACCTCGAGCAGCGGGGAGCGGGCTGCGACCTCGACTACGTGGGCGAGGGAGGCCGTGACCAGCCCATACGCACGGTCCTCTCCAACTCGTTCGGCTTCGGTGGCATCAACGCCACCCTGGTCGTCAGAGCCGCGGAGGAGGTCGGAGGGCCGGCGGCTTGACCGGTCTGGGCGCCCTTCCCCCCGAGCTCGTCGTCCTGCCGCCGCTCGCGCTGGCCGCCGGAGTCGACCTCTACCTCACGCTCCTGGTGCTCGGGGCGGCTCCGGGCTCGGGCTGGTGGGAGAGCCTTCCAGGCGCCCTGGGAGATCTCGGCGCGCCGGGTGTGGTCCTGATCGTGGGCAGCTTCTACCTCCTGGAGTTCCTCGCGGAGGCGTGGCCCTCCGCAGCGCTCTTCTGGAACGCCTTCCACGCCATCATCCGACCGCTCGCCGGCGCCCTGCTTGCGCTTCTCCTCCTCGACGGCCAGCCCGCCTCCGTGGTCGTGCCGGGTGCGATCCTGGCCGGTCTGCTGGCCTCCGGCTCGCACGCCGCACGGACCGGGGGCGGCGTGCTGCTGTGGCTCGACTCGGCCCGTCACCCCAGCCGCGTGCTCATCGCGCTCCTCGAGGACGTCTCCGTCCTCGGAATGGTCGTGCTCGTCCTGGACGCGCCGCACGTGGCGCTCGGCGTCTCCCTCGCGGTCCTGATCCTCACGCTCCGCCTGGCGGGATCCCAGGTGCGCGCCTTCGCGTTCGCGGTACGACTCGTCTGGGCCCGGGCGTGGAGGTCGCTCGGGCAGCCCCGATGGGACGACCCGGAGGCCTTCCCACGCTGGGTGCGCGACGCGCTGGAAGGCGACGTGATGGCTCCCGGAGGGGGGCTGCGGGGAAGCCCGGCCGGGGGCCACCGGCTCCCGAGGACGCCTCGATTCGTGGTCGGCTGGGTGGTGGTGCGCGGCGACACGCCCCTGTTCGTCTACCCACGCCGTGGGGCGCCCGGGACCGTGGACCTCGGCCCGCTGCGTGCCGCACACGTCTCCGAGAGCGCCTTCTTCCGCCGCGTCGAGTTGCTCGGACCGCCCCCTGCGAACCTCTACTTCGGCCTCGACGGACCCGGCCCCGAGAGCCTGAGAGCCGAGTTTCTCCAGGGTCATGGCGAGCACGCGCACGCATGGAACCCCCGGGACGACACCGGGTAACCCGGCCGCGGCTCGAAGGAGACCGGTGCCCCGGATGTTTCCAGAACGGGGTCCAGGAGACCTTTGACCATGGAAACAGGCTTTTGTAACTTTCGGATCACTCTGCCGTCTTCCAGTTCGTTTGCCAATCCAATGCAGGGATCCTCCCGCCCGGATTCCTCGTTTCGCGTCGGTCACACCGACCAGGTTCCCTTTTCGGTCGCAACTCGAGGAACAGCAAACGGATGTTTTCTGCGTCACGTGGCTTGGATTCGTTCGACCAATATCTGCAGGACGTCGAAAAATACCCGCTGATCCAGGACCCCAAGGAGGAGCGGGAGCTCGCCCGACGGGCGAGACAAGGTGACAAGGAAGCGGCCGAGCGGCTGGTCACGGCGAACCTGCGCTTCGTCATCTCGTACGTGAAGAAGTACCAGGGACGCGGCCTCGGGCTCGCGGAGTTGGTCTGCATCGGGAACGAGGGCCTGCTCAAGGCCGTGAAGAAGTTCGATCCCGACAAGGGCGTGAAGTTCATCTCCTATGCCGTCTGGTGGATCCGCCAGACCGTGCTCCAGGCGCTGGCCGAACAGACGCGCTCCGTACGCATCCCGCTGAACCAGAACTCCAACCTGGCTCGGCTGGCCCGCACCGATACGCAACTGACCCAGTCGCTGGGACGATCGCCCACCGACCAGGAGATCGCCGACGAGATGGGCGAGCCCCTGGACACGATCCGGGCGCTGCGCCGCGTGGCGGCCTCGGAGCTCAGCCTCGACGCTCCGATCGACCGAAGCGACCGTGACAGCTCCAGCTTCGGCGAGCGCTTCGCCGGGGCCGAGGGCTCGGACATCGAGGAGGACGTGGAGGCGATGGCCCGCCGCGAATTCCTCGAGCAGATGTTCGAGACCTACCTCACCGAGCGCGAGCGGAAGATCCTGTACCTCTACTACGGGCTCGACGACGGCGAGGAGCGTACGCTGGAGGAGATCGGCTCCCTCCTCGGTGTCACGCGCGAGCGCATCCGCCAGATCCGCAACCGGGCGTTCGAGAAGCTGCGCGAGAGCCCGCACGGCGAGTCCCTCTCGGGCTTCTGGACCGCCAACTGACGGCTCGGTAGGAAGTCCTGGCCCCCTCGTCGCGTTTCCCCTGGTAGGAACGGACTGAGGAAGCGGGCCGTACGACGCGGCACGTCATCACACAGCGCCCGCTTCGACGAGGGCCTCGTCCAGAAACGGACGAGGCCGTTCTCTCCTACGGAACTGCCCCCTCCGGGCGGGCGTACCAAGCGTGGCCCGTAGAAGCCCCTCCGAATGCCCACCGAGAGCACGTTGACCCGCCGACCTCCCGGCCCGCGCACCGCCACCCACGCCGCGCTCGTCGTCAGCCTGCTCCTGAGCGCAGTGTCCGCCTCGGCGCAACAAGCGATGCACAGGGAGGGGTGGAACGGCGCTCGGGCGCTCGACCTCGTGGCTCGTGCCGGGGTTCAGCGGCATTCGGCCGTGGTGGACACCTCCTTTCGCTCCTACCGCGCCAACGCGCGTGGGTACGTCTACTTCTTCTTCGACCGCCCCGATTCGGACAAGCGCAACCTGGTCAAGGCCGACCAGGTCGCGCTCGAGGTGTTCTGGCAGGCACCCGACAAGACCCGCCAGCGCATCGTCGGCCTGCGTGACAAGAAGGTGCTACCCACGAACATCCACTACCACCTCGATCACCTGACCGTGGTTCAGGACGACTTCGGCGACCGCATCCGGATCGGTGACGGCGACGAGGTGTCGGAGGTGGTCCACCCCATGGCTCCCGGGGCGGACTCGGTCTACGACTACCTGTTGGCGGATTCGCTGCGCCTTACCTACGGGGGAAACGCGGAGGAGGTGCGGGTCTACGAGGTGCGGGTGAGGCCGAAGAACCCGGAGGCGCCGGGCTACGTGGGATCCGTCTACCTCGACCGGACGACGGCCGCGATCGTGCGCATGAGCTTCACGTTCACGCCGTCTTCGTACGTCGACCCGTATCTCGACTACATCCGGGTGTCGCTCGACAACTCGCTCTGGCTGGGCCGCTACTGGCTCCCCTACCGACAGGAGGTGGAGCTACGCCGCGAGATCCCGCAGCTCGACTTCCTGGCCGGGAGCATCATTCGCGGCAGGTTCGAGATCGGGCCCTACGACTTCAACCTCCCGCTTCCACCGGCGCTCTTCGGCGGGCGGGCCGTCACGGCCGTGCCGGAGGCGGAGCGGCGGTCGTACCCCTTCGAACGGGGACTCTTCGACGATCTCGAGCAGGAGGGACTCGCGCCCACGCCGAGCCTCGAGGAGGTCCGTGCCGAGGCTCGGCGCATCGTGGCTGGAAAGGCCCTGAGCGGACTCGCTCCCGTCCGACTGCAGATCCGCTCGTTGTCGGACGTGCTCCGCTACGATCGGGCGGAGGGCCTGTTCACCGGGGCGGGCGTCAACCTGCGCCCCGACCCCGACCTCTCCGTCCGCCTGGGCGTCGGTTATGCCTTCGGCCGCAAACGTCCGAGCGGGTCGCTGGAGATCTCGAGGGTTCCCGCCCCTTGGGTTCCCGTGCTGGAGCTCTACTGGGACCAGTTGCGTGATCTCGGCCCGTTCCCTGGATCCTCTCCGGTGGTCTCGTCGCTGGGTGCCGTGTTCATGGGCCACGACTGGCTCGACCCCTGGTTCGCGCGCGGCGCCCGGCTCACGCTGCGCGGACCCGAGCCCCAGGAGGGCCCGTCGATCACGCTCCGCTTGGAGCGCCAGGCCTCGGCGCGGATCGTCCTGAACGGTCGTGACTTCGCGCCCATCCGCCCGATCATCGACGGGGTGCTCGCGGCCGTGGACGCGCGGGCCCCCTTCGCGCTGCCCGTCGGGGGCGATGGCGCGGTCGAGGTCACCGGGGGCAGGATGACGAAGCACTCATTCGGCACGGTGGTGTTCCGGAACCGGTGGAGCGCCGGGGCACCGGACGGGGGCTGGCAGGCCACCGTCGACGTTTCCGCCGGCGGCGCGACAGCGCGCACGCCCGTACAGGAGTTGTTCTTCCTCGGTGGCCGCGGCACGCTTCCGGGGTGGGACTTCCGGCGCTTCGTGGGGCGGGGGTTCTGGCTCGCGCGCGTGGAAGGTACCCACCCCCTCCACCAACCGTGGGTGGGAATCCGTGCCTTCGCAGCGCTCGGCGCCACCGCCCTGGCCTCCGCCTCCCTCCCCACCGGCTGGGAGGACACACACGACGGCGACGGCCCGCGCGCCTCCGTGGGCGCCGGCCTCTCCTTCGGCTGGGACGTGCTCCGCCTCGACTTCGCGCACGGTGTGGGCGACGGAGGTCGGTGGGAGGTCATGCTCTCCGTCGACCCGCGTTTCCGTCCATGGCTCTGAACGCGGCGACGCGGCCGGGGCGCCACGCGGTCCGCCCCGGCCGATCGTCAGCGGGGCCGCCTCAGGCCGCCTCCTCCAACTCCGCGTCGTCGTCCCCCACCCGCGACGACAGGAGCACCACCTCCCGCACGGTCACGTCGGCGGTCGGGATGATGATCCCGTCGCGCTCGTACGAGTCGTACTCCACCCGCCCCTCCACGTAGATGCGGTCGCCCATCTTGATGTAGTCCTCGGCGAACTGCGCGAGTCGGTTCCACAGCGTGAGCCGGTGCCAGTCCGTCCGCTCCTGCCCGTCGGCCCCGGAAGGGGGGCGACGGTTCGTCGCCAGCGACAGGTGGGCCACCTTGGTACCGCTCTTGGTCTGCTGGATGTCGGGATCCCGCCCGACGTTGCCCACCAGGATGATCTTGTTCACCGACCGGCTCATGGGACTGCCTCCTTCGAGTGAGGGACTCCGTCGGCCCGAGGGCCGATGTGTCACGCGCGAAGGATGGGCATGCGGAAGGGGCGCCCGAATGCCCACTCGGGCCCCCTTGGAGGCGCCCGATCGACAGGCACCCTGCGAGCGCATGGTGCCGTCGGGGGCCGGCGAGGGCGGCTCGCCTCGCCGGGCGCAGGCGTTTCCCGCGGCTAGCAGCCCGTGGTAGAAATACAGTGGCCCGCGCCACCCATGCCTACGGCATGGGTACCCGGGGCTCGCGAGGTTCAGAGTAGGAGAGACGACGAGTCGTAGCCGTAGCTACGGCGAGGAGGAACGACGACCTATCAGCCCGCGACCCCCCTGCGCCCGCAACCGTATTGCTTGCAAGACCTTGAATGGTGGTGGGTTACGGCGGCACGGCCCCGCCTCCGCTTCTCCCACGGGCTGCTAAGCGCCCCTGTCGAGGTCGCGCCCCCAGAACGGAGCGCGCATGAGGGGTCCGAACAGGCAGAAGTTCAAGCCGCCGGCCGCGATGGGCAGGAGCCCGACCACCGCCAGCACCCACCCGCCCGTGCCCTTGACCACCGTGAACCCTACCACGATCAGCACCACGCCTGCCGCGATACGCACCAGCCTGCCTGCGGCCGACGCCATGAAGCGTGCGAGTCCCATCCGTTCCTCCGGAAAGAGCGTGACGATGGAGCCCCAGCAGTTCCTACCCGACCGAACGGCAAACGCGCGACGGGGACGGCGGGTTCCCGAACGACGCGCTAGGGAAGCTCTGCACAGGTATGGCACTCCGCGTTGGGAGCGCCACGGCCCCGAGCCGTAGGCGGATCTCCGAAAGGCATAGCCCTAGCTACGTCGAGGAGATCCAACGACCGGGGCGGGGCCGTGCCGCCCCAACCCACAATCACGTAAGATCATATCTGCCATGCTGTTGGGCACAGGGGCTCGCTGCTGTAGGTCGTCACTCCTCCTCGCCGTAGCTACGGCTACGACTCGTCCTCCTTCCTACTCTGAGCAGCGTAAGCCCCCTGTGCGCGGGGTACCCTACCTGTGCAGAGCTTCCCTAGCCCTTGCACTCGTACCAGTTGGCGCCCACGCCCCACTCCGCCACGAGGGGTACGCCGAGCGCCATGGCGGACTCCATCCTGTCGACCACGAGCGTACGTACGTCGTCGAGCTCGGCTCGCGGCACCTCGAGCAGGAGCTCGTCGTGCACCTGGAGGAGGAGACGCGCCTCGCTGCCGCTGTCGTCGAGCGCACGCTGTACGTCGATCATCGCGCGTTTGATCATGTCGGCCGCGGTGCCCTGGATCGGCGTGTTCTGCGCCACCCGCTCACCGAACTGGCGCACGCTCCAGTTGCGCGCCTTCAGCTCGGGCACATACCGCCTGCGACCCATCAGCGTTTCGACGTATCCGAGCTCGCGAGCCTTCTCGACCTGTTCGTCGAGGTAGGCGCGGACCCCGGCGAAGCGCTCGAAGTACGTGTCGATGAAGCGCTTCGCCTCGTCGCGCGAGATGCCGAGCTGGCGCGCGAGGGAGAAGGGGCCCTGACCGTACAGCGTAGCGAAGTTCACGGTCTTGGCCTGTGCGCGCATGGCCGGGGTCACGTCCGCGACCGCCACGTCGAAGATGACCGCGGCCGTCTGCTTGTGGACGTCCACGCCCTGCGTGAAGGCCGTGACGAACGCCTCGTCCCCCGAGAAGTGCGCGAGGATGCGCAGCTCGATCTGCGAGTAGTCGACCCCGAGGAAGACGTGGCCGGGGTCGGCCACGAATCCCTTGCGCACCTCGCGCCCCAGGGGCGTGCGGATCGGGATGTTCTGGAGGTTGGGATCGCTCGACGACAGGCGTCCGGTGGCCGCGACGGTCTGGTTGAAGCTCGTGTGGATGCGCCCGGTGTCCGGGTTCACGAGGTTCGGCAGCGCCTCCACGTACGTGCCGCGGAGCTTCTCGAGCTCGCGGTACTCCATGAGCAGCCTCGGAACCTCGTGGCCCTCGGCCGCAAGCTCTTCCAGGACGGACGCGTCCGTGCTGGCCCCGGTCTTCGTCTTCTTGAGCACGGGTAGCCCGAGCCGTTCGAACAGGACTTCGCGGAGCTGCGGCGTGGAGTTCAGGTTGAACTCCCCGCCCGCCAGCTTCCAGATCTCCTCCTGGATCAACTCCAGCTCTCGCTTGAGACGGCCACGCATCCCACGGAAGAACGCCTCGTCGATCGCGATCCCGGTCCGCTCCATCCGCGTCAGGACAGGCACCAGCGGCATCTCGAGCTCCGCCATCAAACCGGATAGGCCGCCTTCGTCCAGGTCGCCGGCGAAGCGCTCTTCGAGGCGTAGCGCGAAGTCGGCGCTTTCGCACGCGTAGTCCCGGATGCGCTCGATCGGCGCCTCGGCGAAAGGCACCTTGCTGCGGCCGCTCCCCACGACATCGGTAAGCGTGGTGGTCTTGAGCGCGAAGAGCTCGAGCACGAGGAAGTCGAGGCCGTGCCCGCGGCGGCCGGGATCGAGCACATAGCTGGCGACCATGGTGTCGAACGCGCCGCCCTCCAGACCGACGCCCGCGCGGTCGAGGGCGAGGGCCGAGCGCTTCAGGTCGTGGCCGATCTTCGCGATCGACACGTCCTCCAGCACTGCGCGCACCGCGGCGAGCTTTCCGTCCGGGATCGCCGGGAGGTTACGCACTCTGCCCTCCTCTTCGCCCTCGAAGGTCAGCTCGAACGGCGCAACGTGGCCGAACGGGAGGTACCACGCGGATCCGGGCTCGACGGCGAAGGCCAGCCCGACCAGCTCCCCCCGGAGAGGGTCCGTCTCCGAGGTGACAGCCGCGACCGCCACCCGCCCGTGGTCTCGGATCGCCGCGACGACCCCCGCCACCGTCGATGCGTCGTCCACGACGCGGTAGGCCCGCGCGGCCGCGCCCTCGGCGACCGGGGCGGCACCTGGCGCGCCGTGCGCCACGTCCTCCGCCTCGGCCGCGAACTCCTCGGCCCAACGTCTGAACTCCAGCTCGACGAAGATGTCGCGCAGACGCGCCGCGTCGGGCTCGTGGACCTTCCACGCGTCGAGATCGAGGTCGATGTCGAGGTCCGTCATGATCGTGACGAGGCGCCGGGAGAGCCGCACCTGCCCCGTGTTCTCCTCCAGGGACTTTCTGGCCCGCGGCGGCGTGATCTCCTCCGTGCGCTCGAGCATGGCCTCCACCGAACCGAACGCCTCGAGCAGCTTGACGGCGGTCTTGGGGCCGATGCCCGGCGCACCGGGAACGTTGTCCGAGGAGTCTCCGATCAGTGCCAGGTAGTCGACCACCTGCGAGGGTGGGATGCCGAACTTCTCGGACGCGTTGCGCTGGTCGACCCACTCGGCCGCCACCCCAGCCGCCCCACCCCGTCCGGGGTTCATGAGATGCACGCCCGGCCCAACGAGCTGGTAGAGGTCCTTGTCACCCGAGACGATCACGGCCTCGAGGCCCGCCGCCCGGGCCTTCACGGCGAGCGTGCCGATCACGTCGTCGGCCTCGTATCCGGGAAGCTCCACCACCGCGTCGTTGAAGCCCGCCACGATCTCGCGCACCCGGGTCAGGGAGGCGCGCAGGTCGTCCGGCATCTTCGACCGCGTCGCCTTGTATTCCGGAAAGATCTCCTCCCGGAACGAGCTACCTGCGTCGAACACGACCGCGAGGTAGTCGGGAGCGAACTTCTCGCGGATGTCGAGGAGGAACTGGGTGAAGCCGAACGGAGCGGAGGTATTCTCGCCCTTCGAGTTCGTGAGCGGGCGGTTGATGAACGCGAAGTACGCCCGGTAGATGAGGGCGTAGGCGTCGATCAGGAAGATGCGGGACGCGGTCTTCTCGGGAATGTCCAACGATTCGGGGGTGGGGCGTTAGCAGGTCGCCGCAAAAGGCGCTCCGCAGCCGTGGCGGCCGCGGAGCGCCTGGTTCCGTGCAGGTTTCGCGTCAGGCCCTGACGACGTTGGTGGCTTGGGGGCCGCGGTCTCCGTCCCGAAGCTCGAACTCCACCTGTTCGCCCTCGGCGAGCGTTCGGAAGCCCTCACCGACGATCGAGGAGAAGTGGACGAATACGTCATCACCCGTGGGGTGCTGGATGAAGCCGTACCCCTTCGAGTCGTTGAACCATTTCACGGTCCCTTTCATGCCCTCACCTCCGGCTGAGTCACGGAAGACCGCCTGCAGAATCGACGGCCTCACGTACCTTGGCGAAGCCTCGCCGCCGACGCAAGGAAGGAATCGCGAGGGCGTTTCGCGGCGCTGTGGGGCGGGGAAATGGAAGGCCGGAGCAGGCGCCGGCGCGGCCGCTACTGGAGACCGTAGAGCGCCTGATACACGCCCACGTTGCGGCGGATGTTCTTCACGTACCCGCGCGTCTCCTCGAAGGGGATGCGCTCCACGAACCGCTCCGGGTCCGCGGCCTCGGGATAACGCCGCCACCGCGTCGCACGCGTGGGCCCGGCGTTGTAGGCCGAGAGGACGATGGGAAGGTCGCCCTTGTAGCGGCGGTTCATGTCCACGAAGAACGCCGCGCCCAGATGCAGGTTCACCTCCGGCGTGGTGAGGTTGTTCTCGTGGAAGTCCTCGGGGCCGTATGCGCGGGCAAGCTGGCGACCGGTCGGCGGCATGACCTGCATGAGTCCCACGGCGCCTGCCCCGCTGCGGATGTCCGCCTTGAAGGCGGACTCCTGACGGATGAGTGCGGCCAGGAGGATGGGATCCACACCCCATTCGGCCGCCTCCTTCACCACCAGCTCACGATAGGGGAAGGGATACACGACCCGCAGGAGCCGCCGATCCCACGGCCTCCCCTCGGCGCGCAGCGCCCAGCCGATGTTGATTCCTTCGATGGTGCGTCCGCGGTCGTTGAGCGCCTCCGCGAGGAGAAGCTGCGCCGCCGGCGTGCCACTCGCCCGCGCCTCCAGACGCTTCTCCTCGGCCTGGACGCCCCGCTCGAGACCGGCTTGCACCAGGAGGTCGAGCCGTGCCAGCCCGTCTTCCAGCCAGTCGATCTCGATGGGTGCATCGCCCGGCGGCATGTCCACGTCATACGGATCGCCGAGGAGCTGGGCGCCCATCACGGCGTAGTACGAGATCGGCTCGTCCCGCCGGATCCGAGCCACGAGCTCCCGGGCCGTCGCGGTATCGCCGAGTTGGAGGCGCACGCGGGCGGTCCAGTACGAGGCCTCGCCCCAACGCCGCCCCGAGGGGAAGTCCTTCAGGTACGCCTCGAAGACGGCGGCGGCCTCCTCGAGGTCACCCCGCCCGAGGTGGATCTGCCCGGTGCGCATGCGGGCCTCGCCCGCGCGCCCCAGCGTGGGGGCCTCCTCCGCGATTGTGGCGTACTCCGTCAGTGCGCCCCTCACGTCGCCGCGCGTCTGCGCCGTGGTCGCGCGCTCCCAACGCACCTCCGTGGCCTCGGGGCTTCCCGGGTATTCGGCCAGCAGCCACTTCCTGAGCGTCGTGACGTCCCCGACGCGGTGCTGGCGGCTGCGGACGTTCGCCCATGTCTCCAGGTTCCGCGCGCCGATGCGCTCGTCACGCGTCTCGGCGCGGATGGCCCTGAACTCCTCGATGGCGTCGTCCTGGCGGCCGCGGACCGTCGCCATGAGTCGAGCGCGTGAGAGCCTGGCCCACTCGGGCAGCGCGCCCTCTCCTCGCGCGGCGAGGCGGGCGGCGCGGTCGTAGGCCTTCAGGGCGGGGCCCCCGTCGCCGGCCCGGTCCAGGATCGACGCGAGGCGCACGGTGAGCTCGAGGTCGGTCCCGCCGATGGCGACGAGGCCGGCGGCGGCCCGCGACACGCTCGAACGCGGCGCGTCGTCGAGCGCCGCCCGGAACAGCTTCGCCGCAGCGGCGCTGTCCCGACGCGCGAGGGTGAGCACACCCGCCTCGACCATGGCCTCCGCCTGCTTGGATCCGGAGGTGGTCGCGGCGATGGCCCGATAGGCCTGCTCGGCACCCGCCGAGTCCCCCGCCGCCAGACGCGTGCGGGGAAGGAGTCCCCATGCGGCGTCGCTGGCACCCCCGTCCCCGATGCGTGCCAGGAGCGCCACCACGGCCGTCGTGTCCCCGGCGTCGGATGCGGCGCCGGCGAGCTCGAGGGCCATCCAGCTCCGCACCACCCCCGCACCAGCGGGGATCTCGTCGAGCGCCGGGAGGACCTCGTCCGTCCGCCCCCCGTGCGCGACCGCCCGCGCCAGGCGTGCGAGCACCGGCACCCGAACCGGAGCGTCCTCGCCGAGGACGCGAACGTAGGCACCGTAGGCGGCCGCCGCCTCCGTCCATCGCCCGGCCTCCTCCTGCGCTCGGCCCAGGAGCAGCAGGCCCTCTCCATCCCCCTCGTCCTCGAGCCAGTCCCTCCCCTCCAGGAGCTCCCGGACGCCGCCCCAGTTGTGCCACCCGGCGTCGGCGCGCGCGAGCAGGAGGGTCGTCTCGTCGTCTCCGGAGGGAACGCCCGCCGCCCGCAGGATGCGGGCTGCGTGCCAGAACCGTCCCGCCCCCATCTCCTCACGAGCGGAGTCGATGGCCGAGGAGGGGTGGGTCGTCGACCACGTCCCGTCCGCGCGCGGAGCCCGCGACGAGCAGAAGGGCGGCGGCGCCCACGACCGGGAGCAGGCGGTGTGGTTTCAAACGACGAGAGGTTGGGGGCGTAGGGACGATCCTCTAATGGATGTATAAACATCTGACTCGACGCCAGTGGAGATACGACGAAAGGGGCCGCCCCCCGTGGGAGCGGCCCCTTCGAGATCGCCAGCGGTCGTGCGGCGCGTCAGTCCGCGGCCCGACCCATCTGGATGGCGTGGAGGGTGTCGACCATCTTCTGGGCCGACTCCTCCATGTCGATGACCAACGCGTCGATGCGGGAGACGAAGTAGTTGTGCCCCACCGACACCGGGATCGCGATCATGAGGCCGAACGCCGTCGTGTAGAGGGCGACCTTGATGCCGCCGGCGACCAGCGTGGCCTCCACCTCGCCCGCAGCCTCGATGGACTGGAAGGCGATGATCATCCCGATCACGGTCCCGAGGAAGCCGAGCAGCGGGGCGACGTTCGTCAGCGTGGCGAGGACGACCAGTCCCGACTCGAGCTTGCTCATCTCGATGAGGCCCTGGTTCTCGATCGCCTTCATGACGCGGTCCGTGCCCTCGTCCGCCCGCTCGAGGCCGGCGTAGAGGATGTTCGCGGCCGCGCTGTTCGAATCGCGCGTCAGCTCGAGCGCTTCCTTGATGCGCCGCTGCGTCAGGAGCTCATCGACGTCCTTCAGGATCCGGCGCGTACGCGCCGACTTGGCCGTGAGGGAGATGAACTTCCAGACGATGACGATGATCCCGAGAATGAGGCACAGAGCCAGAGGCCAAACCATGAAGCCGGTGTCGGACCAACTCTTCGCCAACTGCTGCTGCCACGTGAGCTGCGGGGTGTCGACCCCAGGAAGCTGCAGCACGGCGCCAAAAAGTCGCATCGCCAGCAAGGGGACCTCCAGCCAATTTCAATGTCTGGGCTTCTCGTGCGCCGGACCTCGCCAGACCGAGGGAACGGCTGTACTTCAGGAGGCCCGGATAATGGCCCGCGTGGAAAAGGGTGTCAAGGGTGGCGGGAGGCCTTGACGCAAGCGGCGAAACGCCCCGGCTCCAGCCGCTCGAGCGACGGGATTTCGGCAGTGCACGCCTCGTCTTTCGCCGGATGAGGACAACGCGGGTGGAATGGGCAGCCGGGCGGAGGGGCGATCGGGCTCGGAACGTCCCCGGTCAGCACGGCCGCTCTCCTCTTCGATCCCGCCCGTTTCATGGACGGCGCGGCCGAAAGGAGTGCGCGCGAGTATGGATGAAGCGGTTGCGCGTACAATGCGGACGCAGGTGCGCGCTCGACCACGCGGCCCAGGTACATCACCGCGATCTCGTCGCTGACGTGCCGGACCAGGGGGAGGTCGTGCGCGATGAAGAGATAGGTCAGCCCGAGATCGCGCTGCAGCTCGCGCAGGAGGTTCACCACCTGCGCCCGCACCGAGACGTCCAGCGCGCTCACCGGCTCGTCGAGGATCAGAAGCTCGGGCTCCACCGAGAGGGCGCGCGCGATCCCCAGGCGTTGACGCTGTCCCCCGCTCAGCTCGTGCGGGTAGCTGCCCTCGTGCTCGGCCTGAAGGCCCACGCGCGCCAGGAGGTCCAGGACCCTCGCATGGACATCGCCCCCCGGCACCCCATGCACCGACATCGCCTCCGTGAGGGCGGCGCCCGCGGACATCCGGGGGTTCAGCGCCGCGGCCGAGTCCTGGAAGACGATCTGGGCCCGGCGACGGAACCGCTTCAACCCGGACGCATCGAGCGCGCGCACGTCCGTCCCGTCGAAGTGGATGGAGCCGGCCGTGGGCTCGACCAGGCGCAGGATCGTGCGCGCGAGGGTCGACTTGCCGCACCCGGACTCACCGACCAGGCCCAGCGTCTCCCCGCGCCGGAGCTCGAGGTCGACGCCGTCCACCGCACGCAGGGGCCGTCCCCTCCCGCCGAAGAGCGTGGTCCGGGCGTCGTAGTGCTTCACGAGGCCGCGCACCTCGAGGAGGGGCCGGTCGGGGGGGCCGGCGGGAGATCCGGAGGGGGAAGGCAGCGACGTCGTTGCGTGGCTCACGGAGACAGGTCCTCGGGCCGCGGCTCGTCCGAGCGGCCGACGAGCCAGCACCGGGCCATACGCTCCTCGCCCGCAAGCGGAATGGCATCGGGCTCCTGCACGCACTTCGCGAAGGCGAGCGGGCAGCGCGGTCGGAAGCGGCAACCCTCCGGCCAGGAGGTGGCGGCGGGCACGTTTCCGGCGATGGCCCGCAGGGGGCCATCCGCGCCGCCTGCCACGGGAATCGCGTCCAGGAGCGCGCGCGTGTAGGGATGGGCGGGTCGCACGAACACCGCCTCCACGCGACCCGTTTCCACGATGCGGCCGGCGTACATCACCGCCACGCGGTCGCACACCTCCGAGACCACGGCCAGATCGTGCGTGACCAGGATCATCGCCATCCCGTGGCGCGCCTTCAGCTCATCGAGCAGCTGGAGGATCTGCGCCTGGACCGTGACGTCCAGAGCGGTGGTCGGCTCGTCCGCCACCAGCAGCGCCGGCTCGCACGCCAGCGCCATGGCGATCATGACGCGCTGGCTCATTCCTCCGGAGAGCTGGTGCGGGTACGCGTCCACACGCCGCCCCGGATCGGGGATGCCGACCTCCTCCAGCCGGCGCACGGCCTCGGCGCGGGCGTCCGTCCGGTTCATCCCCCGGTGCGCGCGCAGCACCTCCACGATCTGGTCACCCACCGGGAAGACCGGGTTGAGGGACGCCGCCGGCTCCTGGAAGATCATCGCGATCTCGTTGCCGCGGACGTCGCGCAGCCGCTCTTTGGCGGCGCCCACCAGCTCCTCCCCCCTCAGGCGGATCGAGCTGCCTTCGAGGATCCGTCCCGCCGGCCGTCCGACGAGGCCGAGGAGGGAAAGCGCGGTGACGGTCTTGCCGCACCCCGACTCTCCCACGATGCCGAGCGTCTCTCCCGCATCGACGTGGAACGACACTCCGTCCACGGCGCGCGCCACGCCCCGCTCGGCGTCGAACCAGGTCCGCAGGTCCCGGACGTCGAGGAGATGCGGCGCCGTCACCGTAGCCTCGGGTCCAGCGCGTCGCGCAGCCCATCGCCCACCAGGTTGAAGGCGAGGACGGTGAGGACGATCGCGAACCCCGGGAAGGTGGAGAGCCACCACGCGCCCAACAGGCTGTCGCGACCATCGGCGACCATCGTGCCCCACGAGGGCGTGGGCGCCTGCACGCCGATTCCCAGGAAGGAAAGCCCCGCCTCCAGCACGATGGTGTCGCCGATGCCGAGCGTGGCGGCGATGATCACCGGCGCGAGCACGTTGGGGACGATGTGCCGGAGGATGATCCGGCGACGCGAGTAGCCGAGACCACGCGCCGCCAGCACGAACTCCCGTTCGCGCAGCCCGAGGACCTCACCGCGTACGAGGCGCGCGGCGCCGGGCCACAGGGTCAGCCCGAGCACGGTCACGATCAGGAGGAGGCTGGGCGGGAAGACCGTGACGATCGCAACCAGGAGGACCAGGCGCGGGAAGGCGATCACCACGTCCACGAAGCGCATGATCGCACCGTCCACCCAACCCCCGAGGTAGCCGGCGACCGCACCGAGCAGCGTCCCGACCGTCACGCTGATCGCCACGGCGAGCACGCCGATACCGAGGGAGATCCTCGCGCCGTAGAGAAGCCGCGAGAAGACGTCGCGCGCGGCCTGGTCGGTGCCCATCAGGTGCACGCGCGTGGGACCCACCATCCGTTCGGTGAGGAGGGCACCCGGCCGTAGGGGATCGAAGGGCGCGATCAGGGGTGCCGCCAGGGCCACCAAACCGAGGATGAACACCACCACGAGGCCGGCCACGGCCATCCGGTTGCGCGAGAAGACGGCAACCATGCGGGCCCAACCGCCGGATCCCGCGCGGGCGTCGGCCGGGCGTGGCCCCGTATCCACCCACGACCAGAGCCAGGCGGTGACCAGGCCGACCACCACGGTCGCCGCCGCGATCCGTTGTTCGACGGATCCGTGCCAGCCGGCCACGAGTCGCTCGGGACGGGAGAGGCCGACCCACAGGAACCCCACCCAAACCGCCAGGGCGGCGAGGCCGCTGCCCACCCGGCCCTGGAGGAGCTGGGGCAACCCGGGTGCGAATACCGACAACATCCGCGCCGCGGGCGAGGGCAGTCGGGCGGAGGTCGCTTCAGCCATGACGGATGCGAGGGTCCACCACCGCGTAGAGGACGTCCGCCAGCAGATTCGCGGCCACGACGAGCGCCGCGAACATGAAGCTCGTTCCCATCACCAAGGGGTAGTCACGCGCCACGATACCGTCGACGATGGCCTTCCCCATGCCCGGCCAGGAGAACACGGACTCGATGAAGACCGTCCCCCCGAAGAGGAGAGGGATGTACAGCCCTCCCAGCGTGATGATCGGGATGAGCGCGTTGCGCAGGGCGTGCTTGAGCACGACGGTGCGCTCGGGGAGCCCCTTGGCCCGGGCGGTCCGGATGTAGTCCTGGCGAACGACCTCGAGCATGCTCGCCCGCGCGTAGCGCGCGACGCCCGCCGTGAGCACGAGCGTGAGCGAGAGTACCGGCAGGGCGAGGTGCCAGAGCCGGTCGAGGAGTCGCCCACCCGGACCCATGGCGGCGTAGTCCACCGACGTCATCCCCGATACGGGGAACCAGATCGGCCAGTGCCACACGCTCCGGGCGAAGAAGCTGAAGACGAGCACCAGCATCAGCGCGAGCCAGAACGAAGGCATCGAGTAGAAGAAGAGCAGCACCACGCTGGAGACCGAGTCCGTGCGGGAGCCCCGGCGCACCGCCTGCAGCACACCCACCCCGATGCCGAGGACGAACGAGAGGACGAGGGCGCATCCGGAGAGGATGAGCGTGTTCGGAAGGAAGGAGCCGATGACGGAGGCTACGGGGCGGCCGAGGGAGAAGCTGTACCCGAGGTCACCGGTGAGCGTGGCGACCATCCACTTCCCGTATCGCACCAGCAGCGGCTCGTCGAGCCCGAAGTTGGTGCGGATCCGGGCGATCGTCTCCGCCGTCATTCCCGGGTGGAGGAAGTAGAGCGCGGGGTCGCCCGGAGCCACCGAGAGGACGAAGAAGACGAGCGTGGCGATACCGAGCACGAGGGGCACGGCGCCCAGCACGCGACGCACCAGGAACCGGGTCATCGGTCCGTCAACCCGCCCGCACCGCCCGCCGCCGGACGGGCGCGCTCACCGCGCCGAGGGATCCAGCCACCAGTCGTGGACGCTCACCCACTCGCCCCGCGCGTCCACGTGCACGCCGTGCATGGTCTTCCGCACGCCGGCCAGGCGCTCGAAGACGCAGAGGAAGGTGTAGGGCTGCTCTTCGATCAGGAGGCGCTGGTACTCCTCCCACAGGGGTAGAGCCGCCTTCCGGTCCACCACGGTCTGCAACGTGTCCATCAACCGGTCGAGCTCGGGGTTCATCGTTCCCGACAGCCCGAACGACCCGTCGACGCGCTCGGAGCCGAAGAGGTCACGGTCGTCCTGACGGAAGTCCATGACCCAGGAGAGCACCACGCCGTCGAAGTCCTTGGCCTGGGTGAACAGCTCCTCGTTGAGCCTGGCGACGTCCTCGACCCGCACGTCGACCTTCACGCCGATGTCCGCGAGCTGCGCCTGCATGAGCTCCGCGAAGCTCTGCCGCTGCTGGCTACCCCGGTTGTACTTGATGCTGATGGCGAGCGGCAATCCCTCCGCGTTCTCGCGCACGCCGTCCCCGTCGCGGTCGCGCCACCCGGCCTCGTCGAGTAGCCGGCGGGCACCCGCGGGGTCGTAGGGAACGCCCGGGAGCGACTCAGGGCGGAACGACCAGTGCGTCGGGGGGATCGTCGAGTTGACCACGGTTCCGTAACCGCGCAGAACGGACTGCACGATCTTCTCACGGTCCGTGCCCATCGTGAGCGCCCGCCGCACCCGCTTGTCGGAGAGCTGAGGCCTGCGCGAGTTCCACGCGACGAAGGCCACCTCGCGGTGCGCGAACCCGAGCAGCTCCACGGCTGGATCGGCCTTGATCTGCGCCGCCTGGTCGGGCTGTGCGCCCACGTAGACGTGGATGCCGCCCGTCAGCAGCTCGGCGAGGAGCGTGGTCTGCTCGGGGACGGTGCGCTGCACCAGGCGGTCGAGGAAGGGCCGCCCCCCCAGATCCGCCGGGAAGCCGGGGTTGGCCCGGAAGACCCAGCGATCGTTGAGGCGATGTTCCTCCACCACGAACGGGCCGCTCCCGACGGGGCACTCGGTGTTGTAGGGGTGTCGGGCGAGTGAGTCCGGGGGTACGTCGCCCAGGAGGTGTTCGGGGAGGATGGCCGTGGCCCGCCAGGCATCCAGGTAGTCCGCATGGGGGCGCATCCGGAAGGCCACCGTGGTGTCGTCCACCACGCGGACGCCGTCCTCTCCCTGGTCGTACCCGTCCCAATAGGACGGATTGGGGAAACGCGTGGCGGGGTCGGTGACCGTGCGGTAGGTGAAGGCCACGTCGTTCGCGTCCGTACGCTCGCCGTCGTGCCAGTAGACATCGCTACGAAGGTGGAAGGTCAGCTCGGTGGTGTCCGCGTTGACCTCCCACGAGCGGGCGAGATACGGCTCGGGCATAAGGTCCTCGTCGAAGCGCACGAGCGTCGTCTGCACCACGAACTGCTGGTACTGCGTGCTGTTGTAGTCGGTGGAGATCGCGGAGTTCATGCCGCCCGGCAGCTCCGCGACGATCCCGACCACGCCCGTGCCCCCGTAGCGCTCGTCGCCGGCCGGCACCGGATGCTCGGCAGCCGCCCGCTCGAGGTAGGCGGCCACGCGCGGCCTTACCTCGGCGCAGAACCCGGCGACGCTCCCGCCTTCCCCGGGCTCGTTGCCTCCGCACGCTCCGGCGGCCGGAAGGAGGAGCACCGCCATGCATGTCATCGCCCTGCGGACCGTCACCATGCGCGCTTCATCCTGTACCAGCCCCGGTGGCGCGGGCGGCTTCCGGGTCAACGCCGCCACGTCCAGTCGTCGCGGGCGTACCGTTCGTCTTCGAGCTCGTCGGCCCGCCGAATCTCCGGCGGATGATAGTCACCCTCGTCCCAGCGGCCCCCCAGCGCAAGTCGAAGGCCTTCGGCGAGCGCTTCGCAAAGTTCGACCGGGTCGACGGACCGGCCCAGCTCCTCCTCGACGGAAGCGGATGTGGTGGAATCCGGCTCGCCGCCGGACAGACGCGCAAGCACGCCCTGGTCGCCGCGGAGGATCACGGAGCCGTGCTGCAGGATCGCGCCGCCGAGGCGCACCTGCGCGCTCCCGACGAGCTTCCTTCCGCCCGCCACCACCTCACCGGGCGCCGGGGCCCTGAAACAGGGACCGGCGTCGGGCTTGAGCACGACCCCGTCCGCCGCGAGCTCCGCCCTGACGCCGAGGGCGCACAGTCCCCGCACGAGGCCGCCATGCACCCGCTGATAGGCCGCGCGAGCGCCGCCCAGCGCGCGGACGGGCAACGCCACGGCGTACGTCACCTCGTGCGCGTGCAGCACGGCCCGGCCGCCGGTGGGTCGCCGCACGAAGCCGAGGCCCCGGGCGCGCGCCGCGTCCCGGTCGTAGCGGCCGGCCGTCGGCTCGTTGCGGCCGAAGGAGATCGTGTGCGGTGCCCACGCGTAGAAGCGTACCACGGCGCGGCGATCGCCCACGTGCTCCGCCAGCGCGTGATCCAGCGCCATGTTGCGCGACCCCGTGCGCGCGGCGGCGTCGAGGAGGACGCGCCAGCGCAGCTCCGGGTCGGCTTCAGAACTCGTAGCTGCCCCCGGGCTCCAGGATCTCGACGCGGGCGGCGTCGCCGACCTTGGTCCTGAAGACCTCCGGATCCTGCGCGATCACCGGCCAGGTGTTGTAGTGGATGGGAATGACGACGGCCGGCTCGATCATGCGCACGGCACGCGCCGCGTCCTCCGGTCCCATCGTGAAGTTGTCGCCGATCGGGAGGAGCGCCACGTCCACCTGCCCCTTGAGCAGTTGGAAGTCCATGATCAGCGCCGTGTCGCCGGAGTGGTAGAAGCGCTTCCCGTTGAACTCGACGAGCAGCCCCGCGCAGTCGGTCGTGTGCGTGCCGGTGTCGTCGCCGGCGACCGAGCCCGTGTGCAACGCGGGCGTGAGCTTCAGGCGGCCGAAGGGGAACGTGTAGGCGCCGCCGATGTTCATCCCGTGCCCGTTCTCGACGCCCTTCTCCCCGCAGAAGCCCACGATCTCGAAGGTCGAGATGACCATCGCGCCCGTTCGCTTCGCCAGGGGGATGCAGTCGGCGAAGTGATCGAAGTGGCCGTGGGAGACCAGGATGTAGTCCGCCTCCACGTCGTCCACGCTGAGATCGGTGGCGGGGTTGTCGGTGAAGAAGGGGTCGATGACCAGCTTCGTGCCGTCGTCCGTCTCGAGCGTGCAGGTCGCGTGGCCGTGCCAGGTGAGTTTGGCCATGGGTGGTCCTCGTTCTGGGGTCTCTTCCCCGGAATCTGGGCCCGTCGCGATCGCGGGGCGACCCCGGCGAGCTTGACGCTCCAGCCCCCAGCGCGCTATTCGTACCCCTAAACACACACGGGTAACATGCTGGGGGAAACGATGGGTGACACGCTCCCGCTCCTGAAGGGCACGCTCGACCTCCTCATCCTCAAGGCGCTGAGCGTGGAGCCGACGCACGGCTACGGCGTCGCGAAGTGGCTCGAGGCGCGCTCCGGTGGCGACATCGGGGCGGACGACAGCGCTCTCTATCAGGCGCTCCACAGACTCGAAGCGCGCGGCTACGTGGCGGCGGCGTGGGGGGTCTCGGAGAACAACCGCCGCGCCCGCTACTACAGGCTGTCGGCGAAGGGCCGTCGTCACCTGGAGGCCGAGGCGGAGACGTGGCGCCGCTACGCGCGCTCCGTGGAGGGCGTGTTGACGGCCGGGGACGCGGAATAGACGAAGGCGAAGGAGGGGACATGGGCGAGGGGACGGGCGGGCCCGGTGCGGACCGCGATGGGGCGCTGAAGCGTGAGCTCGACGCGGAGATCGAGTCGCACGTGGCGATGCGCACGGAGGAGCTCGTGGCCGCGGGGATGGACCCGGACGAAGCCCGCCGCGAAGCGCTCCGTCGCTTCGGCGACGTCGAAGAGGCACGGCGGGCCCTCCTGGCCACCGCACGCAGGAGGGAGAGGCACCGCCGGTGGGCGGACCGCCTCGAGGGGCTCGGGCGGGACATCGTCCACGCCTTCCGCCGGATCCGGCGCGCGCCCGGCTTCTCCGCCCTCGCCGTAGGCATCTTCGCCCTGGGCATCGGGGCCACGACGACGATGTTCTCGGTGACCGACCACGTGCTCCTCCGGCCCCTCCCCTTTCCCCACCCGGAGGAGCTGGTCGCGCTCGGATCGCAGGCGGAGCACGGCGAGCCGTTCTACCAGGTGTCCATGGGCAACTGGGCGGACTGGCGCGAGAGTCCGACGCTGGCCTCCACGGGCCTCTTCGCCGCGACCGAGGTGACCGTGACCGGGGAAGGCGACGCCTTTCGTGCGCCGGCCGCGGAGGTGTCGGGGGCCTTCTTCGAGACGCTTCGGCCGCGCATGGCCGTGGGCCGCGCCCTCACGGAGGACGACGGCCAGCGCGGCGAGGACGTCGTGGTCGTCAGCGCGCGCCTCTGGCGCAGCGTACTGGGCGAGCCCGGGCTGGAGGGGCGCACGCTCGAGGTGGACGGCGCAGGCTGCGGGTGGTCGGCGTGGTCGCCGGGGGCTCCGCCCTCCCCGGAGCGGTGGACGTATGGGTCCCCCGACCCTGGCGACCCGGCATCGGCGGAATGCGCAACAACATCAACTGGCGGGCAGTGGCCCGGCTGGCCCCGGGTGTCACGATGGAAGGCGCGCGCCAGGAGCTGTCCGGCGTGGCCGCGCGGATCCGCGAGAGCGACCCGGAGGGGATCTACTCGTGGGGTGTCGGTGTCGAGCCTCTCCACGAGCTGGTGGCGGGCGACACGCGCGGGGTCCTGCGCATCCTGATGGCCTCGGTCCTCTTCGTGCTACTGGCGGCCTGCGCCAACCTGGCGGGGCTCGGCCTCGCGCGCGGCAGGCGGCGGGCGGGAGAGATGGCCACCCGGCTGGCGCTCGGCGCCCGCCGCGCACAGCTCCTCCGTCAGCTCCTGGTCGAACAGCTCCTGCTGGCGCTCGTGGGCGGCGGGCTCGGACTCCTCCTGGCGTGGTGGGGCACGAGCTTCGTCTTCCGCGCCGCCGCCGATCTGGTTCCTCCGGGAACGCGGCTCGGCTTCGACCTCAGGATCGCGGGGTTCGGCGCGTGCGCCGCACTCCTCGCGGGCCTGCTGACCGCGATCGCGCCGGCGGTGCGGACGTCGCGTCTACGAGCGTCCGGGGCACGCGGGGGCGTCGGTGGGGGGAGGGGCCTGCCGGGCGCGATCATGGTGGGAGCCGAGGTCGCGCTGGCCGTGACGCTCCTGGTCGGCGGTGGCCTTCTGCTGCGCTCCTTCCTGGCCACCGCGTCCCGCGACCTCGGGTTCGATCCGGCGGGGGTCGTCACGGTGGACGTGGCGCTCTCCGGGCCGGAGTACGCCGACAGGGACAGGAGCCTCGCGTACTGGGAGGATCTCATGGAGCGGGAGCGGGCGGTCCCGGGCGTGGCGGCCGTGGCCGTCTCCAACGCCGTGCCGACGGAAGGCGGCGGGGTCAGCTTCATCGAGATCGAGGGAGACGACCGGCCCAACGAGGGCGCGGGCTACCGCGTCGTGAGCGACGATTTCTTCGGCGTGCTCGGCATCCCGCTGGGCGCCGGCCGCACCTTCGGAGACGGCGACGCCGCGGGCACCGAGCGGGTGGGGATCGTCAACGAGTCGTTCGCGCGCGCCTTCTGGCCCGGCGGCGAGGCACTCGGGAAGCGGTTCAAGGCGTCCAGCATGGAGGCCTGGTATTCGGGCGGCCAGGCGCCGTGGATCCGGATCGTCGGCGTGGTGGGCGACATCCGCCACTACGGATTCGAATCCGACCCGCGCCCGGACGTCTTCGTCCTCCACCGGCAGATGCCGGCCTACACACGCTCCATGTCCGCGGTGGTGAAGCTGCGCCCGGGTGCCCCACCCGGCGCGGCCGAGGCGCTGCGCCGAGCCGCGCACGACGTCGATCCGGGCCTCGCCGTCCGCGTGCGCCCGCTCGCCGCGCGTGTTCGTGGTCTTCTCGCAGGGCGACGCCTCACGCTGTCGATCGTGGGCGCGTTCGCCACCGTGGGGGCGCTCCTGGTCTGCCTCGGCATCTACGGCCTGATCACCTTCGCGGTCCAGGAACGCACGCGTGAGATCGCCGTGCGTGCCGCGCTCGGGCTCGGGCGTAGCGGGATCCTGGCCCTCATGCTCGGGAGCGCGCTGCGCGTCACCCTGGTCGGTGCGGCGGCCGGCGTGCTCGCCGCGTTGAGCTTCAGCAGGATGTTGACGTCGCTCGTTGTCGACGTCGGCACCACCGACCCGCTCACCTACGCCGTGGCGGCCGCGCTCCTGGTCGGGGTCGCGCTCCTGGCCGCACTGATCCCGGCGGTGCGCGCCACGCGCCTGGACCCCCTGGAGGCGCTGAACTCCGAGTAGGCCCCGGGACCGCTACTCCGCGCCCGCCTCCGCGTACTCCTCCACGGGCGGGCAGGCGCACATGAGGTTCCGGTCGCCGTAGGCGTTGTCGATCCGCCGCACCGGCGGCCAGAACTTGTGGGCGCGCGTCCACGGTGCCGGGTAGGCCGCCTGCGAGCGCGGGTACGCGTGGCTCCACACGTCGGCCGTGACCATCGCCGCGGTGTGGGGAGCGTTCTTGAGCGCGTTGTCCTCGCGGTCGGCCAACCCCAGCTCCACCTGCTCGATCTCCGCGCGGATCGAGATGAGCGCATCGCACATGCGGTCGAGCTCGTCCTTCGGCTCCGACTCGGTCGGCTCGATCATGAGCGTCCCGGGGACCGGGAACGACACGGTCGGCGCGTGGAAGCCGTAGTCCATGAGCCGCTTGGCCACGTCCTCCTCGGTGATGCCCGAGGCCTTCTTGAGCGGACGCAGATCCACGATGAACTCGTGCGCGACCAGACCGGTGTCGCCGCGGTAGAGCACGTGGAAGTACTCCTCCAGCCGCTTCGCCATGTAGTTGGCGTTCAGCACGGCGATCTCGGAGGCCCGCTTCACGCCGTGCGCGCCGAGCATCGCGATGTACGCCCACGAGATCACCAGGATGCTCGCGCTCCCCCACGGGGCGGCCGACACCGCCGTGATGGCCTTCTCACCCCCGACCCGGTGCACCGGGTGGCCGGGGAGGTACGGAGCGAGCTTGTCGTTGCAGCAGATCGGGCCCATCCCCGGCCCACCACCGCCGTGCGGGATCGCGAACGTCTTGTGCAGGTTGATGTGGCAGACGTCGGCGCCGTAGTCCCCCGGGCGGGCCAGTCCCACCTGCGCGTTGAGGTTGGCGCCGTCCAGGTAGACCAGGCCGCCGTTGTCGTGGATGATCTCGCAGACCTTGCGAACGCCCTTCTCGAAGACGCCATGCGTCGACGGATAGGTGATCATCAGCGCCGCGAGCCGGTCTCGATGCTGCTTCGCCTTCGCCTCGAGGTCGGCCATGTCGACCTTCCCCTCGTCATCCGTCTTCACCACCACGACCTTCATCCCGGCCATGACCGAACTGGCGGGGTTGGTGCCGTGCGCGGAGGCGGGCACCAGGCAGACGTCGCGGACCGCGTCGCCGTGGTCCTCGTGGTAGGCCCGGATCACCAGGAGCCCGGTGTACTCGCCCTGCGCCCCCGAGTTGGGCTGGAGGGAGCACGCCTGGAAGCCGGTGATCTCGCACAGCCAGCGCTTCAGGTCGTCGAAGATCTCCAGGTAGCCCTTGGCCTGCTCGGTGGGCGCGAAGGGGTGCATGGCGCCGAACTCCGGCCAGGTGACGCCCTCCATCTCGGTGGTGGCGTTGAGCTTCATCGTGCACGAGCCCAGCGGGATCATGCTGTGGTTCAGCGACAGGTCCCGCGCTTCCAGGCCGTGCAGGTACCGCAGCATCTCCGTCTCGGAGTGGTAGCGGTTGAATACCTCGTGCGTGAGGTACGCCGACTGGCGGTGCAACGAGGGCGGCAGCGCCGGGGCGGCAGCGTCGGCCGCGAGGGCGCGCGCGTCGAACTCCGCCGGCCTCCCCCCGTTGAACACGGCGAAGAGGTCGTCGACGTCCTCGGGCCGCACCGCCTCGTCGAGCGCGATGCCGAGCGTGCCGTCGCCGAAGTCGCGCAGGTTGATGCGCTTCGCGGCGGCGGCCTCGAGCACGGGGCCGCTGCCACCCGCCGGCCGCACGCGGATCGTGTCGAAGAAGACCTCGGTGATCACCTCGTGCCCGAGCCGGTCCAGGCCCAGCGCGAGCGTCCCGGTGAGGTCGCGCACGCGCTGCGCGATCGCCCGCACGCCCTCCGGGCCGTGGTAGACCGCGTACGCGCCGGCCATGATCGCGAGCAGCACCTGGGCGGTGCAGATGTTCGAGGTGGCCTTCTCGCGCCGGATGTGCTGCTCACGCGTCTGCAGCGCCATGCGCAGCGCCGGGTTGCCGTCCGCGTCGACGCTCACGCCGATGATGCGGCCGGGTATCTTGCGCTTGAAGTCGTCCCGGGCGGCCATGTACGCGGCGTGTGGGCCGCCGAAGCCCATCGGCACGCCGAAGCGCTGCGTGTTGCCGACCGCGATGTCCGCGCCCCACTCGCCCGGGGGCTGCAGGAGCGCGAGCGACAGCAGGTCTGCCGCGGCGATCACGACCGCGCCCGCCGCGTGCGCCCGCTCCACGAAGGCGGCGTAGTCGAGCACGCGGCCGTCCGTGGCCGGGTACTGGACCAGCACGCCGAACACGCCGTCGAGGTCCGCCGTCTCGTGGTCGCCCACCACCACCTCGATCCCGAGCGGCCAGGCGCGGGTCCGGATCACGTCGATGGTCTGCGGATGACACAGCTCCGACACGAAGAAGCGGTTCTCGTCGCCCCGCGCCTCCTGGTGGGCGAGGTGCATGGCCTCGGCGGCGGCGGTGGCCTCGTCGAGAAGCGAGGCGTTGGCGATCTCCAGCCCGGTCATGTCGATGACCATGGTCTGGTAGTTCAGGAGCGCCTGCAGCCGCCCCTGGGAGATCTCGGCCTGGTAGGGCGTGTACTGCGTGTACCAGCCCGGGTTCTCCATCACGTTCCTGAGGATGACGGCGGGCACCAGCGTGTCGTGGTAGCCCATCCCCAGATACGAGCGGTGGACCTGGTTGGCCGATGCGCGTTCCCGGAGGAGGCGCAGGAGCTCGGATTCGGGGAGCGCCTCGGGAAGGGCGAGCTCCGAGCGATGGTGGATGGCCTCGGGCACCACCTCGTCGATGAGGGCGTCGAGGGAGTCGTAGCCCACCGCCTGGAGCATGGCCTTCACCTCCTCGGCGTCGGGGCCGAGGTGCCGGTGCTCGAACCCGGCCGGTAGATCTATGCGCGTCGCCATCTTCTTGGGTCTCACGAATGGAGAAAGGGCCGCGCCGCCGTGTGGCGAGGACGCGGCCCTGTACCTTCTGCCATGCCGGCGGTTCCGGCGGCTATTCGCCCACGTGCGCCGCGTAGGCTGCGGCGTCCATCAGCCCCGAGATCTCGCCGGGGTCGGCCACCTTGAGCTTGATCATCCAGCCGGCCCCGTAGGGATCGGTGTTGACCAGCGAAGGGTCGTCGTCCAGCGCCGCGTTGGCCTCCACGACCTTCCCGGCCACGGGGCAATACAGGTCGCTGACCGCCTTCACGGCCTCGATCGTACCGAAGGGGTCCATCTTCCCGAAGGAGCCGCCGGTGTCGGGCAGCTCGACGAAGACCACGTCCCCGAGCTCGCCCTGCGCGTAGTCGGTGACGCCGACGACGTAGACGTCGTCCTTGTCGGTGGCCTTCAGGTACTCGTGCTCTTCCGTATAGAGGAGATCGGCCGGAATGTCGGACATGTGTTCTTCTCCGGGCCAGAGCCGGGTGCGGGGGCATGCAGGCCGACCGACCCACCTCGGCAACCTGCTCGGGCCCTGACGATGACTGGGTTTTGAGCGGGCGTCAACCCTCGTAGTTTGGGCCTTCCGTCGTCCGTTTCCGCCCCCGCCGGGGAGCCCGCCCCATGCACCGCTCGCAGCGCCTGGACGCGCTCGTCACCCCCCTGCGCGACGACGTGGTCTCGGGCGCCACGCGGCTGGCGCACCGGGCCGCGAGCGTCCTTCAGGAGGTGGCCGGGTGGCACGGCCCGGATTCGCCGGCCGAGCTCCGGGAGCTCCTCGCCGAGACGGGCATCCGCCTGATCGAGGCGCAGCCGGCCATGGCCCCCCTGGTCACGCTCGCCGCCCACGTCCTGAACGCCCTGGACGGGGTGGAGGGGCTCGAGGGTGCCCGCGGAGCGGCGCGTCGGGCGGCCCGCGCGTTCGGGACCTCCCTCGACACCCACGGGGAGGCCCTGGCCCGCGGGGCGGCCGAGCTCCTCCCCGAAGAGGGCGACATCCTGACGCTCTCCTCCTCGTCGGCGGTGCGAAACGTCCTCCTCCGGGAACCGCGCGCATGGAGTGGACGCGTGGTGGTGCTGGAGAGCCGCCCGGCCGGGGAGGGGCAGGCCACGGCGCGTGCGCTCGCGGAGGCGGGGATCCACGTCCTCTTCGCCGTGGACGCGGCCGCCGCCACGCTCGCGGAGGGATGCGCGCTGGTCCTGCTCGGCGCGGACTCGATCGGCGACCGGGGGGTGGTCAACAAGATGGGCAGCCTGGCCGCCGTGCTGGGCGCCCTGCGCGCAGACGTCCCGGTGCTGGTGGCAGCCGACAGCCACGAAGATCCTCCCGCCGGGCTTTCCACAACGCCTCTCCGACGACCGTCCGGGCGACGAGGTGTGGTTGGCGCCCGACGGCGTGACGGTCTGGAACCGCTACTTCGAGGCCCTGCCCCTCGCCGCCGTCGACGTCGTGGTCACCGAGGTGGACGCCTTCCGCCCCGACGAGGTCGAAGCCTGGCGGCGAGCCCTGGACGTGCCCGCGGAGCTTGCGGCCTGGGCCCGGCGTCGCGCGGAGTGTCCGGGGCGTCACTAGCAGCCCGAGGAGACTCCGCCGCGAGGCCAAAGCCCCTCGACAGGCGCACGCGTTGTACATTTCCAGGGCGTCGATGAAACGGCGCTTCGCACCGGGGGTACCGCCGCCCCCGGAGTCGAGTGAACGCTCCAACCGCCCGTGCCCATGTCGACCGTTCTCATCGAAGCACGCCCGGCCCTGACCACGCTCACCGACCAGGAGCGGATGTTCCAGGAGGCCGTGCGCGACTTCGCGACCTCCGAAGTGGCGCCTCGCGTGATGGAGATGGACCGGACCCAGCAGATGGATGCCGGGATCGTCCGGCAGCTCTTCGAGCTGGGTCTCATGGGCGTGGAGATCCCCGAGGCGCATGGCGGCACGGGCGCGGACTTCTTCACGTCGGTGCTGGTCGTGGAGGAGCTGTCCAAGGTCGACCCCTCCATCGGCGTCCTCGTCGACGTGCAGAACACGCTCGTGATCAACGCGGTCCTGCGCTGGGCCTCGGACGACCTGAAGGCACGCTACTTCCCGCGCCTGGCGGCGGACACCGTGGGCGCCTACGCGCTCTCGGAGGCCGGCAGCGGGTCGGACGCCTTCGCGCTCTCGTGCCGGGCCACGCAGGACGGTGACGGCTGGCGCCTGAGCGGCCGGAAGATGTGGATCACGAACGGGAAGGAGGCCGGCATCTACATCGTGTTCGCCTCCGTGGATCCCGACGCCGGATACAAGGGGATCACGGCCTTCGTGGTGGAGCGCGACTTCGAGGGCTTCGAGGTCGGCAAGAAGGAGGACAAGCTCGGCATCCGGGCCTCGTCGACCACCGAGCTGCTGCTCGACGGCGTGTTCGTTCCGGCCGGCAACGTGCTCGGGGAGGTGGGGAAGGGATACAAGGTCGCGATCGAGACGCTGAACGAGGGGCGCATCGGCATCGGCGCGCAGATGATCGGCCTCGCCCAGGGCGCGCTCGACCACACCGTGCGCTACGTGCAGGAGCGGGAGCAGTTCGGGCGCGCGATCTCGTCCTTCCAGGGGGTGCAATTCCAGCTCGCCGAGATGGCCACGGAGATCGAGGCCGCCCGCCTGCTGGTCTACAACGCCGCCAGGCTCAAGGACGCCGGTCAGCCCTTCCTCGCCCAGGCCGCGATGGCCAAGCTCTACAGCTCCGAGATGGCCCAGCGCGTCTCCTCGCGGTGCATCGACCTCTTCGGGGGGTACGGCTTCACCAAGGAGTATCCCGTGGAGAAGCTCTATCGCGACGCGAAGATCGGCACCATCTATGAGGGCACGTCGAACATGCAGAAGCAGACCATCGCCAAGATGCTGGTGAAGTGAAGCGTCCAGCCGCGCACCCCGCTCCGGGAGCCCCATCGTGCTGACCCTCCTCCCCTCGCTCGCCCTGTTCACGTTCGGGATCGGGGAGATGATCCTGGTGCTCGCGGTGATCATGCTCCTCTTCGGCGCGAAGAAGCTCCCCGATCTCGCCAGGGGTCTCGGCCAGGGCATCCGGAACTTCAAGGGCGAGCTCAAGCCCCCGGACGACGACTCCGACAAGCCCGAGTGAACGACGCGCTGTCACGGGTGGTCGTCGTCCTCGACCACCCGAAGGACGTGGTGAACATCGCCGGCGTCATCCGTGTGATGATGAACTTCGGCCTCCCGTCCCTTCGCCTGGTCGAGCCCGACGAGTTCGACGCGTACCGCATCGAGGGGATCGCGCACCGCAGCCGAGCCCTCATCGAGGCCACCACGCTGCACCGGACCCTCGAGGACGCGATCGCGGACTGCACCTGGGTGGTGGGCACCACCGCGCGCGCCCGCACGGCGGGCCGCAACTACACCCGCCCGGGTGACGTCTCCGAGGAGCTCATCGAGAAGGCCACCGAGGGCCGCGTCGCGATCCTGTTCGGGCGCGAGGACCGGGGCCTCACGAACGAGGGACTCGACCTCTGTCACGCGGTGGTCATCATCCCCACGGATGCCGAGTTCTCCTCGTTGAACCTCGCCCAGGCCTGTCTGGTCATGGCGTACGAGACCTTCCTCGCGGCGGAGTCGGCTCCCGCGAAGCTGCCCCGGGGCCGTCGCGCCACCCGCCCACCCACCACCGAGGAGCTCGAGCAGACCTACCAGGCGCTCGAAGACGGCCTCGCGGCCATCGAGTTCTACAAGGCGCGCAAGCCGGCCGCCGTGATGCGTACGCTGCGCACGCTGATCGCGCGGGCAGAGCCCGATCTGAGGGATGCGCGCCTGCTCGCCGCGGTCGGCTTCGAGGTCGGACACTTCGTGGAGCGCCTCCGCAACGCGTCGGGGCCCGAGGCGGAGCGAGGTGCCGGGGAGTCGGACGCCGGGGGTTGAGGCGCCCGACGGGAGAGCCCGCCGGCGGGCACGCGGCGGCTTCTTTGGTTGTTCGCGCCTCGGGCGGCCCGTATCTTGGGGAGACTGGAACATCTGGATTCGCCGCCCGCCTCGGTGGCTGCCCCGGTTGAGCTTTCATCCATGCCCACACCCGATGCGCCCTCTGCGCGTTCGAGCGTCGGGGACCGCTACCGGGTCCTCCTCGACATCGGACGTACGCTCGCGGGGACCCTGAGCTCGGAAGACCTCTACGCGGCGATCCATCACGAGACGGCTCGCGTGCTGGAGACCGCGGGTTTCTACGTGTCCCTGTACGATCAGGCGCGCGACCTCGCCACCATCGTGTACTTCGCCGACCGCAGCGAGGTGCAGCGGGCGGCGATCACGTATCGGGGCTCCGACAGCGAGGTCATCCGCTCGCGGCGTCCCGTGCTGGTGCGCGACCGCCTGGACGATCGCTCGCTCCTCCACCTCGGTGAGGACGAAACCGAGATCACCAGCTCGGCGATCTCGGCGCCCATGATCCACAAGGGCCGCCTTCTCGGGGCGATCAGCGCGCAGAGCTTCGAGGCGAACGCATACACCGAGGCGGACATCGAACTGATGCAGGGCATCGCGGATATCGCGGCCGTGGCCGTCGACAACGCGCTGCACGTCTCGGAGCTCGAGCGACGCCGCCTGGAGGCCGAGCAGATCGAGGAGATCGGGCGCGTGCTCGCGAGCTCGTTGAACCCCTCCGAGGTCCTGGGGAAGGTCATCTCGGCCGTGAACGACGTGCTCACCGTGGACGGCGCGGCCGTCTGGTTGAGCGACGGCCCGGCCAGCATCGTGATGCGCGTCTCCCAATCGGGCGGGAAGATCGTGCTTCCCGTGGGGCTGGCCTGGGAGCTCACCGGCGCCCTCGGGGAGCAGCTCCTGGTGGAGCGGAAGCCGTTCGTGGTCGACGACCTTTCCAGCAACGCCAACGTGCCCGCGCAGCTGCGCGAGCACCTGAAATCCGGCTCCGGCATGGGCGTGCCCCTCGTGGTCGGTGGCCAGGTGAGCGGGGTACTGACGGCGGGGAGCAGGAAGCCGCGTCATTTCGCGATGGACGACACGGCCGCGCTGCAGCGGCTGGCGAGCCAGGCGTCCGTGGCGATGGAGAACGCGCGACTGCACGCCAATCTGCAGGCGCTGTCGCTCACCGACCCCCTCACGGGTCTGCCCAACCGCCGCCGCCTCCAGATCCACCTGGACAAGGAGGTCGCTGCCGCCCGGCGCGGAAGGCCCATGGTGGTCGTGCTCTTCGACATGAACGACTTCAAGCTGTTCAACGACACCCTGGGCCACGTCGCGGGCGACGACATCCTTCGCTCCTTCGCGCAGATCCTCGACGAGGAGAACCGCGCGATGAACCTCGTGGCGCGCTACGGCGGCGACGAGTTCGTCTCCATCCTCTCCGATTCCGACATGGAGGGGGCGCAACAGTACATCCAGCGCGTGAGCGACCGCGTGGCCAAGGACCCGATCATGGCCCCCAGGGGCGTCACGGTGAGTACGGGCGTCGCCGAGTTCGACCGCCAGTACATGTCCACCATGGACGACGTGATCCACGCCGCCGACGCCGACATGTACCGCGCCAAGAGCCAGCACAACACCGATCGTCAGGAGGCGTCCCCCTGAACGCTCCGCTTCCCGACGCATGAGCGCCCCCGTGGCACCCGACGAGATCCGCGGGCTCCTCGAGCTCGCGGTCGCCCTGGCGCGCCGTGCGGGTGACCTCACCCTCCGCTACTACGGGCACCTGGTGGCCTCGGACGCAAAGGGCGACGGCAGCCCGGTGACGATCGCGGACCGCGAGGCGGAGCTGCTCATCCGGAGCGGGATCGCCGAGCGCCACCCCGACCACGGCGTGCTCGGCGAGGAGTTCGGGGAAGACGATGCGGGCGCGCGCGTCCGCTGGATCCTCGACCCCATCGACGCGACGCGCTCGTTCATGCGCGGCGTGCCGCTCTACGGGGTGCTCATCGGCATCGAGGTGGAGGGGGCGCCCGTGGTCGGCGTCGCGCACTTCCCCCCGCTCGGCGAGACGGTGGCGGCGGGGCGGGGTCTGGGCTGCACGTGGAACGGCGAACCGTGCCGCGTATCGGACGTGGCGCGCATCGAGGACGCGCTGGTGCTCACGACCGACGTGGAGCGCGTCCTGTCGAGCACGGAGGACCCGGGGTGGCGCCGCCTCCAGCGGCGCGCCGCGTTCTCCCGCACCTGGGGTGACTGCTACGGCCACGCCCTGGTGGCGACGGGACGCGCCGAAGTCATGGTGGATCCGGTCATGAAGCCGTGGGACGCCGGCCCGTTCCTGACGATCGCCACCGAGTCCGGGGGCCGCTTCACCACCCGCGGGGGCGAGGCCACCATCCACGGCGGGTCGGGCATCAGCACGAACGGTACCCTGCATGCCGAGGTGCTCCGCGAGTTGACGAGCGTCGGCTGAGGGTCACCCTCCCTTCTCGATCGCGTACGCCCGCACGGACTCCACGTCGAGCTCGTCCTTGTAGACGCCCCAGACGCGTCGATCCTCGACAGCGTGCGGCTGGAAGCCCTCCGGGGTGCGGAGCGTGGCCACGACCGCGCCGTCCCCGTCGAAGACGAGCCAGGTGCGCGCCGGCATTCGTGCCTGGCCCATGACCGCCGGCTGTCCGGGGTAGGAGCCGACCCACACGGCGCCGTGCTCGCCGCCGACCAACTCGCCGTACGCCGGAAGCCGCTCGGCCATCGGCAGAGCCTCCATCATCGATCGGAGGTGGTCGCGCGCCGCCTCGGGGGCGGCCGCGATCCCCTCCTCGATCCAAGCGGTGTAGTCGGAGAGAAGGGGCCCTTCGACGCTCCGGTCCCCTTCCGGCCACCGCACGATGCGGCGGAGCGCTCCGTCCAGCCCGTACAAGCGCAGCTCGGTCTCGTCCTGAGTGCCCACGACCAGCCGTTCAACGGAGATGGCCGCGCAAGTGTGCGCCCCGAAAACCACCAGGCCCATCGCCCTCTCGTTCGCGAACATCTCGTCCCCCGGGAAAGGTCCGAGCGTTCCTCGGTCCACTCCTTCGGGATCCACGACGTGGGACTCGGCCTCGAGGCGGTAGCGACCTCGCTCGGCTCCGAGGTTCGCCACCGTGAACGCCACGAGCCGCCCCGACACCGGGAGCATCCGCGTCCATCCGTCCGTGGTCGGGGGCGACGATCCGACTCAAGTCGACCTCGCGCTCGAAGCCGTGCCCCAGGCTGAAGATCGACATCCGAAGTCGCTCCGCGTCCCACACCGCCACCGAGTCCACACCCAGGGGCACGACCGAAGCCACCGTCGCGAACTCGCCCGGACCCTCGCCCTCCCCACCGAGCACCGCAACCAGGGCGCCGTCGCCTCCGAAGACGAGGACCTGCTGGGGGTTCCCGTTTGCGACCGCGACCCGGCCGCCTTCCAGTGGGACGACGTCGCCGACCCGGAAGAGGGCCGCGCCCGGACCCTCGCCGACCTTCGCCACCGGCCCGGAGAGCGACCAGCGGGCCGCATCGGCGATCGCACCCGGGCTGTTGGTCACGATCGTGACGCCGGCGCTGTCGGCCACCGTGACCCCGGCGGGCCCGGCGGCACCGTCGCCGCAAGCCGTGCCCAACTGCAGGGCTGCGCCCAGGGCGAGGGCGCGAAGGGTCGCACGCATCGGGTCTCCTCGGTTTCTCGTGAGTGGGCATCGAGACCATACGGTCCCTCACCCGATCTCGCCACGAAAGCTTTCGTAGCACCCCGCGCCCTCTTGCCGTCGGACGGCCGCCCCTGTACTACCGGTGGACTCTTTTGCTCCCCCCTGGCAAGGACACGCGGGACCCCTCGTGAACGCTCTCCCGATCCTCCCGGACGTGCTGGCCTCCCTGGCCGCCGCACCCGCCACCCTGCTCCAGGAGGGCCCGACCGGCCCGATCAGCACCACCGACCCGATCTCCCAGGGCATCGTCGCCCTCGTGATCGTCGCCCTGTTCACCATGCTCGCCCGCGAGGCCGCGCACCGCGTCCTGATCGCGATGGTCTGCTCCGCCGTGGTCTGGCTGGTCACGTACCTGACGCCCTGGCACCTGATCAGCTTCGACGGGGCCGTGCGCGCGCTCGACATGAACGTCCTGATGTTGTTGGCCGGCATGATGGCGGTGGTCGGCGTGCTCAAGTCCACGGGCGCCTTCGAGTGGGCCGTGGCCCGCCTCCTCGTACAGGCGCGCGGGCGGCCGCGCTTCGCCGCCCGACTCATCACCTGGTTCACGGCCATCACGTCCGCCTTCCTGGACAACGTGACCACCGTGATCTTCGTCACCCCGATGGCCGTGGGGCTGTCACGCAAGATGCGCCTGTCGCCCGTGGCGCTCCTCCTCCCCATGGTCGCGGCCTCGAACATCGGTGGCACGGCCACGCTCATCGGCGACCCGCCCAACGTCATGATCGGCTCGGGAGCGCACCTGAGCTTCCTCGACTTCATCGTGAACCTCACCCCGCCGGTGGTCGTGATGATGGTCGTGATGCAGCTCTGGATCTCCTGGTACTTCCGCGAGGAGTACGCCGAGGCTGCCGCCAAGCCCATCCCCGACGAGCCCGACGAGGAGGTGCGGCTCGCCGACCCGGCCCTCTTCCGGTGGATGATGGCGATCTGCGCCGGCATCCTCGTCGGCTTCCTCACGCACTCGCTCACCGAGACGCCGGTGGCCGTACCGGCGGTGATCGGCGCGGCGTGCGCGCTGCTCGTGCAGGACCTGATGTACATCCGGACGAACCACCCCACGGCGCACGAGCGGGCGCACGGCGTGCTCGAGGTCATCGAGAAGGACATCGAATGGCCCACGCTGTCCTTCTTCGTCTTCCTCTTCATCATCGTGGGCGCGGCGGTGGAGACGGGCCTCATCGACTCGATCGCGCGAGGGATGGCCTGGAGCATCTCCACCGTGCACGGGCGGCTCGGGCTGACGGACGAGGGAACGCTGGCGTTCGCGGCCATCTTCATCTGCTGGCTCTCGGCGGTCCTGTCGGCGTTCGTCGACAACATTCCCTACGTCGCGGTGAGCATCCCCATCATCCACCAGCTCATCCCGAGCCTGTCGGGGGACACCAGCGTGCTCTGGTGGGCGCTGGCGCTCGGCGCGTGCCTCGGCGGCAACGCGACCGTGGTGGGTGCCTCGGCGAACGTCACCACGGTGGGTCTCGCCGAGAAGGACGGTGTGCGGATCGGCTTCCGCGAGTACAGCCGGTTCGCGGCGCCGATCGCGACGCTCACGATCGTGATCTCGTCGCTCTGGCTGGCCGCCTTCGTCTACATGGGTGAGGACCCGGTCCGCGTCGCGACCTGGGCGCTCGCCGCCGTCCTCGTCGCCCTGGAGGTGGCGTTCGGCTGGCGGCGGAAGCCCGGCGCCGCGCACGCCTGAGCACGCGTCACCCGCGAAGGAGACGGCCGCGGCGGGGTGCTAGACCGGCGTGTGCTCGATCTCCAGCGCCTCCGGATCCGTCATTGGCTGCCAGATCTGGATCGCCGGGAAGGTGGACAGGAACCAACGGATCGCGGCCAGCCAGAGGCCCAGGAACATGAGCCCGATGAGCGGCTGCCACAGCGGGACGGTCGGATCACCCTCGTGGTAGAACACCGGCGCGATGAGCACGTAGCGCTCGAGCCAGAGCCCCACGAGCGACACGGTCGCGAACGTGGCGAGCAGGGCCGGCTTCATCTTCGACTTGCGGCCGAGCAGGCCGGCGAAGGGGATCACGAACAAGAGCACGACCACCAGCGCGCTGACCCGCCCCCACGGCGGGTCCGAGCGGTGGATGACCCACAGCTGCTCCCACGGCAGCTTGCCGTACCAGATCACGATGTACTGGCCGAAGAAGAGGTAGGTCCAGAACACCGTGAAGGCGAAGCACAGCTTGCCGAGGTCGTGGCGCTGATGCAGCCCGATCAGGTTCTGGAAGTCCTTGTGCTGCGTGCGCAGGTACAGGCTCCACAGCGTGGTCGACGTGATGCCGCCCAGGAACGCGCCCATGAAGAACCACGGGCCGAACATGGTGCTGGCCCAGTGGGGCTCGAGGGTCATCGCCCAGTCGTAGGCCACGATCGTCATCACGACGGCGTAGATCAGCACGAACGCCGGGGCGATGCGCGTCATGCGCCGATAGCTCTCGACCTCCTCCTGCTCCTGCCCCATCCACCCCTGCGTGAGGCGGTCCCGCCACGTCCTGCGCGTCGGGTCGGCGCCGTCGGCCTCCGCGAGCAGCCCCATGTCGGGACGCAGCGCGAGATAGACGAAGTAGATGCCGACGCCGAAGAGCACCGCGACACCCACCAGATTCCGCGAGACCAGGAAGGGAATGTTGAGGTACGCGGCCTTCTTCTGGAGGATCGGATCGTGCGCCATCTCGTCGATCCACGGGAAGTACGACCCGCGGAGCCTGAGGAGCATGGGCAGCATCAGCACGAAGGCGATCGGCAGGAAGGCCGCGAACGCCTGGCTGACCCGCCGTATGGACCAGTTCCAGTTGGCCTTGGTGATCCAGGTCGCGACCGCGAGCAGCACGCCGCCGATCGAGATGCTCGTGAAGAACATCCAGTTCGCCACGTACGAGGCCCAGGCCGCCTGCGGGTCCTGCGTCAGCCGGATCACGAACGAGATCAGGCCGACCAGGAAGAACGTCCCGGTCAGCATGTTCGCGCTCGTCGAGCGGGGGAGATAGCGGACCGCGATGTCGCGCGGGATGGTGGGACCGTGCGCCATCTCAGTTCCCTCCCGCCTGGTTGGCGTTGAACTGCGCCTGGAGCGTCCGGATGTAGTTCACGATCCTCCAGCGGTCGAACTCGGTCACGCGGTACCCATAGTCCGGCATGAGCCCACGGCCGACGCGGATCATCCCGTAGATGTACGAGTCGGTGTAGCCCTGCACGACCGGGCCGGCGAGGTCGTACACCGCGACGGTCGGGTGCTTCTGCGCCATCGCGGCCTCCGCGCCGATCCCGGCGAAGCCGTGGCACACGGCGCAGTAGCGCTCGAACATCACCTTGCCCCGCGCCAACGAAGCGGAGTCGGGCTCGATCGGGTTGACCAGGGCCTGGATCTTCGCGTTGCCCGTTCCGATCGGCAGCATGTCCTGCTGCGTCACGGGAATGATCGGCGTGCCGTCCGGCTCACCGAGGTTCCACTCGTCCGGCGCCCCCGGATACGTCCCCGAGGAGAAGGCCACGGAGTTCTCCGGAGCGGGGCGGGTGTTCTCGTACGGGTCGAAGGAGCGCTGGTCGCGCATGCTTCGCCCGAAGATGAACACCATCGTGTCGTCGAGCGGCTTGCACCCCCCGAGCGCGGCGACGGCCAGGACCGCCGCGAGGACCCGCACGCCCCTAGCCATGGGCCACCTCCGTCCCCTCGCGGAGCTCGGCCGGCTCCTGCGCCTCCAGGATGCGTCGGGCCTCGTCCGCCCGCTCGTGCGGCGCCTCCACGTACACGCCGTAGCGGCCGGCGCTGAACTCCGGATCGTAGATCACGCTGGGCTTCACGTTCGGGAGGCGGCTGTTGATGAACAGTCCGATCACGGTCGCGAGCGCGCCGAACAGCACCGTGAGCTCGAAGGCGATCACCACGTAGGCCGGGATCGACACGATCGGCTTGCCGCCGACCACGAGCGGCCAGTCCATCGACGCGAACGTCGTGAAGGCGAAGCCGGTGGCCGTGCCCGTCAGCCCGCCCACGAGCGTGAAGACGCGCACCGGGCTCTGGCCGTAGCCGAGCGCCGCTTCGATGTGGTGCTCGGGGTAGGGCGCGTAGGCCTTCACGGTCTCGAAGCCGGCTTTGCGCAAGCCCTCGATCGCGTCGACGGTGCTGTCGAGGAACTCGAACGAGGCCAGCAGCCCCGTGTTCTGTCCGCCTCCGGCGGGTCCGGCGGCGCTCATCAGTGGGCCTCCTTGGGCTGCCTGCGCAGGGGCGGGGGCAGTACCTCTTTGAGCTCGGCGATCGCTACCGGAGGAATCAGCCGCGTGAAGAGCAGGAACCAGAAGCTGAACCAGCAGAAGCTGCCGATCAGGATCCCCATCTCCGTCAACGACGGACGGTAGATCCCCCATGCGTACGGCTCGTACTCGTGGTGCAGAGAAGTCACCACGATCACGTACCGCTCGAACCACATCCCGATGTTCACGAAGATCGAGATGACGAAGAGCGCGGGAATCGAGTGACGCACGCGCTTGAACCAGAGCATGAGGGGCACCAGACCGTTGCAGGTGAGCATGATCCAGGTGGCCCACCAGTACGTCCCGAAGAGGCGGTTCCAGAAGGACGCCCGCTCGATCGCTTCACCGCTGTACCACGCGGTGAAGAACTCGGTCAGGTACGCGTAGAGCACGATCAGCGACGTCAGGAGGCAGAGCTTGGCCATGGCGTCGAAGTGCTTGATCGTGACGTACTTCTCGAAGTGGAAGATCTTCCGCAACGGGACGATGAGGGTGATCACCATCGCCACGCCCGAGTAGATGGCGCCGGCCACGAAGTAGGGCGCGAAGATCGTCGCGTGCCACCCCGGCACGATGCCCATCGCGAAGTCCCAGGACACCACGGAGTGCACGGAAAGCACCAGCGGCGCGGCCAGCGCGGCGAGGAAGATGTACGCCTTGCCGAAGTGGTGCCACTGGCTGTCCGTACCCCGCCAACCGAGGCTGATCACGTTGTACAGCTTCTTGCGCAGCCCCGATGGCCCGGTCGCGCGCGGCGGCCAGGTCGGGCACCGAGCCCAGGAAGAAGAACACCGCGGACACCGTGAAGTAGGTGGTCACGGCGAACACGTCCCACACCAGCGGCGACTTGAAGTTCGGCCACAGGAAGCGGGAGTTCGGATAGGGGATCAGCCAGTACGCGTGCCAGACGCGGCCGACGTGGATGAGCGGGAAGAGGCCCGCGGTCATCACCGCGAACACCGTCATCGCCTCTGCGGTCCGGTAGATCGACTGCCGCCAGGGCGCGCGGAAGAGGAAGAGGATGGCGGAGATCAGCGTGCCCGAGTGCGCGATGCCGACCCAGAACACGAAGCTCGTGATGTACACGCCCCATCCCACCGGGGCGTTCAGGCCGCTCACGCCGATGCCCTGGTAGAGCTGCCAACCCCAGGAGGTGAAGAACAGGCCGACGCCGGCGGCCGCGAGCGTGAAGAGCGCCCACCAGCCCTTCCCCGGTCGGCTGAGCGCGACGAGGACGTCGGTGTTGACCTCGGCGAGGGTCTCGACGTCCGGGTGGGTGAGCGCGCCGCGCTCCTTCGTCGCCGTGGCCATTATGCGTGCTCTCCGGACGCCACCTCGTGGAAGGTGACCTTCTTCAGGTAGTTCACGGCGGGCTGGGTGTTGATCTCTTCGTTGAGGACCCGGTAGGTGCGCTGGTTCTGCGCCACCTGCGATACGCGCGATTCAGGGTCGCGGATGTTGCCCCAGACGATCGCCTCCGCGGGGCAGCTCTGCTGGCACGCCATCAGCACCTCGCCGTCGTCGGGGATCGAGCCGCGCTTCTCGAGCGCCACCCGGTTCTCGGCCTCGCGCACGCGCTGCATGCAGAAGCTGCACTTCTCCATGACGCCGTTGTCGCGGACCGTCACGTCCGGGTTCCACTGCCAGTTCATCGGCTCCGGGACCGCGTCCGTGAACCGGTACCAGTTGAAGACGCGGACCTTGTAGGGGCAGTTGTTCGCGCAATACCGCGTGCCCACGCACCGGTTGTAGATCTGGGCGTTGACGCCCTCCGGCGTATGGTAGGTGGCGAAGACCGGGCAGACCGGCTCGCAGGGCGCGTTGTTGCAGTGCTGGCAGAGCATCGGCAGGTGACGGATGTCGAGATCGCCCGCCTGCGTCGCGTCCACGTGCTCGTAGTAGCGCTCGATGCGGATCCAGTGCATCTCGCGGCCCATCATCACCTGCTGCTCCCCGACCCACGGCACGTTGTTCTCGGACTGGCACGCGGTGACGCAGGCGCTGCAGCCCGTGCACTTGTCGAGGTCGATCGCCATCGCCCACCGCGCACGGTTCTCACGGTCGGCGTACTTCCCGTAGCGCGACCCTTCCAGGGGGAACGACTCGGGCGTTCCGCCCTCGGCCGGCACCGGCACGAAGCCGCCACCGGCCTGCAGCTCCTCGAGCCCCTCCTCCTCGTTCTCCGGCTCCGCGCCCTCCGACAGGTCGGCGAGCGCGATGGCCGGGGCGATCGGGCGGTCGTGCTGCGTGTCCGAGCCCGACACCTTCGCGAGGCGTCGATGCTCGCCGGTCGGCGTCACGGACACCTTCGTCGCCAGCGTCACGAACGCCCCGGAGGGCTGCTCGGCCTCCGCCGGGAGGAGGTGCATCACGTTCACGCCCTTGTCGTTCGCCCAGCGGCCGAAGTCGGTGTGACCGCCGCCCATCGCGAGCGCGACCGTGTCGGGGCGCAGCCCCGGGTAGGGCCACAGCGGCACCTGCACCTGGCCGTACGGGGAGGCCACCGTGACGATGTCCCCCTCGCGGAGCCCGCGCGCCTCGGCGGCGTCCGGGTGCATCTCCAGCCAGGAGTGCCAGGTGATCTTCGAGACCGGGTCGGGCAGCTCCTGCATCCAGGGCGCGTTCGACAGCTCGCCGGCGCCGAAGCGCGGGGACGGGTGGACGAGGAGCGTCAGGTCCCCGTCCCCGTCGAAGGCCGGCATGTCGAAGGAGAGCGCAGTGTCGGGCGCCCGCAGCGCGGGCACGCCCGGCTCGGGCACGTCGCGGAGGATCACCCCCGTGCGCAGCGCCTCGCGCCAGTATCCGTCGAAGTCGGCGGCGCCCGCGTCCGCCTGGTGCGCGGCCCGCAGGTACTCGTAGAAGGTCGCGCCGCCGAGGGTGCTCCCGAGGCGGGCGGCCACCGAGAGGAGGACGTCGCCGGTCTGCTTGGCGTCGAAGTGCGGCACGGGGCGCATCGCCGGCTGCCGGAGCGCCATCACGCCGTCACGCCCCACCGAGTCGCCCCACGACTCGAGCCAGTGCCGGTCGGGGAGGATCAGGTCGGCCATCGCGGAGGTCTCGTCCGGCGACTGCGCGAAGGAGACCTTGAAGCCCACCGAGCCGAACGCGTCGGCGAAGCTGGACGCGACCGGGAGCGAGTACGCCGGGTTGGCGCCGTGGATCATGACGACGCCGACCTCGCCACCCGCCATGGAGCGGATGGCCGCTTCCATGTCGGCGTAGGGGCGGGCCGGCGTCTGCGGACCGCCGCCCATGTGGATCGTCCGACCGAAGCTGCCCGCGACGTGGTTGAGGATCAACACGGCGATGTGCGCCGCGGTGGCACCGCGGTGGTGCGCCGGCCACGCTCGGTCCCAGCGCCAGGCTCGGGCCCGTCGCGAACTGGTCGGCGAGCTCCCGGATCGTGTCCTCGTCGATGCCCGCGGCCTCGGCGGCCGCGCGCGGCGTCGTAGGCAGCCAACACCGAGGCGTACGGGCCGGCCGCGCCGCCGGTCCGCGGCGATCACGGAGGCCATGCCGAGCGCCACGGCGGCCTCGGAGCCCGGGCGGATCGGCACCCATTCGTCCGCGTTCTGGCCGGTGAGCGACAGCCTCGGCCCCACGTAGACCAGACGGCCCTTGGAGCCGTGCTCGTCCACCGCGGCCATGCGCGCGAAGTCCCGCTGCTGCGAGAGCGGCGCGATGCCGCCGTCGATGAAGTCGTCCCCGAAGGAGACGAGGAAGCGGGCCTGGTCGATCTGGTAGCGGGGAACGGCGTCGATGCCGAACGCGATCCGCGCGGCCTCACGGAGCGGGGCGGCCGAGAGCGCATCGTACTGGACGCGCCGTCCGCCCACCGCGCCGACGAACTGCTCCACCAGCCGCGCCATCGTCGGGCCGCTGTGCCCGCCGATGTAGAGCACGTTGCCGGCCGCGCCCCGGATGCGCTCCGTGAGCATGGCCTCCGCTTCCTCCCAGCCGATCGACCGCAGCGCGCCGCCCTCGCGGACCATCGGGCCCGTGTAGCGATCCGGGTCGTAGAGGTGCTGGAGCGTCGCGTGGCCCTTGGCGCACAGCGCGCCTCCCGAGACCGGGTGGTGCGGGGTTCCCCTCCAGCTTCACCACGCGTCCCTCGCGCGTGCGCACCCAGACCCCGCACCCGGAGGAGCAGCCGTCGCACACCGACGTGTACCACGTGGCCACACCCGGGGTGATCGCCTCGTCCGCGGTGACGTAGGGAAGGAGACGCTCGACGTTCCCGGTGTTGCAGGCCGTCAGCGTCGCACCCGCCCCCGTGACGCCGAGAACCTTCAGGAAGTCTCGCCGCTTGATGCCGTCGCTCATGGCGGGCCCGTCCTAGTAGTGGCAGACGGCGCAATCGTCCGATGCGCCCTCGGTGCGGTGGCAGCCGATACACCAGCCCATGTTCGCACCGCCCCAGGCCGGATCTCGCTTGTTGATGACGTCCACGGTCTGGACCTCCCCGTGGCACTGCTGGCACTGGAGGCCGGCGGCGATGTGGCGCATGTGCGGATAGTGGGCGTGGTCCGAGATCTTGTAGATCCGGACCCAGGGAATCGTCTTCTTGTCGTTCCAGTACTGCATGAGCTTGGCGACTTCCTCGGGCTTGTTCGCGCCCGGGATCACCTGGTGGCAGCCCACGCAGGTCGAGATCGGCGGGATGCCGGCGTCGACGGAGCGCTCGGCCGAGAAGTGGCAGTACTGGCAGTCCATCCCCAGCTGCCCCGGTTCGGAGCCGGCGTGCGTGTTGTGCGGAAAGGCGATGGGCTGCCCGGACGGGTACGCATCCAGCCCGCCGACCGGCGCCGTCTGCTGGGTATCCTGCACCCGGACGAAGGCGAGGCCGGCGAGGGCGAGCACGCCGGCCGTGCCGCCGATCAGCCAGTGCTTTTTCATCTCGACGCTGTGCTCCTGAGCATGCCGCGCACCCGGGAATGGGGTGCCACGCGGGCGGCGACCGGCCGGATGGATACGAGAGAAGCCGGTCGGTGGGAAACCGCCCAGGAAAAACGGCATGAACCTACCCGCCCCCCAACATGGGGTCAAGACGAACAGGCTCCGTACAAGAACCTTTTTCTCGGCGTGGGTGTTATACTTTCTCCCGTTCGCGACCCCATCGGGACGCGTTCTCTTCCGGCCCGGACAACTGACCCGCTCAGCGACCGCCTCCATGGCCGAAACCTCAACCGCGACTTCGGCACGAGACGTGCGACCGTCGCTGGAGCTCCTGGACCAGCTCGTCCAGGAGGTGGAGACCGTCTTCCACGGGAAGCGGGACGTCATCCAGCTCGCGCTCTCCGCGCTCCTGGCGCGGGGCCACGTCCTTTTCGAGGACGTGCCCGGGGTCGGCAAGACCACGCTGGCCCACGCCCTCGCCCGCACCCTCGGGGTCGAGTTCCGTCGCATCCAGTTCACGTCGGACCTCCTCCCGTCCGACGTGCTGGGGGTTTCGGTGTACCGCCCGCAGACGGGGGAATTCGAGACGCGCCCGGGCCCGATCTTCTCGAACGTGGTGCTGGCCGACGAGATCAACCGGGCGCCACCGCGTACGCAGAGCGGGCTCCTGGAGGCCATGCAGGAGGGGCGGGTGACGATCGACAACGCCACCTACGACCTGCCCAGGCCGTTCCTCGTGATGGCGACGCAGAACCCGCTCGAGCACCACGGGACGTACCCGCTGCCGGAGAGCCAGCTCGACCGTTTCCTCATGCGCATCACGATCGGCTACCCGAACCGTGAGGCGGAGCGGAAGATCCTGACCGAGTCGGCCACCACGACCCCGGTCATGGAGCGGCTGCGGCCCGTGCTCACCCCCACGCAGGTGCTCCAGCTCCAGGAACGCGTCGAGCAGGTCGAGGCGGACCCGAGCATCGTCGACTACCTGATGAGCGTGGTCGAGAAGACACGGAGCGTGAGCCGACTGCGGATGGGGGTGAGCCCCCGGGGCGCGATCGCACTCTTCCGGGCGGCGCGCGGCTACGCGCTCACGCAGGGGCGCAGCTACCTCATCCCCGACGACGTGCGCACGCTGGTCGTTCCCTGCCTCGCGCACCGGATCCTCCCGGCCGGAACGTCGGGCGCCGCGCTCGACGCCCACGAGCAGGCCGCGCAGATCCTCGAGGGGATCCTCGACGAGGTCGAGGCGCCGGTGTGAGGCGCCGGCTCGCGTCCCTCCTGCCGGCCTTCCGTGAGGCCTGGCGGCGACTGCGGGCGTGGCGGCGCATCAGCTTCACGCCCGGCGGGCTGGCGTTCACCGTGGGGACGTTCGCCGTGGGCTTCGCGGCGCTCAACACCGGCAACAACCTCCTCTACCTGCTCCTCGGCGCCATGCTCGGCTTCATCACCGTGAGCGGATGGCTGTCCGAGCAGGCCATCCGCGGCCTCACCGTGGAGCGCCACCTCCCGCGGGCCGTGACGGTCGGCCAGGAGCTCCGGGCGACCTACCGCGTCACGAACACCAAGACGCGGCTGCCCAGCCTTGCCGTGGAGCTGGTCGAGCAGGGCCTGCCCGGGCGGGCCTTCCTGGCGCACGTCGCCGCCGGGGACACCGCGGGTGCGCGATCGGTCAACAGCTTCGTGCGCCGGGGAACGTACCCGCTGCACACGCTCACCCTCGCCACCGCCTTCCCCTTCGGCCTCTTCCTCAAGGAGCGCGACCTCGAGCTCCCGGGGGAGGTGATCGTCTGGCCCCGCACGGATCGGAACGTGCAGATGCCGCTGCCCGGCATGGACCGCGTCCCGCGCTCGGGGGCGGTGGCGCGGGGCGCGGCGGGGTATCGGGGCGAGTATCGCAGCCTGCGCGTGTACCGGCCGGGAGACGATCCCCGGGACATCCACTGGCGCTCCTCCGCGCGCCTGCGCGAGCCGGTCATGCGCGAGTACGAGAGGGACGGCGCGCGCACGCGCTGGATCTGTCTCGACCTCCGGTGCGAGCCCGGCCCCGAGGCCGAGGTGGCCGTCGAGGTGGCCGCCTCGGTAGCCGCCCGTGCCGCCTCGGAGGGCGTTCCGTTCGCGCTCAGCGCCGGCGACGTGCTCGTCGGACCCGGCGAGGGCCAGGGCCAGCTCGAGCGCATCCTCGACGTCCTTGCCCGCGTCGACTTCCATCCGGATGCGCCGGCCTCGGAGCCGCCGGTCGAGCTGGACGCCTGCGTGCTCGTGCAGGCCGGGAGTGCGGCGTGAACCTCCGGCTCCTGCATCGGCGCCTCGCCGTGCTCATGTCCTTCGCCGGCCTCGTCGCCTTCGCGGGCGGCGCGGGCTTCGAGCCGCTGTCCGCCGTGCTCGCCGCCGTGGCGCTCGTGGTCGCGCTCTTCTGGCACCCGGACCACGCCCTATCGGTGCGGCTGGAGCGGGTCTGGCTGCCGCTGGCCGCGCTCCTGGTCGCGCGTGCCGCGATCCACGTGCTGATCGTCCGCGACGACGTGGTCGTCCCGGTGGTCGACCTCCTCCTCCTGCTCATGGCGGCGGAGGCGCTACGCTCCCTCGACGCCCCCAACGACATCCGCCTGTACGCCCTGAGCTTCGCGCTCCTCCTGGCGTCCACCGCGTATCGCCCCGGGGTCCTCTTCCTCGCGGCATTCATCGCCTACGTGTCGCTCTCCACCCTCGCGCTCATGGTCGGACACCTTCGGCGGAAGGCCGAGCGCCACGGGATCAGGGAGATCCCGCTCGGACGAAACCTCCTGTTGACCACGGGCGGGCTGGTGGGCGTGATCCTCCTGGTGGCGGCCGTCGTGTTCGTGACCTTCCCGCGGGTCGCGCGGGGGTGGGCAGGCCGCGGGGAGACGCTCGCCACGTCGATCGCCGGCTTCAGCGACGAGGTCTCGATCGGCGCGCACGGGTCGCGCATCTACGGCAATCCGCAGATCGTGCTCCGCGTCGAGTTCCCCGACGGCCGTCCCGCCAACCTCCTGTCGCTTCATTGGCGAGGTCGGTCCTACGACCGATTCGACGGGACGCGCTGGACGCGTACCCGCGGCCTGCCGCCCTCCTCCGGTCCGCACGCGCTGGTATCGAGAGCGGTGGACGGGCCCCTGGATCGAGCAGAAGATCTTCGCGGCACCGCTCGACGTGCGCGTGCTGTTCGGACTCCACCCCGTGATCGGCATCGAGCCCGAGAACGGCATCCAGCCCCTCTTCGACAACGCCGGCGACTTCGTCTACTGGGGCTCGGGTGCACCCGCCTACACGGCATACTCCCGCCTGGGGAGCCCGCCCCCGGACAGCCTGCGCGCGGCCACGGGGGGATACGCACCCCCGGCGCGCTACTTCCTCCAACTGCCCGACCGCCTGGATCCGCGCATCCAGGCGCTGGCGGACTCGCTCACGGCCGGGCTCGACAACGACTACGACAAGGCGGTCGCGATCCAGCGGTACCTCGGCACCTTCCGCTACACGCTCGAGTTGCCGGCCACGTCGCGGGAGGCCACGCTACCCTGGTTCCTCTTCGAGCGGAAGGCCGGACATTGCGAGTATTTCTCTACGGCGATGGTGGTGCTCCTGCGCGCGGCCGGGGTCGAGTCCCGCAACGTGAACGGCTTCCTGGGCGGGGAGTGGAGTCAGTTCGGCAACTACCTGGCCGTAACGCAGAACCAGGCCCACAGCTGGGTCGAGGTCTGGTTTCCCGGGTACGGATGGGTGACGTTCGATCCCACACCCGCCGGAGCGGGCGGGGGCGAGCACCTCGAGTCGTGGTTCTGGCCGGGACGCATCCTGTTCGACGCCATCCAGCACCGCTGGAACAAGTGGGTGCTGGACTACAGCGCGCAGTCCCAGGTAGGCATCCTCGAGCGTTGGACCACCCTCTTCGCGGCCGAGCCCGGCGACACCGGGGAACGCTCGGACCCGTCCGGACCCGACTTCACGTTCTGGGGTGCCGGCGGGTTCGCCCTCCTGCTCCTGGCGGGGTTTTGGTGGGCGCGCAGTAGCCGGGGCTCACTCCCCCGCGAGACACGCATGTATCTTGGCCTGCGTGAAGCTTGCGAGCGGGCGGGGATCCTCGTGACGCCGGGGCTCACTCCGCTCGTGCTGGTGGAACGGCTGCGCCGGTCGCGCCCCGGTGCGGCCCGCCCCGCCGAGCGGGTGGTGGAGCTGTATCTTCGGGCACGGTACGGCGGGAGGGAGCTCGGCGAGTCCGAGCTTCGTGAGATGAGCGCCGCGCTCGGCGCGGCACGGAGGACTCTGAGGACAAGCGCGGGGGCGCCCTGAAAGACATGGACACGGGACCGATCGGACCGAGCGGGCTCTGGGGCGAGCGTCCCCCTCCGGCGACGGGCGAGACCGAGCACCTGCTCGTGGGGCCGCTCATGATCTGGCTGCGGGGCGTAGGGAGCGAGCTGTGGGTCGCCCACACCTACGTCGACGAGGACGAGAGCACCCCCGAGGAGCCGCCGGAGGACGCCGACTGGAGCCGGTGGGCGATGAAGGACGTTCCTCACAACCTGCGCATCCTCCCCGTCTTCCCGGACCGGCCGCTGGTGGTGGGGCCCGAGCACCCCTTCACGCTGATGCCGCGGGCGCACGCCCGCGTCTACATGCGGGTGCCGCCCTGGGTGCGCCTCGAGGCCGTGGAGAGGTCCCGTGGGCGGGGCACGCTCCTGACGGAGGTTCCGACCGAGCGGCTCTCCGAAACCTGGTGGGGGGATTTCCTCGACGGCGAGCTGGCGTACTGGCTCACGACCAAGGCGCGACGCGAGATCCGCCCCGAGACTCTTCGAGCCCTGGCTCGTCATGAGCACGCTCCAGCTCGAGAACCACTCGGAGGCGTCGCTGCGCGTCGAGAAGCTGGCGCTGCGCGTCGAGCACCTCAGCATCTACGAGAAGGATGGCTCGCTCTGGGCCGAGGAGGTGCGCGTGGAGTACCGTGGCGAGGCAGACGGAAGCGACATCCACATGGACGACCAACCCCCCCACGAGGCCGCGGGGGCACGGGAGATCTCGCCGGCGAGGGCGCAGACGCGGTCGTTTCGGGCACGCACGTTCGCGCGCCTGAGGGCGCTCTCCGGATGGGGGGGGCTGTGAGCCCCCTCTCGCTCGTCGCGACGCTGCAGGCCACCGGCACCGACGCGGCCGGCTGGAGCCTCTCCCCTCTGCTCACCGCGCCCGAGGGCCTGCTTCGCTCCGCCCTCCTCCTGGTGGTGGGGATCCCCGGCGCCTGGATCCTGTCGCGCTGGGCACGCGGATACGCCACGCGCCTCTACAACGCGCAGAAGGGACTCATCACAGGCAAGCTCGTCTTCTACCCGCTGGCGCTGGTCATCATCGTCTCGGTGCTTCGCGAGCTCGGCTTCAGCCTCGCGCCGCTGCTCGGTGCGGCGGGAATCCTCGGCATCGCGCTCGGCTTCGCCTCCCAGACCTCGGTGTCGAACATCATCAGCGGCTTCTTCCTGCTGGCCGAGGAGCCCTTCCGGGTGGGCGACGTCATCTCGGTCGGCGACGTCATCGGCGCGGTGCTCACCATCGACATGCTGTCGGTGAAGATCCGCACCTTCGACAACAAGATGGTGCGCATCCCCAACGAGACCCTGGTGAAGAGCCAGGTCACCACGGTGACGCGCTTCCCCATCCGCCGGGTCGACGTGAAGGTCGGGGTGGCGTACAAGGAGGACATCGGCAGGGTCCGCAGGATCCTGCTGGAGGTCGCCGACGCCAATCCGCTCGTGCTCATGGAGCCCGAGCCGTTGGTGATCTTCCAGGGATACGGGAGCTCGTCCATCGACTTCCTCTTCGCCGTGTGGGCCAAGAAGGAGTCGTGGCTCACCGTGAAGAACACGATCACGGAGGACGTGAAGGTGCGCTTCGACGCCGAGGGGATCGAGATCCCCTTCCCGCACGTGTCGCTCTACGCCGGGTCGGTCACGGAGCCCTTCCCCGTCCGCATCCTCAGGGACGACGAATGACGGCCGACGCCGGAGGCTTCCATCTCGCCACGGTCGCGTATCGCGGCCGCATCTGGGACGCCTACCTCGAGATCGACGAGGACCCCCGCCGACCCGGACGCGTACCGCGCCCGCCTGCGGTTCGACTCGCCCGACGGGGGCTCCGCGGACGGCACCTACCGGACGGCGACCATCATCATCGAGCCCTCCTACGAGGAGGCCCTGGCGAAGGCGCGCGCCTTCGACGACCGGCAGCTGCAGGGGCTGCTTCGGTCCGTGCTCCCCGAGGAAGAGGAAGAGGCGGGAGCGTAGCGTGTCCGGCGCATCCCCGCGCCGGGCTCGACCCGCCGGCTACTCGTACCGGAGCGCCTGCATCGGGTCGACCTTCGACGCGCGCATCGCCGGGATGTACCCGGCACCCAACGCGACGGCGGCCAGCACCACGGAGACGGCGGCCACGACCCAGGGGTCGTTCCCCTCGAGCCCGAAGAGGAGGGAGCCCGCCGCCTTGCCCAACGCCAGCGCCGCGAGGATCCCGAGGATGCCGCCGACGAGGAGCATCTTCGTCACCTGACGCAGCACCATGCCGCGCACGCGGTCCGCGCCGGCGCCGAGCGCCATGCGCAGGCCGATCTCACGCGTGCGCTGCGCCACCGTGTACGCCAGGACGCCGTAGAGGCCGACCGCGGCCAGGAGCGTGGCGAGCGTCGCGAAGGCCGACGCCAGCGTGCTGATCATCCGGTCCACGAAGACGTTCTCACGCACCTGCTGCTCGAGCGTCTTGAGATCCTCGACCGGAAGGTTCGGGTCGAGCCCCTTCATCACGGTCGGCACCGCGCGCAGGATCTGCTGGGGCTCGAGCGAGGTGCGCACGTAGAAGTTGATGAAGCCGATCCCGTCGTCTTGCTTGTACGGCGTGAAGAAGAGCGGCGGCACCGCCTGCTTCACGTCGTTGTACTTCGCGTCCTGGACCACCCCCACGATCTGGACATCCAGGTCGTCCGACCCGGCGCGGCTGTTCGTCGACATCCACTTCCCGACGGCGTTGCGCGGGTCCAGGTTGAACTTGCGCGCGAACGCCTCGTTGATGATCGCGACCTTCGGGGCGCCCTCCACGTCGCTCTCGTCGAACTCCCGGCCGCCCAGCAGGGGCATGCCCAGCGTGCTGAAGTAGTGCGGGCCGACCTCGTTGTACCTCGAGTTCTGGTCGACGTCCGGACCGCCCTCGAAGCCCTCCACCGCCACGTCCGTTCCCCAGGAGCTGCCGCCCAGCACCGGCACCAGCGCGGTGGACACGCCCGTGACGCCCGGGATGGCCGCCAACTCGCTCTCCGCGCGCTGGAAGAGCGCCTGGCTCTCGTCGGGCTTGTAGCCGTTGAGCACGGGCGAGCTGCCGAAGACGATCACGTGGCTCGTGTCCAGCCCCAGGTCGACCCTGCTGACGTTGACCAGGCTGCGGATGAAGAGTCCCGCCGCCACCAGCAGCGCCATGGACAGCGCGATCTGCGCCGTCACCAACGTCGAGCGGAAGCGGGCCGCCGCGCGCGCGCCGGACGGCTGGCCCGAGCTCGACTTGAGCGTCGTGACCAGATCGGTGCGCGACGCGTGCAGCGCGGGAAAGAGGCCGAACAGGACGCCCGTGCCGATCGCGAGCAAGCCGGTGAAGGCGATCATCGAGCCGCGCATGTGCAGCGAGACGTCGTCCATCGCGCCCGGCGGCAGGAGCGACCCGATGAGCTTCAGCGTCCACTGGGCCACGATCAGCCCGGCGGCCCCGCCCATGAGGGCGAGGAGGAGCGACTCGGTGAGCAGCTGGCCGATGAGCTGGCCACGGCGCGCCCCGAGGGAAGCGCGGATCGCCATCTCCTGATTGCGCCCGGCGCCGCGCGCCAGGAGGAGGTTGGCGATGTTCGCGCACGCGATGAGCGAGCACGACGCCGGTGATGCTCAGGAGGAGGAGGAGCGGCGTGCGCGCCTCCTCGTTCATCGAGCTCTGCCCGCGCTCACCCGCCTCGACCTGGAGCTCCTTGGCGCGGAAGCGTGTGAGCGTCGCCTCGCTCATCCCGTCCTGAAGTGGAGCCTCCACGTCCTCGATGACGCCGTGGTAGAACGTGTTGGCCTCCTGCCTGGCCCGCTCGATCGTCACGCCCGGCTTCAAGCGCGCGAAGACATACGCCCAGTAGCTTTGGCGGTTGTCGAACTGGCCGTCGAACCACGGCTCCATGGTCGCGCGCATGGAGAGCGGCACGAACACGTCCGGCTCGGAGCCCATGGTCGTGCCACGGAAGCCCTCGGCAGCCACGCCGACCACGGTCATCGGGTTCCCGTTCACGATCATCGTGCCGTTGAGCACGTTCGGGTCGGCCCCGAGGTTGTTCTCCCAGTACTGGTGGGAGAGCACGACCACCGAATGCTCCCCGATGTTCTGGTCGTCGGAGACGCCGAACAGACGCCCCAGCGCCGGCTGCATGCCCAGGACCGGGAAGTAGGACCCCGAGACGAGCATCCCCGTCGCGTTCAGCGTGTTGCCCTCGAAGGCCAGGTTGGCGCTGAACAGCCGGTGCGCCGCGACGCCGGAGAACGGCAGGTCCGCCTTCTCCAGGTCGCGGAACATCGCGTAGCTGAAGACCTCGTCGCAGTCGCCCGCCTGGTTGCACGACTGGGAGCCGGGCTTCGGCCCCGGCGCCCCCAGGTTGACGAGCCGATCGGGATCCTGCACCGGCAGCTTCTGGAGCAGGATCTGGTCGAACAGCGAGAAGATGGCGGTGTTCGCCCCGATCCCGAGCGCGAGCGACAGCACGGCCACGGCGGTGATGAACGGCGTCTTGGTGAACGTGCGCGTGGCGAGCTTCAGGTCGGCCATCGAGGACCCCTCCCCCAGTGATTCCCCGAGCGCTCCAGCGAGCGCCCCCCGTCCTTGTGTGACCGGTTCAACCGGCAGGACGTTGCATTCCCAAGGCCCTACGCAGTCCGGAACCTCGTGTTTCCGGAGATGGAGATCTCCTCAAGCTTCGCGCACCCACCTCCACAGCTCCGGTAGCGTCGGCCGCTTGCCGGCCATGAGGATCCCGACCTTGTAGATCCTCCCGGCCACCCACGCCACGGCCACCGTGGCGAGCGCCATCAGGACGAAGGACGCCGCCACCTGCCAGGCCGGCGCGCCACCCCCGGCGGCGCGGGCGAACATCAGAATGGGCGAGAAGAACGGGAAGAGCGACGTCGCGATCGCCAGCGTCGAGCCCGGGTCGCTGATCACGGGCATCAGGAGGATCATCGGGGCGATCACGAGCAGCGTCACCGGGACCTGGGCCTGCTGCGCCTCCTCGTCCGTGTTGCACATGGCGCCCACCGCGGCGTAGAGCCCGGAATAGAGGAAGAACCCGAAGAGGAAGAAGGCGCCGAAGAGGAGGAGGAGCCCCACCCCCGGGAGGAACTGCCTCATGCTCTCGAGCGAGGCCATCTCCGGACGGGCGGCCACCAGCGCCGGGAGTCCGGCCGAGAACGCCAGCGCACCCGAGAGGAGCCACACCGCCATCTGCGTGATCCCGACCGCTCCCACGCCCAGGATCTTGCCGAGCATGAGGTGCCAGGGCTTCATCGAGGAGATCACCACCTCCACCACCCGGCTCGTCTTCTCCTCCAGCGTGGCCCGCATCACCGACACGGAGTAGATCAGCAGCATCATGTAGAGGAAGAACGCGCCCCCGTACGCGACCGCGAAGCGCGGGTCGTCCGTGCCGGCACCCTCGCTCGACAGCACCTGCACGTCGAGCTCGCCTCCGCCCATCAGTTGGTCCGCGTCCATCCCCTGGTCCTGGAGAGCCTTCTCCAGGGCGGCGCGCGAGATCGCCGAACGGATCGCCATGCGCCGGAAGGGCGACGGGCTCGACGAGCCGTAGAACACCGCCCGTCCCGGACGCGAGCGTCTCGTCGTCCATGAGGATGAACGCGCCCAGGTCCTTGTCGTTGACCTGCTGGCTCAGCTCCGCCACGACGTCGTCGGACCAGGGTTCGCGCCGGACCTCGTAGCCCGCGTCCTCGAGGCGGGGCGCGACCCGCTCGTAGAGCGCGTCCGTGCGGTCGACGAGCGCGATGTTGCGCTCGGCCCGCTGCGGAGCGGCTGGCCAGGAGGGCCGGCACGACCATGAGGGCGATCATGAACACGGGCCCCGCGACGGTCGAGAAGATGAACCACCGCGACCGCACCCGCTGCAGGTACTCCCGTCGGATCACCGCCCACACGTTGGCCCTCATCGCACACCTCCCACGGTCGCGGCCGGTCCGAGCGCGCTCTGCGGGACGCCCGCCTCCAGCGCCGCGGCCGCACCGACATGTCGAACGAAGATCTCGTGGAGGCGCGGCTCCACGAGGTCGAACCGGTAGATCGTCGCGCCGGATTCGACGGCGCGCTTCAAGATCGCCTGGTGGTCCGCGCCGTCACGCAGCCGGATCATCAGCGTGCCGTCGACGCGATCGGAGCCGTCGATCTCGGGGCCCTGGAGCCAGCGGTCCGACCCGTCGAACTCCACCGCGATCAGACCCTTCCGCTCGGACGCCTTCAGCTCCTTCAGATCCGCGTCCAGGACCTTCTTCGATCGCGAGATGAGGCAGACGCGCTCGCAGAGGCGCTCGGCCTGGTCCATGAGGTGCGTGGAGAAGAGGATCGTGGTTCCCTTGGCGTGGAAGTCGCGGACGATCTCCTCGAGCACGTCCTGGTTGATCGGGTCCAGGCCGCTGAAGGGCTCGTCGAGGATCAGCATCTCGGGCTCGTGGATCACGGTCCCGATGAACTGGATCTTCTGCTGCATCCCCTTCGACAGGTCCTCCACCTTCTTGTCGGCCCACTCCGGAAGTCCGAGGCGGTCCAGCCACATCAGCCCCCTCTTGCGCCCCTCCGAGCGGGATACGCCGCGGATCTCCGCGAGGAACACGATGAGATCGAGGCACTTCATCTTGCGGTAGACACCCCGCTCCTCGGGGAGGTAGCCGACGCGGCTGCGGGCAGCGTCGTCGGCCTTCCCGCCGAAGAGGGACACCGAGCCCTCGTCCGGATGGAGGATGCCCATGATCATCCGGATCGACGTCGTCTTCCCCGATCCGTTGGGTCCGAGGAGGCCGTAGATCACGCCGCGGGGCACCTCCAGGTCCAGCCCCGAGACCGCGGTGTGCTTTCCGAAGCGCTTGGTGACACCCTCGAGGCGGAGTGCGAGGTCCGATCCGTTCATGAGCGAAGGGGGACGGAGGAGTAGGGAACCACGCGATTTGTGCCATTATGGCAGGAAATCACACGCCGGGACGCGGGTACCGTGATACGGGCGGAGTACGAGGACCGCCTGAAAACCCTTCAATTACGTGACATCCGTCGCGCATTCCCCGCGCTCTCTGTACATTACACGGCTGTTGCTTCAAGAACACGAGGAGGCTGGATGGCCATCTACCGTACGCTGTACTACGGTGACGTCTCCGTCGGTGTCGGCGGCCGCATCACCATCCCGCAGGACATGCGCGACGACCTCGGCATCGACGAAGGTGACTCTCTCACCGTACGCGTCGAAGAGAATCCGGACGGCGGACGGCAGATCGTGATGTGGCGGGCCGAGCAGCAGCCCGAGGAAGAATAGCTTGTTGCTGCGCGTCGAGCAGGGAGACGTCTCCCTGTTCGACGGCGACGGCTGGCTCGCGGCGAGCGGATGACCTCCGTGGCCTTCCTCTACGGCTACACCGAGGCGGACGCCCGGGCGCTCGTCCGCGTCCTCTCGGCCTGAGCGGTCCGGGCGACCTCAGCCTTCCAGGTCGGTCCGTCGAAGCAGCGCCGTGAGCGGCCCCTCGCCGTCGTGGTGCCACCACGGCGGAGGGAAGGGCACCGCGGAGAACGGCGCCACACGGCTGACCCCGATGCGCGCCAGGGATTCGGCCAAGGCCTCCAGGCGCCCCTCACACCCGGCCACACCGACGGTCTGCAGATGGCCGCGCAGGGGAGCCAGCCGCGCCGCGACGGCGAGAGCGTCCGCGACCGGACGCACCCGCACCACCCTTCCGACGCAGGCGGCGTCCAGCTCCGCCCGGGGGTCGAACACCACCGTCCATGCCGCCGCACCGCCGTGGTAGAGGGCGGCGCCCGAGCCCGACGCCGCCAGCAGCTCGGCCGTACCCCGGAGCTGGTGCAGGGCCGCCGCCTCGGAGGCGTCGAGCGTGCCGCCGGGCAGAGAGCCCTCCATCCGTCCCAGCGCGTCCGCGAGCTCCCGGGCGAAGCCGCCCGGGGTGGCTGCCCCGCCCTCCTCCACGAAGATCACGTGCGGCGAGACACACCCTCTCTGGTCGAAGAACGCCACCGCGCCCGCGACCTCCGACACCATCCTGTGCCGGAGATCGGGGGCGAGCGCGTCACGCCCGACGACGCCCACCCCGATCCGGTTGGGATAGGCCACGAAGCGGGCGGTGACCGGCGTCCGGTCGCGAACGCTCCGTACGGCGTCGTTCCCCCCGTAGGCGACCACCGTGTCCGTCTCCCCGAGCGCCGCGTCCTCGAGCGCCCCGCTTCCGCCGGGCCAGTACACGACGGCAGCCGCGTTCGCGATCGCGGGCGACTCGTCGCGTAGCGCGCGCGCCATCAGCACGGGGAGCACCGCGTCGCCCCGCCCGGGCTTGAGGAGGGTGGGTGCCTTCACCAGCAGACTCCGCAGCAGAGCCGTGGCGCTCACGCCGGGCACGCTGCCCGAGACGATCTGCACGCACAGCTCCGGTCCCACTGCCCGCACGCGTCCGTGCCGCGCCGGAACGAAGCGGTCGAGCTCGGTCGGATCCACCAGCTCCGTGCGCAGGAGCTCCGCCAGCCGTGACGCCGTCCAATCCGCCGCCATCCCGTCGAGGACGGCCCCGGCCATCGCCGGCGACAGCCCCGAATGGACGGGCAGCAGCTCCAGGGCCCGGAGGCGGAGCGGATCGGCCGGGTCGAGAAAGCGCTCACCGACGCGACCGAGAGCGGCGGCGACCGATGCGGCGTGCATGTCGCGAAGCTCGTTCCCGGCCGCGCGGAGCCGTCGCGCCAGCTCCGCGACCCACGCGGAGGTCACCTCCAGGATCGTCAGATCGCCGGTGGGCGCGTAGGAGCTCGGGACGGGCACCCCGGCGGGAACCGCCCACGCCTCGAGCGTCCGACCCGTGCCCGCGACGTCCATCAGAACCGGAGCTCCGTGGCGGACAGGAGCTCCTCGAGCGCCAGGGAGCAGCCGCGCGGCTCGGCATCCCGCGCGCGGCCCCGAAGGCGCACACCGTCCTCCGAGACGATGCCGACGTCCTCGGTGAGCACGTGGGACACCGAGCCCGCGTTGGCCAGATCGAAGAAGGCCAGGAGCCCCGCCTGCCCCGGCGGAAGCGGCTCCAGCGTGTTCGGGTCGAGGGCGCGCACGCGGAGCCACGGCGGAGGGGCATGCAGCCCGCGCCCCGACGGACCCACGCGCAGCACGGGCTCGTAGAGCTGCGAGAGCAGCTCGGTCATGCCGTACTCGTTGACCACCCGCTCCGCCGGCACGGCCAGGCGTGTCTCGATCTCCGCGTAGAGCTCCTCGCGTGAGACGCTTCGCGACCGGCCCTTGAAGCCGCCGGTCTCCATGATCCTCGTGCCGTCGGGCAGGCGGACGCGACGTCCGTCCGCCGCAAGGGCGTCGAGGAGGTGCACGAAGGCGAACGCCGTTCCCGCGACCAGCACCGGCCGACCCTCTTCCTGCGCCCGGGCGGCCGCGGCCAGGAAGGAGTCTGCGTCCGTTCCGGTGCGGGGATGCGCGAGCCAGGAGACGCCTGTCGCGAAGGTCCCGGCCACGTCTCCGATCATCGTCGAGAGCGAGGATTCGGGCGCGACGGCGGGGGAGGGGATCAGCGAGAGCAGGGAAAGCCGCTCCCCTTCGGGCAGGAGATGCGCCGCGAAGCCGGGGCGGAGGGACGCCCGGTAGAGGGAGAGCCGAGGTACGGGATGGCGGCCGCGCGCGCCCTCCGAGCCCGTCGTGCCGCTCGTGAGGAACGTCGCCTCGGGCGGCCCGTCCGCCGAGACCATGTCGACGTGGCGGAAAGCCCGCGCCGGCACGGGAGGGACATCCTCCCAGCGGGCGATGTCTCCAGGCCGGACGCCGCGACCCTCACAGAATGCCCGATACGTCGCGTTGGCCCCGAACTGGTGGGCGAACACCCGCAGCGCCAGCGCCTCGAACGCGGCGTCGGCGAGGCGCGCGTCCACGCCCCGCGCGAACACGCCCTCCAGGTCGGCGACCAGCGCGTCGAAGCCCGCGTTCACGTGAAGCGGCGGGGATTCAACAGCTCACCACCGCGCACAGGCTCGCCCTCGGCGACGATCGCCGCGATCACCCGCCCCGCCTCGAAGGCGAAGGGGAGGCCGCCGCCGCTGAAGCCGGAGATCACGAGCTCGCCCGTGCGTCCGGGGAGGGGTCCCACGAGGGGGAGGTAGTCGGCGGTCCATCCGAAGATGCCGCTCCACCGCCGGAACACGCGCAGGGGCGCCTGGTCGGGGAACGTCGACTCGAACCACCCCTGGACCTGCTTCTGCAGGTGCAGGTCGACCTCGGGGCGGAGCTTCCAGTAGGAGCGGTCCCAGGCGTCGTGTCTCCAGCCGCCCAGGTGGAGTCGGCTGTCGGCGTCCCAGCGCCACACGTTGAGCTTCCACGGCGTGGCGAACGATCCGCCGAGGGTCGGAGCGCCGCTCTCGGTGATCATCCCCTGCCCGCGGATGGGCACGATCTCGTCACCGAGGAAGTTCGAGAAGCGGCGCGTGTCCACGTGCGTCGCGTACACGACCATCTCGGCCCGCACCTCTCCCATGTCCGTCTCGCACACCATCTCCCCGTCCCGTCGCCCCGTGTCCCCCACGTTGACCCCCTCGAGGACGACGGCGCCGGCGTCGCGCGCGGCCTCCGCCAGCGCGAGCGTGGTGGGTCCGGGGTCGAGGGCGCCTCCTCCCTCGAGCCGATAGCCACCGAGCAGACTCCGGCCGTGGCAGAGCTCACGCACCTGATCCGCGGACAGCCATTCGACCGGGAGGCCGGCGCGCTCCATCGCAGCGAAGGTGCTCTCCAGCTCGTGCAGCGTATGGGCATCGGCCAGCACGTGGCCCCCGGAGAGATCGAGACCGGCCGCCTTCTCGGCGCCCCGCCGACGCAGGAGGTGTGCGAGGCCGGAGACGGAGCGGAGGGCGAAGTCCCAGATCTCGCGGGCGACCTCCTCGCCGCGGAAGTGCACCGTTTCGTCGAAAGGCTGGCGCAGCGGCGGCGACAGCACGCCGATGGCGCGCGCGGTGGCGCCCTCCCCGATGCGCTCCCGCTCGAGCAGGAGCGTGTCCACCCCGGCCGTCGCCAGATGATAGGCCGCGGAGGCGCCCGCTATCCCGCCGCCCACCACGACCACGTCCGCCTTCCTGGGAAGCTCCCCCGGGAAACGGGGGTCGGAACCGCCGTTCGATTCGGTCATCGCTCGCCGTGAGGAACGGAGAAGGGGCAGGGGTGACCTGAATCTAAACGCATGCCCTACGTGCCGCACCGCGCCGTCCGCCCCCTTCGCGGAAGGGCGGGCGTGGGTAGATTCAGGAGGTCCTACCACCCGTTCTCGAGGAGGCACCGTTGAGCACTCCCCTGGCCATCCTCCTGGTCCTCGGGGTCGGCGTCCTCCTGACCTTCGGGGCGACGCGCGCGACGGCCAACGTCCGGCAGGGCCAGACGTTCCTGCGCTGGATGGTCGTGGTCTTCGTGACCTACCTGGCGCTGATCACCCTCCCGGTGGTCATCGGCTTCTGAGGAGCCGCAGGAGCAAGAGAAGGGGCGGCCCCCGAAGGGACCGCCCCTCACCCCGCAGGGCGTACTCCGATGCCGCGGGCCTACACCACGCCCTGGTCCAGCATCGCGTCGGCGACCTTCAGGAAGCCGGCGATGTTGGCGCCGTTGACGTAGTTCCCCGGCGTGCCGAACTCGTTCGGCCACGGCCACGCACTGCGCGTGGATGTCCTTCATGATCCGCGTGGAGCTTCGTGTCGACCTCCTCGCGGCTCCAGGCGTAGCGCATGCTGTTCTGCGCCATCTCGAGGCCGGACGTCGCCACGCCACCGGCGTTGGCGGCCTTCCCGGGACCGTAGAGGATGCCCTTGTCGAGGAAGAGCTCGACGCCCTCGGGCACGGTCGGCATGTTGGCGCCTTCGGACACAACGTAGACGCCGTTCTTCAGCAGGTTCTGCGCGTCCTTCGCGTTGATCTCGTTCTGCGTGGCGCTCGGGAACGCGCACGTCGCCTTGTGGTCCCACAGCGGATCGGCGTCGCGACCGGCCTTCACCGGCGTGTAGACCGCCGTGCTGTACTTGTCGGCGTACTCCGAGATGCGGCCGCGTCGATGGTTCTTCAGGTCCATGACGAACGCCAGCTTCTCGTGGTCGATTCCGGCCTCGTCGTAGATGTAGCCGGCGGAGTCCGAGAACGTGACGGGCTTCGCGCCGAAGTCGAGCAGCTTCTCCGCGGTGTACTGAGCCACGTTGCCGCTGCCGGACACCAGGCAGACCTTCCCTTCCAGCGTCTCGCCGCGCGTGGCGAGCATCTCGGCCGCGAAGTACACGGCGCCGTAGCCGGTCGCCTCCGGACGGATCAGCGACCCGCCCCAGTTGAGGCCCTTCCCGGTGAGCACGCCGGTGAACTCGTTGGCGAGGCGCTTGTACTGACCGAAGAGGAAGCCGATCTCACGGCCGCCCACGCCGATGTCGCCGGCGGGAACGTCGGTGTTCGCGCCGATGTGGCGGAACAGCTCGGTCATGAAGCTCTGGCAGAAGCGCATGACCTCGCCGTCGCTCTTCCCCTTCGGGTCGAAGTCGGATCCGCCCTTGCCGCCGCCCATCGGCAGCGTGGTGAGGGCGTTCTTGAAGACCTGCTCGAAGGCGAGGAACTTCAACATCCCGAGGGTCACGGAGGGATGGAAGCGCAGACCGCCCTTGTACGGGCCGATCGCGCTGTTCATCTCGACGCGGAAGCCCCGATTGACCTGCACCTCACCGCGGTCGTTCACCCACGGCACGCGGAAGAGGATCACCCGCTCCGGCTCGATGATCCGCTCGAGGATCTTCGCGGACCGGTACTCGGGCCTCTTCTCCAGGACCAGCTCCAGCGACTCCGCGACCTCGTGGACGGCTTGATGGAACTCCGGCTCCGCCGGGTTCTTGGCCTTCACGTCCTCCATGAGGCCGGTGACGTAGGCAGCCATAAGTGCGCTCTTTTCTTTCGGTGGGAGTGAGTGGGCAGGGGGATGCAAGGGAGGGCTTAGATAAGATGGCGCATCCGGGCGCGATATGCACCCTTTGTCACATGGAATTCGCAGCTTCCCCGCCGACGTGATCGGCGGTCACGACCCGGAAGCCCGTAGACCGTGACGCGCGTGTCCCCGAAATCCAGCCGTTTCCCGCCCGTCGGCACCTTCTGGTCGGCCACGTACTCGACGCCCAGGATCCGGGCGAATCGGACCTCCTTCCAGCGCCCGATCACCAGGTCCAGCTTCGCGGATCCGTACGGCGGATCGGCGAATGCCACGTCGTACGCCCCTTCCTCCAGGGCCCTCACGAAGGGAATGGCGTCCCGCTTGAAGATCCGCGCCGCCTTGTAGCGCGCAGTCGGCGCCGTGCCGGGCCGCAGCGGCCTGAGCTTGCGGGCGGCCACGTTCGCCTTGAGCGCGTGCAGCGCGACGCCGGCCGACTCCACGAAGTCGGCGGAGGCCGCCCCGCGTGACAGCGCCTCCAGGCCGAGCGCGCCCGCGCCGGCGAAGAGGTCCAGCACGCGCGCGCCCTCGAGGTGGGCCTCGATGAAGCTACACCAGCGGTCACGCACCTCCTCGGCCGTCGCCCGGACCCGCTGGCCGGGGGAGACCAGGTCTTTTCCTGCCCAGATGCCGGCCACGATCCGCATCGCTACGCCCCCAGGGTCTGCAGCGGCATCGGGTGGGACCTCACGTCCCGACGGGCTTGATGAGCACGCCCCGACGCTCCGCGCCGTCCATGACGGCTACGGCGGGGGCGGGGAAGCGCAGCAGCCTGACCGGTCCCTGCGACGCGGTGGCGGGCATCGCCGCGAGCCACTCCCAGTCCACGAAGCCCTCGCCGGCGTGCGCGTTCACCGTGAAGTAGCCCACCCCGAGGGAGACCAGGCTCTGATAGAAGTGCGTGCCCTGCGACGGGGTGACGCGGAAGTCCCGGAAGCCGGCCTCGACGATCACGCGGGCCCCGGAGATGTCCTCCCACTTCACGGGGATGCCGAGCCACGGCTGCGTCGATCCCCAACGTCCCACGCCGATGAGCCCGTAGGTGCGCCCCTCCGCGGTGAGGATTCCGTTGAAGTGGGCCACGGCCGACGCGACCTCCGCGCTCTGGGACCGCTCGTAGAGGTCCCGGTCCACCACGATCCAGTCGGTGAGTCGATCGACCTTCCCGTGCCCGAGCGTGGACGGGCTCTGGCAGAAGAGCGCGCTCGCGAGGATAGCTCTCCGTGTCCACCCCGTCGTCGTCGCGGGCGATCGCGACCGGACGGAGCTGGAGGAAGCCCATCTCGGACAGCTCGCCCTTGCTGCCGAGCGTCGCGGCGAACTCGATCTCCACGGGGAGGCGGGTCCCCGCCATCCCCAGGATGAGCAGCTCGCGCAGGATCTCCGCGAGGGGAAAGACGTCGTGCTTCAGCACGGGCGCGAAGGTGACCAGGCGCACGCCCCGTCGGCCGATCCCGTCGTAGACGGCGTTGTTCTCGGCCGAAAAGGTGGAGGCGACCGGCGCGAGCGTGCCGTCCGCCTCGGCGTCGCGCAGCGAGCAGCGCACGAGGGGCCCGTCCGCGGCCCACCCCTCCTCCGGCGGCGACTTCGCCCAGGTGCAACGCCCAGAACTCCCGCTGCGCGCTCTCCAGCATCCCCTCCACCGATGAATGGTCGAGGATGTGTCCGGGGTGCGGGGGCGCGAAGCGGAGGCATGGCTCCCCCTCCGCCACCGTCTTCCCCAGCCCGAGCGCGACGGCGGCGATGCCGTCCTCGGGGCGGGCCGGTGGCTGCGGGTAGTAGTTGTGCGAGCGGGCCACGCCGGCGATGTGCGGGTAGAAGCGGCTGCCGTGGCGGGCACCCACCACCCGCTGGATGATGACCGCCATCGCCTCCTCCTCGAGGCGATAGGGCGTCGCGTTGATGAAGGCGCGCGCCTTCCGACCGAAGGTGGTCGCGTACACGCGCTTGACCGCATCCACCAACTGGCGGAGCCGGACCTCGACGTCCGCCGCGTCGTTGGGGAGGATCCATGTGCCGTAGATCCCGGCCAGCGGCTGCTGGGGCGAGTCCTCCAGGAGGGAGGAGGAGCGCACGGCGATCGGGCTCGTCACGACGCTCACGACCCTCTCGAGCGCCGCCACCACGTGTCCGGGCAACGGCGCCGCGAGAATCCGCGCCGAGCGTCTCGGCGTCGTCCTCGGACTGGAGCGCGAAGGAGCGGAGGTCGTTGTCGTCGAGGAACTCGTCGAAGACGCCCGTTCCCAGCACCACGGCGGCCGGCACGTCGATGCGTACGCCGGGAAAGCGCTCGGAGAGCCGCACCTCGTCGAGGAGGCGCGAGGCGAACGCCAGCCCCCTCCCCTTGCCGCCCAGCGAGCCGCCGCCGATCTGGACGATCCCCTCCTCGCCGTCGAAGAACTCCGCGCGGAAGGGGTTCACCGAGCCACGGTTCCGCTCCCGCCGGTAGCGGTCGATGTCGTGGATCAGCGAGTCCCGCAGCGCCTCCACGGTGGGGAAGTCGTCGAGGAGCCGCGGACGGAGCTGCGCCGCGAGGCCGAACTCGGCGCGGGCGCGCAGCCAGCGCGAGAAGTCGTGCCGGAGGGCGTGATAGGACACGCTCTCCCCGGGAATCGTCTTGAGCTTCGCGACCAACGCCTTGAGATCGGTGGCGCGCTCGAGCTCGTCGCCGGCCTCGTCGCGGAAGACGAAGTCGCCGAAGAAGAGGTGCTCGGAGAGGTAGCGCCGGAGCTGCTGCAGGAAGTCGGGAGAGCCCTTGAGGAGGAAGCCGACGTCCAGCTCCTCGGCGATGGCACGGTTCTCCTCGTGCGACGACTGCAGCGAGATGGGCACCTCCGGCTCGAGCGCGCGGATCGCGCGGACGAGCGCCTGCCCCGCGTCCGGATCGGGCTCGCCGCCCCGTGGGAACTGCATGTCGCTGAACACGCCCATGATCGACGTGCGGTAGCGCTGGAAGTCCCGCAGGGCCCGCTCGTACGTCGTGGCCATGATGATCTTCGGCCGGGCGCGCATGCGCATGATGCGCTGGAGCCGATTGCCCGCTTCGAACTGCACGGACTCCGAGAGGTTGTGGACCTCGGAGTAGATCACCGGGAGGAACGCGGAGTAGAAGCGGACGTTGTCCTCGACCACGAGGAAGACCGGCACGCCGATGCGCGTGTCGCGCTCCACGTTCAGGCGATCCTCCACCGCCTGGACGATGGCCATCAGGATGCGGGCGTCCCCCTGGTAGAGGAACGACGCGAGGATCCCGGTGTCGTCCAGGCGCTCCTCGACGGCGCGCAGCTCATCGCGGTCGTACGCCAGAAGGGTCACGGGGACCTTGATGCCCTCGTCGGCCATGGTGGCGGCGAGTTGCAGGGCGTTCATGTCGCCGAGATCGGGGCTCGTGATGACCAGGTCCACCCGCCGGTGCCCGCCGCGGAGCATCTTGAGCGCCTCCCGGCCGGACGACACCCGCGTCAGGTCGGGGGGCTCACGCGGCGAGGCGTCCAGGAACTTCCCGAGCACGCGCTCGTGAAGGTGGCCGTCCTCGGCGAGGATGAAGGACTCGTACAGCGAGGACACCAGGAGCACGTGGCGTACCTGGTGGCTCATCAGGTCGCGGTAGCCGCCGGCGCGGCTCCCGTAGCGCTCGGAGAAGTCGAAGTAGGAGGACATGGGCTATCGGGCTCAGACGCGCGCGTCGCCACGTACGCCGCGACCGGCGAGATCGCCCGTGTGCTCTCCGTCGCGCAGCGTCACCACGCCGTTGACGACCACCACGGGGATGCCGACCGGATACTGGTGCGGGTTCTCGAAGGTGGCTCGATCCTCGACGGTGTCCGGATCGAAGGCGACCAGGTCGGCGTAGGCGCCCACCGCGATCCGCCCCCGGTCGCGGATGCCGAGCCTGCGCGCGGGCTCGGTCGTGCACTTGCGCACCGCCTCCTCGAGGGACAGCGCCTTCCGCTCGCGCACGTAGCGGCCCAGCACGCGCGGGAAGGTGCCATAGCCGCGGGGGTGTGGAGATCCCGAGCTCAGCGGCCCGTACGGCGCGTAGGCGCCCCCGTCCGAGCAGATGGCGCCGAGCGGGTGGGCGACCAGCTTCTCGACGTTGTCCTCGTCCATGCCGTGGCCGATCATCCCCACGCCGCCGTGGTCGGCCTCGAGGAGTTGGACGGTCAGCGCGTACGGGTCCACGCCACGCTCGCGCGCGAGGTCGCCCATGCGCCTCCCCTTCGCCCACGGCGAGGCCTCGCCGGCCGACGTGATCTGCACGGCGTTCCAGTCCCCGAGGAGCGCGACCTTGTCGCGACACGCCCGTTCCAGCCGCGCCGCGGTCGCCGGGTCGCGCAGCCGCTTCAGGAAGGCGTCCGTGCCTCCGGCGCGCATCTCCGTCGGGAAGAGGTTGGTCAGCCCGGTCTGGTAGGCCGTGTACGGGTACACGTCGAAGGCGACCTGCACGCCGTCCGCGCGCGCCTTCGCGAGGAGGTCGAGGACCACGTCCTCCTTCCAGTAGTTCCTCTGCCCCTGAGCCTTCAGGTGCGAGATCTCGACGGACGCACCGCCCAGCCGGCCGACGAAGATCGCCTCCTCCACCGCCGCGAGGAGGCGGTCGTCCTCGTTGCGCATGTGCGAGGCGTAGGAATAGCCGGTGCCATGGAGCACGGAGGCGAGCTCGCCCAGCTCCGCCGAGTCGGCGAAGCCCGAAGGCGTATACTCGAGACCGCTCGACAGCCCCACACACCCGCCGTTCACCGCCCGGCGCACCTCCTCCTTCATGCGGACCAGCTCGGCCTCGGTGGCGGGTCGGTCCTGGTTGCCGACCACCAGGCCACGCACGGTGCCGTTGCCCACCATCGTGGCGACGTTCACCGCGGGCCGCAGGCGATCGATGCCGCCCAGGAACCCCGGGGGATCGCGGAAGTCGATCTCCGCGCCGCGTCGCCCGTAGCTCTCCCGCGTCTCCTGGAACTGCTCCTCCGACCACGGGCCCACCGAGCTGCCGTCCTGCCCCACGACCTCCAGCGTGACGCCCTGCCGGATGCGGCTCTCCGCCTTCGGCTCGATGAAGAGCGACATGTCGGCGTGGGAGTGGATGTCGAGGAAGCCCGGCGCGAGCGCGAGGCCGCGCAGGTCGAGCTCTTCTGCTCCGGCCGCGAGGCCCTTGCCCACCTCGGTGACGCGGTCGCCCGTGACGGCCACGTCGAGCTCGCGGCCGGGCGCACCGGTGCCGTCGAAGACGGTGGCGCCGCGCAGGACCAGGTCCGCGCGGCGGGGGCGTGCGTACGCGAGCCCCGGGGCGACGAGCGCGCCGGTGGCGGCCACGGTCGACGTGCGGGCGAAGGTGCGGCGGTCCATGGAGTTTCCCTGGGAGCGGGCCTTCCTGCGGCCCGCGTGGCTCGTCTCTTCACGCAACGGTATCAGGCCGGGGAGGCCGCGTCGAGCACGCGCCGACCCCGAACCCGTTGACGAGACCCGCCCATCCGGGCGTAACTGTGGAGTCGGTCGAATCCTGGCCCCCGGGAGAGCCATGACGGAGAAGCGCTTCGATGACGAGGAGGTGGCGCTCATCCTGCGCCGGGCGCTCGACGCCGACGGCGGTCGCTCCGACGCCTCGGGTCTGACGCTGGGCCAGCTGAAGGAGATCGCCGTCGAGGTGGGGGTCGATCCCGCCCGCATGGAAGCCGCCGCCTTGGCCGTTCAGGCCGAACGGCGGCTCGGCACGTCGGCGCACGGGCGCGTCACGGCGCGCTACGACGTGCAGGTGGACGGCGAGCTACCGCCCGAGCAGACGGGGCGACATCGTGCGGGCCATCCGGGAGGCCACGGGCCGCCAGGGCGTCGTCACCTCCGAGATGGGCGCCCTGAGCTGGAAGGCGCAGGATGCGTTCGGCGGTCGCTACGTCACCGTCACCTCCGGTGAAGGCACCACGCGCATCGAGGCGCTCGGCAACTTCCGTGACGGCGCGTTGGTGACCGCGGCGGGAGGCGGCACCGTGGGGATGGCGCTGACCGCCATGGTCCTCAAGGGGATGGGCCTCCTCGCCGCCATGGGTGGCGCTGCGCCGCTGGCGCTCGCGGCGGGGGCGACGCTTCCGGCGTGGCTCGTGTACCGTCGCTGGTACCGGAAGGAGGACGCCGCTCTGCGGCAGGCGGTCGCGCACATCGCAACGGAGGTGGGCGCCAGCACGCACGCGCGGCTCCCGGAGCCCGACGGCGACGGCACCCCGGAGAAGTGATCGCGGGCGTCTTCCCGCGGGGACGGCTGCGACCGCTCAGCCGCGCCGCACCCTTCCGGGCTCGAGGCCGCCGGCATGCAGGATCTTCTCCTGGAGGCGGCGGGCCTCCTCGTCGGTGAACTCGAGCACCCTCTCGCAGCGAGGCGCGCACGGTGGCGTAGTCCTCCTCGGGGAAGTCCGATGCCCTCCGCGTGTCGAAGCGCGCCCTCCAGCTCGCCGAGCTCACGCTCGGCCTTCTCGGCCGCCCGACGGAGGCGGTTCAGCGCCTTGCGGGCCTCGGATTCGGCGGAGCTCAAGGTCGTACCTCCGTGGCAGTCGAACGGGCCGGGGGCGCCGCGCCGGCCCTGGAACGATTCCCCGAACCGGGGTAAGGCAAACGTCTATGGACGAACGCTTCGAAATCCTGGTGGTGGGCGCCGGCCCCTGCGGCATCGCCGTCGGTGCGGCGGCGCGCAAGGCGGGCCTGTCGTGCGCCCTCTTCGACAAGGGATGCATCACCGCGTCCCTGGTCAACTACCCCTACTACATGACGTTCTTCAGCACCGCGCGGATGCTGGAGATCGGCGACGTTCCCTTCACGATCCCGACGGACAAGCCGACGCGGCGCGAAGCCCTGGCCTACTATCGCTTCGTGGTGCGGCATTGGGACATCGACGTGCGCCAGTACGAGGCCGTGACGGAGATCTCGGGGAGCGAGGGTGACTTCACCGTGCTCACCCGCAGGGCGGACGGAACCGAAGGGGTCTACCGCGCCGACGCCGTCGTGGTGGCGACGGGCGGCTTCCATCGCCCCAACCTCCTGGGCGTGCCCGGCGAGGACCTTCCCAAGGTGATCCACTACTACAAGGAGCCCTACCCGTTCTACGACCAGGACGTGCTGGTGGTGGGCGCGGGGAACTCCGCGGTCGAGTCGGCGCTCGAGATGTACCGCAACGGCGCCCGCGTCACCCTCGTGCATTTCCTGGACGCGATCGACCGGGGGGTGAAGCCGTGGGTGGTGCCCGACATCACCAACCGCCTGGAGAAGGGCGAGATCGCCGTGCACTGGCGCCACCGCGTGGCGCGCATCGAGCCGCACTCGGCGCTCCTCCGCAACGTGGATACGGGTGCGGCCGTCGCGATCGCGAACGACTTCGTGGTCGCCATGACCGGGTGGCGGGCCGACCCCACCATGCTGCGCGACCTGGGCGTGTCGATCGACGAAGCGAGCGGCATCCCCGCGCACGATCCAACCACCATGGCCACGGACGCGCCGGGGATCTACATCGCGGGCGTCATCGCCGCGGGCCACGACGCCAACAAGATCTTCATCGAGAACGGCCGCGAGCACGGCGCTCGCATCGTGGCCCACCGTCGGGCGCTCGCCGGCGCGTAGCGCTCAGAACCGGGCGCTGAAGAGCCTGAGGCCCAGGCCCGGAACCCGACGGGGGCCACGGGGACCGTCCGCTTCGAGCATGACCGGGTAGGGCATCGGCGTTCCCACGCTCCACCCGGCACCGTCGTGGTGCAGGAGCGCGCCGCCGGTCGGTGCGCTCGCAGCCTCGTGGGTCCGCAGGTCGTAGTCACGCGTGGCCCCGACCCCCAGGACCAGACCCAGGACGCTTCCGGCCAGCGGAATCGCGAGCGCCACCTTGTCGTTCTCCGGTTGGGTCAGGAGGTCCAGCCCCACGCCACCGAGGCCGCCGATCACGCCGTAGATGCTCACCAGCCGCGCGCGGCTGCGGCTCGGGTTCCACTTGGGTGCCCCGAAGGCCGTCACCAGCAGCCCGATGTCACCGCCCACGAGCGTGGCGGCGAGGAGGCCATCGCCGTCCAGGTCCCCGAGATCGCCGAGGGCGACCCCGAACCACGTCCCCCACAGGGCGCCGAAGTTCGCGGTCGTCGCCACGCCCGGAGAGATCGACTTCCGGGACAGGCGCTCGCCCACGGCGATTCCGGCGAGCCCACCGACGACCATCGCCGCGAACGCCTCCGACGTCCCGCCGTCGCCGGTGCACACGTCGCCGTTGCAGTCGTAGCCCTCGCCGAGGTCCATCACGTTCGCCCACCCCCCGGCCTGCCAGGTGCCCCACGTACCGCCGAGGGTGATCGCGCGGGCCTGCCCTTCGGTGATGTCGCGCGAGCGCGCGAGCATCTTACCCGCTACGAAGCCCGCCGGGCCTCCGAGAAGGAGCCCCACCCCGTAGGGCTCCGGTCCCTCGGCTCCGAAGGCGCTCGGTATCGGCGACCCCGAGCCAGAGCCCGTACACCGTGCTCCACACCTGGAGCTCGACCCTCCCGCCGCCGGCCGTGCCCTCCCGTCCCACCGTCTGGAGGCGGCTTCGCGCCTCCACCCCGGCGGGGGTGTCCGGGAAGTTGTCGATCACGAAGCGATAGAGGGCCCGTGCCACGTCCTCCTGGCCGTCGGCCGCGAAGCGGTCCGCAGCCTCGAGGAGCACGGCGGCGGAATCCGCGGCCGCGACCTGCGCCGACGCGTTTCGGGGGCGAACGCCCATCGCGAGGAGGCAGAGGAGGAGGAAGGGGAGTGCGGCGGGGATTCGCGGCATGGCGGGGCACGCTCCATCGGGACGTCCAGGGGACCGTTCGCGCTCCGTCTGGTACACGGAGGCCCCGGGATTGGATTCGGGGCCGTCTTCACTAGCAACGCTATTGACATCGGGGTGGTCCGCGACCAGAGTGCACTAACTCTGCTAGTGAGGTGACGGATGACGCGACGGGGGCTGGGTGAGTTCGAGCAGCAGGTGCTGCTCACGATCCTGCACATGGGCGGGGAGGGGTACAGCGTGCCGATGGTGCTCGAGATGGAGGAGCGCGCCGGCCGCGAGGTGTCGCAGGCGGCGGTCTACATCGCGCTGCGTCGACTCGAGGAGAAGGGCCTGGTGTCTTCGCGCATGGAGCCGGGCGAGGAGACCGAGAGCGGGCGCGAGCGGCGATGGTTCAGCGTGACGCGCAGCGGGATGGAGGCGCTGCGCGAGACCCGGCGCACCATGGCCCGCTTCTGGGAAGGGCTCGACGGCCTCCTGGAGGAGCGGTGAGGGCGGCGGGCGGTCCTCCACCCGTACCGCGGTGGATCCGGTGGGCGCTCCGGCGGCTCCTCGACGAGCGCGAAATGCGCACGGTGCTCGACGAGCTGCACGAGCTGCACGCGCGAGGTCGCCAGGCGACACGGGCCGCGCGAAGCCGACCGACGCTATCGCCGCCAGCTCCGTCAGTACCCCCTCCGGCTCTTCGCGGGCAGGATGGCGTGCTTCGTTCTCCTCGGCGGCGCCGGGCGTGGGGGAGGTCGGTCGGGCCGCGAGGAGCCTGTTGAAGTCCCCCGGACTCACGGCGACGATCGTGCTCACCGTGGGGCTGGGCATCGGCGGCTGCGCCACCATCTTCTCGATGGTCGACGCGCTCTACCTTCGGCCGCTCCCCTATCCGGACGCGTCCCGGCTGGCGTGGATCTACACGGACGCGCCGCCCAACCACTTTCCCTTCTCGGTGGTCGACTTCCAGGCGCTGCAGGAAGGGCAGACGTCGTTCGAGAGCATCGCGGCCACGACGCGGGGCGGGGCGCGCGCATCACCACCGACGACGGCGTCGAGCTCATCCGGGTGGTGGAGGGCACGCCCGGGCTCCTCGAGACGTGGGGGCTGTCGGTGGTCCGCGGCCGCGCGCCCGACGCGAAGCCGAGGGCGCACCCGGAGCACCCGGCACGGCGCTGGTCACCCCCGGGTTCGCCGAGCGCTACCTCGGCGCGGAGGACCCGGCGGCCGCGCTCGGGAAGGCCGTGACGCTGGACGGCGAGCCGTACGAGATCATCGGGATCCTCCCGTCCTCGCTCGGGCCGCTGGCGCGCGACGCGGGGATCCTGCCCACCCTCCGACTCGAGCCCCCACGCGGAAGGGACCGTTCTTCCTGCAGGTCTACGGAAGGCTCCGCCCCGGTGCCGATCCCGCCGCCGCGGAGCGCGAGCTGCGCTCGCTGAACACGCGGCTCTTCCCCCTGTGGGCCGATTCCTACCAGGACCGGAATGCGTCGTGGGGGCTCATGGGGGTGGTCGAGCACGCGCGTGGCGACGCCGGCTCGCTTCTCGGCGTGCTGATGGCGGCGGTCGCGATGGTCCTGCTCATCTCGCTGACCAACGCCGCGAACCTCCTGGTGGCGCGCGTGAACGCCCGGGATCGCGAGCTCGCGGTGCGCGCCGCCCTGGGCGCCACGCGCGGCAGGATCTGGTCGCACCTCCTGGTCGAGAGCGCCCTCCTGGCCGCGGCCGGGGCCGCCCTCGGCCTCGGGCTCGCCCGTGGCGGCGTGGCGCTCCTCCCGGTGATGGCCGGCACCTGGCTCCGCCGCGCGGGCGAGGCCGACCTCACGCTCCACACGGTGGGCTTCGCATTGGCGTTGGCCGCGGCCGGCGGGCTCGTGTTCGCCGTCGTCCCCGCGCTCCACAGGCGGCGGGAGCACCATCCGGGTGCCGCCCTGAGGGCGGGTGGGCGCTCCTCGACCGCGAGCGCGTCCCGGCAGCGCTCCCAGCGCCTCCTGGTCGCCGGACAGCTCGCGATCGTGATGCCGCTGCTGGCCGGCGCCGCCCTCCTCCTCGGAAGCTTCGTCCGGCTGCAGCGGGTCGATCCGGGCTTCGACGCGGAGCACCTCCTCACGATGGGCGTGATGCTCTCACCCGTGGGCTACCCGGACGGCGCCGAGCCGGCAGCGCTTCTGGGAGCCCGCGCTGGAGCGCATCGAGGCCATCCCGGGCATGGCCGCAGCGACGCTGTCCAGCGAGCGCCCCCCCACGAACGTCAACGACGTGAACAACTTCGACCTGGAGGATCGCCCCACCGCAGCCCGGCGAGCCCGAGCGGGTGGCCCCTGGGTGGTGGTCGCGCCCAGCTACTTCGAGGTGATGGAGATCCCGCTGATCGAGGGCCGCGGCTTCGAGGCCTCCGACCTCGACGACGACGCGCCCCCCGTCCTCCTGGTGGACGAGGCGTGGGCGAGGCGGAACTACCCCAACGAGAGCCCCGTCGGGCGTCGGCTCTACTCGGGCGGCCAGACCACGGGACCCGCGCGAGACCATCGTCGGCGTGGTGGGCACCGTGCCCTACACGGGGGTCGGCACGAACGAGATGGGGGCCATGTACCAGCCGACCGACCTCCGCTTCGACGGCCGCCTGGCTGATGGTGCGCACCTCCGGCGACCCCCACGACCGTGGCCGGCAGCCGTGCGCGACGAGCTACGCCGCCTCGATCCGACGCGCCCGGTGGTCATGACCGCCACGGGCGACGAGCTCCTGCGCGATGCGCTCACGCGAGCCGCGACACCTCTCCCTCCTGCTCGGCGTCTTCGCGGCCGTGGCGCTCGGCCTGGCCGTGGTCGGCGTGTACGGCATCACCTCGTACTCGGTGCAGCAGCGGCGAGCCGACATCGCCGTGCGCCTGGCCCTCGGGGGCGCACCGTCCGGGGTGCTGCGCCGTACCCTCTGGGAGGGAATGCGCGTCTCGCTGCTCGGCCTGCTGGTCGGGGTGGTGGCGGCCCTCGCGCTCACCGGCGCGCTCTCGGGTCTGCTCTACGGCGTGGCTCCGCGCGACCCGACGTCCCTCGCGGCGGCGGCGGCCCTCCTGCTCGCGGTCTCCGCGCTCGCTCGCCTGCTTCCGGCGCTGCGCGCCGTCCGCGTGGATCCGGCTTCGGCGCTCAGGGAGGAATAGCGCCAACCTCTTCGCCGAGGCTTCCTAGCTTATGTCGTCGCCGACCTCGTCGACCAGGGAGTCCGCGTGCGTGACGCGGTTCCTCCCGCCTTCCTTCGAGGCGTAGAGCGCCAGGTCCGCGGCGCGAAGCACGCCGGACACGAGCGCGCTCGTGGAGTCGCCGCGCTTGCCGGGGTCCCGGAGGGTGGCCACGCCCACGCTCGCCGTGAGCCGCCGGAGCTGCCACGGATACGCCTCGATGGAAGCGCGCAGCCGTTCCGCGACGCGGACGGCACCCACGGCCTCGGCGCCCGGCATGACCACGATGAACTCCTCGCCACCCAGACGCGCCACGATGTCGGCGCTCTGGCGTGTCTCCCGCATGAGCTGGGCGACCTGCTTCAGCACCTCGTCGCCCGCCGCGTGGCCGAAGTTGTCGTTGAGACCCTTGAAGTCGTCCAGGTCCACGATCAGGAGCGAGCACGGCCCACCGGTCTCCTGCAGCACGCCGAGGAGTCGCTGCATCTCCTCGAAGAACTTGCGTCGATTCCACAGCCCGGTGAGCGCGTCCGTCACCGCGAGCTTCTCGAGTCCCTCGTTCGCTTCGCGCAGTTTATGCGCTAGACCCTGGATTCTCTCGCGGCTACGATTGCGCTCCGTGATGTCGGCGAGGGACACCACCGCGTGGAAGGCCCCGTCCAGCATGATCGGGTTGAGACCGATCTCCACCGGCACCACCTCTCCGTCGCTCCGCACCACGGAAAGGTCGCGACCTTCACCGATGGGGCGTGGCGCCGGATAGGACTGGAAGCCGGCGCGGAGCTTGGCGTGACGCCCACGCGCCGAGTCCGGCACCAGCTGGTCCACGCTGCGGCCGAGGAGCGCTTCCTTCCCGTAGCGTAACAATCGCTCGGCGGCGTTGTTCGCGAGCACGATGGTCCCTTCCTCGTCGACCATGATGAGCGCGATCGGCGAGGACTCGATGGCCGCCTGCTGCAACGCCTCGGCTCGCTGCTTCTCCGTGACGTCCCAGGCCACCAGGTGGCACAGCTTCTCCTCGGCGTCGATCTGGGCGGACCAGCGGATCCTGCGCAGCACCTCACCCACCTGGAACCGGAGCACCGCGGACGCGGTCGGGCGCTCCACCGAGAGCCCGCGGAAGAGGTGCCTGGCGATGCCGTCGTCCCCTTCCAGCACGAAGGACGCGAGGGGCTTTCCGTGAAGGGCCTCGGGATCCAGACCGAGGAGGGTCCGAACGGCCGGATTCGCGAGGAGGATGACCCCTTCCAGGTCGGCGACGCACAGAACCTCGGGAGCCCGATCGAAGAGTCGATCCGGCATGCCGGCTGAGCGGTATCGCTCAGCCCCCCAAGGGGTGGTGGCGACACATATTGTCTTGGGTCCTCTGAGGGGGCACTTCTCCAAATATTCCCTATTCGGACGTGCAGATCCAGCCTCTTCGAATCGGCCTGCGGCTCTCCGCGCCCGGGCTGCTGCCAACCTCTCAGGTCCGGCGATGCGCCGGGTCCGGGGTCGATACCGGCCGGGGAGCCCCCTCGACCCCTCGGCGCACCCACGCGAGCGCGACGGTCTGCCCGAAACGCGGCGAGCGCACGGCGGACGTGACCTTCCCCACCGGCTTGTCGCCCCCCTCCACCACGGAGCTCCGTCCCGGCGGCCGGAGGATCGACCTCCCCCAGCATGAGCTGTCGGAGATGCCGATTCACGTGCCCGCGGTCGCGGATGCGCACGATGACCTCCTGACCCGTGTAGCAGCCCTTCCGGTAGTCGATGGCGCGTTCGTGAATGCCCGCCTCGACCGGGATGGTGGCGTCGTCCATGTCGATGCCGTACTCGGGCCGCCCCGCCTCGACGCGGAGCGTCGTCCACACCGCCTCGTCACCAGGCCGCGCACCCGCGGCCGTCAGCGCCGCGCGCGCGGCCGCCATGGACGTCGCCGGACCCGTGAGGACGAACGCCTCCGGAAGGACGTCCCCCGACCTGCGCACCACGATCGCGTCGGCCACGGACGGACCCACGGACCGCCACGCACCCTCCTCGAGCGCCGACAGCTCGGCCGCTTCCACGCGTAGCCCCAGCACGACCCGTGAGAGGAGGGCGGCCGCCTCCGGGCCCACGACCGCGAGACGATCCGGTGTCCGCACTCACGTCCCGCATGCGGGCCAGGCGAGGCGGCAGGTAGCGCCCGAGGTGCTCGGCCAGGCCCGCCTGACCGCGGGCCGGAACGTCGAGGAGGAAGCCGACGGTCTCCTCTTCGCCCAGGCGGAGGCACCAGAGGTCGGTGACCATCTTCCCCTTGGGCGTGAGCACGGCGTGGTACGTGGCCACACCACCCACGACCTCGTCGGAGATGGCGGTCGGCTCGGAAGGCATCGTGCCGGTCAGAATGCCGTCGAGCATCTGCGCGGGCGCGCGTCCATGCACGGCGAGTCGAGCGCGCGCGTTCCGTTCGAAGAGCGCCACGCCCCGCGGTGGCCGCGGCGTAGGCCCCCTCCGCGGATCCGCTCACAGGTCCTCCGCCTCGTCGCTCACGCTGCGGCCCGCCTTGAGGTCGTCGAGCATGTCGCGGATGCGATCCGCGTCACCGGCGCCCGGCGCCAGGTCGAGGTAGGCCTGCAGCTGCTCCACGGCCTCGTCGCGCCTGCCCATGCGCGCAAGCAGCAGCCCCCTCGCCCGGTTCTCCCCCCGCGAGGTGGGTTGGATGAGGAGGATGCGCTCCACGGCGGCGAGCGCGCGGGTGTGGTCACCCACGTTCCCGTACACGCTCTTCAGGCTCAGGAGGAGGCGGACGAGCATGTCGCGACGCGACGCCTTGCGCAGGAACGGCTCCTGAACGCGCACCATCCCCCCGTACACCTGGTCGAGCAGCTCCTGGGCCTGGTCCTGGAAGCGCATTCGGCCTCGGTCGAAGGGGTCGATGAGCAGGTCCATCGCGTCGCCCTTGTAGCGCACCAGGAAATGGCCGGGGAAGTTGACCCCCTCCAGCGGTAGATGGAGCCGCCACCCCACCTCGAGCACGACCATCCCGAGAGAGAGGGGCATGCCGAGGCCGCGGTCGAGGACGTCGTTCAGGTACGAGTTGCGGGGATCGTGGTAGGCCTGCCGATTCCCCTGGAAGCCGCGGCGCTGGTAGATCATCGTGAGCAACTCGTCGAGTACCACGAGCGGCGCCGTCTCGTCCGCGAGGCGGTCCTTCACCTCCTCCGCCATCTGGTCGAGGCGCGCCAGGTAGAGCTCGACCGAGATCTGCGGATACTCCTCCTTGGCCACCAGCAGCGCCGCCCGTGCCATGTCCAGCTCGGCTTCGGGGCGCGAGACCTCCACGGCGAGGAGGTGTCTCGTTGAGGGCATCGGTGCGGGCATCGTCCCATTCTGCAAGGGTCCGGAGGAACCATGCTTACACCGCTTGCGTCCCTGGTTTCCGGTCGCGCCCCGTGGGTGGGCCCTCCACACTTGCCAAGCGGCGCGCGTGGCGGGATCCTCCGTCATGCGAACGCTCGCCCTCGCCGTCTCGCTCGTGCTGCTCGCCGCCCCGGCCTCCGCCGGGGCACAGGGCGTGCGCGGGGTCGGTCTCTTCGGCGGAAGCGTCGAGTCCCGGCAGACCCGGACACGGGAGGATGCCTCCGACCCGCGGACGGGGATCCTGGCCGGTGCCTGGGTCGACGTGGAGGTTTCCCCCGGCCTCTGGAGCGTGCTGGCTGAGGCGGAGTACGTGGAGCGCGGTGGCGAGTTCGCCGGCGACGTGGACGGGGGAGTGGTGGAGGCGGACTACCTCGGAATGACCGTCGCACCCGAATGGCACCTGGACGTGGCCTTCGTGGGCGCGTTCGCCTACGGCGGGCCGACGCTCGAACTCTCCATGCGCACCCGCTCGAGCGCCAACCTCGCGGGGGCGTACCAGAACCCCGCCGGCCAGGTGTTCTCGGTGACGGCGGGAGGGGGTGTGGAGCTGCGCATCCCCCCCGGGTACGGATTCAGGCTCGAGATGCGGCACGTCGAGGGGCTGTCACCGGCCTTCACGGGCGACGCCGGAGACTTCAAGCACCGCTCGACGGAGATCCTCGTGCGCGTGGGCCGACACGGCACGTGAGGTCAGCGAGAGAGAGCCGCCTGGCGGCGATGGGGCTCGGGGCGGCGTTCTTCCTTTCCTGCGGCGCCGTGCTCGCCTCTCCCGAGCCGCCCGGCCCGGAGGGGTGCTACGACGTCCACGTGGGGCTCTGGCGCGCGGTGACCGATGAGCCCGCCGACCGGCCTCGCCTTCCCCCGGAGCGCGCGAGCGACTCGACGGCGTACGTGCTTCCGCCCCGTGTCCAGCTCACCGACCGGCCGCTTCGGCCTCCCGCCGGGGAGGGGTGGCTGAGCGCCGCCGCGCCCGAAGGAGCGCTTCCGACCGGCCACCGCCATCAGGGCTGGCGCCCCTCTCCGGAGGGGGGGATCCTCCTCTGGTTCGCGGCGGCGAGATCGGGCGTGCGAGCGCGTCTCGACGAGGCCCGGTCCGGGTTCGCGGGCCGCCTGCGCACCTTCGACGTCGATGACCGAGCCCAGCTCTACGAGCGGGACGTGACGCTGTCGCGGGTGGACTGCGCGTCCCCGCCCCCGGCCACGCCCGATGCCTTGAGGCCGCTGCCGCGCACCGTACGGCTCCAGGGCGGCGGCACCCTCCTCCTGGGTGCGCCCGCCCCCGAGGGGATCGTCACGGCCGCCCGCCCTTCCGGAGCGGCGGGGGTGACGGGTCGTACCGTCGGGCTCTTCGCCGGCTCGGACTCCGTGGCCTACCGCATCGGGGCCAACGACGGACGCATCGGCGTGGTTCAGCTCATCTTTCCGGGCCCCGCCACGGGGGATGCGCTCATCGAACGGATCACGCGCGCGTTCGGGCCGCCGGACGACAACACCGCCGTACCCGGAGCCTGGTGGCACAACCGCGTCACGGAGGTGTCCGTGATCACGTCCCAGGGCGGCGGCTACCGGGTGCTGCTGCAGGATCCGCGCTCCTGGTGAGCGCCGCCCCACCCCCTCCACCTTCATCCCGAGAGGAGCCCATGGCGGACGAGCCACGGGACCAACGGCCGAGGATCCGCCTGTCCCAGCTCAGCCACGGAGCCGGTTGAGCGTGTAAGCTCGGGATGTCCGAGCTGACGCAGGTTCTGCGTCACCTTGCTCCGGTGCACGACCCCGACGCCCTCGTGGACGCTTCCACGGGGGACGACGCCGCCGTGTATCGACTGTCCGCGGATCGCGCCCTGGTGGTGACCGTCGACTTCTTCACGCCCATCGTCGACGATCCCTTCGACTTCGGACGCATCGCCGCGGCGAATGCGCTCTCCGACGTCTACGCGATGGGCGCCAAGCCGCTCTTCGCCCTGAACCTGGTGGCGTTCCCCCGCGGGCTGCTCGGCGAGGGGCTGCTCGAGGAGATCGTGCGGGGCGGGAGCGCGGCCTGCAGCCTGGCGGGCGTGCCCATCCTCGGAGGCCACTCGATCGACGACACCGAGCCCAAGTACGGGCTGGTGGCGGTGGGCGAGGTCCACCCGGACCGGATGCTCACCAACGCGGGCGCGCGCCCCGGCGACGTCCTGGTCCTCACCAAGCCGATCGGTTCGGGTGTGGTAGCGACGGCGATCAAGGCGGGGGCGGCGCCCGAATCCGTGATCGCGGCCGCGGTCGAGGTCATGGCCGCGCTCAACGGCGGCGCCGCACGCGCGGCCCTGGCGGCCGGCGTGCGCGCCGGCACGGACGTGACGGGCTTCGGCCTCCTCGGGCACCTGCACCGGATGCTGCGGGCGTCGGGCGCCGCCGCGGAGGTGCGCGCCGCCGACGTGCCGCTCATCGAGGGGGCCGCGGCCCTCGCGGCGGCCGGACACGTGCCGGGAGGCTCCGTGCGCAACGCAGCCGACCTGAGCGAGGCCCTCTCGTGGGGTCCGGCGATCGCTCAGCCGGTGCGGACACTCCTGGCGGATGCCCAGACCTCGGGCGGCCTCCTCCTGTGCGTCGAGCCCGGCGCGCTCGAAGGAGCTGCGCGCCGGGCTCGACGGGAATGCGCTCGCCGCAGCCGTGGTGGGTGAGGTGACGGAGGGGCCCGCGGGCACCATCACCGTCTCCTGATCCCACCGCCGCCGGTCGCGGCGGACGTCCGGCATCAGGGGGCGGATACCCCCGCTTCCTCCTGCTTCTTGCGGCCGCCGCGCTGCTTGCGCGGCGCCTTCTTCACCTTGGTATCCTCGTTGAGGAGCGCCACCGCCATCACCTCGTCCAGCGTCTCCACCATGTGGATGGTGAGCGTCTCCTGCACGTCCGGCGGGATGTCCTCCAGGTCGGCCTCGTTCTCCAGCGGCACGATGATCTCGGTGATCCCGGCCCGAACGGCGCCCAGGACCTTCTCCTTCAGCCCGCCGATCGGCAGGACCCGGCCGGTGAGCGTGAGCTCCCCCGTCATCGCGACGTCGTGGCGGGCCTTCCGTCCCGAGAGCGCGGACACGAGCGCGGTGGCCATCGTGATCCCTGCGGAGGGACCGTCCTTCGGGATGGCACCGGCCGGCACGTGGATGTGCACCTCACGCCCCTTGAGCGATCCCTCGGGGATGCCCAGGAGGTCCCAGTGGGCCTTCGCGTACGAGAGCGCGGCGCGGCCGGACTCCTTCATGACGTCGCCGAGCTGCCCGGTGAGGACGAACCCGCCCTCGCCCGGGAAGACGCTCGCCTCGACGAACATGATGTCGCCGCCCATCGGCGTGTAGAACATCCCCGTCGCCACGCCGACCGTGTCCTCCTCGGCCATCCTCTCAGGGTGCACCCGCGGCCGGCCCAGGAGCTCGCGCACGTCTTCGGGCTTCGCGACCAGCTTGTCGACCTTACCCGCGGCGATCCGCCGAGCGACCTTGCGCGCGAACTTCCCGACCTCGCGCTCCAGCTGACGGACGCCGGCCTCCCTGGTGTAGTTCTGCACCACCGTGAGGATCGCCTCGTCGCCCATCTTGAACTCTTCTTCCGTGAGGCTGTTCTCGCGCCTCTGGCGTGGAAGGAGATAGCGCTTCGCGATCTGGAGCTTCTCCGCCTCCGTGTAGCCCGCGAAGTCGACACGCTCCATCCGGTCGAGCAACGGCCCGGGGATGCGGTCGAGGTAGTTCGCGGTCGCGATGAAGAGCACCTCGGAGAGGTCGAAAGGGATCCCGAGGTAGTGGTCCACGAACGTCTGGTTCTGGGCCGGATCCAGCACCTCGAGCAGCGCGGAGCTGGGGTCGCCCTGGAAGGAGACGCCCAGCTTGTCCACCTCGTCCAGGAGGAAGACCGGGTTCTTGCTCTTGGCCTGCCGCATGCCCTGGATGATCCGGCCGGGCATCGCGCCCACGTAGGTGCGCCGGTGGCCGCGGATGTCGGCCTCGTCACGCGCGCCGCCCAGCGAGATGCGCACGTACTTCCGCCCCAGGGACCTGGCGATCGACTGCGCGATCGACGTCTTGCCGACGCCCGGAGGCCCGACGAAGAGGAGGATCGGTCCACGACCGGTGTGGTGGATGTCCTCCGCGGTGATCACGTGCTCCGCCTGTCCCTCGCCGTTTCCGGACGGGGCCGCCGCCTCGGGCTCCGCCTCCTCCTCGGCCTCCGCCCGCTCCAACTGGAGCTTGCGCACGGCGAGGAACTCCAGGATGCGGTCCTTCACGTCCTCGAGGCCGTGGTGGTCCTCCTCGAGGATCTGCTCGGCCCGCGCGAGGTCGATCTTGTCCTCGGTGCGCTCGTTCCAGGGCAGCTCGGTGACCCACTCCAGGAAGGTGCGGATGACCTGGTACTCGGCCGACTGCGGGCTGGTGCGCTCGAGGCGCCGCAACTCACGGTCCACCTCGGAGCGCTGCTCCTCCGACAGATCGAGCTCCTCGATGCGCTTGCGCATCTCCTCGACGTCGTCGCGCTCCTCCTCCTCGCCCAGCTCCTTCTGGATCGCCTTCAGCTGCTCGCGCAGCAGCATCTCCCGCTGCCGCTCGCCCAGCTCCGACTGCACCTTCGCCTGGATGTCCTCCTGGGCGTCGATGCGGGCGAGCTCGCGCTCGACCGCCACCAGGGCGGCCCGCATGCGCTCCTCGTCGTCCAGCGTCTCGAGCAGCTTCTGCTTGGCCTCGGTGGGCAGCTCCAGGTAGAAGGCGACCAGGTCCGCGAAGGACCCCGGATCGTCCACGCCCTGGATGAGCTGGTTCAGCGCCTCGGCCGGAACACCGCGACGGGTGCCGAGCTCGGCGGCCCGCTCGCGCAGCTCGCGGTCGAGCGCCTGGAAGGTCGGGTCGGTGAGGCTCTGCGGCGGCTGCCGGTCCATCTGCAGCAGCCGGGCCTGGAGCATCGCCTGGCCCTCCTTCTCGTAGGCCAGCGCCTGGGCGCGTCCCTCACCCTGGACCAGGAGCTGGACGCCGCCGCGCACGCGGTGCGTCTGGATGATGCGGACCACCGTGCCGACGTTGTACAGGACGTCGGACACCGGGTCGTCCACGTTCTCCTTCTGGGCGACGGCGAACAGGCGCCGATCGCCCTCCAACGCTTCCTGGACGGCCTCCACGGTGCCCGGTCGGCCGGCGGAGATGGGTACGGCCACTCCGGGATAGACCACCGTATCTCTGAGCGGAAGAACCGGTAGGGTGAATCGCTCGGCCATGAATCCCTCTCGGATTGTCCTCCGCCCAGATTCCGGCCGGAGGCATCATATCTCTGTTCTCTTCGGAGGCGGGCGGACGCCCTGAGCGGCGCGCCACCCGGAACGCGACCAACGGTGCAGGATCCACGCCACGGAAAACGTGCCTGATCCGCATGAATCGCTGCCAATCTGACGTGACGCGGTGGGCTGCCCACGCCACTTTTACCCCTGGTGCGGCGAAGTTAGGTTGGCACCTTCACCGGCCTTGCGCCACCTCACGGGTGAGCCATCATGAGCGGAATGCTCGACGGTCTGACGTGGTTCCGCGGCTCGTCGGTCCGAATCCGGCGGGCGGGGCTCGAGATCCACGTGGATCCGATCGGCGTCAGCGACGACTCCAAGGCCGACTACATCCTCCTCACGCACCCCCACTACGACAACTTCAGCGAGTCCGACATCGACCGGGTGCGTACGCCGGAGACCGTGGTCGTGGCCCCGGCCACGATGAAGAAGCTGCTCGACGACGCCGACCACTTCATGCGGCCCGGGGACATGCTCCAGCTCGACGGCATCGACGTCCTCGCCGTCCCGGCGCACAACGTGGGCAAGCGCTTCCACCGTCCGGAGCAGGGTTGGCTCGGCTACGTCTTCACGGTCGACGGCACCACCTTCTACCATGCCGGCGACACCGACTTCCTGCCGTCGATGTTCGGGATACGCTGCGACGTCGCCTTCCTTCCGTGCGGGGGACACTACACGATGGGTCCGGAAGACGCGGCGCGCGCGGCCGCGGCCTGCGCGGCCTCCGCCGTGATCCCCATCCACTGGGGGGAGCCCCACGCGACGCTCGAGGACGTGGAGCGGATCCGGGACCTCTTCGACGGAGAGGTCCACATCCTGGAGCGTGAAGCCTGACAGCCCGTGGCCTGATCCCACGACACAAGGACGCACCATGCGCCTCGCGACGACCCTCCTCGTCCTCGCCCTCGCGGTCGAGCCGGCCACGGCCCAGGTGACCAGCCCGGCCACGCGCTCCGGACGATCCACGGTCTACGCCCCGAGGGGGGCCGTCGGAACGAGCCAGCCGCTCGCCACCGGCGCGGCGCTGAAGATCCTGGAGGCGGGTGGCAACGCCTTCGACGCGGCGGTCGCCGCGGCGGCCGTGCTCAACGTGACCGAGCCGTACATGACGGGCATCGGCGGCGACATGTTCGCCCTGGCCTGGTCCGCGAAGGAGGGTCGACTGGTGGGGCTGGACGCGAGCGGTCGTTCGGGGTCGAACACCCCGACCGGCGAGGCGCTGCGCGCCGCCGGCGAGGAGAGCGTTCCGTATCGCGGGCCCCGCTCCATCACCGTGCCCGGGGCGCTTTCCGGCTGGAACGCTCTCGTGACGCGCTACGGGAAGCTGACGCTCGGCCAGGTGCTCGAGCCCGCCATCCGGATCGCCGACGGAGGGCTTCCCCGTGACCCCCATCATCGCCCAGGACTGGCAGAACACGGTGGACGTACTGCGCGAGGATGAAGGGGCGTCCGCGACGTTCCTCATCGACGGTGAGGCGCCGCGCGCAGGCCAGTGGTTCCGCAACCCGGACCTGGCGCGGACCTTCCGGCGCATCGCGGAAGGGGGCCCCGGCGCCCTCTACGGGGGCGCGCTCGGCGGGGAGATCGTCGAGGCCCTCGGCGCGATGGGCGGCTGGATCACGCTCGACGACCTGAAGGCGCAGGAGGTTCGGTGGGTCGAGCCCATGTCGGTGGACTACAAGGGCTACACGCTGTGGGAGCTGCCCCCCGCCGGCCAGGGCGTGGCGGCGCTCGAGATGCTGAAGATGCTCGAGGGGTTCGACCTGAAGGCGATGGGGCACAACTCCGCGCAGTACCTGCACACGCTGATCGAAGCCAAGAAGCTCGCGTACGCCGACCTGGCCGAGTACGTGGCCGACCCCGAGTACATGCGGATCGACCCGGCGCGCCTCCTCGACCCGGCGTACGTGAAGTCGCGGGCGGCGCTCATCGACCCGGCACACGCGGCCCGCCGAACCGAGCCCGGGAAGCCGATCACGGACAGCGAGACGATCTACCTGTCGGTGGCGGACGAGGACGGCAACATGGTCTCGTTCATCTGCTCGATCTACGAGTACTTCGGCTCCGGCGTGGTGGTGCCCGGCACCGGCTTCGTGCTCCAGGACCGCGGCGCCGGCTTCAACCTGGAAGCGGGCTCACCGGACGAGATCGGGCCCGGCAAGCTGCCCTTCCACACGATCATCCCGGCGTTCGTCACGAAGGACGGCGCTCCCTGGCTCTCCTTCGGCGTGATGGGCGGCTCGATGCAGCCGCAGGGACACGTCCAGGTGCTGCTCGACCTCCTCGAGTTCGGAATGGACCTGCAGGAGGCCGTGGACGCTCCCCGCTTCCGGCACTTCAGCGGCGCGACCGTCGCGATCGAGAACCTGCCGGACAGCGTCGCGCAACAGCTGCGCACCATGGGTCACGAGCTGCGCAGCCCGAACGGCGTGGCCTTCGGCGGCGCCCAGGCCGTCATGAAGCTGGAGCGCGGATGGGCGGCCGCGTCCGATCCGCGCAAGGACGGCATGGCGGCGGGACGTTGATGTCCGACTTCATCATTCCCTTCGATCGCCTCCCGCCCCGCTTCGCCGAGAGCATCCGGCATCCGCCCCAGGTGCCCGCAGCTGCCCGCGCGGCGGCCACCATCGTGCTGATGCGCGACGGCGCGGACGGAGTCGAGGTGCTGCTGCTCCGGCGGGCGCGCACCGCCGGCTTCGTTCCGGGCGCCTATGTCTTCCCGGGCGGACGCGTCGACGGCGCGGACGCCGAGCCGCACATCGTCGCCCACCTGGACGGCCTGGACGCCGACGCGGCCGCCGCCCGTCTCGAGCTTGCCGACGGCGATCCTCCCGCGCTGGCGTACTACCTGGCCGCCATGCGCGAGGCGTTCGAGGAGACGGGGATCCTGGTGGGACGGGGCGCCGACGGATCCGATCCATCCACCGCGGCGGAGAGCCCGGAGGTGGACGCCGTCCGCGACGACCTCATGGAGGACCGCATAGGCTTCGCCGAAGCGCTGGAGCGCATGGGGTGCCGGCTGGCCGGCGGCGCCGTGGAGTACCTGGCGCACTGGATCACCCCCGAGCCCGAGCCCCGCCGCTACGACACGCGCTTCTTCGCGGCCCGGGTGCGGGAGGGCGCGCCCGCGATCGTCGATCGGCGGGAGATGACCGACGCGGTCTGGCTCACGCCCGAGGCCGCGCTCGCCAGGAACGAGGACGGTACGCTGCCGATGGTCTTCCCGACGATCCACACGCTCGCGGACCTGCGGAGCTTCGACGACGTCGGCGCGGTGCTCGCGGCGCTTCGCCGTCGCAGGATCCCGTCGATCATGCCCCGCCTGGTGATGACACCCACGGGCATCGCGATGGAGCTGGACGGATGACCGCGACCGAGCGCTGGCTGCGCGGCCCCGTGCCGGACGTTCCCGCCCCACTGCAACCTGTGGCCCATGCGCTTCTCCAGGCGCAGGAGGAGATCGGGGGAGCGGTGGCCGGCTTCTCGGAGGATCAGCTCGTCGCTCGGCCGGGAGGGGTGGCCTCCCTCGCCTTCCACCTCTTCCACCTCGCGGGAAGCACGCGTCGGCTCCTGACCGCCGCGCGCGGGGAGCCGATCACCACGGAAGACCGCGAGGCTCGCGCGCGCGAAAGCGTCGGCGAGTTCACCACGGAGCTCGACGAGTTGCTCGAAGGGCTGCACCGCAGCTTCGACGACGTGCTCGCCCACCTCCGCGACACCGACCCCGACACGCTCACCGAAGCACGCCAGGTGGGACGCATGCACCTCCCATCCACCGTCGGCGGCTTGCTCTTCCACATCGCCGAGCACGCCGCCCGCCATGCCGGGCAGGTGGTGACCACGGCGAAGCTCATTCGAGCGGAGACAGCGTCATGAGGAGATCGATCGTGGTCGGCGCGCTCACGGCCCTGACCGCGTGCGCGCCGCGCGGCGGCCCGTCGCCTACCCTCGCGCGGAACGAGCTCGTGGCCCGCACGCTCATGGATGCGTGGCAGTCCGGGGACCAGGATGTTCTTTCGGACCTCTTCTCCCCGGACGCGGTCTACGACGACTTCCCCAACCAGCAGCAGTACCAGGGCATCCAGGAGATCGTCGGCTACGTGCAGGCCGTCCATGCGTGGGCGGACGGCCTGAGCATCGACGTCTCGGCCGTTCATCCTTCCGAGGAGGGCGCCACCGTCGAATGGGTGTTCAGCGCGACGCAGTCACGACCCATCGGCAACCGTGTGCCCGTCGCGACGGGCAACGAGGTGGTGCTGAACGGCGTGACCATCCTCGAGATCCGGAACGGGCGCATCCACCGGGCGGCCGACTACATCGACGCGCTGGCCCTGGTCCTCCAACTGGGCGGCGAGGTGCACATGCCGGGCGGAGGCGTGATACGCCTGGACGACATCCTTCCCCCCGTGGACACGGCCGGAGCTCGGCCATGAGCGGACGGCCGTGGGTGCTGTCGGAGGCCACCTGGTCGACCGTGCGCGACGATCCATACGAGGTGGCGGTCCTGCCGTGGGGCGCGACCGAGGCGCATAACCTGCACCTGCCGTACGGCACCGACTGCTACGAGACGACGGCGGTGGCGGAGGCGGCCGCCGCGATCGCGTGGAAGGCCGGGGCGCGCGTCGTGGTGCTTCCGACCCTCCCCTTCGGCGTGAACACGCAACAGCTCGACATCCCGCTCACCGTCAACATGAAGCCGAGCACGCAGGCGGCGGTGCTCGCGGACGTGGTGGAGAGCCTCGAGGCACACCGCGTGTCCAAGCTGCTGGTGCTGAACGGTCATGGTGGCAACGACTTCCGCCAGATGATCCGGGAATTGCAGGCGGCCACGCCGCTCTTCCTGTGCGCGGCGAACTGGTTCACGTTCCCCGGCACGCTGGACGCCTTCGAGGACCCGGGGGACCACGCCGGCGAGGCCGAGACGAGCCTGATGATGCACCTGCGGCCGGAGCTGGTCCTCCCCCTCGACGAAGCCGGACCGGGCGCCGCCCGCGAGTGGAGGGTAGCGGCCTTCCGGGAGCGCTGGGTGTGGGCACCGCGTCAGTGGACGCGCGTCACGAGCGACACCGGGGTCGGGGACCCCGCACCCTCCACGGAGGAGAAGGGGGCCCGCTACTTCGACGCCGTCACGAAGAAGCTGGCGGATTTTCTGGTCGATCTGAGTGGGATGGATCCGACGGATCTGTACTTCGCGGGCCCGTGACCGAGTCCTTCGGGACGAGGAGGTCCTCGGCCACCAGGATCTCGGCGCCGGTGCGCAGGGCGAGTGCGACCGAATCGGACGGCCGCGCATCCAACGTGAACCGCCGCTCGTCGCGCCCGAGGAAGAGCTCGGCGTAGTACGTCCCTTCCTCGCGGCGGTCGATGGCGATCGTGGTGAGCTGTCCGCCGAACGCGCGGATGATCGTCACCAGGAGGTCGTGCGTCATCGGACGGGCGAGGCTCATGTCCGCCAGCTCGATGGCGATCGCGCTCGCCTCGCTCGGTCCGATCCAGATGGGGAGGATCCGGTCTCCCTCCGCCTCGTGCAGGATCATCACGGGCGTGTTGTCGTTCCGGTCGAGACCCAACGAGCCGACCGTGACCTTCACGAGCATGGTCGATCCTCCCGTTCCGCCCGCCCCGTCCCACCACTTCAGGGCGCGCAGCGCGCGAAGCGTGTTCCAGCGGCTGGACGCGTGGATGCGCTCGAGCTTGAAGTACGTCTTGCCCCGGTAGCGGTTCTCGAGTCGCCAGCGGCCGTCCTCGTGTCGCTTTTCGCGTAGCATGCCGATCGCGTCGGAGAGTCGCTCGTCCGCGGGGAGCGTCGACGACCCTGAAGTGGTCGAGCCCGCGAAGGATGTCGTAGTGCCAGCGCGGGGGAAAGGAGAGGCGGGTGAAGATCGGCTTGATGACGGCCCCGGTGCGGTGCGAGCGGTACATCCGGTGGGCGAGGAAGAACTCCCGCCCCTGTCGCCTGCGCCTCACGGATCGCGCGCACCTTCGCGCTTCGCGGATGCAGCTCGTAGTGGCGCAGTCCCTCGAGCACGCTGATCGTCGTGTGTACCGACGAGTGCGTGGCACCGCGCGGTCGCTGGCAGTTCCATCCGCCGTCGGCCATCTGCTGCGCGAGCAGATGGTCGGCGACGACGTCCAGGCGGTCGTCGTCGTGCTGGAAGTACGAGAGGAGCGAGAGCACCATGCCCGTGATGCACGTCTCGCTCTGCCCCCGCCACCCGTAGTTGATGCCCCCGTCCCTCTGCAGGCCCCGATCGAGGAGAAGGCCGCAGGCCTTGCGAGCCCCCGCGTTCTCCGGCGTGAGGCCGAAGTCGCGCAGGAGCAGCATGGTGTAGGTGGTCGAGATCCACTTCGGAGAGTAGAGGCCGCTGTCCGGGCTTCTCGCCGGCGGCCCACCTCCCGTCGGCCCCCTGCTGCGCGAGCAGGCGTTCGCCCCACCCGCCCGCGGCCACCTTGCGGCGCTCGCGCTCGACCGCGGTCGGGTCGGCTCCCATCAGGTCGCGGAGCGTCTGCCAACGGATCGAAGGGTCCCCGGCGAGCAGCCAGTCGACCACGGGATCGGACGCGACCTTCACGGCTTGTCCTCCTCGTCCTCGTCTCCGGCCGTCTCCTGCCACTCCTCGAGCTCCGCGATCGGGGGCAGGAGGAACGCCCCGTTGACCGCGATCTCGGCGCCGGCGCGCAACGCCGCCGCGATCGAGTCCGACGGACGGGCATCGAGCGTGAGCGTGCGGCCGTCCCGCTCGAGGAAGAGCTTGGCGTAGATCGTGGACTGCTCGACGCGGTCGATCACGATCCTGGTGAGCTTCCCGCCGAACCCGTCGATGACGCTCAGCATGAGGTCGTGCGTGAGCGGGCGCACGAAGGTCTTGCCGGCGAGCTGCACCGCGATCGACGCCGCCTCGTTCGGGCCGATCCATATCGGGAACTCACGATCGTCGTCGTCTCCCGCGAGGATGACGACCGGCGTGTCGCTGCGCGGGTCGAGAGCCAGGCGCTTCACCCGGACGCTCACCAACATGGGCTCCTCCCTTCCGCCCGAGCGGGCGGGCACGCGTCGGCGATCGGGGCCACGTTTGCGCGTGCCGTCCTCACCTTCGGCCGCCTCGGCCGAACGCCTCCAGCATCCTCTCCTCCGAGGGGGGGTGCAGGAGGCTCTCGTCCACGAACGCGTCCACCCCCGGATAGGCGGTGGCGCGGATCCTGCACGCGGCTTTTTCGAGGTCGTATTCCGTCCGTCGCAGCCGGACGTCCGGACCGAGCAGGAGCCAGTACGCACCCGGCTCGCCGAAGGGCATCCCGACGCTGCCGGCGTTGACCACGCGCATGTCGCCGACCGTCCTGTCGAACTGCATGTGCGTGTGGCCGCAGACGAGCACGTCCGCGCTCGCGCCCTCCATCAGTCGCGCGACATCCTCCTCCGGCGTGAGGCGCGTGAAGACGTGCGCGTCGCTCGTGGGCGTGGCGTGGCAGAAAAGCACGTCACCCATACCCGGGACCGACGCGCGCAGCGTCGACGGCCATGTCCTCATGAACCGTACCTGCTCGTCCTCGAGCTGCGCGCCGGACCAGCGCACGGCTTCCCGGAACGGCTCGGGCACGCGGCTCTCGACGCCGTCCAGCTCTGCGAGCAGGTCGGTCTCGCCGTTTCCGTGGATGAACTCCGTGGGAAGCGCGATCTCGGTCAGCCGAGTGAGCGCTTCGCGCGCCATCGGTCCAGGAACCACGTCCCCCCCGACCACGACGCGGTCCACGCCCTCGCGCGCCATGTCGTCGAGGACGGCCTCGAGGGCGGGTAGGTTGCCGTGGACATCGTAGAGGGCCGCGATTGGCATCTCGGCATCACGGTACAACATCCTCGGGGCCCACGACATGGCGGCCCACGAGGGCGGATCCCCGAACCCTCACCCCACGGCGGCCACCACCCCGTCCATCTCCCGCACCACCTCCACCCCCGCCCCCATGCTCCGGCTGAGCGCGACGTGCAGCGCACGGACCTCCTGCATGTCCCACGCGAACGAGGCGAGGCGATCGGTGACGTCCATGAGCTCGCGCGCGACCCTGTCGCGCGTCGCCTGGTATTCCTCGAGCTCGGCCTCTCTTCCGGCCAGGATCGCGCGCGCCAGCAGCTCGGCGTCGCGCAGCGCGTCGGAGATGCCGTGCGCCGTGAAGGGATCGCGGAAGTAGCCGGCGTCGCCCACGAGCGCCCACCCCGGTCCCACGCACCGCCGGAGGAAGGTCGGCGCGCCCGCGAAGGCGCGCAGCTTCGGAAGCGAAGCGCGCTCCTCCATATGCACCGCCAACTCGGGCGCCGCCTCGAGCAGCGTCTGGCCGTAGAGCCACTCCAGGCCGCGCCAACGCTCCCGCTCGAACCGCAGTGCGGGCATCCCGGCGAAGATGCACGTGTCCCCACCGTTCGTCGGGATCACCCCGGCCCCGACACCCGGGCGGTAGTGCCAGTGGTAGCCTTCCACGTCCAGCCCCGACCAGTACCCGAACACGCAGGCGGCTTCGTGATGGCCCACGTGATCCACCGGCGCTTCCACGAGCCGCGCCACCCTCGACCGCATGCCGTCGGCTCCCACCACCATGTCCGCGTGGAGCGCCATCTCGCGGCCGTCCGAGCCTGCCACGGTGGCGCCGACCACGCGGCCCGACGGGTCGCGCAGGAGGCCGGCCACCGCGAACCCGTGCAGGACGTGCGCCCCGGCCTCCTCCGCCGCATCCACCAGCACCCGGTCCAGGAGGGTGCGGCGGGGTGCGTAGAGAGCATCGACGCCATCGCGCGGCTTGATCGGGACCGGGACAACCTCGTCCTCGTAGTGGAAGGTCGTGGTGCGGATCGGCGGCGTCCCGGCCGCGATGATCTCGCCCGAGCAGCCCCCAGCGCGCGAGCTGCAGGATGCCACCGCGCATGAGCGCGTGCGTCGACAGGGTGTCGCTACCGCGCCGGGCGGGGTCGACGACCAGGACGCGCGCGCCGCTCCTGGCCAGCAGCATGGCGGTGGAGGCACCGGCGCAGCGCGCGCCCGCGACGATGACATCGTAGCTGCCGCGGAGCCGGACGTCCTGCGAGAAAGATGTATTCATGCCACGGCCCTCCCCGGGCTCATCCACCGTCATGGATTCTCTCCACCACGGCGCGCGCGTCGGCGCCCACACCGTCGAGGAAGCTCGAGTTGCGTCGGCGCAGGAAGTTGAGCCCCAGCACGTAGAGGCCCGGCTGCGCGGTGACGCCGTCTTCGTGTCGGATCTCGCCGCGCCCGTCCAGCACCGGCAGGCGGAGCCACGGGTAGCGGCGTCGATAGCCGGTGGCCCAGACGACCGTGCGGATCCCGGCTGCCCGGAGGTCGAGCCGCCGTTCGGTTTCGGGGATCGGCACGCGATGGGGGCGACTCGGCGGCGGGCACGGCGCGGCCCGCTCCCGTCGCCTGGATGTGTGCGTCGATGCGCCGCAGTCGGCGAGCGAGCTGCGCGTCGGCCGCGCGCAGGTTGTCCGCCAGGTCGTCGGCGATAGATACACTCGATGGCGCTCCGCCGCTTCGACGCGACCCACCACGCGCACGCCCGCCTCCTGCATCACGGCGAGGTCGAGGGTGCGTCGCTCCGGGGTGCCGACGAGTTGGAGCGAAGGCTCGGCGCGCGCCGCCGTCCAGGTCCGTCACGTCTCCGCGCACGGCGCTCCAGAGAGCCCATCGCATCGAGCCAGCGAAAGATGTCGCGGCCTCGATAGGTGCGAGGGAGCCGCGTGTGCCGTCCGACCGCGAGCGTGACCGGCCGACCGGAGGCGTGGATCTCCGCGGCAAGCTGGATGCCCGTGGCCGAGGCCCCGACCACCAGGACGCCGCCGTCGCGGAGCTGCTCGGGATTGCGGTAGGACGTCGGCACCACCTGCTCGACGTCTCGCCGCGAGGCCGGCCGCCAACGGCGGGACGTACGGACGGTCGCAATGGCCCGTCGCGACGATCACGGCGTCGGCGCGGAAGATGCCGTGATCCGTCTCGACCACGAAGCAACCTGCCGCTCGCTCCACCCGCGTGACCGTGATCCCCGCGAGAACCGGGGCCGGGAAGGAGCTCGCGTATCCTTCCAGGTACGCGATGAGCTCCCGGCGGCTCATGAAGCCCTCGGGATCGGGACCGCGGTACGACCAACCCGGGAGGCGCGCCATCCAACGCGGCGTCAGGAGATGGAGCGAATCCCACCGCTCGCTCCGCCACCGCTCGGCCACCCGCCCCCGCTCGAGCACGACGTGCTCGATGCCTCGATCCGTCAACTCGCGACTCGCGGCCAGCCCCGCCTGGCCTCCCCCGATCACCACCGTGTGCACCCTCATCTCCCCCCCACCTCCCTTGCCGGGCGGCGACGGCCGCCGGCCGGCCTCCTCGACCGACCGGCGGCGCCTCCGCCCCGTCTCAGCTCTCGTTGACGGTGATCTCCACCGGCACCTGGTTGGTGATGATGTCGAACACGGCCGAGCGGCCACGCGACTGCTCCACGATCTGCCGGAGCTTCTCCTCCGGCGCGTTGCCCCGGATCGTGTAGTCCACGCGGATCTTCTGGTAGCCGTTGCGTACCTGGTCGGAGAGGCCGAGCAGGCCCTGCAGGTCGATCTCACCCTCGACGCGCGCCTCGACGCCGTAGAGCTCCACGCCGCGGGCAGACGCGATGTTGCCGATCCCCGCCGTGAGGCAGGAGGCGAGGCCGATCAGCACGAACTCGACAGGCGTCGGGCCGTTGTCCGCGCCGACCAGAACCTGCGGGTGGTCCGCGTCGAACTCGAAGGTGCGCTTATGCTCCTGCTCGCCGCCGGCGCCGTAGAACGACTCCACGGTGGTGCGGCTGTGCGTGCCGGCGATCCACTCGTTCGTCGCACGGAAGCGGAACTTCGCCAGCTCCCGCTGGCCCGCCACCGCGTCGATCGTGGCGAACAGCGTCGGAACGTCCACACCGTTCATCGGCTCGCGCTTGCGGGGCTCGGTCATCGTCTGCGTCATCGTCGTCCTCCCATCATCAGCCCCGAGGTCCTGAGGCATCGGTTCACGATGGATCGGGGCCGGTGCGGCCCGTCACGCGTTCATGGGAGTTGACCGGAGATCGCCGCGGACCGGATCACCGGCGGGCGGGAAGGTGTGCCGCGAAGAACTCTACAGCCCCTCGACCACGACGATGTTCGTGTCGGCAACGCGGTGGCGGAGCGCCTTGAGGTCCCGGTACGCGGGATCGTCCACGAACGCCTGGATCGAGGCCCGGTCCGGAAAGCTGAAGAGCACCAGACGGGCCGGCGTCCACGTGCCCTCGAGCACCTCGCAGGCGCCGCCTCGCGCGAGATATACGCCGCCGTGCTTCGCGGCGAGGGGTGCCACGCCCTTCTTGTAATCCTCGTAAGCTGCGGCGTCGCGCACGTGCACGTCGACGATCATGAAGGCGGGCATCGGGGCTCCGGGCGGGGGTGGATCGCGTCGGAGGTGCCCCCGGCGCGTGGGTGACGTCGGCGCCGGGTCATCCCAACGCTCCAAGCGTCTCCCAGCTCTGCGGTCGGCGCCCCTCCTCCACGTCGTGGACCAGCGCGACCAGCGCTACGCACGAGCGGCGTCGCGACTCCGACCTCCGCGCCGAGGTCCGCGATCACGGCGATCTGCGCGTCTACCTCGGTCTTCCGCTTCCGCACGGCGAGGTCACGCCACACGCCACTGTGGGACTTGGCGGAGTCACGGTTGAACGCCACGAGCCGATCGAGCGAGGCGCCCGCGTCGGCGGCCGGCGCGTCGGGGAAGAAGGCGGACGGATCGAAGCCGTCGAACGGCTCCGGCCGAACGTCGCGCGCCATGGCCACGCGCATGACTTCCCGACCGAGCGCCACCAGGACGGGGCGGCGCTCCTTCGAGTCCAACACGTCGGCGATGGAGGCGTCCGTGAGCGCCGTCGCGAAGAGGAGCGCCCCGTACGCGAGCTTGGCCCAGAGATAGCCCCACACGTTGTCCGTGAGAACCGCGTTCGGCTCGAACTCGCGGAAGAGTGCGTGGAGTGCCACGATCCGGTCACTGCGCGCACCGTCCAGCTCACCGACCACGGTCGCGCCCCGGTTGCCCCGCTGGATCACGCCGGGCTCCACGACGTCCGCGCCGAAGTTCACGAAGCAGCCGACCGTTCGCTGCGGCCCGATGCGGTGCGCGATCACCCGCTCGTTGAGGCCGTTCTGGACCGACACCACGAACCCGTCGTCCGCGAGGAGGGGGGCCATCTGGTCGAGGGCGGCTTCCGTGTGGTGGGCCTTCACGGCCAAGAGGACGGTGCGCAGCGGGCCCTCCACCTCGGTCGGGAGCAGGGCGGGCGCGCGCACCTCGAAGGCGTCCACGGGACCGGTGATCTTCAGCCCTCGACGCGCGATGGCGCGCACGTGGGCCTCGTCGCTGTCGACGAAGAGGACGTCGTGACCGGCGCGGCGGAGGGCGGCGCCGATCGAGCCGCCCATGGCACCTGCGCCCCAGACGACGATCGGCTCGTGGAGGACATCCGGAGGATTCATGCGGGAAGGCTACGCCCCGGGATGGCGTCCGCCACGATCTCCACCACGTGGCGCACCTTCACCGGACGCTCCTCGTAGCCCTCCTGCGCCTTGAGCCCGTCCTCGAGCATGGCCATGCAGAACGGACACGACACGGCAAGCGTCGGCGCACCGGACTTCATCACCTCGGCCGCCCGCTCCCACGAGACGCGCGGCTCCTGCTCCTCGCGCCAGAAATTGCCGCCCCCCGCGCCGCAGCAGAACGAGTGCTCCCGGTTCCGCTCCAACTCCACCAGCTTCCCGCCGCCGGCCTGAACGAGCGCGCGCTGCTCTTCGTAGATCCCGTTGTAGCGGCCGTAGAAGCAGGAGTCGTGGTACGCGACGGCGCCGATATCGACCTTCCCCGGCAGGCCGTGCCAGCGCACCAGGCGCGCGACCTCCTCCTCCACGCTCACGACCTGGAAGGGCAGCCCGTCCCAATCCTCGGGGACGAAGTCCTTGTAGTCCTTCCCGAACACCTGGTGGCAGTGCGGGTTGGTCACCATGAGGCGCTGGAAGCTCACGCTCCCGAACAACTCGAGGTTCGCCTGGGCGTTCATCTGGAACTGCAGCTCGTTGCCCATCCTCCGGTAGTTCTCGCCGCAGCAGGCCTCGGTGTCACCCAGGATCCTGTAGTCGACGCCGAAGTGGTCGAGCACCTTGAGGGTCGCGCGTGTGGTCTCCACGGAGCGGTCGTCGTACAGCCCCCAGCACCCGACCCAGAAGAGGAGCTCGAACTCGTCACCGGGGGTGGCCACGGGCACGCCGTCGAGCCCCGCGACCGTCTCGGTCTTGCGGTGCTCGCCGTAGCCCCACGGGTCGCCGGAGCGCTCCATGTTCTGGAACACGCGCTGGTACTCGGGCTCGATGTCGCCGGCGTCCAGAACCTGGTAGCGGCGCATGTTCAGGAGCATCGACAGGTGGTCGATGTTCACCGGGCACGCCGCGACGCAGGCCATGCAGCTCGTGCATTGCCAGAGCGTCTCGGCGGCGATCACGTGGTCGATGAGCGGCTGCTTCTCGAGCGCCACACCCTCCACGCTACCGCCCGACTCCGTGAAGCGCTCCCGCGCCACCTGCGCCTGCTTCCCGTGCGGCGTCTCCCCTTTCGCGTGGTACTTCAGGTCGACGATGAAGTCGCGAGGGCTGAGGAGCTTGCCCGTCGCGTACGCGGGACACGCGTCCTGGCACCGGCCGCACTCGATGCACGTCATCAGGTCGAGCCGATCCGTCCACGCCAGGTGCGCCAGCCGGTTGAGCCCGTACGCGTCGCCCCTGGACTCGTCGAGCTCGGCCTCGAGGTCCATGTAGTCCATCTTCTGCTCGTCCTCGAGTTGCTGGAGGACGGCGTTGACCGGACCGCCGAGGATGTGGAAATGCTTGGAGGTCGGTACGTACGCGAGGAAGGAGAACGCGACCGCGAGGTGGGCGTAGCCGAAGTACGTGCTGGCGGTCCCGGTGAGGTAGCGCTCGCCGAGGTGCGTCGCGGCGATCAGGCCGATCACCACGAGGACGATCGCCGACTCGGGGCTGTAGTACGTCAGGGAAGACGGGCGGAAGACATAGCGCCGCACGCCGAGGAACACGATGCCCGCCAGGATCATGAAGGCGAAGACGTCGACCACGCCGGAGATCCATCCCAGGGGACCGAGGAGGAAGCCCTCCCCGCCCACCGCCAGGCGTACGAGGAGGTCCAGCGTGGAGATCACGAAGGCGAGGAAGCCCCAGAACACGAAGGCGTGCGCCCATCCGGCGGCCAGGCGCTCGCGCACGCGCGACTGACCGATCACTTCCGTGAAGAAGAGCCCGATGCGGCGGCCCACGTGGTCGGCGCGGCTCTCCGGCCTGCCCCTGCGCACGAACGCGACCTTGTCGGCCACCCGCCTGACGAAGAGGGCGATCGCGCCGAGCAGGTAGACGGCGACCACGATGCGAACGATCTCTGGCGTATTCATGGGGCTACACTAGCCAAATCCCCACGCGATCGCACGGCTCGGCGACGGTGCTCCGCCCCTCGCCTGGCCCCGTCCCCAGGCCCCGGAACCGGGCCTGAGCCGGGGAGTAGGATCTTCCTCCGCGACCCACCCGCGAAACAGGAGGCCCCATGGCGGAGTCTCGCCCCCGCACCGTCGGCGAGCTCAAGGCGTCGGGTTATCGGCCCCGCTCGGTCAAGCAGGAAATGCGCAGCAACCTGGTCTGCCGCCTCCAGGAGGGAGCGAAGCTCTTTCCGGGTGTGCAGGGATACGACGAGACCGTCATCCCGCAGATCGTCAACGCCGTGCTCGCCCAACACGACTTCATCCTCCTCGGGCTGCGCGGACAGGCGAAGAGCAGGATCCTGCGCCAGCTGGTCGAGCTGCTCGACCGGGAGACGCCGATCCTCGCCGGGAGCGAGGTGAACGACGATCCGCTGCGTCCGATCTCGAAGTTCGCCCGCCTGCTCCTCGCCGAGCAGGGCGACGACGCGCCCATCGAGTGGGTCGACCGCGAGCACCGCTACGTCGAGAAGCTCGCCACCCCGGACGTGACCATCGCTGACATGATCGGCGACGTCGATCCCGATCAAGGCGGCACGCGGCGGTCACATCCTCGCGGACGAGCTGACGATCCACTACGGGCTGCTACCCCGCGCGAACCGCGGCATCTTCGCGATCAACGAGCTGCCGGACCTCGCCGGCAAGATCCAGGTGGGCCTCTTCAACATCCTGCAGGAGGGTGACGTGCAGGTGAAGGGCTACCCGATCCGCCTGGCGCTGGACGTCATGATGGTGTTCACCGCCAACCCGGAGGACTACACGGCGCGCGGCAAGATCATCACGCCGCTCAAGGACCGCATCGGTGCCGAGATCCGGACGCACTATCCCGAGGTCGTGGAGATCGGGATGGACATCACCCGCCAGGAGGCGTGGGTGGAGCGCGACGGGCTCGGCGTGGAGGTGCCGGAGTTCGTCCAGGAGACGGTCGAGCTGATCGCCTTCCTGGCGCGCACGGACAAGCGCGTGGACCACCGCTCGGGCGTGAGCCAGCGCATGCCGATCACGGTCATGGAGACGATCGTCTCGAATGCGGAGCGCAGGGCGCTCCGCAACGGCGAGGACCTCGTGGTGCCGCGGATCGCGGACATCTACCAGGCGCTCCCGGCCATCACCGGGAAGATGGAACTGGAGTACGAGGGTGAGCTGCACGGCCACGACCGGATCGCCCGCGAGCTGATCCAGGGTGCCGCGTCGCAGTGTTTCGCCGCGAGGGCGGGTGGGGCCGACGTGGACGACATCGTCGAGTATTTCGAGTCCGGCGGCGCGCTGCAGGTGGGGGAGGACGCCACCGCCGACGCTTCGGTGCGCGGGTTCAAGACGGTTCCGGGGCTCCTGGAGCTGATCGAGAATCTCGGCTTCGCGCCGCGGGAAGCGGGAGACGGCGTGCGTGCCGCCGCCTGCGAGCTTACTCTCGAGGCGCTGGTCGCACAGAAGCGGATCAGCCGCAGCTCGGCCGGCGGCTACACCCGCGCCCGCCACGAGGGCCCCCAGCAGGGGAAGGGCTTCAAGGGCTTCGACCCCGGTCTGAATATCTAGCAGCCCCGACCACGGAGAGGGCACGTCGTTGAGCTCCGACCCGACACTCTCGCCCGAGCAACGCCGCGCGCTCGAGGAGGCGAGGGAGCGGGCGCGCAAGATCCTCGCGGCCGGCAAGGTCGCGGCGTTCAACGGCTGGACGATCGGGATCTTCGCGGCGCTGACGCTCCTCTTCGGGATCGGCAACGTGGTCGTCATGGGCCTCGCGGTCGGACTGGGCGTGGTCGCCTGGAACGAGTTCAAGGGACGCGCGGCGCTCCGCAGCCTCGAGCCTTCCGCCGGCCGCTTCCTGTGCAACAACCAGCTCGGGCTGATGGTGCTGATCGTGGCCTACGGCCTGTGGAGCATCTGGCGGGTGCAGGCGGGTCCGCCCGATCCCGAGATGGTGCAGCTCCAGGACCTCGTGGGCGTAGGCTCCGACCTGATCGGGCAGCTCACCGTGGTCCTCTACCTGGGCGTGATCGCGGCGACCGTGATCTTCCAGGGGCTCAACGCGCGCTACTACCTCAAGCGCACCGCGATGACCGAGGCCTATCTGGCGGAGACGCCGGCCTGGGTGGTGGACCTGCAGCGCGCGGCGGCGCTCGACTGATCAGCTCCCGGCTGCCTTGTGGGCGCGCCCGAGCAACCTGGGCTCGTCGACGCGATCCGTGAATCCCTCGAAGTCGGCGGTGGGCCCCTCCCAGCGCAGCGCGTCGACGCTCTCGAAGAGACGCGCGTCCGTGCGCAGCGTCGCCAGCTTCTTGAAGAGGAGGGCCCGCTCCCCGTCCTCGCCGAGCACAGAGGGCGGGAAGTCCTCGATCGGGCCGTGGCTGTTCAGCAGGCGGGCCGCGCCGACCGCGCCGATCCCGGAGATGCCCGGAAAGCCGTCCGCGGCGTCCCCCACGAGCGCCAGGTAGTCGGGGATGAGCGGCGGCGCCACCCCGAACTTCTCGCGTACCCCGTCCTCGTTCCGGATCTTGTTGCCGCGCCGGTCCATCTGGACCACGCGGTCCCCGCGGACGCATTGAGACAGGTCCTTGTCGGGCGTCCAGATGCAGACCTTCGTCACCGCCGGATCACCGTCGGCCAGGTGGGCGGCCGAGGCCAGACCGTCGTCCGCCTCCAGCTCCACCATCGGCCAGACGGCCACGCCCATCGCGGCGAGTCCGTCCTCGAGCGGATGGAACTGCGCCTTCAGGGCAGGCTCGACCCCTTCGCCCGTCTTGTAGCCCCCCCAGAGGTCGTTGCGGAACGACTCGATCACGTGGTCCGTCGCCACCCCCACGTGCGTCGCGCCGTCCTCCACGAGCTGCAGGACGGTGCGGAGCACGCCCACCACCGCGCCGAAGGGCGGGTCGCCACCCTTGGAGAACCGCCGCAGGCCGTAGAAGTGGCGGAACAGCTCGTAGGTGCCGTCCACGAGATGGACGATCAAGGCGCGGACCTCCCGGGCGGGTCGACTGGGGCTTCGTGCCCGGAACCTCGGAAAGGGACGGGCGTCGCGCCATGGCCCCGCCCGCGTGCCTTGCCGACGCCCCCTGCGCTCGCCAACGTGCGGCCTACGACCACGTCCGCTGCGATGGCGATGAGTCACTCCGATCCCCTCCCCTTCGACGCCGCGCTCACCGCGTACGACGCGCAGGCGCGTGCGCTCCTCGTCGCCCTCCTGGCGGGTGATGCCCGCGCCGAGGAGCGCTTCAAGTGGGAGCACCCTCGCTTCCGCGACCGGCCGCTCTCCGAGGTGCGTGGATCTCCGCTCGGCCTGGAGGACGCCCGCGTCGTGGTGGCGCGTGACCATGCTTTCGACACCTGGGAGGACCTGGCGGCGTACGTGGCCGCCGCGTCCGAGGACGGACCGCTGCGTCGCTTCGAGCTCGCGGCGGACGCCGTCGTGTCCGGGGACACCGGACTCCTGCGCTCAGCGCTGCGCGACGACCCGGACCTTGCCCACGCGCGCTCGACGCGGCGCCACCATGCCACGCTGTTGCACTACGTCGCGGCCAACGGTGTGGAGAACGTCCGCCAGAAGACGCCGCCCAACGCGGTGGAGGTGGCGATCGTCCTGCTCGACGCGGGAGCGGAGGTGGACGCGCTGGCGGATGCGTACGACTAGAAGTGCACGACCATGAGCCTGCTGGTGTCCAGCTCGCACCCGGCCGAGGCGGGCGTGCAGATCGCGCTGGCCGAGCTGCTCCTCGACCGTGGCGCGGCCCTCGAAGGACCCGGCTCGGCCTGGCAGTCCGCGCTGATGACGTCGCTCACGTTCGGCTTTCCGGACGTCGCGGAGGCGCTCGTCCGCCGCGGCGCGCCGCTCGACAACCTCCCGGTGGCCGCGGGGATGGGCCGGCTCGACGAGGCTTCGCGCCAGATGGAGGGCGCGGACGCCGCCGACCGGCACGCGGCCCTGGTGCTGGCGGCGATGCACGGGCACGCGGACGTCGTGCGCCTCCTTCTCGAGGCGGGCGAGCCTGCGGACCGGTACAACCCCGCCACCCTGCATGCGCACGCGACACCTCTACACCAGGCGGTCGCGGCCGGCCACCTGGACGTCGTCCGCGTTCTGGTCGAGGGGGGCGCACGCCTGGACATGTGTGACAGGATCTGGGAGGCGACGCCCCTCGACTGGGCCGTCCATCTGAAGCAGGCCGACGTCGCGGACTATCTGCGCACGAAGGGAGCGACGACGACGTGAGGGCCGTGGCTAGCCGTCAACGCTCGTACGCTTTGCCGCGTGGGAGCACCCGCAGGACCAGGATCACGCCGTCGTCGTTGATGTAGGCGTACCGAATCCGGAGTTCGCCAATCCTCAGTCGCCATTCCGGCGGCTTGATATCCTTGAGCCGCTTGATGTCGCCCTCGTCACTCGCCGCGAGCTTGCCCAGCGCTGCGTAAGGCCTTTGCTTGGTCTTGCTTGTCGAGGCGCTTCAGATCCTTCTTGGCGCGGTTCGAGACGACGAGCTTCCAGCTCAGAGCTCCAACTCCTCCTTGACCTCGTCCAGCGTCTGTACCCGTCCGGCCTTGTAGTCTTCCCAGGCCTCGCAGACGCCAGCCTCTTCTTCCTCGGTCACCGGCTCATCGTCGAAGGGGGCGTTCATGAGCTTTCGGATAAACGGATCGCCATGCTCAGCCAGGTATTCCAGGTAGCGCTCCGCGGCGTGGATCTCCTCATCGGGGATCCGGTCTACGAGCCGGTAGAGTCTCTCTTTGGCCTTGGCTTCCATCGCGGTCCGTCCCGCCGTGGTAATCGACACCAGTAAGCTACTTCTGTTCTACCCGTGCAGCACACATGTGGGTTCGTGGGCGGAACCTGGACCGCCGGTTCGGGGAGGAGTCGTTCCAACCCCGTACGGCGAAGCCGGAGGCCGGGGGAGGACCCGCCGCTCTAGCGGGGACCTCGCCGCCCCAGGTGCAGGCGTCTTCTTGGGTGAACTGCCCCGTAGTCGGATCGTAGTACCGGATCCTGCGATACGATAGGCCGGTCCGGATCGCAGCAGTATCGGGAGCCGTTCGCGACGACTCGGCTCGGAGTTCAGGGTCCGAGCACGGCTGGGGACGTCACGACCACGCCGTCATTTCTTGTGTAGGTTGGAGAGTCCGGGATGACCACCAAGAGCGCCATACACCGCTCGGCGGCCTCGCCGGAAACACGGTCGCGGAGAGTGAGAAGGGCGTTGGCGGCGGAATCGACCCATCGAGCGCCGAGCTTGACTTCAACCGCGATCCAGCGTCCATCGTCACGTTCGATGATTGCGTCCGCCTCCAGCCCGGTGTTGTCTCGATAGTACCGCACCTGGGCTCTCGACGGTGCCGCATAGACTCGAAGATCCCGGACGACGAGGGACTCGAACAGGAAGCCCATCCATTCGATCTCATCGGAGAGCAACCGGTCCGGAGTCGCTCCGAGGGCCGCCACGGCGAGCGACGGGTCCGCGAGGTGGCGCTTGGGCGTTCCGACCAGGCGCGACCTGGATCGGAGCCTTACGCTCCACGGCTCCTGATCCGCGATCAGAAACAGGCGCCGGAGCGCGCCCAGGTAGTTCTTGAGCGACGACTCAGGGATAGGATCGTCGGACAACCTGGCAATGGTCCGCAGTGACGCGTCTGACGCGACATTGCGACCGTAGGATCGAAGGAGCCGGCGCAGGGCATCCGGGTCTCGCCGGACGCCCTCGACCCGCTCGACGTCCACGTTGACGAGCACATCGATGTAATCACGATTCGCCTCGATCGCGTCCTCCACGCTTAATCCGATGTTGTCCGGCCACCCGCCCTGGCAGATCCAGTCGGCCACCTCGGTCACGGTCGCCCTCTCGGCCGCCTTCGGCGGTTCCGTCCCCTCGAGTAGGGCCCCGACGGAAACGGCTCCGTTGGCATGGCCCAACTCAAAGAGCGACATGGTTCCCATGGACGTCTGGGCGATGCGGCGAGCCCCGGAGTGAAGGCGGATGTGATCGGCCGGACTCGCCGAGCCCGTGAGGATGTACATCCCTTTGCCACCCTCGTCATCGACACGCCCTCGCACCGCCTCGTAGATCCCTTCCACGAGTTGGTACTCGTCGATAAGACGCGGGCGCTCCCCCTCGAGGATCAGAGCCGGATCCACTTCTGCGGCGGTGCGTGCAGCCCGGTCCCGGTCCAGTCGAACCTCGGATGCGCAGAGGAGGCGCGCCGTCGTGGTCTTGCCAACGGCCTTGGGCCCGGTGACGAGGACGGCGCCATTTCGCCGAAGCTGAGCTTCGAGCGTGGCTTCGATCACACGTGATCGATAGGACATGAGCGGTGGCGAGGCCAGGACGAAGGAGATCCGGCACGACGAGCCGGAAGGCAACCCATCTGCTAGCGATGTCCGGATTCTAACGGTCGCGATGGCCACATTGCAACGCTTGCGATGACCAGGACGCATCAACTTCCCGGTCCGACCCCAAGGCGCGGAGCGGAGTTGAAGCCCTCCTCCAGGCGTCGATGGGCGAGGCGCTCGTGTTAGCGGCGGCTGCAAATGTCCCACTTCTGGCGGGCGAAAACGTCTCACTCGGCACCGGTAACCGGGCCCGGGCGCGCCGAGCCTTGAGGTAGGCGATCCCGGGCCGATCAGCAGATACCTTGGGCCTCGCCCAACGCCTTGGAGGAGGCCTTGATCGGATGGGAGAGCCGCGGGCTGTTCAGACAAGGCATCATCGACGCCCGGTTGGAGGCCTACCCCAAGCTCTCGTCGGTGCGGCTCCTGGAGGAGATCCGGGCCGCCAGCCACGACGGGGGCTATACCCAACTCGTGAAGTCCGTCCGGGGCGTGCCGCCCTGAACGCCGGAGGACCGGTGATCCGGTTCGAAACCGCCCCGGGGCCGCAGGTCGGAAGGTGTTGCAGGAACCGCTGAGCCCGACCGGATCCGAGCAGTTGAGATATCGGGTCCCCGTTCGCGTAGCCGTAGAGATTCAGCCCCCCGGCGATGCCAATGGGGTCTTCCTGGGTGAAACGTCTCTTCGTCGATCATACGACGAGCAGAGACCGCCAAGGAAGCCCCTGACGGTCTCATTCTCAAGCACGAGGCCAGGAGGTGCGCCAGGTCCGGGTGGGCCAGCCTTACGACAAGATGCTCACCACGGCCAGGACGAACGCAGTCCCTAAGCAAATCCGAGCCACGTTGTGGTAGCGCCGACCCTCCACTACATAGTCGCTCGGGTCGAAACGCCTAGTGCCTCTCTCGATTCCGGCCCGCTTGGCTTCGCCCCGAGGTGACAAACGCTTCAACGAAAGGACCTGGAATATCATCCCAACAACGCCCAGGCCAATAGCGATCATCAATCCGATGTTCACGAGCCCCTCCTCTCAAACGCGAGAGATCGACAGTCCAAGGCCAGCGACTTGCGTCTCCCATTCCACCCCTGCCTCAGTGGCGACGAGGTCATTGAAGGACCCTTCGTTGCCCCCACCTTCCACACCTATCGACCACCCGTTACCCGCCGACGGCCCACCCTTCAAGAAGACCAGAAAGTCACCGCTGCTGTTCACGGCAACCCCCGCCTCCACATTGCCGCCGTATACCCGTGCGGCTGAGGCGCTCACCGCCGTGCTCACGGTCCCGCCTTCCTTCTCGCAGGTCGGATCTTTCGGATCCGGGCCCCAAAGGGATCACTGAAGTTGATCGGATCCCCGTTCGCATACCCGTAGAGGTTGAGCCCACCCGCGATGCCAATGGGGTCTTCCTGGGTGAAAGGACCACCAGCGCCGAATCTGCCCCGGCCGGCGCGCTCAACGCCATCCGACAACACCCCCCACTCATTGCGACGCCGAAGAGATCCACAACCTGCTTTCAGCCAGGAGGGTCTCATGAAGCCGAACGAGTGGGAGGGCCTCATCCATCAACACGCCGAATGGCTACAGGCGCGGGACTACGCCACCACCACGGTGAAGTCGCGAGTGCGCCAACTCAAGCGCTTCCGAAGGTGGTGCGAGTACTTCGCTCCGCGGGAGTTGGAGGACTACTCGCTGCTCACCCTGGAGGAGTACCGCCTGCACCTTCATCGGCGGCGCAAAGCGAGTGGCGAGCCCCTGGGGTGGGGGTCCAAGGTTCAGATGCTCCTGGCCATCCGGGGGTTCTTCAAGTGGCTCACGCTGATGAAGCGGATCCCTTCGAACCCTGCCGCGGACGTAGAACTCCAGCGGCAGCCCGTTCGGCTTCCTCGCGCGGTCTTGAGCATCGAGGAGGTGGAGCGGGTCCTGGCGCAGCCGGACCTGCGGAGGCGAGAGGGCCTTAGAGACCGCGTCATCCTGGAAACCCTCTCCTCGACGGGCATCCGGAGAGCCGAGTGCGCGCACCTGTCCCTGAGTGACCTCGAGCTCGGTCGGGGCATCCTCCTGGTACGCAACGGCAAGGGAGGACGCGATCGCTACGTCCCCATCGGTGAGCGGGCGTCGCGCTGGATCGAACGGTATCTGCGGGAAGTTCGTCCTCTCCAGGTCCGGAGCCCGGACGACGGGCGGCTGTTCCGATCTCGACGGCGAAATCCACTGAGCCCCAAGCGTGTAGGCGACCTCACCCACCGGCACGTGGTCCGGGCCGCACTCGGCAAGGTGGGCTCCTGTCACTTCTTCAGGCACAGTGGAGTTGACCCGGTTTCGTGGAGACCTCACCTCTTGGGAAGAGGAGGGAGACCACGATGCCACGAACGAGACCGCCGTATCCTGAGGAGTTCCGTCGTCAGATGGTGGAGTTGGTCCGCGTCGGGCGCACGCCGGAGGAGCTGGCCAGGGAGTTCGAGCCGTCAGCGCAGACGATCCGGAACTGGGCCGTGCAGCTGGACCGGGATGAAGGGCGTCGCACGGACGGCCTGACGACGGAGGAGCGCGGGGAGCTCCGGCGTCTGCGGCGCGAGAACAAGCAGCTGCGGCTGGAGCGGGAGATCCTAAAGAGAGCCGCAGCCTGGTTCGCCCGGGAGAGCAACTCGATCCCCGATCGGGATTCGAGTTCGTGAAGGCGCATCAGGCCGAGCTCCCCGTCCAGACGATGTGCCGCGTGCTGGGCCTCTCCCCCAGCGGCTACTACGCCTGGCTGAACCGTCCGCCGTCGGAGCGGGCGAGACGGGACGCGGAGTTGGTGGTGAAGATCAAAGCCGTGTTCGACGGCAACAAGCAGGTCTACGGCCGCCCTCGGATCGCGTGGAGCCGTCGGATCGTCGGTTGGGCCATGGCCACACACCTGCGCACCGAGCTCGTGCTCGACGCGCTGAACATGGCCATCTGGCAGCGGCAGCCGAGGCAAGTCATCCTAACACTCGGATCAGGGCACGCAATACACCTCTATTGCCTTCGGGCTGCGCTGCAGAGAGGTAGGTGTCCGCCCCTCGATGGGCTCCGTGGGCGACACGTACGACAACGCGATGTGCGAGAGCTTCTTCGCGACGCTCGAGTGCGAGCTGCTGGATCGGCATCGCTTCACGACGCAGGCCGAAGCACGCATGGCCGTCTTCGACTTCATCGAGGGCTTCTACAACCCACGGCGCCGGCACTCTTCGCTCGGCCAGATCTCCCCGATCAACTTCGAGCGGCTCCACGCTCGCCGGGGGGAAGCCGATGCTGCGTGACCCCCTCTGCCTCACCGGCCATCTCGCCCCGCTACCGCGGGGAAGCGTGGCTCTCCAGGGGGTGGGGGGACAGATTGAAAACCCAAGCGTTCACCTGTCCATGAAACCGGGACAGCTCCACACCTTCATGGTCCCAGCGCTCCAATAGGAATCACAGCAACCCCGTCCGCTCGCGTATATGCGAGCCCGGTCCCGGTGATGACTCCTAGCCGCTGAGGCGGGCCACACTTCTTCGTGTCGACCCGGCTCGCGAACTGCTTGAGGCTTTCTGCTCCGCCGTCCACCGCCCCACTGCCCAGCTTGATTTCGAACGCCGCCCACCGGCCATCCGCCGTTTCGACAACGACATCCACCTCCAACTCCGTGTTGTCTCGGTAGTGCAGGACCTCCGCGTCACACGCCTGGCCGTAGATGCGCATATCACGAACCACCAATGACTCGAACAAGAAGCCCAGGAGGTTCAGGTCCTGGAGGAGCCGCTCCGGCGTGGCTCGCAACACGGCCACGGCCAGGGAGGGATCCACGAAGTGCCGGCGGGGGGACGTCCTGATTCGCGACCTCGACCGCAGGTGGGGTGCCCAAGCTGGCTGATCCTCCACTACCATCAGGCGAGTAAGCGCATCGTGGTAGGCACCCACCGTGTTCTTGGCCAGGGCTTCATCAGCTCCACCCACGTCCCGCGCCAGAGTCGCCAGGCTCACCATGGTGGAGACGTTTCTTGCCAACGAGCGCATCAGGAGAAGCACCTTGGCGGGGTCGTGCGCTACCCCTCCCACACGCTGGATGTCGGTCCTGCGGAGTTCGTCGACGTAGGCGCGGATGGCTTTCAGTGCTTGGGTTACTGGCTTACCGAGGAGGCCGGGCCACCCGCCCATTGCGACCCGCTCCGCAATATCCTTGACGTTCATCTCCGTGGCGCCGGCCCGCGGTGGCTGGCCCTCCAGCACTCCAGACAGCGACACCTCTCCCGTGGCGTGCCCGCTTTCGAACAGGGACATGGGACGCATGTGCAGCCGGGCGATGCGCCCGGCCCCGGTGTGGCGCGTTACGTCGTCCTGCGGGACCGCTGAGCCAGTCAGGATGAATTGCCCCGTCGCCCGGCGATCATCGACCGTACGCCGTACGTAGTTCCAGAGTGCGGGCGCGAGCTGCCACTCGTCGAGGAGGCGGGGTACCGTTCCCTCCAAGACCAGAGACGGATCAATGGCGGCGGCTTGCCGGGCGCTAGGGTCCACGTCCAAGCGAACCTCACTCGCGGCGACCTGCCGTGCGGTCTCCGTCTTGCCACAGGCCTTTGGGCCTTCGATAACCACGGCGCCAACCGACTTCAGAAGTTCGGTTAGCTCGTGATCAACAATGCGGGGTTGATACATGTCAGCCTCGGGCCGGTCCTTGATACAACTGCTTGCGAATACTGCGCGTCGATTGACCCATTCGCAATGTCAGCGTTGACCCATGTGCAACCAAATCAATGTGCCATCTGCAGTCCGGCGCGCCCCTTTGGAGCCTCGGGGAGAAACCCATCTCCGGGGCACCCGTGAGGAGTCGGGCTTCAGCCTGCTGGATGGCACCGTCGGTGCACCTCCCGAAGGTGGTGGATTGACACCCGAGCGTAGATCGCCGTAGGCGCATTGCCTCCATGGGTCGAGCCCGTTCGACTCTCCGGGAACGGCGGGCTTACGGCCCGGGAGAGTCTGTGGGGCGTTGCTGGACCTTCGAGCCCCACCCCAGGGGTCCGCCATTCACCTTCCGCCTCTCGCGGAGGTGCAACCGATAGTACTCCAGGGGTGAGCAGCGAATACACGGCCCACTACACGTGCGCCGGCTACCGTGTCTTCCCTCCGTCCACGGACAGCACCTGCCCCGTGATCCATCCGGCGTGGTCCGACGCGAAGAAGAGCACCGCGTGGACGATGTCGGCCGGCGTGCCGAGGCGCTTCAGTGCGATGCGGTCCACCAGCGCCGCCTGACCCTCGGGGCCGTACGACTCCCACTGCCGCTCGGTGCTCGGATTGGAGCGCACGAACCCCGGCGCCACGTTGTTCACCGTGATCCCCCACGGCCCGAGCTCGTGGGCGAGCTGGCGGGTGAGGCCGATCTGACCGGCCTTCGAGCCGAGGCGTAGGCCTGGATGCCCGTGAGGCTCACGCTCAGCCCCGCGCCTGAGGAGATGTTCACGATCCGCCCCCAACGCGCGGCCTTCATGGCGGGGGCCACCGCCTGCGCGCACCAGAAGGCGCCTCCCATGTTCACCGCGACCACGCGGTGCCAGTCGGCCGGCGACACCTCCTCGACCGGGCGTCCGACCTGGCCCAGCACGCCCCCGGCGTTGTTGACCAGCACGTCGATGCGTCCGGTCGCGGCCAGCGCCTCAGCCGCCCACGCGTGCACCGCGTCGCGGTTGGTCACGTCCACCACCGACACCGTGCACGCCTCGCCGACCACGTCCGCGGTCTCGGCCAGCTCCGCGGCCGCCACGTCGCACGCGAACACCCGCGCGCCCCGGGCCGCGAACGCTCCGGCCATCGCGCGACCGAAGCCGTGCGCGGCGCCCGTGACCATCACCGTGCGTCCTTCGAACGCTACGTTCACGACGTCCACCCTCCCTCGAGCATCTCGCGCGTCTCCTGCACGCCGAGAGCCCAGATCGCCAGCAGCTCCTCGTCCGGGCGCTCGTACCACCCGCCGAACGACCCGTCACCCAGCCGCTCCCGGAAGGACTCGGGCGACAGCCCCTCGCGCCCGCTCAGGTCGACCGGATCCTTGTGCCCGGTCGGCGGCGTCACCCCCGAAACACGCGTCCAGGGGAAGCCCTCCATCCAGGACGCGTGCGAGGCCGCCGGGTCGATTCCCTTCACGGCGGCCATGGTCCTGGGGGCCTTCCACCAGTCGTGCCAAAGCAGCTCGACCCCCGTGTGGCCCGCCGCCCACGCCTCGGCGGCCGGGCGTGCCACCGCGTTCCCGCCGTGGCCGTTCACGACCAGGATCCGGCGGAAGCCGTGTCGGCGCAGGCTCCCGAGGATCTCCGCGAGGACGCGCTCGTACGTGCCCGGCATGAGCGTGACCGTCCCGGGAAACGCCATGAAGTACGGCGTGAGGCCATAGGGCACGGCGGGGAAGACGGGCACGCCGAGCGGCTCGGCCGCGTCGATCGCCACCCGCTCGGACAGGATGGCGTCCACCGCGAGGCTCAGGTAGGCGTGCTGCTCCGTGCTTCCGAGGGGGAGCACGCAGCGGTCGTCGCTCTCGAGGTACTTCTCGACCTGCATCCAGGTCATATCGGCGATGCGCATGGGCGCGGCTCTCTTTCCGTGGCGTTGGTGTCGTCGTTCAGACATCCGCGAGCGCGGCGAGCGCCGCCTTCGCGATCTTCTCCTGCGCCGTGGGCAGCGCCGTCTCGCCGCGGCGCTCCAGCGGAATCCACCGGCGATTCTCGTCGTCGCTCCCTTCTCCCGCCAGCAGCACGGGGCGGTAGCGGGCGTCGAGGTGCGTGAAGCGATGGCGCACTTCGGGGAGGGGCCGGGCCGTCGGCGCATCGGTCAGCGCCGCCTCGGCCGCGCGCGCCGCGACGCGCGCGGCCTGGTCCACCGTGGTCCCGGCGGCGACCTCGCGCTCCGGGAACGACCACATCCCCCCGAGCAGCCCACCCTCCGGTCGCCGCACCAGCAGCGCCCGCCCGTCCCCGTCGACGACGACGGCCGTCGCGAACGTCGCGGTCGGCACCTTTCTGCGCTTCGCCCGCGCCGGGCGCTCCTCCTGCGTGCCGGCCCGGCGGGCGGCGCAGGGACGCTCGAGCGGGCACTCCGTGCAGGCGGGCGCACGCGGCGTGCACACGGTCGCGCCCAGCTCCATGAGCGCCTGGTTCCAATCACCCGGGCGCTTCGGGTGCACCAGGGCCGCCGCGACCTCGCGGAGCCAGCCGGCGGTGGGGCGCGCGCGATCGAACAGCCGCGCGAGCACCCGCCGGACGTTGCCGTCCACGGCCGGCACGGCTTCGCCGAAAGCGATGCTGCCAATCGCGCCCGCAGTGTATTCGCCGACGCCGGGCAGGGCTCGAAGGGCCTCGTAGGAGGCGGGAAGACGGCCCTCGTGCCGCTCCCGCACCACGCGGGCTCCCTCGTGCAGGCGGGCCGCCCTCCGGTAGTAGCCGAGACCCTGCCAGGCGAGGAGCACCTCGTCGCGCGAGGCCGCGGCCAGCGCCTCGACGTTCGGGAACAGCTCGATCCAGCGCCTGTAGTACGGGATTACCGTGTCCACCCGGGTCTGCTGGAGCATCACCTCCGAGACCCAGATGCGATACGGATCGGTCTCACCACGCCAGGGCAGATCACGGCGGTCCCGGTCGTAGTGACCGAGCAGTTTCTCGCGCAGGGTCTCCACGGCGCCGGGGAGTACGGCAGGCGGGTCCGGTGCTCCGGGTCGACTCATGGCGCCAAGGTATCCCGCGAAACTGGGGTTTCGCTCCATGCGCTTCACCACGTACAGCAAGTACAAGGGCCGCTGGCTCGACGCGCTGAACCTGGAGTCCCTGATGGAGCTCCTCTCCGACTTCCTTCTGGACGGGGGCTTCGCGGGCGGACCGAACTTCCACCCCTACTGGGGTTGGTCCGGCCTCGAGGACACGAACTCCACCGACTCGCTCAAGGAAGCGCTCCTGCGCGCCCTGATGGAGAGCGGCCAGCTCACGCCGGAGATGATCGCGGAGCTGCGCGGCGAGGGGGAGGGGGACGAGACCGTGCAGCAGGAGATCGCCGAGCTGCTCGACCAGCTCCTCCAGCGTCTGGTGGAGGAGGGCTACATCTCGCTCGAGGGCGGGAAGCCGTCCATCCCGGGAAGCACGTACGACGTCACCGGGCAGGGGCAGATCGACGAGGCGAAGGAAGCCGCCCAGAAGGTCGAGTTCAACCTGACGCAGAAGGGGATGGACTTCCTGGGCTACCGGGCGCTGCGCGGCCTGCTCGGCGCCATGGGAAAGGCGGACTTCGGCGTACACGACACGCCGCAGCTCGCCACCGGCATCGAGGCCGAGGCCGCCTCGAAGCCGTACGAGTTCGGCGACACGCTCAATCTCGACATCCCCGCGACGCTCAAGAACGCGATCGAGCGCGAGGGTCTGAAGGTGCCGCTCGATCTCGACTACGGCGACCTGATGGTGCACCAGGCCGAGTACCGGTCGTCGTGCGCGACCGTGCTGATGCTCGACATCAGCCACTCGATGATCCTCTACGGCGAGGATCGTTTCACGCCCGCGAAGCGCGTCGCCCTCGCGCTTTCGCACCTCATCCGGACGCAGTTTCCCGGCGACTCGCTGCGTGTGGTGACGTTCGGCGACCGCGCCGAGGAGATCCCGCTGTCGCAGCTGGCCAAGGCGCAGGTCGGCCCCTTCCACACGAACACGGCGGAGGGGCTCGAGATCTCGCGGCGCATCCTCGGATCCCAGAAGAAGGACATGATGCAGATCATCATGATCACGGACGGGAAGCCGAGCGCCGTCACCCTCCCGGACGGGCGCGTCTACACGAACTCGGGCGGGCTCGATTCCAACATCCTGAAGCGCACCTTCCAGGAGGTCGCGGCCTGCCGGAAGGCGGGGATCCTGATCAACACGTTCATGCTGGCGCGCGACCCGCACCTGGTGCAGTTCGTCCAGAAGGTCACGGAGATCGCCCGCGGGAAGGCGTACTTCACCAGCACGCTCACGTTGGGCCAGTACATCATGATGGACTTCATGAAGCGGAAGCGCCGGAGGGTTGGTTGACCCCTGGCTCCCGCGCGGCCGTGCTGGCCGCGTTCCTGGCGGTCGGTTGTACCGCGGGCGATCGGGCGCCGCCGCCCGACGACGACCCCCTCCTGCCCGGCGGCTACATCGCCGTCGGTCGACACGGAGGGCGGCGACCCCGGGCACTTCCTGCTCGAGCGGGACAAGGACCTCATCCACATCACGACGGGACCCGCCGGCATCGCGTGGCGTCCGGGCGACGTCACGCAGAGGGGCGACTTCCTCGCCGAAGCCACCTTCACCGCCTACGGTGCTCCGCCCGGCTACCACGAAGCCTATGGCATCTTCGTGGGCGGCGACGACCTCGAGGGCCCCGACCGCCGCTACACCTACCTCCTGGTGCGACCCACCGGCGAGTTCCAGGTGCGTCGGCGCGCCGGCGGCGCGGTGGACACGCTGGTGGATTGGACGCAGCACTCCGCCGTGCAGCGCGTGACCGAGCACGGTGACGAGCCCGTGAACATCCTCGGGATCCTCACCGTGGGCGACGAGGTGCGCTTCCTCGTGAACGGCACCGTCGTCCATCGGATGCCCGTGGCCCAGGCGAACCCCTACGGCATCGCGGGGCTGCGCGTCAACCATCGGCTCGACGTGCGCGTCGCGTCCTGGTACCTGGGGGCTCCACCCCTGGCGACCCCGCCCGCCGGACGCTGAGCCTCAGCCGGCGTCGCCCTCCGCCGGCCACCAGGCGCGCCTTCACCTCCAGCAGCGTGCGGGCCGCCCAGGCGCCGTCCGGCGTTCCGGCCATCTCCTCGGCCATGCGGGCCAGCTCCGGCGCCGCACGGCCCGGCTGGCCCATCCGGTGGACATACAGCTCGACGAGCTCCCGACGCGCCAACGCCGCGATCCCGGGCGGCGGCGCCGACTCCGCGAGCGCCCGCCGGAACCAGCGGGCCGCGTCGTCGGGGCGATCGAGGTGGTCACGGTAGACGCGGGCGATCCGGAGGTAGGGGGCCGCATCGCGGGGATCCTCGGCGACGGCGAGCTCGAACGCGGTCACCCCCGCCTCGTAGTCACCGCGCGCGACGAGCGACTCCGCGTAGGAGTACTGCTTCTTCGGCGGGGTCGTGCGGCCCGACGGTGCATGGAGCTTCGACGCGAGCGCGCCGGCTCGTCCGGTGATGAAGAGGGTGACCAGCGGCACGGCGGCGGCGAATCCGAGCGCACACAGCACGCCCACCCACACCGGCGAGCCCTTCTGGTGGAGGAACAAGCCCAGCGCGGCGCCGATCACGAAGCCCGGCAGCGAGCCCAGGAGGGCGATGGTGAGCACGCCGTGGTTCCTCGCGTCCGCGCCGCGCAGCCCGCGCGTCGGCGGCGGCTCCGGGAACCTCCGTCGCGACAGGTCGCGGCCCGAGAGCGGGTCCCGCCCGTATTGGACCATCGATCTCAGCGACGGTCCGGGACGGTCACGGCTCCCGCCGGTCGTCCCCCTCGTCCTCGGGTAGACCCCGCAGGGCCCGCGCGCGCCGCCGCAGCCACATCCCGAAGCCTCCGACCACGCCGAGCGGGAAGAGGCTCATGAAGGCCGTGGTGGCGAGGTACGCCGCCCGGTTCTCCTCCCGGGGATCGAAACACACCGGACAGGCGTGCGCCACCTCCGGCACCAGGACGAGGGCCAGGAGCACGAGAACGGGGATCCAACGTCGACTCATCGTCCACTCCTCGCGCGAGGCACTACAGGTACACCTTGAGATAGAGCACGGGCCAAACCAGCACCACGAAGTACCAGAACGCCTGCACGGTGGCGAACTCCGAAGCCGTGAGCTGCCGGCGGCGCAAGCGGAACCACGCCCACGCCAGGCAGAGGATCGCCGCGACGGCGTGCAGGGCGTGGGTGCCGACGATGAGGTAGAAGAAGCCGCCGTACGGGCTCGACTGCATCGTGAGCCCGTCCTGGAGCAACGCCACCCACTCCACGCCCTGGAAGACCACGAAGAACAGGCCGAGCAGAACGGACAGGGCGAGGGGCACCAGCGCCCGCGATGCCTTGCGCCTGTACGCGAAGTGGGCGATCAGCAGGATGAGACCGCTCGCCAGGAGCGCCGCCGTGTTCAGGGCGGTGGATTCCACCGGGAGGCGCGGCTGCCCGAAAGGCGGCCACATCTGCCCCGCCGCGCGCGACTTGACGATCGCGTGCGCCGAGATCATCCCCGCGAAGAGCATCGCCTCCGTGAAGATGAAGAGCATCATCCCCAGGACGCCGGACGACACGAGCCGCCGCGGGCGCCGCGGCTCGCGCTGGGCATCCATGGGCAGGGCCATGCTCCCGATGGACAACGTCGGCTAGCCTTTCTTCAGGGTCTTGATGTAGGCCAGCAGCTGATCGGCCTTGTCCTGGTCGTACAGCGCACCCCAGGCCGGCATCAGCGCAGACCTGCCGACGGAGGCTCCGCCCTCGCGGATGGCCTTGATCAGCTCCTCGTCGGTCTTGCCCTGCCAGAAGGCGGGGTCGGTGAAGTTCGCGGGCTTGGGATCGAGCGCCGCCGATCCGGGCCCGTTGCCCTCGCCGGTGGTGCCGTGGCAGGTCGCGCATACGGTCTCGAACTGACCCTTGGCGTCGAAGGCCTGCTCCGTCGCGACCGCGACCGCCTCCGCAGGCTCCCCGGAGCCCCCTTCCGCCATGGCCGGCTCTGCTTCCTCTCCCTCGTCGTGGGGCAGCTCGATGCCCCGCGCCGTGGCCGCCAGTGCGGCATCGTTCACCCAGCGGTGCCCCGAATGCTCCATCACGTCCGGCGCGACGCCGGCGAAGAAGAGGAACACCAACAGGAGCGAGGTGGTGAGCATCCACTTCATGATCCGCTTCTCCCACCGCAGATGCATGAAGTTCTGGATCACCAGATTCGCCTTGACGAGCGCGATCCCGAACGCCGTGATGAGCGTGAGCCACACGATGCCCAGGTGCGGACCGGCCACGCTGATGGCGAGGAGGATCACCAGCGTGACGTAGATCTTCTTGTAGTTCGGATGATTCGCTTGGTCTGACATTTCGATGTCTACTCGGCTGGACCTACTTGGCGATGTAGAGCAGGGGGAACAAGAAAATCCAGACAACGTCCACGAAGTGCCAGTAGATCCCGATCAATTCCACCCGATGGAGCTCGCGCCCTCGCGCCGCGTCCCTGGCGACGAACGCCATGATGATGGCGCCCGCGATCACGTGCAGGGCGTGCAGCCCCGCCGCCGTGTAGTAGAAGGACCAGAACCCGTTGGCTGTGATGGTGAACCCCTCACGGATCTCGTGGGTCCACTCCAGGCTCTTCACGAGGATGAAAGTGGCCGCTCCGCCGATGGTCATCAGCAGGTAGCGGGCGGCCTGCTTCCCGTCGCCGTGCTCCGCCGCCTGGTGAGCCAGGACGGCCGTGAAGCTCGAGCTGAGCAGCACGAACGTGTTGAACGCGCCGATCCAGGTGTTCGTGCCGGCCGCGGCGTTGGCCCACTCCGGATGCCCGAGGCGGTGCATGACGTAGGAGGCCAGCAACCCCCCGAAGATCACGACCTCGGAGGCCAGGACCCACCAGATGGCCAGGCGGCCGGTGGGGATTCCGGTGGCGCTACGCGTGGTTGCGATGGGTCTCTGCACGGTGCCTATCCTAGAAGGGTGATCGGAGCGGGGGGCGGGCCGCGTTGGAAACGCCACGGCCCCGAATCCAAGGCGGAACGCCGAAGGCATAGCCGTAGCTACGTCGAGGCGTGCCAACGTAGGAGGCGGGGCCGTGCCGCCCCAACCCTCGATCACGTAAGGTCTGTCCATCACGGTGTCGGGCGCATGGCGGTTTCGCGGTTGATCGTTCGTCACTCCTCGTCGCCGTAGCGCTGCTACGCCTCCTCGTCGTTCCTTCTCTGAACACGCGAAAGCGCCATGCGCGCGGCCCACCCCCCGCTCCGATCACCTTCCACGCGGGCTGGGTCGGGGCGGGCGGCAGATCCTGCGGCCAGTAGTCCTCCACCGCGGCGTCCGGGTGCCCGTACTCATAGGGGCCGCGATACACGTTCGGCAGCTCGTCCGGCGGCCAGTTGCCGTGCGGGGGCGGGGACTGCGTGGTCCACTCGAGCGTATTGGACCGCCAGGGGTTCTTCCCCGCCTTCGGCCCGCTGATCCAGCTCTTGATCACGTTCCAGAAGAAGAAGAGCTGGAAGAAGAGCATCACGACCAGCGCCACCGTCGCGACGATGCGCAGCGGCTGCAGGTGCTGGAGCTCGGGGAAGTTCTGGAAGTTGTAGATGCGGCGGTGCTGGCCACCCAGCCCAAGCACGAAGAGCGGGATGAAGATGACGTTGAAGGGGATGATCGTGCCCCAGAAGTGGATCTTGCCCAGGGTGTCGTTCATCATCTTCCCGAACATCTTCGGGAACCAGTACGTGAACGCCGCGAACGTCCCGATGATCGCGATCGGGAAGAACGTGTAGTGGAAGTGCGCCAGCACGAAGTAGGTGTCGTGCAGGTAGACGTCCGCTCCGCTCGCGCCGAGGAAGATCCCGGTCACGCCGCCGATCAGGAACTCGGCGACGAAGCTCAACGCCCACAGCATGGGCGTGGTGAGCCGGATCGAGCCCCCGTAGAGCGTCGCGATGGTCACGAACAGCATCTCGGCGATGGGCACCGAGATCAGCAGCGTGGTGACGGTGAAGATGTTCGCCATCCGCGGGTCGATGCCCGCGATGAACTGGTGGTGGGCCCACACGAAGAAGCTCAGCACCGCCGTGGCGACCGCGGTGAAGAGGATGATCTTGTAGCCGAACAGCTTCTTGCGGGCGAAGGTCGCGATGATGTCGATGACGATCCCCATGGCGGGGAAGAACACGACGTAGACCTCGGGGTGTCCGAAGAACCAGAAGAGGTGCTGCCAGAGGATCGGGTCGCCGCCTCGGGTCGGATCGTAGAACGCCGTTCCCAGGTTCTGGTCGAACAGCAGCATCACGGCGCCGGCGATGAGCGGGCCGACCGAGAGCATGAAGATGATGCTCGCGATGACGATCATCCACGGCGTGAGCGGGATGTCGTAGGCCTTCATCCCCGGAGCGCGTGAGTTCATCAGCGTGGTGATGAAGTTGATGCCGCCCAGGAGGAAGGCGACGAACTCCAGCGCCACCGCGGTGAGCCACATGCTCGAGCCCAGCGGGGTGAGGTTGTAGGTGGAGTTCGCCGACAGGGGCGGATACGACGTCCACGCGCCGCCGAAGCCGCCGCCCGGCACGAAGAGCGACGCGAGCACGACGATGACGCTCAGCAGGAAGATCTGGTAGGACAGCCGGTTGATGCGCGGGAACACCATGTCGTCCGCGCCGATCATGAGCGGGATGAGGAAGTTCCCGAAGGCGGCGATCAGCACCGGCATCGCCACCCAGAAGATCATGATCGAGCCGTGGTTCGTGATCAGCGCGTTGTACTCGCCCGGCGAGACGACGCCGTACAGCGGCACCGAGGTACCGGGGAAGGCGAGCTGCATGCGGAACACGTACGCCATGAACCCGCCGACCATCGCCATGAACATCCCCGTGAAGAGATACTGCATGCCGATGACTTTGTGGTCCGTGGACCAGATGTACTTCAGGATTCCCTGCGGCCCGTGGTGCTCGTGAGCGCCGTGCTCGTGGGCGTGGGTCTCGACGGGGGCAGCCTGTGCCATCGTTGCTATCCTCTCCCTACTGGGCGCTGGCGGGGCTGTGCTGGGCGATCCACTGCTCGTGCTCGCTCGCGGTCTGCACGTTGATGTGGCCGAGCATCACCCCGTGTCCGATCCCGCAGATCTCGGCACACTGGATGTCGAACGTCCCGGTCTTCGTGGGACGGAACCACCCCGTGATCGTGCGGCCGGGCACCGCGTCCTGCTTCAGACGGAACACCGGAACCGAGAAGTCGTGCAGCACGTCGCGCGACTGGAGCTCGAAGTGGTACGTCCGGTCGTTCTCGACGTACAGGTTGTCCGTCGTGTAGATGTCGTCGGCCGTGTCCAGCTCACCGTCCTGGCCGGGATGCTGGAACACCCACGCCCACTGCTGACCGATCACGCGCACCGTGTAGTCCGCCTCGGGCAGGCGCTGCTTGATGTTGTACCAGACCTTCACGGCACCGACGATGATGAAGACGTCGCACACCAGCACGAGCGCGTGGGGGATGGTGATCCACCGCTTGAGGTGCTTCTCCTTGCCGGTGATGTACTGCGTGCCCACGCCGGGCTTCTCGCGAAAACGGAAGATCAGCCAGAAGAAGACCGCTTCGGCCAGCACGAGCCAGAAGCCCACCAGGACCAGGACGAGCGCGATGAGCCCGTCGATGGAGCCGGCGAAGGTTGACGCCTCTTGGATCAGTCTCTCGACCATGGATCAGGTTCCGACTGGGTCAGAGGATGAACACGAAGACGGCGCCGATGAAGAGCGCCGCTCCGATCAGTGTGATGATGAAGGCGTGCTCGGCGTCGATGAGCGCCGGGTTCAGGTCGTCCGGCGGGGGTGCGAGGGACGGATCCTCGACCGCCTTGGGCGCCTCGGGCTCGTGTGCCACGTCGTGTGCCATGGTTCTGGGGTCTCTCCGGCGACTACTTCAGGGTCTGGATGTAGGCGACCACGTTCAGCATCGCCTGGTCGTCGAGGACGAGCGTGTTCGGGCGCATGGTCTGGCCCGAGACGTCGGCCGGATCCGTTCCGCGGAGGCCGGACTTGAACTTGTGCAGCTGCGCGAGGAGGTACCAATCGGCCTGGCCGACGAGCGGCGGGGCGTTCACGGCCTGATTCCCCTGAGCCTGCGGGCCGTGGCACGCCGCGCACACCTGGTAGGTGGCCTGGCCGGCCTGCGGGTCGCCCACCTGGAGGGTGGGCTCGTAGGAGGACCGGGGCAGGCTGGCCACGTACTGCGCGACCGACTCGAGGTCGCCGGGAAGATCCAGCGTCCACGACATCGACTTCATGCGGATGCCGGTGGTGTCGAAGGGGTCGTAGCCGCGATGGGCGGTCTGGAACTTCTCCAGCTGCGCCTGGACGTACCACAGCGGCAGCCCGGCGATGTTCGGGGCGGCGAGCTGCGTCGTGCCATGGCCCTGGGGGCCGTGACACGGCGCGCAGTTGTCGAAGAGCGCCTCACCCCGGGCCAGGCCCGGCGTAGGAGCCTGATTGCAGGCCGCCGCAGCGACCAGCATCACCCCCACGGACCATCGCCTGCTGAAAAGTCGCGCCATGTGCCTCACCTGGTAGCTCGTTCGCCGTGGCGAGGGGCGCCCCTTGCCACGAACGAGACTCATTCGTCTGAGCGGACCGGCACCCCGCACCCGCGAAGGTGTTCCGCTCGCTCTCTTTCTACTGTCGTGGATTCCTGCGACTACGCGGTGGATCCCTCCAGCGGGATCGCCTCGTCGATGAGCATGATCGGGATATCGTCCCTCACGGGATACAGGAAGAGCCCGTCCTCCCGAACCAGTCCCTCACGGACCGCCTCGGTGACGAGCTCCCCACCCCGGTTCCTGACGTCGCCGGCCTCGATCGCCGCGTTCAGGCGAGCCAGCAGGTCCGCGTCCGCCAGACGGACGGGCTGCTTGGTCTCTGGACACACGAGAATGTCCAGCAACGCCTGTTCGACCACTCGATGCCTCCTCGACGCCCCCTTTGCGCCGCTCCATGTACGCGGCTCCGCCCGATCCCGCAACTCCCCGGACGCCGAGGCGCCCTCTGGGATCTTTCGCGGAGCCGGAGTAAGTTATCAGGGTCGGCGGATGATCGGGAGACCGGGCCCGAAATGCAACCCGGAGGAACGGAGGCGGGCTTGAGCGCGCTACGAAAGACCTGGGCGGCCGGAGTGGTCGCGCTCTCGATGGTGGGTGCGTGCAGCCCCGCCGCGGGCGGCGACACGGCACCCACCACAGGATCGTCGGAGCGGACTGCGGTCGACACGACCCCGCGTCCCGCCCCGGGACACGCGTGGGTGATCTTCGGAGCGGACACCGTGGTGGCCGAGGTCGCCCGCACGAACGAGGAGCGTGAGCAGGGGCTCATGTATCGCCAGGAGCTGGCGGACGGCACGGGGATGATCTTCGTGTTCGACGACGCCGCCGTGCGCTCCTTCTGGATGCAGAACACCTACGTGGCGCTGGACATCGCCTACCTGGACGTATCGCTGCGCGTGGTCGACATCCAGCAGATGGAGCCGCAGACCACCGATCCGCACGAGAGCGCCGGCCCCGGCGATGTTCGCGCTCGAGGTGCCCGAAGGGGTGGTTCGCCGCGCACGGCGTGAAGGTGGGGGACCAGGCGCAGGTGGAGTTCGGGCGCTAGCGGACCGCGCGTCATCCGGCGCACCACGGCCCGCATCGCCTCGACGCGGTCGCGCCGCCCCTCGAGGACGGCCGGCCACTCGGCGTCGAGCGCCTCCCAGATCCCCCGCCATCCCGCGAAGCCCGGAGATCCCCTCCCGCACCATGTAGGGGACGTAGTCCGCCTCCCCGCGCTCGCCGCGACGCGGCGCATGTACCACCCCGACGTGTAGAAGATCAGCCCGTGCCAGAGGTTCCGGTTCGCCTCGGCGCCCGCCTCCGCGAAGAGATCGCGGATCGTCTGGCGCGAAGGCGCCCTGGATCCGGTCGTCGTGGCACGCCTCGTGGAAGACGATCTCCATCCCGGAGAGGCCCCGGTTTCCCGGGTCCGTGGACCAGACCACCGTGTGCGTCGGCCGGACCGACGTGTACCCGCCCTGCCAGTTCGCGTACGCCGACACGTCCACGCGGATCCTGCCATCCGGCCAGCGCCCCCCGAAGCTCCGCTCCGCGTAGGGCCGGATAGCCGTCCTCGTAGGGTCCACCAGCGCGCCCACGTCGGCCACCCAGCGCGCGGTTCGCCCGGTCGTGCCCGGGCCACCACCGCGCGAGGTAGACCGGCATCGCGGCGCCGCAGCGCGGCGGCGACGCCGGGGATGTCGTCCGGCGGGTCCGCAGCGCGGATCCCCGTGCAGCCCGAGGAGCGCCTCCTTCAGCTCGAGCATCCCGTCGTCGAAGTGGTCGCGCTCCGCGACCTCCGCCCGGTAGAAGTCGAGCGCGCACGGACCAGGCGCGCTCGCTCGGCCTTCGTCCAGCGCGTCGAGCTGCGCCCGCTCCGGCACCGGCACCTCGGCCCGCCCCGTCCCCAGCCCACGGTCCGCCCGCGCCCACTGGTAGAGGAAGTGGTGCAGGTTGATCCAGGGGTCGCTGTGGAAGGAGAAGTGCGCGGTCTCGCAGCACGAGGCTCCGCCTCCTGCCCGCTGCCCGTCGAGGGGAGAAGCACACCGCCGCGAGCACCGCGGCCGCCGATCGCCGACCGCCCTCCGCATCCTCACCTCCCGTGGCCGAGCTCCGCGGCCGCCATCCCGGCGCCTGCGGCCAGCTACGCGTAGCGTCCCGGCGCAGGTCGGCTCCGTCTTGTAGGAATCGGCGCCCGTCTCGGCCGGCCCGGTCCAGGAAGCGTCGGGGCGTCTCGCCGAGAAGCGCGCGACACTCGTGCACGAAGTGCGCATGGTCGGCGTAGCCCACCGCGAGCGCGCCGCGCACGTCGTTGCCCCCGGCGCCGCGCCGCATGGCGCGAGAGCGCCCGCAGGAGGCGATGGACGCGCTGCACGGCCTTCGGCCCGAGGCCGACGTGCTCGCGCACCGCGTCGCGCAGCGCCCGCGTGGAGACGCCCGAGCCGCCGGCCCACCGCGCGCACCGTGGAGCCGGGCGCCGCCAGCCAGCGTCGCCATGAGCCCGCGCACCCGCCAGTCCGGGATCCGCGCCGTCGCGACAGCCTCCGGTCGAGGAAGCCGAGCACGACGTCGGCCGCCGCCGGCGGGATCGGGCGCGTCCTCGAGCCGCCGCGTCAGCGCCGCGCCCTCGGCGCCGAAGAGGTCGTCGAGGCGCACGCCCCGGTCCGTGAGCTCGGGCGCGGGGAGGCGCGTGAAGCGCCGGTGAGCCCACCCACCGCGAGGCGGACGCCGACCGTCCAGGCCCGCGCGCGCTGGTCCACGTCGACCCACCGGGAGCGGGCGCCCACCACCGGCCACGCAGCGTCCGGCCGTCGGCGAGCGATGGAGGATCACGTGCGGGGTGGGGTCGGCCACCACCCGCCAGCGGGCGGCGGCGGCCTCGTCCGGGGCGGGGAGGATCCAGGTGCCTCGACCACGGCCCCCGAGCGCGCGCGGGCACCGGGTGCCGACGCCGCGGCGGCCGCCGCGGCCTCCCTGGTCGAGTGAGATCACCGCTCGACGGCCTCGCGCAGCCCCTCGAGGAGCGCCTCGACGTCGGAGGCGTCGTTGTAGACGTTCGGCGACAGGCGGAGCGCGGTGCCGCGCAGCGACGCCGACACCCGGCGGCGGGCCAGCGCCTCCTGCAGCGACGCGAGGTCGATGCCCGCCGGCATGCGCAGCCCGAAGAGGTGGCTCGCCCGCCAGGGCTCCTCCTCCACGGAGAAGCCGATCGACGGCCGCCTCCTCGAGCATCCCCGAGGTGAGCGTCCGGCAGTAGTCCTGGATCCGCTCCGGCCCCCAACCGGAGACGAGGCGCAGCGAGGCCGAGGCCATCGGCACGAGCGCGAAGTTCGAGCGCTCGGCCACGTCGTAGCGGAGCGCCCCGGGCTGATAGCCGTCGCGGTAGTCGACGAGCCGCTGGAAGTCCTCGCTGCGCTCGCGGCCGATCCACGTCTCCTCGAGGGGGACGCCGTCGTCGAAGCGCGGGCCGAACCAGCCCATCCCCACGCGAGTACGGGCCGAGGAGCCACTTGTAGGCGGCCACGATGAGCGCGTCCGGGCGGATCTCCTCCACGTCGAAGGGGAGCGCGCCGACCGACTGGGTGCCGTCGACCACGAGGGCCGCCCCGACCTCGCGGCAACGGCGGCCGATCTCCACCAGGTCGAAGCGGGTGCCGTCCGTCCAGTGCACGTGCGGGCACCGCGACCACCGCGGTGCTCGCGTCGATGTGCCCCAGCAGCACCTCGTTCCAGCGCTGGCCGCGCCCGGCCCCGTCCGGGCGGGACCGCGAAGCGGACCTCGCGCGCCGCACTCCCGGGCGCGGCGCGTCCACGCGTGCACGTTCCCCGGGAACTGCTCGTGCGTGAGCACCACGTTCTGCCCCGGCTCGATCGGCGACGTTGCGGGCGGCCACCGCCACGCCGTAGGAGACGCCGGGGAGGATGGCCACGCGCGCGGGATCGCCGCCGTTCACCAGCGTCGAGAAGAGGCCGCGCAGCTCGTCGCTCGGCGCGAAGAAGTCGTCCACGTGGATCGACGTCGGGTCGAGCTTGCGGCGGATGCCCGCGACGCCGGCCTCCTCCGCGGCCCGCGGGATCGGGCCCATGTACGCGCAGTTGAGGTAGTGCAGGCCGTCGGGCAGCCCGAACGCGTCACGCTGGCAGGACAGGGGTTCGGTCACGCGTATGCTCCGGTGGGGGGCCGAGGTCCGATCCGAGGGTGGAACGCGTCGCGGGCTCGATCCGTTGCCCTCAGTCGTCGTCCCACTGACGCGCGTGCCGGGCAACGTAGGCGATGAGGCCGAGAAAGCCGATGCCGATGACCAGAAGGCCGATGATCTCGAAGAGGCTCACAACCCCAGCCAGTAGTTGAGCTTGATGATGAAGCGGTTGTCGGAGGGGGCGCCGAAGAGCGCGCCTACGTCGCGGCCGAAGTCGAAGTCGCCGCGGATCACCTCGTTCGACTGACGGCGCTGCCACACCAGGAAGAGGGTGGAGCCGGGGCGGTACTCCCAGCGCAGCACGAGGTTGCCGATCGAGCGAGCGCACGTTGAAGTCGCGCTCGTCGAAGGAGAAGTCGGCGGCTCCGTCTCCGTCGAAGTCGACGTACTGCTCGTCGCCCAGCCGGCAGACGTCGCCGCCCGCGCAGCGCACGCCGTCGCCGGTGGCGCTGGCGCTCCCCGGCTCGAAGTCACGCAGGTCGAAGGTGCCCGGACGCAGAAGCTGCTTGTAGGTCACGAAGTCGCCGGACGACAGCAGCGGCTGCGCGAAGAGCTGCAGCGACAGGTGCGGCGTGAACGTCCACTCGAGCCGCGTCTCCATCGAGAAGCTGCGCTGCTCGAGGTCGGCGAAGAGGTAGCGCGGCCCGAACGTCGGCTCGAACCCGATCGGGTCGGTCTGCGTGACGTACTGGTCGGACGAGCGCTCCTTCTGGAACTCCGGCTCCACGGACAGCTCGAGGCGGGGAGAGGGGCGGACGTTGAGCTCCAGGCCCGAGCTCGACGGAATGGCCGCCCCCGAAGTTGTCCCGCTGGAGCTGGACGTTCCCGCCCCAGCTCACCGTGTTCCTGCGGTCGCCGTTCAGGCGCAGCTGGACCTGGGTGTTGCCGGGCGTCTTCATGACGGGCCCGCCGCGCGTCTGCGTGCGGCTCATCCCGTCCGGGCTGTACCGGAGCTGGACGTTCCCCGACCAGTAGTTGAGCAGCTCCCCGCGGGCCTGCAGGCCGACGTTGCCCCGCAGGTAGGCGTTCCGCCACGAGCGCAGCGACCCGGGATCGTCGAGCGCCTCGTGGCTGATGTTGTGGAAGGTGGAGAAGCTGACGTTGTAGCTGCGGAAGACGGACCCCGGCTGGATCTCCCGATATCCGAAGCGAAAGCCGCCGTCGAGGCGCTCCGACGAGCCGGAGAAGCCGAGGTCGTTGATCTCGAAGCCCTTCGTCACCTCGGCCAGCCACACCGAGCCCGTCCAGTGCAGCCCGCTGCGCCGCTCGAACTGCAGCCGCCACTCGGCGCCCGTGATCGACGTCGCGGTCGGGTCCAGGGAGAAGCGCGTCGCGTCGGGGCGCTGGAAGTAGTGGTTCGACGACTCCTGGATGCTCGGTGATCGCCTCCGGGCTGCCCCGCACCAGGCTCCCGGCCAGGAAGCCCCAGAGCGCCCACTCCCGGTCGCTCCACTGGTGCTCGAAGTTCACGCCGGCGTTGTACGCGGAGGACGGGAGGTAGTCGAAGGAGCCGTCCGCCGGCAGCTCGCGGGAGAGCGCCGTCACGATGCCGCCCACGTGCGACTGGCCGTCACGGAAGTCCTGCTGGAGGGAGACGACGCCGTACTCCGTGCGCGGCTCGACGAGGAACTTCCCGATCTCGCCCGAGTCCTCGAAGAGCCCGCGTCCGTGCTCCTCGCCGGTGACCGCAGCCAGCGCGCCAACGGAGAGCCCCGAGGACGTCCGTCCGGCCAGCTTCGCGGCGCCGAGGATCGTGGCGTTGTCCGGGACGTCGTCGAAGAGCGTGCCGTCGGGGGCGCCGCCGTGCGGCCGGCGCCCGATCCTGCGGCTGTAGAAGAGCTTGTTCCTCCCGCCCGAGAGGCTGAAGTCGAACACGCGGGCGTTCTGCACGAAGAACGGACGCCGCTCCTCGAAGAACGTCTCGAACGCCGACAGGTTGATGACGGCCGGGTCCGCCTCGACCTGGCCGAAGTCCGGGTTGATGGTGGCGTCGAGCGTGAACGCCGCACCGAGCCCGTAGCTCAGGTCGACGCCGACGCGGGTGTTCGTGGACGTGCCGTCGAAGAACGGGTCGCCCGCCTCGGCCGGGCCGTCGTGCAGGCTGCTCACCGCGTAGGGGAGCACCTCGAGGCGTCGCGAGCCGTGCGTGGCCTCGATGCCCTCGAGCGTCCCGAACTGGCTCACCGACGCCCTGCCGCAGCCGTGAGATCGAGGGAGTAGAACGTCTCCTCCTTGCTCGCCACGCGGGAGCGATGGACGTTGAACCCCCACACCTGCTCGCCGTCCTGCGCCTCGTAGCGGATCTGGGAGAGGGGGATGCGCATCTCCGCGGTCCAGCCGCCGTCGTCCACCGTCACCGCCGACGACCAGACCGCGTCCCAGGCGCGGTCGTCGTGCTCGTCGTCGTAGAGGTACTTGTCGCCCTGGACGTTGGCCGCGCTCACGGTGAAGACGTAGCCCGTGCGCCGGTCGAGGTTCGGGTCGAAGGCGATCTCCACGTAGTCGGCCTGGCCCCGATCGTCCCTGCGGTAGAGCTGCCGCGCGATGCTGTCCGGGTGCGTGTCGAGCATGCGCAGGCCGACGTAGAGGGCGTCTTCGTCGAAGAGGACGCGCACCTCGGTGTCCTGTTCGGCCGGGCGCCCCTCGACCGGCTCCCGCTGCACGAAGCCGGTGGCCATGGGCGCGGCGGCCCACGCCGTGTCGTCCAGGCGACCGTCCACGACGATGTCGCCCCTGCGCGGTCGCGGCTTCGACGGCCGGCCGGGCGCGTGACGCGCGGAGCGTCGCGCCCCGACCCTCGTCGTTCTGGCGCGCGTGGACCACGGTGGGCGATGCGGAGAACAGCCAGCGCCGCGAAAGCCGCGGCGCGTCGTAGAGCCGCGGTGGCGTCCTCCATCCTGCCGGACGTCATTCCCGGTGTTCCCCCAGATAGGCCTGCGTGGCGGCGTGCAGCGGGATGGGCGCATCCGCGAGCCGCGCGAGATCGATCTGCTTCGCCATGTCGTGGACCTGCTCCAGGGAGACACGGTCCGGCCCGAGAATGTTCAGAAGCGTACGCACCACGTCGTCATCGAGCTGCTTACGCGCAACGAGCCAGTTCATCATCGCCACCGTGGGGATGGCCTCGTCCACGCCCGGGTAGGCGCCCGCGGGGATCACGCCCTCCGAGTAGTACGGGTAGAGGCGCTTGAGCTCGGCGAGCTTCTCCGGCTCGACCGGCAGGAGGCGCACGTCACTGGTGGTCGTCGCCTCCAGGACGGCGGCCGCGGGGATGCCGACGGACATGATCGCCACGTCGATCGCGCCGTCGCGGAGCGCCGCGGAGGACTCGTTGAAGGAGAGGTAGCGCGGCTGGATGTCGTCGTACGTGAGGCCGTACACCTCGAGGAGCTGTCTCGAGATCTGCTCGGTGCCGCTCCCCGCCGATCCCACCGAGACCCTCTTGCCGCGCACGTCGGCGAGGCTCCGCGCCTTCGACGAACCGGCCACGAGGATGTGTGACACGTTCGGATAGAGGGGCGCCACGATGACCAGATCCGGGGCGGGCGTGGGGAAGTCGGGCCCGCCGTGGTAGGCCTCGAAGGCGGACACCCCGAGCGTGAAGCCCAGGTCGATCTGGCCGGCCAGGATCGCGGTTGACGTTCTCCACCGACCCACCGGTGACCTCGGCCGTGTACTGCCTCGTGGAATCGGCGAGCGACAGGCGGTTGGCCAGCGCCCCGCCGAGCGGATAGTAGACGCCGCCGGTTCCGCCCGTTCCGATGGAGAGGAAGCGGCGCGGGCCCGCCTCGCCCCCCCCGCACGCGAGCGCCGCCGCCAGGACCGTGCCGGCGGCCAGGGTCCGTACGAACACCTTTCTCACCGAGCTGCCTCCGTGCGGCGTGCCCGCCGCCCCTCAACGCGTACGAGCGGGCCCGGTGCGGAGGAAGACCACCGCAAGGGCCAGGAATCCCGCCCCGTCCGTCGGAAGGCCCGGGAACACCAGGCAGAGCGCGCCGGCGCCCAGGACCAGGCGCTCCCATGTGACGAGCTCCCTTCGTCCGTAACCCATGGCGGCCGAGGCCAGCGCGGTCACGCCGGCCGTGGCCGTGATCGTGACCCAGGCGATCTCGGGAACGGACCCGTCCAAAAGGATCGGCGGACCGTATATGAACATGAAGGGCACCAGGAATCCAGCCACCGCGAGGACGGCGGCGGACACGGCGGTGCGCAGGGCCGGAGCGCCCGCGATGCCGGCCGCCGCGAAGGCGGCGAGGGAGACCGGCGGGGTCACGTTGGAGATGCAACCGAAGTAGAAGATGAAGAGGTGGGCGGCCAGGAGGGGCACGCCGAGCTGCACGAGCGCGGGCGCGCCCAGCGCGGCCAGGACGACGTAGGCGGCCGTGGTGGGGAGCCCCATCCCGAGGACGATCGAGCCGGCGGCCGTGAGCACGAGCGCGACCAGCAGGCTGCCGTGCGACAGCGTGACGATCAGCTCCGACATGCGGAGCCCGATCCCCGTCAGGGATGCCACACCCACCACGATCCCGGCGGCCGCGCAGGCCGCCGCCACCTGCACGGCGCCCCGCCCCGCACCCTCGACCAGCGTGCGGAGCTGCGAGCGGGAGGGCCGCGTGGACGGCGCCAGGTACGCGAGCCCCAGGGCGGACACCACCCCCCAGAAGGCGGCGCGCATCGGCGAGCGGCCGGCCGCGAGGAAGGCGACGATGAGGACCACGGGGAGGAGAAGGTGGAGTCGGTTCACCACCCGCTCGCTGAGCGTGCACCCGCGAGGGCTCGATGCCCATCCGCCCGGCCCGGAAGTGGATGGCGGCCAGCAGCGCGACGTAGTACAGCAGCGCGGGGATGATCGCCGCGGTCGCGACCTCCACGTACGGGATGTTCGTCCAGGTGGCCAGGATGAAGGCGCCGGCCCCCATGATCGGGGGCATGAGCTGGCCGCCCGTGCTGGCGGCCGCCTCGATCGCCGCCGGCGAAGAACGGCTGGAAGCCCGCTCGCTTCATGAGCGGGATCGTGAACGTCCCCGTGGTGACCACGTTGGCCACCGCGCTCCCCGAGAGTGAGCCCATGAAGGCGCTCGCCACCGCGGCGGTCTTCGCCGGCCCGCCACGCGTCCGCCCGGCCACGCGGTCGGCGAGGGCGATCAGGAGGGCGCCCCCTCCGGCGGTCTCCAGCACCGCGCCGAAGAGCACGAAGAGGTAGACGAAGTCCGCGGACACGCCGAGCGGAACGCCCCAGATCCCCTCGGTCGAAAGGTAGAGGTGCTCGACCAGGCGCTCCGGGCCGTAGCCCCGATGCGCGAGGAAGCCCGGCAGGTGCGGGTCCGGCCATCGCGTACGCCAGCGCCAGGACGCATACCGCGACCAGCCCCCAACCCGTGGCGCGCCGGGCCAGCTCCAGCACGAGAAGCACCGCCATCGTGCCGAGGACGAGGTCCACCGTGGTCGGCGAGCCCGAGCGGCGCACCAGCTCCTGGTGCTGCCAGGCCAGGTAGGCACAGACCACGACCGTCGCCGCGGCGAGCACCCACGAGAGTGCCGAGGTCCACCGGCTCCTCGGCGGCTCGGCGGGGTCCGCCTCCGCGCCGAGCCCGCCGGCCCCCATGGCGACGAACCCCAGGACGCCCATGAACGCCAGGTGCACGGGCCGCTGCACCAGGGCGGTGAAGGGTGAGATCCCCGCCGCATAGAGATGGAAGAGCGCGGCTCCCCCCGCCGCGAGGGTCACCGCGAGCCGCGCGGCGCGGCTCAGGGCCTCACCCCGCCGTGCGTCATCCGGTACCGGGGATGAGCGCGAAGAGGGCCGTGGTCACCAGGAAGATCCCGAGCACCACGGCCGCCGCGCTCCCGAAGCTCCGCCTCTTCGGATCGATCGCGTGCGCCCCCTGTGCCACGACGAGCCACGCCCATACCGCCGAGAGGTCCATCATCGTCACCCACCGGTGCAGGTAGCCGTCCGGCAGGAAGTAGAGGAAGGTGCCGATGTTGAGGGTCACCCGCGGATCGGACTGAGCGATGCGCAGAGGCACGAGCAACAGGCTGAAGATCGTGGTGATCAGGAAGGCGTGCGTGAGCACGGCGAGGTACTGCTTGAAGCGCCCTTCGTCGCCCAGCACGAAAGAGAACGCGAGCGTGATGAGGCCGGCGGAGAGAAACGTCATGATGAGGAAGCCGACCGTGACCGAGGCCAGGCCGAAGATGCGCACCAGCGAGGTGCCCCCCGAGAACGCCGAGGCATCCTGGCCGCGCGCGACCATCTGCTCTCGGATCATCGCCTGCCAGACGTCGGCGGGAATGAGGGCCGTGGCCGCGATCGAGAGCACGAGGCCGAGCAGCAGCGCGGCGCCCCATAGCGGCTTCGCGGCAAGCCCCTCCACCAGCCGGCCCGGCGAGAAGAAGACCTCGACGACGCGCTTCGGGAAGGGGGAGAGCGGCGTGACGCCCGGTTCGTCGAGATGGGCGGCGGCGGTCGGTGGCGTCTCGACGTTGTCGGGGGTGTTCATCCCGAGAATCTCCTGCTGGGAGGTCACATGCCTTCGACGAGCTTCACCCTGCTCTGCTGCCGCACCCTCACCCCGAGCGGGAAGGGTGCCGCAGACACCTCCATCGTGCCGCGCGCGTCCGTCTCGACGTAGCTCTCGGCCATGATACCACGACCCATGTCCCAGAGCACCCAGCCGGACGACGTGCCCGAGGCGGACTGCGAGAAGTCCATCCCGGCGATCACTCCGCTCGCGGTCTGGTCGCTCGTGCCCTCGAGGTCGATGCGCACCATGCTGGTGCCGCCGACCGTGGTGTCCCCGGCGATCGTGTACGTCAGGATCGAGGTCATCGAGACGTTGCCCTCACCCTGCGGTCCCTCGGCGTGGATCGTATCGGTCCAGCTCGCGCCGGGCGACACCCCCCGACCCGGGAGGCGAGGGAAGAACGTGTGGGCGAGGAGGAGCGGCTGGAAGAACTGCTGCGCGCTCTGGTTGACCTTCGGCTCGGAGACGATCGTGGCCGCTCCCTTCCGGTCCAGGGTGAAGACCAGGGGACCGTCGATGCCCTTCTCATCGGCGGACGCCGGAGGACCGGCCGGATTGCTCATGCGCGCGTCCATGTCCTCGACGGTCATCGTCACCTGGATGCCGTCCGCCGCACGAGCGAACGACGCCGCGAGTGTGGCCGACGACATGACCCGCGCCTGCATGCTCTGCCCGTTCGCGTCGATGTCCATGTTGGCCGTGTCGCCCGACACGTAGGTGGCCGTCGGCGGGTTCGGAAGGCCGTAGGCGAGGCCGGGGGGCGAGGCGGGTCCACCGCCGCAGGCGCCGAGGGCCAGGGAGACAGCTGTCGCGAGGGTGAGGCGGGATCGCATGGACGTCTCCTGGCTGGGCTCCGGAAACCGGCGCGGCGGGAGGATGGGTTCGCGCGGCAGGCAACCAACTGGCAACCTGAGGGCAGTCTAGTGTACGAAGGGCCTCGAGGGAATCTTCGTTCCGGGCGGACACTTGGCCGGCTCGAGGTTCGTTGGTATCCTCAGATGCTTCGCCCGGGAGAGGCCCGGAGGGAGGGAGAGCAGAGCCTTGGCGCGTTGGAGCGCAGAATGAGTTATCGCACCAATCCGGACCGCATTCTGGACAACATCGACCGAGCCCGGAACCGGGATGCGGAAAGCGCAGGCTTCCACCTCGAGCGGCAGGCGATGGGGCGTGAGTTGGACACGGAGGTGCCCGTCGCCGACGCGACCAATCCGGAGCGTGTAAGGCGCATCTTCGGCACGGTGGAGAGAGCCTACACCAAGGCCGCGCAGCGCGCCGAGCTCGGACGACTGGCCGCGCGCTTCCAGTCCGTGGGCGACATCCACCATCACCACGCCCGGGGCGACGTGAGCATCTCGATCCAGTACCTGGATCACGAGCGCCCCGACGACGTGGGGATGACGCCCTTCGAGATCCGTCCGTACGAGGTCTCCGAGGCGAAGAAGGAGACCAAGACCAGCCGCGCGGACGTGAACGCGCTCAAGGTCCTGCGCAAGGAGCTGCGCCAGGGCGTTCTCTCCGCCTATCAGAAGCTGGAGCCGCGCGTCCGCGACGCCCTGCGCGAGCGCGCCGATCTCGGCCACGTCCAGGTCCAGGTCACGGTCGATCTGCGTCCGGCGGAGTAGCGCCTTGCCCGCCAGGCGCCCACCCCGATAGGCCGCCTGTGGGGCGCGCGTCTCGGGCCAGGGGCCGGCGGGGAATCCTCGCCGCGGCGGCGTTGCTCGTCGCCGTCCTGGCGGTGCTGGACCTGATGCGATCGGATTCCCTCCTGCGAGCCGCCTGGCGCGGCGCGGTGACGGACGAGGGCGCGCCCATCGAGCGCATGCTTCGCGGCAGCGGCATCATCCACCGTCACCGTCGCTAGCGCCGGGGCGCTGACGGGCTTCCGGGGAAGCATGGCGAGGGCTGATCGGTTGCTGTTCGTCTTCCTGGACGGCGTGGGGATCGGGGAGGCGGACGCGGAGCGGAACCCCTTCGCGCGCGCGGTGCTTCCCACCCTCCTGCGGCTCACGGGTGGGAGTCTGCCGACCCTCGACCACCCCCGCGCCGGCACCCCGGACGCTTCGGCCTTCCCCCTCGACGCCGCCCTCGGCGTGGAGGGCATCCCGCAGAGCGGCACGGGGCAGGCCGCCCTCCTCACGGGCGAGAACGCCGCGCGGCTGTTCGGTCGCCACTTCGGCCCGTGGACACCCGTGCGCCTCCGGCCGCTCGTGGAGGAGCACAGCATGCTCAACGTGGCACGGTCGGCCGGTCGGACCGTCGCCTTCGCCAACGCCTATCCGCGCGGCTGGCCGGGTCGGGACGGCGGCCGACGCATCGCGGGCCCTCCCCTCGCCGCGCGCGGCGCGGGTGTCCTCGACCGGCATGAAGAGGCGTTGGGCCGCGGCGAGGCCGTCTCCAGCGAGATCGTCAACGACGGGTGGCGACACCACCTGGGGCACGACTGGCTTCCGGAGATCTCCGAGGAGGACGCAGGCCGTAACCTCGCCGCGATCGCCGCGGAGGCGGACCTCACCCTCTACGCGCACTACGCCACCGACACCGCCGGTCACCGCGGCGGGATGGACGGCGCAGTGGCCGCGCTCGAGCGGGTCGACCGCTTCCTGGGCGGCGTGCTGGCCAACCTCCCCGCGGACGTCACGCTCCTTCTCGCGAGCGACCACGGAAACGTCGAGGACGTGACGCAGGAGCACACACGCAACCCTGCGCTCGGCCTCGCGGCGGGGCCCGGCGCACGGCGTTTGGCGGACGACCTGCGAAGCATCCAGGACGTCACGCCGGCCGCCCTCGCGCTCCTCGGCATCCGGGACTGAACGCCAGGCCCGTCTGGCCATCCCGCCGTCCCGGACGCCGCTCCATCCTCCCGGGGTGAAACCCCGATCGAAGATCCTCGGACAACTCCTCCTCGACGCCGGTGCGGTGTCTGCCGATGCGCTCACGCAAGCGCTGGAGGCTCAACGGACCGTGGGCTCGCGCATCGGCGAGGTGCTCGTGGAGAGGGGCGCCGCGGACGCCGAGACGGTGTCCCGGGCGCTGGCGCTCCAACTCGGGCTCCCCTATGCGCCCGCCCCCCTCGCGGTAGACGACGAGGCGGTCCGCATCGTGCGACCCGAGCTGGCGAGACGGCGATCCGTCCTCCCGCTGCGTACGGCACCCCGATGCCTCGTGGTCGCCATGGCGGACCCGCTGGACCTCGGCGCCGTGGACGACCTGCAGTTCCAGACCGGCCGACGCGTGGACGTGGAGGTGGCCACGCCCGCCGCGGTCGTGGAGGGCCTCGATCGCTGCTACGGCGGCGCCCTCGAGGGCCTGGTGGCGTCGCTCCCGGCCGAGTTACGCGATCGCGCGGTCGATTCCGGGGACGAGCTCGAGCGGGCCACCCGCTCCGCACCGGTCGTGCGCCTCGTGGACCGCGTGCTTCGCGAGGCGGTGGACGGCGGCGCGAGCGACATCCACGTGGAGGAGACGGGAGGCGACGTCCGCGTGCGCTACCGCGTGGACGGCGTCATGCGCCGCGCCCTCGAGATCCCGGCCGCCGCCCGCCACGCCGTGCTGTCGAGGCTGAAGGTCATGGCCGCCATGGACATCTCGGTCCGCCGCCGCGCCCAGGATGGACGGATCGTCCTGTCGCACGCGAGCCGGACCCTCACCATGCGCGTCTCGACGCTCCCGGTGAACGGCGGGGAGAAGGCCGTGGTCCGCATCCTCGACGCCGAGGGCGCGCCGGCTTCCTTCGACGCGCTCGGCCTCTCCGCCTCGGACCTCGTGCGCATCCGCAGGATGCTGACGGCCCGCGAGGGCGTGGTGCTCGCCGCCGGGCCCACCGGCAGCGGGAAGAGCACGACGCTCTTCGCGGCGCTCTCCGAGATCGACCGGGAGCGCCAGAACGTCGTCACCCTCGAGGATCCGGTGGAGTATCGCCTCACGGGGGCGAACCAGGTCCAGGTCGACCGACGCGCGGGGCTGGGCTTCGCGGACGCGCTGCGTGCCGTGCTGCGGCAGGACCCGGACGTGGTCATGGTTGGGGAGATCCGCGACCGGGAGACCGCGGAGATCGCGATGGCCGCCGCCGTCACCGGCCACCTGGTCCTCTCCACGATCCACACGACGGACGCCCCCGGCGCCGTGACCCGCCTGCTCGACATGGGCGTGCCCGCCTTCCTGGTGGCGGGGGGTCTCACCGGCGTCATCGCCCAGAGACTCGTGCGGCGCATTTGCCGCGCGTGTGCCGGGAGAGGGTGCGCCGAGTGCGACGAGGGGTACCGGGGGCGCACCGGCGTCTTCCAGGTGCTCACCGTGACGGACGCCCTCCGCGACGAGATCACGGGCGCGGCGTCGACGGCTCGCCTGCGCGCGCTCGCTCGCGAAGCCGGCATGGGGCGCCTGGGTGACGACGCCCGCCGCGCGGTCGCCGAGGGCCTCACGACACCGCATGAGATCGTACGGGTCATCCACGCCGATCCGGGCGCGTCCCTCCCCTGTCCGGGCTGCGACGGGGAAGTACCGATCGGCGCGGCGGCGTGCCCTTCCTGCGGCCGCCATCGCCGCCGCACGTGCGCGTGCGGCGCGGAGATCGACAGTGGTTGGCGTTTCTGCCCCCGCTGCGTGCGTCCGGTGGTCGCGTAGCGCACGAGCGGCGCGGCGGAGCGGCCGTTGCCCCTCCCCGCGGGCGGCGTCAAACTTCCCCCGTCGAGTCGGTGTCCGCATGGGATCCGAGAAGCTCCGATGGCCATCCCCTTCTTGCGCGTCCGCAGCTTCCAGGGACGCATCTTCCTGGCCATCCTCGTGGTCGTTCTGGCCCCCGCCGCCGTGGGCGTCGTGGGCGGGATGCTCACGCTCCGGACGATCGGGACACGCACGGGCACGCTGGGCGCGTGGGACGCCGTCGCCGAGTCCGGTCAGACCCTCCTGGATGCGGTGGACACCGCGGCCGCGAGCGACTCCCTGCTTCGCGCGGCCGCGCAGAAGCATCGCCGTGCTCTCTCCGAGTCGGTGCGGATGTCACGCGTGTGGACGCTGCTCGTCGAGCGCGTGGTGGGCGCGCTCCCCGCCGCGGCGCTCTTCGCCGGCCTCCTGGTGGGCGCGCTCGCCTTCCTGGCCGCGCGTTTGATCGCGCGAGGGTTCGGCCGACCGGTGGCGGAGCTCGCCGGGTGGACGGAGCGGATCGCGCGCGAGGAGCCCCTCCCCGAGCCTTCGGACGACGAGACGTCGGTCCAGGAGCTCGCCACGCTGCGCGACGCCCTCCGGCGCATGGCCGACCAGCTCGAGGAAGGCCGGCGACGCACGATCGAGAACGCACGCATGCGCTCGTGGACCGACTTCGCGCGCAAGGTGGCCCACGAGATCAAGAACCCCCTGACACCGATGAGGATGGCGGCCGCCACGCTGAGCCGCGGGAGGGAGGGTCCGGAGGCCGAGGCGGGTAGGATCCTCCGCGAGGAGATCGAGCGGTTGGACGACCTGGCGCGCACCTTCTCGCAGTACGGCCGCATCCCGGAGGGCCCGCGATCGCGCGTGGATCTGGGGGAGCTGCTCACGTCCCTCTCCTCGCAGCACGCGTCGGAGGCGACCCCCGTCGAGGTGCGCCTCGACGGCAGCGTGGAGGTGGAGGCGCACTACGACGCCCTCGAGCGCGCGCTGCGCAACCTCGTCGTCAACGCCGTGGAGGCGCAGGAGGGCGGCGGCCGCGTGGACATCTCCCTGGAGGGCGAGCCCGAGTGGGCGGTGATCCGCGTCGAGGACGAGGGACCGGGGGTGCCCGAGGACCTCCTCGAGGAGATCTGGAACCCGGACGTGACCACCAAGCGTCACGGCACGGGCCTGGGGCTCGCCATCGTCCGGCAGACGGTCTTCCACCACGGGGGCACGGTCACGGCCAGCAATCGCGCCGGGGGCGGAGCGGCCTTCGAGGTGCGTCTTCCGCGGACCACCGAGTCAGGATGACACACCCGGGCAAAGGGGCGCGTAGGTGATGTCCATGAACGTTCTCATCATCGACGACGAAGGCAACATCCGGCGGATGCTGCGCATGCTCCTCGAGTCCGAGGGCTACGGCGTGCGGGAGGCCGGAACCGCGGAGGAGGGCCTGGTCGAGGCGGAGCGACAGCCACCCGAGGCGATCCTCCTCGACCTGATGCTCCCCGCCATGAGTGGGCTGGACGCCCTTCCCCGCCTGGGTGCCCTCGTCCCGGGCGTGCCCGTCGTGATGATGAGCGGCAGGGCCACGCTCTCCGACGCCGTGGAGGCGACGCGAAGGGGCGCGTTCCACTTCATCGAGAAGCCGCTGACACCGGAGACCGTGCTGGTCACCCTGCGCGCGGCGATGGAGGTGAGCCGCGCCCGCGACCTGACACGGGCCCTCACCGCGGAGATCGGCCCGGAGGCCGAGCTGGTGGGCCTGACCCCCACGATGAACCGCGTGCGCGATCTGGTGCGGAAGGTCGCGCCCACCGACGCCCGCGTGCTCATCACGGGGGAGAGCGGCACGGGGAAGGAGCTGGCGGCCGCCGCGATCCACGGCCTCTCGAAGCGAATGGGCGGGCCCTTCATTCGCGTCAACTCGGCCGCGATCCCGCGGGACCTGGTGGAGAGCGAGATGTTCGGCCACGAGAAGGGCGCCTTCACGGGGGCCACCGAGAGACGGCGTGGACGCTTCGAGCTGGCGCACGGCGGCACGCTCTTTCTGGACGAGGTGGCCGACCTGGGGGCCGATGCCCAGGCGAAGCTGCTGCGGGCCCTCGAGACCGGCGAGGTGGAGCGGGTCGGCGGGTCGGGACCCATCGGCGTGGACGTGCGCGTCATCGCCGCCACCAACCGGGACCTGCACGAGGAGTGCAAGACCGGGCGTTTCCGCGAGGACCTCCTCTTCCGTCTCGAGGTCGTGCCGATCCGCATGCCCCCGCTGCGCGAGCGGCTCGAGGACGTCCCCCTCCTCGTCGAGCATGCCCTGCGGCGCCTCCGGCGCCGCCAGGGAATCCGCGCTCCGCGCTTTTCGCGCGAGGCCGTGGCCGCCCTCCAGCGCTATGCGTGGCCGGGCAACGTGCGGGAGCTCATGAACCTGGTGGAGCGGCTCTCGATCCTCACGTCCGGCCCGGAGGTGCAGCCGCCGGACGTCTCCGCCGTCCTGCCGCGCGCGCAGACCGCCGCGCCCGACACGCCCGCCTACGAGGACGCCGACACCCGCGGGCTCCGCGACCGGCTGGACGACTACGAGCGCGAACTCATCGCCGGTGCCCTCCACGCGGCCGCCGGCAACGTGGCCGAGGCCGGCCGCAGGCTCCAGACGGACCGGGCCAACCTCTATCGCCGGATGAAGCGCCTCGGAATCCGAGAGTGAGCAGGCGTGTAGAATCGTCACGACCCGGACCCCGCACAGCGTGAGCGGGACACACCTCCCCCGACCGGGGCGAATCCACCTAACGTCAGGTCGGACATGAAGATACGGAATCACACGGGAATGGTACGCTCCCTGCCTCCAGCGCCGTTGCGAACCCGGTGTGATCCGAACGGAGGGTGGAAACCCATGCGGTGGAAGACGGGATGGATCTGTGCGCTCCTCGCCCTCGCGGCGCCCCTGGGCGCGCAGGAGCAGGGCGTCGAGGAGCTGAACCTGCCGCGGCACGTGGCAGACGACATCATCGCTTTCTTCAACCGACCGTCCACGCTCCGCTTCCAGGGGCGCGCCGACATCCCGGCCGGCCGATCGATCGGAGGCGACGTCGCCGTGCTGGGGGGCCCGATCACGGTGGCGGGGGAGATCGACGGCGACCTGGTGGTGGTGAACGGATCGCTCTCGGTGCCCGACGGCGGGAGGATCACCGGAGACGTCACGGTGGTCGGTGGGGAGGCCAACGTCGACGTGGCTTCGGTGGGTGGACAGCTCACCGTCTACGAAGAGGCGCTCACCTACGAGCGCCGCGGCGACCGGATCGCCTACGACGAGTCGCCGTGGAGGCGGTGGGAAGAGCGCCGTCGTCACGGACGCTCCTGGTTCTCGGTGCGATCGGCGGGCAACTACAACCGCGTCGAGGGGCTGCCCGTGATGTTCGGTCCGGTCTTCCGCACCCGCGGCGACGACGCCTTCCGCCTCGACGTGATGGGGATCTGGAAGTCGGAGTCGGGGATCCGCCTCGCCCCCCGCGAGCTGGGCTACCTCTTCCGCGCCGAGCAGCACTTCGGTCCGGGGAGCCGGTTCTCGGTGGGGGGCACCGCGCACTCGCTCGTCGACCCGATCGACCCGAACGGGCTCCTGGACATCGAGGCGTCCCTCGCCGCCTTCCTGCTGCACCGCGACTACCGCGACTACTTCGAGCGGCAGGGCTTCAGCGGCTACGTGCGCTACGACGAACCGGACTGGGGGCTGCACCTCGCGTTGGAATACCGGGACGAAGAGCACAACTTCGTGCCGGTCGGCAGCCCATGGACGCTGAAGCGCAACGACGCGCCCTGGCGCCCCCAACCGCTCGTGGCGGAAGGGCGGCTGCGCACGGTCACGTCGGACGTCCTCGTGGACGCCCGCAACGACCGGGACGACCCGACGGACGGCTGGTATCTGGAAGCGCGCGCCACCGTGGGCCTGGGCGGCGCGCTGACGCTCCCCGAGTACCGTCTTCCGAACCCGCAGCCTGCCACGCTCGCCCAGGAAGGCGCCCGGTCGACACGGACTTCAGCACCGGGGTGATCGACCTGCGGCGCTACGCGCGCCTCGGACCGGGCGCCGACCTCCGTCTGAGGGGATACCTGGCGGGCTCGCTCGACGGAGGCGCCCTCCCGCCGCAGTTCCAGCGGACGCTCGGAGGGGAGGGCTCACTGCCGGGACACCCGCTCATGTCGGTCGCCTGCGGTGCGCGCGACCGGCCGTTCTCCGTCTACAGGGAGGTGGACGAGGAGAACGTGCGCATGCCGGTCTACGCCGGATACGGGTGCGATCGCGTCGCGCTCTTCCAGGCGGAGTACCGGAGCTCCCTCTTCTTCGACTTCGATCTGGGCCCGGGCGACGACTGGGACGACAGCTGGGACTGGTATCCGGTGGTGGACCTCCATCCGAGCTGGTCGGTCTTCTTCGACGCGGGCCGGGGATGGTCGCTCGCCGACCCGGCGGACCCGGCGTTCCTCGGCCCGTCCACCAAGACCCATATGGACCTCGGCTTCGGGCTGCTCCTGGGCGACATCGGCCTCTATTGGGCCTGGCCGCTCTCCGGGAGCAGCAAGGACGCGAACTTCTTCCTGCGTATCGATCATAGGTTCTGACGGCAGCGCTCGACGCTGGAAGCCGGCCCGACGCCACCGGGCTGCGCACCTCCTCTCCAGGTCCCCCATCCTCGGGGCCCTGTGGGTCGCGCTCGCCCTCTCGCCCGCGCACGTCCGCGCGCAGGACGACGCCCCGCTGACCATTACGGCCGCCTCCGAGGGCGGCGAGCTCCAGATCCACATCGGCGATCTCTTCGAGGAGCCGGGGCTGGGGCGTGCGCTGCAATCCGGGCTTCCCCTGCGCATCCGGATCGTCGCCGAGCTCTGGAAGGACGGGTTCTTCGACTCCCAGAAGGGTCGCTCGGAATGGCGTGCCACCGTGCTCTTCGACCCGCTCGAGCAGAAGTACCGCGTGCTGACGGCATCCGGCACCGTCGAGCTGTCCGTGGACTCGATCGCGGGTGTGCGCGACGCGCTCCAGAACTCCTTCTCCCTCCCGCTGCGGCCCCGGGAGGAGGGGCGCTACTACTACGACGGCGAGGTGCAGGTGGAGACGCTCTCGCTCACCGACCTCGAGGAGCTGCAGCGATGGCTGCGCGGCGACCTGGCACCGGCCGTGAAGGGCGACCAGGCGATGGAGACCGCCGTCGGGCGGGGGGTGCGCCGCGCGATCGTGCGCATGCTCGGCCTCCCGGCACGCCGCTTCAAGGTCCGCACCGAGTCGTTCGACGTCGGTCCGGTGGATCCCCGCTGAGGGAAGCCGGCCAGGCGCGCTAGCGAAAGGCCGCCCGCCTCGAAGGTGAGCGCCTCGATCCGCCCGACGTCCGGATGCACGCCGATGCCCGGGCCTTCGGGCACGCGCATCTCCCCTCCCTCCACGACGAACTCGGGGTCCACGACGTCCCGCTCCCAGTAGCGTCGCGACGCCGAGATGTCGCCCGGAAGGGTGAAGCCCTCCAGAGACGCGAGCGCCACGTTGTGTGCCCTCCCCACGCCGGACTCGAGCATCCCGCCGCACCACACCGGCAGTCCCTTCGCCTTCATGACGTCGTGGATCCGCTTCGAAGACGCGTGGCCCCCGACGCGGCCCGGCTTGATGTTGACGATGCGGCAGCTCCCCAGCTCGAGGGCGAGCTCGAGGTCCCCCACGGACTCGATCGACTCGTCCATGCAGATCGGCGTGCGCAGGCGTTCCTGCAGCCTCGCGTGCTCGAGGAAGTCGTCGTAGTACAGGGGCTGCTCGATCATCATCAGGTCGAGAGCGTCGAGCTCCTGGAGCCTGGGCGCGTCGGCGAGCGTGTACGCGGAGTTGGCGTCCGCCATGAGCCGCACGTCCGGGAAGCGCTCTCTCAGGCCGGCGAGCATCTCGACGTCGCGCCCGGGCTTGATCTTGATCTTGACGCGGGCGTATCCCTCGTCGACATAGCCGCCCACCTTCTCGTGCAGCGCCTCGTCCGTCTTCTGCAGCCCGACGCTCACGCCGACGGGCACGCTCGTGCGGGTGCCACCGAGCTTGTGCGAAAGCGAGACGCCGTCCATGCGCGCGGCAAGGTCCCACGCCGCCATCTCCACCGCGGCCTTGGCCATGTGGTGGCCGCGGATCCAGGAGACGGGCGCCAGCACGTCCTCCGGTCCGGCCGCGTCACGTCCTACCACACGCGGGAGGATGAAGTCGGTCAGGAGGTGCCAGGCCGTCTCGGTGGTCTCGTACGAGTAGGACGGGTCCTCCCCCACCACACACTCCCCCCATCCCTCCAGCCCCTCGCCGTGCAGCGTGAGGAGGAGGATGCGGCGGTCCTGCTTCCCGCCGCTGCTGATCTCGAAGTACTCCTTCAGCCGCAGGGGGATCTCGCGGAGCTCGGCACGCTCGATCTTCATGGGTTCCCTTCTCGTGTGAGCAGGTAGTCGGAGGTGCGGGTTCCGCGCAGCAGCTCGCGCACCTCGTAGCCCCGGTCCAGGTAGTGGGTGAACACCGTACGTGTCGCCTCGCGCCAAGCCACGGCGAGCTCCATCGAGTCGGCCATGACCGCGGAGATGTCGACCGGGATGGCGACCCGCACCCTCGGCGCTTCCAGCTCCGTCAGAGGCGCACCGGGACGCGGAAGCTCCTCGTCCGGATCCGCCTCGGCCAGCGCGGCGGGATCCGCGGCGTGCGCGTCGGCGGCGGGGCCGCGCTCCCGCCCGCCCGTTCGGCGCTCCACGCGCTCCGAATCCATCTGCCAGAGCGCGATGAAGCGGTCCGTGCCGATGCCGCGGTGCAGGGGAGAATCGGTCTCGCCGTACATGTCCTGCACGTACTCACGCGCGACGATCCCGAGCTTGGAGAAGTTCAGGTACGCGTTGCGCGACTGCAGGGGGTCGAAGGTCCAGAACATCGTCCTCACGCCGCGACTCCAGCAGGATGCGACGCTGGTACGCCTTCAGCTCGGCGCCGAGGCCCGTGTCGCGCAGCCCGCGGCGCACCGCCAGCATGTCCGACCAGTGCACGACCTCGCCGTCCCGGACGCCGGTCATCCCGAACACGAACCCCACCAGCGTTCCCCGCTCGTCCCAGGCGCCCGATGCGACGCCGCCCAGGATCTGGGCGACCTTGAGGATCGCCGTCGGCACGCGCTCGGAGAAGCCGTGCCCCCACGTCTCCTCCTGCAGCGCGACGCACGCCCGCAGCTCCTCGATCGTCCCGAGGGGGCGGAGGGTCCAGGCGCTCATCCCGACACCGGCGCCATGAGCAGGAGGGCGAGGAGGGCGCACCGGTCCACGGTGGCGTCCACGAGGATGTGCTCGTGCAGTGCGTGGGCGCCGTCGCCGACCGCGCCGAGGCCGTCGAGGGTCGCCGCGTATTGGCTGATGACGCTTCCGTCGGAGGCGCCGCCCACCATCGTCTCGTCGATGTCGAGACCGAGCGCCGTCGCCGCCGCGCGGGCCCGCTCCCAGAGCCTCCGGTTCGGCGGCGTCCGCTCGAGCGGCGGGATCCTCATGCCTCCGGAGACCTGCAGGGTGACGCCCGGCGTGGCCGATGTCAGCCCGAGGATGGCCGCCTCGATCCGGCGTCCGTCCTCGGCGCGCGCGACCCGGACGTCGATCTCGGCGGTGGCACGCGCCGCCACGACGTTGGGGCGCGTCCCGCCCCGCACCACACCGACGTTCACCGTGGTACCCTCCCCTCCCTCATCGAGCGCCTGCAGCGCGCCGATCACGTGCGCCAGCTCGGCGACTGCGCTCGCACCCTCTCCGGGGCTGAGTCCGGCGTGGGCCGCCCTTCCGTAGATCTCCACCTGGAAGTTGCCCACGCCCTTCCGCGCCGTCTTCAGCTTCCCGGTGGGGCCGGCCGCCGGCTCCGCGACGAAGGCACGGCACGCGTGGCGCGCCAGGCGCCGCACGGTGCGACCCGACTCGGGGCTGCCGATCTCCTCGTCCGAGTTGACCAGCACGACCGGCGTGGCCGGGGGCGTGGCTCCGAGGTCCCGCAGGACGCGCAGGGCGAAGACGATCAGGGCGAGGCCGGCCTTCATGTCGAACGTCCCGGGACCGTGCAGTCGACCCTCCGTCTCGCGCACCGGCATCTCTTCGAGCGTACCGTGCGGCCAGACCGTATCACAGTGTCCGACCAGGAGTTGCAGCGGTGCGCCCCGGGTCCGTCCGGACGGTCTGGCGAGGATCAGGCCGCCGCTTCGCACGCCCGGCCAGAGCCGCGACCGGTAGCCGACGTCGCGCAGGGCATCGACGAGCATCGCCTGGACCGGGGCCTGCCCGGCCGCGTCGTCCGTGGGCGACTCGCTCTCGGCCAGCCGAGCGATGAAGGAGACGATCGCTGTCGCGCTCCGCCCGCACGCGGGCGAGCACGTCCGCCGGTTCGACGCCGCCGAGCCTCCCGGCTGTCGTCATCCGTACAGCCCGGCGCGCCGGTAGCTCTCGTCGAGCAGCTCGACCGGATGCACCACGCCCTCGCCCGATCCGGCCAGGCGGAGCCCCGCGCCGATCTGCATCATGCATCCGGGATTGGGCGTGGCGACGACGGTCGCGCCCGCCGCCCGCACGGCGGCGACCTTGTCCCCACCGATCCTCCCGCCCAACTCGGGGTGCGTCAGCCCGTAGATCCCTGCGCCCCCGCAGCATTCCGAGGCGTTCTCCACCACGCGCACCTTCGCGCCGGGCACGGCGGCGAGCACCTCGAGCGGCGCGGTCCGGACGCGCTGTGCGTGCAGGAGGTGGCAGGGATGGTCGTACGCGACGGCGCACGGCACCGGCGCCCCCTTCCGGGGGCCGGCCTCCACGAGCACCTCGGAGACGTCGCGCACACGCGCCGCCAGCGTCGCCGCCCGTTCGGCGTAGTCGGGATCGTCGCCGAGGAGGTCACCGTACTCCTTCATCGTCGCGCCGCACCCGGCCGCGTTGACCACGATCCGCTCAGCGTCCACGGCCTCGAAGGCATCCACGTTGAGGCGCGCGAGCGCCCGGGCCTCGTCCAGCGCGCCCCCGTGGGCGTGCAGCGCGCCGCAGCACGTCTGGGCCGGCACCGGCACCACCTCCCATCCATTCGCCGCCAGCACCCGTCGCGGTCGCCTCGTTCACGCGACCGTACAGGCCCTCCTGCACGCACCCCGTGAGGAGGACGACGCGCCCGCGACTGCCGGGGACCGGGCCGTCGTCGCCGGGCACCGTGTCCGGGTGCGGCGCGGGGGTGCCGGATCCGGTCCGGAGCCGGCTCCACGGCGCGGTCGCCGCCAGCATGGCCAGCCCGAGCCGCGCGCTGCCGAGCAGCCCTCGCGAGGGAAGGACGCGGGCGCCGAGGGCCGCGAGACCCGTTCCCCGTGCGATCCGACCTCCCAGGAAGAACGCGCGGCGAAGCCGGGCGCTCGCGAAGACGCGCAGGAGGAGCCGGTTGAGGAGTCCGCCCTCCCGGTGCCGGGTGGCCACGTCGCGGGCCAGCTCGAGGAGAGAGCCGTACTCGACGCCGGACGGACAGACGGGCTCGCAGGCGCGGCAGCCCAGGCAGCGGTCGATGTGCGTCTGGAAGGCGTCCGCTCCCGGGTCGAGCCGGCCTTCCACCACGGCGCGCATGAGGTACAGGCGTCCACGCGGCGAATCCGCCTCGTCGCCGAGCCGGTTGTAGGTCGGGCAGGCGGGGAGGCAGAAGCCGCAGTGCACGCACGTGAGCAGGCGCTCGCGCTGCCGGTCGAGCGCACGCGTCAGGGAGTCCGCGGCAGCCGTCGTCGTCGGAACGGTCATGTCGGCTTCCGCCGTGAAAGGAGGTGCCGCGCGGCCCCTACGAGGCCGGCCAGACCCCCGCGGCCGCGCCACGCGCCGACGGCGCGCATCTCGCGACTCGGTCCTGGACGAATAGGGGAACCACCACGGCTTCCCTCGCCGGGTCGACGCGGTTCGCCAGCATGGTGCGCGTGCGCGACATCTCGTCGAGTGCCTGCAGGCCGCGACGACTGCCGAAGCCGCTTTCCTTCACGCCGCCCACGGGCAGCCCAGGCGAGCGCGTAGTGTGCGAGCACGTCGTTGACGGACACCCCACCGGAACGCAGCCTACGCGCGACACGCAGGCCGCGCCCGCGATCGCCGGTCCAGACGCTCGCGAAGAGCCCGTAGGGCGAGTCGTTGGCGCGTCGCACCGCCTCGTCGTCCCCGTCCACGGACATCACCGGCAAGACCGGTCCGAAGGTCTCCTCGCGGACGATCTTCATGTCGTCCGTCACGTCCACGAGCACGGTGGGGAGGAAGACCGCCGAGCCCGGCTCCATCCGACGGCCCCCGGTGAGAGCGCGCGCGCCGCGTCGCACCGCGTCTTCGACGTGGTCCTCGACGATCTCGACCTGCCTGTCGCTCACCATGGGGCCGACGTCGCACCCTCGGTCGGCACCCACCCGCAGCCCCGACACCATCCTCGTGAGGTGGGCCAGGAACGCGTCGTACACGGCGCGGTCCACATACGCGCGCTCGATCGAGATGCACGTCTGGCCGGCGTTGAAGAAGGCGCCGAACATCACGCCGCGCGCGGCGCGCTCCGGGTCCACGTCGGCGAGCACGAGCGCGGGGTCCTTCCCTCCGAGCTCCAGCGTCACCGGCGTGAGCGTCTCGGCCGCGGCGGCCATGACCTTGCGGCCCGTGGGGCCGCTCCCGGTGAAGACCACCCGGTCCACGCCGGAGCGTACCAGCGCCTCGCCCGTGCGCCCGTCGCCGGTCACGACCGCGACCAGCCCCTTCGGCATCCCCGCGGCCTCGCACAGCTCCGGGATGAGCTGCGTCGTCCACGGTGTCAGCTCGGACGCCTTCAGCACGGTGCCGTTTCCCGCCGCCAGGGCGGGCGCGACGCAGTCCATCGCCAGGATGAACGGGTAGTTCCACGGCGTGATCGCGCCCACGACACCGTACGGCACGGACTCCACCCACCCCCGCTTCCACAACAGCCAGGAGGAGGATACGGGGCGGGGGCGCAGGTGCGCGGGGCGCCCGCGCGGCGTAGAACCGGAGGAGGTCGATCGAAACCATGACCTCGGCCAGCGCCTCGGTGAGCGGCTTCCCCGTTTCTGCCCGCACGCGCCCGGCGATCTCGTCGGCCCGCTCGGCCAGCACGGCGGCGAGGCGGCGCACCCCCTTCGCCCTGGCGGACGCGTCCGTGGCCCCCCACGCCCGCTGGACCTCGCGGGTGGTGGCAACCGCCCGGCGTACCTCCTCCCCCTCCTGCACGGGAAGCTCGACGATGACGCTGCCGTCGATCGGGCTCCGCACGGTGAGCGTCTCCGCCCTGACCGCCGTGACGCTCACGCCCCGAACCGCCCAGGAGCGAGCACACCCTGCGGATCGAACCGCGTCCTGATCGCCGAGCCGAGCGTGCCGGCGCGGCCGCGATCCCCGTAGGCGCCCACCGCGGAGGCCAGCTCCCGCGGAGCCCGCTCGAGGGTCATGCTCCCCCCGATGGTCTCGAGGCGCCGGCGGAGGACGGTGAGTGCGAAGGCGTCCACGCGTCCGGCCTCGACGAGCGCCGCGCGCACGCGTCCAGCCATGACGTCCGCCATGATCGCGCACCCCGGTAGCCCCTCCGTCGCCGCGGACAGGACCGCCGCGAGGGACGCCGGGGGGGCGGTGGCGCGGACCACCAGCGTGCCCGTCGCCGCGTGGTCCGCTGCGTCCGTGAAGAGCGCGGCCGCCCGCTCGCCCTCGCTGAGGGCCGGATCCACCTTCACCCCCGCGAGGATGCGCGCCCCGTCCGACTCGACGCCGGCCGGCGCACCCTGCAGGCGCACGACCAGGGCGGCCCCGCTCCCCTCCCACGGATCCGGTGCCACCAGGACGGCCGACGCGGGCACCACGGGGGACATCGCCACGGCCCTCGCGACCGGGAGGAGCTCCGCGGGTCTCGCCGCGCGCACCACGAGGGCGCGCTCCATCTCCGGGCGGGGGAAGACCCGCACGGTGGCCGACACCACCACGCCCAGCGTGCCGTGGCTGCCCACCACGAGCTTCACGAGATCGAAGCCCGCAACGTTCTTCATCACCCTCCCGCCCAGGTGCAGCACCCGGCCGTCGCCCGTCACCAGGGTGAGGCCGAGCACGTGGTCGCGCGGCGACCCGTATGCCGAGCCGAGCGGCCCCGCGGCGCCGGTCGCCACCAGGCCTCCCAGCGTGCGACGCGAGGCGAACGGCGGGTCCACGGGGAGCCACTGCCCCTTCGCGGCCAGCTCCCCGTCGAGGTCGCCCAGGAGGGTGCCCGCGCCGGCCGTGATCGTCAGATCGGCCGGCTCGTAGTCCTCGATGCCGGTGAGGCGGGCCGTGGAGAGCACCACGAAGGGGCCGGACGGCGGCTCGCAGCCCGGAGCCGTGCATCCGCCGAGCGGCACGACGCCCACGCCCGCCTGCTCCGCGGCCGCCAGCGCGCCCTTCACCTCGCTGATCGACACGGGGCTCACGATCCCCTCCGGCGAGGCGCCTCCGAGCGTCCAGGCGGACGAGTCGGTGGGCACCGCCAGCGCCCCTCTCGGGAACGCCGCCTCGAGCGCCGCGGCAAGCGCGCTCACGGGACCGCCGCCCCCTGGGGCGGCGGGGCGGTCACGACGGCCTCCTCCGCGTCGGGGAGCACCTTGCCCGGGTTGAGCAGCCCCGACGGATCGAAGACGTCCCGCACCGAGCGCATGGCCTCGATCTCGTCCGGACGGTACACGAGGTGCATGTACTTCCGCTTGTCCACGCCGACGCCGTGCTCTCCGGTGATCGTCCCGCCGGCGGCCACACAGACGGCCATGATCTCGTGGGACGCAGCCTCCACGCGCGCCAGCTCGTCGGCGTTGCGTCGGTCGAAGAGCAGCTTGGGATGCAGGTTGCCGTCCCCGGCGTGGAAGACGTTCGCCACGCGCAGACCGTGGGCCGCCCCGATCTCGCGGATGCGCGCGAGCACGTCGGGCAGCTTCGTGCGCGGAACCGTGGCGTCCTGCACGATCAGATCCGGCGCCAGTCGGCCGAAGGCGCCGAATGCCTTCTTCCGCCCCTTCCACAGCGCGTCGCGCTCCGCGTCGTTGCGGGCACGGCGGACCTCGCGCGCTCCGTGCTCCATGCACAGCGCCTCCGCCCGCGCGGCGTCCGCCTCGAGCGCCGCCTCGGTACCGTCGAACTCCACCACCAGGGCGGCGCCGGCATCCGTCGGATATCCTGCCGCGAAGACCGAAGCCTCGACGGCCGCGATCGAGGACTGGTCCATGATCTCGAGCGCCGCGGGGAGCAAGCCGGCACCGACCACCGCGGTGACCGCACGGCCCGCGTCCTCGAGGGTCTCGAAGATCGCGAGGAGCGTACGCACACCTTCCGGAAGGGGGAGGAGGCGCACCTCGATCTCGGCGGCCACGCCGAAGCACCCCTCCGAGCCCACGAAGGCGCCGACCAGGTCGTAGGAGGATTCCGGGTCCGTGCCCGCGCCTCCGAGCTCCACGACCTCGCCGTCGGAGAGCACCACCGTAAGACCCGTGATGTAGCGCGAGGTGACGCCGTACTTGAGGCAGTGTGGGCCACCCGAGTTCTCGGCGACGTTCCCTCCGATCGTGCACGCCGTCTGTGAGGACGGGTCGGGAGCGTAGTACAGGCCATGTGGACGGGCCGCCTCGCTCAGGCGGGCGTTGACCACGCCCGGCTGCATGCGCGCGATGCGGTTCTCCGGGTCGATGGAGAGGATGCGCGTCATACGCGCGGTCCCCACGACCACGGCGCCGTCTCCCGCGAGAGCCCCGCCCGAGAGCCCGGTCCCCGCACCGCGAGGCACGATCGGGATCCCCGCGCGTCGCAGGGCACGCCCATCACCCCGGCCACCTCGGCGGTGGTGGATGGGAGGACGACGGCGCGCGGCGGCCATCGATACGCCGTCAGCCCGTCGGACTCATAGACGAGGAGGCGATCGGGATCCGTGATGACGTGCTCCGGCCCCACCAGCTCGCCGAGTCGGCGGTGCAGGGAGGCGGGAAGGGTGGGAGGCACGGGGGAAGGCCGTCTCATGGCGGGGCGTGGGCGGATCCGGAGGCACGCGTCCGGAACACCCCGACGATAGAGCGGCGGCGGCCCCTCAAGCAACCGATCGCGACGGACGCCGAGGGGGCCCGGGTCCGCGAGCGCCGGCTCGGGCGTAGCTCAGCCGGCTCGCGCGCGCACGTGATCGAGGAGCGCCTGGAGGCTCATCGCGGCGGCCCCATGCACCTCCGAGGGGAGCCGGTCTCCGTAGACCGCGAGCACGAGCTCTTCCGCCGTGGCGTCGGGGCGCTCCACCAGGGCCGCCTCGACCTGCGCGATGCGGTCCAGCCGGTGGCGCTCGTAGCGGTCCAGCGCGGCCCGCACGTCTTCCACGGGCGGCCCGTGCGCGGGGTACAGCACGACCGGCGCCAGCGACCGAACGCGCCGAAGCGAGGCCAGGTAGTCCGCCACGCACCCCGGGTATTCGCCGACCCAGGTGGTGTCGCCCTCGCCAAGCATGAGGTCGCCCACGAAGAGGGCGTCGCGTTCCCGCCAGTGGAAGCTCAGGTGGTCGGCCGTATGACCCGGCGTGTGGACGGCCACGAGCGTCCCGGCGTCGGTCACGATCTCGTCGCCGTCCGCGAGGGGAACCGTGACCCCATCCACGGTCGCCGGGCCCAGCAGGCGCGCGCCGAGCGCGTGCGCCACGGACCGCGCGCAACCGGCGTGGTCGGCGTGGCCGTGCGTCACGACGACGCGCACTGCGTCCGCGTCGCCCACCCAGGCGACGAGAGCCCGGACGTGATCCGCCACGTCCGGGCCCGGGTCGAGGAGCACCGCCTCGCGCACTCCCACACGGTACGTGCGGGTTCCGTCGAGCGTGAAGGGGCCGGCGTTGCCGGCGCTCAGGTACGGTGGGTGTTCGCCCACCGGGGGCGACTCCCCCTCAGCGACGCTCGGCGGCGAGTTGCTCGGCGAGCTTGTCGGCTACGCCCTGCAGCCCGAGCTCGTCCTCCTCCGTGAAGACGGCCGCGTCCTCGGAGTCGATGTCGATCTGACCGAAGATCTCGTCGCCCGCACGGATCAGCACGACGATCTCCGACTGCACATCGGGCGAGCAGGCGAGGTAGTTCTCCTCCTTGCTCACGTCCGGGACGTTGAGGTTCGACTTCTCGGCCACCGCGCGGCCGCAGATGCCCGTCCCCACCGGGATCTTCGCGTGCTCCGTGGGCGAGCCCACGTAGTTGTGCAGCCAGAGCTCGGCCGCCTCCGTGTTGAGGAGGTAGACGCCCGTCCAGTTGTAGCGGTCGTCGGACGACGCGATGGTCCGCACCGCGTAGCGCAGGAGCGCGTCGGACAGATGTCCCTCGTCGCGCATCGTCTGCAGGTCCTTCACCAGCTTTCCACCTTCCAGCATGCTTTCCGAATCCCTCAGGCGGTTCCACCCGCGCCGGCGAGGCCCCGTGCGAGCTTCCTGCGACCTTCGATCCCGAGCGCCTCTCCGAGTGAGAGGACGAGCCACGGCCCTCGGACCAAGCCTTAAAGGCTAGAGAAGGGCCCGCAGGGCGTCAATCTCAGCGAGGCGTGAAGTCCGTGTCGGGCCCCAGCCGCCGGATGAACGCCGCGATCAGCCGCGCCGTGTTCCGCAGGTCACCCACGCTGACCAACTCGTTCGGAGAGTGCATGTAGCGGTTCGGCACCGAGACGAGACCGGTGGGCACGCCCGCGCGCGTCAGGTAGATCGCGTCGGCGTCCGTGCGCGTCGAGCGCGGCGAAGCCTGGATGGTGTGCGGGATCTCCTCCTCCTCCGCGGCACGCACCAGCGCCTCGAACACCTCGTTGTGCGACGCCGAGCCGCGGCTCAGCACCGGTCCGCCGCCGATCTCGTGCTCTCCCAGCTCCTTCTTTTCGATGTCGGGGACATCCGTGCTGAAGGTGACGTCCACCGCGATGGCCACGTCGGGCTCGAGCGAGAACGCGCTCGTGCGCGCCCCGCCGCCCGAGTAGCCGATCTCCTCCTGGACGGTCGCGACCGCGGTGACCGAAGCCGCCGGCGGATCCCCGGCCAGGAGGCGCAAGGACTCGAGGACGACGTAGGCGCCGATGCGGTTGTCGATCGCCCGGCTGACGATCCGGTCGCCGGCGAGGTGGACCATCTTCTGCGCCAGCACGGCCGGGTCACCGACACGGATCCCCAGCTCCGTCACTTCCTCGCGGGAGGCGGCACCCACGTCCACCCAGAGGTTCTTGGTCTTCGACGCCTTCCCCCGATCCTCCTGAGTGATCAGGTGGATGGGCTTCTTCCCGATCACTCCCGGCACGTCTCCCGCGCGCCCGAGGATCGTCACGCGCTGCCCCACCAGCACCTGCGGATCCCACCCCCCGATCTCGTCGACGTACAGAAAGCCCTTCTCGTCCACCCAGGTGACCTGCAGCCCGATCTCGTCGATGTGACCGGCGAGCATCACGCGCGGCCGGCCCTCCGCGTTCAGGGTGGCGAAGGAGTTGCCGCTGACATCGACGCGCACGTCGTGCAGGAAGGTGCCGGCCTCCTCACGCCACACGCGCGCCGGGCGCACTTCGAAGCCGGACGGTCCGGCGGCGTCGAGAAGCCTCTCGAGGAAGGAGATGTCTTGGGCCATGGAGCTGTGGAGAAGGTCCGGAATCGGACGTGGGGAGAGGGCGAAACAAGCTAGGTCCCACCCGGTCCGATGATCCAGAGGCGGGCGCGGCCTCTACAGCCCGGGATCGTCCTCGCGGGGCGGCACGCGGATCTCCTTCTCGGGATCGAGGCCCGCCCCGGGACCCCCGGCGCGTCCGCCGCTCCCTCCGGGACGCTCGCCGAACGGCATGCCGAACCCTCCCGGCCCCATGACCGTGAAGCGGAGCGTCCCGGCCTGGAGGTTTCGCTCCAGGGAGGCGCGCGCGCGCGCCTGGATCCACCTGCGCGTCGGGGGGAAGAGGAGCGCGAAGCCCGTCAGATCCGTGAGGATCCCGGGCGTGAGGAGGAACGCGCCGCCGATCAGGACGGAGATCCCGTCCTGGAGCGCCTGGCCGGGAAGCCGTCCCTGCGCCAGCTCCTTCTGGAACCGCCAGAAGACGCGCATCCCCTCGGCCCGGGCGAGCGCCGCGCCGGTCACGCCGGTCACCACCACCAGGGCGAGCGTGGGCAGGAGGCCGACCCATTCCCCGATGCGGATCAGGAGCATGAGCTCCGCGATCGGCACGAGGACGAAGAGGATGGCGAGGCGCGACAGGAAGGACATGGGCTCCTCTACCCGCGAGCGTCGGGCCGGGGTCCGGCCGGCCCGGGGGAGGACCCCTGGCCCCCTCAGGGGGTAGCTTTCGGCTTCGCGTGAACCGCCATCGAGACGGACCGGTTTCCATGGAGCAGACGTACTTCCGCAAGGGCTTCGGGCTCAAGAAGGAGCTCAAGCCGCTCATCGACGCAGAGTACCACTCGGCGCTGGTGGAGCGGATCCGCGCCCGCGGCTACACCGACACCTTCGGCGACGTCACGGTCCGCCTCGCCCAGGAGTTCGGGTTCTGCTACGGCGTCGACCGTGCGGTCGACTACGCGTACGAGACCGTGCACAAGTTCCCCGAGCGCGTGATCTGGCTGGTGGGCGAGATCATCCACAACCCGCACGTCAACCAGCGCATGACGGACATGGGGATCCGGTTCATCTACCCGGATCCCGTGGGCCGCTTCGACTTCTCGCCCGTGACCGCGGATGACGTGGTCATCCTCCCCGCCTTCGGCGTCACCACGCACGACTTCGAGACGCTGAAGGGCGTGGGCTGCATCCTCGTGGACACGACCTGCGGGTCGGTGCTGCACGTGTGGAAGCGCGTGGAGGGCTACGCGCGCGACGGATTCACCTCGATCATCCACGGCAAGTACTCCCACGAGGAGTCGAGGGCCACGGCCTCCCAGGCGTCCAAGTACAACCACGGGAAGTACATCGTGGTGCGGGACATGGCGGAGGCGATGGTGGTGTGTGACTACATCGCCGGGCGCCCGGGCCAGCTGGATCGCGAGGCGTTCGTGGAGCACTTCGCCCACAAGTCGACGCCCGGCTTCGATCCGGACACCGACCTGGGGAAGGTGGGCGTCGCGAACCAGACGACCATGCTCGCGAGCGAGTCGATCGCGATCGGGATGAAGGTCCACGAGGCGATGGTCGAACGGTACGGCCTGGACGACATCAAGGAGCACTACCGGTCGTTCGGCACGATCTGCTCGGCCACACAGGAGCGGCAGGACGCGGTCGCCGAGATGATGGACCAGCCCCCGGACATCATGATCGTGATCGGCGGCTACAACTCCTCGAACACGAACCACCTCGCGCACCTGTGCCGCCAGCACACCCGCACCTTCCACATCGAGGACGCGTCCTGCATCGACGTGGAGAACGGGCCATATCCGCCACAAGCCGGTGCTGGATCCCGTCGGCGCCGGAGGTGTCCGACGAGCGCTGGCTGCCCGAGGGACCGTTCCAGCTCGGCATCACGGCCGGCGCGTCGACGCCGAACAACAAGATCGGTGAGGCCGTGACGCGGATCCTGGGAATCCGCGGGATCGAGGTCGATCTCGGCGTCGCGGAGGAAGAGGAGACGCAGCCGGCCTGAGGCGTCAGGCCAGCTCGCTCTCCCGCACGGCACGCCCGAGCTTCTTGAGGAGGGCGCGCATCTGCTCCTGCTCCTCCCCGTCGAGGTGCGATGTCAGCCGCTCGATGTAGTCGCGGTGGCCCGGGAAGACGTCGGCGATCAGCGCCTTTCCCTGCTCGGTCAGCTTCGCCTGGATGATCCGTCGATCCTCGCGGGGAGCGCTCCCGGCGGACCAGCCCCTGGTCCTCGAGCCGATCCATCACGTAGGTCACGTTCCCCCCGGTCACCAGCAGCTTCTCGGCCAGCTCACCGAGCGACAGCGGCCCGAGGTGGTGCAGCGCCTCCAGGATGCCGAACTGCGGCGTCGTCAGGCCGTACTCCTGCACCTTGCAGGCGACGGCACGGGAGAAGGTGGAGTAGCAGCGCGCCAGGGCGATCCAGAGCCGCAGCGCCCGCTCCTGCTCCTCGGGCCACTCCCGCGAGGCGGGCGTGTCCGGATCGAGGCGGCCGTCCGGGGTCGATCCCATGTCGGGTGCGATCGCCATCAGATGTGGATCGGGCGCCCGAGGGCCGCCAGCGCTCCTTCCGAGACTCCTTCGGACAGCGTCGGATGCGGATGCATCGCCTTCTCCATCTCCTCGACGGTGGACTCCAGGTGGCGTCCGATCACGAACTCGGCGATCAGCTCCGTGGCACTCGGACCCACGATGTGTGCCCCCAGGATCTCGGAGTACTGCTTGTCCCGCACGATCTTCACGAACCCGTCCGCGTGGCCGGCCGCGACCGCGCGGCCGATGGCCACCCACGGCAGCTTGCCGACCTCGATGTCGAAGCCCTGCTCCCGGGCCTGGGCCTCGGTCAGGCCCACCGAAGCCACCTCGGGGTGGCAGTAGGTGCAGTTGGGGACGTTGCCGTAGTCGACGGTCCCGTGGCCCTGCCCGGCGATGTGCTCGACACAGACGATCCCCTCGTGGCTGGCCTTGTGCGCGAGGAGCTGATGGCCCGCCACGTCTCCGATGGCGTAGACGCCCGTCCACGTTCGTACGCAGATGCTCGTCCACGATGACGAAGCCGCGCTCGTCGGTCTTCACGCCCGCCGTGTCGAGGCCCAGCCCCTCGGAGTTGGGAACGCGGCCCACGGCGGACAGCACGTAGTCGACCTTGGTCTCGTGCGCCTCGCCCTTGGCGTCCTTGAACGTGACGTTCACGCCGTCGTCCTGGATGTCCGCCTTCTCGAAGCGCGCCGACGTGTGGATGTCCATGCCGCGCTTCTTGTAGGCGCGCTCCATGAACTTGGAGACATCTTCGTCCTCGAGCGGGAGGATGCGCTCGAGCGCCTCGACGATGGTGACCTTGGTGCCGTAGGAGGCGTAGACGTCGGCGAACTCCATCCCGATGGCGCCGGCGCCCACGATCAGGAGCGACCCGGGCGCCTTCTGCTGCATGAGCGCGCCGGTGGAGGACCAGATGCGGTCCTCGTCGATCTTCAGGACCGGCAGATCCCGAGGCCTCGACCCCGTCGCGATGATGACGTTCTTCGCCTCGACGGTGCGCTTGGCGCCGTCGGGACCCTCGACCTCGATCTGACCCTTCCCCTTCAGGCGGCCGAACCCCTCGACGTGCGTGACCTTGTTCTTCTTGAAGAGGTGCGCGATGCCGCGGTTCATCTGATCGGCCACGGAGCGGCTCCGCTTCTGCGCGGGGCCGAGATCGAAGGAGACCTCCTTGGCGACGATGCCGTGCTTCTCGCCGTCCTTCATCTCGTTGACCAGGAGCGCGCTCGTGAGCAGCGCCTTGGTGGGGATGCAGCCGATGTTGAGGCAGACGCCACCGAGCTTGTCGACCTCGATGCACGCCACGCTCAGGCCGAGCTGCGCCGCGCGGATCGCCGCCACGTAGCCACCCGGTCCGCTGCCGATGATCGCAACGTCGAAGCGGTCGCCATTCTCCTTGCCAGCCACGCGCTACCTCGCTCTTGGAAGAGGGGCGGACAGCCCCCGGATCATCTTGGAACGTTGAAGAATCAACGAAGTTAGGTCGCCCCGTCGGGACGGTAAACCCCGCAGAGGGGCGGAAGAGCCGCTTCGCACGTGGCCGTCGAGGCACGTACCTTTCCGCCCCATGACCGTCCGGAACCCGCCGCCCCCCGGCGCCTCGCTACGCGTGGCCTTCGTGGTCCAGGGTGAGGGCCGAGGGCACATGACGCAGGCGCTGGCGTTGGCGCACATGCTACGCGTGGCGGGGCACCGCGTGGTGAAGGTCTTCCTGGGACGTAGCCACTTCCGACCCGTTCCGCGCTACTTCGAGGAGGGCGTGCGCGCGCCGGTGAGCACGTTCACGGCGCCGACACTCGTGCCCGGCACGGACAGGCGGGCCGTCTCCGTCGCCGCGACCGCCGTGAACAGCACGCTCCGCTTCCCCGCCTACGTGGCTGCCGGCGTGCGCCTGGCCCGCGAGCTCCGCCCCGAAGACGTCGACGTCGTCGTCAACTTCTACGACCTGGTGGGTGCGCTGTCGCGCGCCGTGCTCGGGGCGCCGGTCCCCTCCGTCACCCTCGCCCACAACTATTGGTTCGTGCACAGGGCCGCCGGCATCCCACCCGGCTCGCCGCTGGCGCGCGCGGCCTTCACGATGCTGACGCGGGCCTCGATGCTCCGGTCGGACGTGCGCCTCGCGCTCGCCTTCGGTCCCGGTCCCGTGGATGCCGACCTCGAGATGCGCATCGCGCCACCCCTCCTGCGCGGCCTCCCTCCTCGGCGTCACCCCCGTTCCGGGCGACTACCTCCTCGCCTACGCGGTCAACCCGGGCTACGCGAACGACCTCGCCACCTGGCACCGCGAGCGGCGCGGGCCCGTGGAGATGCACTGCTTCGTCGAGGGGGGCGAGCGAGCCCTCCGGGTCGAGGCCGCCGCGGGCTTCCACATGCACGACCTCGACGACGCTGCCTTCGTCGAGCGGATGGCGGGATGCCGCGCGTACGTGGGATCCGCGGGGTTCGAATCGCTGTGCGAGGCGTTCCACCTGGGCAAGCCGGTGCTCGCCGTTCCCACGGCGGGACAGCCGGAGCAGGCGCTCAACGCGTGGGACGCCGCCAGGTGTGGCGTGGCTCGTGCAGGGAGCTACGCCGAGCTGGACGACTTCCTCGAAAGACCCTCCGTTCCGGACCCCGAAGCCGTCCGGTCCTTCCGCACGTGGACGGCGGAAGCGCCCCGACATCACGTGGCGGCGGTTGAAGAGGCGGCGTACAATCCTCGTATCCAGCGCAACTCCATCGGGAGAAGCTGACATGTGGGAGCTGTTGGTCGTCCTCGCCGTGGTCGTCGTGGCCGTTGCGATGTACAACTCGCTCGTGAAGCTGCGCGAACGCGCCGACGGCGCCTGGGCCGACATCGACGTCCAGCTCAAGCGCCGCTACGACCTCGTTCCCAACCTGGTCGAGACCGTGAAGGGCTACGCGAGCCACGAGAAGGACACGCTCGAGCGCGTGGTCCAGGCGCGCGAGCGCCGCGATGGGCGCGCACGCGGTCCTGCCGCCAAGGCGCAGGCGGAGGGCGCCCTGACCGGAGCGCTGAAGTCGCTCTTCGCGCTTTCCGAGGCGTACCCGCAGCTCCAGGCGGCGGGCGGGTTCCGCGACCTGCAGGGCACGCTGTCGCAGATCGAGGAGCAGATCGCGCAGGCCCGCCGGTACTACAACGCCGTGGTCCGTGACTTCAACACGAAGACACAGACGTTCCCGAATGTCCTGATCGCTCGCGCCTTCGGCTTCTCGGAGCGCGAGTTCTTCGAGGTCGCCGAATCGGAGAAGGCGGCGCCGCACGTCAAGTTCGACTGAGCCGGGTGAGCGAGGCGGCCACGGTGGATGCGGCGGTGCATGGAGGCAGACGAACTTCCGGGACAGGACGGTAGGTGGTTCGCATCCGCGCGGTCGAGGGACGCCGCGGGCTGGCCCGCTTCATCGACGTGCCGTGGCGCATCCTCGGACCGCCGGGAGCATCCGCAGTGGGTGCCCCCCCTGCGCTCCCAGGTGGCCGACCTGCTGGACGACCGGCGGCAATCCGTTCTACCGCAACGCGGCACGCGCGCTCTTCGTGGCCGAGGTCGACGGGCGGCCCGTCGGCCGGATCGCGGCCATCGAGAACCGCGCCCACAACGACTTCCACGATGACCGCGTCGGCTTCTTCGGCTTCTACGAGTCGATCGACGAACCGGAGGTGACCGGCGCACTCCTCGACGCGGCGGCCGCGTGGCTCGGCGCGCGCGGGTTGGATACCGTGCGGGGCCCGATGAGCCCCTCGACGAACTACGATTGCGGGATGCTCGCGGACGGCTTCGACGCCCGCTGCACCTTCCTCACCACCTGGAATCCACCGTACTACCCCTCGCTCATGGAGCGCTCGGGCATGACCGGCGTCCAGGACCTGGTGGCGTACTTCATCCGCCTGGACAAGGAGCGACCGCCGCTTTCGCGACGCTTCGTGCGCCTGGTCGAGCGAAGCCGGAAGCAGACGGGCATCACGTTCCGCAGCGCGGACCTGAAGCACTTCTGGAGCGAGGTGGAGCGCCTCTGGTCCGTGTACGGCTCGGCGTGGGAGGACAACTGGGGATTCGTGCCGGTCACGCGCGAGGAGTTCCGGCACATGGCGAAGGACCTGCGCCACCTCCTCGTGGACGACTTCATGATCGTTGCGGAGGTCGATGGCGATGCGGTCGGATTCATCCTGGTGGTGCCCGACTACAACGAGGTGCTCCAGGAGATCGGCAACGGGCGCCTCTTCCCGACCGGGATCTTCCGCCTCCTCTTCGCGAAGCGACGTCTCCGGGTCGGCCGCATCATGGCCGCCGGCATCCGCCCTGCGTACCGCGGCGCGAGCATCCTGCCGCTCTTCTTCGACGAGCTCGTCCGGCGTGGCGCCGCCTACGGAGGGGTCGGAGCCGACGCCTCGTGGATCCTCGCCGACAACAAGCTCATGCGGGCCCCGCTCGACGAGATCGAGGCCGAGGTCACCCGCACCTGGCGCATCTGGGAGCGACCGATCCCACAGGGAGACCGCTGATGAACGTCGTGCGCACCCGTGCCGGTTCCGCCCGTGCCCTCGCCTCGAGCGCCGCGCTCGCCTGCGGCCTCGGCCGTCCCGTCCGGCGCACACGCCCAGCGCAGCCTCCAGATCGAGCGCTTCGACGCCACGATCCGGGTCGAGAAGTCGGGATGGATCGACGTGCGCGAGGAGATCCAGGTCCACTTCACGGGGTCGTGGAACGGCATCTTCCGCACGATCCCGGTCGAGTACACCACGCCGCAGGGCTTCTCCTACCGCCTGTTCCTCGAGGACGTGACCGTCACCGGCACGGGCGGCGAGCCCTACGAGTTCATGTCGTCGCGCGAGCGGCACTACCGCCAGCTCAAGATCCGCGTGCCCGGTGCGGACGACGCCACGCGCTCGGTCTTCATCCACTACCGCGTGCCGAACGCGCTCAAGTTCTGGGACGAGTACGACGAGCTGTACTGGAACGTCACCGGGGACGAGTGGGAGATGCCCATCCGGGCGGCCACCGCCATGGTGATCCTCCCCGACGGCGCGGCGGGCACGCGCACGGCCTCGTGGACCGGCGGATACGGTGCGACCGAGGACGCCGCATCGGTGCAGGCGACCGACGACGGCTTCTTCTTCGAGACCCGCCGACCGCTCAACTACCGCGAGGGTCTGACGATCGCGGTGGCGTGGAACCCCGGCGTGGTGGCGCGCCCCACCCGGCTCGACAAGACCGTCCGCTTCCTGCGGGCGAACTGGCTCCTCCTCCTGCCGCTGGTCAGCCTGGCCTTCATGTGGCGCCTCTGGTCACGCAGGGGACGCGACCCCGCGAAGCTCACCGTGTCGCCCCAGTACGGCCCGCCCGAGGAGCTGAGCCCCTCCGAGGCCGGCACGCTGGTGGACAACAGGCCCGACCTGCGGGACATCACCGCCGCGCTCGTGGACCTGGCCGTGCGGGGCTACCTGCGCATCGAGGAGGTCGAACCGGACGGGCTGCTCTCCCGCTGGGTCGGCAAGACCGACTACGCGCTCGTGCCCCTGAAGCCCAAGGAGAGTTGGTCGGAGCTGCGAGCGCACGAGCGGGAGGTTCTCCGCGGCGTCTTCGGAAGCGCTCGAGATCGCGGGGATACCGGCGGCCGTGAAGATGTCCGACCTCCAGCACGAGTTCTACGAGCATCTCCCCACGATCCGCACGGGGATCTTCAACGAGCTGATCCGGCGCGGGTACTACGACCAGCGACCCGACAAGACGCTGGGCCGGTACATGGTGGCGGGGGTGATCGTGCTCGTGGCGGGGCTGGCGCTGGGGCTGCTGGCGGCCGATCGCCTGGGCCTCTCGCACCTGACCGCCGTCCTGGCCGCGATCGGCATGGCCGTGCCGGTCTTCGTGTTCGGCGCGCTCATGCCGTCGCGGACGGTGAAGGGCGCGCGGGTCCGCGAGCGCGTACTCGGCTTCGAGGACTTCCTCGACCGCGTGGAATCGGACCGCTTCAAGCGGATGATCACCTCGCCCGAGATGTTCGAGCGCTTCCTCCCGTACGCGATGGCGTTCGGCGTCGAGCGGAAGTGGGCTGCGGCGTTCGAGAACCTCTACACGGAGCCTCCGACGTGGTACGTCGGCGCGTGGGACGGCGGCTTCCGCACCACGCACTTCGTCAGCAGCATGGGGAGGATGTCGACGGCGGCCTCCACCGCGCTCGGCTCGGGGCCGCGGAGCAGCGGCGGCTCGGGGTTCGGCGGCGGAGGCGGAGGCGGGTTCAGCGGCGGCGGTGGCTTCAGCGGAGGTGGCTTCGGCGGAGGGGGCGGGGGAGGCTGGTAGGGGCTGAAACCTCTCGTCACACCCCCTCGTAGGTCACACTCGACGACGGTTGCATCCGCGACGGATGTATTCGAGTGAACCCGCGAGGCCGACATGACCGGACGCCCCGAGCTCGACGCCCTGCTCCCCCTGACATCCACCGTCTTCCACGTCCTGGTGGCGCTCGCCAGCGAGCCCCGCCACGGCTACGCCATCGCCCGCGAGGTCGAGGAGCTGACCGACGGGCGCATCACGATGGGCCCGGGCACGCTGTACGGCTCGCTGCAGCGGATGACCGAACGCGGGCTGATCGCCGAAACGGAGAACCCGGGGGACGACGGGACGCACGCCGACCGCCGGCGCTACTACCGCATCACGCCCCTCGGGAGCGCGGCGCTCCGCGCGGAGTCCGAGCGGCTCACGCGCGCGGTCGCGGTGGCCCAGCAGCGATTGGGCACATGACGACCGATCCCGACCGCGTCCGTCGGCTCTACCGTCGGCTGCTGCGACTCTATCCGGAGGCGTTCCGCGAGCGCTACGAGGCGGACCTCCTCCAGGTCTTCGACGACCGGCGCCGCGAGCCGCGCTTCCGGGGCACCGTGGGCGGGCTGCGTCTGGTGCTCTTCCTTCTGCGTGACTTCGCGACTTCCATGCCGCTGGCGACGGATCGCCGGGCCGAGCCCCTGGGTGGGGACGATGATGAGCGACCTGTTGCAGGACCTGCGCTACGCCTTCCGCATGCTGGTGAAGAACCCGCTGTTCACGGTCGCGGCCGTCGTCACCCTCGCGCTCGGCATCGGCCTGAACGCCGCGACGTTCTCGGCGGTGAACGGGCTCCTCCTGCGGCCGCTGCCGGGCGCGCGGGATCCGGACCGCCTCGTCCAGCTCTATCGAGCGTGGCCGGGCATGGAGTACGGCTCCAACTCGATCCCCCACTACCAGGATCTGCGCGACCGCACGGGCGACGCCTTCGAGAGCGTGGCCGCCTGGTACTTCGCCCCGATGTCGGTCTCGGCCGACGGGCGCAGCGAGCGGATCATGGGGATGATGGTGAGCGCCGAACTTCTTCCAGACCTACGGCGTGACGCCGGTCCTGGGGCGCGCGTTCATCCCGGGCGAGGAGTCCGTCGGACCGGGCGCCCACCCGGTGGCGATCCTGGGCAACGGCTTCTGGCAGGAGCGTTTCGGCGGAGATCCGGCGGTGGTGGGCCGCACGCTGTCCTGAACGGCCACCCCTTCGAGGTGGTGGGCGTCGCGCCGCGCGGACTTCAGGGGCCCCGTGACCTTCGCCAGCGTCCCGGTCTACGTGCCGCTGATGATGCAGATGCAGATCGACCCCGGGCAGAACCTGCATCGAGTCCCGGGGCAACAACATGATGAACGTCGATGGCCCGCCTGCGCGACGGCGTCACGCTCGAGCGCGCCCAGGAGGTCGTGGACGCGCACCCTCGCCCAGCTGCGCGAGGAGCTTCCCGACTCCTACGACGACCAGGTGGGCACCACGCTCGTGCCGCAGAGGAGACGCGGGCATCCACCCGATGTTCCGGAGCGCCCAGGTGCGGAATGAGCGCCGTGATCATGGCGGTGGTCTCGCTCCTGCTGCTGATCGCCTGCGTGAACGTGGCGAACCTCTTCCTGGCGCGGGCCCGGGAGCGCCGCCGGGAGATGGGCATCCGCCTGAGCCTGGGGGCCGGCCGGTTCCGCATCGTCCGCCAGCTCCTCACGGAGAGCCTGGTGTTCAGCCACGCTCGCCGGCCTCGCCGGCCTCGGGCTGGCCCAGCTTGCCGTAGGGGTGCTGTCGAACATCCGCCCGCCGATGGACGGGCCCTGGCACTTCAGCGTCGAGATGGACGACCGCGTGCTCCTCTTCACGCTCGGCGTCTCCCTCCTGACCGGCGATCGTCTTCGGCCTGGCCCCCGCGCTGCAGGCGGCGCGAGCCCGAGGTCGTGTCCGCGGTGAAGGGCGAGTCCGCGCGGCAGGGCGGGACGGTCGCGCATGAGCAGCGGCCTGGTCGTCGTGCAGATCGCGCTTTCGCTCCTGCTGCTGGTGAGCTCCGGCCTCTTCCTCCGGAGCCTCCAGGGCGCCACGGAGATCGATCCCGGCTTCGACGAGCCGGCGCAACCTCGTGACCGCGGCCGCCGATCCGGGCCTCCAGGGATACGACGAGGCGCGCTCGCGCGCGTTCTGGGACGACGTGCTCGCAGCAGGTGGGCGCGCTCCCCGAGGTGCGCGCGGTCGGGTCTCACCGACTGGCTTCCCCTGGGGATCAGCGGCTCCGACCGCGGCGTGACGATCCCCGGGTACGAGTTCGCGGAGGGAGAGCTGCAGAGCTTCATCTACGCGAAGGTCACCGAGGGCTTCCTCGAGGCGCTGGGCATCGACCTGGTCGAGGGCCGCACCTTCACCGCGCCAGGACGACGCGAGCGGCGCGCCGGTCATCATCGTCAACCAGCGCATGGCGGAGCACTTCTGGCCCGGCGAGTCGGCGATCGGGAAGATCGTCCACACGGCGGGACAAGGACCGCCAGGTCGTGGGCGTCGTCGCGAACGGGAAGTACCGCAGCCTCGGCGAGGCGCCCACGGACATGATGTTCCTGCCGCAGCGTGAGCTGTTCGCGTCGGGGATGGCGATCGTGGCCCGCACCTCCGGCGACCCGCAGGCGGTGATGCGCCGCATCCAGCAGATCGTGCGCGCCGAGGACCCCGACCTGCCGGTCTTCGACGTGCGCACCATGGAGGACCACATGGGCATCGCGCTGCTGCCCGGCGCGGCTGGGCGGCTCCGTCCTCGGCCTGTTCGGGGTGCTCGGCCTGGTGCTGGCCGCGGTGGGCATCTACGGCGTGATGGCGTACTCGGTCGCCCAGCGCAGGCGCGAGCTGGGCATCCGGGTCGCCCTGGGCGCGGACCGGGGCAGGGTGCTCCGGCTGGTGCTCGGCGAGGGGCTCAAGCTCGCGGTGATCGGCACCGTGCTCGGCCTGGTCGGCGCGGCCGCCGCCGCCCGGCTCGTGCGCGGCCTGCTCTACAACGTCAGCTCCCTCGATCCCGTCGCCTTCGTCGGGCGTGCCGCTGCTTCTGGTGGGCGTGGCGGCCCTCGCGGTCTACATCCCGGCGCGGCGCGCCGCGGGCCTCGAGCCGATGCGCGTGCTCAAGTCGGAGTAGCGGCGGCGAGGGCGGAGCGGTACGCCTCGTCCACCTCCCCGGGCGAGGCGACCGCGAAGCCCAGGTCGCGCAGCAGCCCGTCCGAGAGGCCGTAGATCCAGCCGTGCACGGTGAGCGGCTGCGCCCTGCGCCATGCGTCCTGCACGATCGTCGTGCGGCACACGTTCACGGCCTGCTCCAGGACGTTCAGCTCGGCCAGCCGATCCACCGCGGCGTCCCCGTCCAGAGGCGTCGAGCTCGTCCGCGTGGCGGACCGCCACGTCCTCGACGTGGCGGAGCCAGTTGTCCACCAGACCCGACGGCTCGTGCCTCCACGCCGCCTTGACGCCGCCGCAGCCGTAGTGGCCGCACACGATCACATGCGGCACGCGCAGCACCTCGACCGCGAACTGGAGCACCGACAGGCAGTTCAGGTCCGTGTGCACGACCACGTTGGCCACGTTCCGGTGGACGAACAGCTCGCCGGGCGGCAGGCCGACGATCTCATTGGCCGGCACGCGGCTGTCGGCGCATCCGATCCAGAGGTACGTGGGGTTCTGCTCGCGGGCCAGCTCGGCGAAGAACGACGGGTCCTGGGCCAGGTGGCCCTCGGCCCACAGGCGGTTGTTCCTGAACAGCTCGGGAAGATGTCTCATGGTGGCCGAACTCTAAGGCGCCGCGCTCATCCGGGCGAGGCTGGACGCCAGGACGAACGGCCTTGACCTACGGGGCGCAGGGCCCAGAGTATCGGTCATGACCGCTTCGTATCGGACCCGGCGATTTAGCGCCCACTCCCGCAGATTCCTGCCGGGGTGCGACATCCGCGTCCGTACGACGTAGCGGTCGACACCAGCCCGAGTGACCCGAGGCGGTCCGGCAGACGATGCCGGGCCGCCTCTTTCGTTTCCCCCACCGTCCCCGAGAGACCGATGGAGACCCACCCGACCCCACCCAGCCCGGAGCCGCCCGAGCTGCGCGCGATCCGCGGCGAGATCGACCGCCTCGATCAGGAGATCCTCACGCTCATGGCGCGGCGCTTCGGCTTCGCCATCGACACGCTGGCCGTGAAGGCGCGCCACGGGCTGCAGGTGGCGGACTCCCGCCGCGAGGCCCAGGTCGTGCGCAACGCCGCGGCGCGCGCACGCGAGCTCGGCCTCGAGCCCGAGCTGGTACGGGACATCTACTGGCGCATCATCGAGCTGTCCCGCCAGGCGCAGCGTCGCCTCGCGCCGGACAGGGGCGCCCTGAGCGGTGGAGGAGCCGCGTGACCGTCGTCGCCATTCAGGGGGAGCGCGGCGCCTTCAGCCACGCCGCGGCGAGGCACGTGGTGGGAGGGGACCCGGAGATCCTCGCCTGCCGCACCTTCGAGGAGCTCTTCGCGGCCGTCGCGGGCGGGCGGGCCGAGCTGGGCATCGTGCCGGTCGAGAACACGCTGGCCGGTCGGTTCAGCGCAACCTCGACCTCCTCGTCCACCACACGCTGCACGCGGTCGCGGAGACGCGCGTGCGCATCGGCCTGTGCCTGGTGGCGCCGCCCGGTCGGCATCTCGAGGAGGTCGCGTCGGCGGCGTCCCACCCGGTGGCGCTCCAGCAGTGCCACGGCTTCTTCCGGGACCATCCGGGGATCGAGGCCGTGGTGGCCTACGACACGGCCGGCAGCGTACGCGATCTGCTCGAGGGCCGCGGCGACTACGATGCGGCCATCGGCTCCGCGTTGGCCGCCGAGCTCTACGGCGGGGAGGTGCTCCTGGACCACATCGAGGACGATCCGGCCAACTTCACGCGCTTCCTCGCCGTCGCGCGCGAGGCCTACCCGACGCCCGGGGACGGCGCGAAGACGTCGATCGCGTTCACGGTGCCGCACCGTCCCGGCTCGCTGCACGAGGCACTCGGCTTCTTCGCCCGGCGCGGCGTGGACCTGACGCGACTCGAGTCGCGGCCCATTCCCGGGACGCCGTGGGAGTACCGCTTCTACGCCGACCTGCGCGGGGTGCCGCTCGCCGAGCAGCTCGCGTGCGTGGAGGAGCTGCGGGCGGCGGGGAGCGAGGTGCGGGTGTTGGGGAGCTACGCGGAGGCGGGCGTCGGGTGACGGGCTTGCGGGGGGTTCCTCGAGCTCGGGTGCAGGCTCTCTGCGTCCTCCTTTCTTTTTCACCACAGAGGACGCAGAGGACGCAGAGGACGCAGAGAAGGGACTTCAATTTGTGGTCCTCTGCGTCCTCTGCGTCCACTGTGGTGAAAACGCACGCGAGGCCCCAAGGACACCCGTCACCCGACGCCCTACACCAGGATGGCCGTAGGCTCCTCGAGCATCGCCCTGAGCGTCGCCAGGAACCGCGAGCCCTGCGCTCCGTCGATCACGCGGTGGTCGCAGCTCATCGTGATGCGCATGCGCGGCCGCACCACCACCTCGCCGTCCACCACGACCGGCGTGTCCTCCATGCCGCCCACGGCCAGGATGCCCGCCTCGGGCGGGTTGATGATCGCCGTGAACTCGTGGATGCCGAACATCCCCAGGTTCGAGACCGAGAAGGTCGAGCCCGTGTACTCGTCGGGCATGAGCTTCTTCTCGCGGGCGCGGCCGGCCAGCTCCCGCACCTCCGCGGCGATCTGCGCGATGCCCTTCAGGTGGGCGTTCTTCACGACCGGCGTGATCAGCCCGTCCTCGATGGCGACGGCCACGCCGAGGTGCACGGCGTTGAAGCGGCGTACGTGCGTCCCGTGCCACTGCGCGTTGCAGTCGGGGTGACGGCGGAGCGCGCCGGCCACCGCCTTCAGCAGGATGTCGTTGATCGACACCTTCTCGCCGCTCTTCTCGAGCATCGCGTTGATGCTGCGGCGCGCCTCCACCACCCGGCCCATGTCGATGTCGACGGTGAGGAAGAAGTGCGGCACCGGCCCGATCGACTCGACCAGCCGCTTGGCGATCGTCTTGCGCATCTGCGAGACGGGCACGTCCTCGTACTCGGCCTCGTCGGGCGTCCACATCGCGGCGCCGGCCGCGGGCGCCGGCGACGCCGCTCTCCTTCGCGGCCTCGACGTCGCGCTTCACGATCCGGCCGCCGGGGCCCGAGCCCTCGACACGCGCGAGGTCCACGCCCAGGTCGTCGGCGAGGCGCCGCGCGAGCGGGGACGCCTTCACGCGTCCGCCGTCGGTGGACGCCGCGGGAGCCGGTGCGGTGGCGGTCGCCGCGCCCGCCGTTGCCGGCGCCTGCTCGCGGGCGGGAGCGGCCTGGCGGGCTCTTCGCCTCCGGCTGAGCCGGGCCCGTCGCGGGCTTCGCTTCCTCCGCGGGCTTCGCGGCCGCGCGGGGCCCCGCCGCCCGACGCGCCTTCGACGTCGGAGATGTCGTCGCCGGCCGCCGCGATGACCGCGATCACCTCACCCACCGGCGCGGTGCCGCCCTCTCCGAGGAAGATCTTGCGCAGGGTGCCGTCGCCGCGGGCGACCAGCTCCATGGTGGCCTTGTCCGTCTCGATCTCCGCGATGACGTCGCCGTTGGCGATGGCGTCGCCCTCGGACTTGAGCCACCTGACGAGCTGGCCCTCCTCCATGGTGGGGGAGAGGGCTTCCATGTGGACTTTCGTGATCATCGGATCGTCATGCCGTGGGTGGGCCCTCACCGGTACAGCACCTTGTTGCAGGCCTCGACCACGCGGTCGGCGCTGGGCTTGGCCATCATCTCGAGGTTCTTCGCGTACGGCATCGGCACATCGGCCTGGGTGACGCGCAGCACGGGCGCGTCCAGCCAGTCGAACGCCTCCTCCTGGATGGTCGCCACGATCTGCGCGCCCACGCCGAGGTAGGTCCAACCCTCCTCCAGGTAGACGGCCCGGTTGGTCTTCTTGACCGTCTCGACGATCGCGTCGACGTCGAGGGGGCGCAGCGTGCGCAGGTCGAGCACGTCGGCCTCGATGCCGTCCTTCTCCAGCTTGCTGCGCGGCCTGCAGCGCCACGTGGATCATCTTCCCGTGCGTGATGATCGAGACGTCCGAGCCCTCGCGCTTCAGGTCCGCCACGCCGAGCGGGATGACGAAGTCGTCGTCGTCAGGGACCTCGCCCTTGAAGTTGTAGAGCAGCTCGCCCTCCATGAACGCGACCGGGTCGTTGTCGCGGATGGAGGCCTTCAGCAGCCCCTTCGCGTCGGCCGGCGTGCCGGGCACGACCACCTTCACGCCGGGCGAGTGCAGGTAGTAGGTCTCCACGGCGACGGAATGCTGCGCCGACAGCTGCAGCGCCGCCCCCGTCGGACCGCGGAAGACGATCGGGAATCGGGAACTGCCCGTTGCTCATGTAGAGCATCTTGGACGCCGAGTTGATGACCTGGTCGATCGCCAGGAAGGCGAAGTTGAAGGTCATGAACTCGATCACCGGACGCAGGCCGGCCATGGCGGCGCCGACGCCCAGCCCGGCGAAGCCGAGCTCGCTGATCGGCGAATCCACCACGCGGCGTGGCGCCGAAGGTCTCGAGCAGCCCCTTGGACACCTTGTAGGCGCCGTCGTACTCGGCGACCTCCTCGCCCATGAGGAAGACGTCCGGGTCGCGCTCCATCTCCTCGCGCAGCGCCTGGTTGAGCGCCTCGCGGTAGGTCATCACAGCCATGGCACGCCCTCCCGCCCGTCGAAGCGCAGTCGGCCGCGCACGTCCAGATCGGCCCACACGTGCTCGTACAGCGCGTCGGGACCGGGCGCCGGAGCCGCTTCGCGCGGCTTCCGCCGCATCGGCGACGATCTCCCGCACCTCGGCGTCCATCGCCTCGAGCGTCGTCCTGGTCCAGGTGGCCGCCGTCGAAGAGGCGCTCGCGCAGGAGCACGATCGGGTCCTGCTCCTGGGTGTGCTGCTCGACCTCGTCCTTCGACCGGTACGTCCCCGAGACCGGGTCCGACATGGAGTGGCCGCGGAAGCGGTAGGTGCGCACCTCGACGAAGCGGGGCCCGCCGCCCGAGCGCACCTCCTCGGCCAGGTCGCGGAAATGCGCGTAGGTCGCCAGCACGTCCTGGCCGTCCACCTCGCTCGCCGGGATGCCGTAGGGCGACGCCTTCTGGACGATCTCGGTGAGCGACACCCGTCGGAAGGCCGTGCCCATCCCGTACTCGTTGTTCTCGACCACGTAGATGGCCGGCAGCTCCCAGATGGCCGCCATGTTCAGCGCCTCGTGGAAGGCGCCCTGGTTGACCGCGGCGTCGCCCATGAAGCAGACCACGACGTTGTCCTCGCCGCGGTACTTGATCTTCCAGGCGATGCCGGTGCCGAGCGGGATCTGGCCACCGACGATGCCGTGGCCGCCCATGAAGCGCACGTCGCGGTCGAAGATGTGCATCGAGCCGCCCTTGCCGCCCGAAGCGCCCGTCGGCGCGGCCGTACAGCTCGGCCATCACCGCGGCGGGCGCCACGCCCTTGGCGAGCGCCTGCGTGTGCTCCCGGTAGGCGCTGATCACGTAGTCGTCGGTGCGCAGCGGCTTGATGCAGCCGGCGGCGGCGGCCTCCTGGCCGATGTGCAGGTGGCAGAAGCCGCCGATCTTGCCGATGGCGTACCCCTCCTCGGCCTTCTCCTCGAAGCGGCGGTAGAGCAGCATCTCGCGGAGCAGCTCCACGGCCAGCTCGGGGCTCACCCCGTGCTCGCCCAGCACGTCGGAGCTCGTGGAGCGCTTCTTGGTCGTGTTCGTCTGCGCCATGGGCGTCACCGGCTCCCCGCGGTCGGCTTGCCCGGGCGCCCGAGCTCGAGCTGCACGAGCGAAGACCGCATCCGGTCGGAGCTGATCTCGGCGGGCGCCAGCAGGTCGGCCTCCATCACCTCGGTGATCGCACCGGGCCCGCCGGCCTCCACCTCACGGGCCTGCTCCTTCGCGTGGTAGCTCGAGCGCACCAGCGGCCCGGACTCGACGTGCTTGAAGCCGTGCTCGCCCTCGCCGACGCGCTTCCACCCGACGAACTCGTCCGGGGTGACCCAGCGGGCGACGGGGATGTGCATCGGAGACGGCCGCAGGTACTGACCCAGCGTGAGGATGTCGACGGACGCCTCGCGCAGGTCCGCCATCGCCTGACGCACCTCGTGGGCCTCCTCGCCCATCCCGAGGATGATCCCGGTCTTCGTGAGCATCGCCGGATCCATCTTCTTCACGGCGCCCAGGAAGGAGATCGAGCGCCAGTAGCGTCCACCGGGCCGGACGTCGGGGTGGAGCCGCTCCACCGTCTCCAGGTTGTGGCCGAGGATCTCGGGCTTCGCGTCCACCACGATGCGCAGCGCGTCCTCGTCGCCCTTGAAGTCGGGGATCAGCACTTCCACCGAGCACCCGGGCACGGCGTCGTGGATGCGCCGGATCGTCTCCGCGTAGATGGCGGCGCCGCCGTCGGGCAGCTCGTCGCGGTTCACGCTCGTGATGACCACGTGCTCGAGCGCGAGATCGGCGACGCTGTCCGCCACGCGGCGCGGCTCGTCCGTGTCCAGCCCGGTGGGCATCCCGTGCGCCACACCGCAGTACTTGCAGGCCCGCGTGCACACGTCCCCGAGGATCATGAAGGTCGCGGTGCCGGCCTCCCAGCACTCGCCGATGTTCGGGCAGCCGGCCTCCTCGCACACGGTGTGCAGGGAGCCGGTGCGCATCATGTGCTTGAGCCGCCGATAGTTGTCGCCGCCCGGAGAGCGCACTTTGAGCCATGCGGGCTTCCGCGACTTGATGTCGACGGTATCCAGGCCCTCGTGGGCCCGGATCCTGGATGTGCCCTTCGGCTTCACCACCCCCGTGTCCTTCCCCTCGGGGGCGTAGCCGCGAGGGGTTTCCGTCGCGGTGGTGCTCACGCCTCTATCCTCCCGATCCACTGCCTGCACGCCATCGTCGCGTGGGAGCGGACCGCTCGTAGACGAACAGGTCCCGCGGGCCGGGGGCGTCGGCCGCTCGTGACAAGGCGGGTCAACGGTTTCCAGCGCCCCGGCAGAGCCTGAAATCATAAGCCGAGGCCGAGGCCCCGTACAAGGTAGGCTACCCCGAAACCGAGGTAGTTTCCGACCGCGTACCCGACCAGCCCGACGATGATCCCGGGCAGTACGAGGCCCGGCCACTCCCTCGCCACGCCGACCGCCAGGGCGCTGGAGGGCCCTCCGACCGCCGCCTGGGAGGCCACCGACAGCGTGCCGAGATCGAGCTTGAAGATCCTGCCGCCCCCGTACACGACCACACCGTGGACGCCCACCACCACGAGCGTGTAGAAGAAGACCACCACGCCCACGGCGGCGATCTGCGCCACCTGGGACCAGATGCCGATCACCACGAAGAAGAGCTGCAGGACCATGGTGCCGAGCTGCAGCGCGCCTTCGGCGCGGTGGAAGAAGCGGGTATGGCCGAGCAGGAGGGCGTAGGTGGTCAGCCACAGGATCGAGGGCACCTGCGGGATCACGCGCGCGGTCAGGTCCGCCGCGGCGAGAAGGGCCAGCCCGGTGGCGACGAGCACGGAGAGGTCGAGCGCCGACACCGAGGCCGCCGCGAAGAAGGGGTGGTGCGCGTGCGTACCGCCCTCGCGCTCCTCGGGAAGCTCGGTCAGCTCCTCGGGCACCGGTGGGTAGAAGCGCGCCAGCCACAGGGGGAGGAGGAGGGTGGCCGCCATCCACAGCCCGGTGGTCAGCGCGTCCGCCGCGGTGGCCCCGGCCCACAGGCTGTCGGGAAGCTGCACGGCGCGCCCCACCGACACGAAGTTCACCGACCCTCCCGTGTAGGTCCCGGTGAACACGCCCGCGAGCCGCCATGCGTTCTCGCCGATCGACGAGGCGAAGGCGAGCGCTCCGATGAACGCCCCGAGCGCGGTGCCGACCATCGCCAGCCCGAACGCGCCCATCATGCGCGGCCCCGCGAGCTTCAGGTCGGCGAGGTTGACCGAGAGGAGCAGCCAGGCGATGGCGAGCGACGTGACGGGCCCGGCGATCGCGTCGTAGACGGGCGAGGTGGCGGGGACGATGCCGAAGTTCGAGAGCAGGGCCCCGAACACGAGGACCAGGAGCGACGCGCCGAGCTTGGAGAGGACCGGCACGTGGCGGTCGAGCCAGAACGCCAGCGCGGCCGCCAGGGCGATGACGGCCGTGAGAGAGAAGGGCGAGGAGATCAAAGCTCCGTGCCCCGGTCGTCGGGCAGCTGCGTCTGCAGCTCCTCCTTGCGGCGCTGGAAGCGGCGCACGACGTGGTCGCGCGCCTCGCGCGGGTCGTCCGTGAGGAAGAAGAGGTCCAGGTCGCGCTCCCCGATCTTCCCTTCGGAGGCCATCCTGTCACGTATCCAGTCGACCAGCCCGCCCCAGTAGTCCGTGCCCATGAGCACGACCGGGAAGTGACGGACCTTCCCCGTCTGGATGAGCGTGAGCGACTCGAACAGCTCGTCCATCGTTCCGAAGCCGCCCGGGAAGATCACGAACGCCTGCGCGTACTTCACGAACATCGTCTTGCGGACGAAGAAGTACCGGAAGTCGATGGCCACGTCGACGTACGGGTTCGTGTGCTGCTCGAAGGGGAGCTCGATGTTGCACCCCACCGAGCGCACGCCGGCCTCGCGCGCCCCGCGATTGGCGGCCTCCATGATGCCGGGTCCGCCTCCCGTGATGATCGCGAAGCCCGACTCGCCGATCAGGCGCGCCGTCTCGACGCACAGCGCGTACTGGGGATGGTCCGGCTGCACGCGGGCCGACCCGAAGATCGAGACGGCCGGTCCGACCTTGGTCATCGCCTCGAAGCCCTCGACGAACTCGCCCATGATGCGGAAGATCCGCCAGGCGTCGCGCCCGATCGTCTCGAGCTCCTCGACGCTCTCCAGGAGGCGCTCGTCCTCGGTCCGTCGGTGGTGGTTGGGAAAGGGCTCCGCCCAGTGGGCGCCGGAGTCGTGCTCCATACCCGTATCACTCCTTCGGTGCTGGGGAGGCCCTCCGCGCTCGGATGGAGCTCCCCGGGGATTCAATCGCTGGCGTGCTCCAGCAGCCATCGGCCCGTGCGCTCGAGCGCGTCCTCGTGCCGATGGGGAGGGTCCCAACCGAGCTCGCGGCGAATGCGCGCGGAGCCATAAGGGTTCTCCGAAAGAGCCAATCGCGCCACCCGCGCGAGCGGAAGGTGCTCGGCGCCCGGGGCCGAAACGCCCAGCTTCTGGAGCACTTCCGCGGCCCCGCGGACCAGCGCAGCGGGGATGGGGATCAGCACCGGGGATCGCCCGAGGCCCACGGCGAGCCCCTCGAGGAGGGCCCGCTGCGTGAGCGGGTGGTCTTCGCCGACCACGTACGTCGCGTTGGACCGCCCGGCCTCCAGCGCGAGGACCGCCGCGACCGCGACGTTCCCAGCGTACACGGTCGGCAGGGTGTTGTCGCCGGAGCCGAGCAGAAAGCTCACCGGCCGTCGCACCATGCGGCCGATGCGCACCGCCATCAGCCGATCACGCTCGCCGTACACGGCCGACGGACGCAGGATCGTGACCGCCAGCCCGTGCTCGGCCTCGATCGACCTCGCGATGGCCTCGGCCTCACGCTTCGAGCGGGCGTAGAGGTCGCGCTTGGGGATGTCGCGATCGATCGGCGAGTCCTCGTCGACCGGCCCGTCGACGGTGCCGTACACGGCCACCGAGGAGAGGTGGACGGCGTGCTGGACGCCTGCGTGCACGGCGGCCATGAGGACGTGGCGCGTGCCCTCCACGTTCACCTCGCGCACCTTCGACCACGAGCCGCCCGCGTAGACGAGCGCGGCGGCGTGCAACACGTGGGTGCACCGCGCCATGGAGGGCGCGAGGGTGTCGGGCGGATCGCGCACGTCGCCCTCGACGATCGTGCAGCCGATGCCTTCCAGGAAGCTCGCGTCGGAGCCACGTCGGCAGAGCGCCACCACCTCGTGGCCCCCCTCGCGCAGGTGAGCCGCCGTGTGGGAGCCGATGAGGCCCGTGCCGCCGGTCAGGAAGACGCGCATGAAGGGAGACCCCCTGCCGCCGAGGCGGGCCCGGTCTCTCAGCCGGAGCCCAGGTACCGCTGGGCTTCGCTCTGCATCTCCGCCATGAGCTGCCGGTGTCCGTCGTACTCGACAAGGTTGCGCGCGTACTCCGTGTCGTAGACGCGCAGCAGATGCTCGTAGTACTCCTTGGCCTTCGCCGAATCCCCCATCGCGATCGCCGCCTGCGCGGCCGTGCCCAGCGCCAGCACGTGGTCGGGCTCGGATTCGAGGACGCGCTCCGAGGTGGCCAGCGCCGCGGCGGGATCCGTCAGGAGCTCGAGCAGCGCCTCGTGGATGATGCCATCGAGGTCGAGGGGCTCCGCGCGCTGGTACGCCTGCACGGCCATCGGCTGGAAGAACAGCGCATTGGTGGTGTCGCCGGCCGACAGCGTCTGCATGACGCGGTTGAACAGCCGGTCGGCCGCCTCCCGCGGCGTCATCGAGTTCAGGTCGAGGGTCGATTGCCCGTTCGCGGGGTTGCCCCCCATCCCGGGAGGCGGGCCGCCTCCCGAGGCGGCGGGCGGGCTGCTGGAGCGGCTCACCGCGTTCCATCCCACCACCAGGATCAGGCCGAACATGGCGACGCCGGCGATCCACCAGGGCGCGTTGTTCCCGCCCAGCGTCGCGGCGGCCGCCGCCCGGTGGCCGACCACCGTCGGGGGGACGCCGCCCGGCCCCGCGGCCCGCGCGCCTCCTCCGACCTTGGCGCCGCACTGTGTGCAGAACTTCGCCGTGCCGGGGATCTTGGCACCGCACTGGTTGCAGTGACGGCTGCCCAGCGCCGCGCCGCAGTGCTGACAGAAGTTGCCGCCCGAGGGCTTCCCGCACTGAGGGCAGGGCTGCTTCTGTCCGCCGCCTTTCGTCTCCTGCGTCATGTCACGAGCCTGCTTCCGTCAGAGCGTTGAAGAGGAGCGGCCACGTGGCCACCGTCTGCCCCCGATAGTTGGGCTGGAAGCCGAACAGCACCACCGAGCCCCGTCCGACATCGGCCTCCACGATCGCCGGCTTTCCGGCGACGTGCTCGCCGCCCAGCACCCACCCGGACAGGAGTGGGTCACCGGACCCATACCGCGCCGCGACCCGGATGTTCGCGTCTCCCACGTCGAACGCCCGGCTCCCCGTGCCGAACCAGGCGATGCTCTCGGTCTGCACGCCGCGGCCCAGCGAGGAGGAGCCGTCCACCTCGAGGCGGAGGATCGAACCTGGGATGTAGAAGTCGGTGTTCGGCAGCCCGTCGACCGCGTTGGTGACGTCGAGGCCGAACATCTCCGCGACCAGCTCGGTGGCGTCTTCGACCGCCACCAGCCTGCCGCCGGACTCGACGAAGGCCTTCAGCGCCGCAACACCCACGTCGCCGAGACCGCCCGCGTACTCGGCGGGGACCGCCGAGGCCGGGAAGCCGTCACGGATCGAGCGGGCGCTCTGCGCCTCCAGGAGGATCACGTCGTAGCGGTCCGCGAGCGAACCGCGCTTCACGTCGGCGTCGTGCAGCGTATCGTACTTCATCTCGTAGGTGTCGAGCACCCACCGCGTCCACCCCTCCTCGATCGGCTCCTGCCACGACTTGTACAGCGCGACCCTGGGCGCACCGGCGCCCCGGAAGGCGGCCGGCAACTCGAAGTCGAAGGCGGGAGGGTCGATGGGGTCGGACATCGCCACGGTCGGCGCCTGGTCGACCGCGACCGCCTCCATGTTCATGAGGTACGGCAGCGTATGCGCCGTAACGTCGTACGGCCGCTGGGGCGGGCCCCCCGGATACTCGCGCAGATCCGGGTAGTGCTGCACCTCGAGCATCGTCTGCGCGAACGACGCGTACGGCTGGTTCATCGGCACGATCCAGCTTCCCGCCGGAAAGGAGATCCCGTCGGCGCTGAACGCGGCCGTGGCGCGGTGCACCTCCACGTCGCCCATCGCGAGGATGCGCAGCACGTAGTTCACGCCCGTGCTGTTCTCCTGGCCGGCGGGGATCACCCACGCGCCCGGCCAGGCGTCCCACTTGTCCACGGCGCGCTCGCCGATGTGGTAGAAGTCCTCCAACCAGTAGCGACGGTTCTTGGCGGCATTGGCCAGGAGCGCGAGCGCACCCGTCTCCATGTAGTCGACGATGTCCGGCAGCCCCCAATGCCCGCCGGGCCACACGTCCGGGAAGTTCCACGACCGCTGCGACGAGTCGTAGTTCCGGTTCGGACCGAGCCGATCGGCCGCAACCTCCACGGGCGTCGCGACGCGCGCGGAGGCGGTTTCCGAGAGTATGCGCGCGCCCGCATGGTAGTGCTGGTAGGCTCGCGCCGGCGTCCACGCGTCGTACTGCCCCGCCACCACCGCGCCCGCCATCCCCTTCGCGGTGACCCGGGCGGCCATGTACGTCCCGAGCTGGTTCACCGCGGCCTGGAGCGCCGGGTCGATGTTGGGCTCCCACGGATCGATGTAGGGCGGGAAGAAGATACGCGCCCCGTTCGAGCCCATCTGGTGGATGTCGTGCACGATCTGCGGATGCCAGGCGTTGTGGGCCCCGTTGATCGTGAGGATGGTCTCGTCCTGCGTGAAGGCGTACCAGTCGCGGTTGTTGTCGTGGCCCACGTAGAACTGGTAGAGCCAGGGGAGGGGAGCGCCCTCGTACTGCGTGCCCACGTACCGGTTGTACCAGTCCACCACCCACTGGAGCCCGTCGGGATTGAGCGAAGGGATGTCCAGCAGGATCACGTTGTCGAGGATCTCGCGGATCTCCGGGTCGTCGGACGTTGCGAGCCGCCAGAGCATGCGCGCCGCCATCTGACTTCCGCCCACCTCGGTGGCGTGGATGCTGTGCGTGATCAGCACCACCGTGCGACCTTCGTCGAGGAGCCGCTGCAACTCCGCTTCACCCGACACGCGGCGCGGGTCCGCGAGCTTCATCTGGACCTCGTGGAGCTCGTCCAGCCGGGCCTGATTGGCCTCGCTCGTGACCGTCACCATCACGAACGGACGCCCCTTCGTGGTGGTCCCGAGCGTGTCGACGATGACCCTCGGACTCGTCTTTGCCAGTATCTCGTAGTATGCGGTAAGCTGATTCCAGTCGGCGAGCTTGCGGTCGGTACCGATCTCGAACCCGAAATGCTGGCGCGGCGTGGGCACGGTCTGGGCGGCCGTAGACGTCGATGCGACGGCGACGGCCACGAAGGCCGACAGGACGCGGCGAATCATCGAATCTCCTCGGGGCTGATGGCGGTAGGAGTGGATGGTATCCACAGACTCCCCCACCGGCAACGGAGCGTGCAGGCTTGATCCGAACCACCCTCGTCGCCCTCTGCGCGGCGCTTGCCCTCCACCCGTCCGTCGGGGTGGCGCAGGCTGGGACGCCGGGGGACCCGACGTATCGCGACGAGGCCGTCCGGGCTCTCATGACGCGAGCGCGCGCCGCCCGTGAGCGGGACGTCTCCGGCATCTCCAGCTACGAAGGTGTGCTGCGCGAGCACATCTACGTGGGCCTGACCGCGCTCCGCTTCAGGCGCGAGCGGAGCCTCTTCGAGCAGGAGCGCATCGCGCGGGTACGCTGGTCGGACGGACGGGGACCGCGCCGTGCAGTGGCTGGGCGCCCGCCGGGCCATCCCGATCGTCGGGGCGGACACGCGCCGGGAGAAGGTCCAGGCGGAGGGGGAGGTGGGCGGCGCCGGTGAAGAGGTGCGCGCCGAGCTCAGGCGCGATCTCCCGGACGAGCTCCTCGGCGACGCGGACCTCGCCCAGTTCCCCCTCGATCCCGGCGGAAGCCGTCTCGTCTTCGGCGGGGATTGGGCCCTGCACCCGCTCGCCGACACCGCCGAGGCCTACTACCGCTTCTCGTCCGGGGACACGCTGCGCATCCGCCTCCCGGACCGCGAGGTGCGGCTCTACGAGGTGAAGGTGGAGCCCCGCCACGCGGACTTCCACCTGGTGGCGGGCTCCCTCTGGTTCGATGCCGAGACGGCCTCGCTCGTCCGGGCGAGCTACCGCCCGGCGAGGCCCTTCAACCTCCTCACGGACGAGCCCGAGGACGCGGAGGACGTGCCCGGCTTCCTCCAGCCGATCGAAGCCGAGATCAACTACATCACCGTCGAATACAGCCTGTACGACTTCCGCTACTGGCTACCCCGTCGCTTCGCCGCCGAGGGGGAGGCCCGTCTGGGCCGGCTCGTGCACATCCCGATCACGGTCGAGTGGAGCGTGGGTGACTACGCCGTCAACGAGGCCGACACCGAGATGCCCATCGATGGGCCGCTGCCCCGCGGATGGTCACGCCACGAGGAGCGCGTGAAGGACGAGGAGACCGGCAAGGTCTCCTACATGACGATCATCGTGCCCGAGGCCGATTCGCTCCTCGACTCGCCTCGGCTCTCCGAGGACTTCGGCGCGCGCTCCCCCACCGCGTTCACGGACGACGAGATCGACGAGATGAGGGGGGAGCTCCAGCAGCTCCTGCCCACCTACGGGCTCTACCGTCCCCACCTGGCCTGGGGGTTCGATCGTGGGCTGCTGCGCTACAACCGCGTCGAGGGGCTGTCCGCAGGGTCGGCCGTGAGCGTCCCTCTGGGGGTCTCGACCTCGGCGACGCTCGAGGGCCGGATCGGGACGGGGGATCGAGAGCCGAACGTGGGCCTGAGCCTGGAGCGCGGGCCCGAGGAGCGGCGGTGGACGCTCTCGGGGTACTACCAGCGCCTGAAGCCGATGGCGGAGGAGACACATCCCTTCTCCCTCACGAAGTCCGTGGGCAACCTCCTCCTCGGCACGGACCACGGCCAGTACTACCGAGCGACGGGCGCCTCCCTCGGCTACGGGCGCGCCGGGAAGCGGGTGCGGTGGGGGCTGGAGGCCTTCCACGAGCGGCAACGGAGCGTGGAGCAGAACACCGACTTCTTCCTCCTGAAGCCCATCCGCGATCACACGGCACCCTCCGTGCTCGAGGCGGAGCCCCTCGACCTCACCGGGGGGCGCGCCACGCTGGCGTGGTTCTCCGGCGTGGACCCCAACGGCCTCATCCTGACGGGACGGCTCGCGGGCGAGGCGGCAGGCGGCGACGCCGTCTACCAGCGGCTTTCCGCCACGCTCTCGGCCACGCACCCCCTGCCCCTCGGCCTCGCCGGCGCTCTGGAGTTCGGGGCCGGGGCGCTCTGGGGCGACGACCCCGTGCAGCGCCACCTCTTCCTGGGCGGCTCCGCATCGCTTCGCGGCTTCCACACCAACGCGTTCCACGGCTCCTCGGCGTGGCAGGGCCGCGCGGAGATCGCCTCGGGGTTCGCCGGAGCACGCATCGGCCTCTTCGGCGACCTCGGTTGGGCCGGCCCTCGAGCCGACTTCCGCTTCGACGACCCCGCGGCCTCCGTGGGGATCGGCGTATCCCTGCTCGACGGGCTCCTGCGCGCGGATCTGGCGCACGCGGTGCGCCTTGGATCCGGCTGGAAGCTCCACCTCTACCTCGACGGGCTCTTCTGAGGGTCGTCCGACCCCGCGATCGCTTTCCCCCGATCGGTGCGCCGCCTACCCTTAGGGCCGGAGGTTGCGGACTCGACGGAGGAGGTTCCAGGTGAAGCGTTTCGTATGGGTCGTGGCGGGGGTGTTGGCGGCCGGATGTGCCAAGGAGGCGTCGGCGCCCGCCACCCCCGATGTGTCGCTCTCGGGCGACCGGATCCGCGAGGACATGCGGGTGCTGTCGTCGGATGAATACCTCGGGCGTGGCTCGGGTCAGCGCGGCGGAGAGATGGCGTCCCAGTACATCGCCGACCGTTTCAGCGAGGCCGGGCTCGAGCCGGTGAACGGCTCGTACTTCCAGACGGTGCCGATGGTCGGCTACACCACCGTTCCCTCCTCGGTGGGCCTCTCCTTCCGGGGTCCGCAGGGGGCCCTCTCTCCGACGTACCTCGACGGATTCGTGCTCAACGCCGGAGATCCGGAGGCGACCTCGGCCGGCGGCACGGGCGAGGTCGTGTTCGTGGGGTACGGGATCGACGCGCCCGAAAACGAATGGAACGACTTCGAGGGTGTCGACGTGAAGGGGAAGTTCATCCTGATCCTCGTCAACGATCCCCCCGCACCCGAGGACGAGCCCGACCTGTTCGGGGGGCCGGCGATGACCTACTACGGTCGCTGGACGTACAAGTGGGAGGAGGCCGCGCGCCAGGGGGCCCTGGGCGCGCTGATCGTGCACGAGGACGCCGCCGCAGGGCTATCCGTGGAGCGTCGTGCGCGGCGGCCGCTCCGGGGAGCAGTTCTCGCTACCGCCCGACCCCACGGGGCCTGCGCCGGCAGGCATGGTGGGATGGGTCACGCACGACGTCGCGGCGAACATCCTGAAGCTCGCCGGGCTCGACTACGAGACGCTCAAGCAACAGGCCGCACATCGTCAGTTCCAGGCGGTGCCGACCGGCGTGACCGCCACGGCCGCCCTGACGGCGGCGGTCCGGCAGGTCGAGACCCGCAACGTGGTCGGGTTGCTGCCCGGCTCCGCCCGCCCGGACGAGATCATCACGCTCACGTCCCACTACGACCACTTCGGCGTGGGGGAGCCCATCGACGGCGACAGCATCTACAACGGCGCCTACGACAACGCCTCGGGCATGGCGCTGCTGATCGAGGTCGCGCGCGGGTTCTCCTCCCTCCCGGAGGGGCCGAAGCGCTCGCTGCTCTTCATCTCCACCGCCGCCGAGGAGCAGGGGCTCCTCGGGTCGCAATGGTACGCGCAGTCTCCCCTCTTCCCCCTCCGGGAAACGGTCGCCGAGATCAACATGGACGGTGCCAACCTCTGGGGTGAGACCGACGACGTGACGGTCTTCGGAGAGGACCGGAGTGAGTTGGGGACGTACGTCCGTGCGCGGGCGGCGGAGCTCCATCTCCAGATCGTGCCGGACCAGGAGCCCGAGAAGGGCTTCTTCTTCCGCAGCGACCACTTCCCCTTCGCGAAGGCGGGCGTCCCGTCGCTCTACATCGAGCACGGTCAGAACTACCGCGGAAAGCCCGCGGGATACGGGAAGGAGATCTCGGAGGACTACACGGCCCACCGCTACCACGCCCCGAGCGACGAGTTCTCCGACGACTTCGTCTTCGACGGCGCCGTCCAGCAGGGGCTACTCATCTTCCGCACGGCATGGGACATCGCCGAGGCGGACGGCTGGCCCGACTGGAACGAGGGTCAGGAGTTCAAGGCCGCCCGCGACGCGATGATGTCGGGGAGCTGACGGGAAGGGAGGGGGGCCCCTGGGACCCGGGGCGCGGCGCGAGCGCCCCGGGTTCACATCCCGGTAGGCTGGTCCAGGAACTCCCACTGGAGGTCGAAGCGCTCCGCGACATGGGCGGCGAGCGCACGCACGCCGAAGGTCTCGGTGGCGTAGTGCCCGCCCAGGAGCAAGTGGACGCCGAGCTCCATCGCGTCGAAGAAGGCATGATGCGAGCCCTCTCCGGTGACGAGCGCGTCCAACTCGAGCGCGACCGCGCTCCCCACGAAGGAGGCCCCACCCCCCGTCACGACGCCCACGCGTTCGACGCGGTCCGGGCCTCCTGGAACGAGCCGCACAGGGGCGCCGTCCAGCGCCTCCTCCAGGCGCACGGCGAGCGCCTGTGCATCGAGCGCCGGATCCAGCGTCCCCCACCACCCGATCGCGGCCCCCTTGTACTCGGCGAACGGACCCTGCACCTGCAGCCCGAGAGCCCGGGCGAGCAGCACGGAGTTGCCGACCTCGGCGTGACCATCGAGGGGGAGGTGGACGCTGTAGACCGCAACGCCGTGCTCGATGAGGGGTCGGACACGGCGGAGTCGCCGTCCCGTCAACGGCTTGAGGCCCTCCCAGAAGAGCCCGTGGTGTACGAGGAGGAGGTCCGCACCCCGCTCGACCGCCGCAGCCACGGAGGCCTCCGAGGCGTCCACCGCCGCCACGATGCGGTGCACCTCGTCGGGTCCGCCGACCTGCAGTCCGTTGAGGGCCACCGGGTAGTCCGGGTGGTCCCGCACCCCGAGATACGCGTCCAGATACTGGAGCAAGGATTCTAATTTCATCGAGCGATCCACGGCGGGGAAATCCGACCCGTGGACAACCTGTGGATAAAGGGTCGACCCCTCGGACCCACACGGTCCCGCCTGAGGCGGACGATCCTCGCATCGCCCTGGAGGTACAACGCCTTACGGGCTTATCCACATCCATGATTCTGCGTGTCCTGGCCTTCCGAGGAATCCACACACCCTGGGGAGAGGCGGGGGCGCAGGGGTGCGGCGCGGCGTCGATCAGCCCTCCGCCGGCATCAGCTCGACGGGCGGCGTTACGCGCTCGTCGACCCCCGTGTTCCCCATGTCCACCGTGCCGTTCAGGACCGCGCCCTCCTCGAGTTGCATCCGGCGCGCACGCACGTCCCCCTCGATCCGGCAGGTGGCCTGGAGCTCGAGGCGGGACTCGGCGACCAGGGTGCCGACCACGCGTCCGGAGATCACGGCATCCTGCGTCTTGATGTCTCCATCCACGAGGCCGTCCTTCCCCACGACGACCGCCTTCCCGGCGTACACGGAACCCTGGATCGTGCCCTCGATCCGTATCGTACCGTCCGTCTCGCAGTTGCCGACCACCTTCATCCCGGGACCGATGATCGAGATGACCGTCTCGGGCGAAGTGCCATTGCCAGCGCGATCTCGTGCCATCGCGCGCCTCCTCGAAATCAGGGCTGATGTACCAGCGTGAGCGGATCCACGGCCTCCCCGTTGAGGAGGACCTCGAAGTGGAGGTGGGGCGCGGTAGAGCGCCCGGTCGAGCCCGAAAGCGCGATCACCTCGTTCTGCCGAACCTGCTCCCCCCGGGCCACCAGGTTGAGGGATGCGTGTCCGTACAGGGTCGTGTAGCCCTCGCCGTGGTCGATCACGACGAAGTGCCCGTAAACGGGGTCCTCCCCGACGTCGACGACCGTACCCGCGCCCGCGGCGCGGACGTAGGAGTCCGTCGGCACGGCGATGTCCAGCCCCGGGTGCTCGACCTGCCCGGGCGCGCCGTCGAGCAGCCCCTGCGTGACGAAGCCACGCTCCGTGAGTGGCCAGCTCGACGGGATGCTCGCCGCGACCGTGGTACGCGGCGCGCCGCTGCGGCGCCCCGCCCCCGCCGGAGGCAGCCACGCGTTCGAGGGGGTATTGGCCGTGTGTGCACCGAACAGATCCCGAATCCGCGCATACTGCCGCTCGATGCCCTGTAGCTCGGTTGCCAGCGCCTGAACCCGGGCCCGGTCGGCCTCGAGGGAGCGTACCTGCATCTCGAGCTCGCCCACGCGCGATGCCCGGGCGGCCAGGTACCACCAGCTCCCCGCGACCAGCGTCAGCGCCAGAGCGAGCACCGCGGCCACCCCGCCGAGCGTGCGCAGCAGTCGATAGGACAGCTGGAAGGTGCGGCTCTCCTGCCCGCCGATCCGGCACCAGGATCACGGTGAGGTGGCGCCGGCCGGGCTTCTCGTCGCTCATCCCACCACCTCCGACGCTTCCCGTCCCGTCACGAGCTCGAACACCCGCTCGAAGTCCTCCGGTCCGTGGAAGGTGATCTCGATGATGCCCTTTCCCTTCCGGGTGCGCTTGATGTTCACGCGCGTCGACAACGACTCCTGGAGGGCGTCCTCCAGGGCGAGCACGATCGGCTCCTTCGGTCGCTCCGTCCGCTTCTTCTTACCGCTTCCCGGCCCGCTCTCGCTGGCGCGGCGTTCGACCTCCCGTACCGTCCATCCCTCCGCGACGGCCCTTCGGGCGAGGTCTCCGGCGCGCACGACGTCATCGACCGCCAGCAGCGCGCGGGCATGCCCCATGCTCAGGGATCCGGACTCCAGCAGCTTACGCACGGAAGGCGGCAGGTTGAGGAGCCGCAGGAAATTCGCTACCGAGGACCGGTCCTTCCCCACGGCCCGGGCGATGTCGGCCTGCGTCATGGAGAACTTATCCGCCAGCGCCCTGTATCCCTCGGCTTCTTCCAGGGGATTGAGCGCTTCCCGCTGCAGGTTCTCGACCAGCGCCAGCACCAGGAGCGTCTCGTCCGAGGCCTCGCGCACGAGCACCGGAACGTCGTCCCACCCGAGCTGCGACACGGCCCTGAACCGTCGTTCACCCGCGACGAGCTCGAATCGGTCGGGCACCGAGGGTGAGGGGCGCACCACCAGCGGCTGGAGGAGGCCGTTCGCCCGGATGGACTCCGCCAACTCGTTCAGCTCGCCGTCGGTGAAGGTGCGTCGGGGCTGCAGGGGATTGGGCACGATGGCCGCGACCTTCACGCGGCGGATCTCCGCGTCGTCCGCCTCCGGGTCCAGATACTGGCCCAGGAGTGCGCCGAGCCCCTTCCCGAGGCGGTCGCGCCGGGTCATCGTGCGCCCGTCCTGCCCAGCTCCTTCGCGTCCGCCTTCCGCTTCGCCAGCACCTCCTTGGCGAGCGCCAGATACGCCTGGGCGCCCTGCGACAGCACGTCGTAGAGCACGATCGGCTGACCGAAGCTCGGCGCCTCCGCGAGGCGGACGTTCCGGGGGATCGCCGTGCGGTACACGTTGTTCCCGAAGTACTCCCTGGCCTCGGCCGCGACCTGCCTGGAGAGGTTCAGGCGTCGGTCGAACATCGTCAGGAGCACGCCCTCGATGTCCAGCGCCGGATTGAGGCCACGCTGCACCAGGCGGATGGTATTGAGCAGCTGGCTCAGCCCTTCCAGCGCGTAGAACTCGCACTGGATGGGGATCAGCACCGAGTCGGCCGCCGTGAGGGTGTTGAGCGTGAGGAGGCCGAGGGACGGTGGGCAATCGACGAGGATGAAGTCGTAGCGGTCCCGCAGGGGCTCCAGCGCGTTCCGGAGGATCCGCTCACGGTGCGGCGCCTCGACCAGCTCGATCTCCGCCCCCACGAGGTCCCGGGTGGACGGAATCAGGTCCAGGAAGGGGAAATGAAGCTCCTTGAGGACGGCTTCCTCCGCGTTTCGGTCCCCGACGAGCACGTCGTAGATCGTTGAGATGGACTCTCGCTGCTCGACTCCAAGCCCGCTGGTGGCGTTTCCCTGCGGGTCGATGTCCACCACGAGCGTGCGTTTCTCCGCCACGGCCAGGGAAGCGCCGAGGTTGATCGCGGTCGTGGTCTTGCCGACGCCGCCCTTCTGGTTTGCGATGGCGATGACGCGGGACATGGAGCTCTCGACAGGGAGTCCCGAAACACGAACGATTCGGAGGGGGGAACTTCAATAATAGGCCCGGCACGCCCGCGACGTAAGGCGAAGAGCTTGACGATGTCCCTTCCCAGCGGGATTTTCCCGGATCACCGAGGGAAGTCCAAGGCGGGTGGAGGCTCGCGCCCGTGGGAGGTCGGGGGTCCTATGATCGTTGTGCGGCGGCGCGTGTCGGGGTGGAGGCTCCTCCTCCTACCCTTCCTGGCATCCCCTTCCTTCAGCGCGGCGTGCGCGAGCGACGGTGGCGTCGGGGTCGACCCGGCCGTCGCGCCCTTCGTCGGCGAGTGGCTCGCCACGACGATGGTGCTCACGTCCGTGGCCAATCCGGATGTGCACCCCGACCTCATCGAGACCGGCGCCACCTTCAGCGTCGACGTCCAGCCGTCCGGCCAGTACACAGCCATCCTGCTCTTCTCCGGACAGTCGCAGACGGAGATCGGGCAGCTCACGGTGTCCGGCGAGCAATGTGACGCTGCAGCCTTCGTTCCCCAGCGGCGCGGCATCGGCCACGTCGACGTTCTCCTTCCCGGATGCCGACCACTTCGTGCTGGACGGCACCACGGAGTTCGACTTCAACCTCGACGGCACGAGCGAAGCGGCCACCGCCCACATCGCGTTCGCGCGGAAGTAGGCCCGGCGCGGGTGTTCCACGTGGAACACCAGGAGCGGTAGGGCGGGGAGGGGATCACGAGGAACGCCTTTGAGCCGTTCCCTGATGCCCGGCGCCTTCCATCCCGCTCAGTCCTCCCAAAAAGGAAGTTCTGCGTTCCTTTTGGAGCGTCGCACACGGCGAGCCGCGCGAGATCCTCGCGCGCTCTCCAGGGTTCGCTGGCGGGACTCCCTCGCGAGAAGGGGATTCACCGCAGCTCTTCACGACCTGGCGTGCCGTAGCCGAAGTCCGTTGAAGGACCGAGGGTGCCGATGCGCCGCCCTGGCAAGGCGCGACGACGAGGAATAGCAGCGCTGTGGGGTACCCGCGCCCGCGGCGCGGGTCGAGGAGCAACGCAGTCCAGAGCGGATGCAGCGGCGCACGAATCCCAACGGACTTTGGCTACGGTACACCAGGAGCGGATGGCCTACGCCGGGCGGTCCAGGTCCGGGCGGATTCGCGTGGGGCCACCCAACCGGGGTGTTCCACGTGGAACATCCCCGGTCCGGGGCACTTCGGCCCCCTCCCGGCCGCGCCTCGAGGAAGGCGGTCCTCCGGCCGGCGCGACAAGCGACGTGGCGGCCCGGCACCGCTCAGGCCGGACCCGCGGGGCCCATGACCGCTCCCACGCGTGCGCCGCCTCCGGACCTACGCCCTGAGACGAACCCCGTTCCGCTCGAGGATCAACCACCGTCCTTCCGACACCTCGGCTCAGTCGCCGGCGGCGCCGCTCGCAACCGATCGGCGTCGCCGCACCTCCATGACGAGGTTCTGCAGGTCCGCCGGAGACACTCCGGGAATCCGACCCGCCTGGGCGAGGGTCTCGGGGCGGATGCGCTGCAGCTTCTCGCGGGCCTCGAAGGACACCGTGACGAAGGCCGCATAAGGCAAGTCCTTATCCAGAATGAAGTTAGCTTGAGCCCGCAGCTTAGTCGCGCGTTGGCGTTCCCGGGCCACGTACCCCTCGTACTTCAACTCCACCTCGACGGCGGCCAGCACATCCGGAGAGGCCGCGGGAGGGGCCTCCCCACCCGCACCCAGGAGATCCGCGGCCCGCACGCCCGGACGTCGCAGGAGCTCGAGCGCGCGCACGGGCTCGGCGATCGCCTCCGTCCCGGCCGCATCCAGCGTCGCGCGCACAGCCTCCGGACGAAGCACCGTCTCCCTGAACCACACCAGCACACGGTCCTCCTCGGCCATCCTCCTCCGCAGGGCGTCCTCCTGCTCCCCGGTAAGCAGACCCCGCTCCCGCGCCAGCGGGCCCAAGCGCCGGTGCGCGTTGTCCTGACGCAGCAGCAGCCGGAACTCGGCACGCGACGTGAACAGCCGGTACGGCTCGTCGACTCCGCGGGTCACCAGGTCGTCGATGAGGACGCCGATGTACGCCTGATCGCGCTCCAGCACGAAAGGCGCCTCCCCCCGGACCCGGAGCGCCGCGTTGATGCCGGCGACGACACCCTGGCCGGCCGCCTCCTCGTAGCCGGTCGTCCCGTTGATCTGTCCCGCGAAGTAGAGCCCCGGCAGGTCCTTCAGCTCGAGCGTGTGCCGTAGCTGATGCGGAGGGAAGTAGTCGTACTCGATGGCGTAGCCGGCCTTGGTCATGCGCACGTCCCCGAGTCCCGGGAGCGTGCGCAGGAAGTCGAGCTGAACGTCCGCGGGGAGGGAGGTCGACAGCCCGTTCACGTACAGCTCGGTGGTGCCGAGCCCCTCGGGCTCGAGAAAGACCTGGTGACGGGGCGCATCCGGAAAGCGCACGATCTTGTCCTCGATGGACGGGCAGTAGCGCGGGCCCCGCCCGGAGATGCTCCCTCCGTAGAGCGCGCTGCGCTTCAGGTTGTCTCGCACCACCGCCTTCAGTCCCTCGCCGGACCAGGTGATCCAGCAGGGGCGCTGCTCGGGCACGCGCTCACGCGCATAGGATGCGAAGCGGAAGTCCGAATCCTCCCCGTCCTGCCGCTCGACCTGAGCGAAGTCGACGCTGCGACCGTCCACCCGCGGGGGAGTCCCCGTCTTGAAGCGGGCCACCTCGAGCCCGAGGCCCTCCAGCCCTTCGGCCAACGCCACCGAAGCCGGCTCCCCGGCTCGCCCGGCGTCCACGCCGGCGTGTCCGCCCACGTGGATGCGCCCGCGGAGGAAGGTGCCCGTGGTCACCACCACCGCGCTCGCCTCGAACTCGACCCCGCCGCGCGTCCGCACGCCGACGACCCGACCCTCGTCCACCAGGAGCTCCGTGACCATCTCCTGGAAGAGGTCGAGCTCCCCCAACTCATCGAGGATCCGGCGCACCGCGGCCGGATAGCCGGCACGATCACACTGCGCGCGCGGGCCCCACACGGCAGGGCCCTTCGACCGGTTCAGCATGCGAAACTGGATGCGCGTGGCGTCCGTGGCCCGGCCCATCACGCCACCGAGCGCATCCACCTCACGCGCGACCACGCCCTTCGCGACACCGCCGACCGCCGGGTTGCAACTCATCTGGCCGACGCGCGCCAGATCGGGGGTCACCAGTACGGTGCGCACGCCCGCCCGCGCCGCGGCGGCCGCCGCCTCCGTCCCGGCGTGTCCGCCACCGACGACGACCACGTCGTAGCGGAGCCTCACGGACGCACCTTCGCCACCACGCAGTTTATCACGCGCACCTTATCCACGCATTACCACCGCTCCATCTGAAAGCCGTCCGTGGGGGTGCGCGCGTCCGGAGCGATCTCCTCGACGGCGCTCACACGGGCCCCCGGCGGTCCGTCGTGCAACGCCTTGGCGAAGGCCTCGAGCGCTTCGGGCGAGCCCGCCGCGTGCACCTCCACGGACCCGTCCGTGAGGTTGCGCACGTGCCCGGACAGTCCGAGCTCGTGGCCGGTACGCTGCGTCCACCATCGGAATCCGACCCCCTGCACGCGACCGCGCACGAGGAAGCCCCTTCGCTCGCCCTTCCCGGATCCGTCCATGTGCTTCACTTCCCGATGCAGAACTCGGCGAACACCGCGTCGAGCACATCCTCCACGGAGACCACGCCCAGCAGCTCCTCGAGCGCACTCTCCGCGGACCGAAGATGCGTGGACGCCATCTCCGCGGGCACACCCCCGGCGAGCGCCGCGCGGAAGGCGTCCACCTCGTCGCGAGCCGCGCGCAGCGCTCGCGCCTGACGCCGCCGGGTCAGGACGGGAGCATCCGACGCGAGCCCCACGAGGCCCGAATACACGAGACGGGGAAGGAGGCTCCGCAGCGCATCCAGGCCCGCACCGCTGACGACGGAAACGGCCACCCCGTCGGCGTATCCCCGCGGCAGCTCCGTCGCGTTGCTGCTGGTGCCCGGCGCGGACAGGTCCGTCTTGGTGGAGACGAGCACCACCGGCACCTCGCCGAGCTCCTCCATGAACGCCCGTTCGTCCGCCCCCGTCCCGCTTCCCGATTCGACGCACAGGAGCACGATGTCCGCGCGTCCGAGATGCCTGCGCGCCATCTCCACACCCAGGCGCTCCACGCGATCGTCGCTGTCCCGCAGGCCGGCCGTATCCACCAGGCGGAATGGGTACCCACCGAGCTGCACGCTCGCCTCCACGGCGTCGCGCGTGGTCCCGGGGATCTCCGTCACGATCGCGCGCTCTTCCCCGAGCAGGGCGTTGAAGAGCGACGACTTGCCCACGTTCGGCCGGCCGGCGAGGACGGCCACGGCGCCCTCCCGCAGCAGCTCTCCCTCTGGAGCCGTGGCGAGGAGGGCGTCCATGCGGGCCGTGACCGCTCCGGCGCCTTCCACGATCACCGCCACCGGGACCGGCGCATCGTCCTCCTCCGGAAAGTCGAGATGGTGGGCGAGGAGCGCGTCGAGCCGGATCAGCTCTCTCCTGAGCTCCGACACCCGACCGGACAGCCCGCGCTCGAGGTGCGTGAGCGCGGCGCGGTGCGCTGCCGCGCTCCGCGCCGCCGTCAGGTCGGCGACGGCCTCCGCCTGGACCAGGTCGAGCTTGCCGTTCAGGTACGCGCGACGGGTGAACTCACCCGGCTCGGCCGGGCGCGCTCCGGCCTGCACACAGGCATCGAGCACGAGCGCGGGGACGAGCAGGCCGCCATGACACGTGATCTCGACGGCGTCCTCGCCGGTGAAGCTCGCCGGCGCCTCGTAGACGGTCACCACCGCCTGGTCCAGGGGCTCCCCGTCGATGGGATCGCGCAGCTCGAGCAGCGTCGCCAGGCGCGGTGCGGGCAGCGCCTCGAGTCCGGGCGCGAGGGCACGAAGAACCTCGTGGGACCGCGGCGCCGGAAAGGCGCACCAGCGCCAGAGCGCCGACGCCGGGGGCCGTGGCCACCGCGGCGATCGTGTCGACCTCGACGCTCATCCGCGCCGCGGCCGGGCGGTCATCCCTTGCTGGTCGGTGGTCCGGCCGCCTGCACCTTCTTCCGCTCGTTCGCGATCCAGATCTGCTGCGGGATCGTCGCGATGTTCGCCGTCGCGTAGTAGAGGTTCAGACCGCTCGCCAGCTTGAAGAAGATGAAGAGCATCATGATCGGCATGAAGTACATCATCACCTTCATCTGCCCGCTCTGTTGCTGCGGCAGCGAGCGCATCGTCACCCACTGCATCAGGAACATCGACAGGGCCATGAAGATCGGCAGGATGAAGAGCGGATCCGGCGCGGAGAGGTCAGGCAGCCAGAGGAACGGCACGCCGCGCAGCTCGATCGTGTTCTGGAAGACGAAGAAGAGCGCGATCAGGACGGGCCAGGGCAGGAGCATCGGCAAACAGCCGCCCAGCGGATTGAAGCCGTGCTCCTTGTACAGCTTCATCATCTCCTTCTGGAGCTTCTCCGGGTTGTCCTTGTACTTGGCCTGGATCTCCTGGACCAGCGGCTGCACGGCCATGTTCTTCAGCTGCGAGCGCATGGCCTTCTGGTTGAGCGGCCACAGCACCACGCGCATCAGCACGCCGAAGAGGATGAGCACCCACCCGTACCCCAGGCGGAGCTGGCCGTGCAGGAAGGACAGGATCGCGACCACGATCGACACGAACGGCCGCACCACGGGGCGGAAGAACTTCCACCCGTACGGGTTCACCTCCTGCATGTCCTCGCCGAGCGACGAGAGCCGGGCGTATTCCTGCGGACCCATGAAGAGGCGGTAGCCGAAGGTGCCGTTCGCATGGACGGTCTGTGTCACGGCCATGCGGACCCGATCCGGGAGCGGGCTCTCCGTCACGATCAAGCCGCCGAGATAGTCCGGCTCGGCCCCCTCCGCCGCCTCGCTCTCACCGGCCATGAGGGCCGCGACGAAGAACTTGCTCTTGAAGGCAGCCCAGAGCAGCGGGCCGTTGACCACCGTGGGCTTCGCCCGGCTGAGCGCGGTCGAGCTGATGCCGTCCTGCTCGTGGTTCTCCACGTAGGCCATGGCGCGCGCCTCACCCGCGGAGTCCGCTTCGGCGAACGCGAGCCCCTGACCCAGGTCGGTGATCAGGAGGGAGCGGTCGATCCCCGTCACGCGTCCACGAACCACCACCTGGTACGACTCGGGCCGGAACTCGTAGTCGAGCTCGAATCGGAAGGGAGACGCCGGTGGCTGGTACACGAACGTCAGCGTGCGCGACCCGCCGCCCTCGGAGAGCGTGACGCCCCCGGCCGGCTCGATCTCGAACGGGCGCCCGGGTCAGGTCCACGGTGTCCGACCCGACCAGCAGCTTCTGGCCCAGCCAGCCGGACGACTCGGCGGGGATGAGGTCCACCACGCCGCCCTGGTTCAGCGCCTGGAACTGCGGGAGCTCCGCCGCCACGAGACGAGCCCCGATGTTGCTGAACGTGTACCGATAGAGCGGACCCTCGACGGAGACCGTGGTCTCTTCGACCTCGGCGGGCGCGAGCGGAGTGACCCGACCCTCCTCCGCGGCCGGCTGTCCGGCGGTCGAGGGCGGAAGGACCGGGGCCCGCGGCCCCGACGAGTCCTCCACCACGGCCGCGGCCGCCATGCTGTCGGCCGGCATCACGCCCTCGTCGGGGCGCACGGGTGGGAAGAGGAGGTTGGTCCCCACCAGGACCAGCAGCATCAGGGCGATGGCGAGGAGAAAGCGCACTTCAGTCTTCATGGATCGCTCGACGTGGGGCGGCCGAAGCCGCGCCTCGCGGTCTGTTCAGTCGGGAATCGGGTGCGCCGCCGGCCGCGGCCGGAACGCCGTGCCGGTGTGTGTGTGGCTCGGGCACCGGATCGTAACCGTGGCCACCCCAGGGGTGGCAGCGGAGGAGGCGTCGGAGGGCGAGCCAACTCCCGCGACCCGCCCCGTGTCGCTCGACCGCCTCGAGGGCGTAGGCCGAACAGGTGGGGGTGTATCGGCAGGAGGGAGGCGTGAAGGGCGAGATCGCTGACCTGTACAGCCGGATCAAGCCCATGAGCAAGGACCTCAACACATCCCCTCCACCGCTTCACTCACCTCCCTGGCCAGCGCGTCGAATCCCAGCTCGTAGGCACCACGGCGCGCCCTGACGAGCACGTCGAGCCGGGTACCGCCGGCCGCGAGCGCGGGAAGCACCCGCCGCCTGCCGACCTCTCGCAGCCTTCTCTTCAGCAGGTTCCTCTCCACGATGTTCCGCCCGTGCTTCGGCACGATCAGCCCGAGCCTGGAAAAAGAAACGGGGGAAGGCGCGAAGAAGACATCCAGATGCGTCGTCCTCTTCCGCTTCCCCCGCTCGAGGAGTGCGCGGATCTCCCGGGTCCGTCGGATGCGAGCGGCCCTGGGGAGGCGCTCCCCTGTTCCGGGCTCGCCGTCGCCCGAGCGATGGGGGTCTACTTGCTGCCCACCTTCACCGAGAGACGCGCACGACCCTTCCTGCGGCGACGCGACAGCGTCGCGCGACCGCCCCGGGTCTTCATCCGTGCACGGAACCCGTGCTTGTTGACGCGCTTGCGGTTGCGCGGGTGGTACGTCGGCTTCATTCGGGGCTGCCCGATGCATGGGAATTCGTCGTCTCGAAACTAGCTTGGAAAGATAGCGCCGTTCCCCGAAAAGCGTCAACTTCGGGGTCTCCGAGGCTGTGGAAAGCCGCGGAACATCTGTGTCCCACAAGCCGAATTGACTTTTCCACATCGCTTCTCTAGCTTCGGCGCCCCTCGCCTGGGGACGGGGGTTCCTTCGCCGCACCGCCCTCACCGCTCTCCCTTCGAGAATGTCGGCCAGCCCCACCCACCGCACCCGCCTCGCGCCCCCTCCCTCACCGGCGACGGCCACCCCTACGAGGACTCCGTGGAGCTGACCGCGCCGGAGCTCTGGGCCCGTATCCAGGAGGTCGTGCGCGCCTCGGTTCCGGAGCAAGGCTACCGCACCTGGCTGGCGGGCACCCGCGCCGTCGGTCTCTCGGGCGACGAGTTGGTGGTGGAGGCGCCGAGTCCCTTCCACGTCGAGTGGATCGAAGACAAGTACGGTCCGATCCTCGCCTCCGCATGCCAACGCGTGCTCGGTCGTCCGCTCGGGGTGTCGATCATCTGCGCGCCCGAGCTCTCCCCCATCCCGGTGCCGGCGCTCGAGCTCCCCTCGCCCGAGGAGAGGAGGGCACGCCTGCGGGCGGCCCAGCCGGGCGCCGCGCCGGTGGCGCGCCCGCGCCTGAACGAGCGCTACACCTTCGGGCGCTTCGTCGTGGGAACCAACAACCAGCTGGCGGTCGCCGCGTGCCGGGCCGTCGCCGAGAAGCCGGCGAGGATGTACAACCCGCTCTTCCTCTACGGAGGCGTGGGCCTCGGAAAGACGCACCTCATGCACGCGATCGGTCATCATCTGGTCGAGGGGGATCCGGGGCACCGCATCGCGTACGTCTCCTCGGAGGAGTTCACCAACGACATGGTGGGGTCCATCCAGCAGGGCACCATGGCGGCGTTCCGGCGCCGATACCGTGAGATGGACCTGCTGCTGGTCGACGACATCCACTTCCTCGAGGGGAAGGAGGGCACGCAGGAGGAGTTCTTCCACACCTTCAATGCCCTGTACGACGCCCAGCGTCAGATCGTTCTCACGAGCGATCGCCCACCGAAGGAGATTCCGGGCCTCGAGGAGCGCCTGATCTCCCGCTTCGAGTGGGGCCTCGTGGTCGATATCAAGGCGCCCGACTACGAGACGCGCATGGCGATCCTGCGCAAGAAGGCGGCGGACGACGGGCTGATCATCGACGACGAGGTGATCGAGCTCATCGCGCACTCCTGCACCGCGTCGGTTCGCGAGCTGGAAGGAGCCGTGATCAAACTCCTCGCCTACTCCTCGCTCACGCACCAGGAGATCACCCCGAGCCTCGCCCGTACGGCGCTGAACAGCGTCCTGAGCCGATACCGGGACGAGGCGCCCGTGCTCTCCCCCGAACGGATCCAGGATCTGGTCGCGCGCCGCTGGCGCGTGAAGCCCGAGGCGCTCGCGTCCAAGCGCCGCACCAAGGACCTCACCGTTCCGCGCCAGGTGGCGATGTTCCTCATCAAGGAGACCCTCGGGACCTCCCTCGTCCGGATCGGCGAGATGTTCGGCGGACGCGACCATTCCACGGTCATCCACTCGATCCGCAAGGTCGAAGAGGAGATGGCGCGCGACCCGGACTTCCGGAAGCGCGTGGACGAGGCCCGCGAAGAGGTGCGGGCGGGATCGTCGCGAACCTGACGCGGCTTCGCATTCGGCGCGTTACGAACCGGTGGACAACCCTGGGGATAACCGGGGAGTTCTCCACGTCGCGGCGCACGCCCCACCGGACGGGGTTGAAATCATCCAGGTTGTCGACGGATCTTCCACACCCGTGCAGGGCCCCGGAAGAGCGCTCCGGAGAGGGCTCGGCGGGGTGTTGAGGAGGGTATCGTCCACACATCCACACCCTCTACTACTGCTATGTTTTTCTTACCTCTAGAGATATAGGTTCCAGCTGTCGTTGAAAAACGCGCCGCTCATCGCTCGGGAACCGCGTCAGGAGCTTCCAGGTCCATGAAATTCACGATCACCAGACAGAACCTCCACAACGGTCTCGCAGCCGTCTCGGCCAGCATCCCGTCGAAGACGACGCTGCCGGTGCTGTCCAATATCCTCTTCGAGGCCCGCGAGGACGGCGTCTGGATGAGCGGTACGGACCTGGACGTCGCGGTGCGCGTCCGTGTTCCTGCCGACGTCTCGGAGGCGGGGAGCCTGACGGCGCCGGGGAAGAAGCTCCAGGAGATCACCAGGGAGCTTCCCGACCAACCCGTCGAGGTCGCCACCCGCGGTGATCAGATCGAGCTGAAGTGCGGGCGTAGCCTCTTCAAGTTCAACGGCCTCCCGGCCGACGAGTTTCCGTCCCTCGCGGAGATCGCGTTCGACGACGGCTGGACGGTTCGCGGCAAGGATCTCCACGACCTCATCCACCACACCTCGTTCGCCGTTTCGACCGAGGAGAGCCGGCCGATCCTCAACGGCGTGCTCTGGGAGCTTCGGGACGGTCAGATGCGCATGGTGGCGACGAACGGCCACCGTCTCGCGCGCATGGGCATTCCCGCGACGTCCTCCGGCGTTCCGTCCGCGGACTTCATCGTCCCTCCGGCCGCGCTCCAGCACGTCCAGCGGCTCTTCCGCTCCGAGGACGAGCTGCGCGTCGCGCGCAGCGGCAACCACCTCGGCTTCCAGGCCGAGTCCACCGAGGTCTTCACGCGCCTGATCGAGGGGACGTATCCCAACTACGACCAGGTCATCCCGCGCGACAACGACAAGATCGCGACGGTGCAGAAGAAGGCGCTGGAGTCGGCGGTGCGTCGGATGGCGGTGGTCGCCTCGGACCAGACGCACAGGATCCGGCTGCACCTGGAGAACGACCGGGTGCACCTGAACGTGCTGACCCCCGACCTGGGCGAGGGACACGACGAGCTCGAGGTCGGCTACGGAGGCGAGGAGCTGGAGATCGGCTTCAACGCGAACTACCTCCTCGAGGTGCTCCGCTACATGCCGACCGACGAGGTGAAGATCGCGTTCAAGGCGCCGGAGCGTGCAGCCACGGTCGAGCCGGTGCCGGACGGTGACGAGCCGATCGACTACCTCTGCCTGGTGATGCCGCTCCGCCTCCTGGACTGAGCGCGGCGCATCGGGCGCCGGAAGGCCGTTGAAGAAGGGGAGTGCCCGCCTAGGAGGCGCGTTCGCGTGCGGCGGCGAGGAGCTCCGGGCCACTGAACGCCGACAGGAGGGGTAGTCCCTCGGCGCCGATGCGCTCGGCCCCTCCCTCCTGCCGATCGACGAGCGTGAACACCGCGACCACGACGGCGCCGGCCTCGCGCAGAGCCGCCACGGCGGTGGCCGCGCTCGACCCCGTGGTCATCGAGTCCTCGATCACGAGACAGCGTGCGCCGTGCGGGCAGACCGCCCTCGACACGCTGGCCTGTTCCGTGTTCCTTCGCTTTCTTTCGGACGGAGAACGCGTCGAGGGGCCGACCCTCCAGCCAGCTCCTGTGTGCGAGGGCATAGGCGACGGGGTCGGCACCCATGGTCAGCCCACCCACGTGGGTCACGTCGAGACCACTTTCGCCCAGAAGGGTGTATGCGACGTGTCCCACCAGGAACTGACCTTCGGCACACATGGTGGTGCGACGGGCGTCGACGTAGTACGAAGAGCGGGCGCCGCTGGCCAGCGTGAAGTCGCCCACGCGCACCGAGCGCTCCACGAGGAGCTCCTTGAGTCGTTCACGATGATCCATGGCGTGACAACCTACGGGCGTCGCCGCGGCCGCGCAGCGGTTGCGACGGCCGTGTCGCTCGTCGCCATCCTCGCGGCCGCATGCGGCGAGGACACTCCGATCCCGCCGGACGCGCTCCGCTTCGGCCAGATCGGCAAGATCATCGTGGACATGGAGACGCCGCTGCAGTTCGGTGACGGGCAGCTCCGCCAGATCCTGTCGTGGGGATCGGGCGGCCTCTGGTCCCTCCAGGAGTCGATCTCCTATCGGGATCTGATCGGCGACGAGTACTTCCAGCGGCACGCGAGCGACCTGGCGCAGTCGGCGGGCGCGTACGCCGAGGTCATCACACAGCTCAACGACACGCGTGGCGTCGAGCTGGACATCCCGGAGCTTTCACAGGACCTCGACGAGCCGTGCGGGCCCGGACGGACGCGCGTCACCTTCACGATCCAGGACGAGGCCAAGGACGACGCGCGCTCGTGGATCCGTTGCGTGAGCGGGTCGCTCGGCACCGTGAAGACGGAGGACGCCGGACCGGATGCGGCGGCGTCCAGGATCGCCCAGGCGGTGCGCATCGTGCGCAACGGCACCCTCGGGGAGCGCTGGAACTCCCTCTACGCGGGGAGCGTGGCGTTCGGCACGCTCGACCGCGGCGAGGACTCGCACTCGTCGCTCGTCGAGCCCACCACGATCACGGACCCGGCGACGTGGGGCTCCTTCTGGATCTCCCACTCGGATATCCTGCCCGTGCCCTCGGTGGAGTTCGACACGGACATGGTGGTGGTGGGGATCCTCGGCCCGAAGCAGGAGGCCGGCGATTCCGTGGAGGTCCGCCGCATCCTGCAGGTGGACAACGGCACACAGATCGAGATCGTGGAGCTGGTTCCCGGCGACTTCTGTTCGCCGGCGGCACGCACGCACGTGCCCTTCCACATCGTGGTGGCGCCTCGGACCCCTCGGCCACACCGCTTCTCCGCGGTGGGCCGCGAAGAAGTCCCCTGCGGCGGCTGAGCGCACGCGTACATGTCGATCCGACGTCTCTTCGTGATGGTGCTCGTCACCTTCGCGGTCCTCCTGTCGGTGGCTGTGGCATGGCTCTCCTGGAACGAGGCGAGCGGGGCGGTCGAGGCGCAGCTCGACGAGCGCGCCACCGTCGTGGCGGGTGCGGCCGTGGAGGTCGGCCTGCAGTCCTCGCTCGTGGTGGGGCTGGAGCCCGGCTACGAGGACTCGGATGGCGTGGAAGGGCTACCACGCGCGGCTCCGGCACCTCCTGCGCTACGTCGACGAGGCGTACCTGGTCGCCCCCGACAACACCGCTTTGGTCAGCTCCTTCGCGGCGGACTCCGTGCCCATCGGGATGCCGCTCCACGTCCTCGACCAGTTCGAGCCGGAGCTCGACTCCGCGCGCACCCGGGGAACGGCGACCACGCGCGCCTTCCCGGGCACGGACGGCCGGCTGTACAAGTGGGGCTTCGCCGAGCTGGACGACTCGGGGATCCTCCTGGCCGTCCTCATGAAGGCGGACTACCTGGAGCCGCTCGCGCGCCTGCGCAAGCAACCTGATCTACGGCTCGGCCGTCGCCGCCGTGCTCGCAGCGCATCCTCGCGGCGCTGCTCGCGACGCGCATCGTCGAGCCCCTCGAGCGCCTGAGCCGGGTGGCCCTGCGCATCCAGCGAGGGCGCATGGACGAGCCGGTGGCCACGGAGCGCGGGCAGGAGATGGGCCGGCTGTCCCGTGCCATGGAGCGCATGCGCAGGGGGATCCAGGAGCGCGACGAGCAGCTCCGCCTCATGCTCGCGCAGGTCGCGCACGAGATCCGGAACCCGCTGGGTGGGTTGGAGCTGTTCGCGTCCGCTGCCTCCGAGACCGAGGACGCCGCCGAGCGAGACAGGCTGATCCAGCGGGTGCGGACGGAGGTGTCGGGTCTCAACGGGATCATCGACGACTTCCTGACGTTCGCCCGGCCGCTGGCCCCGTCTCGCGGGCCGACGGACCTGCGCGAGCCGCTGCGCGAGGCGGTGGAGCTGGCGCGCGCCGAGGTCGACCGGAGGGGTGGCGACGCTCGAGCGTGGAGCTGCCCGACGAGCCGCTCGTCGCGAGCGTCGGCGCCGACCACGTGAAGCGGGCGGCACTGAACCTGCTTCGCAACGCAGCGCAAGTCGCGGAGCGGATCCGCCTGCGCGCATGGTCGCACGGCGGCGAGGTGGTGATCTCGGTCTCGGACGACGGGCCGGGCGTACCGCCCGACCTGCGCGAGCGCATCTTCGACCCGTTCGTCACCGACAAGGAGCAGGGGGCGGGCCTCGGCCTGGCGATCGTGACGGAAGGTCGCGGAGGCCCACGGGGGGCGGGTCCAGCTCGTCCCCACCGAGGAAACAGATGGTGGGAGGGGTACGGAGTTCCGCATATATTTCGTGAGCCTCGAGAACCCGCCCGCGCTGCGCGTCGGCAGCTGAGTTCAGCGACGTCCCATGGCCGAGATCCTGATCATCGACGACCACGACTCCATGCGGGAGGGGCTCGAGCTCCTCCTGCGGAGGCGTGGCCATCGTACGCGCTCGGCCGAGAGTGGGAAGAGGGGCCTGGAGCTGCTCGACCAGGAGCCCGCCGACCTGGTCATCACGGACCTGAAGATGGCCCGCATGGACGGGCTCGAGGTGCTGCGGCGGGTGAAGGGGGCCACGCCCGAGATCGAGGTGATGGTCATCACCGCGCACGGTACGATCGAGACGGTCGTGGAGGCCATGAAGCTCGGCGCGGCGGACTTCATCACGAAGCCGTTCTCCTCCGAGGAGTTCGGCGTCAAGGTCGACCGCCTCGTCAACGAGCGCGCGGAGCGCCTGCGCCTACGGCGGGAGAACGTCGCGCTCCGCGTCGAGAACACCTACCTGCGCGAGGAGAGCCAGGCCCGCTACGGCGAGATCATCGGCGAGTCCCCACCGATGCAGCAGGTGTTCCGCTGGATCGACCGCGTGTCGCTGAGCGACTCCACGCTGATGGTCTACGGGGAGTCGGGCACCGGGAAGGAGCTGGTCGCGCGGGCCATCCACGCGGCGTCTCCCCGGAAGGGGGGCCCTTTCATCCGCGTGAACTGCGGCGCGCTCAACGAGAACCTCCTCGACTCCGAACTCTTCGGACACGAGAGGGGGGCGTTCACCGGAGCCGAGAAGCGGCGCAGGGGCCGCTTCGAGCTTGCCGACGGGGGTACGCTCTTCCTCGACGAGATCGCGACGGTGCCGTACACCACGCAGGTGCGCCTGCTGCGGGTGCTTCAGGAGCGCGAGCTCGAGCGCGTCGGCGGAGAGGAGACGATCCCCGTGAACGTACGCATCATCGCCGCCACGAACGCGACGGCGGACGCGCTGCGCGAGCGACGGGACCTTCCGCGAGGACCTGTTCTACCGCCTGCACGTCGTGCCGATCACCCTCCCTCCGCTTCGGGAGCGGAAGGAGGACATCTCGCTCCTCGTGCACCACTTCATCGAGAAGCTCCGTGGGCGCACAGCCTCCCCGGCCCGCGCGGCCAGCCCGGGCGCGCTGCGCCGTCTCGCGTCGTACGACTGGCCGGGGAACGTGCGTGAGCTGGAGAACGTGATCGAGCGGGCCCTCGTGCTCGCCGACGGGGAGCAACTGGACGAGCACGACATACCGGCGCTCGGCATGGGCGGGCACCTCCACGGCCGGCGCGCTGCCGGCGGCGGGGACCTCGCCCGGGAGGCCGCGCTCAGCCTGCCGACGGGCGGGCTCGACCTCAACCAGGCCGTCGAGGGTATGGAGGAGAGGCTCCTCCGCCAGGCGCTCGAGCAGGCGGAGGGCGTGAAGGCGGAGGCGGCCCGCCTGCTCGGCCTGAAGCCCAGCGCACTCTACTACAAGCTCGAGAAGTACGGGATCGAAGCGTGATGCTCTGTCCGCCGAGGAGACTCCTCACGGCGGCGTTGCTCTCCCTCGCAGCGCTCGCAGGTGCCCTGTCGCCCGCCTCCGGGCAGCAGACCACCGAGCAGCTGCTGGACGATCGGCGCCTCGAGTACAAGGCGGCCAGGGACTCCTACGAGTCGGCGCTCAGCGCGCTGCGCGTCTATGGAGCGACAGTTCTCGACCGCGCTCAACGAGGTCACGCTCGCCCGTCGCAGCGGCGATGACGCCGCGTTGGAGCGGGCCTACGCCAGGGCACAGGATCGGGCGATCCCGTACGGCAGCCAGGAGGAGCGCGTCGCAGAGCAGCGCACGGGCTTGACGACGGCCCGCAGAGCGCTCGCCGATATGCTCGCGATCCGGCTCGACCAGCTCATCGACCAGATGAACGAAGCGTCCAGCTCGAGCGAGCGCGCACAGCTCAACATCCTGTGGACCAACCTGGACCACGAGCTGCGTGAGCTGGAGAACGAGTCCGGCAACAGCCTGCGCATCGATCCGGCGGTGATGCCCGACATCACCTTCGATCCCCGGGACGTGCCCGCGGAACGGCTGCAGAAGGCCGAGATCCTCGAGCGGCGCGCGGCCAGCATCGACACGACCATCCAGGACGTGGATCGCCAGATCAAGGTGCTCAACGACCGCATCCGCATGCAGCGGCAGCGCGCCGACCTGATGGCGAACGTGGGCCGTTTCGACGATACGCGGCTGCCGGTGGTGGGCGCGCCGCCGACGAGCGACCGCGACGGGGTCCAGGAACGCCCGGCGGCGGCGGACAGCGCCACGGCCCGATCGGAGCCGGTCAGCCTGGAAGCTCAGCTCGAGCGGCTGCGCGAGACGCGGGAGCAGCTGGTCCAGTACCGCGACGAGCACCTCGTCCGGGCGAGGGTGTTCCGGGAGAGCATACGGTCGGTGGCCTCGTGAGGACCGCTCCCAGCGAGCCTCGACGCGCGCGCCGGCTCGGTGCTGCTCCTGCTCGTGGGCCCTGTCCGTGCCGGCAGCGGCCTCGGCGCAGGTGAAGTGGCGCGACCTGGTGGTGACGCTGGGTGGGTCCGTGGAAGGCTACGTGGGCAACTTCTCCGCGGTGACCCTTCCCCTCGTGGACAGCACCGACCACGCCACGGCGACCGTGGGCGAGTTCGGCATCCGGGGCACGATCGACCTCCTGCAGCAGAGCAGCCGCAGCCTCGACGTTTCCTTCGACGGTGGCATCCGGCAGACCGCGGCCGTCGGCTTCAAGTTCAGGGACTACGCGCCACGTGAGTGGGTGGGAAGCGCATCGGCGCGCTTCCAGCAGCAGCTCGCGTCGTGGGGAGCGCTTCAGCTGCGCGGCAGCGCGCGCGGACGCTCGGTGCACGACCGGCCTCCACCGCCCCTCTCCCTCATGCAGCCGGCGTACGCCACCGAACAGGGTTCGGTGATGTTCGTCACACGCTCCTTCGACGGTGTCATCCTCGACGCCACCGGCGACATCGAGTCGGCCGACTATCGCGCGCCGGAGATCCTGCCGCAGCTCGACCTCCTCGACCGCACGTCGTCGGGCGTGGAGGCCGGCATCCGCTGGGGCTACACGTCCACGGTACGCTTCTACGCGGGGATGCGCTGGACGGACTACACGAACCAGCCGAGCTACGACCCCTCCGATCCGTTCCGTCGGGACCGTACGGTACGCGCGGGGCTGGAGTGGACCTATGCGGGCAGCGTCTTCGTGCAAACCGGCGCCGAAGGGACGCTGAACCGATCCAATTCCATCCGGCCGGAATACGACGCGCTCAGCTTCCGGCTGCTCATCACCGCTCCCCTCCCGGGCGCCCTGTCGGCGAGCCTCTATGCGCTCCTCGCCCGGAAGAGCTACGTGGCCGAGACGAGCTTCACGCGGCTGGTCCCGGGCGAGGAGGCGGACAACGCGTCCGTGGCCTATCTGCAGGTCAACCGCCCGATCGCGCTCAACCTGGACGGCGTCGTCCGCTTCGGGTGGACGCGCGCGGAGACGGACATCGGCAACGCCTACTACCGGCGCTTCGGGATGTCCCTCCTCCTCAACTATCGTCCGATGGTGCGGTGATCTCCCCCACCACGATCGCCCAGCCGATCCACTTCCCGTGGTGGGACAGGGAGACGTCGGCCGGCGCGGCCTCGCCGTCCAGCAGCACGGCCGGAGGCCTGCGTCCCGTGTAGCCGGGCGCGCATACGATCTCGAGGCGTCGCTCCACCACCTGCAGCGCATCCGAGAGCGCGGCGCGCGCGCCGAGACGCACGGCGGCGGAGTGCACGGAGTGGACGGCATCCGCCTCGCGGGGCGTGAAACGCGGCAGGAGGCGCTCGAGTGGGCCGTGCCAGGGCCCGCCCCATTCGTCCAGGCGGACGGTTGTCGCGGATACCTCCGAGGGGTCGACCCCCACCGACGCGACGACGTGCAGCGCGGGGCCCGCCCGCCTTACGTGGATCGGGATGCGCCGGCCGTCGTATTCGACGGCCTCGGCGGTGTACACGAAGGCCCGATGCACGAAGACGGGCGGCTCACCGTCGAGCTTCGTGACCACCTTGTAGGCCGCCTCCTTGGCGGCCCAGCACGTCCACAGGGCGACGTGCGGATCCTCAGCGCGCGACACGGCCTCGCGCTCGGAAGGGGCGAGCACCCGCTCGAGGAAACGGGCATGCCCGGTCTTGCCGCGGAGGGCCGGGTCGTCGAGGTCGACGACGTCGTTTCCGACCCGCGCCGCGCTCACGTCCCCTCGTGCACGACCCTCCAGATCTTCCCCTCCGAGCTCTCCACGATGTAGAGCGAGCCGTCCGGCCCCATCGCGACCCCCACCGGCCGTGCGCCGGCGTCTTCGAAGCCGTCGGCGAAGACGTCCCACTGGGTGGCGAAGCCGTCTCCCTGCGCCGGCAGGAAGGCCACGACGTATCCCGCCTGAGGGCGCGGCGCGCGGTTCCACGACCCGTGGAAGGCGATGAAGGCGCCGCCGCGGTAGTGCTCGGGGAACTGCTGCCCCGTGTAGAACTCGAGATCGTCCGGCGCCCAGTGTCCGGGGAAGGCTACGATCGGCAGGCTCTTGTCGGCGCAGCGTCCCACCTGCTGCCCGTCGCCCCCGTACTCCGGCCCGAGGACCTTCTTCTTCGCCTGGGGATCGTAGAAGCAGTACGGCCAGCCGAAGTCGGCGCCCTCGTCGATGCGGACGAACTCCTCGCCCGGCTTCTCGGCGTTGTCGTCCACCGTGAAGAGGTCGGGCCAGAGGCTGTGCAGCTGGTCGCGCCCGTGCACGACGCCGTAGAGCACGCCCGTGCCCGGATGCATGCGCAGCGCCACGGTGTTGCGCATCCCGGTGGCGAAGTGCGTGCCGTCCGCTTCGGTCTGACCGGTGCGAGTCGCGTCGAACCTCCAGATGCCGGCGCGCGTGACGAGCTGCGGGCAGGGATCCTGACCGGGCGAGCCCGGCGTTCGCGTCTGCTGCTGACAGGCGTTCGAGGGCGAGCCGATGTTCACGTAGAGGCTGCCGTCGTCACCGAGCGCGATGCTCTTCGCGGTGTGGTTCCCCGTGTCCGGCAGCCCCGAGACGATCGTCTCGGGCGGTCCGGACGGCGTCATCTGGCCCGCCTGGAGCGGATAGCGCAGCACGCGGTCGTCCGGCGCATGGTAGACCCACCCGTCCGCCAGCAGGACGTCGTTGCCCCCCGCCACGCCCCACCGCTCCGTCTGGTCGGCCCGTCCGTCTCCGTCCGTGTCGCGCAGGACCGCGACGCCACCCGCGCCGGCGTCGGTGTCGTTGAGGGCGACGAAGACGTCTCCGTTCTCCGCGACCGCGACGTGGCGGGCCCCGCGGATCCCGTCGGTCACGACGATCGCGCAGAATCCGTCGGGGAGCGTGATGCCGCCGTTGTCGGGTGCGCAATGCGCGGCGAGCCCCTGTCCGGCGTCGGCGGCCTCACCCTGCTGGGCGGAACTGGAAGGACCCTCCGCAGGCGCACAGGCCAGGAGGGTGAGGAGGGTCAGGGAGAGGGCGGCGCCCGGGAGGTGGCGGCTGCTGTTCATGGTGTGGCTCCGGTGGGTTCCAACGGTACACGACGTTCTTGGCGGGTCCGTCGGCCGTCAAGGGTGGCCCGACGCCCGTCGGGCTCTCAGGAGCGGCCGCCGGCGATGCCGTGGCGGATGGGATCCGGTACGCGCATCGGCCGGCGATTCTCGCCCACGAAGACCGCGGTCACCAGGGCGCGGGCCACCTCGGCGAAGTCGCCGGAACTTCGCAGATCCTGAGCAAGAACCATGCTGGTGCGCTTGAATCCCTGCACCCACGTGCGCACGAGGAGCCGCTGCCCGAGCCGAGCCTCCTTCACGTAGTCCACCTCGATGCGCACCACGTACACGCCCCAGCCGCGGGCCACCAGCGACTCGTAGGGAAAGCCCCAGTCGCGCAGGGCCTGGAAGCGTCCATGCTCCAGGTAGTTGAGGAACACCGCGTGGTTGACGTGACCGAACGAGTCCAACTCGTAGCTGCGGACCTCGATCCCGGTCTCGGAGACGGGCGTTCCCTCCGGTGGCTCGAACACTAGTCCATCAGCCCCTGCTCACGGATGAGGTCGCCCAGCTCGGCCCGAGACGTCAGCTCGAGCTTCTGGAAGATGTTGGACAGGTGCGTGCTCACCGTGCGTGGCGAGATGCCCAGCTCCTTGCCGATCGCCTTGTTGGAGCGTCGGCGCGCGACGCGGCGTGCGATCTCGAACTCACGCGGGGTGAGACCGGCCACCCCCTCGCCGACGCCCCGTGGCGGCGGCCGATGCCCGACCTCACGGAACTGGATGCGCGCCTTCTCCAGCTCGTGCTCGGCACCCATCTGCGCGAAGACGTCATGCACGCGGCGGAGCTCGGCGAGCGAGCCCTCCACGTCTCCGATCTCGGCCAGCCGACCGGCGAGCTGTCGACGCACGCGTGCCGCGTAGGGGATCATCGGGATCGCCTCGAGGGCCTCCGCCGCCTCACGCATGGCCACCGCGCCACCCCGCGCGTCGCCCCTCTTCCAGCGCACCATCGCGTCACAGGCGTCCGCCCACGCCAGCCCGAGCTTGTGGTTGTTCGCGGTCGCGTGCCCGCGCAGCGTGCGCCCCACCTGCTCGGCTTCGTCGATCTCGCCGGCCCACAGGCACGCCTCGGCGAGGATCGGCAGCAGACGGTGCACCGCCCAGGGCGTGTAACCGGTTCCCTCCGCGATCGCGAGGCCCTGGCGCGCCGTCTCGATGGCCTTCGAGTATTCACCGAGCGCGACCTGGTAGTGTGCCGTGCCGATCAACGTCGGCACCATCATGTGCACGTCACGGGGGCCTTCCTCGAGGAGCCCGGAGACGGCGTACGCCTCATCGAGCAGCGCCCGGACCCGGTCGAGGTCGCCGCGCCCCTGGTAGAAGAGCGAGGTGAGCGTGAGCAGCCGGGGAAGGAGCCGACGCTGGTTGAGGTTGCGGGCCAGCGTGATCGCCTGCTCGCCGAGCGCGATGCCGGCGTCCCAGTCGCCACTACCGTACGCGAGCTCGATCGACAGCTCCTCCGTCCAGAGACGCAGGACGGGCGAGCGCAGCTCGTTGGCCAGCGCGGTCGCGGCGGCGGTCTCCGCCACCATCTTGCGGGTCTCGCCCGCCATGCCCCAGAGCACGGCGAGGCTCCAATGCGCCCAGAACTCGACCGAGCGGTCTCCGGAGGGGCGCGCGAGCGCGATCGCCTTCTCCGCGTGGAACTCGGCGGCTTGGGGCGGGCCGATCCACGCGTGCAGGAGGGCGAGCGAGCGATGCACGCTGGCGAGCAGGTGCGCGTCGCCGATGGACTCGGCCACCGGGAGGGCCGCCGCCACCTCGGCCTGGGCGTCCGCACCGCGCCCCAACTCCTGGAAGCAGTGGCTGCGGATCAGGCGGATCTGGACCTGCTGCGCCTCCGCGCCGGCCGACTCCGCCGACCGGAGAGCGGTGTCGAGGTGCCGGAGGGCCTTGCGCGCTCGGCCGCACCAGAAGTCCACCAGGGCGAGGCGACTGAGGATGGAAGCGTGCTCTTCGCTTCCGGGGGTCGACCAGGGGAGGGCTCGCTCCCAGAGCGCGGCCGACTCCTCGTACTCGCCGAGCCGGCGGAGCGCTCGCGCGAGGTCCGCCACCAGCGGCGCGAGCTTCCCCCGGCCGGCCGGGTAGCCGCCCGGCCCCTCCGCGCGATCGAGCGCGGCCCGAAGGTAGTCGGCGGCCTCGCGGTCGGCGTGACGCTCGAGCGCGGCGTGCCCGGCCGCGGCCAGATAGGTCACGGCCTTGGTGGTCAGATGACCGGCGTCGGCACGGGCGAAGTGGTAGGCCAGCTCGTCCGCGTGGTCCAGCGCCCGATCGCCCCAGTAGGCCTCCATGGCCTCGGCCACGGCTCCGTGCAGGACCCGGCTGCGCTGCAGGCCGAACTCGTGGTAGAGGGTCTCCCGCACGAGCGGATGGCGGAAGTCGTGTACCACCGTCGAGCCTTCGGTTCGCTCCGTGAGCACGCCGTGCGCGCACAGCTCCTCCAGCGCCGAGAGGAGCTGTCCCTCCCCGAGCCCGCTGATCGACGAGAGGAGAGGGTACGTCGCGCGCGTGCCGATCACCGCCGCGAGCTCCGCGACGGTTCGCGCCTCGTCCGAGAACGCCTCCAGCGTTCCCACCACCGCGTCCCGGATGGACCCTGGAAGCGCGAAGTCCCGGGCGTCCCACCCCACCCACGTGCCCCCCCGACTCACGAGGCGACGGTTCGAGACGAGGGAGCGGAGCACCTCTTCCACGAAGAACGGGTTCCCACGCGTCCACTGGTAGAGCATCGCGGAGAACTCGCGCACCAGCTCGGCCTCCACGGAGAAGATGCGGCACACCAGCTCCGTCACCTGGTCGCGCGTCAGGGTGCCGAGGTGCTGGACATGGGCGACGCCCAGCGAGACCAGGGAGCGCTCGGTCTGGACGAGCATGGGGCTCCGGTCGCGCTCGGTGTCCTTGTACGTGCAGAGGAGGAAGAGGGGATGGTTCGCCGCCTGCCGGGCCACGAAGTGGATGAGCTCCAACGAGGAGGGATCGGCCCACTGCAGATCCTCCAGCACGAGGAGCAACGGCCTGCGCTCCGCGAAGCTCTTGAGGAACTCCGCGAAGTTCCAGAACAGGCGGGTGCGGACCTCGCCCGGGCTCGCCGCCCGCCGGATCGTGGACCGCTTCGGCGCCGGGACCGAGCGCGGGGAAGAGGTAGCGGATACCCTCTTCTCCGCCGCGGCTGAGCACCGTGAGCGTCTCCGGCTCGATGTCCCTCAGGAGCGGGAGGAAGGCGTCCGCCAGGAGCGCGAACGGCACGCCCCGCTCCACGGGGTAGGCGCGTCCCCGCCCGACGGTCACCTCCTTCCGCTCGGCCCGCTGCGCGATCTCGGCGGCGAGGCGGGACTTGCCGGATCCGCCCTCGCCGCAAAGGAGAACGCTGGGCACGGCGTGCCCCCGGTCGTGGATCAGCGCCTCGAGCTTCGCGAGCTCGCTGCTGCGACCGACCAGCGGGAAGGTGGCTGGGAGGCTTCCGGCCTCACTCCGAGGCGCGGCGGTGCTCGAATCCATGTCCTTCGACGCGGCGGGATTTCAGGGCAATGTACGGGGTCACGCTAATAGTAGAGCTTCCGCGCGTGTGGCGACACCGAAGCTGCTAACCCGCGACGGCCACCGTGCCGAATCGCCGTTCGCGCCCGTGGAACTCCCGAATCGCCGCGGCCAGGTCCTGCGCCCGGAAGTCCGGCCACATGCGCGGCGTGAAGACCAGCTCCGCGTAAGCGCATTCCCAGAGAAGGAAGTCGCTGAGCCGCTGCTCCCCGCCGGTGCGCACGAGCAGGTCCACGTCGGGCGAGCCCTCGCTCCCGGCGTTCATCGCTTCCGCGAGCCGGCGCTCGAACGTCTCCAGGTCCAGGCCGCTCGCCGGCCCGCAGGCGCGCGCCGCCTCGAGCAGCGTGTGCCGGCTCGAATAGTCGATCGCCAGGCGGAGGAGCAGGCGGTCTCCCCCGGCGGTGGCCTCCTCGGCCTGCTCGACCGCCCCGAGCACCTCCGGTGAGAGGCGGTCGCGACGACCGATGACGCGCAGGCGCACCTCGTTGTCGACCAGGGCCGGCGTCTCCGAGCGGAGATAGCGGCGGAAGAGCGACATGAGCGCGCGCACCTCCCGTCCCGGTCGCTGCCAATTGTCGGACGAGAAGGCGTAGAGGGTGAGCGTGGAGATGCCCAGCTCGGGAGCTCCCTCCACCACGGCACGCACCGCCTTCACGCCCTGGCGGTGCCCCCACTCGCGGGGGCGGCCACGCGCCTTCGCCCAGCGGCCGTTGCCGTCCATGATGACGCCGACGTGGAGATCGCCTCCACCGCTGCGTGCGCTCTGTCCCATAGAGTCCGCGCCCAAAAAAATAGAGCCCTGTTCTGTTTTCGTGCTCATCGCTCTCGAGTGGCCGCGATGATGGCTTCCATGTGATCGAGGTAGGCCTCCAGGGCCCGACGTCCCTTGGCCGTCAGCTCGTAGTCCGTCCTCGGAACCCGCCCGTCGAACGACTTGTGGCAGAGGAGGTAGCCCGCGTCCTCCAGCCGCCGAGCGTGGGCGCTCAGGTTCCCGTCGGTCGTGCCGAGGAGATCGCGCAGATCGGTGAACGGCAGCGCGCCGTTCACGGCGAGCGCGCTCACGATCCCCAGACGGACCCGCTCGTGGATGAGGCGGTCGAGCTCGAGCGCCCCCGCCTCCGGACCGTTCCCGGCCACGGAGTCCAGCACCGGACGCGCCCGCGGCGCGTCCTCCTCCGACGTCCCGTACGACCGGCTTTCTCTCAGCCACCGTGCTTCCTCCAGATGATGACGCCGAAAACGATGTGCAGCACGCCGAAGCCCACCGCCATGATGACGTCCGCCCACGCCGCCGGGGCGAAGAGGGCGAGCGCTCCCGCGCCCATGAAGGTGAAGCCCATCGCGGGCACCACCCTCACGGAGAACGCCCCGCCCGTGACGACGCCCGTGCCGTAGAGCAGGAGCCAGGCTCCGGGGAGCAACTCCACCAGGCCCGCCCGCGCCAGCGCCAGGGTGAGCAAGAGGCCCACCACGAGCGGGGGCGAGACGTTCCAGGCGAACTTCCGCCCGGCTCCACCCAGCAACGCGCTCCCGGCGGCGTGCGCCTTCGTCGCCATCGCGAAGAGTGCCACGCCGAGCGCGAGGACGGCGGCCGTCATCCAGATCAGAACCCACACACGCGGATCGGACGCCCGCCAGGCCACGAGGCTCGCGGCGAGGGCGATGACGCCCATGACGATTCCGCCGATCCCGGAGACCGCCGTGAACGACTGGGAGCGCTCCATCGTCTCGCGGATGTAGCGCAGGTTCTCCATGGCCTTGTCGTGCAGGGCCAGGGGAGGCGGGTCCGGGTCTCGGAGCCTGGGCGCGGGTCGGTTCATCCCTTCAGAATGAGGGGTAGGGCGGCGTTTCGTCAAGTACTTTGCAGCACAAAGCTCAGGTCCACCCGGTACTTCGCGGCGGGGCGGGGCGTGTGGAGGGTCTTCGCTCTCATGTACGGGGCGCCACCACGCGGAGCGCGCCGGGGAGGATGCGTGCCACCAGCTCCGATTCGGCGGCCTGACGCACTTCGCCGTCCATCTCGAAGCGTGGGGGCGCGGGGAACTGGAGGCGGAACGCGTCCTGGTCGAGGATCTCGACCCGATCCGACCGCACGTGCTCGCCCCTTCTCGGCGAGGTTGAAGAGGCGGAGCCGCGTGAGCGGCGGCGCGTCCATGATCCTGCAGGCGTGCAGCTTTCCGTCGTCGATGCGCGCCCGCGGCGCGATCGGGAAGCCCCCGCCGAAGAAGCGGCCGTTGGAGATCGTGAGCATCAGGTGCCGACCGTCACGCCGGCCGGCGTCGTCCGCGCTCAATCCGACCTCGAAGCCCGGGAAGCGGAAGAGCTGCTGGAGCGCGGTGAGCTTGTACAGGAGCTCGCCCCGCAGGAAGCGCGCGCCCGCCGCCGCATCGAGCACCGCGATGTCGAAGCCGAAGCCGATGAGGTTCAGGAAGTGACGGGGCTCGTGGCTCCCGGGCGTGTGCTCGGAGGCGCTCGGCGTGTCCAGACGGCCCACGTCCACGCGGCGCACGTGCCCCTCCGCGAGGACGCGAACCGCCTCCGCCCCGCCCGCCGGATCGAAGCCGAGGTTGCGACCGAAGTCGTTGCCGGTCCCGCTCGGCAGCACGCCGAAGGCCACATCGTCGCGTCCCGACGCCACCACCCGGTCGGCGACGTTGCTCCACGTGCCGTCGCCGCCCACGGCGACGATGAGCTCGAAGCCGTCCCGGAGGGCGGCCTCGGCGAGGTCGCGCTCCTCACCCGGACGCGTGGTCACCCCGATCGTGGCCTCGGGCAGGTGCTCGCGGAGCAGCCGACGGTACGTCTCGAGCCGGCGTGCCCCGCGACCCCGCCCGGAGGCGGGGTTGAAGACGACGAAGGTGCGGCGTGCGCCGCTCAGATCTTCTCCAGCGGCTCGAAGGTCTGCATCCCGGCCTGGTACCACTCCTCCCGGAACGGGAAGGTATGGACGTCCGGGATCGTGAGGGGCGCGGTCATGGGGTGCTCGTAGAGCTTGAGCGAGCCGCGTTCCTCCTCGTGCTCGGAGTGCGGGGCGTCCATGTAGATGTTCGCCTTGAAGCGATCGTCGCCCTCGAGCGTGAAGGCGTTGTACAGGTTCTTCTTCGGCCCGAAGGCGTAGTCCGTCACGACCACGTCCAGCACGGGCCGGTCCTCGTCCCGCACCCGGACCTCCATCGTGCCGTCGGTCTGCTCGAAGTGGATCTGCAGGTCCTTCATGTAGTGGGGCAGATGCCACCGCTCGATGGCGTGCAGGCGCGCGGCCTCCGTCGACGTGCCCACCACGAAGGGGTAGAAGGCAGCCTTCGGCAGCGGCTTGCCGGGCACCACCATCGGGGGCACGAGGATCGCCAGCACGACCTCCTCGTAGGAGCCCACCTCGCTTTCCGTGAACTCGAACGCCGTCAGCGCGAAGATGCTCCGCGTGTGCTGCACCTCGAGCGGTTGAAGGTGGGACGGGAGGATCCTGCGGGCGTCCGTCGTCGCCATTTCGAAGAAGCCGCCGATGCAGTTGCGGAACCCGTAGTACGTGTACTCCATGTCGTGCCCGTCCTTCGCCATGTCCGATTCCAGGGGTGGTCCGCCTTGATGCGCGTCCGCCGAACCGATTAGCGTTGGCGGTTCGAGGCGCACCCGCCGTTGATCCCTTCCGACCTCCCGTTTCGACGGAGGCCTGTTGTCCAAGCTTCGAGGCTACCTGGCACTCATCTTCGTGTGCCTCACCTTGCTGGTGCTGGATCCCGTCCAGCGCTTGCTGATCGCCCCGTGGGTACGCCTCGCACCCTCGCGGCGGATCGCCGTTCTCGGTCGCTGGCAGCGATTCCTCGCGCAGGTCGTCCTGCGTCCGGTTTCCGTGATCGGCGGTGCCCGGATCCCCGAGATCCCCAAGGTACCGGCGAGCGATGGCACCCTCGTCCTCATGAACCACCAGTCGCTCCTGGACATCCCCCTGGTGGTCGCGTCGGTGAAGGACGCCTATCCCAGGATCCTGACCCGGAAGCGCTATATGCGGTGGATTCCGCTAATCTCGCACATGACGCGCCTCTATCAATACCCTGCCGTGGACCCTTCCGCAAAGGCCGGTTCGGCGCGCCGGATGTTCGACGAGATCCGCGACGCCGCCCGCTCGAGCGACGTGCCCCTGGCCATCTTTCCCGAGGGCACGCGGACGCGGGACGGCGAGATCGGACGGTTCAAGACCACGGGGCTCGGCATCATCCTCGAGCAACGTCCGTGGACGGTATACGTCATGGTGGCGGACGGCTTCTGGCAGCGCGCGAAGCTCAAGGACTTCCTGGGCGGGATGAGCGGCATCCGCGGGCGTGTGGAGCTGATCGGCCCGTTCGAGTGGCCCGACGCCGGGGCGGACCCCGGGCCGTTCATCGGCAAGATGCGAGAGCACATGGTCCGGCGTCTGGCCGAGATGCGTGCCGCCGTGCCCACCTCGTGAGGGCCGCGATGCCCGAGCGGGTTCCGGAGAGCGGCGGGGCGGGTCCCCCCGTAGAGGGCACCGGCGGTGCCCTCGAGCACGCCGAAGCCCTGGCCGGCCGCCTGGCGGCCGCCGCGGGAGGGACCGTCTCGGCCGTGATCCTCTACGGATCGCACCTCCTCGGGAGCGACCCCCGACCGACACAGCGCCCTCGACTTCGTGGTGGTGGTGCGGGACTACCGCGCCTTCTACGGTGCGCTCCGCGCGGCGGGCGAGATCCACCGGCCGACGTGGCTCATGGCCGGCCTTGCACGCGTGCTCCCGCCGAACGTCATCGCCTTCACTCCGGAAGAGGGCGACGCGGGCCTCGCCAAGTGCCTCGTGATCGACCACGCGGACTTCGAGCGTGCGCTCGGCCCCGCTCCGCGCGACCATTTCCTCCTGGCCCGCATGGTCCAGCGCGTCGCGCTCGTCCAGGCCACCGATGCCGAGCGTGCGCGGTGGGTGGGCGCGTGCCTGCACGCCGCGCACGTGGGGGCCCTGGCGTGGGTCGGGCCCTTCCTCGACGAGCCGTTCGACGCCGAGGCGCTGGGGCGCCGCTTGCTCGAGATCTCCTATCGGGCCGAGTTCCGCCCCGAGGCGCGCAACCGCGCGGATACGATCTTCGCGACGCAGCGTACGCACTTCCGCGACGTCTTCGCACCCATCCTCGAGGCGGAGGCCGCCGCCGGGCGGCTGATGCGCGTGCGGGACGCCTACCGCTTCGCGAGCCCTCCGGGGAAGGCCGCCCGTCGGCGCTGGCGGCGCCACCTCAGGCGGTCCAAGGCGCGCGTCACGGCCCGCTGGCTCAAGCACGTGCTCACGTTCGACAACTGGCTTCCCTACATCACGCGCAAGGTGGAGCGACGCACGGGCACCCGCGTGGAGCTCACCGCCCTGGAGCGGCGTGCGCCGCTGCTCTTCCTCTGGCCGCGCGTGTTCCGTGTGCTGCTCACCCGCCCCGAACGGGAGCATCGAGAATGAGGACGGACCTGATCGTGCTGGTGGCCTTGCTGGCCGTGGCATTGGGCTCGATGCCGATCTACGCCGCGGGCGCGGCACGGCGTGGGCGTGACCCGCACGACATCGCAGGACCGAGGCTCCTTCGTCCTGGGAGGCTTCGCCCGCAGCTGGTTCTACTGGTTCGTGCGCCCGGTGGAGCGGCTCTCGCTGGCGCTGGGGCTGGGGCCGCTGTTCTTCAACCTCCTCGGCGTGGCGTTCGGGGTGGTGGCGGCGGCGTGCTTCGCGACCGGCCGCATCAACCTGGGCGGATGGGCCGTGCTTCTGGGCGGGATCGCGGACATCCTCGACGGACGGATCGCCCGCGCCCTCGGTGTGGCCAACCGGCGTGGCGCCTTCCTCGATTCCACGCTCGACCGTTTCGCGGAGTTCGCGGCTTTCGTCGGCCTGGCGCTCCTCTTCCGGGGTTCCCCGACGGCACTGGTCCTGGTCGTGACCGCGCTCGGCGGGTCGCTCATGGTCAGCTACGCCCGGGCGCGCGGCGAGAGCGTGGGGGTGGAGTGCAAGCTGGGCGTGATGCAGCGCGCCGAGCGCCTCCTCCTCCTGGGGTTCGGTGCGATCCTCGACCCGTCCGTGTCGGCCTGGGCGGGCCGGGCCCCCGGCGCGCTCCTGGTTCCCGTCCTGGCCCTGGTGGCGGTGGGCACCGTCGGAACGGCGGTGTTCCGTACGGTATGGATCGCTCGTCGTCTTCCAGAAGTCGATGTCTGACCTGGACTTACATAGACACACCAGGCTCGGTCCACGAGGCGATCCGCCCGCCTCTACGTAATCCTGCCGCGGCTCTACGTCATGAGTCGTAGGGCGAGGCGACGGCCCGCGGGGCCATTCTCCCGGCACACGAACAAACTCGTACGCCGAAAGGAGTCCGCCCGATGGGTTGGACCGCGCCGTCGCTCGAACGTCCATGCCCCCCAGGCATCGGAGGTTCTCGCCCGGAGTCACCCACCTATCATCCTCTACGCGGGTGCGTCCGACGAACTCTCTGCTGCCGTCGTGGCCACCCGTTCCCAACAGATCGGACCTCGGTTCGATTCCCGCACCCGAGCCCACCTTTCTCGACAGCAACAGGGCTTCAGGTAGAGCACGGTGCGGCCCATCGGGCGGCTTTCGAGGGGAGGACGTCACGCTCCGGCGCGGCGTCCTCCTCTCACGGTCGGTAGGCGATCGCGTCGATCTCGACCTTGAGCCCCACGTGGGGAAGGGCCGCCACCTGCACGGTCGTGCGCGCTGGCCGGTGCTCACCGAAGACGCGTGCGTAGACCGCGTTCATCGACGCGAAGTCCCGCATGTCCACGAGGAACACGCCGCAGCGTAGCACGTGCGAGAGGTCCGTTCCCGCCGCCTCGAGGATCGCCCGGATGTTGCGGAAGACCTGCTCCGTCTGCGTCGCGACGTCGGCACCGGCGAGCTCGCCGGTAGTCGGGTCGGTGGCGCCTTGTCCGGAGACGAAGATGAGGCGGTCGAAGGCCATCCCCGGGGAGTAGGGACCGACCGGCGCGGGAAGGCCGGAGGCCACGACCGGACGATGGGTCGGGGTGTCGCTCATGGAAGGGGCTCGCTGGTGGGTCGGTTCGACGGGCGGGCCGGCGAGCAGGTGCCGGACCGGGGCTCGCGGGCACCCTAGCGGGCGCCGCCCCGCCCCGCCATGGGCTCCTTGCGAGCGGCATGCTTGCCGCGGTCCACCGCACGCTCCTACCATCGTCGCCACGCATTCCGCCGCCCGATCAGGCAGGCCCGTCCGTGACGCACCCGGCTCCCTCGTTTCCCACGCCCGACGCTCGCGAGGCGGTTCGCGCGTGCCTCAGTGCCGCGAGGTTCACGGAGGCATCGCTGAGGAGGCGCCTCGTCGTGCCGGACGGCGCGCCGTTGGCGAGCCTCGGCACCCCCCTGATGGGGGAGCGGGTGCGGGCGTTGGACGAGCCCACCCGCTGCCTTCTCGAGCTCTTCCTCCTCGAGCGCTCCATGCCCCGCCAGGCCGTCGAGGCGGCGCTCGGCGCCGACGTCGTGGTCGCGCTGCACGACTGCGGGCTGCTGAGCACCCACGACGCCGTCTGCGCCGCGACCGCCCGGCTCGGCGCGGTCGGGGATCTGATCTTCGCGTCCGACCTGGCCGAGCGGCACCGGGCGCGCGCGCCCGATTTCGTGCCGGGCGCGGGGGGCGCCACCCGCCGTTTCGCGGACTTCACCCTGCGCGGACCCGTGGAATCCGCGCTCGACCTCGGGTGCGGTGCAGGGGTCCTGAGCGGGCTCGCCGCCGCGCACGCGGGGCGGGTCGTGGCGACCGACGTCAACGTGCGTGCGCTCGCCTTCGCCCGCTTCAACGCCGAGCTCAACGAGATGAGCCGCGTGGACTTCCGCCAGGGAGACCTCTACGAGCCGGTGGGGGGGGAGCGTTTCGATCTCATCGTCTCCAACCCTCCCTTCGCGCTCTCGCCCGGTGACACGTTCGCCTACCGGGACGGCGGGGCCGAGCTGAGCCGGTCGATCGCCCGGGCGGGACCCGACCATCTCACCGTGTCGGGTTGGCTGCAGATGATGGCGGAGTGGCCCGAACGCGCCGGGACGGATTGGAGGACGGAGGTGCTGGCGTGGCTGGAGGGCGTGGCGTGTGACGCCTGGGTGCTGCGGCTCTACTCGTACGACGCCGCGACCTACGCCTGGCGCTGGGTCGTGCAGGACGCGCCCGAAGGGGACGAAGGGGATGCGCTGCGCACGTGGATGGGGCATCTGCGCGCGCAAGCCATCGACGCGGTGGGAGGTGGACTGATCGTCCTGCGTCCGCGCCGCCATCGCGACCCTGTGCGACAGCTCCGGGACGCTCCGCCTCTCGCGGACGGCCCGATTGGGGGGTCGCTGAGGCGGTGGCTGGAAGCGCAGGACCTGCTCGCGGCTCTGGGCGGGACCGAACCGCTGCTCGAAACCCCGCTCATGCCTGCGCCGGATCTCGAGCGCTCGGAGACCAGCGAGCCCACGGGGAACGGATGGACCCGGCCTGACGTGCGCCTGCGCCTCCGCGACGGTCTGCGCTTCGCGGCTCGGGTCGATCCGGTAGCGTCCGCTCTGGTGGGCCTCCTGGGGAAGGGGCGCACGCCACGTGAAGCCCTCGCCGCCTTCGCGGAGCAGCACGGGGTGCCTGGCGAGTCCCTTCCTTTCGGGGCTCCCGGCGCTCCTCCACCGGCTCGTGTCGCTCGGGATCCTCCTTCCGGTCGGCGGGGGATCGGAGTAGGTCTCACGCCGCCGCCACTCCCGGGTGGCCGCACGTACGACTTTCGCATTCGGGCGCCTATACGTATTCATCCTGGGTAGCACACCACTGCCTGGGAGGCGAGATGAGCACGGAATCGTACAGGGCGTTCACGGCTGAGATCGGAAAGGATCCGAAGCTTCGCCAAGAGATCCTCGTTGCGGGTGGCCTGGACGGAATGTCCATGGAGAGGCTCGCGTCGATCGCGTCCGGGTACGGATACGAGTTCACCGCGCAGGACGTGAGCCACGAGCTGAGCGACGGTCGGCTCCAGGCCGCGGTGGGTGGGCGACTCAGCTTCGCCACCATGACGGACCAGTACTGGAAGGTCGCCTTCGATCCTCTCGGAGGTACCCTCCACTACTTCAAGTACTACAGGTAGCCGGAACGGCTCCCCGCCTCGACCGCGCTGGTCAGCCCCCGACCTGGTAGTCGATTCGGATGGGCTCGGGGTAGCGGATCGGTCCCAGCCTCGTCTGGATCGACGGGGTGGCGTCCAGCCGTACGCGGTGGCTCCCACCCGAACCGGCCACCGCGAGGGCGAGGCCGACCACGTCCTGCAGTTGCCCGTCGAAGAAGTCCAGCAGGTCCAGCCTGACCGTCACGGGCACGTCGACCGGCTGCCCAGGCGGCAGCACGTACTCCTGGTCGAGGATGCCGCTGATCGTCTCGCGGTCGTCGAGGAACAGCTTCCAGTCCAGCCCGACCAGACGCGCCTGCACGTTGTCCGCTGGGTTGGAGGCGCGGATCTGCAGGACGGTCTCGAGCGGTAGCTCGTGACGCGCCAGTGCCGCTCCGAGGCGAGCCACCTGGATGGCGGACAGATCCCCATAGCTCCGGATCGACTCGATCGGAACTCCGGCCAACGAGCTCCCCGTGGCACCTGCGAGCGAGAAGTCCACGTTGCGCAGAGCCGTGAGCTCCTGGAGCGTCGCGCATCCGTACACGGTGGCGGTCAGGGCGATCGCGAGGAGCAGCGGCGGGCGTCGGGCGGTCGGGTTCGGCATCTTGAATGAATACCCTCACATGCCCAGCGCCGAAATCACCTCCGCCACGACTCCGTCCAGATAGGCATCCGAGCCACCCGGGCTCGGGCCGAGCCTCACCACCACCATGTCGAGCGACGGGATGACCATCGTGTTCTGTCCCATGAAACCGGCCGCCGTGTAGGCGTCCCGGGGAAGGCCGGGGAAGCGGCCCCCCGCGTTGACCCACCACAGCCCGCCGTAGTCCTGGTTCGGGTCGGACGGCGTGGGCGTGCTCACGAAATCCGTCCACCCTTCGGGGAGGATCCGCTCGCCCGCCCACACCCCCTTCCACAGGTGCAGCAGTCCGAATCGCGCCCAGTCGTAGGCGCTCATGAAGTCGTAGCCGGTGATGATGGGCGTCCCGCGGAGGTCGGTTTCGAGGACGGCGTCGCGGATGCCGATCCGATCGAAGAGCGCGCGACGTGGGAAGGAGAGCCAGTCCTCTCCGCGCTCCTCGACGATCCGACGCACGATGCACGTCACGGTGAGCGGGTCGCTGTTCCGGTAGCGGAAGACCGAGCCGGGGGGCTGGTCCAACGGCTGCTCGGTCGCGTGCCGGCAGACGTCACCCACCTGGTCCATGTAGAGCCGGAAGTGCTCGTTGGCCGAGGTGTACGAGCGAGGGTCGTCCAGCCCCAGGTTCAGGAAGTCGAGCCCGCTGCTCATGTGCAGGAGGTCGCGCAGGAGGATCGCGGCGCGCGGGATCCTCTGGATCGGCGTGCCAGGCCGCGACCGGCGCGGGCTCGTCGAGGCTGAGTGCGCCCTCCTGCACGAGGACGCCGGCGAGCGCGGCGGCGATGCTCTTCCCCTGCGACCACGAGATCTGCGGGGTGTGCGGACCGAAGCCCTCGGCGTAGCGCTCCGCGACGATGTGGCCGCGATGGAGAACGACCAGCGCGCGTGTGTTCTGCCCGGCCGGGCCCATCGCGCGGTCGAGCGCCGCATTCAAGGCGTCCGCGTCGGCGCTCTCCGGAAGCGGGGCGTGCGCCCCGAGGTCGCCGGTGGGCCAGGGCTGCGTGCGCGGGTCCGGAAGGGACGAGGCGATCGTCCGCGGCTCGAACGCCAGGGTGGTGGCGGCCCCCGCCGACCCCCCTCCGCGGGGCTCGATGATGCACCCCTGGTCGCCGTGGTATCCCGCGCTTCGCGCCGGAAGACCCGGCGCGCTCACCGTGACGCGGCGCGCGCTCCAGTCGACCTCGTAGCCGAAGGCGTCCTCCCACCGGAACCACCCGAACGGACGGACGTCGCGCTCCAGCACCACGTCGGGCGCGCGCCGGAAGTCTCGCCCCACCACGAAGACGCCCGCGCACAGGTGATGGGCGCCCCACGCCATCGCGGAGGACCGCTCCTCCGCGGTCTGCGCGCCGAGCGGCGCGGCGAGCAGGACACCGACGACGAGCGCGCTGACGGCCGCCGCGCCGGTGGAGCGGGAAGGCATGGCCCGTGCTCAGCGCACGGTGAACGCGATGCTCGCGCGCGTGTTCTCCCATTCCAGGGCGATCGTGCCCTTTCCGCCGCCTCCGTCCACGACGTCCATCGAGAACTGCTCGACCGGCTGGGGCAGCGCGCTCACCTCGAGTGGGAGACGGGCGATGTCCTGAGCCTCGTCGTACACGGTGCCCCACTGCCCGTGCTGCGCGTTGATCACGAGCGTCCATGTGGAGGCCGTGGGCACGCACCAGAGGGAGTAGGTGCCGGCGGGCACGAGCTTCCCGCCGATCACGAGGTCACGGTCCGTGATCAGCTGCGTCGCGGCGTTCGCACCCAACCGCCACACCTCACCCCACGGCAAGATGCCGCCGAACACCTTCCGGCCGCGCATCGAGGGCCGGCCGTAGTCGACCGCGACGTGGGCCCTGCCCACGGTGGCGCTCGCCGTGTCGCGGGGCGACAGCGCACCCGGGGCCGGCCGCGCCGCCCACGCGGTCGGCCGCCCGCTCGACGTCGACGGACGGCACGCGCGCGACCGTGTACTTGCTCGTGGTCTCGGTCATGTCGAGGCCCTCCAGACGATCCTCCGCCGTGAGCGACGCGTGGACCGTGCCCCACCCCTCGTATGAGAAGTCCGCAGCGCGCTCGCCGAGCCGATGGAATCCGACGGGGAGCACCCGCTCCCCGGCGAGCGCCCCGATGCTCGTGCTGTCCACGCCGCTCTCCATCGCCTGCGCGAGGGACATCTCCCAGAAGCCGAAGAGATCCTCGTAGAAGGGGAGTGGGCGATCTCCCCCGGTCGCCACGACGAAGCTCCGGGTGGTGGTGTCGCGCTGGATCTCGACGGAGACACTGTCGCCCGTGTAGGTGAAGTCGGCCACGGTGGTCGGATCGCCGCCTGGTGGTCCGGACGTCATGTGCACGTGCGTCACCTCGCCAGCCGGTCCGAACGACACCTCGTAGGCGCGCACCGAAGCGCGCGGGTAGGCTGTGGCGCTCTCCCCCGTCAAGTGGTCGCCGGAGCGCGTGTAGCTCTCCACCGCGACGGTGTCCGTGGGACCGAGCATGGTGACGAACGAGCCCGTGACCGGCTCGCGCGCGCAGGCGGCGAGCGAGCAGGCGAGCAGGAGACCGGAAAACGTGCGGATCGATGCGTGCATCATCCCCCCAGAGTGACGCGTCGTACTGGACGAACTTCGATACGACAGGTCTCCGGAAGTTGCCTCACGCTCCGCGGCGGCGCCATGCCGGGCCGGCGAGGTTGACCACGTTCCGGAGGCGCCTTCAAGCCGATCGGCTGCGCCCCCCCGTCATGAAGGCGTCGTGGTACTCGCGGAGGCGCATTCCATATCGAGCGGCCTGTCCGAGGCCGTTGTAGTGGGACGCGAACTGCTCGTAGCGACCCTGCTGAAGCGCCTCGAGCATGGGCGACGTGGTGCCCGACCCGATCACGAAGTCGAACATGCCCAGGAGGTGGTAGCGCTCGTCCGCGCTGAATCGGTCGAACATCTCGCGTGGCGAGTCGTACCCGATCCGCGACGCGTTGAAGCCCATGATCTGGGCCGCGCCCATGCTGATGGAGCGCAGCGCCGCGGGCTCGTCGAGCCCGCGTGCGAACTCGAACACCCGCCACTCCTCGTCCTGCGACGTGTGACACGGCCGCCAGCGGCCGTCGCCCTCGCAGAACTCGTGTCCCTGCCAGCGGCGGCTCGCGTCGTAGCGGAAGAACGACCCGAAGCGCCCGCGGCCCGCTTCCCCCCACTGCCGTTCGAAGACGTGGTTCTCGAAGCGGATGACCATGCGCCCGTTCCGGAAGCCGCTGCCCGAGGACTCCGCGAGCAGCACGGCGATGGCGGAGGCGCGCTCCACCGCAGTGAATTCGCAGAGCGGCACGAGGAGACCGCCGAAGCGGTTCCAGGTCTGGGCCGCCCTCAACCCCGAGCCTCTCAAGCCGGCCGTGGGCCTCTGCTCCTCCCCAGGTGCCGGAAGAGGGGCGCTTTGCAGCTCGGGGCGCTCGTGCAGGAAGCCCGAGGCGTGGTCCGCCTCCGCGAGCCGTACGTAGTCCCCGTGCACGAAGCCCTCGACGTCACCGACACGGATCCGGTACCACGCTCCCTCCCGTGCCAGGATCTGGATCTCGTCACCACGCTGGAGCCGACCCGTGGTCGGGCGATCCGTCGAAGGCGTGGGTCGGATGTTGAGGACGCTTGCGGTGACGACGGCGGCGCGGGAGGGCATGGAGGGCGTCCCAGGCTTCGAGGTGGGCATTTCTGGAGAGTCGACGATAGGAGCGACCCCTGCGGTGCGGCAACGATGTTCGAGGGCAGACCGCGGATCGCTCCCTCTTCGCTCCGCGGACGATCCCGACCGTTGCACTCCCGCCGTGCATTATACAAAATAGAAACGATTTCTACGATGTATAACCGGGAGGGAACGTGGGTGGGGAAGACGGAGTGCCGGGATCGTTCGAGGAGCAGGTCCTTCTTGCCGTGGCGCACCTGGGCGATCGCCCGTACGGGATGACCGTCCGGCGGGAGATCGAAGCGCGCACCGGGGCCGCCGTGTCGATCGGTGCGGTCTACGCCACGCTGGACCGCCTCGACGGCAAGGGGTGGATCACGTCCGGGTTCGAGTTCGGGGACGAGGCACGCGGCGGGCGGGCGCGGAAGGTGGTCCGCCTCACCGCCGAGGGCGCCGAAGCGCTGCGGCGGGCCCGGGCCGTACACAACCGGATGTGGGAGGGGCTGGACCTGGCTTCCCTCCCCCGTGAGGAAGGGGCGTGACGCGCCGAGCCGACGGCCCGCCCGAGCTGGCCGGCTGCCTGTTGGACCTCCTCGACCGGAGAGACGCCCAGGGTACGGTGCGGGGCGACCTGGACGAGGAGTTCGAGCGACACGTGCTTCCCGCGCTCGGCGCGCGCCGTGCACGTCGATGGTATTGGCGTCAGACCCTCGCCTCCGTCCCGCGCTTGGTGGGACGGCGATTCCCGGGGTTCGCCGGCGGCGGGATCCCACCCCTCGGCCTCTTCGCCGACGTCGGCCGTGCGCTCCGGTCGCTGCAACGGCGGCCGGGCCCGACCGCCGCCGTCGGCCTCACCTTCGCGCTCGCGTTGGGTGCGAACGTCTCCGTGTTCTCCGTCGTGTATGGCGTGCTCCTGCGGGCCCTCCCGTACGCCGATGCCGATCGGGTTGTCCGGATCCACCCCGACGAGCTCTTCTACATCCGGCTCGGCGGGGCACAGCGCTTCGCGCGCGAGGCCGGCTCGTTCGAGTCGGTGGTCCCGTGGGGACGCACGATCTTCACCTTCGTCGGCGAGGGGCGGGGAGAGGAAGCGCGTGGGGGCATCGTCCAGTGGGACCACTTCCGCATGCTCGGCGTCGAGCCGGCTCTGGGGCGCACCTTCCGCGAGGACGACGCTCAGGAGTCGTCCTACGGCGTCGTCGTCCTGAGCCACGGTCTCTGGATGCGGCGCTTTGGCGGCGACCCGGCGGTGGTAGGGACCCGCGTGGACATCAACGGCCGCATGCGGACGATCATCGGCGTGATGGGCCGCGGTTATGTGCCCATCGAACCGGATTGGGAGGCGTGGGCGCCCCTTCCGCTCGACCCCGAGGTCGTCCCCGGGGTGGCCCTGGCCATGAACGGGCGGCTCCGCCCCGGCGTCACGATCCAGCAGGCGAGCGTGGACATGCGGAGCGCCTTCCGGACCGTGTGGGCAGAGGATGGATACACGGCCACGCCAAAGGAGCTCGCGGCGGTTCGGTTGGTTCCCCTTCGCGACTTCATGCTCGGGGAAGTGTCACGGCCGCTATGGGTTCTGATGGGTGGAGTCCTGGCGATCCTGCTCCTTGCGTGCGCGAACGTCGCCAACCTGCTGCTCACCCAGGGTGAGAGCCGCGCGGGCTCGCTGGCCATCCAGCTCTCGCTGGGCGCCCCGCCCAGGAGGGTAGCGGCCCAGCTCATGGCCGAGACCGCCCTCACGGCTCTCTTCGGATGCGCCGTCGGCCTATGGCTCGGTTGGGTGGTCATCTCGTGGGCTGGCGGTCGACTCCCGGCTGCCCTCCCCCGGTCCAACGACATCGGGATGGGCGGCCAGGTCGTGCTCTTCGGGTTGTGCGCGATGGTGGTCGCCGCCCTGCTCGCGGGCCTCTACCCCGTGGCACATACCGTGCGGAGCGGCCTGCGATACAACCTCGGTATCGCCGGGCGCGGGGGGTCGGAGAGGCCGGGTCGGGCGGCGCAGGTGCTCGTCGCGTTCGAGACGGCCCTGGCGATGGTGCTCGTGGCCGGAGCCACCCTCATGCTCCAGAGCTTCCGCGCACTCCGGCACGCGGACCCCGGCTTCGATCCCGTGGGCGTGGTGACGGTGCGCGTGGCGCCGCCGGCCGGGCGCTACGACGGGGCCGGGGCGCTCGACGGGCTCTACCGTCGGATCGCGACCGAGGTGGGTGCGATCCCCACCGTCCGGTCGGTGGGTGGGATCATGTTCCTCCCCATGACCAGTGGTGGGGCCTGGACGCGATACCGGACCGGCGCCGCGCCCGTCGAGAACGAGGAGAACGCGCCGTCGGCGAGCTTCCGGGTCGTCCTGCCTGGTTATTTCGAGGCGCTCGGCGTTCGCCAGGTGCAGGGGAGATCTTTCGAGGAGGACGACGACGCGAGCGCACCCCCGGTCACGGTCATCAACGAGACCATGGCACGCGCGTTCTTCCCCGGCGAGGACCCGATCGGTCAGCTCCTCTACCAGGGCGCCGACGGCACGGACGCCTACACGATCGTCGGCGTGGTGGCAGACGTGCACCAGGCCGACTTGAGGGAGGCCTCGTATCCGGAGGCGTATTTTCCCCTCGCTCAGGAGCCGTTCCCGCGCATGTACGTCCTGGCACGGACGGACGGGGACGTGGACGCCGTGCTGGCGGCGATGCAGCGGACCATCCTGAGCGTCGACGACGGGATCGTGCTGTCGCGCGCGGGCCTCGTCACCGACATCGTGGCGGCGACCGTGGCGGACACACGTATCCTCTCTACCCTCCTGACGTTGCTGGGCCTGGTTGCTCTGCTCCTCGGCGCCGTGGGGACCTACGGTGTGACCTCCCACGCGGTGTCCCGGAGGATGAGGGAGATCGGGATCAGGATGGCCCTCGGCGCGGAGGGGAGTCGGGTCGCCGCGCGCACGGTGGCGCTGGGGATGCTCCCGGTTGGGGTCGGGGTGGGCGTGGGCGCGTTGGCCTCCCTCGCCAGCGGCCGCGTGCTCACCGGGCTGCTCTTCGGCGTCGCGCCCACGGACAGCGTGACGCTGATCGCGGTGTCGGCGATCCTCGCGGCCACCGCACTCCTGGCGCTGACCGTGCCGGCCGTGCGCGCCAGCACCGTGGACCCCGTGCGCACGCTCAGGCAGGAATGACCCGCCCCCTCTACCCGATCGGCACGCGCCGGCGCATCAGCGCCTCGATCTCGTCGATCTCGCGCGGGGCCGTGCTGATGCGCTCGAGGCCCGTCGGCGTGATCACGTAGTCGTCCTCGATGCGCACGCCCGTGTTCTCGTAGCGGGCAACCTGTGTGCGCACGGCCTCGATGAAGCGCCGGTTGCGCGGGGTGTCCGGGAGGATCTCGAGCGAGGCCGTGGAGATGTAGATCCCCGGCTCGATCGTGAAGACGTCGCCCGGCTGGTAGGTGTGGTCACCCCCGTAGTACGAGGCCGGGTCGTGCACCTCGAGCCCGATGCCGTGGCTGATGCCGTGGATCGTCCACAGCGTGGCCTGCCGGCACGATGCCGGGCGGGCCTCGCAGTCGGCCTGCCACGGCGGATCGAAGAGGGCGTCCGGGCTCTCCACGAGCCCGAGCTCCGCGAGGCCCCGGGCGCGAACCTCGAAGGACGAGTCCTGCGCCGCGGGCTGGTCCATGCCGGGGCCGGAGTTGCGCTCCGCCGCGCTCTGGGCGTCCCGCACGAGCTGATAGATGCGTCGCTGCTCCGGCGTGTACGTACCGCTCACCGGAATCGTACGCGTCACGTCCGCCGCATAGCCGCGGTACTCCGCCGCCGCATCCATGACCACGACCTCCCCGGGCCGCGCGGGTGCGGTGTCCTTCATGTAGTGCAGCTGCGTGCCGTTGGCGCCGGAGCCCACGATCGAGCCGTACGCCGGCCGCTCGGCGCCCAGCCGCGTGAACGTCCCCTCGAGAGCGGCGCGGAGCTCGTACTCGTGGCTGGGATTCGCGACGAGCATCGCGGCGCGGTGACCCTCCGAGCTGATCTCGGCGGCTTTCTTCAGGAGCGCGATCTCGGCCGGGCTCTTTCGCCCTCGCAGGCGGTCGACGATCGGATGCGCGTCCCGCACCTGCACCTCGCCGTGTCGCGCGGCGAAGCGGCGCATGAAGGACCGGCCGAGCGTGAGGGAGTCGTCCGCTGCGAAGTCCGCCGCCTGGAAGTCCGCGAGCGTCCAGAACGTGTGCACGGAGCGAGCGAGCGAGTCGACCACCGGCGTGAGCGCCTGGAAGGAGCGGCCGGCCACGCCGAAGTGCGCGCGCACGGTCGGCCGAGTCCGGTCGCCTGCCGTAGTAGAGCGCCACCCGCGGATCGATCGGCGTCAGGAAGAGCGTCGTCTCACCCCGTCCTCCGCTGACCACCATCACCATGGCCGCGTCCGGCTCGTCGAAGCCGGTCAGGTAGTGGAAGGCCGGGAAGCTGGAAGAAGGGCCCGCGGTCGGTGATCGGGGTGGGCGCCCCGAACGCGACGACCACGCCGTCGCCCACGGCCGCCGCGAGCGAGTCGCGGCGGGCGGCGAATTCGGCGGGGGTGATCTGGGCCGCGGCCGCAGTCGGCCCCCCGACCGAGAGCGCCGTGCGCCAGCACACCCGCCCTCCCCAGCCGCGCCCACGCCCCGAAGAACCCTCGATCGCTCCATCGCCTCACTCCTCCGGATGGGTGCGCCGAACCGGGCTCCGGGTGGGAACCTGGAGTCCGGGAGTGGCCGGGGCCAGCAGTGGGGCCGAGCTGGGCCGCGGGCCCGGGCGCATCGAGAGTGTCGAATGGACCGCGCCCAAGAAGGCGCGAGGCCCCGAGGGGGACCCCGGAACGAGGTCGGGATCCCCCTCGCTGGCAGCGCTAGCCTACCAGTTCACCTCGTCCGCCTGGTCCTTGGGGCCCAACGTGCCCTGGAGCGGTTCGGAGAGGGCTCGGGGGTCGTAGACCACGCCGTTCTTGACCACCGTTCGGACGTGGCGGGTGTTGCGGATATCCCGAATTGGATCCCCGCCGACGATGACCAGGTCGGCGAGCTTCCCCTGCTCGAGGGAGCCGAGGATGTCTCCCACCCCGAGCGCCCGGGCCGCGTTGATGGTCGCCATCCGCAGGACGTCGGGCGCCGGGATCCCGGACAGGTTGAGGGCGTGAAGCTCCCGATGGACCGAGAAGGGAGTGAAGTACTCGCCCCAGCTCGGATGGTCGGTGCCGAGCGTGATCAGGTCCTTCCCCCCGTTCTTGTAGAACTCGCCGATGAGGTCCTTCTTCACCCAGTAGATCTTCTCGAACTGGTCGTTCACCCGCCGGGGCAGGTGAGCCTCGACCAAGGACCGGGCGTACGGCGTCAGGTAGTCCATCTCGGGCGCGAAGTAGGTGAAGACCTCCGGGTCTCTCTTCCCGTAGTATCCGTATGCCGAACGGGTCGCGTCGTAGTACGTCCCGTGCTCCTTGAAGAGCTCCATGATATCCTGGAACTCCGGCATGTCGGGAGTCATGTTCACGAGCGAGGCGTACGCGGAGCGGGTGTCTGGCATCGCGTCGCCGCCCATGAAATGCTCGATGCGGTCGATCCCCATCATGATCGCGTCACGCGGGTTGACGGAGTCGCGATACCCCGACCCAAGATGGCCCGTGACGGTGAGACCGTGCTCGTGAGCCGCCTCGATGAGCCACCGGAGGTGGTCGGGATCGATGTTCTTGGCCTTGAACCCGCGGACGCCCTGGGCCGCCCAGTACTCCACCTCGGCCCGGAGAGAGTCCCTGGAGATTGCGTCAGCGTCCCAACCCCTGCGCGCGCCACCGAAGTAAGGCCCCGAATTGAAGATGCGGGGGCCCGCCCTCTCTCCCTTGTCGATGCTGATGCGAGTGTCCCGCATCCTGTACGGGTTCACCTCTCCAGCCGGGAAGGTCGAAGTGACCCCGTTGGCCAGGAAGAGGGCCGGGTAGACCTCGGTGTCGTCCACGCGACCGTGACCCAGGAGGTCGACGGCATAGTGCGCGTGCAGGTCGAAGAGCCCGGGAATGATGTAGTCGTTTTCCGTCAGGTCGAGCACTTGGATGCCCGCGAGGTCCGCCTCGGCGAGGTTCACGTGGACTCCCACGATGACCGAGTCCCGGATCAACACCCCTTCATTCGGTTCGAACGCGTCACCCTGTCCGGTGAAGATCCAGCCGCCGCGGATGGCCAGGGTGGCCCCGGCGAGGTCGTCCACCCGTCCCTCCTCTCCGCCGCCACAGGCCGCAGCCGCGAGGGTCAGGCCCAGCGCCAGTGCGAACAGCAAAGCCGGTCCATGTCGGGTCTTCATGCGTCTCTCGGTTGCTTGGGCCCCGGGGGGCGGCGTACCACCACCACCCACCCGGGACCCCGTGGATTGAGGTGCGGGGCGTCGTCAGGTGTTCGGGTTGTTGTTGCGCTCCTGGTCGGGGAGCCAGATGCACGTCGTAGGACCGTAGGTCTGACCCTTGTGGTTCGTCCCCGTCGGGAACGGGATCCCGTGACGCAGCATGTCGTTCAGGCGGTGCCCTTCACTGAAGAGCTGGCGCCTCCGCTCCTCGAGAACGGTGGGAAGCATGTCGGCGACGTTGGGATTCTCGAGGGGCGCGATGCCCTGAGCGGCCCGCAGCCGGTTGATGGCGGCCACGGCCTCGGCTCCTCCTTTGGCCTCCGCGATGATGAGCTGGGCCTCCTCCCAGGACGCCAAGTGGATGGGCGAGGCCGCCGACCCGTACTTGAGCTGGTTCCACTGCGGCGTCGTGCCGTCGTGTCCGAAGGCGTTCGTGTTCTGCGGCTGAACGCGCGGGTCCGGCTCCCCGCCCACCTCGAGGTCCCGGTACGCCGCGGCAACGGACAGGTAGCTGTTCCGGATCGTGACGTTGTAGACTCGGTTCTCCCGGTCCCCCTGGATGCTCGAGTAGGTGGCATCGTACGACCACCCCTCGGGGATCCCCGCGGCGTCCGCGGCGGCCTCAGCGGCTCGACCCAGGTCGAGCCGAACTCGCGCCCGTCCCATCAGGGAGAGCAGCCTGAGGTCTTCGTCGCCCACCTCCTGGGCCCGTGCGATCCCGTCGGTGAAATACGTCTCGGCGACCTGGAGCACCTCGTCCGGCTGCATGAGCGGCCCCTCGTCGATGGCCATCTCACAGAAGCCCTCACCCAACAGCGTGTAGCTGTAGCCCGCGTAGGCCTTCAACCCCGCCAGCATGTGTGCGCGGTTCGGGACGTCGGCGTCGTCGAACGCCTCCAGACGCCGGGCCACGTCCTCCGAGAGGAAGCGAGCCTGCTGCAGGGGCGTGTAGGCCCCGAAGCCCGAGGCGGCCCGGTTGTTGGAGCAAGTGCCGGCGGCCTGCTTGGTCTCGACGCCCCGCCAGCCCCAGATGTTGTCGTTTAGCCACGCGGAGGAGACGATGTATTCCTCCGTGAGCACGCCCACGGTGGCGACGTAGTTCCCGTACGCGCACTCGAACGAGCCCAGCGCGCTGAAGTAGAGGGTCGAGGCCAGAGCCGGATTGTCCAGGTCGGAATCCTGCACCGAGCCCGGGATCTCCACATCCAGGAGACGCCCACACCCCCCCGAGGAGAGGAGCAGTGCTCCGAGGGCAAGGGCCGCCGTGCCCTTCCGCCGGGGCGTCCGGCCCGACCTGGGGTCGTTTCGCTTTGCACGCATCGCTGTCTCGCTCCCGTCCAGTTCGTCGAATCCGATTGGGTCTTGGCTCTTCATGTCGTCACCCTCCGTCAATAGGTGAGGTGGAGTGTGAACGTGAGCGAGGCTGTGGGTGGCATCACGGTCTGGTAGTTGTTCGAGAGCTGCCCCATGGCCCGGATCTCCGGATCCCACGCGATCATGTCGGCGAGGGGCACCGTGATCGAACCGTTCCGCGGCGTGCCCCAGCCTTCTTCCTTGGTCCAGAGCATCATGACGTTGCGCATGCCCAGACCCAGCGACCCTGCGGAAGCGCCCGCGAACTTCGCGACGGAGGGTGGGAGCTGGTACGTCGCCGAGATCTCGCGCAGGCGAAGGAAGCCGGCCTGGTACATGCCCGTCGCGTCGTTCTCGATGCCGCGGTACGCCATGAGGAAGGGATCGGTGCGTTCCAGCACCGGCTTCGTGATGCCGAGGTTGTGTTGCGCCCGGATCTCGGTGTTCGACTGCCAGTGGCCGCCGTTGCCCTCGACACGAGCGGCCAAGCGGAAGCGGTCCCAGAACGTGAACCCTGTGCCGAACCCGATCTGCCAGGTCGGCTGCGAGTGGCCCCACAGCACCTTGCCTGCCTCCGAGCAGGGGACTGCTGGACCGCCCTGCTCCATGCCCTGCAGCCCGGCGCCGCCGTCACAGAGGGCCTCAGTCACGAAGCCCCCGTCGTCGATGGTCGCCGAGACGATCTTGTACATGAAGAGGTCGCCGATGCTGAAGCCTTCGCGGTGCTGTCCCTGACCACCGGCGCCGATGAACTCCAGCCCGCCCAGATCGTCGATCCGGTTGTGCATGGTGGCGATCTGCGCGTCGACGTCCCAGGCGAACCTGGACCCTTCGACGGGCCGCGCGTTGATGCCCAGCTCGTCGCCCCACGCGCTGATCTGGCCGATGTTGACGATCTGGGACCCGTCGAAGCCGGACGAGGGCGGCAATGGGCGGTTCACGATGGCGTCCTTCACCGTCCGGTCGTAGTGCGTGTATTCGACGCTCACGCGGCCCGACAGCACCGACGCGTCGAAGCCGACCTCGAGCTCCTCGCCGCGCTCCGGCTTGAGCTGGGGGTTGCCGAAGGCCGTGGGGACCAGCGCCGGGTTGTCCTGATAGCCGACGGCGGGCCCGTACAGCCGGGCTGCATCGAACGTCCCGGGCTGCTGGCCAGCCGCTCCCCAGGCACCCCGCACGCGGAACTGGTCCACGAAGCCGATGTGCCACCACGGCTCCTCGTGGACCACCCATGCGCCGCTCAGCTTCGGGTAGATGGCCGCGTTGAAGTCGGTACCGAACGCGCTGTTGTCGTCGCCCCGGACGGCCGCCGTGATGAACACGCGGTTCTTCCACCCGAACTCCTGCTGGGCGTAGACGCCGACGGTGGCGTTCTCGATGAACGTTTCTCCACCGGTGCGCACCGCGCCGCCACTCACCGTCGTGATGGGCACGGCCGGGAATTCCTGACCCTGCGCCTCGATATAGCTCGAGCTGCGACGGAAGTACTGGAATCCCACCGACGAGGTCATGGCGAAGTCGCTGATGTTCCACTTCGCCGACCCCGCGTAGTCCAGCGTGACGATCTGTGTCGCTCCGCGCGTGACATCCTTGTCGCCGAGGCCCTGGCTGCCGAAGAAGTGGCTGCGTCCCTCTGGCTGCCTCGGCCACAGGACGGACGAGACCTCGTCGTTCAGGTCGAGTCCCGCAACCAGCTTTTGTGTCATCCATTCGAACGGCGTGAATCGGAGCTCCGTGCTGAGCGTGGTGCGATCATTGTCCGCGCGGCTCTCGACCTCGGCCCACTCTTCGGGCGGCGAGGAGTAGAAGCCGCGACTGCCGGAGGAGGCCTTCGCCGGCGAGGCCCAGATCATCTGACTGAACGGGTCGACACTGATGGCTGACGCCGGGAGACGGACCCGGGAGCGGATGTAGCTGGTGCTGGTCCGGAGCGTGAGCTTCGGGTTCAGGAGCATCTCCACGTTCGCCCTCAGCCCCAGGCGCTGGCTGGTATTCCACGAGGCGACGCCGGTGTCGTCGTCGTACGAAGCCGATGCGAAGTAGCGGACCGCGTCGGTGCCCCCGCGCACGCTGCCGGCGTAGCCCATGAGGGGGCCATTGGTCCAGATCGGCCCTTTCCCGTTTTCTATCTCGTTGATGTACGGGTTGAAGCTGTACAACGCACCGGTGGCGTTGTCCCTGGCCCAACGGAGGCCGGCGCGGCTCTCGGGATCCCAGAGCCAGTTCGTACCAGTCCGCACGGTCACGTCGAACTGCGGTGCGCCGGTGACACCACGCTTCGTGATGATCTGGATCACGCCATTCGATGCCTCGGTCCCGTACAGGGTCGCCGCCGCGGGGCCTTTGATCACTTCGATGCTGGCGATGTCGTTCGGATTGAGGTCGTTGAGCCGGCTCACGTTCGAGCCGCCGCGCTGGCTGGGTCCCCGATCGGAGTCGCTGTCCACCCGGACCCCGTCGATGTAGACGATCGGCTCGTTGGAGAGCGAGAGGCTCGAAACCCCCCGGATGCGGACCTGCGCGCCTGTTCCGACGTTGCCGCCTCCCGGCAACATCATGAGCCCCGGACTCCGCTGCGCCAGGAGCTGATCGACGTTGGATACGGGTGCCTGTCGAACGACCTCTTCTGCGTCCACCGTGCTCACCACGTTCCCGATGGCGCGCCGCTGCGTACCGCCAGCGGTGCCGGTCACGACAATGCCGTCGAGGTCTAGCGCGCTCTCGGTGAGTCGGAAGTCCACCACCGTGGACTCTCCGGCGACGATGTTGGCCACCGTCTGTCCGGTGCTATAGCCGATCAGCTGGACGCGGACCGTGACCTGGCCCGCGGGGACGTTGGCGAACAGGAACCGGCCCTCGGCATTGCTGAGGCCTCCCATCCCAGCACTACCCACGGAGATCTGGGCGCCGGACAGCGGCGCGCCGGACTGCGCGTTCGTCACGCGGCCGACGATGGTGCCGACGGCCTGGGCGGACAGGGGCTCGGGTGGCAGGCCCCACACCGCGGCGACCGCCAGAGCGGTGAGCAAGGTTCTTCTCATGGTTGTCTCCTGGTTCGTAAGCAGTCTTCGAAAGACCCTCTCACTCCTCGAAGTCGGGCGTGGGATATGCCGAACGCCCGGACCTGCGACGACATCAGTGTCTCATAGGCCGCCCTCCCCCTTTGCCTTCGAGCGATCCACTCCGCGGGACGTCACGAGCCGGACGTCCCCCGAATCACCTCGAAGTGCCGCTCGTACCAGGCGACGCTCCGATGGATGAAGTCCACGATTTGATCGGTCTCGCGGATGCCGTGTCCCGACCGGGGATAGAGGACCAACTCCGTCTCCACCCCCACATCCTTCAGCGCGATGTAGAACTGCTCGGCCTCGGACGTGGGGACGTCGTGGTCGTTCAGGCCGTGGACGAGGAGCGTCGGCGTGGCCACCCGTGCCACGTAGCGGATGGGCGAGCGCTTCCACAGCCGGTCCATGATGTCCGACTGGTGCGGGAAGCCGCCGTACTCCACGGCCAGATAGTCGTGGTAGTACGACAGGTAGTTGAAACTGACCAGGTTGGAGATGCCCGCCCGTGGGATCGCCGCCGCGAAGCGGCTGGTCTGCGTGATCAGCCAGTTGGTCAGCTGACCGCCGTAGCTCCCACCCTCCACGCCACCCGGTCCGGGTCGATCCAGCGAACGGCGGTTCGCCACCTCGACGCCCTGGAGCACGTCCATGGCCTCCGCCCCGTTCTGGTCGGCGAAAATGGCGTCCACGAAGTTCTGGCCGTAGCCGGTCGAGCCGCGGTAGTTGACCTTCAGCGTCGCCAATCCCTGTGCCGCGTACACCTGCGCCTTGTAGTCGAACTCGGGACCCTGCTGGCCGTGGGGGCCGCCGTGGATCATCACCACGATGGGATGCCTGGCCTCTCCTGCCGCCCGAGCGGGTGGGTGAGGAACGACTCGACCTCAACGCCGTCGAAGCTGACGGCGCATGGACTCCACCGGGCGGCCACCGCTCGGCCAGGAACTCCCGGTTCAGATCGGTCAGCGCCTGGGCGACCTGTTCGGCCCGCCACGTAGAGCTCGGCCTCGTCGACGGGGGCGGTGAACGAGTAGGCCAACGCCCGTCGGGGGCCAGCGACCACGCCCACCCGCCCGCGCTCCGCCACCACCACCTCGGCGCGCCGCCGGAGGCGGGGATCCGTAGAGGTGGACCTCGCCGCGGGTCTGGACCGTGAAGTAGACCGACCGGCCGTCCGGCGACCACGCCGGCGCACCCTGGCGCTCGTCGACATCGGCGCCAGAACCCGTGCGTGGCTGCCGTCGGCGTCGACCAGCCAGATACGGGTGTCCTCCATCGTCGTCTCCGACGAGGTCAGCCCCCGCCGCGTTCCCTGGAAGGCGATGGTGCGGCCGTCGGGCGACCACTGCGGGCGGTACACCACGCTTTCGCGTCGGGTGATGCGCGGACGTCTCCCGAGCGACGTCCACGGCCTGGATGTCGTAGTTGAAGAAGCGGTCCGGGTCGGGCTCCGTGTTGGAGAGGAAGAGGATCTCCCGCCCGTCCGGCGACCAGTCGATGGAGTGCTCGTAGCCGAGCCCCGGGTGAGCTGCCGCACCTCGCTCGAGGCCACGTCGACCACGAACAGGTGCAGGCGGCGGTTGTCGTCGAAGTAGGATCGACCGTCGCGCCGGTGGTCTTGTAGAGGTACCGCGGATGACGATGGGGTCGGCGTCCTCCTGGGCCTCCGCGCCTTCCGGACCCTCCATCGCCGACACGAACGCGATCTGACGGCCGTCGGGCGACCAGGTCACGTCTTCGCCCGTGGAGGGGGCGGGGTGGTTGGTCCCCCGGGTCGCGGCCACCAGGCGCCGGCCGCTGCCGTCGGGCCGGACGACGACGATTCCGGAGCCGTCGTCGGTCCGACCGTCGAACGCGATCCAGGATCCGTCAGGAGACCAACGGGGCCCGCCGCCGGGCCCCAGCGAGCGGGCCTCATCGGGGAGAGGTCCCGGATCCACAGCTCGGAGGTGGGCCCTCCCGCCGACTCCCTGGACTGAACCGTGTAGGCCACCCTCGTCCCATCCGGGGAGAGCTGGACGTCGCCCACGGAACGGAGCAGATGGAGGTCCTCCGCGCGGAAGCCGCCGCCCCTGGGCGGCGCACGACACCGGCGGGCGAGCGTGAAGCCGCGGCGAAACCCAGGAGCAGGGCGAGGATGGCGAAAGCGTGAAGGCGCGCTGGCCCCGTCACGAAGCGGCATGGACGGTTTCCTGATCGTGGGTCGTCTTGCGGCGCGCCGGGGGACGTCCTATTTGTCTCGATACCTGGGTCGATCTCTCGGAGATCTGCGGGCCCACGTGGTCGTTAGGGCGGAGTCTAGGACGGCCTCATCACCCGGGACTCACCTGCCCATCACCTCCCTGGCGCGCCAACCCGCGCGCCACGAGGTAATCATTCGGTGCAGGAGCTTTTTCTCCTCGGTCCCGTCGATCTGACGGGGAGCGACGGCCCCCGGTTCACTCGGTCCTCAAGCAACCGAAGCGGATCGCGCTGCTGGCCTTCCTGGCCACGGCTCCCTCCGGGGCCAGGACGCGTGAGGAGGTGCTGGATGTGCTGTGGCACGATGCCGACCGGGAGAAGGCGCGCCACGCCCTCAGCCAGGCCATGTACTACCTCCGGCGATCCCTGGGGAAGGACGTGATCCGCAACGGCGGCGAGGTTCTGGCTCTGAACCCCCACGTGATCCGGACCGACGTGGCCGCCTTTCTCCGCGCGCTGGAGGAGGGCAGGCTCGGCGAGGCCCTCGACCTCTACCGTGGAGATCTGCTCCACGGCTTCGTTCTGGACAGCGAGGCCGAGGTCGACCGGTGGCTCGACGGAGCGAGGGAGCGGCTGCACCAGCGAGCGCTCGAAGCGACCGACCTCCTCTCCCGACAAGCGGAGAGAGGGGCGGACCTGCGCTGGGCGATCTCATGGGCCGAGCGCGGCGTCTCCCTCTCTCCGTTCCGCGAGGCGCCGATGCGACGGCTACTCTCCCTCCTGATGGCCGTCGCCGAGCCGGTCCGGGCCAGGGAGACGCTCGAGCGGTTTCGGGTGGGCCTCCTCGATGCCCTGGACATGGAGCCGTCGCCGGAGACGCTGGCCATCGTGCTGTCGCCTCCGGCCGATCCTGCGGAGACCCGGAAGACCCCCCCGGTCACGACGGCTCCTCCCGCTCCTCCGACCGCGGTGCCCTCGGCCCCGGCGCTCGCAGGTCCAAAGCCAGACGGTCTTGAGCCGCGGATTTCCAGCGTCGCCTCGCGCCTCCTTCCGGCTCCCCCGCCTTTGGCGCAGGCCCGCGGCGGTGGTGGGCGTTCCGTCGTGCTGGGCGTTGGCGCCTACGGCATCAGCCGCGCCACCCAGCCACTGCCCGCGGACGCGATGACGACGTCCAGGCAGAGGGTGGGCGTCTTCCCGTTCAGCTATGGGGGCCGCCCCGACCTGGCCTACCTGGCCGAGGGCCTGCCTGAGCTCCTGAGCATCAGCGCGAGCGGCCTGGCCGAGGTCACCACGGTGGACCCCCGCGTTCTGAGTCGCGGTCTCGCCTCGGAGGGCGGGCCGGCCGGCGTCGAGGAGGCACGACGCATCGCACGGAAGTACGGGGCCGACCACTATGTGATCGGAAGCGTGCTCGAGGCGGGCGGACAGATACAGGTGTCCGCCGAGTTTCACGACACGGAGGGGAATCGTGTCGTCACCGTGTCGGAGCGGGCGCAACAGGAGATCGATCTCTTCCAGCTCGTGGACGACCTGGTACGCCGCCTGGTGGCCAGCGAGGCATTCCCGAACTCGTCGCAGCTCGAGCGTGCCGCGGCGCTGACGACGAGTTCGCTGCCGGCGTTCCGCGACTTCCTTCAGGGCGAGCGGATGTTCCGCGCGGGGCTCTTCCACGACGCCACGCACGCGTTCGACGCGGCTACGCGCGAGGATTCGACGTTCGCGTTGGCGTTCTACCGGGGAGCCGTGGCCTCCCTGTGGAGCCACGAGGCGGATTTCGACGCCGCCCGGGCGAAGCTGGCCAAAGCGCGGGCGTACCGGTCTCGGGTTTCGGAGCTCGAGGGACTGCTCTTCGATGCGCTCAACGAGTTCCTCGAGGGGCACCTTTTCGGGGCGGAGGTTCTGTACGAGTCGGTGCTCGCGCGACAGCCGGAGAACTTGGAAGCCCTTTTCCAGCTCGGCGAGACCCGCTTCCACTATGGGGGTCTCCGGGGACAGGCCGTTGCCGAGTCCGAGGAGCAGTGGCGGCGGATCCTCGCCATCGACCCCGACGACCGGGCCGCCCTGATCCACCTCTCGGCCGTCGCGGCCCGTGAGGGAGACCCTGGACTGGACACGCTCGAGGCGCATCTGACCACCTTGGGAGCCGATTCCGTGGCGGTCCCCCAGATCAGGGCGTTGCGCGTTTTCGCGTCCGGCTCGGAGCGCGAGAAGGCGGCGTTCGTCGCGGGCATGCGCCGCCTGCCGATGGAGGCTGTGACGAGCACGGCGAGCTATGTAGCGCGTTACCTGCGCGATATCGCCGCCGCCGATCGGATCGTGCGCGTTCTGACCGCCGAGACGCGGCCGGCTGCGGACCGCGTCGAGGGCTACTCCGTCCTTGCGTATCTCGAGCTCGCCCGAGGCCGTACCGCGGCCGCAGAGAGGGCGCTGTCGGCCGTTGGCGCCCTGGATCCAGCGTCCGCGGATCTCCATCGGCTCGTTCTCTCGACCCTGCCGAACGTCGCCCTGAAGCCACGCTCCGGAGGGACGCTCCTCGAGGTGCCGCTGGGCGTCTCAAGCGGCCCACACCGAGCCACGCCGGCGAACTTCGATGGCTCGATCCGATCCGGGCTGGTGGTCTACGGCCGGGCGTTGGCCTACGCCAAGGCGGGCGGCGAGGACGGGGCGCTGCTCGCGGCGTCCCGGACCCTGTTGGAGGACGCCTCTCCGGAGGCCAGGTCGTTCCTCGAGGTTCTGGCACACGCCCTCGGCGCCGAGAGACGGTTGCAGCGTCAGGAGGATGCCGCAGCCCGCGACGAACTCGCCCCGGCGCTTGCCGGGGTGGAGCGGTGGTACGAGAACATTCGCGAGTCCTGGGTGCGCTGCCTCGCGCGCGAGCGGTTCGTGCTCGCGGGGCTGGAGCTCCGGCAGGGCCGCCCGCAACGTGCGGAGGACCTCCTCCGGTCGCTGGTGGAGAATTCCACCGCCGAGATGCCCTACCTCGGGCCGAGCCTCATCCGCATCGCCGAGATCCGGGAGCAGGCGGGCGACACCGCGGCCGCGGCGGCCGCCTACGCGTCCGTCCTCGACCTCTGGGCCGGCGCGGACGACGCGTTCATTCCGGTGGTCTCCGAACTCCGGGGTCGGCTGGCGGCGCTGCAGTTTGCCGGAGCCGCCCGTCCGCCAACCCCCGCGGCGGCGAGCTCTGGCGCCACCTATTGAGAGGCGCCCTGTTCTGCGGGCGCCTCGCAGCCGCTGGTCTCCACGTACACACGTCGTGGGCAGAAAAGGTCGCGACACCAAGCAAGACGCCCCCGGGAGCCCTTGTGCGACAAGGACTCCCGAGGGCGGTTGTACTCCGGGGGTGGGACTCGAACCCACGACCCTCTGATTAACAGTCAGATGCTCTAACCAACTGAGCTACCCCGGAAAAGGCGATCTCCGACCTGTACGGCATCGGATGCCGAGACCTGAAAATAAAGGAATCAGGTCCACCAGTGTCAACCGGCCGAGACGGTGCGTGAGGCGCGCTTCGCGGCGCGGGACAGGATGCTCCAGAGAGCCGGGCCCACGTCGTGGGCGCTCTCCCATAGCTCCCGGTGCCGGGTTGCAGCGAGGCGTGCCGCGTCGTCACCGTGAACGGAAGCCAGCGCCGGGCCCCGATGGGGATACGGCCGCTCGAACGCGTGGAAGCCGACCAGGACCGCGCGTGGGCCCTCTCCGTCCACGAAGACCGTGAAGTCGGGCGACCAGCCGCCCAGCGGTGCCGACCGCACCTCCAGGCGACCCGCTTCGAGCATGCCCGACCAGGAACCGCACGTTGTCCGCCCGGCCGGGGATCTGCAGGAGGGCGCGAGCCTCCGCGTCGAGATTCAGGGCGCTGATCTCCGACACGAGAACCTGCATGGCCTCGAGATCGGGAAGGTGCTCCTCGCGCAGGTCGACCGTGCTCAGCCGGACCCGCGTCACGGCCGTGAGGACGTGCGTGGCGCGGAACGCGAGGGCCCCGAACACGTCTCGGAAATCGGGTCGCCCCCGCTCGTCGAGCAAGTAGGCCTGTGAGGGGGACAGACCGGGCAGGATGGGTTCCATGTGAGCGCAGCTCCGGGAATGGGGTTCCGCGAGAAGTTGCGCCGACGGACGGGGCGGGGGGATGTCCGGTTCGGACGTCGGCGGTGACGGTCGGCGCGACGGCCCCGGGACTCACGAAGAAGCGGTCGCGCTCTCGATCTCGAGCTCGGTCTGGTGTCGCGCGACTCCGGGTACCGCGTGGCATTTCCGGCACCGCGCTTCGTAGCTCTCGGCACCTCCGACCTGGATGGTCGGTCCCTCCGCGGGTGCCGGCTGTCCATCGATGAGGCGCTGGTTGCGCGTGGCGAGGTCCCCGCACACCACGCAGATCGCGTGGAGCTTGTCGATCTTCTCGGCGATCGCCAGGAGCTGGGGGATCGGCCCGAACGGCTCCCCTCGGAAGTCCATGTCCGTTCCGGCGACGATCACCCGCACCCCGCGGTCGGCGAGGGCGTTCACCACGGCGACCACCCCGTCGTCGAGGAACTGCGCCTCGTCGATCGCCACCACCTGGGTGCCGGGGCGCACCATCTCGGCGATCTGCGTAGAGGAGGATACGGGATGCGCCTCCAGCTCCGACCCGTCGTGGGAGCTGACCCGGAAGACACCGGCGTAGCGGTCGTCGAGGTGCGACTTGAACACCTGCACGCTCTTGCGCGCGATGAGGGCGCGGCGCACGCGGCGAAGCAGCTCCTCGGACTTGCCGCTGAACATCACACCCGAGACGACCTCGACCCAGCCTTCCTGAGCCCCGTGATGCATTCCGGGATCAGCGGCTCGTGGTGGCCAGAATGACGAGGGTGGCGATGCCGGTCGCGAACGAGACGATGCTGCCCCAGAACGTGAGCTCGTCCCGGACGCGCGAGCGCCTGCGCGCCGGCACGTGGATCCAGTCCCCGGAATGGACACGCATCTGGATCACCTCCGGGGTGATCTCGTCCGGGCGAATGTTGACGATTTGGGTCTCGCCGTCCCGCACGAGCCGGACCTGGCTCTGGTCGGAGGGAATCTGGATCGTGTTCAAGGCGTACTCGCTCGCCGCTCCGCCCGCTTCGGCAATCGCGTCGATGATCGTCGCGCTCGGGTCCAGATAGTACTGGCCGGGCCGACCGATCGAGCCGGTGACGTTCACGCGGAGCTCCACCTTCACGTTCACGACCGGCTGGTCGTAGAAGCTCCCGAAGAGCTGCGCCAGCCTCTCCCGCAACCCTCCCTCGTCCAGCCCGGAGGCACTGACGCTGCCGACGTACGGGAGGTACAGGGTCCCTTCACGGTCCACGATGCGGGCCCCCGAGACGACGTCCACGCGTTGGCCGGCGGCCGTGAAGACGTCGATGGTGACCCGGTCTCCCGGTCGGAGCGTGTACGGAGCCGTGTCCTGGGCCGCGATCGGGGTCGCGAGGAGGAGGGTGAGAACAGGCAGCGCGCGAACCGTGGGTAGCATGATCACCGTGGCACGGTCACAAGGATGCCTCGCACTGGGGCGGGGCCGATGGGTGGGCTAGTTTAGCCGAGCCGCTTCCGACTTGTCCAGCGAATCCAGGCGGAGGAAGCACGTATGCTCCGATTCGGAGATCCGGAGCCGATCCCCTACAGAGGCTGTCGATGAAGACCTTCTCGATGAGCGCCTCCCTGGCGCTCGCATGGGCGCTCCAGGGTGCCGCATGTGCCGGTCAGGTGCCGCAACAGCAGCAAGGACCTCGGCTCCTGGTGATGATCTCGGTGGATCAGCTCCGGGCCGACCTGGTGGATCGCTACGCGCCGGCATTCACGGGCGGGTTCAAGCGGCTCATGGATCAGGGCTACCACTTCACGCAGGCGTCCCATGCGCACGCGACCACGGAGACGGCCGTCGGGCACGCCACGCTCTCGACCGGTGTGTTCCCGTCTCGCTCGGGCATCGTGGCCAACAACTGGTCGGTGAAGGACGGCGACACCTGGAAGGACATGTACGCCGTCGAGGACCCGGACTCGCCGATCGTGGGTGTGCCCGACGCGCCCGGTCGCTCGCCGAAGAACCTCCTCCGACCAGGGCTGGCGGATTGGGTGCTCGCAGCGGACCCCGAGGCGCGGGTGGCGTCCGTCTCCGGAAAGGACCGAGCGGCCATCACCCTCGCGGGCAAGACCCGAAGCCAGGTGTATTGGCTGGCTCCCTCGGTCGGGCGCTTCGTGACGTCGACCTACTACCGCGATGCTTACCCCGACTGGGTGGAGCGCTTCAACACGGAGGTGATGCCCGGGCTCCTGGCGGACACCGTCTGGAACGACGAGGTCCCCCCGTCGCTGAGGAGACTCGCGCGATCCGACTCGGCCTTCTACGAGGGCGACGGCTTCCACACCACGTTCCCCCATGTCGCGTCCCAGGAGACCACCCCCGAAGGCCGGGTGGCGTGGCTCCTCGCGAAGCCCTTCTCCGACAGAGCGGTGTCCACGTTCGCCCGAGAGGCGATCGACGCGTTGCAGCTCGGGCAGCGCGGTCACGTGGACATGCTCGCGCTCTCCTTCTCGTCCACGGACTACGTGGGGCACGCGTTCGGGCCCTTCAGCCAGGAGCAACTCGACAACCTGGTGCGCCTCGACCACGAGCTGGGCTCGCTCTTCGACTACCTGGATGCGCACGTGGGCCGCGGCCGATGGGTGGCCGGCCTCTCCGCCGATCATGGTGTGCTGACCATGCCCGAGTACCTGGTGGAGTCCGGGGAGGGTGCGGAGCGCATCGACGCGCGCACCCGACTCGGGGCCCTGGGCAAGGCGGTGCGGGACGCAGCGAGTGAGGGAGGCACCGATGAGGAGATCACCGCACGCATCGCACGCCTCGTCGAAGAGCGCGGGTTGGCCGCGAAGGCCTATACCGCCGAGGACCTCACGGTTTCGCCGGCGCCGGACTCCTTCGCGGCGCTCTTCAGAAATTCCTATTATCCAGGGAGGGCAGGGGGTTATCTTTCGGCATACGACATAGAAATCCGGTTCGGGTACCACGACCTCGTCTCGGGTGCCACGGGAACCTCGCACGGCACGCCCTACTGGAACGACCGCCACGTCCCCTTCATGCTGCTCGGGGCGGGCGTTGGTCCAGGGGTGTCCGAGACGGCGGTCTACACCGTGGACCTGGCCCCGACGTTGGCTGGCCTTGTTGGCGTTCCCGTGCCGGACGATCTGGACGGAAGACGCGTCTATCGATAGGTCGGTTTTTTGTGAACTATTTTCGGTGTCGGGACGTGTCCAGAACTCGTGCCGGAGCTGTGAATGGCCCGTCCTTGTTGGGCTCTTGACAGACTGAAGGTCGTTCCTCAGTATGTGGGACAATCAAGTAAACATTTGAACCGCCCACCCTGGCGTAGACGCTCGGATCGAGCTATCCGCACGCCGTCGTCGGGGACTCGGCACCCTGGACGTCGTGCCCTCCTGCCCACCACGACGAGGCATAGACGAGGCGCTACGTGCGCCGTGGCTCCGGAGTATCCGGAAGGTTGATGACCTCACCTTTGGAACATCGCGCTGGATGGACCATCCAGGAGGCCGAGAAGCTCCTGCTGTCCTTGACCGGCGTGGTTTCCGCGAGGCTCGTTACCCGCCCCGGGGGAGAGGTCGACGAAGTCCATCTCCTCACGACGGATGAGGTGACCGCGAAGCAGACGGTGAGGAACGTCGAGTCTGCGCTGCTCGCGCATCTGGGCCTCGAAGTCGATCATCGCAAGATCTCCGTGGCCCAGACCAGGGAACGCCCCGCCCCCCAACCGGAGGCGGACCCGGTACGCAGCCTTCCCGAGCGCGCGGTCGTCAGCGTGGATCGCCTGCTCTTCTACGGGCACCAGGTGGAGACCGAACGATCCCATCGGTCCCGCCACCGGGTCGAGATCGAGTGGAAGGGTGAGCGCTACTCCGGATCGGCGATCGCGGCCGATCTACCGCGCACCCGTCTCGAAGCGGTAAGCAAGGCGACGCTCGAAGCCGTGACCTCCGCGCTCTCCAGTGAGGTCGAGGCTGGCTCCGACGCCAGAGGCGTCGCCCTCGCGTTGGACGGGGTGAAGGTGGTGGACGCCTTCGATCGAAAATTCGTGTTGGTCGCGGTCAACGCCATGTCGGGGCGGGACATCACCCCCCTGGCCGGAGCGGCGGCTGTGGAGGTCTCCACGGACCGGGCCGCGATTCTCGCGACGCTGCAGGCAACGGACCGCTGGGTCCGAGGAAGGATTTGACCTGGGCCTGCGGGCCCGAACGACAACCTGAAGCGGAGACAAAGGAGAACCCCCTCGGTCTGACGGCGAAGCGAAGCTGAGCGGTAGAGCGGAGCGCTCGCGGTTTCCACAGCGAACACTCGGAAGCCGACGTTCCCCGAAAGGAGGTGAGCGCATGTTCCGGACTCTGCTGGATAGCCTGGGGGCGTTGTTCGCCCTGCTCGGTGCCGGTGTGGTGAACTGGTAGCCGCTGACTGAGGGGGCTCCTCGAACACATGAGAGCACGGCTCGTTCACCTCTACATCGCAGCCATGGTCGCCGCTGCCGTGGCGGCGCTGGCGCTCGCCGACTGGCAGCCGCTCCTGCATCTGGGGATGGGGAGTCTGCTGGGGCTGGCCGCGTTGCTCGGGATGGCGATCGCGTCGGAATCCCTGGCGATCCGGCTCAATGTGGGCGAGACCGCCAGTAGCTCTTCGATCACCTTCATCCCGCTCCTCGCCAGCGTCCAGCTCTTCGGACCTGCTGCGGGAGTCTTGGTGATGTGCTCTGACGGATGCGTTCGGTGAATTCGTCGTGCGCCGGAAGGCACTTGAGCGGGTTGGTCTTCAACATCGCCCAAGTGACGGTCGCTGCTTCGATTGGCGGGGTGGGCGTTTACGCTACTGGGCGGCAGTGGCCCTTGAGCCCGCTTCTCGCCAGCCGAGCATCGGCAGAGCTATCTCAACGCAGCTCCTGCCGTTCATGACGTTCGCGCTGGTCTTCCTGGCGTTCAACCACATTGCTGTCTCTCTGGCGATCGCGCTGAGCCGGAGCCTGCACTTCCGCGACGTCCTGGCGCAGATGTGGGGCAACTCCGGCGCGAGCCTTCAGGATGTCCTGGTCAGCCCGATCGCGATCCTGGTCGCCTTCCTCTACGTGCAATGGGGGGTCTCGGGGATCCTGGTCGTCCTCCTTCCCCTCCTCTTCGTCAGGCGCTCGTACCTCACGGCGGACGAGCTGCGCGCGGCGAACACGGCGCTGCTGAAGGCGCTGGTGAAGGCCATCGAGACGCGGGACCCCTATACGTCGGGCCACTCGGTGCGCGTCTCGCACCTCGCGAAGCGGATCGCCACCGGGATGGGGCTTTCGCGCGGCGCCGTGAGGGACGTCGAGACGGCCGCGCTGCTGCACGACATCGGCAAGATCGAGGCGCCCTATACGGGAATCCTGTCGAAGACCGAGACGCTGAGCCTGAAGGAGCGGGTGATCATCCGGTCCCACGTCACCAAGGGGGAGGAGTTGCTCCGCAACCTCTCCTCCTTCCCGGAGAGCATCCTGCGCGTCGTGCGACATCACCACGAGCGCGAGGACGGTGGAGGCTATCCGGACGGCCTCAAGGGCGACGAGATTCCGATCGGAGCGAGGATCGTCGCCGTCTGCGACGCCGTCGACGCGATGCTGTCGGACCGCCCCTACCGACGGGCGCTGGCGTTGTCCGCGGTGAACGAGCAGTTGCGCATCCACAACGGCAGCCAGTTCTCTCCTGCCGTCGTGCGGGTCCTGCTCGAGGGTTCTCTGCTCGACCAGTACGCCGATCTCGTCGAGGCGGAGCGCAGCGCCGAAGGCTACGAGGTGGCTTTCGGCGAGTTCCCGAGCCGCCGGCCGAGCGTGCAGGTCTCCTCGCGTAAGCCGTCCGCCGCCGATCAGGCCAGGTGGCTGGTCCGAGCATCGTCGTAGGCCTCCGGGCCCGCCGCGCGTCAGCTACGCGCTGCCCTGGTTCAGCCCAGCAGCGACTCGAGTTCGCGGCTCCACGTCTCGAAGTGCAGCCGGCGTGCCAGCGCGATGCCCTCCGCAGCCCGCGCTTCCCACCCGGCGATCCGAGCGCGGCGGCTCATCCGTACCTCCGCGATCAGCAGCTTCAGCCAGGCATTCGGCATGCGTTCGCGCAGTGTCGATGCATGTTCGCGGAGGAGGGCCACGGCGTCGCGGGTCTTGCCTCGACGCTCCAGGAGGCGTGCCCGGAAGGAGAGGAAGATGAACGGGTCGAAGTGCCAATCGTTCGGCACGAGTGACGTCTCGACCTCCCTCCGCCGTGCCTCCCCTAGGTCGCCTGCTTCGAGCGCCCCGAGGCCCACACCCGCCGCTACGATCCGCGCCATGTCGGCGGGCATCGTGTTCTCGCTCAGGATCTGCGCCGCCGCGCGGAAATGCCGAAGTGTGGATGCATACTCCCGACGCAAGAACGCCAGCTCACCGCGATTGCAGTTGACGTGGCACTGCGCGATGGCGTCCTCCGCACCAGCAACCGTCTCCGCTGCACGCCCGAAATGAACGGCCGCCCTGTCGAAGTGACCGGCGTCCATCTGCGCTACGCCGTAGTTGGACTCCAGTTGGAAGCGCAAGACGACATCGCCGCTTCGCTCCGCGAGCGTGCGGGCCTTGGCGATGACGCCCGACGCCTCGGTGGACTGCGAGAAGCCCATGTAGAAGAGCGCCACGAAGAGCCGCATGTGCGCGAGAAACCTGTAGTCGTCGAGTCCGTGCTGGTCGGCCAGGCGCACGGAGGTGCGTGCAGCTCGCAGCGCCTCGGTCTGGTCGCCGAAGAGCACAGCCGCGGAAAGGGCCGCATTGGCGAGACATCGTGCCCTGGGGTCGGCGCTCTCGCTGCACGCCCGGATCTCGTCGAACAACGCCCGGATCTCGGCCAACATCCCCACCCGATTCAAGAGGTGCAGCTCCGAATCGAGCGAAAGGGCCCATGCCTCGTCGTCCGGCGCGTGCTTGGCCGCCGCCTTGATGGACCGCAAGCGACGCAAGAGGTCCGCGACCGGCTTCTCGCCGAGTTCCGCGAGCCCTTCGACCCGCCGTATGTCCATGCGCAGGGCCCGACCCGGGTTGCCCACCGCCCTGAGGCGGCTCGCGGCCAGCTCGAGGAGCGGGTCGGCTTTGGCGATATCCCTCTTCATGTGAAGGACCCTGGCGAGGTCCGCCGTGGCTTCGGCCTTGAGGCGCTGGTCGGACTCGTTTTCCGTCACGACCTGGAGGAAGTGGGCGGCCTCAGCCATCGCCCCGTTCTCCAGCGCGGCGTCTGCTGCTTCCCGGCCGAAGCGTGCGGCCCGGGCGTCGTCGCCTGCGCGGCCGAAGTGGGTCGCGAGCTCTCCGGGCTGCGGCTGCTCGAGGGACAGGAGGTGCTCGGCGACCCTCCGATGGAGCACCGCCCGCCGGGTCTCTCCGAGTCGGTGATACAGCGCGCCGCGAAACAGCTCGTGGGCGATCCGCACCTGATCGCGGTCGACCACGACGAGCCTGCCCTGCTCGAGCTCCTCCACCTCCTCGATGCAGTCCTGAAGCGACGCGCCCGCCAGCGCGGCGAGGTCGGAGAGCCTCGCCCATCGACCCCAGATCGCCAGGAACGACGCGGCACGTGAGGCACGCTCGCTGAGCATATCCAGGCGAGGCTTCAGGAGCTGGCGTAGCGAGATGGGGATCGTCAGGGCGTCGCTGGGCAGCTCGGGCAGGTGGAGGTGGCCGGCCAGATAGTCCTTCGTGAGCTCGATGAGATAGAACGGGTTGCCACCGCCCAGCCGACGAAGTCGATCGGTCGTGCCTTCATCGAGCACACCGTCCGCGACCAGCGAGACGAGGAGGTTGGCATCGCGTTCGTCGAGCTCCGCGAGCGTGAGCCGGGTGACAGGAAGGTTCTCGTCACCCTCGAGGTACTTCTCCACGCCGTGGCCGCCGACCACCAGATCGGGTCGAAGGGTGCACGACCACCGCCATGGACCCGCGCTGCCATCGCCGCTGGACGAACTGCAGGACCGCGACCGTCGTGGCGTCCGCCCACTGCAGGTCGTCGAGGAACAGGACCGTGGGCTCGTCTTCGGCGATCCGCGTGAAGAGGATCGAGAACGCGTCGTAGAGGCGTCTTGACAGGCTGCTCTCCGCGATCGGCGGCACCGCCGGGCGCTCCATGCCCTCGGGAAGGTGCGGCAGCAGGGCGGCGATCACGGCCCTCCAGGGGTCCTCGAGGTCGCTGAGGTGACGCCCGACGTCCGGGTGCCCCAGGGCGTCGATCAGCGGGTTGAGGGGGATGTGCCGCTCGAGCTCTGCCGATCGGGCCTGGAGACATCGGAGCCCCTTGATGTGGGCCTCCCGACGCACCTCCTCCAACAGGCGGGTCTTCCCCACGCCCGAGTCGCCCTGGATCAGAAGGAAGTGGAAGCCTCCACTCCGGAGGGCATCGAGGACGCCCCTGGCCGCCCCGAGATGCTCCTGCCTGCCGACCAGGGGCGGTGCCTTCGTGGTATCGCGGGGCGGTCCGATCTCGCGCTCACCGGAGAGCCGCCGTACGCGCTCGATGAGCGCGCTCGTCTCCGGCTCGAGCGGCGCGCCGCCCTGCAGGCCGTCGACGAAAGCCGCGAACGCGGCCTCCGCCGCCTCGAAGCCTCCGCACATGGCCCGCGCCTCGACGACGTTTCGCAGCGCCGACTCGCTTTGTCGATCGAGCATGTGGAGGACTTCGGCCGCGTCTCGTGCGAAGCGCCAAGCGCCGTTGGGCTGATGCGTGTCCCACGCACGCGCTGCGTACTCGCGCAACTCACGGCGTAGCCGCGCCCGCTTCGCCAGCAGCCAATCGTCGTACTCCTCCCCGGGGACCCGCTTGAGGCGGCTAGCGAAGCCCCGCTCCTCGAGGGCCAGGGCCGTCTGCAGGCTCCCGGTCCGAAGCGCTCGCGATACTCCGCGATATCGGACGGGAGGACGTCCCACGCCGGCAGCAGCACGTCCTCTCCCGAGACGGAGATCGGGTCGAAGGAGAGCCGCCCACGGATCTCGTGGAGCAGCTGGCTGAGCCGGTGTCGACTCCGTGTGGTGTCGTCGTCCTCCCACAGGAGCCAGATCGCGCGACGTCTGGCCAGACCCTGCCCCTCCTCGCCCCAGACCAGGGTGAGCAGCGCCTCCTGGGTGGGCGTCAGGCTCACGACCTCGTCTCGCGGGCCGCGGATCTGCGGGCCCCCGAAGAGGCTCAGGCGGGTGCCGGCGCTGTGAGGATGAACCATGGGTATCGAGTCTCCCTCGGCGGGAAGGGCCGACGTCGACCGCCGAACCCGCCATAGGATGGAGACCAGGAGGGAAGGGCGAATCTTCCGTCGTCGCAGTCGCCGAGCAAGAGGCCCCTCACCCCACCGCTCCTTCGGATCTGGAGGGCTTCGGACGGCGAGGCAGCGTCAGCTTGCGGGCCGTGGCCGGATGGCCGGGTGCGCTCCGGCCCGGCTGAACGCCGGGCTGCAGGAAATCCACCGTGAGCTCGGGCGCGAGTCCGCCGGTTTCGGCTTCCTGCCGCAGCCACGCCTCGATGAGCCATTCCCAGCCGAAGTACATGCGCGCCTCGGTGGGGCGGTGCCCGGTGAGGCGCGCCATCTGGTTGCTCAGGGAGAAGCCGTCCGGGATAGCCGAGCTCGTATCCCACGGACAGGACGCTCTCCTCACAGTTCTGGAGCCTGATCGCCACGCGCAGGAGGCGGGCGAAGTGGAGCCAGTGGGAGGGCACGGGGAGGCCGCACGCCAGGAAGCGGCGACCGAGGGCGCGTCGCGACAGGTACATGGATCGGGCGAGGGCGGACACGGAGCGCAGGTCGGCCGACAGCGTCACGATGCGGCGAACGAGGCGATTCATGTCCCGCTCGAGCCCGATTCCCCGCCAGCGCAGATACTCGGTGACCTCGGAGCCCAGGTCGTCGGGCGGCTGCCGAAGGACACAGGCCAGGTCCTCCGGGGTGGGAGCCTCGTGGTGGGGGAGGATGCCCTGGGGCCGCACTTCCTCCAGGAGCCGGATCAGCCCGCTGTCGCGGGACAGGTCCTCCGCGGGCGGCAGGATCACCAGGAGGGGCAGGCCTCCCGGCCGGGCGCGCACCACGCCGGCATCCTGCGGGTGGATGCCCCGTCCCATCTCCCAGACGAGCGCACAGCCGGGCCGGCGACCCTCCATCTTGAGTTGCCTGATCCCGCCACCGACCGGTCGGATGCCCTCGTAGGGAGGAGACAGCAGGCTGAGCGGTGTGGCGACGGCGGTCGACGACATGGTTCCACCTCCAGGGTAGGGTCCGCGGGGGGAGGTACAGCGTGGGTCGGGGTCGTCAGGACTCCGTCAGGACCGAGGCCCTGACGGGATGCTGATTCAGACGGCGCAAAGAGCGGGGCGCCCGGGTCGTACGAACTCCGCGATGGGACCGGATGTGCGCGGAGACCTTGTGCAACAACGTCTATTCCCCTAGATACAGAATCAGAATTCTATTCCTATCGAGGCGGCATGGCCGACGCGATCGACCCACGTCAACGCTCCCAAGCAGGATCGCTCCAGACGCACGCTCGAGCGCATCGTCAGGGCTTCGCTCCACATCCTGGAGTCCGAGGGCCCGGGGGCTCTCACGATCCAGTCGATCGTGGACCGGGCGGGCTCCTCGGTGGGCTCCTTCTATGCCCGCTTCGCTGGGAAGGAGGAGCTGCTGGATTACCTGGGGGAGCGGATATGGCGGGAGGCCGCGGTGCGCTGGGACGAGGTGCTCTCTTCGCGGGACTGGAGTGGGCTCGACCTCGGTCAGATGGTCGAGGGCGCCGTCCGCCTGCTGGGAGAGGCGGGCAGCTCACGGGCGTCCTCGCTCAAGGCCCTCGAGCAGGCACCCGGCGCCCGTGACGATGCCTACCTCTCGTTCCACACGCACGTGATCTCGGGACTCGAGCGGATGCTGCTGGCGCGCTCGGACGAGATGGCGCACCCCGACCCCCCGGTAGCGGTCCCGCTGGGGCTGCGCGCGGCGCTCGCCGTCCTGGAAGGTCGGCGGCCGGAGGTCGGGGATCCTCTGCCGAAGGAGCGGCGTATGGAGGAGGCTTCGAAGATGCTGATGTCGTATCTGGCGGGTGCGGCGCGGGGCCCGACCGGATTGCGGGATGTCGACTTCTTCGACATCTGGGGTTGAGCGGGGGTGGACATCGCCGAGGGGTGGAGGTCGTATTCTTGTTCGACGTGAGCGCGGGACGGGTCTCATCTCGCGGATTCTGGCCATCGATGAAGGCGGACTGGGCATGACCACCTGGAGGAACGCTTCGCTGCGGATCTTGGCTCGCGGAGGGCGGATCGCCCTTGCGATCCTGGCGTCGGGCGTCCTCCTCGCGCGGAACGCGGACGCCCAGGACGGCTCCGGCACGGCCGTCCTTCGGGGGGTGGTGTTCGACAGCACCGAGATGAAGGCCCTCCCTGGGGCCAGGGTAGCCGTGCTCGGAACCACGGCCATGGCCGACGCCGATGCGAACGGACGCTTCGAGCTGTCGGGCATTCCCGCCGGAGATCATGCGGTCTCCTTCTTCCATGCGCGCCTGCAGGCGCTCGGCGTGAGCGCCCCGACCCGTCAGATGACGTTCGACGCCGGCCAGACCGTCGAGGTCGAGCTGTCCGTGCCTTCGGAGAAGACCCTCCTGATGGGATGGTGCATGGCGGAGCAACCCGGTCCGGGCTTCGCGGCGGTCGCGGGCGTGGTGACCGACTCCCTCACGGGTGTTCCCCTCCCGCGTGCGATCGTGACGGCGCGGGTCGCGCAGCGCCGGGCCGGGGACCCCGAGGAGGTCGAGACGCGAGCCGACGAGAGCGGCTACTACCGTCTCTGCACGGTACCCGCGGCGCGGGAGGTGCGTCTGCAGGCGCGGTTCGGGCAGAACGCCGGCCGATCGACCTTCGTCGAGCTGGCGCCGGGGGATGCCGAGCTGCAGAACCTGATCCTGCCGCTCTCGGCACAGGGTTCGCTCGTCGGAACCGTGCACGACTATCTCACGGGCGACGCCGTGAACGGTGCGGTCGTGTCGGTGCTGGGCACGAACGTCCAGCAGATCACCGACTCGACCGGGACCTTCGTGCTGGACGGTCTGCCCCCCGGCCGCCACCTGGTCACGACGGACTACCTCGGATACGGCCAGCGTACCGACTCCGTGACGGTGTTCAGCCAGGAGACCGTGGACATCGACATCCGCATGGCGCCCCAGGCCGTGGAGGTGGAGGGCCTCGTCGTGACGGCTCGCACCCGCTTCGGTCGCACGAGGGTCGCGGTCGACAAGCGCGCGGACGTCTTCACGCGCGCCGAGATCGAGCCGATCCTGGCGCGCACCCAGAACATGGGGGACCTCCTGCGCAACATGAACGCCCCGGGTCTGAGCGTGCGCGAGATGCAGGTGACCGACGCCACCGGCGTGATGGTGCCGGGGCTGTGCGTCGAGGTGAGCCGTCGGGGTGGTCGCGCCGCGAGCTGCTCGCAGGCCGCGATCTTCGTGAACGGCATCATCATGCCGAGTCCGGACCAGATCCTGATGAACCTGGATCCGTCCGCCATCGATCACATCGAGATCCTGAGCCCGGTGGACGCCCAGTTCCAGTTCGGTACGATGGCGGGCAACGGAGCCGTGCTGATCTACACCCGCTGACCCTCCCCCCGGCTACTCCAGCGGCTTCGAAGCCTCGAAGTACGCCCCCGAGATCGACGACGCGAACGCTTCGAGCTCGTCCCTCGACTCCGGATGACCCTGGACGAAGGCGCGCACACCCTCGTCCGCGAGGATGTAGTCCGGCGGATAGGCCTTCTCGTCCGTGATCCGCACGTCCGCGAATCCCGCGCGGCGGAAGTCGTCCAGATAGCGTGCGCGGTCGGTCGGCAGGCACCCGGCCACCGCGTCCAGCGAGCCGGCCACGACGCCCGGCACGGGTCGATCCGATACGAGGTCGGAGACGACCACGCGTCCTCCGGGCTTCAGCACCCGGTAGACCTCGGTGAGAACGCGATCCTTCTCCGGGCTGAGGTTCAGGACGCAGTTCGAGAGGATCACGTCCACGCTCCCGTCGGCGACCGGTAGCGCCTCGATCTCGCCCAGGCGGAACTCCACGTTCGTGAAGCCCCCCTTCGAGGCGTTCGCCCGGGCGCGGGACACCATCTCCGGCGTCATGTCGACGCCGATGACCTTCCCGTTCGGTCCCACCTGCCGGGCGGCGAGGAAGCAATCGATGCCGGCGCCGGATCCGAGATCCAGCACCACCTGCCCCGCCTCGAGGGATGCGAGGGCCGTGGGATTGCCACACCCGAGGCCGAGGTTCGCGTCGGACGGGATCTCCTGGAGCACCGCCTCGTCGTAGCCGACGGCCTGCGCGGAAGCCTCCGCCGTGCCACCCCCGCAACACGACGGTCCACAGCAGCCCTGGTCCTGGGTGGCCGCGCGTGCGTAGCGGTCGCGAACGGCCTGGCGGATGTCCTCTTTGAGATGGCTCATGGGTTCTGCTCCGGAAAGTTGTGGAACGCAACCATTCGTGGAAGGGAAGGGCGACGCGCCCTCCCGCGAGTTCAGCTCACGACACAGCAACTCCCGCCCGACGTCTCGACGCGGGCGGCGAACGACGCCCCCAGGCGCCCGAGCAGGCGCGTGATGGCGGCCCGAACCTCCGGATCGAAGTCCGTGAGGAGGTCGGCGTACTCCCTCGCCAGGTCGCCGTCGATGCGACGGCAGAGCTCGGCCCCCGCCGGAGAGGCCAGAAGGCGGATCACCCGTCCGTCCCCCTCGTCGCGCTCGCGCACCAGGTAGCCCTTCTCCTCGAGGCCGTTCGCGACGCGGCTGACTGTGCTCTTGTCGAGATAGAGCTCGGCCGCCAGCTCGTTCACCGTGAGCGGGCCCTTGTCTGCGACCGCCTTGAGCGCGTAGCACTGGCTGACGCTCACGTCGTAGCAGCACGCCCGGTCCCGGTCGCGGAACTGCACGACCCGGATGAGGTCGCCGAGCGCGTCGGACATGGCGCGCGCGTCGTCCATCAGGCGGGAGTCGGCGTTCGCCGTCGGCGTGGAGGGGCAGCATGGTAGTTGGCATGTGCAACTATAATCCGCGCAGAGGGCTCGGGTCAACCCCGGTGGCTACGGGCCCCGCATCCTGCGTCGGTTGTCTTCGTGGGTGCGGAGATAGAACGGCGGGACGTTCGTCGGCGCCGTGACGGGAGCGACCCCGAGAAGGCCCTCGAGGTAGGCGATGGTCTCGCCGATCACGTCGACCCCACCGACGCGGCCATGCGAGGGCACCACCCACTGGAGTCCGGGTTCCGCCGCCCACCGATGCAGCCGTTCGACCCAACCCGCGACCGCCGCTCCGTCGTTCACCACCGGGAGCGGCGTCTCCACCGTGTCCCCGGCCAGGAGCACGCCCCACTCGGGAATCCACGCCACGGCGCAGTCCGGGGTGTGGCCGGGAAGGGCCTCGATTCGCACGGACACGCCGCCGAGGTCGGTGTCGAGCCCGTGGTCGAACCACCGGGTGGGGGGTGCGAGCCGCACGGCGTCCCAGCGGCCGGGCTCGGCTCGCTGGCGCTCGGCGAGCTCCCGCGGCAGCTCGGAGCGGAAGCGAGCGGCGCACGCCGCGAGCGCCACGACGTCGGGGGCCGAGGCGAAGGCCGCCGTCCCCCAGACGTGATCCCAATCGCCGTGGCTGTAGGCGATGATCGGGCGGCGGTCCGCCACGATACGCGTTGCCGGGCCCATGGGCACGGGGTGCGCCAGGGTGTCCCAAACCAGGGCGGTGGAACGGCCGAGGACCACCACCGCGCGAACGTCGAAGTCGTCGACCCGGGACTCCAGCAGGTGGAGTCCCGGTCTCAGCTCCCGGTGGGTCGCCTCGCTCCAGGTCGCTGCCGTCACGAGATGGGACGCGCCGCCCGTTCCTTCGCACCGGCCAGGAAGATCCCGTTGAAGAGCAGCTTGAAGGTGCCGTGGGGCTGTCCGCGGTTCGTGATCTCGGGGCCGAAAAGGAAGAGGTTTCCCTCACCGACCTTGGCCTCGGCCATGGCCACCCCGCCGCGCAGCCTCTCCTGGCCCCAGGCCCATCCGGAGCGAAGCGGCTTCTCGGCATCGAACCACGCGACGGGGTGCACGCCCATCCCCACGGCTGCCGGATCGAGCCTCATCACGGGGCTGTTGTTGAAGAAGACGTCCAGCTCTTCGCCGAGGCCCCACGCGATGGGGCGGCTGGGATCCACGCGGACGCGCATCACGGAGCCCGGCACATAGAAGTCGTCCCCACCGAGGGCGACCCCCTCGCCATCGACCAGGTGGTTCGACAGCGGCAGGCCGGCGAGCCGGGCAAGCGCGGTGGAGGTGCCCACCGTGACGATCGTGCCTCCCGCCTCGAGGAACTCGACGAGGCGGGGCACGGTCTCCTTCACGGTGATCCGGCCGAGGCGGTCCTCATACTCCGCGGGGATGTTCTCCGGGGCCGACCCGAAGATCTCGAAGCCGCCACCGGCGCCATCGGCGGCGGGAATGGCGTCCGTGACGAAAATCAGAACGTCGTACTGCTTTCGCAGGTCACCCTGGTCGAGTCGCTTCGGGTAGACGATCTGGTAGGGGAACTCGAACTGCTCGAAGAGCCAGCGGGTCCATCCGGAGGGTTGCGAGCCCCCATACTCGTCCCAAAGGCCGATACGGACCGAGCTGAGCTCGAGCATCGGTACGCTCGGCGGCGTGGAAACTCCTTGCACATCGATCCCCAGCTCCGACGCCCACGCCGAGAGCTTCTCCACAATCTGTCCCCCGGATTGCACATACACCGTGCCGGGCGGGTAGACGCGGCCCTGGACCGTTATCGCGTCTTCCAGCCAGTTGACGTCGGCGCCTTCCGCGAGGAGGCGATTGGTCACGATGGCGACGTCGTTCACCTCGTGGCTCAGGAGGAAGCCCGCGGCACCCCGAGCGTCGGCGACCCGTCCGGCGGGCGGCGCGGCCAGCCCGTCCAGTCGCTCGAACGGACCGTCGAACCCCTCCAGGATCCGGTCGAAGCGGACGCCCATCTGGAACGCCAGCGTGTAGCCGGCGTTGTCGTAGGGCGGGACGGGCGGACCACCTTCGTACTTGACGTCGTTCGGGTGGTCCTGCGGCTCGAACATGTCGAGTACGTGGGCACGGTAGGCCTGGCCCGTCCGGACCACCCAGGAATCCGCGGGATAGCGCTTCCCGGCCACCTCGAAGTCCCGCGTGGCCCGCAGCACGGCGACGCCGTTCTTGATCAGCGTATTGACGAACTTCGTCGCGGTGGGGAAGTCGGGCTGGTCGCGAGGGATCACGTAGCCGCGCGGATCGCGATCCTCGGGTCGACGCAGCTCCGCGAAGTACTCGGCGGGCACGCCGGAGGAGAAGTAGCCCGCCAGGGCGCCCGTTTGCGGGCCGAGGAAGCGCTCCTCCCTTCCGTCGCGGGCGAGCACCTCCCGGAGGTGGGCGATGCGGCTGGGCGTGATGGTCCAGTGGTCCGTGTTCCCCCGCTCGATCTGGTCGTGGCCGGTCCGCCAGATGTCGAGGAGGAGCTCCTCACGGTGCTTCGACGCGTAGTCGAGCACCGCGCGGTTCGCGGTCACCTCGTAGTCGATGGACTGGCGGAAGTGCCACGTCTGCGGCGCCACCGGCAGGAAGGCGTCGCCGCTGGGCATGATCCGGCTCGGCACGAAGGGCACCTCGATGGGCGTGGGGTTGCCCTGCGTCTCCGTGAGCAGGCCGATGATGTTGTGGAAGTACGCAGTCGTCCGCAGGCCGCCGTTCCACCACGTCGAGAAGGGCCCGCCCCCGCGCATGGTCACCCCGGGCTTGTTCTCCTCTACGAACCGACCCTGCATGGCCATGCCCACCTTCTCGAGCCCGGCGAGCACCAGCGGATGGATGTTGTAGTTGGCCGGATAGCGGAAGGGTGGGGCGAACATGATGGCGCCCGCCGGACCGACCTGATGGTGGTTGTACATGATCTGCGGCATCCAGTCGATGTACAGGATGCGCGACATGTTCTCCGTCTCGGGCTGCGACACCAGATAGGAGTCGCGGTTGTTGTCGTGCCCGACGTACTTGTGGTAGAGCCGGGGGATGCCGCCCGTGGTACGCTTCGTCGGGTCGGGCTCGCGCATGTACCACTCGGCGAGCAGATCCTGCCCGTCGGGGTTGGCCTGCACGAAGAGGACGATCACGTCGTCGAGGAAGCGGAGCGTCTCTTCGTCGCTCAGGCTCACCATCTGATACACGGTCTCCATGAGCTGCTGCGCGCCGAGCACCTCGGAGGCGTGCAGCCCTCCGTCGATCCACACCACCGCCTTCCCCTCCCTGGCGAGCATGCGGGCCTCGTCCTCCCCCACGCCTTCGGCGAGCGCGAGGCGTCGGGAGATCTGCCGGTAGTGCTCCAGTCTTGCGTGGTTCTCCGGAGACGTCACGATCGCCATGAGCTGCCGGCGGCCTTCGGCCGTGGGGCCGATGTCCTGCAGGACCATGCGGGGCGACTCGTCGGCGAGTCGCTTCCAGTATCCCTCCAACTGGGCGTAGCTGGCGAGCTGGTAGTCGGCGCCGATGTCGAAGCCGAGGAAGTCACGAGGTGTCGTGACGTTCTGGGCCCCTACGGGGAGGGCCGCGGCGACCAGGAAGAGGACGAATGCGGCCGAACGCCGCAGGCGGCGAGCGCACATGGCAAGGCTCCCGGATCGGGGTCGGAGGCAGGGCAGTCAAGATGCGACTCCCCCGTCCCGCGGCAAGCGCGGACCGCATGGCGGGACCCGCGCCGGCCCGGTATCGTGCCAGCGCACTCGGCGCTTCGGCCGGGAGGGACGGCGGGCGGCTTGGATCCTGGGATGGGAGAACGATGGAGAGGAACCGACTCGAGGCGTTCAGCGACGGAGTGCTCGCCATCATCATCACGATCATGGTGCTCGAGCTGCGCGTCCCCGACGGGGCGGAGTTGTCCGCGCTCACCGAGCTGTGGCCGCTCTTCCTCAGCTACCTGCTCAGCTTCTTGTACCTGGGCATCTACTGGAACAACCACCACCACATGTTCGCCGTCACGACCCGGGTGAACGGCGCCGTGCTGTGGGCGAACCTGCACCTCCTCTTCTGGCTGTCGCTCGTTCCCTTCGTGACCGGCTGGATGGGGGAGAACCACTTCGCGCCCGCTCCGACCGCGGTCTATGGGGTGGTGCTCCTCCTCGCCGCGATCGCCTACTACGTCCTCCAGGGAAGGATCCTCGCGGTGGAGGGGCCGGACTCGATCCTCGCGAAGGCGGTGGGGAGCGATTGGAAGGGCAAGCTCTCACCCATCCTGTATGCGATCGCCATCCCCTCCGCCTTCTTGCATCAAGCCCTGGCGGGAGGGCTCTACGTGGTGGTGGCGTTCATCTGGCTCCTGCCGGATCCTCGCATCGAGCGGGCGCTGGCGGACGCGGAGCGGCGTGCCGGCGCAGCGGACTGAGCCCCTACTCGCCCCGTAGCGCCACGGCGGGCCTCACCCTCGCGGCCCGTACGGCCGGTACCCAGCACGCCACCAGGGCGACCGCCGCGAACACCAGCGGGACGGACGCGAAGGTCGCGGGGTCCTGCGGCGGTGACCCCGTACAACATCCCCTGCATGAACCGCGTCAGTCCCGCAGCTGCCACCACGCCGCCCGCCACCCCGACGAGCGCCATCCCCATCCCCTGGCGCACCACCATGCCGACCACGCGCCCGCGGTCCGCGCCCAACGCCATGCGGATGCCGATCTCGGGCGTGCGCTGGCTCACGGCGTACGCGAGCACGCCGTAGATCCCCACGAGGGCGAGCGTGAGCGCGACCCCCGAGAAGACGGCGAGGAGGAGCATCGCGAAGCGCGGCTGCGCGACGGACGCCGACAGGACGTCGTCCATCGTCTGGACCTGGGACACCGGCATGCGCGGGTCCAGCTCGGCGATCACCTTGCGCACCGGCTGTACCAGGTCCGCGGGATCGCCGGTGCGGGCCTGGATCGTGAGCGTCATGCTGCGCATCGACGACGCGACCTGAGCGTGCGGGCGATAGAAGCGCTCGTTGACATCGGCCGTGAGCCCGTTGTGCCGGAGGTCTCCCACCACCCCCACCACGGTCGCCCAATCGCGGTGGTCGGCGGAGTTGAGCCGTCCGTCGAAGACGCTGATGCGTCCGCCCAGGGGGCTCCGGTCCCCGAAGTAGCGGCGCGCGAGCGCCTGGTTCACGATGATGACGTCCTCGCCGTCGACGTTGTCGCCGGGCTGGAAGGTCCGCCCCTCGAGGAGGGGGATCCCCATGACCTCGAAGTAGCCCGGCGTCGCCCACTGCCAGTCGGCCTGCGTGGACTCGTTGGGGCCGGGCTCGTAGCCGTCCACGCGCAGTCCCGAGTCGCCCATCGTGCTGGCGAGCGGCAGGATGCGGGCGGCGCCCGCCGCGCTCACCTGGGGCATCTCGCGGATGCGGCGTAGCAGCTCATCGTAGAACGCGACGACGTCCGCGCTCTCGGGATAGCTCGCGCTCGGCGCCGTGATGCGCATCGTGAGCACCCGCTCGGGATGGAACCCCGGATCGACGGCCAGCAGACGGACGAACGTCCTGATCATCAGCCCCGAGCCGGTGAGGAGGAGCACGGCCATCGCCATCTGGGCGGCCACGAGGAGGCCCTGCGCACGATTCGAACGCGCCCCGCGCCCGGAGCCGCGAGAGCTGTCGGTGAGCGTGCGTGCTCCTCTCCCGCGGGACACGCGCATCGCCGGCATGATGCCGAAGAGGAGGGCGGTCAGCGCGGAGGCGCCGAGCGCGAACGCGAGGACGGTGCCGCTCATGTGGATGTTGCCGGCGCGCGGGACCGCGGTCGGATCCACGGCGAGCAGCGCTCGCAGGCCGACGGAGGCGAAGACGACGCCGAGCACGCCACCGGTCAGGGAGAGGAGGAGCGATTCCGTGAGGAGTTGCCGCACCAGACGCAGGCGTCCGGCGCCCAGCGCCGCTCGCACGGCGATCTCACGCGTGCGGGCTTCCGAACGCGACAGGAGGAGGTTGGCGACGTTGCCGCAGGCGATCAGCAGAACGAACACCACCGCCCCCAGAAGGACCAGGATGGTGCCGCGCGCCGTGCCCACGACATCGTTCTTGGCGGAGTAGAGCCGGGGAACGAATTGCATCTCCGCGCGGCGGCTCCCCTCGGCCACCCACCGCTGGGCCTGGTCCTCCAGGTCGGCCCTGGCTTCCTCGACGGTGACACCGGGCTTCAGCCGCGCGACGACGTACGAGCCGTGGTTGCCGCCGTTCGTGCGCACGGGGTCGGGGGCGTCGCGGTCCAGGTACACCGGCTCGTAGACCTCGCTCACGTCGGTGGAACCGTAGTCGGCGGGAAGCACGAACCCCTTCGGTAGGATTCCGAGGACCGTTTGGCCGGTGCCGTCGATCTCGACGCTCCTTCCCACCACTCCTCGGTCGCCGTTGAACCGCCGTTGCCAGAGCTCGTAGCCGATCAGGACGAAGGGTGCCTCCGCCTGGGCCTCCTCCCAGGTGAACGTCCTTCCCAGGACCGGCTCCACGCCGAGGACGGAGAAGGTGTTCGGCGTGACACCGGCCGCGCCCACGCGCTCCGGGTTGTCGGGGTCCGTGAAGTTGGCGCTCCCTCCGTAGTAGAGCGCCAGGTCCTCGAAGGAGCGGCTGTCCTGGACGTACGCCTGGTACTCGCCGACGGACACCCAGGTCTTGTCGGGGAAGTTGTTCCAGCTGCTCCAGATGGTGACCACGCGGTCGGGGTTCCCGTACGGCAGTGGCGCCAGCAACACGCCGTCCGCGACGCTGAAGATGGCCGTCGCGGCCCCGATGCCGAGCGCGAGCGTGAGCACGGCCACGGTCGCGAACCCCGGCGCCTTGCGCAGCGCCCGCAGCGCGAACCCCAGATCCTGTGTGAGCGCACCCATGCCCCCCCCTTCGCCGCTGAAATGGATCCACCTGCGCACGAGCCTGCCGAGCAGCCCCGCCACCACCCGCCCGGCCGGCGCCTCGCACGGCCGGAGCGTCACCACCACGATCCGCCCCTCCTCCGGGTCGACCCTACACAGCAGGCGCTGCCCTGCCGCGGGCAGCTCGATCGGTCCGGCGCCCTCCCACCCGGGCGGAGGTCCGGCCTCCTCGAGCTGTCGGATCCGCTCGGCGACGCGCCGCTGCTCGTCGCGAGGCAGGTCGCGCAGCGCGCGCACGGCTGGATGGGAGAGCTCGATCCTCCAGGTCACGTCGAACGGCCCCTTCAGAGGTCCAGGTCCCTGCGGACCTCGTCCCACGAGACCGTGCCGAGCTCGGACACGGCCTCCAGGGCCGCCTCGTAGTCGCGCTTCTCCAGGAGAGCGCGCAGCCGCTCCAGAAGCGTCGCGTCCTCCACCGGGACGATCGCCACCAGCTCCTTGCCGTGTCGGGTCACGACGAAGCGCTCTCCCCCGTAGGCGGCGCGGTTGAGGAGCTCGGCCATGTTCTTCCTGGCTTCCCCGGTGGTGATCGGCTTCATGGTCGGCTCTCCGGACGTCGTGCGTCTTCCCCTTGGACGCCGCGATGCGTCCTGGGGTTGGGACGGGTTGTAAGATTTGTACAAAACGTACGGATGGCAAGGGCGTCCCCAAGAGAAAAGGGGGCGAGGGGCCTCTCGCCCCTCGCCCCCATCCCCTCCCGGACGCCGGTCTCGATCAGCGCGCCGACGCGCCTACCACCACCAGCGGTCCCAGTCGCAGCTCAGGTCGATCTGCGGCGTGCCGGCGGCGGGCGCGCTCGAGCCGGACCAGGCCCAGCGGCCGAGCCAATCGAGGCCGGGGTCCCCGATGGGATCGCCTGGCGGCATGGCCGGCGCGTCAGGCGCGGCGACCGGCGCGTGCGGGCGCTCCAGGAATCGACCGATCTCCGAGGTGAGCAGGCGGTAGTTCGCCCGGTCGGCAGGCTCGGCGCCATCCGTCGCCTGCGCGAGTTGAACGGCCAACTGCTCGAGCTCGTATTGCGCCTCGGCGCGAACCTGCGGCATGGGCGCGGCGCCGGCGAGCGACATCAGCCGATCCACGAAGACCTGTTCGACCGCGCGGTTGACCGCCGCCTCGTACCCGTCCGCCGGCGACGCCCCGAACGTCGCCTGGCGCACCTGCTCGATGACGTCCATCAGCCCGGGCAGCGACGGATCGAGCGCCTTCTGCTCGACCATGCGCGCGCTGCGGGCCGGATCGAAGAGGTATTCGAGCGTGAAGCTCGCCGAGGCGGTGGCCGGGGCCACCGCGTCGAACACCAGGCCTGTCTGGCGGCGGAAAAGCTCCTGGTGCGGATTGAAGAGGAACGGCCGCGGGGGCAGCTCGGCGAGTACGTCCCGTGGGATCGTCAGCTCGGACGGCCGCAGGGTACGCAGCAGCGCCTCGACCGCCTGGCGCTGCTCGGCCGCGGGCACCGCGCGGAGCGGTTGCTGTCCGTCGCCGCGGAGCGCGTACGTGTAGTACTGGCCCCCGACCACCTTGGACGCCGCCTGTGCCTGGTAGCGGTGGTAGAGGAAGAGGGGGACGAGCGCTTCCTCGATCGTGGCGAGTGGCTCGCCGCGCTTGATGGCCGCCTCTCCGAAGTGGTCGAGCGCCACGCGGCGAACGTCCATCATGCGCTGGAGCTCCGCCGCGGCGTTCGCGCCGTTGTCCCAGAGGTGGACGTTGGGGTGGGCGCTCGACGGCGGGCGCGCGTCCTGGTCGGTGATGAAGGTGATGCCGCTGCGGATGCCCTCCTGCAGGATCGCGTCGAGCGCGGCGTCCTCGTCCGTGCCGGGGGGGAAGTCCGTGTAGCCGTAGCGGATCGTGATCTTGTCCCACGCGCCGATCTCGTTCGCGTAGGAGTCACGCCCGAGGTGGATCTGCCCGTTCTGCAGCGTGACCACCGGCTGCGGGTAGTCCATCACGGACTGGACGCCATTCGCCTTCTGCGCGCTGGAGAGGTAGTTGTGCGCGAGACCGAGCGTGTGCCCGATCTCGTGCGCCGCGAGCTGGCGGATGCGCTGGAGCGCCATCTCGGAGATCGCCGTGGGGTTCTCGTCGCCGTTCGCGTAGGGCGACAAGAGGCCCTCCCCGATCAGATAGTCCTGCCGCACGCGCAGCGACCCGAGGGTGACGTGCCCCTTCAGGATCTCGCCCGTGCGCGGGTCGACGATCGAGTTGCCGTAGCTCCACCCTCGCGTCGAGCGGTGGACCCACTGCACCACGTTGTAGCGCGCGTCCATGGGATCGGCCGTGTCGGGGAGCACTTCCATCCGGAAGGCGTTGATGAACCCCGCGGCGGTGAACGCCTGGTTCCACATGCGCCCGCCCTCGAGCAGCGCGCTCCGAACCGGCTCGGGCGTGCCGGGATCGAGGTAGTACACGATCGGCTCGACCGGCTCGCTGGGCGCCGCGCCGGGGTTCCGTTTCTTGATCCGGTGGCGCGCGATGAAGCGCTGCTCGAGGTCCTGGTCGATCGGCTGGGCGTAGTCCATGTACGCGATGCCGCCGTAACCGGATCGAGGGTCGGCCCTGCGCGGCGTATAGCTCCCGTCGAGCGCGGGGAGCTTCACGAAGGAATGATGCTCCCGCACCGTGAGCGCCTCCGCGTCGGGCGTGACGCTCCGGACCAGGCCGCCGGGCTGGTCGGAGGTGAAGGTGAGCGTCACCTCGACCTCGGTGTTCTCCGGGAAGACCTTCGTGCGCGGCAGATAGAAGGCGCTCCGTGACGCGTCCAGCCGGTAGGTCCCCTGATTGCCGCGCCGCAGCGTCTGGATCACGCCGTGCGCGTCCTGCAGGAAGAAGTCGGTGGCGTCCACGAGCACCCGATCGCCGGTCACCGCCTCCACCTTGAAGCCCCACAGCACCGAGGTCGGAAAGCCGTCGTCCACCGACTTCCGCTCCATGGGCCGGTCGGAGACCGCGCGGTATCTGTAGTTGGGCTCCTGCATGAGCACCTTCGGCCCGACCCGCTCGAACCTCACCACGTGCTCGCCGCCCAGATCGCCGCGATTCAGCCCGATGTCGTTCTGACCCAGTCCGGCGGGCAGCGAAGGGTAGTACAGGAGCTCCTCGTTCCAGCGGCCGATCTCCAGCCACATCTTCCCGGCGCTCTCGTCCCAGTAGACCGGGAGGAATCCGTCCATCTTCCGCATCCCTTCGGTCTTCTTCTCGATGGTGGGCGGTGTGGACGTCGGCTCCTGTGCGACCAGACCCGGTGAGCCGACACGGGTGCAGACCACGAGGAGGAGCAGGAGGAAGAGGCGGGTGACCTTGCTGCGATCCATCGGGCGCTCCTGGCGGTTCTGGCGAATCCAGCTCTCTCCGCCCGTCGTGGAACGGAGACCGCGCAATGTGACCCGGGCGGGTCCGGATGCGCCAGCGACCGTTCGTGCCGTCCGGGAATGCGGCTACAAGCCGTCCAGCTTGCAGCGCAGGATCGACATCGAGCCGGGTCCCCCGAGCGGCCCGCCCTCCGAGGTCAGGAACACCCGGCCGTCGAGGCCGATCCCCACGCCCTCGCCCTGGGCCTCGTTGAGCGTGCGCAGGTTCACCAGTCCGCCGTCGACCGGTACGAGCGTGTCCGACCGCACATGGTAGAACTGGAGGGACTCGTAGGTGCGGATCGCCGCGAGTTCTCCCCCGGGTGCCACGCTTCCGCCGGTCACCTGGCGGGGGAGGAAGCGCGCGCCGTCGGAGAGACGCTGTATCTCCTCCAGAACGACGGTGTCCGGCCGGAGCACCCCCGGATACCGGTAGACGGTCACGGGGTCGTTGCGCCCCTTCGTCACCACGAGCACGCGCTCGCCGGGAAGGACGAGGAGGGCCTCCGCGTCACGAGGCCCGTCGGGAAATCGCACCGGAAAGACGTCGGTGCGCAGCGTCGACGGCGACACCGGGTCGGGCTCGGCTGTGCGCAGGATTCGGGCGAAGGGCCGCTCTTCGTAGTTGTCTCCGGTATCGGCGAGGTAGAGACAGGATCCGCCGTCGCCGCAGGTGGACAGGGCCACGTCCTCCCAATCGCGAGTGCCCGGCTGGATGGGGAAGCGCGCGATCACCTGGCCGGCCGCGTCGACCGCGAAGAGGTCGGAGCCCGCGCCGTCGGCGTGCGTCCAGAGCACGCCGGGGTGGCGAAGGCTCACCGCTACGCCGCTCGATTCCCGGAGGACGTCCGGGAGCCGAGCGGCGGCTCCGTCGGGTCGGCATCCGGGGCCGCCGGTCGCCAGGGGGCCACAGGCCGCGACGCCGAGGAGAAGGACCGCCGTGCGTCGCGCCGCAGCGTTCAGCGACCGCTCCCGCCGCCCGTGGCGTCCGCGTAGACCATGCTCAACACCTGGCGGAACGCGTCCGTGGGCAGCGCACCCTGAAGCGGTGGATAGCCGAGCACGAAGAAGGTCGGGGTCCCCCGCACGCCGACCTGACGCGCGACGGCCGTGGCCTGCGATATCCGTTCGCCGCGACGGTCCTCGGACAGACAGGAGTCGTAGCGACGCAGGTCGGCCCCGACACCTCCCGCGAAGTCCCGCAGGATCGGCGCGGGCTCGCCGCTGCCCTTCCACTCCTTCTGCCCGGTCCAGATCTGGTGGTTCATGGCCTCGAACAGCTCGTCCCCCTGCTCCAACACGCACTCCGCCGCCCGCGTCGCCTCGGTCGAGTTCTTGAACATCCCGGTGATGAAGGGGAGGAACTTCCACTGGATCTTCCCGGAGTCCACGAACTCCCCGCGCAGCACCGGCCACGTCTCCTCGTGGAACTTGCGGCAATAGCCGCAGCCGTAGTCCGACATCTCGATGACGCGGACCGGCGCGTCGGTGGAGCCGAGATCGAAGCCGAGCGCCGCGATGTCCAGACCGGTGTTGCGGCGGGGTGCCGCGGTTTCCGGCGTAGCGCCCGGCTCTTCCGCCGCCTCGCGCGCGGAGGCGACGAACTCCTCGGAGGCCGGGTCCCCGGAGGCTTCCGGCGGTGGTGCGTCCGTGCAGGCGGCGACGAGCCAGCACACGGCGAGCGACCGCGTGAGCGACGACCTCATGGCATCTCCAGATCGACGAGCTGCCCCAGCCCGGCCAGGAACGCCGACAGGCTGGCGAAGCTCCCCGTGATCATCATGATCCCGACCAGGGCGAGCACGACGCCGGCTGCCCGCTCGATGGGCACCATCCACCGACGTACCCGCTCCATCCCGGCGAGGAACGCGTTGAAGGCGGCCGAGGCCACCACGAAGGGAAGTCCGAGACCGGCCGCGTAGACGGCCAGAAGGAGCACGCCGTGCACCCTCGTGGTCTCGAGACTCGCATACAGGAGGATCGACGCGAGGACGGGTCCGATGCAAGGCGTCCACCCCGCGCCGAAGGCCACGCCGACCAGAAAGGAGCCGATCGCGCCGGCCGGCCGGGTGGCCACGTGCACGCGACGCTCCCGCGCCAGGGCGGGTAGCCGCAGAAGGCCCATGAGGTGCAGGGCGAAGACGATCAGGATCGCCCCGCCCACGCGGCTCATCCACGGCAGGGCGTGCGCGAGGGTCTGTCCGGCGGTCGTGGCGGCCCATCCGAGCGTCATGAAGACCACCGTGAAGCCCGCGACGAACAGGAGGGAATGCACGAGCGCGGCGCGCCGAGCCGATGAGGCCGATCCGTCGCGCAGCTCCTCGAGCGTGAGCCCGGAGACGAAGGCGAGGGAGCTCGGCACCACCGGGAGGACGCACGGCGACAGGAAGGAGACGAGGCCGGCCAGGAAGGCCAGCGGGAGCGAGACGTGATCTCCATCAGTCGCGTGGGGCCGGTCGACTGCCGGCGGGTGAGCGGCAGGCGTCAAAGGGTGAAGTCGGTGAGGAGGCGCTTCTCCTCCTCACCGAGCCGCACGCGGATCTCGACGATGCGGCTCGAGCCCGCTTCCGCGCAGCTTCTCGCGCAGGAGCTGGTCGAGCTGGAAGAGGCCCGCGGAGTTCGACATGTCGACGATCACGTCGATGGCGCGTGCTCTCCCCGCGCTCCAGGTGGACCGCCTCGATGGCCGCGGCGGACACCGAGTGGATCGAGAGCGAGCCGGAGGAGAAGGGGATGCGCGAGCGGCCCTTCGCCATGTCGAGCGCGTCGGCGATGCGCACGACGCCCGCCTCGATCGTGAGCGGGTCGGCCGCCGGAGCGGTGCGAGATGATCGCGTGCAGCACCTCGGCCCGGACGATCGTCGCCTCGCCGCGGCGTCGTAGATCTGCGGGAGGATGCCGCGGAGCTTGTCCTGCGCGACGAAGAGGGAGTACGCCTCGTGATCCGCCCGATGGATCGACATCCCGAGGTCGTGGAGGAGCGCGGCCAGAGCCACGATCACCTCGGCGTCCTCGTTCGCCATCGCGTAGTGCGTCACCACGGACGGCTCGACCCCCGCGTCGACGAGGAGGCGGAGCATCCGCACCGCCATGTTCATCACGATCTTCACGTGCACGGGACCGTGGTCGGTCATCCCGAGCCGTTCCATCGCGTTCACGTTTGCCGCGATCCACAGCCCGTAGAGGTCCTCGTCGGCGTTCACCAGGTCCATCAGCCGGTGGAGCTTCGGGTTGTGGCGATCCGGCACCGTCATGACGATGCGTCGGTCGAACCGCTCGTTCACCCCCCGCTCGGGCCCGCCCGGATCGGCGTAGACCTCGGCGTCGAATCGATCCTCGCTCACAGCGCCTCCTCCCAGTCGACGACCTTCTCGGCCGCCCTCGACGACGACCACCGTGCCCACGATGCGGTCGTGGATGGCCTGGCGGTTCGCGTCCCAGAAGACCTGGGCGAATCCGAGCAGTCCCGTCGCGAAGCCCGCGGCGTAGCCACCGGCGCGCTCGAAGGCCGTCCACCAGGTGATGGGCTCACCGTCGAGGCGGAGCACCCGGACCTTCATGATGCGCTTGCCGACCGTCTGCCCCTTCCACCAGGAGAGCATGACGGTCAGATAGAGCGACGCCCACCCGAAGCCGAAGCCGAGCTCGTCGACGATGCTGCGCAGCCACGCGAAGAAGCCACTGCCGTCCTTCGATTTGGCCAGTGCGGTGCGCAGCGCCCGGAGCCTGCTGGTCGCTCCGCAGCAGCTCGGTCTCCAACTCCTCGACGCGTCCGTTCAATACCCCGAGCGTGTCCGCGGCCACGGAGTCGAGGAGGGCGAGCCGTGGATCGGGCTCCCCTTCGTCTTCCGGGGCGGCCGAGTCCGCGGGCTGCTCCTCCACGTCGGCCGCGGCCATCGCACCCCGCACGACTTCGTCCACCTGGTCGGACCAGGACGTGTTCTCGGGCGCGAGGTCATGGAGCGCGCCGCGGATCTCCGACGAGGTCTGGCCGATCCCGCGGAGCTGGCCGGCCAGGGCGGCGCCCGCTTCGCACGGCTTCCTCCGCGTCCGCGGCCGTGCGGTAGTCCTGCACGCGGCCGACGCCGGAGAGCAAATCGGCGAGCCCGGCGCGGCCGGAGACCGTGATCCCCGACGTCCTCGAGGGCGTCCCGCGTCAGCGTCCTTCGGGTCGGAGGCAGGACCCGCCGAAGCCCTGGATGCCCACGGCCACCCAGACGATCGCCGTGATCACGCCGATGAACAGGCCCATGCAGCCGAGGGAAAGGCGCATGGCCCGCCCGAAAGCCGAGCCGGGGACTTCGGTGCGCTTCAGGCTGACGCGGATGAAGAACGACCGCCGCCACCACGCCGAGCACCAGCGCGAAGCTCTTCGTGACCGAGCGTGAGGACGCCGATGACCGCGAGGTCGATGAGGATGGCCCAGAAGCGACTCATCGGCGTCGCCAGCGGCATCCCGAGCAGCGCGGTCGGAGACCTCGAACGCGTCCGGGGTGATGATGCTGCGGGGGTCGCGCGGGTGCGCGGAGTGCACGGCCATGGTGGATCGACTGCCGGTGCCGGACCTCAGCGACGCCTCGACCAGAGCACCCAGGCCAGGCCGGCTGCGGCGCCGAGCATGGCGCCCACCGAGGATCACCCGCTTCCGCCCGGGGTCCTCGTCGGGCAGCGACGGTCGCGTCGGCTTCGACGTCGTCCACGCCCCCGGGGAGCACGACGGACGCGTCTCCGACGCCGAGCTCCGCCTCCTCCACGTCACCTTCCCACGCGCAGTGCGGGCAAGCGAGTATCGCGCGCTCGCGTGCCGTCCGGTTCGCGTAGACGAGCTCCTGGGAACAGGCGGGACAGAGAACGGCGGCGGGCTCGGGACGGATCAGCTCGTAGAGCATTCCCTTGGACACGTCCATCGCGTCGGCGATCTGGTTCACGCTGAGCTCCGAGCCCCAGTAGAGCTCGTTGGCCCGCTTCTCCCTTTCGCGCTGGACGCCGGTCATGGCACGCCTACCCCTGTTCACTTGACCCCCTTCTGGCCGTTGGACAACATAGCTGTCCCATACCCGTCCCGCACAGCCGAGGGGGGCGGCGCCCCCTCTCGCGAGCCATCCGGTGAAGATCCCCGTAGCGCACGGCTGGCTGGAAGCCGCCCTCAAGGAGCCGGACGATGACCCCCGGGGCGCGGCCGTCGTGTGCCACCCCCATCCCATCCACGGCGGCACGATGCACACCAAGGCCGTCTACCGGGCGGGCCAGGGTCTCAACGAGGCCGGCCTGGTTGCCCTGCGCTTCAACTTCCGGGGCGTGGGCACGAGCACGGGGAGCCACGACGGGGGCATCGGCGAGAAGGACGACGTGCGCGCCGCGCTCGACTGGCTCGAGAGCCGCTACCCTTCCCTCCCGCTCGTGCTCGGCGGCTTCTCCTTCGGCTCGATGGTGGCGCTCAGCGTCGGCGCGGAGGACGACCGCGTGGTCGGGCTGCTGGGCCTGGGGCTCCCCGTCGAGCAGCGGGACTACGACTTCGGCTTCCTCGCCGACGTGGATCGTCCGGTGCTGGTGGTCCAGGGCGAGCACGACGAGTTCGGATCCGCTGCCGCCGTGGCGGACTACCTGCGGCGCCTGGGTCCGCACATCACCTTCGTGCGCATCGCCGGGGCCGACCACTTCTTCACCGATCGGCTGGACGAGCTTCGCGAGGCGGTCCGGGGGTACTACGCGTCCGGCCCCGGGTCGCGTCTACTCGCCACCATCTGAACGGAGGAATCGCATGCGCCAGCGCGAGCGCGTGCTCCAGAGCCTCGAGAGCGTCTACAGGGATGCCTTCGAGGGTGCGAAGGAGCGGGAAGACCGAACGGAGATGGCGCGTCTCGATCTGGAGTATCAGCGGGACCAGCTCCAACTCGAGCTGCTGCTCGACATCCGCGAGCTGTTGTCCGCTCCGGCCGCCGCGGCGGAGGTGAAGGAGAGTGGAACGTCCATCCTCGAGAAGGCGCAGACGTTGCGAAGACTGACGAAGCTCCCCAAGGGCCTCCGGTGAAGATCTACACGCGCACGGGTGACGGCGGCGAGACCGCACTCTTCGGCGGGGGACGCGTCGCGAAGGATCATCCCCGGGTGGCCGCCTACGGGACGGTGGACGAGCTGAACGCCTGCCTGGGGTGGGCCGTCGCGGTCGCCGAGGTGGCCGACGTGCGGGAGCGCCTCGGACGCATCCAGCACGACCTCTTCGCCATCGGCTCGCTGCTCGCCACGCCCCCGCCCGCGGAGGGACGGCCCACGCCCAAGGGGCTTCCCGACCCGCCGGTCTCGCGCGTGCCGGATATGGAGGCCTGGATGGACGAAGCCGAGGGGCGGCTCCCCCCGCTGCGGGCGTTCGTCCTCCCGGGAGGGTCACGGGGTGCGGCCGCGCTCCACCTCGCCCGCACGGTGTGTCGTCGCGCCGAGCGCGCGGTCGTCCATCTCGCTTCCCGCGAGGTGGTGGACGAGTGGGCGCTGACGTATCTGAACCGCCTGTCGGACCTACTCTTCACCTTCGCGCGCCTCGAGAACCTCGAGGCGGGAGAGGGGGACGTGGAATGGCGAAAGACGCCGGGGGCTTGAGCGAGGGGAACCGCGGCACCGCGATGGCCACGAGCGTCGCGATCGCGGCGCGCTCCTTCGGTCTCCGTCCGGACGGCGTCGCCCTCGTGGGTCGGGCCCACGCGCTGGCCATGCGGCCGCGCGTTCGCGCGCTGCACGACGACCACCACCCGCTCTACCTCCATCCCGGCCGGGTCGTCCTCGTCCTGCTCCGCGACGCCCGTGTGACGGACCCGACCGTTTTGGCAGCAGCGGCCGTCACCGAAAGCGAGGACGTCGACTTCCGCATCGCACCGGACGAGGTGCGCACGACCGTGGGGGACGCGGTGGCCGAGCTGGTCGGGCGGGTGCCCATGCCGCGCACGGACACGCTCGCGGAGGTGCTCGTCACGGCCGACCAGGACGCTCGGCTCGTCGCGCTGGCGGAGCGCCTCGATCACGCGCGTCACGCCCACCTTCGCGAGGCGGACGAGGCATGGATGCGCGGGCTCCACGAAGAGATCGGCGCCGTGTATCTCCCGGTCGCCGAGCGCACGCATCCCGTGCTGGCCCAGCGCTATCGGCACTGGTGGCGCGTCTTCGGGAGGCGTCTGGAGAGGGTGACCCGCGCTCAGCGGTTGTGCGTGTAGATCACCAGGACGCCGCTGGCCGAGCTGCCACCGAAGAGGCTGCCTGCCTCGATCGGCTTGTAGACCACGATGCGGTCGATGGACTCGGGAGGCATCTGTAGCGCGAGATCCGTGTTCGTCGCGCGCACGTCGTTGATGTAGACGACCATCGGTATGCACCCGCCGCTCTCGTTGTTCAGCATACGGACCTGTCCCGAGGTGTAGCCGACGCACAGCGAGGAATCGGCGCGCCGTCGGATGATCACGCCCGGCAGGTGCTGGCTCTGCAGGATGTCGGCGGCGTCGCGCGCGCGCGCCCGGACCTTGTCGATCTCCGTCTTGGTGATCGTGATCCCGCCCATGGCGCGCCGGGTGACCGGCTCTGCCTCGACCGTCACCGTGATCGGCGCGATCTCGATCGCGCGCGTGTCCACCCTCATCTCCACCGCGAGCGAGCTCCCCGAGGGCACGATGAGGGTGTCCCGCTTGGTGCCGTACTGGAGGTGGCGCGCGAACATCATGTAGGTGCCCGGAGGAACGTCGCCGAAGCGGAACTCGCCCGCGGATCCGGTGACGGCGCGGAACTTCGTGCCCCTGAGCCAGACGTCCGCGTCGGCCACACCGATGCCGCTGGCCGCGTCGACGATGTGCCCCGAGACCTTCGCCTCCTCGAGATTCCAGAGGAGGAACCCCGCCTCGATCGCCCCTCCCTCCGAGACCGTCACTTCGCGCCGCAAGCCCCCTCGGTCCAGGAACGTCGCGGTGGCCGTGATGGGCGTGCCGCTCGGTGCGGCGCAGGTGTGGTACCACCCCCCATCGTCCGTCTCGAGCTGCATGTGCTGGGGATCCACCGCACCCTCCGGGCTCCACGAGAGGAGGACATGCGCCCGCGGAAGACCCATGCCGGTGGCGCCGTCTCCCACCCACCCCGCGATGGCACCCGTGCCGGGTCCGGAGTCCTCCAACAGGCAGGGGGTGACCATCACCGTGAAGATGGACGGCGTGGCGAGGTCCACCACCACGGTGTCCGCTCGGCATGACGCGCACGGCCCGTGGCCCCGGCGAGATGCCCATCTCACCCAGACGGGTATGGAAGAAGAGGAGGGTGTAGTCGCCGGGTGGCACGTCCGGGATGACATACCGCCCGTCCTCTCCCGTCACCGCGCGGTAGGAGGTGTTCCAGAGGAACACGGCCGCGTCGGGAAGGGGTGTGCCGGCCATCGAGTCGAACACGACACCGCGAACGGCCCCGAGGGGACGCTGGGGCTCAACCTGCGCGCGGACCCCGGGGGCGACCATCGCCACGGCGGTGGTGCAGAAGATGAGCGTCCGCATCGGCGCGAGCATCGACATCGGCTCCTCGAGGGGCAGCGTGCTTCAGGGACCCGAGGGTCCACCTACCATACGACGGAAAGGGCGCGGACGTACACATCGGGCTCCGGTCCCGCGCGCGGGCGCGCCCGAGCTTGCGGGGGGTGTCGGCTTTGGTTACACGTTGTCGGCTGATCGCGGGTAGACCGAAAAACAGGGACCGTCCGGAGGCTGCATGGCCTATATCATCACCGAACCCTGCCTGGAGACCAAAGACGCGAGTTGCGTCGAGGTCTGCCCCGTGGATTGCATCTACGAGGCATCGGACCAGTACTACATCCATCCCGACGAGTGCATCGACTGCGGGGCCTGCGAACCCGAATGTCCCGTTCAGGCGATCTTCCCGGATACAGATGTGCCTACCGAGTGGACGAGCTACATCGAGAAGAACCGGGTGCATTTCGACTGAGGCGTCGCGAAAGAAGCAGGGACGAAAGCGGCGGGAGGAGTGGACTCCTCCCGCCGCAGTCCGTTCCTGGCGGTATTCGGGTCCTGCGGCGGCCGTCAGTGGCCGAGGGCCCGGATCCGCTCGAGGGAGATGGTCGCCGGCTGGGTTTCTCCGGCCGGGACGACCCGTGGGGTGTTGGCGCTGTCCTTGACCTGTCGGACCAGCAAGAAGCCCGCGGCCAGGGCGACGACAGCGCCGAACAGTCCTGCTGTGAGGGAGCGCATGGGGGGGTCTCCGTGACAGGGTCCTGCTTGGATCGGAATGCACGAACCATGCCGATTGGATCGACACTCTCACGAAGGGCCTAACGCATTGTAGGACAATGTTCTACGGTGTTGAGGCAGGTCGGGGACAGCCACGGATTTCCGACACGTTGTGCGGAGAGCGCACGTGTTCGTCGGAAATCTGACACTCGAGCCGGGGAGGAGCGGCGATGGCGACCGCGGCGGCAGGTTTGGCGGATGGAATCCGGTCCGGTGACCCCGTGGCACTGGCGCGAGCGCTGGTCGCCATCCCCTCCGTGAACCCCGTACTCGCGCCGGGGGGCGCCGGCGAGGCTGAGATCGCCCGCGCGTGCGCCGAGTGGCTCGAAGCCTGGGGGCTCGAGGCGCACGTACACGAGATCGACGCGGGGCGCTTCAACGTGACCGCCACCCTCGCGGGCCAGGGCCCGACGCTCCTCCTGAACGGGCACCTCGACACCGTGGGGGTCGACGGCATGACGGTCGATCCCTTCGGGGGGGCCTTGCGGGCGGGGAGGATCCTCGGCCGCGGCTCCTGTGACATGAAGGGCGGCGTCGCGGCGCTCCTGGCGGCCGCGGCGAAGCTCGCCGCGGACGGCCCGAGACCGAACCTCCTCGTCGCGCTCACGGCCGACGAGGAGCACGCGAGCCTGGGGATGGACGCGCTCGTCCGATCGGGGGTGCGCGCCGACCTCGCGGTCGTGTGCGAGCCGACCAGCCTCGCGGTCATGCCCGCACACAAGGGGTTCGTATGGGTGAAGGCATCCTTCACCGGGCGGGCGGCACACGGCTCCCGTCCGGAGCTCGGCGTGGACGCCATCCGACACGCGGCACACTTCGTCACGTCGCTCGACGATCACGCCGAGGAGGTTCGTCACCGTCCGGTCCACCCCCTGCTGGGGCATGGCTCGCTGCACACCGGGACCATCCGTGGCGGGACGGCCGAATCCGTCTACCCCGAGCAGTGCGAGCTCCTTCTGGAGCGTCGGACGTTGCCCGGGGAGACGCCGGAGGAGGTTCTGGAGGAGATCGGCCGCGTACTGGACCGCGTGCGAGCACGCGAGCCCGAGCTGAGGGCGACGCTCGACGTCACCCTGGCGCGTCCGGGAACCGAGATCCCCGCCGACTCCCGACTGGTCCGGGGGCTGCTCGACGCCAGTGAGGCCTGCGGTGTCGCGCCGGCCGTGGCGGGGATGACGGCCTGGGTCGACGCGGCGTTCCTCAACGAGGCGGGAATCCCCGCCGTGTGCTTCGGGCCGGGTGACATCGCCCAGGCCCACAGCGCGGACGAATGGATCGAGGCAGCGGAGATCGACGCCTGCGCCCGGATCCTGGAGCGCTTCGCGCGCTGGCTGTCCGTTGGGCGACAGGACGAACCAGCGCGCCTAGCCTAGTGTGGTGTCCCGGAACGCTAGCGCCCCCGTTTCGTTGAGACGAGGATGACCCCGTTGTTGTAGTTCGTGCCGAAGCGCGTGGTAGCGTCGGAGGCGTTCATGTACACCATCTCCTGAACCTGCGCCGCGGGCAGGTTGTTCAGGGCCTCGATGCCGCCCCCCTGCGGATTCCCGTCGATGTGGACCTGGGGCGTGCCACCACTACGCGTCCGCAGCCACGTCGGGCGCAGGCGCTGGACCGCCGCGTAGGCGCTGAGCTGGGCGACGTTGGTCAACTCGTCTTCGACGATGCGTGTGGAGGAGCCTCGCCGCGCCGCGGTGTCGCCTCCCGCGCCGCCCCCGCTCGCGCAAGCCGCGAGGGCGAGGGTGATGGCCAGGAGAGCGGGAAGCACGCGAGGCGAACGCGGGACATACATGGAGAGCCTCCAGGGCAGGGATGGACCGTAGCGTTTCGCCGATGTGGGTGCACCGGCCCGACAAGATGCCCCGGGGGCGCTACAGGCGCCACTGTTGGGGATGTCGCGCCACTGTTGGGGAGCTTGCTCGCCTGTGGGCGCTCCGGTAACCTCACGGACCGCGCTGTGACCAGGCATGCGGCGGTGCGCCCGAACCAGCGGAGGCCGGTATGAAGTCGACACGGATCGGGATCCTGGCCGGCGCCCTCCTCGTGGCGGCGTGTGGTGGGCGGGAGGGTGACGCGGCGGACCTCGTCTTCCGGGGGGGCGTGGTCTGGACGGGCTCGTCCACCGCGGATCGCGACCAGGCCGTGGCGGTCAAGGACGGGAAGGTCCTCGCGGTCGGCTCCGACGGCGAAATCGAGGCGTACGTCGGCGCGGGGACCCGCGTGGTGGAGTTGGACGGCCGCTCCGTCACGCCGGGGTTCATCGACGCCCACACGCACTTCCTCGACGGGGGCTTCAAGCTCGCCGGGGTCGATCTTAGGGATGCCGCCACCCCGGCCGAGTTCGCACGTCGTATCGGTGCCTTCGCCGCCACGGTGCCGCCGGGCACCTGGATTACCGGGGGTGACTGGGACCACGAGCTTTGGGGCGGCGAACTGCCCAGGAAGGAGTGGGTGGACTCGCTTACACCGGACAACCCGGTGTTCGTCAACCGCCTGGATGGGCACATGTCGCTGGCCAACTCGGCGGCCCTGCGCGCCGCCGGCATCGACCAGGGCGGGCGCACGCCCGACCCGGCCGGTGGGACGATCGTCCGGGACGTACGCACGGCCGACCCGGCCGGGGTCTTCAAGGACGAGGCGATGGCGTTGGTGGGCCGCGTCATCCCCGACCCGTCCGAGGCGGACCTGGACCGGGCCCTGCAGGCCGCGGCCCGTCACGCCCTCGAGCGGGGCGTGACGCAGGTCCACGACATGGCCGGTTGGCCGAGCCTCGAGACGTACCAGCGCGCCTACGCCCGTGGCGAGCTACCGCTGCGCGTGTACTCGGTGGTTCCGATCGCGACGTGGGAGCGGCTGCGCGACTACGTGGCCGAGCACGGCCGAGGCGACGACTACCTCTGGTGGGGAGGGCTGAAGGGCTTCGTCGACGGCTCGCTCGGATCCACCACCGCGTGGTTCTACCAGCCCTATTCGGACGAGCCGGCTACGTCGGGCTTCATGGTCACGGACTCGACGGAGCTGCGCACCGAGATCGAAGGCGCGGACGCGGCCGGCCTGCAGGTCATCGTGCACGCCATCGGCGACCGGGCGAACGACTGGCTCCTCGACGTCTACCGCGAGGCCGCCGAGATGAACGGCCCCCGGGACCGGCGCTTCCGCATCGAGCACGCCCAGCACCTGAGTCCCGGGGCGATCAGCCGCTTCGCCGAGCAAGGGGTGATCGCGTCCATGCAGCCCTACCACGCTGCGGACGACGGCCGCTGGGCCGAGAAGCGGATCGGGCCGGAGCGCATCCGGACCACCTACGCCTTTCGCTCCCTCCTGGACGCCGGAGCCACGCTCGCCTTCGGGTCGGACTGGACGGTGGCGCCCATCGATCCGATTCTCGGGATCGACGCGGCGGTGACCCGGCGCACCATCGACGGCGCCAACCCGGACGGATGGATGCCCCAGGAGCGGATCACCCTGGAGGAGACGCTCCGCGCGTACACGCAGGGTGGCGCCACGGCGGGCTTCAAGGAGGACCGCCTGGGTCGGCTCGAGCCCGGAATGCTCGCCGACCTGGTGGTGCTTTCGGACGACATCTTCTCCCTCGATCCGAAGAGCCTGGTGAACGTTCGCGTAGAGATGACGGTGGTGGGTGGCCGGGTCGCGTACGAACGGCCGGAAAGCCCGGCCTAGCTGCTAGCGATCCGGAGGAGAACGGGAAGGAGTGGTCATGGAGCAGGAGCCCGAGGGCTCGCGGCAGCCACTGAGCCATACGAGGCAGGTCACCATCGACGCCCTGTGCGAGCACTTCGCCAACGACGTCATGGGGGTGGAGGAATTCGAGCGACGCGTGGACTCTGCGCATCGCGCGTCCACCGTGGCGGATCTGAAGGACCTGCTGCGAGACCTTCCGGGGAGCGACCTGCCGGCGCCGGTGTCGGGAGCGTCGATGCCGACGCCCGCCCCGCGGGCGCGCAGCTACCGCCTCGCGGCGGCCGGCCAGGTGAAGGATCGGGAGATCGTGGTCGCGATCCTGGGCGGGGCGTCCCGCCGTGGGCCGTGGACGCCGGCCCGCAAGAACTTCGCGTTCGCGATGATGGGTGGCGCGGAACTCGACTTCCGGGAGGCGGTGCTCGGACCGGGCGTGACCGAGGTCCAGGTGTTCGCGATGTGGGGTGGCATCGAGATCATCGTACCGCCGGGGATGAACGTGGAGAGCCACGGCGCCGGCATCATGGGCGGCTTCGACCACCTCACGGACATCGCCCCCGATCCTGATGCGCCTACCCTGCGCATCACCGGCGTCGCGATCATGGGCGGCGTGGAGATCACACAGCGCTATGCGGGCGAAAGCAGCCGCGACGCCCGGCGGCGCCGACGCATCGCGCGCAAGGAGCAGCGTCGGCTCCGCCGGGGCGACGACCGTGGGTAGGCGTCCGCCCGTGACGTGGTGCGGCGGGACTGCGCCCGGACGTACCGCATGGGCCTGAACCCGCGGCGCGAGGTCGCGCTGATCTCCGTATCGATCGACCTCGGCGCCGGCCGGCGCGGCGTGGACATGGGACCGTCGGCGCTCCGCATCGCGGAGTTGACCCAGAAGGTGGAGGCGCTCGGATACCGCGTGCGCGAAGCCGGGACGGTCACGGCGGGTGGCTTCGAGACCACCGACCCCGGGGACGAGCGGCATACACGCTTCCTTGGGGAGATCCTCGATGTCGCGTCGCGTACGGGAGAGCTCGTGACGCGGGGGCTCGAGGATGGGTGCCTTCCCCTCGTCGTCGGTGGAGACCACTCCCTGTCGATCGGCTCCGTGGCGGCGGTGGCGCGGCACTACCGCGACGCAGGGCGAGTCCATCGGGCTCATCTGGGTCGACGCCCACGCGGACATGAACACGCCCGGGACCACGCCCAGCGGCAACGTGCACGGCATGAGCCTCGCGGTGCTGCTCGGCCGTGGTCACGAGGCGCTCACCGCCCTCTCGGGCGAGGGGCCCGCGTTGCGGCCGGAGAACGTCACGGTGATGGGCGCGCGCGAGCTCGACCCGGGCGAGCGCGCCCTCGTCGCGGAGCTGGGCGTTCGCGTCTTCACGATGTCGGAGATCGACGAGCGCGGCATCGCGGCGTGCATGGACGAAGCGCTGGGGCGAGCCACCGCCGGGACGGCGGGCTTCCACCTCTCCTTCGACCTGGACGCCCTCGATCCGCGCGAGGCGCCGGGGGTGGGCACGCCCGTACAGGGTGGGCTCACGTATCGCGAGGGTCACCTGGTGTGCGAGAAGGCAGCGGGGTCGGAGCGGATCGTCAGCCTCGAGCTCGTGGAGCTCAATCCGGTGCTCGACGACCGGAACCACACGGCACGTCTCGCGGTAGGGCTTCTGGCCTCGGCGCTCGGTCAGTCCATCCTCTGACGCCCACGGGCGCTCGTGGTATCCCCTCTCGACCTCGTTTCCTGGGAGATTTCCATGCCCGACACGCTACGGTCCCGCCTCTCGGAGATCGCCCTCAACCTCATGCGCATCGTCTTCGGCCTGATGTTCATGCAACACGGCGCGCAGAAGCTGTTCGCGGTGCTGGGTCGTGAGCAGCCGGTCGAGCTCTTCTCCCAGATGGGGCTGGCGGGCGTGCTCGAGTTCTGGGGTGGGATGCTGATCGTGCTCGGGCTCTTCACCCGACCGGTGGCCTTCTTCCTCGCGGGCGAGATGGCGGTGGCCTACTTCCAGGCGCACTTCTCCCGAGGCTGGTTCCCGATCGTGAACCGGGGCGAGGTGGTCGTTCTCTACTGCTTCGCCTTCCTCTACCTGTCGGCGCGTGGGGGGGGGTCGTTCAGCCTCGACGGTCTGTGGGCCTCGCGGAGAAGGGCCAAGGGCAGTCTAGCGGCCCCGACGAGGCTCATCCGCGCAACGTTCGGTCCAGGTACGCCTTGAGGCGCTGCCACGCGTCCAGGGCCGGCGCCGCGCGTGTCGCGGGGTCCTGGTCCACGTGGAGCCAGAAGCCGTGCTGCACGTCGTCGTACACGTGCACGTCGTTCGGAATTCCGGCCTCGCGCAACGCGGCCACGAACGCCTCCACCGCCGAGGGCGGGATGCCTTGGTCGAGCCCGGCGAAGGTGCCATACACCTCGTGGGAGATGTGCGCCAGCCGCTCCGGGTCGTCCACGAGCTGCCCGTAGAAGATCGCCGTGGCGTCGTGGTTCTCCCCGTCGAGGCCGAAGGAGAGCGCTACGCCTCCGCCGAAGCACCAGCCCATGGCGCCCACCCGCCCCGTGACGTCGGGACGCGACTTCAGGTAGTCCACGGCCGCGTTCATGTTGGCGATCATCTTCGGCTGGTCGTCGTGCACCTCCTGCATGAGCGCCCGGTTCTCGTCCGGTGTGGAGCCCGTGCGCCCCTCGTAGAGGTCGACGGCGAACGTGACGTAGCCCTCCGCGGCCAGGGCGTCGGCCACCTGGCGCACGCGGTCCACCAGTCCGTTCCATTCGTGAACGATGACGAGGGCCGGGAAGGGACCGTCTCCGGCGGGGACCGCGAGGTACCCGGTCGTGGCGGTGTCCCCGTCCACGTAGGGGAGGTCGACGCCCTGCAGCGGACCGGCCTGCCCCAGGAGGGCGGGCGGGAGCTCGCCCTCGGCGGTGGGCGCGGCGGGTACGCGGGGTCCCGTCATGGCGGGTCCGCTTCTCGCGGACGTCTCCGCGGTGCCTCCCTGCTCTCCGCCTCCGCAGGCGATCAGCAGGAGGCCGGCTATGGCGACGACGGCGAGGTGGGGAGTTCGCATGGGAGGGTCTCCGATCCAGGGTGGAGCCGAACGGTCTGGCCCCCAGGATAGGGTGCCCGCCCGCGGAGCGCACGCCCGCGCCGCCGGCCGCGTGAGCGTTGCCCTCGCATTTATTCAAGGTTGAATGTATACTATCTACTTCAAGCTTGAAAATACGAACGATGCGCACACGGAGGGATCCATGCGGAAGGGCGACGACGCGATTCTCGTGACGGGAGCGACGGGTCAGCAGGGAGGAGCCACGGCGAGGGAGCTGCTCGCCGAGGGACACGCGGTGCACGCGATGACGCGTCATCCCGAGGGGGAGGCCGCCAAGGCCCTGGCGGCCGCGGGCGCCACGATCGTGAAAGGCGACCTCGACGACGAGGCTTCGCTGCGCGCGGCCCTTGCCGGGAAGTGGGGGACCTTCGCCATACAGAACACCTGGGAGGCCGGCGTCGAGGGCGAGGAGGAGCAGGGGAAGCGCTTCGCGCGCATCGCCCACGCGGCGGGCGTGAAGCACTACGTCTACGCGTCGGTGGGCTCCGCGGATCGGGACACGGGCATCCCTCACTTCGACAACAAGGACCGGGTGGAGGAGGTCGTGCGTGGCCTCGGGTTCCCGTCCTGGGTGATCCTGCGGCCGGTGTTCTTCATGGAGAATCTCGCGTCGCCGTGGTTCAAGCCGGCCATCGACGAAGGCACGCTGGCGCTCGGGATGGGCGGAGACACGCCGCTGCAGATGGTGGCGGTCGAGGACATCGGCAAGTACGGGAGGTTGGCCTTCGACGACCACGAAGCCCTGAACGGCCAGGCCATCGACTTCGCGGGGGACTCCCTCACGCCCAGGGAGATCGCCGCCGTCCTGAGCGAGGCCACCGGTCGCGCGATCGATCACTACGCGGTTCCGCTCGACGAGGTGCGGAAGTCGAGCGAGGAGTTCGCGATCATGCTCGACTGGTTCGAGCGGGTGGGCTACGACGCGGACATCGAGGGCAACGCCAAGCGATACGGCATCCGGCCGACGCCGTTCAGCGAATGGGCGAAGACCGTCACATGGTGACGGCGGGCTGATTGCCGCTCGGCCGGGCCGCGCGCACTTTGGCGCAGCGATCCCCGAACCGAGGCGGCCGCATGCGCGCTCCAATCTCCATCCGACCCCTGACGGGGGCCCTCGCCGTGGCGTGCGTCCTGGCGGGGGCCCCCGCGGGGGCCCAGCAAGTCGACATGCAGGCCCTGCAGGACGAGGCCGTGGCCTGGCTCCAGGACTACATCCGCCTGGATACGCAGAACCCGCCGGGCAACGAGATCCTGGGTGCCCGCTTCTTCGCGAAGATCTTCGACGCGGAGGGCATCCCGTACCAGATCGCGGAGTCGGCGCCCGGGAGGGGCAACATCTGGGCGCGCCTGGAGGGCGGCGACGAGCCGGCGGTCGTGCTCCTCCACCACATGGACGTGGTGCCCGCCGACCCACGCTACTGGTCGGTCGACCCGCTCTCCGGGGAGAAGCGGGACGGGTACATCTACGGCCGTGGTGCCCTCGACACGAAGACGAGCGGCATCCTGAACCTGGCCGCCTTCCTCGCGCTGCACCGTTCGGGTGTGCCCCTGACGCGCGACGTGGTGTTCGTCGCGACAGCGGACGAAGAGGCTGGAGGCGCATACGGTGCGGGATGGTTGGCTGAGAACCACCGCGAGATCTTTGACGGCGTCGGCTTCCTGCTCAACGAAGGTGGTGGAGGCGAGAACGTCGGCGGGGAGGTCCAGTTCGGGGTCGAGGTCACGCAGAAGGTGCCCTTCTGGTTCCACCTGAAGACCGTGGGCGAGCCCGGCCACGGATCGCGGCCGCACACATCCTCCTCGGTCACCGAGATGATCGACGCTCTGGCGCGCCTGCGCGCCCACGAGTTCGAGCCACGTATCATCCCCGCGGTGGACGCCCACCTGAAGGGAATCGCCGCCGGCCAACCCGAGCCGTGGCGCACGCGCTTCCAGGACATGGCCTCTTGGGTCCACCGCCCGGGCGTCCTCCGCGAGCTGCAGGAGTACGACCCCGGCCTGCATACGCTGACGCGCAACACCTGCTCGATCACGCGCCTCATGGGAAGCGACAAGATCAACGTCGTGCCGCCCGAGGCCGGCGCGGAGCTGGACTGCCGTCTCCTGCCGGACCAGGACCCCCAGGCCTTCATCGCCGAGCTACAATCGGTGCTGGGCCCGGAGGTCGAGATCGAGCAGCTCATGGGCTTCACACCTGCGGTGTCCACGACCGACACGGAGCTGTACCGGATCGTGAAGGACGTGACGCTCGAGAACTTCCCGGGGGCGCAGTTCGTCCCCCAGGTGCAGGGAGGCTTCACCGACTCGCACTTCTTCCGCGACCTGGGGATCGTCTGCTACGGCTACGAAGCCACGGCGACCCCGCAGGCCGACGCCAGCGGCGTGCACGGCAACGACGAGCGGGTCACCGAGGAGAACGTTCGCAGAGGAGTCGCCATGACGCTCGAGATCGTACGCCGCTTCGCCGCCGCCCGCGGCGTGTCGGAGGAATCGTGAAGTTGCGGGGCGTGGGACTCCGCGTGATCGCCACCCTCGCGCTGACCGTGACGGTGGCGGCGCGGCCGGCCGTCGCGCAGGAGAAGAGCGCCCTGCCCTGGCCGCCCGTCGCCACCTTCTCGGTGCTGGGCTACGACCCGGACACGGGTGAGGTCGGCGTGGCCGTGCAGTCGCGCGTGTTCTCGGTGGGCAACGGCGTCATCTGGGGGAAGGCGGACGTAGGGGTCGCGGCTACGCAGGCCATCGTGGACGTGAGCTACGGGCCGCGCGCCATCGAGCTGCTCGAGCAGGGACTCACGCCCGAACAGGTCGTGCAGCGCATCCTCGACGAGGATCCCGATCCACGCCCGGACGATTGGCCGGAGGCGGGTCGGCAGTTCTCGGTGATGGACGCGCACGGGAACGTTGCCACGCACACCGGACCGCAGGCGTCGGAGTGGGCAGGGCATCGCATCGGCCGCTACGTCTCCGCGCAGGGCAACATCCTCGCGGGCCCGGAGGTGGTCGACGGGATGGTGGAGGCGTTCGAGTCGACGGAAGGGCACCTCTCCTTCCGGCTGCTGGCGGCGCTGGAGGCCGGTCAGTTGGCCGGCGGCGACCGGCGGGGGATGCAGTCGGCCGCGATGCTCATCGTGAAGAAGGATGGCGGCGTGTGGCTGCACAACGACGTGGTGCTCCGCCTGCAGGTGGACGACGCCGAGCAGCCGATCGCGGAGCTGCGCCGGCTGGTCGAGATCGCCGCCAGGCAGCGCGAGCGGATCCGGGGCGGCGGGTAGCTCCTCTCGACGCCGAGGTGGCCGACGTCCGGATGCGAGAAGGCCGTGGGAGCCCGAGAGCGCCCACGGCCTTCCGCGTCGTTGGCCCTGCTTCCTTCAGCTCTTGATGATCTCCAGGTGCGAGTCCGTCATCGCGGTCTCCACCCAGAAGTTCACCGCATCACCGAGCTGCAGGTCCAGCGGCCGCGTGCTCACGCCGTCCGGCGCTCCCTGAAGCGACCACACCGGCTCGTCGGGGAAGACCTTGATCTCGAAGGCCCCCATGTCGGCGATGCTCTTGTCCACCTCCAGGATCTTGAAGTCCGAGCGGCCGACCCGCCCGAGCGAGCGCAACCGGCCGTTCGCGTCCTGGACGTAGACCTGCACGATCGAGGCGTTGTTGTTGATCACCCGGATCTCGAGCGTGTTGCTCGCCGGTCCGGGCGTCTCGGCCTTCGCGGATGCGGCACCCAGCGCCATGAAGGCGGTCGCCACGGCCATCCGAAGAGTTCCCCTCGTCATCATCGTCATCCTCCCAGGTGGATTCCCATCGTCCCTCCCACGGCCTCCCGCCCACCGGGCCCGCCGCAGGGCCCCATCCTCCCACTCTCGTCCTCTTAGACGTGTTTACCGGCAAATTGGTTTCTCCGGCTCATCTCCGTCTGCCCATCGATACGTCGGCGCCGCTCCGGCGCTTACCTCACGGAGAGGGGCTCCGACCCGCACGGATCGAAGCCCCCTCCGGCCCGTCAGGTCCTGATGATCTGAAGGTGGGAGTCCGTCAGGACGCTCTCGACGCAGAAGTTCACCACGTCGCCCGCCTTCAAGTTCAAGGGCATCGTGCGCACGCCGTCGGGCACCGCCCGCGTCGACCACACCGGCCCGTCCGGGAAGATCTTGATCTGGACCGCCCCCAGCTCGGTGATGCCCGCGGGCACCGTCAGGACCTTGAAGTCCGAGCGCTCGACCCGCCCGAGCGAGCGGACGCGACCGAACATGTCTTCGACGTATACGTGCACGACCGAGGTGTAGTTGTTGGTCACCCGGATCTCGAGCGCGTCTTTCGGCCGGACCGGGCGTCTCGGCCTTCACGGAGGCAGCGCCCAGCGCCAGAAGTGCGGTCGTCATGGCGACCCGCAGAGTTCCCGTCTTCATCGTCGTCATCCTCGTCAGGTGGATTCCCATCGTCCGCGGACGGCACCCACCGCGTCGCCGACCGCAGTGCATCCCCCACTCATCCCGCTAGACGGGAATACCGGAGATCCGGTTTCCGGAGGTCAAACCCACGTGGGCCGAGCGCGGGTCGACAGGCCGGTCGCAGCGACATGAAAAAGGGGCCCGACCGTTTTCGGTCGAGCCCCCCGGTCCGTGCCGACCGGTCGGGGCGGGCGGCGTGTCGCCCGCGTGCGCCGTTCCCCTCAGGTGCTCAGCAATGCTCCGCGTAGGCGGCGCGCAGGTCGTCGGCGATATCCTCGGGGTGACGCCCCTCGATCTGGTGGCGCTCCATGAAGTAGACCAGCTCTCCGTCCTTGAAGAGCGCGACGGAGGGTGAAGAGGGCGGGTAGCCGACGATGTAGTCGCGGGCCCTGTCCGTGGCGTCCATGTCCTGGCCGGCGAACACCGTGGTGAGCACCTCGGGCTTGTGGTCGCCGTGGAGGGAGAGGTACACCGCGGGGCGCATCATCCCTGCCGCGCAGCCACACACGGAGTTGACCGCGACCAGCACCGTACGCTTCTCCCGACCCAGGACCTCATCCACGTCCTGGGGCGAGCGCAACTCCTTGAATCCCACCTTGACGAGATCCTCGCGCATCGGCGCGACCATGAATTCCGGATAGGGCATCTTGCTCACTTCTCCTGTGCGTCCCGACGGGCACGTCGGCCCGCCGCCTGGTCCATCGGGTCGGGCCAATACCCCCACCGCGCGGCGCGGGTTCATCCCGTGGGGTCCGTTGCTGCGCGGCCCACGCCATGCAAACTTCCGGGTTCATGCCTTCCGCCAACGAGATCGTTCGCCTGCGCGTCAACGGCGACCTGCACGAGGTCGGCGTCCCGGCGCACTACACGCTGCTCGAGACCCTGCGATACGTGCTCGGGCTCACCGGGTCGAAGCAGGGTTGCGACAAGGGGGACTGCGGCGCGTGCACGGTGATCGTGGACGGCTGCCCCACCCTCTCGTGCATCACCCCCGTGTTCGAGGCCGAGGGGCACGAAGTCGTCACGGTGGAGGGCCTCGCGACCGCCCGCGGTCCGCACCCGCTCCAGGACGAGTTCGACCTCAACGGCGCGGCCCAGTGTGGCTTCTGCACGCCGGGCATCCTCTGCTCCGCCGCCGCGCTCCTGGAGCGTACGCCGTCGCCCTCCCGGCAGGAGATCCGTGAGGCGCTCTCGGGCAACCTCTGCCGGTGCACCGGATACACGAAGATCTACGACGCGGTCGAGGCCGCCGCGGCGCGCCTTCGGGCGTCGGGGGAGGTGGCCCGATGATCCGCGATGCACGTAAGGCCAAGTCTGACTTGCACTTGATCGGGAAGTCCCAGCGAAAGATCGAGGGTCTCGACAAGTCCACCGGCCGGGCCCGTTACGCCGACGACATCACCCTTCCCGGGATGCTGCACGGGAAGATCCTGCGTAGCCCGCACCCGCACGCGCGCATCGTCTCGATCGACACCTCCGCGGCCGAGCGCTCGAGGGGGTGCACGGCGTGGTCACCGGGCGCGACATGCCGACCACGTTCGGGATCATCCCCTGGACGCCGGACGAGTACCCCCTGGCAGTGGACCGCGTCCGCTACATCGGCGACGCGGTGGCCGCCGTGGCGGCCGTGGACGAGGACACGGCACTCGCGGCGCTCGACCTGGTGCGCGTGCAGTACGAGGAGCTTCCCGCCTTCCTCGATCCCTTCGCGGCGCTCGACGCCGACGGAGACGCCGCCTCGCCCTACATCCACGAGCCCACGAAGGAAGGCCGGAACGGCAACATCACGAAGAGGGTGCACCTCGAGTTCGGCGAGGTGGACGCGCTCATGGACGCCGCGGAGGTCGTCGTCGAGGGTGAGTACTTCTTCGAGGGCACGACGCATGCGCCCATCGAGCCCCACTGCGCCATCGGGCTTTGGGAGTCGGACGGACGGGATCCCGGGAAGGGAAGCGTCGACGAGGGCGGCGTGACGGGGAAGCTCACGGTCTGGTCGGCCACACAGGTGCCGCACTACCTGCACAGGGAGCTGGCGCGCGTGCTGGAGGTGGACCCCGCGCGGGTCAGGGTCCTTCAGCCGCTCGTGGGCGGCGCCTTCGGCGGGAAGAGCGAGCCGTTCGACCTGGAGTTCTGCGTGGCCAAGCTGGCCATGAGGACCGGCCGACCGGTGAAGATCCTGTACACCCGCGAAGAGGTGTTCTACGCGCACCGGGGCCGGCACCCCTTCCACATGAAGTACCGCACCGGGTGCAGCCGGGAGGGGAAGCTCCGGAGCGTGGACGCGAAGATCGTGCTGGACGGGGGCGCCTACGCTTCCTTCGGCCTCGTGACCACGTACTACTCGGGGCAGCTCCTGTGCGCGCCGTACGCGATGCCGGCGTACCGCTTCGACGCGACGCGCGTATACACGAACAAGCCGGCATGCGGGCCGAAGCGGGGTCACGGCTCCGTGCAGCCGCGCTTCGCCTTCGAGGTGCAGATGGACAAGCTGGCGGAGAAGGTCGGGATGGACCCGATCGAGTTCCGCCGCCTGAACTTCATCGGCGAGAACACGCGTACGGTCAACGAGCTGCGCATCACGTCCAACGGCTTCCTCGAGTGCCTGGCGTCGGTGGAGCGCGCCAGCGGGTGGAAGGCGAAGCACCGCAGGCTGCCGTTCGGGCGCGGCGTGGGCGTGGCGGGCTCCACGTACATCTCGGGAACGAACTATCCGATCTACCCGAACGAGATGCCGCAGTCGGCCGTGCAGATGCAGATCGACCGGTCGGGGCGGGTGGCGGTGTTCAGCGGGGCGAGCGAGATCGGCCAGGGGTGCGACACGCTCGTAGCGCAGATCGCCGCGGAAGAGCTCGGGGTGCCGATCGAGCACGTGCGTGTCCTTCGGGGCGACACCGACTTCACTCCCGTCGACCTCGGCGCCTATTCGAGCCGTGTGACGTTCATGCTCGGCAACGCCGCGATCGATGCGGCGCACAAGCTGCGCGATCAGGTCCGCGAGGCCGTCGCCGAGAAGTGGGAGGTGCGCGCTTCGGAGGTTCTGCTCGCCGGGGGCCGCGCGCTGTGGGCGCCCGACACCGAACGCCAGCTGCCGATCCGGGAAGCGTTCCACCTCGCCGAGGCCCGGTTCGGGACGCTCGGCGCCACCGGCTGGTACGACACCCCCAAGGACGTGCACGGAGCCTACCGCGGCGGCACGATCGGCGCGTCGCCCGCCTACTCCTTCACCGCGCACGTGGCGGAGGTCGAGGTGCACGCCGAGACCGGTATCGTGGACGTGAAGAAGATCTGGGTGGCGCACGACTGCGGCCGCGCGCTCAACCCCGTGCTCGTCGAGGGCCAGATGGAAGGCTCGGCCTACATGGGCTTCGCCGAGGCGCTGATGGAGGAGCACGTCTTCAAGGACGGAGAGCACGGCCGTGCCGGGCTGCACAACGCACCCTCGCTCCTCGACTACAAGATCCCGACGAGCCTGGACACGCCCGAGCTCGAGTCGTTCATCGTGGAGTCGATCGATCCGGAGGGGCCCTACGGTGCGAAGGAAGCCGGTGAGGGCCCCCTGCATCCTTCGATCCCCGCGATCGCCAACGCCATCTACGACGCGGTGGGCGTGCGCCTCGACCGGCTCCCCTTCTCCCCGCCGGCGGTGTGGCGGGCGCTTCGCGCCGCCGAGGCCGAGCACGCGCTCCGCAAGCCGCCCGCGCCCTCGTCACCACGACAACCCGTGAGCGCGGACTGAGAACGATGTCACGAAAGCCGATCCTCATCGCCCTGCTGGGGCTCCTGATCGCGGGAGGGGCGTATCTCCTGCGCTCCGACGACTTCACGGCGGGCTTCCGCGACGACCACGGCGGCGCCGCCGTGGTCGACGGGTCGGCGCCCACGTGGGAAGACGCGGATTGGGACATCTTCTCGGGCAAGGTGCGCTGGGCGCTCGACCACGGGTTGGATACGCTCGCCCTCGGCGACGCCGTGGCGGCGATCGGCCGCACGTTCGTCGGCACGCCCTACGTGCCCCACACGCTCGAAGCGGACGGTCCGGAGCACCTCGTGATCGACTTTCGCGGACTCGACTGCGTGACCTTCGTCGAGACCGCGCTCACCACGGCCCGCTTCGTGCGCGACCCCCGGGCCGCGACGCTCCTCGATGAGCGCGGCCGCGCCGAGGAGCGCTACGAAGCGCTCCTGCGGCAGCTCCGGTACCGGGGCGGGGAGCTGGCGGGCTACTCCAGCCGACTTCACTACTTCACCGACTGGATCGCGGATGCCGAGTCGAAGGGGCTTCTCCACGACGTGACGAGGGAGCTGGGCGGCGCGCGTGACACCGAGCCGGTGGACTTCATGAGCACGCACGTGGACGCCTACCGGCAGCTCGCCGGGGATGCGGGTGCCGTGGCGGCGATCCGCCGTGCCGAGGAACGCCTATCGGCGGCCGGACGCTGGTACGTGCCGGAGGATCGCATCGCGGACGTCGCCGGCGACATCCACGACGGCGACGTCATCGCCGCGACCAGCACGGTGCCGGGCCTCGACGTCGCGCACACCGGCCTCGCGCTCCACGTCGACGGTGCGCTGCACCTCATGCACGCGCCCCTGGTCGGGGACTCCGTCCAGATCAGCGAGGAGCCGCTCGCAGCGCGTATTCTGCGTATCACCGGACAGGACGGGATCATCGTGGCGCGCCCGCTCGATGGAGGAGGCCGATGACGGCGCGGTCGCGGGCGACCCCACGACGGATGCGGGCACACGTGCCCATGCTGAGGCTGCCACCCTACCGCTACCACCGCCCCGCCACGGTCGACCAGGCGGTCGCCCTCCTGGGCGAGCACGCCGGCGACGTCATGCCGGTGGCGGGCGGGACGGACCTCGTTCCCAACATGAAGCACCGCCTGTTCGAGCCGGGCCACCTGGTGGCGCTGAAGGGCCTGGCGGAGCTGAAGGGCATCCGCGAGGAGGACGGTTGGCTGCGCATCGGCGCGGCGGAGACGCTCGCGACCGTCGCCGCCGACCCCACGGTCCGGCGCCTCTTCCCCACCCTGGCCGAGGCCGCGGGGAACGTGGCGGGCCCGCAGCTGCGCAACATGGGCACGCTGGGCGGCAACCTCTGCCTGGACACCCGCTGCACGTACTACAACCAGACGGCGTTCTGGCGGGGCGCGCTCGGCTATTGCCTGAAGAAGGACGGCACCGTGTGCCACGTCACGCACGTCGGCAAGAAGTGCGTCGCGGCCCACTCGGCGGACACGCCGCCGGTGCTCATGGTCCTGGACGCCGTGGCGGACGTGGTCGGCCCGGACGGCGCCCGCGAGATCGCGGTGCGCGACTTCTTCGTTGCCGACGGGATCGCGAACACACGGCGGGAGCCGGGCGAGATCGTGACGGCGCTGCGCGTCCCCCTCGCCTCCGCGGCGCGCCGAGGCGGCTACGCCAAGCTCCGGCAGCGGCAGTCGATCGACTTCCCGCTCCTGACCGTGGCCGTGGCCGCCGAGCTGGACGGCGACGGCGTCGTGCGCTCGGTCGAAGGGGTCGTCACGGCGCTCGGGTCGAGGCCGAAGGAGTTGACCGGTTGGTCCGAGCTGGCCGGGGGCCGCCGGCTCGACGACACGCTGATCTCGGAGCTGGCCGAGCGGGCGCACAAGCAGTGCCACCCGCTGGAGAACATCACGCTGGATCCGGAGTGGCGCCGGGCGATGGTTCCGGTCTACGTGCGCCGAGCCCTGGAGCGCCTGACGGCATGACGGGACACAACACCATCCTCGGGAGCCCTGAGACGCACCGCCTGCTGATGGAGTTCCTGGCCGAGGCTTGAGCCCGCTCAGCTACCCGCGCGCTCCATCGCGAGGTCGACCGCGGCGGCCATGACGCCGGCGCGCCGCTCCCCGACGCGGTCCACGACCGCGTCGACCCCTTCGTCCACGGTCGCGCCCGACGTCCTCGAAGATGCGCGCCGCGCTCTGCGGCTCGGATCCCGCCATGAGGTTGAAGAAGGCGCGCGCCATCCCGAGGCTCGCGACGACCTCGGGCAGGACTTCGAATTCGGCATCGGCGGCCTGCGCGGTGTCGGTGTCGCCCAGGCGCACCTCCCGGATCGGCTGGTTCGCGCCGCAGATGATGCGCCTGGTGCCGTGCCGGGCGAGCTGCGCGAGCCGGCGCGAGTCCACGGAGCCGGAGATGGCGGCGGGCACGAAGAGGTCGGCCTCGCCATGATAGGCCAGCTCCCGCTCCTCCCCTGAGATCCTGTGTGGGTGATCCGGAAGGGTACGCCCGGTGCGGCGCCGCAGGAGGTCCTCCACGTCGGCCGCGTCCAGACCCTCGGGACTCGCCAGGCCGTGCAGGGCGTCGACGATGCCGGTGACGCGAGCGCCCATGCGCGCAAAGTAGAGCGCCGCCGCCGCGCCTACGTTGCCGAACCCCTCCACCACCACGCGTACGCCCTCGAGGCACTCACCCCGTCGCTCGTAGAGGCGCGCCGCGGCGCGCGCCACCCCGTACCCCGTCACCAGGTCGGAGACCGACAGGTCGACTCCCTCGACCGCGTGCTCCGGGCCGGCGGGCTGATGGAGCCCGTCACGAAGGAAGCCGACCGCCCGCTCGACCGCCTCGCCGTCGAGGCCGAGGTGGCCCCGCAAGATCCCCTCCTGGGGATGGACGATGCCGAGCTCGGCGCACAGGGGCACGACGTCGCGCTGCTCGTCGACATTGACGTCGCCACCGGTGCCGTAGCGCGAGAGGAGGAAGGGGCGGATCGCGCCGTACCACCGCCGCAGGACGTCCTCGCGCCGCGGGTCCGCGGGATCGAAGTCGATCCCCGACTTCCCGCCTCCGATGGGCGGTCCGGAGAAGGCGAACTTGAGCTGCATGGCCTTCGCCAGATACGTGACCTCTTCGCGCGTCACCCCCCGGCGCATGCGCGTGCCGCCCCCGGCGGCGCCTCCGTGCAGCGAGTTGATCACCAACCACCCCTGCGCCTCCGTCTCGGGGTCGTGCCACTCGAACACCTGGGTCGGCGGAGCCTGCAGATAGGCGCCGTAACGCGCCCAGATGTTGCCGCTCATTTCGGAATGCGGGGGAGGAGGGAGTGGGTCAAGACAGCAGGAAGATGGAGATGAGGAAGTCCGAGACCAACGTGATCGTCACGATGGCCGTCAGGTTCAGGAGGAAGCCCGCGCGGCTCATCTGCGGAATCGTCAGATACCCGGAGCTGAAGACGATGGCGTTCGGCGGGGTGGCGACGGGGAGCATGAAGGCCATGGAGGCCGCGAGCGCCGCCGTCGTCATGAGCAGGAGCGGCTCCATGCCGAGCCCGGCCGCGGCGCCGGCCATCACCGGCATGGCCATGCTGGTGGTGGCCACGTTGGAGGTGAGTTCCGTGAGGAAGACGATCAGGGTGGCGACCGCCGCCACCACCACCCAGCCGGGAACCGAGCTGAGGGCCGCCACCACGCCACCGATCCACGCGGCCAGCCCGGATTGCTCCATGGCCACGGCCAGGGAGAGGCCGCCGCCGAAGAGCACGAGCACGCCCCACGGGATCCGCCGCGCCGTCTTCCAGTCCAGACAGAACTCCCCACGGCGGAGCTCGCCCGCTGGGAGGAGGAAGAGCACGACCGCAGCGGCCATCGCGATCGTCGAGTCGCGCAGGTTGGGCATGAGCGTCTGCAGCCCGGGGATGGTCACGCCACCGATCGTCTTCTCCGCCCGGAGCACCCACGCCAGCGCCGTCAGGGCGAAGACCAGGCCGGTGAGCTTCTCGCCGCGGGAGGGCGACCCCAGCGCGTCGCGCTCCGTCTGGATGATGGCCGCCGCGTCGCCGTGCAGGTCCCCCGGCGGGTGGAGTACCCGCGTCAGCAGGAGCCACGCGGCCGGGATCATCACCATGCTCACTGGGACGCCCACGCCCATCCACTGGACGAAGCCGATCTCGCGGCCCAGCAGCTCGCTGGCGGCGGCGGCGAGCACGGCGTTGGGTGGCGTGCCGATGAGGGTGGCCACCCCGCCCAGGGACGCGGCGTACGCCACGCCGAGCATGAGCGCGACCCCGAAGTTGTACACTCCTTCCTCGGCGTCCTGCGGGCGCAGCATCTCACCGACGGCCAGCGCGATCGGCAACATCATCGCGGCCGTCGCCGTGTTGCTGATCCACATGGAGAGGAACGCCGTCGCGAGCATGAAGCCGAGCACGAGACGGTTGGGGCCGGTGCCGACCCACGCCATGATCCTGAGTGCGATGCGCTTGTGCAGCCCCCACTTCTCCATCGTGACGGCGAGGAGGAAGCCGCCCATGAAGAGGAAGATCAGCTCGCTGGCGTACGGAGCCGACGCGGCCGCGGCGCTCAGCACGCCGAGAGTGGGGAAGAGCGCGAGGGGGAGGAGGGCCGTCGCGGGGATCGGGAGCGCCTCGGTCATCCACCAGACGGCCATCAGGACCGCCACGGCCGCGGTGCGCCACCCCTCGAGCCCGAGGCCGGCCGGCGCGGGCGTCGCAAGCATGACGAGGAAGACGATTCCGCCGGCGAAGAGCCCGATCCTCTGGGCGGGCCGATAGGTGTGCTCCCGACTGCCGTCGTCCAAGGGCGACTCCGCGACCGTGGAGGAGCCCCGCCCGAACGCGGGGCCGCGCGGCAGTGTGCGTGAAGAAAGCCCGTCCGGCAACCGTAGTTACGCTGATGGCACGCAGCCGTCGTGGAGCAGGAGAACAGGGAGACTTCCATGGACCTGCGCGGGCGGCCCGTCTACAAGGAATCGACCCCCTGGCCCGGATGGATCCTGATCGTCTTCTGGGGGACGATCGCGCTCTCGATGGCGATCGTGGCGTCCGCCGGCGGCGTGGAGCGTGCGGGTCGAATCCTCGGTGCCCTGATCGTGGGCGGCGTGGCCGTCGCGGTCCAATGGCTCGTCGCGGGGCTCTCGGTCCGCCTCTACCGCGACGCGATGGTGGTCGGGATCGGCTCGTCGGGTCTGATCTCGAAGGGCATCGCCTACGGGGACATCGAGGATACCGAGTCCGTCCACTACCATCCGTTGCGCGACTTCGGCGGATGGGGAATCCGGGTCGGAAGGGACGGTCGGCGCGCGTGGACCGCGCGTGGCGACCAGGCCGTGGTGCTCCACCTGCGCGGAGGTACCCGGCTCTACGTGGGCAGCGAGCGTCCGCATCGCCTCGAGGAGCGGATCCGTGCCGTAGCCGGCACCCGCATCGGCGGGAAGGGCGGGGGTGAAGCCGGCGGCTGACCGCGCGCGCGATTCCCTCGAACCCCGGTGAGCGTCGAGGGTATGCGGGCGCCATGAGCCGGCCCGAGCAAGACCCTGTTCGCAAGACGCCCTCCGTCTCGGACGCGATCGTTCGCGAGTTGCACGAGGAAGGATCATGACGTCCCACGTTCCCGTCGGCGCCCACGCTCCGGACTTCTCGCTGAGCCCGGCGCCCGGCGCGCCGCCCGTGACGCTCTCCGAGCTACGCGGACGGCCCGTGGTGCTGCTCTTCTTCCCTCTCGCCTTCTCGCGCGTATGCACCGAGGAGATGTGCGAGGTCCTCCCGCCCTTCGACGAGATCCGTTCGGTGGTGACGAACCTCTGACCAGCGCGGGGTCGCGCGCGACTACTTCCGCTCCAGCACCATCGCGAACCCCAGGCCGCCCGCCGCGCACACGGTCACCAGCCCGAGCTGCGACCCCCGTCGCGCCATCTCGTTCAGGAGGGTGAGCGTCACGCGTCCGCCCGTGGCGCCGAACGGGTGCCCGATCGCGATGGACCCGCCCATGACGTTGATGCGATCCAGGTCGGGATGACCGACCGGGGCGTCGCGCCCGAGCTCCCGACGTGCGAAGTCGCGCGACCCCCACGCCTGCAGGTTCGAGAGCACCTGCGCGGCGAACGCCTCGTGCATCTCCATGAGCTCGATGTCCCCCATCGTGACGCCGGCGCGCTCGAGCGCCCAGGGCGCGGCCCACGCCGGCCCCTGCAGCAACTGGTCACCCGGGTCGAGCGCGCTCCACGCCCAGGAGCGCACCCACCCGAGCGGGCGGACCCCCTCGGCCTTCGCCTTCGCCTCGCTCATCAGGACGAGCGCCGAAGCGCCATCCGTGAGCGGCGACGCGTTGCCCGCCGTCACCGACCCGTGCTTGCGGTCGAACACGGGGGAGAGGCGGGACAGGGCCTCCAAACTCGTGTCGGAGCGGATGCCATTGTCCGCGGTGACCACGTCGTCGAAGCGCGGGGGAAGGTAGACCGGCGCGATCTCGGAGAGGATGCGACCGTCCGCCACGCCCGCGGCCGCCCTCCTGTGCGAGCGGAGGGCCCACGCGTCCTGGTCCTCTCGCGAGATGCCGTTCTCCTTCGCCATGCGCTCGGCGGCCTCGCCCATCGTCTCGCCGGTGGTCGGCTCGGCGATGGCCGGCGCGACCGGGACGAGGTCGCGCGGCCGGATGCGCTTGAAGGGCGCGAGGCGCCGGCCGAGCGACTTGGCCCGCGACGCTTCGATCAGCGACCTGGAGAGCTCCTCCGACACGGTGATGGGAACGTGCGACAGGGACTCCGCTCCACCCGCGACGACCACGTCGGCCTGGCCGAGCTCGATGAGGGCGGTGGCGTCGGCGATGGCCTGGTTGGCGGACGAACACGCCCGTGAGACCGTAACGGCGGGCACCGTCTTGGGGAGCACGGCCAGACCGACCTCGCGCGCGATGTTGGGTGCCTGCGGGTCGTGGACCACGGTGCCGTAGACGAGGTGGTCGACGTCTTCGCCTCGCAGGCCGCTGCGCGCCAGCGCCTCGCGGACGGCGACCTTGCCCAGCTCGATCGCCGTCAGGCGCTCGAAGCCGGTTCCGGAGCGGAGGAAGGGCGTGCGACACCCCGCGACGATGACGGTCTTCATGCGGGCGACTCCGTGGAGAGGCGGCGTCCGGGACGGGACACCGCGATGAATACCCCGCAGGCCCGCGACGTTTCGGCGGACCCGCAGGCCGCGGTGGGCGCCCGCTGCGACGCGGGCTATCTTGAGAACGCCCGTGCCCGCGGCGAGCTGCCGCGCTCCTCGAAACGCACACCTCGTCGATGCTCTCCGATCTGCAACACAAGAAGCTGACCCGGTATTTCCGTGTCTACGACGTGGACGACGACGGCCGCATCGCGCGCCCCGATTTCGAGCGTGTGGTCGAGAACGTACGCGCGCTCCACGGAGCCGACGAGCAGTCGTCCACGCACCGCAGGCTGCGCGACGGCTACCTGCGACGCTGGGAATCGCTCCGCTCTTCGGCGGACGCGAACCACGACGGTGGCGTCGACCTCTCGGAGTGGCTCGCCTACTGGAGCGACGTCCTGTCGGACGAGGATCGCTACGAGGCGGAGGTCGCCGCGGTGACGCGGACGCTCTTCGACATCTTCGACACGGACGAGGACGGTGCCCTCGGGCCGGACGAGTTCTGCAACTTCTACGGCGTCTACGGCCTCAACTCCGCGACGGCTCGGCAGGTTTTCGCGGGGCTCGACGCGGACGGGGACGGGATCGTGAGCCGCCAGGAGCTCGAGGCCATGGCCCACGAGTTCTACCGGAGCGACGATCCGCGTGCGCCGGGAAACCGGCTCTTCGGCCCGACCGGCTGAGGGGGCGGCGCCCCATGCGTGCCGTCCGCTTCGACGTCACCATCCCGGGCTTTCTGCTGGGGAAGGCCCTCGGGAGGGTCACGCAGTCCGTCGTCTTCGGAAGGATGAGCGGCCTCCGCTTGACGGACGTCGCCGAGCCTGAGTTGCCGGGGCGCGACTGGGTACGTCTCGAGGTGCTCAAGGCCGGCATCTGCGGCACCGACATCGGCAATCTCACCTTCTCGGCCAGCCCGGCCATGGAGCCCTTCGGCTCCTTCCCCGCGGTGCTCGGGCACGAGATCCTCGCGCGGGTGACGGAGGTGGGACCCGACGTGCGCTCGGTCGAACCGGGACACCGGGTCGTGGTGGACCCCCTGGTCTCCTGCACGATGCGCGGGTACGGAGGCGCCGAGCGATGCCCCTCCTGCGCCGAGGGGATGCAGAACACCTGTGGTCGCATGGGCGAGGAAGGCAGGCTCGAGATCTCGGGTCACAGCCTGCGCCGTGGCACCACGATCGGTTACCACGCGGACCTCCCGGGCGGTTGGGGAGAGCGCGTGATCGCGCACGAGAGCCAGCTGCTCGTGGTGGACGACGCGCTCGACGATCGCACCGCGGTGCTGATCGAGCCGTTGTCGGTGGGGATGCACGCGGTGCTCCAGCTCCGACCTTGGGGGGATGGCCCCATCCTCGTGGTGGGGAGCGGGCCGATCGCGCTCGGCACCGTATGGGCCCTGCGCGCCGCCGGCTACGAGGGTCACCTCGTGGCGCAGATCAAGCGCGGGCACGAGGCGGCCGTGGCGCGCGCCCTCGGCGCGAGTGAAGTGGTATCCCCCGGCGACGAAGCGCGACAGGCGCTGGTCGACACGGGCGCGAGCGCCTACATGCCGATCGTTGGCGACGAGGTGTACGTCGGGGGTGGCTTCCCCCTGATCTTCGACTGCGTGGGCAGCCGGCAGAGCCTCGACCAGTCGCTCCGCTACGCCGCGGCGCGCGGCCGCATCGTCATGCTCGGGTGCGCCGCCGAGATCCGGAAGCTCGACCTGACGTTCGTGTGGGCGCACGAGATCACCGTGCGTGGCTTCGTCTGCTACGGGCGGGAGTCGTGGGAGGGTGGCCACCCGCACACCTTCCGCATCACCCACGACCTGCTCGTCCGGGGCGGCGCGCCGGTTTCGGACATCGTCACGCACGTCTTCCCGCTCCGGCAGTACCGCAACGCCCTGTCGACGGCCGCGAAACGCCGCAAGTCGGGCTCGATCAAGGTGTTGCTGGACCCGAGCGAGGGGTGACGGAGACGAGCGGATGAGCGCGCGCGTCGTGGTGGTGGGAGGAGGCATCATCGGCGTGAGCTGCGCGTACCATCTGGCGCTGCGCGGGGCCGACGTGGTGCTCCTCGAGCGGGAGAGCCTCGGCGCCGGGGCGTCGTACGGGAACGCGGGTACGGTGAGCGCGGGGCACCCCCCGCTCAACAAGCCCGGTCGGGTGCGGCGCGCGATCCTCCAGATGATGGATCCCACCAGCCCGCTGTACATCCGACCGCGTTGGGATCCCGCGCTCTTCCGGTGGCTCGTGGACTTCGCGCGCCACTGCACGGAGGAGCACGTGCGTGCCGCCATGCAGGTGATGGCGCCGCTCGGCCTGGAGGCGCTGCGCCTCTTCGACGGGCTGATGGAGGAGGAGTCCATCGACTGCGGCTATCGGCGCGACGGGTACTTCGACGTGTGCCTCACGAGCGAGGGGCTCCGCGAGGCGCGTCACGAGGCCGGGATCATCCGCGACCACGGCTACCACCCCGAAGGTGATGGACGGCGAGGGGCTCCGCCGTGCGGAGCCCGCGCTCGCCGAGGGCGTGGTGGGCGGCATCTTCTACCCGGAGGCGGCCACGCTGGACCCCTTCCGTCTCGTGACCGGGCTGGGGGACGCGTTGCGCCGGCGCGGCGTGGAGGTACGCGAGGGCGCGTCCGTCGCGGAGCCGTTGGAGCGCGGCGGGCGGGTGCGAGGCGTGCAGCTCGAGGACGGCACCGCCGTCGAGGCGGATGTCACGGTGCTGGCCACGGGTCCGTTCAGCCTGGCGCTTGCCGCGCCGCCTCGGAACGCGGCTACCGGTGCAGCCGGGGAAGGGCTACCACCGGGATCTCCCGATCGGTCCGGGGGGCGCACCCGACCTGCGCGTGGCGTGTGTGCTCAACGAGCGCTCGGTCTTCTGTACGCCGATGAGCGGCTTCGTGCGCTTCGCGGGCACGATGGAGTTCTCCGGGCTGAATCTCGAGATGCGCCCCGAGCGTCTCGACCAGCTGACGCGCAGCGCGAAGAGGTACTTCCCCGCGCTGGAAGCGGAGAGCCCGCTCTCCGAGTGGGTCGGACTGCGCCCGATGGCCTCGGACGGGCTGCCGATCGTCGGTCCGCTTCCCGGCGCGGAGGGAGTGTGTGTCGCCACCGGCCACGGAATGCTCGGCGTGACGCTGGGGCCGGTCACAGGCAGCATCGTGGCGGATTGGGTGCTGGATGGCGCGACCGACGAGACCTGGGCGCGGCTCGCCCCGGCGCGCTTTGCGCCGGAGCCGCGCTAGCGGGGCTCGCCGCCGCCCCGAGCGCTGCCGAGCAACCCGGCGATCTCGGCCAACCGGGGATGGTCGGGTGCGAGAACGCCCCGGTAGGTGGCGAGCGCGGACTCGAGCAGGCGGGCGCCCTCGTCGTGGCGGCCCACCTTCACGAGCAGCTGCGCCCAGTCGACCTCCACGCTCGCCTCCAGGAGGGAGTCCGGACCGTAGGCCGCCCGCAGCGCGTCGGAGGCAAGCCGGTACGTGCGCAGCGCGTCGGCGGTGCGACCCTGCCCGGCGAGGAGTCCGGCGAGCGACTGGAGCGCGGCCCCGTGCAGATCGGGGCGGGGCTGCGAGGTCGCCTCGAACATGCGGATGGCCTGGCGCAGGGCGGCCTCCGCCTCGGTCGGGTCGCCGCTGCGGGCCAGGTGCCGCCCCAGGCTGAAGAGGCTCTGCGCGAGTGAGGAGATGTTGCCCCCGTCCGCGTCGCCGTAGAGCCGCTCGTCGACGGAGACCGCTTCGCGCAGGAGGACGGTGGCGCTGTCCTGGTTGCCCTGCTGCACCGCCACGGACGCCATCCCGATCAGGATGGGAGGAACGTTCGGATCGTCGTGGCCATGGAGGTCTTCCACGATCCGCAGCGCTTCCGCATACAGCGGCGCCGCCTCCGCGCTCGACCGCTGGACCTGCAGGTACTCGGCGAGGAGATAGAGCGCCTGTGCGTACGGCTCGTCGTGCGTCATCTCGAGCGTTCGGAAGGCACGGACCGACTCGCGGAACTCCCGCTCGGCCGCCGACGCGTCGCCCGCAAGGTGGAGCGTCCTGGCGAGGTCGAAGGTGGCGAGCGCGACCGTGGCATCGTCGGGCCCCCTCACGGAGCGGTGCAGGTCGCGCGCGTCGCGGAGCACCGTCGCGGCCTCCTCCAGCTCACCTTGGTCGAGCAGGGCGGTGCCGAGCTCCGACAGGGTCGTGGCACGGTCCTCCGGGCGGATCTCGCGCAGGTGTTGCTGCAGCGAGACCGCCTGGCGAAGGAGCTCGACGGCGGACTCGTTGAGACCGAGGTGATGATAGACCGAGCCGAGCACGGTCATCATCTCGGCCTGGAGCTCGGCCTCTCCGGCGTGGTCGTGTTGGATCTTCTCGGCGCCTCGATCCAGAAGCTCCCGCGCCGTGAGCGTCTCGCCGTCGGCGAGGGCCGGATTGGCCACCTCGAACAGCTCGCGCATGAAGTGGGAGATCTCCTCGGCGCGGTCGCGCTCGCGGGCGATCTCCTCCGATTGGTCGCGGGTCGTCAGCGCGAAGCGCACCAGGAGGACGACGAGCGTGCTCAGCAGCACCACCACCGTGGCGGCCGCGGACACCGCGAGGGCGTTCCGGGTGAGGAAGCGGGACGCCACGTAGCGGAAGCCCTCCGGCCGGGCCTTCACCGGGAAGCCTTCGATGTGCCGCCGGATGTCCTCGGCCAGCGCCTCCACGGAGGCGTAGCGCCGGTCGGTCTCCTTGCGGAGCGCCTTCAGCACGATGTTGTCGAGGTCGCCACGAAGCCTGCGGCCGAGCGCGCGTACGCTGAGCCCCATCGCGTTGGCGGCCGTGACCACGTCCCGCGTCTCCGGCGTCACCTCGGCGGTGGCCTTCGCCCAGCGGGCGATCCGGTGCGAGGGCACCGGCACCGGATGCTTGCAGATGGCGTCCATCCACGACGCCTCCGTGGCCACCTCGTACGGGGGCACGCCGGTCAGCAGTTCGTGCAGGATCACGCCGAGCGTGTAGACGTCGGACGCGGTCGTCACGGGCTCGCCCTTGAGCTGCTCCGGGCTGGCGTAACGCGGGGTCATGAGGCGGCCGCCGAGGCTCGTGGCGGTCAGCGTGCCCTCGCCCGGCTCGATCAGGCGGGCGATGCCGAAGTCGAGCAGCTTCACCTGACCCTCGGCCGTCACCAGGACGTTGTTCGGCTTGAGATCCCGGTGGACGACGAGCTTGCGGTGCGCGAAGGAAACGGCGTCGCACACGTTCAAGAAGAGCCGCAGGCGCTCCTCGAACCCGACCTGGCGGAGGCGGCAGAACTCCGTGAGCGGGAGTCCCCGCACGTACTCCATCACGAAGTACGGCGTGCCGTCGTCGGTCATCCCTCCGTCGTAGAGACGCGCGATGTTCGGATGCTCGAGGCGCGCGAGGATCCGCCGCTCCTCGAGGAATCGGCGGTGGGACTCCGGCGTGGCAGCCCCGACCGGGAGCAGCTTGAGCGCGGCCGTCAGCTCGAACTGGCCGTCCGCGCGCTCCGCGGTGTACACCACGCCCATGCCGCCGCGGCCCAACAGGGCGCCCAGGCGATACGCCCCCACGCGGCGGCCCTCCATGTCCGTGTCGGGGCCGGGGCGCCCCTTGGGGCCGGAGGCCTCCTGCGTGATGCCCGCACGTCCGGCCAGATCCGTGAAGTACGCGTCCGCCTCGGTCGCTGCCTGGATCAGCGACTCCACCTCGGCGCGCAGCCCGTGGTCGTCCGCGCACACGCGATCCAGGTAGGCACCCCGCTCCGTCGACGCCAGCTCGAGGGCATCCGCGAGAATCTCCTGCACCCGCTCCCAGCGTTCGGCTTCCGTTACGCTCATCGCCGTTCGGGTCAGTCGGGCCGCGCGGTCGTGCTCGGGTCGGCCTGCATCTCTCGGTAGAGCCAGGCCCGGGCGGCGCTCCAGTCGCGTTTGACCGTCGCGGGAGACGTCTCGAGAGCGTCCGCCGTCTCCTCCACGGTGAAGCCGGCGTAGAAGAGGCACTCCACCACGCGGGCCTGGCGGGGGCTCATCGCCTCCAGGCGCTTCAGCGCCGCGTCCAGCGTGAGGATCTCGTCGAGCGCTTCGTCCGTCGCTGCGTCCGCTTCATGCAACGTGACGTGCGAGGCGCCGCCGCCCCGTTTCTGCGCCCCTTTCTTCTCGGCGTAGTTGATCAGCACCTGGCGCATCGCCTGCGCTGCCACCGCGAAGAAGTGGCTGCGGTTCTCGTACCGGGGATTGTTGGAGGAGGCCACCTTGAGGTAGGCCTCGTGGATGAGCGCCGTCGTGTCCAGGGTGTTGTTGCCCTGCCAACCGCGACGGCGCGAGCGCGCGAGCTGGCGCAGCCGCGGATAGACGGACGCGAAGACTTCGTCCAGGGCACCGTCGTGCCCCCTGCCGGCGGCCATCAGGAGCTGGGTGATCTCCTGGAGGTCGGACCCATCCGCCATCTGAGCCCCCCATGCTCGGGTTCCGGTATGCCCAACGGGAGCGAGCCTCCGGTGGACGGCGAGGCTTCAGGATACGCCGGGGCGGTGTCTCTCCACAACGAACTTCCCAGGATCACGCCTGGGGTACGCGTGGGCGACGGGCGGGCGAAACGGGACGGGAGGGGGCGATCATGGGTGGATCGGGGGCGGTGAGGCTGTTGGACGTCGGCGTTCCGCGCTTCTTCACGCGCCGAAGGCCGGTGGCGGTGCCCGAGGTCGTGGGCCCGGCGCCGACGCCGCGCGAGGAGCAGGAGCCGAGGGCGGAGGCCCTCCTCCTCGTCGAGTTGGACGGATGGGCGCAGCGCCTCCAAGCCGACCCGACCAGCGCGCGGCGCATGCGCGCGCGGGTCCGGCGCATGGTCCGCGGCGCGGCCCTGCGCTACGCCGGAGAGGTGGAGCGCGAGGAGCACGGCTCGGTCGTCTGTCGCTTCTCCTGGATGCGGGGTGCCGCCCTCGCGGCGGCACACGTCCGCTCGGCGCTCGGCGGCGACGGCGGAATCCCCGTGCGCATGGTGGTGCATCGGGCGGGCCGGGCCGACGCCGTGGCGGGCGCGGCCGTGCTGCGCGACCTCGCTCGCGCAGGAGACATCCTCCTCGCCGGTGAAGTGGCAAGCAGGCGCGGCGGGCACGGCGTCGGGGACGCGGCGGCGTCCCTCGGGACCTTCCTGCTCGCCGGGGTGCCGGGGCCGATCCGGGTGTCCGTGCTCGAGACGGCCGTGCGCGATACGCCGCGGGAGGCGGCCGTCTGGGGCGCACCGTGGATGGCACGACTGGGCCGGAAAGGGCTGGCTGAGGGCGCCGGAGGCGGGGCAGGCGGCCTCCCGGAAGCGACGCTCGGCCGGCGAGGGTGACCGCTACAGGTCGAGGCGCAGCTCGTCGGGGTGGATCCGGCTCGCCTCCGTGGCGCCGTCCGCGTGCACGTTCTCGACCGCGAGGAGCGCGACCTTCACGCCCAGCCCGCCGGTGAAGCCACCCAGGCGACCGTCCGCGGCCACCACCCGGTGGCAGGGAATCACGATGGGGATCGGGTTGGCGCCCACGGCCTGCCCGACGGCCCGCGCGAGCTCCGCACGCCCGACGGCCTCGGCGAGCTCTCCGTAGGTGGTCACGCGCCCATGCGGGATCTTCACCAACCGGGTGTACACGTCGCGCTGGAAATCCGTGGCTGCATCGAGGTCGAGCGGGAGGTCGAAATCGCGGCGCTCCCGGCGGAAGTACTCCTCGATCTGCCGCACGACGTCGCGGAGGAGGGGCGGCCAACTGTCCGGCGGGTCGGGATGCCCGTCTTCCGGAAGGGGGCCGAACTCGATGCGGCGCAGCCCGCGGGCCGAGACCCATACGGTGAGGGGCCCGGCGGGGGTGTCGCTCAGGTGGGCGGAGTGGATGTCCGTGGCGCTCAGTGCTCCTCGCTCTCCCCGGTCTTCTTGAGCGCCTCCTGGAGCGCGTCGAACCCCAGGAGGGCGCACTTGACGCGCACCGGGAACTTGCTGACTCCTGCCAGCGCCCGGAGGTCGCCCATGCCACGATCCTTCGCGGCGTCGGCGTCCCCGTGCATCATCGCCTTGAAGCGCTCGGCGAGGGCGTCCGCGTCCGACAGCGACCTGCCCGTGACGAGCGAGGTCATCATGCTCACGGCGGCCTGGGAGATGGAGCAACCCTGGCCGACGAACTTCGCCTCCTCGATGCGGTCGCCGTCGATGCGGAGCTGGAGACGGATCTCGTCTCCACACGACGGATTGCGCATATGGATCTCCACGGTCTTCTCGGGGAGCTCCCCCTTGTTCCGCGGCTTCCGGTAGTGCTCGAGGATGAGCTGTTGGTAAAGCGAGTTGAGAGGTGGCGTCTCCATGACGGCCCCTTTTGGCGTTCGGATTCAGCAATGTACGTGGTCGCGCGCGGCGCGACAGGATCCGGCGTGTCCCGCGGGTGCGTCAGCCGAAGATGCCGCGCACCACTTCCAGGGCCTGCACGAGCCGGTCCACCTCCTCCTTCGTGTTGTAGAGGTAGAACGACGCCCGGGCGGTGGCGGACACCCCGTAGCGCTTCATGACGAGCTGCGCGCAGTGGTGGCCGGCGCGAACGGCAATGCCCTCCGAGTCGAGGATCGTGGAGATGTCGTGGGGGTGCGCGTCGCCCAGCGTGAACGACAACACCGCCACGCGCTCCTCCGGCGACTCCGGCCCGAAGATGCGGATCCCCGGGATGGCGCCGAGCCGCTCCATGCGCGTACTCGAGCAGCGCGCGCTCGTGCGCCGCGACGGCGTCGGCGTCGAGCGACGCCAGGAAGTCCACCGCCGCGCCCATCCCGATCGCGCCGGCGATGTTCGGCGTGCCCGCCTCGAACTTGTGCGGCACCTCCGCCCACGTGCTCATGTCGCGCTCGACGAACTCGATCATCTCGCCGCCGCCCTGATAGGGCTCCATCGACTCGAGCAGGTCGCGCCGCGCCCACAGCGCACCGATGCCCGTGGGCGCGCACATCTTGTGGCCGCTGAAGGCGTAGAAGTCGACGCCCAGCTCCTGCACGTCGACGTCGCGATGCACGGCGCCCTGCGCCCCGTCCACCAGCACGAGCGCTCCGGCGTCGTGCGCGGCCTGGGCGATCTCCTTCACCGGATTGATCGTGCCGAGCGCGTTCGACACGTGGTTGAAGGCGACCAGCCGGGTCCGGTCCGTCAGGAGGGAGGGGAGGTCTTCGAGAATCAGCCTGCCCTGCTCGTCGATCTCGATGTAGCGGAGCTTCGCACCCTTGCGGCGCGCGAGGAGCTGCCAGGGCACCAGGTTCGAGTGGTGCTCCATGACGGTGAGGAGGATCTCGTCCCCCTCGCGCACGTCATCGAGCCCCCAGGCGCTCGCCACCAGGTTGATCGCTTCGGTGGTGCCGCGCGTCCAGATCAGCTCGGCGGGGTCGGGTGCGTTGATGAAGCGGGCGACCTTGGCCCGCGCCTCCTCGTACGCGAGGGTCGCGCGCCGGGACAGCTCGTGGATGCCGCGGTGCACGTTCGCGTTGTCGTGCAGGTAGTAGGCGTCCACCGCATCGAGGACGGCGCGAGGCTTCTGCGAGGTGGCGGCGTTGTCGAGATAGACCAGGGGCTTGCCGTTCACTTCCTGGTCGAGCGTCGGGAACTCACGCCGCAGCGCGGCGACGTCGAGGCTCACGGCCTAGATCTCCACGTAGATCCCGTCCTCCCGCGTCTCCACCCGGAACGACTTCACCGGGCGGACGGCGGGAAGGGCACGGTTCTTCCCCGTGCACGCGTCGAAGCGCGCGCCGTGATAGATGCACACGATCTGGTTCCCCTCGAGCTCCCCGTCCGAGAGCGGATAGGACTCGTGGGAGCACTGGTCCTCCAGCGCGCAGATGTCGCCGTCCACGTTGGCGAGCACAACCGCACGGTCGCCGGCCATGGCGCAGACGAGCTGCCCCGGCGGGCACGCGTCAGACATCCGCTACCCGCACCCAATCAGCCACGCCGCACGCCCTCACGCATGGTGGGCGAGCTTCTCCTCGATCACCCGTGTGACCTTCATGCCCACGCCACCGAGGGGGAGACGGGCGAGGACCTCGCCGAGGAAGCCGAGCACCACCAGGCGCTCCGCGGCGGTGCGTTTGATGCCGCGGCTCATGAGGTAGAACTTCGCCTCGTCGTCCAGCTGACCGACCGTCGCCCCGTGCGAGCACTTCACGTCGTCGGCCTCGATCTCGAGGTTCGGCAACGAGTCCGCGCGAGCGTTCGGGGAGAGCAGGAGGTTGCGGTTCGTCTGGTAGGCGTCGGTGCGCTGCGCGCCCTTGTGCACGCGGATGATCCCGCGGAACACAGCGCGGCTGTGGCCGTCGAGCGCACCCTTGTAGAGCAGGTCGCTGCCGGCGTTGTCGGCCACGTGGTCCTGGCTGGTGTTGAAGTCGAAATGCTGGTCATCGTCGCCGAAGTAGAGACCCAGCATGTCCGAGTTCGAGCCGGCGCCGAGGAGTCGAGCATTGAGGTCGATGCGCGTCGTCGTGCCGCCGAGCGCGACGTTGAGCGTGTCCAGCGTCGAGTCCCGCTGGGCCAGCGTACGCTGCACGGCCTGGTAGAAGCCGCCCTTGCCCAGGCGCTGCACGGCGACGTACTGCACCTGCGCGCCGTCCTGCGCGATCACTTCGACCGCGGAGGACGTGAGCGTCTGGCGCTCGAAGTCGTCGCTGAGCACCTCGTCGACGTAGGAGATCCGCGAAGCCGTCTCGGCCACGATGAGCGTGCGGCTGAAGTAGGCCACACCCGATTCGCTGAACCAGCGCGTGACCCGCACCGGGCTGTCGAGCTTCACGCCGCGCGGCACGTGCAGGAAGATCCCGTCGTTCCAGAGCGCGGCGTTGAGCGCGGCGAACTTCCCCTCTTCGGGCGGCACGGCTTTGGTGGCGAGGTACTCCTTCACCAGCTCGGGGTGTGTCTCGATGGCGTCGTGCAGCGACGCGAGCACCACACCCTTGGCGGTCAGCGCCGCGTCGAGCTCGGTGTGCACCACGTGTCCGTCGATGAGCACGATGCGCCCGGAAGCTTCGCGGTCGAGCGCCATCGCCTCACGCAGACGCATCGGCCAAGCCGTCGAATCGTCGGCTGGGGCGGGCGTCGAGCTCAGCTCGAGCGCGTCGAGGTCGAGCTTCTTCTTCAGGTCCGTATACCGCCACTCTTCCAGCTTGGTGGTCGGCATCGGCGTGCGCTCGTAGACGTCCCAGGCGTGATCGCGGCGCTCGCACAGCCACTGCGGCTCCCTGGCGGAGACCCTTCCTACCGCCGCGCCGTTGATCGCCTTGGTCACGCCTTCCATGAGGCCGGTGTTATCCAACGGACCCTTCCATTTCCAGCTCGATGAGCCTGTTCAGCTCGACCGCGTACTCGAGCGGCAGCTCCTTGGCGATCGGCTCGATGAAGCCGCGGACGATCATGGCCATCGCCTCGTCCTCCTGGATGCCGCGGCTCCTCAGGTAGAAGAGCTGCTCCTCGCCGATCTTCGACACCGACGCCTCGTGTCCGACGTTGGCGTCGTTCTCCTCGATCTCGATGTACGGATAGGTGTCGGTGCGCGACGTGTCGTTGATGAGCAGCGCGTCGCACTCGACGTTCGAGCGCGCGTGGTGGGCGCCCTTGTAGACCTTCAGAAGGCCGCGGTACGTCGAGCGGCCGTGCCCGCGCGAGATCGACTTCGACACGATGGACGACGTCGTGCGCGGCGCCACGTGGACCACCTTGCCGCCGGTGTCCTGGTGCTGCCCGTCGCCCGCGTACGCGATCGACAGGATCTCGCCGTGCGCGCCCTCGCCCACCAGGTAGCAGGACGGGTACTTCATCGTGAGCTTCGAGCCGAGGTTCCCGTCCAGCCACTCCATGTGGCCGCCCGCGTGCACGATCGCACGCTGGGTGACCAGGTTGTACATGTTGTTCGACCAGTTCTGGATGGTCGTGTAGCGGAAGCGGGCGTTGTCCTTCACCACGATCTCGATCACGCCCGAGTGGAACGACTCGGTCGAGTAGACCGGCGCCGTGCACCCCTCGATGTAGTGCGCGTGCGAGCCCTCGTCGCAGATGATGAGCGTGCGCTCGAACTGGCCCATCCGCTCCTGGTTCACGCGGAAGTACGCCTGCAGCGGCGTGTCGAGCTTCACGCCCTTCGGGATGTACACGAACGACCCGCCCGACCACACCGCGGAGTTCATGGCCGCGAACTTGTTGTCGTGCGGCGGGGATGACGGTGGCGAAGTGCTCGCGGAAGAGCTCGGGGTGGTTCTTCAGCCCGTCCTCGATCGAGTCGAAGATCACGCCCTTCTTCGTCCACTCCTCGCGCAGCGAGTGGTAGACCATCTCGGACTCGTACTGCGCGCCGACGCCGGCCAGGATCTTACGCTCGGCCTCGGGGATCCCGAGCTTCTCGAACGTGTCCTTGATCTCGTCGGGGACCTCGTCCCAGGTGTGGCCCATGCGGTCCTGCGGGCGCACGTAGAAGTAGATCTCGTCGAGAACGTCCTCGAGGCCGCGCAGGTCGCCGCCCCAGGTGGGCATCGGCTTCTTCTCGTAGATCTTCAGCGCCTTGAGGCGGAACTCGAGCATCCACTCGGGCTCGTCCTTGTGCGCGGAGATCTGCCGGACCACCTCTTCCGAGAGGCCCTTCTTGGCCTGGAAGACGGGCTTTCCGCCGGTGATGAAGTTGTACTTGTGCTGGTCGACGTCCAGGTTCGTGATGACTTCGTTCTGCGGCATGGCAGTTGTCCCTCCTGATTCCTCAGGCGCCTGCGGCGGAGGTGGGGGCGCCCTCGGCCTCGTGGTCGCGTCCAGCTCTTGTAGCCCTCGGATTCGAGCTCGATGGCGACTTCGGGCCCGCCGGACTCGACGATACGGCCCTCGACCATCACGTGGACGTGATGGGGCTTGATGAAGTTGAGCAGGCGCTGGTAGTGCGTGATGAGGAGAACGGTCATGTCCGGGTTCTCCTCGGCGAGCTTGTTCACGCCCGCCGCGACGATCTGCAGCGCATCGATGTCCAGCCCCGAGTCGGTCTCGTCCATGAGCGCGAGCTTCGGCTTGAGCACCGCCATCTGCAGGATCTCGTTGCGCTTCTTCTCCCCTCCGGAGAAGCCGGCGTTCACGTGGCGCTCGGCGAAGGAGGGATCCATCTCGAGCATCTCCATCCGCTCGATCAGCATGTCCTGGAAGTCGAAGAGGTCGAGCTCCTCGCCTTCGGGGAGGTTCGACTGGACGGCCGTGCGGAGGAAGTTGGCGATCGATACGCCCGGGATCTCGACCGGGTACTGGAAGGCGAGGAAGATGCCCGCCGCGCGCGCGCTCGTCGGCCTCCAGCTCCCGGATGTCCTGTCCGTCGAAGGTGATGTCCCCGGCCGTCACCTCGTACCCGGGGTGGCCCGCCAGCACCTTGGCCAGCGTGCTCTTGCCGGACCCGTTGGGGCCCATGATGGCGTGGACCTCACCCTTGCCCAACTCCAGGTCGACTCCGCGCAGGATCTCGAGATCCTCCTCGGCCACCTTGGCGTGGAGGCCCTGGATCTTCAGAATGGGGGCGTCGCTCATCGGTCCTCACATCGTCGGAACGCAGGGACGTGTGTCCCTTATCAAGAATGATTCTCGGTTTCAAAACCTAACCCACTCACGGTAGGAATCAAGTGGATCGAGGCCCGCGTGCCAAGCGCGGAGACGGCCATCCAGAGAGCCCTTCCGAGGGGCGCACGGGTACCCCCGACGTGGACCTCGGGTCCCTGGGCGGGCGCATCTGGTTGGTCCTCGGCGGAGGCGGCCTGAAGGGCCTGGCGCACATCGGTGCGTGGCGGGCGCTGACCGAGGCCGGCGTCTCGGTCGCCGGCATCGTCGGCACGAGCATCGGCGCGCTCGTCGGGGCGCTCATCGCGTCGGGAGCGAGCTGGCAGGATATGCGGCGCCTGGCGCGGGTCGCTCACACGAGCGGACATCGTGCGCGTGAACCGCCGCGCCGTCCTGTTCAACGGCATCCGCCAGGTCAGCGTCTTCCGGGGAGACGTGCTCCAGGACTACTACGCGTCGATCCTCCCCGAGGGCGGGTGGCAGGCGCTGCGCATCCCCCTCCTGGTGAACGCGGTGGACCTGGCGACCGGTCGAACGGAGTGGTTCGGTACGGGGGAGCGGACCGACGTTCCGATGGCCGATGCGCTCTACGCCTCGTCGGCGCTGCCCGTGCTCTACCCCCCCGCGATGATCGGGGAGGCCGCCTTCGTGGACGGCGGTACCGAGCATCCGCTGGCGCTCGCCCGGGCGGCCGAGACCGACGCGACGGGCCTGATCGGCGTGGACGTGGGTGCGGGTGAGACCGGAGAGAGCGAGCGCATCCTCGAACAGGGGATGATCGCCGTGCACCAGCGGATCTTCGCGATCATGACCTACCGCCGCCGGAACGATCTCGTGCGCCACTGGGACGGGATGCCGCTGCTCTACGTCCGTCCCCGCCTCGACGGTTTCGGCACCTTCGACTTCGACCAGATCGAGTACTTCGTGGAGGAGGGCTACCGCGCGATGTCCCGGGCGCTCCCCTGAGCTGGAGACGCGGCTCCCGACGGGTCGTCAGAAGTAGCTGCGGAGCGCGGCGAGCACCCTGTCCCGAGCCTCGGGCACCACGCACCCGACGGCCCCGAGGGACTGGGGCAGGCTCCAGACGTGGGCAAGTTCCATCTGCGAATCCTTGGATGACCCCGGCATGCGAACCTCCTCCCGCGTCAGGGCGGGCGTGAACCACTTCGGGTTCGACGCCTCGTTCAGGGGAACCGCCAGAAGATCGCCCCCGGCCACGGCCCCGATGACCACCCAGGGGCGCTCCCCCCGATAGGTCGTGGCGAGAGGACCCCTCTCGACCACGAGTTCGGTGGGCCATACCAGGTCCCACAGCCGGGGGCCGACCCCCACGGCCTCTCCCAGAAGCTGACGGGGATCTCCGCCTCCCTCGGACGCCACGGCGAGGAGGTGCTCGCTGAGGGCGCCGGCCCAGCCCAGGTCGCCGTGGAGAAGACCGACGAGCTGGGTATGCGGGCTACCGGGGGCCCTGAGGGCAGCTTCATGCACTGCCACAAGGAGAACCGCCTCCTGCGGAGGAGGGAAGTTGAGCCTTCGGAGCGCGTCGGACCGGATCGAGACCTCGGTTCCGGGAGGCAGGGTCGACATGGTCTCCTGAGGAGCGGGGGGGGGCTCCCGTTGATCATGGATGCAGCCGGCCAATCCGGCCAGTCCGTGTTGGCCCCACCGTCGAGAAGCCCCGTCCGGCCGTGATTCAGCCGAACGGGGCCTCGTGCACCCGCGCAGGGGTCGGGGGGATTTCGGGCGGGTGCAGCCTCCGGCGTCAGTACGACGGGCCGGAGTCGTTCGGGGCTCCGTTCGGCGGGCCGAAGCCGTCGGGCGGGCCGAAGCCGGGACCGAAGCCCTGGCCGCCGCCGGGCCCGCGGCGGAAGCCCGGACGCATCATCGGCGCCCCCTGCTGCCGCATGCCGGGAGCGAAGCCGCGGCCGCCGTCCATCCCGGGGCCCCTGCGGAAGCCTTGGCGGAAGCCCTGGCCCCGCGCCATCCCGCGCTGGCCACGCGCTCCGCGCATGCCGCTCATCCGGCCCATACGGTAGGCGCGCGCCTCGGCGCGCCACGTGTCGAGCTTCTGCCTCTGCGCGTCGTTCAGGATCGCATCCACCCGCTCGCGCTGCTGGCGGGCCACCTCGACGGAAGCGTCACGGCGGCTCTCGGCCACCTTCCGAACCTCCTCCATCTGCATCTCTCCGGCCATCACCTTCGAGCGCAGCTCGGCCATCTGGGCCTGGTGCGCCGTCCGGCGCTGCACCGTCTCCGCGCGGAGCTGATCGAGCTGCTGAACCTGACTTTCGCTGAGCTCCAGCTGCTCGCGCTGCCGGAGGATCAACTCGACCCCCGGACCGCGGAGTGAATCGGCACGTCCCCCACCCATCATTCCCCGGCCCTGCCGGGCCTGAGCGCTCACCTGCAGCGGGCTCAGGGTCATCGCCGCGGCCAGAATCGCCGCACCGCTCGTCATCAGCTTCATGGTCGTTCTCCTCGTCGTCTCTCGGGTCCCGCTCGCTGCCGGGCTTCGTTCCCACCCGGCTCCGAACGTATGGAGTCGCCCGGGCGGTCGGACGTTAAAGGCGAGGAGGCCCGCGCCCGACGTCGAGGGCGTCGCGCATGCTGCGGGACCAGTCGGCGAGCGACGAGCGCAGGTAGCGCGCGTGCTCCTTGGCGCTCCTGCTGATGGGGCCCTCGGCGGTGCGCTCGACGTGGACGCTCACGAAGGTGGGGCCGGGTGCGCGCAGGAGGTCGGGCACGGCCTCGGCGAAGGCGTCGGCCTCCTCGTAGCGGAACACCCGCGGGAAGCCGGCCGCGCGGGCCATCGCCGCGAAGTCGATGCGACCCGCGCCTGGTACGGGCTGGTGGCCCGTGATCTCGTAGGTGCCGTTCTCCACCACGAAGAGGGTGAAGTTCGCGGCGGCGCACGCGACCGTGGTGGCCAGCGTGCCGAGCGTCATGAGCATGCTGCCGTCGCCGTTCAGGCAGACGACGCGGCGCTCGGGGCGGGCCAGGGCGATGCCGAGCGCGAGGTCGGCGGTATGGCCCATCGCCGAGTCCGCCGAAGCGAAATCGAGGTCGTGATCGGACAGGCGCCCCCACGGACGCGTCACGCTCATGGTGGTCACGACCACCTCGTCGGTGCGGTGCCGCGCGAGCGGGCGAAGGAGCTGGTCGCGGGTCAGCATGGTGGGGCGCTCAGGCCAGGTCGGTCGTGAGGAGGAGCGCCTGCGGCCAGGCCCGCTCATCGGCGCGCCGGACGAGGGACGCGAGCGCCGCAGCCGGGTCCGCGTCACGTCCACACGTCTCGTACGGCACGCCCCAGGCGTCGAGCGTCGGCTCGGTCACGAGCGCCACCGAGTCCACGTCGGCGCGCGTCATCAGCTCCTTCGTTCTCGGCGTTCCCGGGTGCAGTCCGGCCGACGCCATCTTCGCGTAGCCGCGGCCCGTCACCACGATGGGAATCGGCGCGGCCATGCGCATCGCCGTGCCGCGGAGCGCATCGCCCGCCTCGAGCAGGCCCGTGTTCTGGATGACGACCAGCGGGCGCGCACCGCCGATCCAGAGCCCCGACGCCATCGCGAACGCCTCCCCTTCGCGCGTCACGATGACCAGACGGATGCTGGGGTGGTCGAGGAGGGCGTCGAACAGCGGACCGGAGGTGTTGTCCGGAATGCCCGAGCACGTGCGACACGCCCGCCCGCTCGAGCGCCTCCACCACGGTGTCGATGGCCATGGCGCTCACGCTCCTCCGGCCGCACGAGGGGATGGCAGCCGGCGCGACACGATCCACCCGGCCAGCGTCAGCGCGCCGATCATCGCGCCGCCGCCCACGGCGAGCACGGGCTGCGTGCCGACGAGCACCGCGAGGATGGCGACGTACAGGAGGATCGTCACGCCCGGGATCCAGGGGTGGCCCGGCACGCGGAACGGGCGTTCGAGGTCCGGGCGCTTCGCGCGCAGGCGGAAGTAGCCGAGCAGCACCATGCTGTCCACCGTGATGGCGACCATCATCATGAAGCGGATCAACAGCTCGAACGCGCCGGAGAGCGCGAGCAGCCCGATCCAGACGGAGATGAAGACGAGCGCGTTGCGCGGCGTGCCGCGCGCGTCCACCCGCGCGAACGCCTTGAAAGCGAGGCCGTGCCGCGACAGGCCGTAGGCCACGCGCGGCAGTCCGAGGAAGTTCACGTTCGCGCTGCTGATCAGGATGAGGAGGCTCGCCACGACCACAACGGTGCCGGCGGCACCGCCGAACACCGTGGCGATCGCATCGGCTGCGACCAGCTCGGAGCCCGCCATCTCGGCGGGGGTGAGGGCGGCGAGGAAGGAGACGTTCATCAGGAGGTAGAGGATCATCACGGCCAGCGAGCCGCCCAGGAGGATGCGCGGGAGCGCCCGACCGGGGTCCTTCACCTCCTCGGCCATCTTCGCCGCATCCTCCCACCCGTAGTAGGCGAACGAAATGGACTGGTAGGCGAGGGCGAAACCGAGCAGGCCGGCGTCTCCGTGCGTGAGCGTGGCGCTGCCCCCGCCGAAGCCCTGCAGGTCACCGGCCCAGAGGCCCGCGGCCGCGATCAGGAGGATGATCAGCACCTTCACCGCGGTGGTGACGTTCTGGAAGGTCGTGCTGGCGCGCAGCCCGCGCGTGTGCAGCACGAAGAAGGAGAGCACCACGCACCCCGCCAGGATCGGCACGGACCCCCGTCCGCCCGCGAGGATCCGGACATACTCGGCGATGACCACGGCCTTGGATGCTCCGGAGAAGCCGCGGCTCACGAGCAGCTCCGACCACCCCGCCACGAACCCCATGACCGGCCCCCAGGCGTGGCGGGCGTACACGTACTTGCCGCCGGCCTCGGGGAGGGCGGCGGCCATCTCGGAGAGGACGAGCGTGGACAGCCCCGCCACGATGCCGCCGAGGACCCACACAGCAAGGATGAGCCACGCGTCGCCGAGGTAGCCCGCGATGAGCCCGGGCGTACGCAGGATACCCGCGCCGATGACGATCCCCACCGTGACCGCCATCCCGTCGCGGATGCGCAGGACTCGGTGCAGGCGGTACGTGGGCGCGACGGGGTCGACTCGGGTCAAGGATCCGCGCGGGGAGCGGGGCGTCGATGGACGCGCGCAACATGCGCGGCCCCCTCCTCATGCCACAAGAAGGCGCGACCGGCGCGGCGTCACGCCCGCAGGATCGCCACGACCAACCTGCCGGGGCCGTGCACCCCGCGCACCAGGATCTGCCCGATGTCGGCCGACTTGCTCGGCCCCGAATGGAGGCCGAGGGCGGAGGGCAGGTCGTCGCCGAGCGCGCGTAGCGCGTCGCGCAGGGTCGCGTGCACGTCCGCGGCGCGCAGCCATACCATGTGCGTGGGGGGAAGCAGCTGCGTGCGCCGACCGTCGCGCGCGTCGAGGACGAGGGAGCCGGTCTCCGCGACCGCGCACCGGGCCATACCCACGCCGAGCGGCGCCTCCTCGGCGCTCGCGACCGGCCGTTCCGGTCTGAGGTCGATCGGCACGGTCGCGCCGACCGACGCGGACTCGAACGCCTGCGCGAAGTCGGCGAGCCAACGACGCGCCTCCGACATGGACGCCAACTCGACGACCTCGCCGCCCGCGGCCGTGAAGACCTCCGCGAAGGCGCGGATCGGGTCCGGGTCGAGCGCGCCCTCCGGCCGCCATCCGCCGAAGTCGCCGGGATGGGCAACGGCGGTGCGGTCGCGAAGCGCGTCGCGGATCCGTCCGAGGATGCGCCCGCGCGCGTCGTCCGATTCGGGAGCGCCCTTCGCCCCGCTCATTCGATCCCCCTCTTCCACAACGTGCGGAAGGTGGAGGGCGACGCGACGGGCGCGGAGCGCTGCCCGGTCCATGCGCCCAGGATCGGGAGGGCCCGCCCCCCGAGCTCCCATGGGACATGGCGCAGGAGCGCCGACGCCGTACCGAAGACCCCGGGCAGCTCGGCGCCCGCGGCATAGGCCTTCATTCCCATGCGCTCGACGGCCGGCACGAGCCCGGCTTCCACGGCGCGCTCCCGCCAGTAGACGAGCAGCTCGGGGAGAGGGATGCGCACCGGACAGGCGTCCGCACACGCGCCGCACAGGCTGGACGCGAAGGGGAGCGGCATCGCCTCCTCGAGGCCCAGTAGGCCCGGAGCGAGGACGGCGCCGATCGGGCCGGAGTACGCCCACCCGTATGGATGTCCGCCCGTCTGGCGGTAGACCGGGCAGGTGTTCAGACACGCCCCGCAGCGCACGCAACGCAACGCCTCCCACGCTTGGTCGTCGGCCAGCAGGCGCGTGCGCCCGTTGTCCACGAGGACGACGTGCACCTCCTCGGGACCGTCCGGCTCGCCCTCTCGACGCGGCCCCTGGATGAGCGACACGTAGTTGCCGATCGGCTGGCCCGTCGCCGCCCTTGCGGTGAGCTGCAGGAAGGCCGACAGATCCTCGAGTCGCGGGAGGAGCTTCTCGATGCCGACGAGGGCTACGTGCACGCGCGGCACCGAGGTGGACAGCCGGATGTTGCCCTCGTTCTCGATGAGGGCGAGCGTGCCGGTTTCGGCGACCAGGAAGTTGCCGCCCGAGATGCCGAGGTCCGCCGACAGGAAGTCCCGGCGCAGCGCGGCGCGTGCCGCGGCGGCCAGCGTCTCCGGGTCGGCATCCGGGGCGGTGCCGAGCTTCTCGTGGAAGAGCCGGCGGCAGTCGTCCACGCTGCGGTGGATGGCGGGACCCACGATGTGGGACGGCGGCTCGCCGAGCAGTTGGATGATGTACTCGCCCAGGTCGGTCTCGCGGACCTCGATGGCGTTGGCCTCGAGGAAGGCGTTCACGCCCAGCTCCTCCGAGAGCATGCTCTTGGCCTTTACGGCGCGGCGCACGCCGTGGCCTCGTGCGATCTCTCCGAGGAGCTCGAGGGCGTCGGTCGCGCGCTCGGCCCAGTGGACCTGAACGCCGTTCTCGGTGAGACGCGCCTCCGCCTCCTCCAGGTAGCGGTCGAGGTTCCCGAGGAGGTGGCTCTTCACGTCCCGCATCCAGTCGCGCCAGGCGTCGGCGTCGATCCGCCCCCACGCCGCCCGTCGATGCTGGTCGAAGGTGCGCGTGGCCGCCAGGACGGAGGCGCGCATCTCGGGCCGCTCGCGCAGGAGGTCGCGCGCGGCGGCGGCGTATCCGCCGGGACGCGGTTCGCTCATCGGCCGGTCGCCTCGCGCAGGAGGCTCGACAGATGCCGGAAAGGAGTCGTCCGGCCCGTGCGTGCCGCCCGCCCGGAGAGCTGGAGGAGGCAGCCGCCGTCCGCCGAAGTGACGACGTCCACGGCCGGGAGGGTGCCGAGCTTGTAGTCGGCCATCGCGCCCGAGACCTCGGGGAGCTTCACGGAGAAGAGGCCGCCGAAGCCGCAGCACTCCTCGTCGCCTTCCCATGGCAGGACCTCCGCGCCCGCGCTTCGGAGGAGCGTCACCGGCTCGTCGTGCACGCCGAGCTCGCGTAGGGCGTGGCATCCGTGGTGGTAGGCGACCCGCCGGTCGGCGAGCCCGCCACCGAGCTCTTCGACCCCGAGCACCTGGACGATGAACTGGGCCAGCTCGAAGGTGCGCTCGGCGAGGCGGAGGGCCCGCTCCCGGTCGGTGCCCTCGAGCAGCGTGGGGAAGTTGGCGCGCAACATACCCGCGCAACTGCCCGACGGCAGCACGACCCACTCGGCGTCCTCGAAGACGTCGAGCGTGTGGCGCGCCATCCGGCGTGCCGCGTCCGCGTGGCCGGCGTTGAAGGCGGGCTGGCCGCAGCACGTCTGGCCCGCGGGGAAGTCGACGGTCACGTCCAGGTGCCGCAGGAGACGCACGGCGTCGGCGCACGCCTCCGCGAAGAAGGCGTCTCCCAGGCAGGTGGCGAAGAGCGCGACGCGCACCTCAGCGGCCCGCTGCCGTCGCCAGAACGCGGAAGACAGCTTCGTGCTGCGTCTCCAACGCGAGCTCGTAGCGCGCGTCGTCCAGGAGGTAGCGCGACAGCCTGGGGTTGCGTCGGGGCTCCACCAGGATGAAGCGCGCCCCGAAGTCGTGCGCCAGCGTGCTCCACGTATCGACGGTCGCCTCCGGCGTACACGGGTACGTACCACAGGTGCGGTCGGTCATCGCGTCGGTCGACAGGTAGTGGAAGCGCCAGTAGAGCGTGGGATCGTACGCGTACTGGAAGATGGGGTCCATCCCGCCCACGTAGCGATCGACCCGATCGCGAGCGAAGAGGGGCGCGAACTGGTCCCAGTGCGTGTTGAAGACGAGGTCGCCCGGTCGGCTGTTCTCGCGCAGCCAGTCCGCGACCTCCGCGAGATGGTCGGGCGAGGTGGCCACGAACCGCACGTTGATCCGGTGGCGGTAGACCGACCACGGGAGGAGCGCCGCCACCGCGACGAGCAGCGCGTAGGTCAGGTGCCGTGGCTCGACCCCCCACGCCAGGTGCGTGAGGCTTAGCGCGAGCCCGAGCACGGCGAACGCCTCCCACTGGACGAGCGAGCGCCGGGCGACCACGAGCGTCATGACGAGGAAGGCGGCGGCCACGAGGTGGGCGGTCCACAGGAGGTGGCGCTCGGACGGGGTGACGGCGCGCAGTCGGGCGCCTCGCCGCAGCGCGGTAATCGCGAGGACCACCGCCCCCGACCACGCCACGATCATCGGGCCCGCCGTGCGCAGCAGCGTGATCGTGTCCAAGGGGGCGAGACTCACGGCGAAGGTGAGCGGTGCGTCGCCCCCCTGCGCCTTCACACCCAGCAGAAGCCCGATCTGCACCCAAGCCAGCTTCGCGGCCGCGAGTGGATGGGGCCGGAGCAGCCAACCCGCCGCCGTGCCCCCGACCACCGCGAGGCACAGGAGCCACCAGGGGCGCCGAGCGTCCTCTTCGCCGGGACCCGCGCTCAGTCGGTCGATGCCGCGCGCGACGAAGTACGCCGCGAGGATACCGGGCGGCAGCCAGAACATGCTGAGGTGGAAGAAGGTGATGCCGGCGCTCGCGAGCGCGACGGCCCACCACCGCCCCCGCGCCAGAAAGCAGAGGAGGAGGAGGGAGAAGAGGAGCGAGACCGTCTCCGGCCGCACCATCACGTAGCGGTAGAGGACGTTGGGCACGGCCACGAAGAAGAGGACGGGCCAGACGCCGTCCGCCACGAGGCGATGGCGACGCGCGATCCACCAGACCCCGCCGAGCAGGACCGTCGTGAGGACCATGCCGGCGACGCCGATGCCCACGGCGACGTCGGCGAAGAGCGCGAACGGCATCAGGGCGAGGTGGAAGCCCCACCACATGTCGGCACCACCCGCGCCGACGATCGAGAAGGCCGTCCACGGGAACGCCGTGTCGAAGGGACCTGCTCGCAGGTAGTGGGCCGCGTGGCCGACGTGATAGAAGGCGTCGACGTCCGCGACCTTCGGAGCCAGCATGAGGTGGAAGAAGACGACCGCGGCAAGGATGCCGACAGCGCCCGCCAGGCGGTTGGCGTTCACCGAGGACGTCGCCCCCTCATCGACCGGTCTCGTCAGCGGCGCCCGCGCCAGGGCGGTAGCGGCGGATGGCGCCCCGCTCGACGTCCTCGCGGGTGAAGGCCACCTTCTTCAGCCGGCCGTGCGCGAACATGGCGGCCTGGTCGTCGAACCACGGGGAGTCCGGCTGGTTGCTCTCCCCGTAGGCCAGGACGGAGTAGGCCCGGGGCACGTCGGCGAACTCGACCGCCAGGATCCAACCGTCGCCGCGGTTGGCGGCCAGGCGGCCGTCCGGCTGTTCCTCGAAGGACAGCGCGCGGAAGCACCCCAGCGTGGGCGGGCAGCCGGATACCGGCTCGTCCACGTCGCCGCGGATCACGCGGTGGATCTCCCCCCACGGGACGTCGTAGGCCCACCCGCGCTCCCGCATCCGCTCCGCTGCCCACGCGAACGCCGCCGCAGCCTCGGCGGGCGAGCCGATACCGCGTGGCGTCTCCATGGGTCGTGCGGACGTCCACGGCTCACGGTAGAAGCGTGCGGTGTCGATCGTCTCGGCGTAGCGGTCCGCCCATATCTCGAAGAGCACACCTCCGCGGCTGTCCGCGGCGGCGGTCCGGTCCCAGCGCTCGAGCACGCGGGCGGCCTTGGCGACCTCACCCTCCGGGTCCGTCGCGCGCACGGCGTCGAGCAACTCGTCCGTGACCCGCTCGGCCACCAGCATGCGCGGCGTGTGCTTGAGCGCGACCATCTCCTCGAGGCTCAGCTTCGGTCCGTCGTGCAGCAGCTCGAGCGAGAGCTGGCTACGAGGACGGAGGCGGGGGGCGGGCAGGTTGGCGGGCATCGTGTCCCGGTCCATCGGGACGTTCAGGTTGGTGTAGTCGGGCGTGTCGTTCTCCTGCTGCACGTACCCCCCGGGCGGATCCAGGTAGAGCGGGAGATCGTCGAAGGGAACGTACTCCTCCCAGAGGTCGGCGCGGGTGTGCGCGATCGCGGCCGTGTCGCCGGTGGGCGGGTGCGGGAGGAGTGGGAGGCGCGCGTTGTACAGGTGGGCGATGTGCCCGTCCGCGTCGGCGTACGTGAAGTTCGACGAGGGGTGCGCGCGCCAGCGCATGACGTCGAGCCACGCCTCGAAGCTCCCGGTCTGCATCATGCGCAGGAACTGCTCCCCCCGGCGCCACTCGCCGTCCCGGGGGTCCTTCAGGATGTAGACGCGCTCGGGCGTGCGTTGGATCACGGGGCCGTACGGCGTCCACCATGTCGAACGGGTCTCGGTGTCGAGCCCGCCGTCCTCCGTGCGGTACTCCACCGTGGTGCGCCGCTCCTGGAGCGCGAACGAGCGACCGTCGAGCACGTAGTGGTCGGCTCGATCGCGGTCCGCGGCCAGAGCGTAGACCTGCGAGTACGTGGGGTAGTTGTTCGTCGTGGCCCACCCCAGCCGGCGGTTGAAGCCGCCGATGATCCCGAAGGCGCCTCCGATCCGGAAGTCCCCGTAGAAGTCGAGCACGCCCGGCACCACCACGTGCGCCTCGTAGTAGCCGGCGTCCCAAGCCAGGTGGGGGTTCCGGAGGAGCATCGCGTGGCCCGACTTCGATCGGCTGGGCGCGAACGCCCACGCGTTCGAGCCGTCGAGCGCGTAGGCGTCATCATCGGGGACCACCTCTGCCCGCCGGAGCGACCGCAGGAAGGACGCAGCATCGCCTCGGCTCCACGACTGCACCTCGCGGGCGTGTGCGTCCACCCCCGTGAAGTCCGGGACCATCCACGCCGGGAAGCGGTCGGGGTGGAGGCGGACGTAGTGCCGGATACCCGCCGCGAAGCCGCCGTAGACGGCCCGGGTGGCGGGCTCGAGGAGCGGCCAGGTTTCCACGGCGCGGGCGTAGTCGACGCGCGCGTCGAAGTCACCTTCGATGGAGTCGTGGCCCACCCAGCGGGCATACTCGCCGCGCGCCTTCACGAGGTTCACCGCGGCCACGTCGCCCCAGTCCTCCGACTGGACCCACCCGAGCGCGAAGCCCATCGCCTCCAGGTCCTCCGCGAAGATGTGCGGCACACCGTGCTCGGTGCGGACGATCTCCACGCGTGCGGCGATGGCGGCCTCCGCGTCCGAGTCCGCGGCCTGCGGGAGGAGGAGGGAAGTTGCCAGCGCGAGGATGGGAAGCATCGGTCGGGTCGGCCGGTCGTGGGGAGCGGGTGTCTACAATCTTCCGACGAGAAGGTAGATGGGCCAGGACACGTCCCGAGCTTCGTCCGGGTCGGGCCACGCCTCCGCGAGTCGTGGCTCGAGCCGATCGAGGGGGTCGGCGCCGCGCTCCTCCCGGTAGCGGTTCACGGAAGACCACGTGGAGAGTTGGCCCATCAGGTCGGCTCGCGTCCACCGCGGGCGCATGTCGAAGGAGGGCGTATCCACACGCGCGAAGGGGAAGGGCAGTCGCTCGTACCGTTCGTGGACGTGCTGCCGCTCCGGGGGCCACCACGGGCCCACCACCCGGTCGTAGAACCAGTCGACCGCGGCGTCGACGGCGGCGTCCACCCGCACGAGCGAGTACGTCCACACCGCCAGGTGTGCGCCAGGGTGCCCCACGCGCCTGGCCTCCGCGTAGAACGCGTCCAGGTCGAACCAGTGCACGGCCTGCGCGACGGTGATCAGATCGACCGAGGCGTCGGCGAGCGGCGCGCGCTCGGCGGAGGCCAGGAGGTAGCGGACGGACGGCTCGGTTGGTGCGTGGGCGACCTGCTCGGCGCTCGCGTCGGTGGCCACCACCCGCTCGAAGTGCGCCGCCAACCCAACCGCCGCCTGGCCGCTGCCGGTGGCGCAGTCCCAGGCGACCCCGCGTGCGGGCGAGAGCGCCGCGAGCCAGGCGTACAGCTCCACCGGGTACGTCGGCCGGTACCGACGGTACAGCTCGGCGTGGCCGGAGAAGTGGTCGGGAAAGGTCGGAGTCACGGGCCACACGATAGAGGCCCGCGGCGGCGACTCGCCACCCCGGGCTTCCCTAGGCGATGTTGGACTTCCAGCGCCGAAGCACGTCCTCGACGATGTCGACGAGCTCGGTGAAGTCGGCCGGCTTGATCTTCACTTCCTTGGCGCCGAGGGCGAACGCCTGGGTGGCGAGCGCGCGGTTGGTGTTGGCCGTGAAGACGACGACCGGGGTCATCGACCATGGCTCGCGTTGCGGCCCGAGCCAGCGCAGGAAGTCCAGCCCGCCCAGCCCCGGCAGCCCGAGGTCCAGGATGATCACGCCGGGGAGGGGATGACGGGTACGGTTGTCGAAAGGCCAACGGCCGAGGAGGTAGTCCATCGCCTCCTCACTCGAGCCGGTGACGTGCAGGACACAGGGCATCGTGCCATACGCAAACGCCGCCTGGAGCAGCGCGGCATGGTCCTGCTCGTCCTCGACCACGAGGACGACGAACGAATCGTCGGGGGGCGTCCTCGATGTCATGGGTCGTCCACGTGTGATGGTGCGTACGGGCGGAGCGCAGAATGCATAATGATACCGGGCCTGACGCCCGTCATTCTCGATTTGGTACGGTAGCCCGCCGACCGTCGGACGCCCGGGCTATCTTCCCGGCATGAGACGTTGGCTATTCGGGCTCCTCCTCGCCGCCGGCTCCTGCGGTAGCGACGGCGGCGTCGGCACCCCTGGCGTGGCTTCGATCCTGGTGGAGCCGGCCCTCGAGCTCGCGGTGGAGGTGGGCGACACGGTCCGCCTGCACGCGCGGGTGCTGGATGCCGTGGACCGACCGGTTTCTGCGGCGACCGTGACGTGGAGCTCCGGGAACCCCGCGGTGGCCTCGGTGGACGGCGGCGGCCTCGTCACGGCGGTGGGTGCGGGCGCCACTCCGATCACCGCGCGTGCGGGTGGCATCTCCGGCACCGGCACGGTCGAGGTCTACGTCCCACCGGTCGTGGACGCCTGGGTGCCCGGCACGTCGTATTTCGGGCGGCGGCAATACGTGGAGTATCTGCCCGGCGAGCTGCCGGTGGTGATCTCCGTACCGCACGGCGGCGACCTCGAGCCCACGGAGATCCCCGACCGCGGCGGGGGCACGACGGTCACGGACAGCTGGACGCGCGAGACGGCCCTCGCGGTGCGTGACGCCTTCATCGAGCGGACCGGCAGCGCGCCGCACCTCGTGATCTCGCACCTGAGGCGTACCAAGCTCGACCCCAACCGCGAGATCGTCGAGGCTGCGGAGGGAAATCCCTTCGCCGAGAACGCCTGGCGGGAGTTCCAGGCCTTCATCGACACCGCTGAGGCGGCGGTGGTGCTTCGGTACGGATCGGGCTCGTACCTCGACCTGCACGGCCACGGGCACGAGATCCTCCGGGCCGAGCTGGGCTACCTGCTGGGCGCCGACGATCTCGCCCGCGCGGACGCGGTGCTGGATGCCGGTGGCTACGCCCAACGGAGCAGCATCCGCGTGCTCGTCGAATCGGGGGGCGCCCCGTTCTCCGAGCTTCTGCGCGGGACCACGAGCCTTGGGGGGCTCCTGGTCGCCGGTGGCTTCGCGGCGGTGCCGAGTCCATCCGCTCCGTCGCCGGGTGCGGATCCCTACTTCTCGGGCGGCTACAACGTGGATCGGCACGGCTCGAAGGCGGGGGGCGCGGTGAGCGGGGTGCAGATCGAGCTGCCCAACGCGGGAACCCGGGACACCGCCGCCCACCGACGTGCCTTCGCGACCGTGCTCGCCGAGGCCGTCGAATCGTTCATGGTGGCCCATTGGGGCTTCTTCGCACCTTCCCCACCGCCCCCTTGAACCTCACGTTGCGTGAGGTATTAGCGTGTCTTCGCGCGTGAGCCGCGACCAGGAGGATACGTGACCGAGGCGATGAAGGTGGGCGAGTTGGCCGAGCGCACGGGGCTGTCCGTACGCACGCTGCATCACTACGACGACATCGGCCTGCTCGCGCCGGAGGGGCGCACACCATCGGGACACCGGATCTACGGTCTGCCCCAGGTACGTCGGCTGCAGCAGATCGCGTCGCTGCGGCATCTCGGCCTCTCCCTGGACGAGATCCGCGAATGCCTGGAGCGTCCCGAGTATTCGCTGGACCGGGTGCTGGCGCTCCAGGTCGAGCGCCTGCGTGAGGACGTCGACCGGCAGAAGCGGCTCTTGCGGCTGCTCGTCGAGTTGCGCCGACGGCTGGCGGGCGCGGAGGAGATCTCGGTCGACGACATCGCGCGAACGATCGAGGCCACCACCTGGCACGAGAAGTACTACGCGCCCGAGCAGCGGACGCAGATCGCGCGCCGGGCCGAGGAGATGGGGGAGGCGCGCATCCGGAAGGGCCAGGAGGATTGGGCCGAGCTCCTCGCCGATTTCGCGAGCGCGATGGAGCGTGGCCTCGATCCGGGCGACGGCCAGGTGGACGCCCTCGCCGCGCGGGCGGAGGCGCTCATCGAGCAGTTCACGGGAGGCGACACGGGGATCAGGGAGTCGATGGCCCGCATGTACCGCGACGAGGGCGCGGAGCGGATCATGGCGCGTCACGGCGTGGGGCTGCCCGAGGGCCTCTGGGCGTACTACGGTAAGGCGATGGCCTCGCGTCGCGCTGCCCGCACGTGACGGACCCGCCGGACGCTCGCGTTCACGGTGGTGGACGTGCTGCCGCCACGCCCGACGAGCACGCACGCCTGGTGGGAGAGTGGGCCGCCGCCGTCTGGTGCGCGTGGGGCCCGCACCACGAGATCGTGCGCACATGGACCGACCGACTCTGACCTCGACACGAGGAGCTCGAACCCGATGACCCCTGAGGAAGCGCCGCCCGCCTGGGTGGAGGAATCCACGCGCATCGAGGCGGTGGGATGGAGCATCCCGGCCGCGATCACGCTCCCACGGCCCGGTCCGCCCGTGAGCCTGGTGGTCATCGTTCCCGGCTCGCTCTTCAGCGACGTGGACGGGGACTTTCCCATGTTCAACGCGCACCCGCACGCTTCCCGCGACCTGGCACACCAGCTCGGCGCTCTTGGCCACGCGGTGATCCGCTACGCCAAGCGGGGACCAGGCACGGGCGCCGAGATGGTGGACCCCGGGCAGCAGGAGGCGAGCCGCCAGTTCCGCGCGCGCGTCACCGTCATGGACGCGGCGCTCGCGCTCCTGCGCGCTCGCGTGGGCGAGCCGGGTGCGGACCGTCCTTCCATCGTGGCGGGGCACTCGGAGGGGGCGGTCGTCGCGTCGATGGGGGCCGAGCGCGGGGTGCCGCCCGACGGGGTCGTTCTCCTGTCGGGGCCGTCGGTCGGGATCTTCGGGATCATGCGCGAGCAGCTTCCCCTTCCGCCCAACGCCCCGCCCGAAGCCTACGCCGCGTACGACCGGGTGGTGGCGACGCTCCGTGCGGGCGGAGCGTTCCCGGAGCTCGATCCGGACGACCCGACGCTCCAGTCGCTCGCCTTCGTCGGACGGGCGGGGGACGCCGGAGCGCGCTACATGGTGCAGATCGACGCGGTGGATCCGGTCGCCACGCTCAAGCGCGTGATGCAGCCGGTGCTCCTGGTCCAGGGTGGGCGGGACAGCTCGGTGCCCGCCCATCATGCGGACAGGCTGGAGACGGCCCGAGAGGCCACGGGGCTGCCGACCGAGGTCGCTTTCTTCCCGGAGCTCACGCACACCTACAAGGTCGCGCCGGAGGGGATGGACCCGATGGCCGCCTTCATGCTCGATACGGACAGCGACCCTGCGGTCGGAGCTTCGATCGACGACTGGATCCGGCGGACGTTCCGCTAGCAGCCCATCCGGCCGTTGGAAAGCTGACGGGGGTGGCGGACCGAGTCCGCCACCCCCGCGTGTTCCCCGGGAGGGGGAAGCTCAGCCGCCTCGGCCGAACCGACCGCGGCGGATCGGGAAATGTCCCTCGCGCGTGGACAGATCGATCTCGACGGTCTCGCCGTTGATGACGGCCGTGGCGGTCTCGTCGCCGTCGAAGGTGATCGTCACGTCGAGCGTCTTCGTGTAGTCCCCGTTGGGCCCGTTCACCACCGTCACGTTCAGCGTCCGATGGATGGTCCCGGAGAGGGGCCAGCGCGAGTCGGATCCGGGCACCGGCACGACCACGTCGTCGTAGGTGAAGGTCCCGTCCATGTCGTGCGTGGCCTCGCTGCCGTCGTCGAGGGTGCGGCTCCGGCTGATGGTCTCCGAGCCGCTTCCGTTGAACGTTCGCGTGTTCTCGGTGCCCTCGAGGCCGCTCACCGTCATGTCGCGCAGGCGCTCGATGCTCGCGGACCAGGTGTCCCGCGTCACCTCGCCGGCCAACTCGAGCATGAAGTGGATCGAAGCGGTGGTATCCCGGTCGTAGGCCTCCTGCTCCGCGCCCGAGGCGTCGTAGAAGGTCACCTCCCGCGTGCCGGAGAGGTCCCCGCCGATGCCGTGCCGACCGCCGGGCTCGCCGGGGCCGCCACCCATGCCACCGCTCAGCTCGGGCGCTCCGACGGCGCCGAACGCGAAGCCGGTGGAGACGAGGTTCACGTCCTCGATCGTCGCGTCCGCGACCACGACCGCGGCATTGAGGAGGAGCTCGTCGCTGAGTTGGGGTGCCGTGCCGCTGTCGTCGCAGCCGGCAAGCGCGAGGGCGGCCACCGCGGCCACGCTCCCACCTGCGAACAGGCGTGGGGTCGTCATGTCGTCACATCCTCGTTCTGGGGATCGGTCCGAGTCGATTCTGGACCTGGAGATCCCGACCCACCGGTGGACGTTAAACCGATGCCCAGAGGAGCACGCTCCGTGCCAACCCGGCCCGAACCCATTTCCCCCGGGATCACTTCTGCGGAAGCGCGAAGACCACCAGCGTTCCTCCGTCCGCCCCACCGCCCGTGGCGATGGCCACGAACTGCCGCCCGTCGCGGGTGGCGTACGTCATCGGATTGGCATAGCCGCGGCCGGGGAGGGGCCCCTCCCACAGCCGCGCCCCGGTGGCGGCATCGAAGGCGGTGAGCACCTCGGCGCCTCCCGAGACGAAAACAATGCCGCCCTTCGTCACGATGGGACCGGGCGCGCCGGCGGTGCCCAGGCGCTCCGGGAGCGCCACGCCGGCGAGCAGCGGGTTCGAGCGAACCCCCTCGTCGTCGCCGACCGGCTCCTGCCAGACGATCTCGCCGCGGTTCATGTCGATGGCCGTGACGGTGCCGTACGGCGGATCGAGGATCGGGATGCCGTCGACGCTGGTGGCCCCGCGCACGCTGCGGTCGATGTCCCACGTCGCGACCACGCGGGAGGTGTCGGCAGGGCCGAGCTTGAAGAGCGCGGCGCCCTCCGTGGCCTTCACGTACAGGTAGCCGGTCTCCGGGTCCACGGCGGACCCACCCCAGTTGCCCCCGCCGATGATGCCGGGTGCGCCGAGCGTGCCCTCGAGCGAGGGTGGGGTGAAGAGCGGGCCGAGGCGGAAGCCCCGCGTCGCCTGTGCCGCCATCGTGTGGAGGCGGGGCGTCAGGCTCACCAGGTCGCCCTCGGTGACGCCCTGCCGGGAGAACGGCGGCGGGCGCGTCGGGAAGGGCTGCGTGGGAGAGGTGCGCTCGCCCGCCACGTCGCTTTGCGGCACGGGCCGCTCCTCGATCGGCCAGACCGGGGTCCCGTCGACGCGATCGAAGGCGTACACGAAGCCCGTCTTTCCCGCGACCGCCACGGCGTCCACCTGCCGCCCGTCCACGTGGGCGGTATACAGCACGGGTGCGCCGGGGAGGTCGTAGTCCCACAGACCGTGGTGCACCGTCTGGAAGTGCCACACACGCTCGCCGGTGCGCGCGTCCAGGCAGAGGAGCGTCTCCGCGAAGAGGTTGTCTCCCTTCCGGTCGCCCCCGTAGTAGTCGCCGCTGGGCGTGCCCATCGGCGCGTAGAGCAGACCGCGCTCCACGTCGACGGTCATGGGAGCCCAGGCGTTGGTGTGTCCCTTCACCCGCCAGGAGCCGTCCTCCCACGTCTCGTTGCCGAACTCGCCCTCCTGCGGGATGGGGTTGAAGCTCCACACCAGGCGGCCGGTGCGGGCGTCGAAGGCCTGGATGTTCCCCGGAGGATCGTTCGGGTAGACGAAGCCGTCCCACACGCCGTTCCCCACGATGACCAGATCCTCGAACACCACCGGCGGTGAGGTCTGGGTGTAGTGCAGCCGGTTGGTGTGCCACAGCAGCCGCTCGGTGAGGTCGACCTCGCCGTGGTCGCCGAACGTCTCGACGACCCGACCCGTCGCCGCGTCGAGGGCGATGAGCCGCCAGCGGGTGTTCAGGAACACCCGGCGCTGCCCGCCGCCCGTCCACACCGCCACGCCACGGTGGACGAGGCCGGTGCCGTTCGGCGGCTTGCCCCACTCGACCGTGTGCGGATCGTACGCCCAGATCTCCTCTCCGGTCGCGGCATCGAGCGCGACCACGCGGTTGTACGGCGTGGAGACGTACATCGTATCGCCGATCACGAGGGGCGTGACCTCGAAGCTACCGGCGCGCACGTCCTGACCCGGGATCGGACGCATGGGCCCGGGCACCGGGACGTCCCCGGTGCTCCACGACCAGGCGACGCGGAGGTGGTCCACGTTCTCGCGCGTGATGGTCGCCAGCGCCGAGTAGCGCGTCCCGGCCGCGTCCCCGCCGTAGGCGGGCCAGTCGGAGTCGGAGGCGTGCGACGACGACGCACCGCGGTCCGGAGCGGTGCAGCCGGCGAGGAGGAGCGCGGCGGCCGTGACGACAGCGACCGCCGTCAGGTGTCCAGCTCCGTGGCGGCCGACCGCCAGGCCACGGCATCGTGGCCGCCGTGGTGTCGCCGCTCCTGGCTGCGGACGGACGGATCGCGGTATCGGATCAGGCTGGCGAGGTGGCGCTCCGTCGGTTGACTCAGCGCGCGCGCCAGTGGCCGTGTGCCCTCGTCGAGGATGTCGGCGACCTTGCGGGGCTGCATCGGCACCTTGCCGTCCCGGATCGCGCTCAGGCGTGCGAACTGCTCGAGGGCCTCCATGAAGCCCGGCAGCGCGCCCACCGCCTGCGGATCGTTGTTGAGCAGCCGCCGGCTGCGGGTGCCGAGGTTCAGGAAGAGCCCCTCGGTGAAGTCGGGGAGCGGATCGTCCTGGTGCACGGCGTTCAGGATGCCGAGCATCTCGTCCGTCTCCAGCTCACGCGGGCCGCCCTGCCATACCCACACGGCCGTCTCGGCGGCGTGCAGGGTATCCCAGGCGAGCTGGCGGCCCCGGTCCTGCAGGCGGCGACGCTCCAGGAACGCCTCCACCACCGCCACCGTGATGACGATGCCGATCACCTCGGTGCCGAGGTTGATGAAGAGGTCGCCGAGCGTGGTGTCCGTGCCGAACACGAACGCCAGCCACAGCATGGCGACCGCGAGGAGGAGGAAGGACCCCGCCACGATGGCTCGCATGAGGATGCCGCTTCTCACGTGACCTTCACCGTCATGAGCGCGCGCCGGTGGTGTCCGGCACGACGCTCGTGTCCGGAACCGCGCTCGTGCCCGGGACCGCCCTCGTGGTGTCGCGGACGGTCGTATCGGGAACCGCCCGTGGGGTGTCGGCGGCGGCCGCATCGGGCTCGGACGGCACGGGCATGCCGCCAAGGGCGGTGTCGCCCATCGCGAACGGAGGCTCCCCGTACTGCAGCGCCAGCGCCGACGCGGGCGTGCGGACCATCGCCCGGTCGCTCCTCCATACGATGTTCGGCGCGAGCCCCGGAGGCCGCTGGAAGTGCTGGGCGCCCACGAGCTCGCCCGGCCGGAGGAGGTGCTCGACCACGTCCATCTCGACGGCGGCGCCCTGCTGCAGGGTGAGGTCCACCAGGACGGCCGGATCCGGGTCGCCCCAGTGCTCCACCAGCGTGGGGCGGTCCTGCGTGGGTAGCGCCCGACCGTTGAGCGCGAGGAGGCGCGTGCCCCCGGACTCGGGGAAGCGGAGCTGGATGAGCTCGGCCCCGATCGCCGAGCGCAACGCCAGGCGGACCCGACGCATCCCTCCCGCCATCGAGTCGGCGACGACCCACGCCTCGAGGGGCGGCACTTCCGGCGCGGGCGCGGAGCCGACGCGGGCCGTGTCCCGGTACCCGAACCCGTCCATGGGGCGGGTCTCCGTGAACGGGGCGCCGGCGCCGGTGGCGGCCCAGCTCTCGGCGTCCGTGGAGGCGTCGGGGCGCGTCACCCAGAGCGCCTCGCCGCTCCCGTGGTCGAACGCCCAGGCGAGCGTCGACGGCGCGGGAAGCTCGGGGGTGGGCCCGGCGCGCTGGATGCCGATCCCCAGACAGGCGGCGCCGAGCACGAGCGCCGTGAGCGGCGCCCACCAGGCGTTCGGCTCGCGCAGGTGGTCGAGCGCCGGGAGGAGGAGGATCAGCCCGATCGTGACGAGCACGCCGAGCTGCAGGGCCGCCTGGAACGACAGCCCCAGCCAGAGCAGCTCGACCGCCGGTGTGAGGAAGACGAGCACGCCGATCGCCAGGATCAGCGAGAGCACCCACGAGATCGTCGCGGTGCGCGGTCCCTTCTTCAGCAGGAGCGTTCCGAGGCCCAGGTACGCGGCGGTCACCGGCCACTGCAGCGTGGCCGCCGCCAGGGGCGCTTCGATCGAGAGAAAGAGCGCGGCGGCCAAGGGGATGACGAGCGCCCCCCACACCAACGGACCCGCGCCCACCCAGCGCCGGGCCAGGCCGAAGAGCGTGGTGACGATCGCCAGCCCGGCGCCGACGAGCGCGAGGACGTACCACCCCTCGTGATGGAAGGCGCTGCCGACCAGGGCGCCCCACTCCGGATGGAAGCGCGGCAGCCACCGCATGAGCGCCCACCCGACGGCCCCGGTGAGCGCGGTGGACACGAGGCCGAGGCCGAATCCGACCAGGAGGCCGGGCCAGCGGCCCTCCGACTTGACGATCGCCAGCAGCACGAGGATGGCGAGCAGCAGCACCCACGCGGCGACCGGGAGCACGAGCGATCCCGAGTACGCCATCACGCCCACCCACGGGACCGTGAAGTAGGTCAGGTCCGGCGCTTCGACCTGGGTGAGCGAGGCGTTCCCCAGCCAGCGGGTCATCCCGAGGAGGTTCTCCCCGTGATGCTGCAGGAGTGCCTCCGAGAGGTTGGTCGGCTGGTCGTAGGTCTGGTGGTAGACCGAGGCGCGCGAGATCCCCGCGAAGTTGAGCCCCTGCTTGCCGGCCCCCCGGAAGCGGGTGAAGTCCGTGTCGTTCGGGAGTCGCTTGTAGACCTCGTAGGAGAGCGAGTTCGTCCACGGCCGGATGCCGGCGGAGCGCATGGCGCGCACGACCCAGCCGTTCTGGTCGCCCGTCTCGAACATGATCGACGGACCGCCGCCACCGCGCATCTCGAAGTTGAGCACGACCTGGACGTCCTGCATCCAGGGGTGCTCGTCCACGAACGCCTGCGCACCGAGCAGGCCCAGCTCTTCCGCGTCGGTGATCAGCACGATCACGTCGTTCTGCAGGGGCGGGCCCGCCTTCAGCGCCCGGATCGACTCGAGGATCGCCACCACGCCCGCGCCGTCGTCTCCGGCGCCCAGCGCGATGCCGGCCGCGTCGTAGTGCGCCAGGAGGAGCACCGCGCCGGTGCTCGCCGTGCCGGGCATGCGCGCGACCACGTTGCGTACGGTGGCGGCTCGGACGCGGGAGCCGCGCTCGATCATCGCCGTGGTGGTCTGGACCTGCGGGTCGAGCCCCAGGCCGACGAGCCGCTCGACAATGTACTTGCGGACCCGCGCCTGCTCGGGCGAGCCCGTGGGGTGTGCGCGGCGCGCGATCTCCACGTCCATCGCCATGGCGCGGGCCGACGAGAACGCCGTGTCCGCAGCGTTCGCCGCCACCGGGGCGGGCATGGTCCGCTGCGCGCTCGTCATCCAGACCGCCGCGGCGAGCGCGACCAGCATGGCCGGCCCCCTCCACCGGCTCTTCGGCCCCGGAGCCTCGGGGGACCGGGCCTTCTTCTTCGCCTTCGGCGGCTTCCCCCCGGGGGGTGGCGGCCCCTTGGGCGTCCGGTCGTCGAGGCCGAGTGCGCGCCGCTCCGCCTCGGTGAGCTCGGAGCCCTCCTTCTCGTTGGTGTAGGCCTCGCGCTCTTCTTCGGTGATCCCGAGCTCTTCGTCGGAAGGGAGGTCGGGGAGCTTGTAGTCGGTCATGGACGCTGTCCCGCGAGTGCTTTGACGACCTCGTCGATGGCCGCGCGGACGCGCGACGAGGGGAGTCCCGAGCCGTTGGAGAGGATGGAGAACACGATCTGACTGCCGTCGTTCCCTACGAGATACCCCGATAGGGAGTTCACGTTGGAGATCGTTCCGGTCTTCGCGTAGAGGCGTCCCTCGAATCCCGGGAGGCGCCGTTCGAGGGTGGAGTCCTCCTCTCCGGGTTCGGCCAGGGCATGTCGGAAGGCCTCGCCGTCGGGGCCCGCCGCCATGTACCGGAGGATGCGCACGACGGCGCGCGGCGTCACGATGTTCGCCGAGGAGAGGCCCGAACCGTCCCGCGGCGCGACGTCCAGCGAGTCGATGCCGACCCGGTCGACCAGGAACCGCTCGACGACGTCCAGCCCGCCCTCCCAACTGCCGCGCTCGCCCCGCTCCGCCCCGAGCGTCCGGACGAGTTGCTCGGTCATCCAGTTCTGGCTCGGCTCGAGAACGGCCTGGACGATCCGGATGAGCGGTGGAGAGGTCAGCCCCGCCAGGCGCACGGCGTCCGGGCACGCCCGGATGCCGCCCGAGAGGCAGCCTCCGCCCAGGTCGGTACCGCGGTCCCAGAGAATGCCCCAATCGCCCACCACCTCGATGCCGCGTTCCGCCAGGGCCCGAGCCAGCGCCGCCGAGGCCTGACGCACGGGGTCCCTCAGCGCGAAGGTGAGCGTGTCGGCGGTGCCCGCCCGCACCCGCCCTTCGAGCACGAGCCGATGCGATTCGGGGAGGTAGCTCGACCGGATCCGTGTGGTGGAGTCCGGCGGTGCCGTCGTGAGCGTGACCTCCACGAAGTCGGGCGTTCCAACCGGGCTCCACGTCAGCGCCGGCTCCGTGTCCGGGTCGACGCCCCCATGCACGATGACGCGCAGCTCGCCGCGGTCCACAGCGAAGGCGCCCCCGGTCGCGGCGTAGCCGTACGGAAGGTCGTCCACCTCCCACGACGGTCCCACCGAGGTGGAGTCCCATGCCGAAGCGTCTACCAGGAGTCGTCCGCCCACACGGCGCACTCCGGCCGCACGCAGGCTGTCGGCGAGCGCGCCCAGCGCCTCCTCTCCTGAAGACCAGAACGGCCGTCCCAGGGTGGGGTCGCCCGTTCCGACCACGACGAGGTCTCCCTCGAGCGTTCCGTCCAATAGGGGGCTCGTGGCGTACACCGCCGTCTCGTAGCGGTAGTCCGAGCCGAGGAGCGAGAGCGCCGTGGACGTGACCAGCAGCTTCTGGTTGGAGGCCGGCACGAAGTGCTGGCGCGCGTTCCGCTCGTAGAGGATCCGACCGTCGCGTGGCCAGCTCCGCCAGGACACCGAAGTGCACCTGGTCCATCGGCGGCGCGTCGAGGATCGCCTCCACCGCCCTTCGATCGACGGACGGCGCGCCCCGTCCGAGCGTCGCGCAACTCGTTCCGCCGAGGAAGGTCGCGGCGGCGAGGACCATCCCCCGCACGGCGCGGCCCCGGCGACGCCGGGGGCTGGTGCCCGCGAAGAGCTGGGTCTGCACGTAGGGCAGGCCGCCCCGCCTGGCGACAACGGTCGGCGTCCGGCCCACCTCGCGCTTCATGGCCCTGGACAGGGCGTTGGCGGTGGAGTACCCGAGAAGGAACGCCGTCTCCTCCACGGTCCGATGGTCTCGGTCGAGGTAGGCACCGGCGAGCAGGAGCCGGCCCCACAGGAGCATACGGTTGGCGGGCGGAAGACCGCTCTCCCGGAGAAGGCGGCCGAGGCTGCGGGTCGTGTGGCCCAGCGCCGCGGCGAAGTCCGACACGGACAGGGTCTTTCCCGCGTGCTCGACGGCCCAGGACACGATCCGCACGACCTCCGGCTCGTAGCGTCCCTGGAGCATGGCGCCCACGCGGCTGGCGCGTGCCGACGCGAGCGAGCGTTCCATGGCCTCGCGGATCGTGCTCGCCCACGGCGGACGGCGCGCGAGCACGACGCCGTCCACGCCCAGACCCCCGAGGCGGTAGAGCTCGAGGCCGCTCTCGTCGACGTCCGCGTACACGGCGAGGGCGAGGCCGGTGTAGCGTTGGCGGAGCCTGCGGATGTGGGCGAGCGCGTCTTCGCGCGTCGGATAGTCTCCATCCACCACGCATCCGTCCACGACCTCCGTCTCGACGATCGTGGTCAGCTCGCTCCAGGTGCTCACGGTGGTCACGCGGTGCCACGTGCTCAGCGCATCGGAGAGGCGGGCACGAACCCGTGCGTCGGGCTGGAAGACCACCACGTATGCCAAGAGATTCCCCCCGTTCTGCTCGAGGAGGAGCGGTGCCGCTGTCGTCTGCGGGCCCTGACCCGTTCGATGTCGGGGAAGCGAGTGCGAAGATGTTGGAGGGTGCGGAGAACGGCAAGCGGCCGGAAAGGCCCTGCGTGCGCGCGGATTCAGCCGACGGGCTCGAGCCTGACCGCGGTGCCGTAGCAGAGCATCTCGGCCGCGCCGCGCATGATCTCGGCCGTCTGGAAGCGCACCATGACCACCGCGTCGGCGCCGAGCGCCTCGGCCTCCTCGACCATGCGGTCGATCGCCTGCTCCCTCGCCTCGGCCATCATCTTCGTGTACTCGCGGATCTCCCCGCCGGCGAGGTTGCGCAGCACAGCCATCACGTCGCGGCCGACGTGCCGTGCCCGGATGGTGTTGCCGCGCACCAGGCCCAGCGTCTGCACCACCCGCATTCCCGGAAGGTCCGGTGTTGTGACCACGATCATCGATACACGTCCCGGTACGGGTCGGTGAGCCACTCGCGGTACCGCTCCCAGATCACGCTCGCGAGCAGCAGCACGATGCCGATCACCACGGCGCCGGTGGCGAGCTTCTCCCACGGATTCACCGGAGAGGCGGCGAAGACGTAGGCGCCGTAGCCCGTCCACACGGCGGCGCCGGCGACCACCAGGACCCACCCGATGGGACGGGTGAGTTGCTGGTTGACCTCATCCCAGACCGAACGGCGGTGGGTGCCGGGATCGAAGGTCAGGTCCTGGAAGCCCGCCTTCATGGCGCGGAAGATCCTCACCTCACGGCCGAGCTCGGTGGAGGCCTCGATGTGAGCCTGGACGCGCGCGCTCTCCTCGGGCGGCATCTCGCCGTCCAGGAAGCGCATCAGGTCTTCATGGGACAGATCGTCGTGCATGGCTTCTCAGGGGAACTCCGCGCCCATCTCGTCGAGCGCGTCCTTCAGCGCCCGCCGTGCGTGGAACAGCCGGCTGGCCACGGTGCCCTCCGGAATCTCGAGGATGCGTGCGATCTCGTTGTACCGAAATCCCTGCAACTCCTTGAGGACGAGGATCTCGCGATGGTCCTCGCCCACCTTCTCCAGCGCCTTCCAGAGCAGCTCGCGAGCCGCGCTCCGCTGCCGTACGCGCTCCGGGCTCTGCGCCGGATCCGCGGGTCGAAGCTCGAGACGCTCGTCCAGCGCCTCGACCCTGAAGCGCGCCTGCCGGCTCCGGAGCACGTCCCGGCAGTGGTTGCGCAGGATCTGGAAGAACCACGGACCGAACGGGCGCCGCATGTCGAAGCGATGCAGCGCCTCGTAGGCCTTCACGAAGGCGTCCTGAAGGGCGTCGCGCGCGTCCTCGATGTTGCCGAGCATGGCCGCGGCGAGACGCAGCCCCGAGGGTTCATACGCCCGTACCAGAGGTTCGTAGAAACGGGCGTCACCCGACTTGCATTTGCGAATGAGCTCCCGCTCCAGATCCGGTTGCAACGGCACTCCTCACCTGTGAGACGGGATACGCGAACCGCGAGGAATTTCTTCGACGGGGGGGCGCGTGTCCACGTTTCTCTCGGACGGGACGGCCCCCCACCGCGGTCAACGCGCCATGATCTCGGCGAGGGCCGCCTGGAAGGTGGACAACTCGTCCCTCGGTGTTGAAGTAGTGCGGTGAGATCCGTAGCGCCCCGTCGACCCCTTTGGCGTCGTAGTCCAGCACCGCGTCCGTGCGGGTCTGTCCCGTGGTGTTGATGCCGCGCCGGCGGAGCGCGCGCACCAGGTCGCGGCTCCCATGGCCATCGACCGAGACGCGTCACGATCGCGGCGAGCTCGGGCTCCCCGATCGAGAATGCGCACGCCGGGGAGCGCGGCCAGCTCTTCCCGCAGCCGTCCGGCGAGGTGGCGCACGCGGTCACGCGTCGCTTCCAGGCCGACCTCCATCGCGTAGCGCGCGGCGGCGCCCGTACCGAGCACGAGCGCCCAGGCGAACTCCCACGTCTCGAAGCGGCGGGCGTCCGGGGCAGGCTGGTAGAGGTTCTCGTCGATCCAATCCGCTCCCCGCAGGTCGGGGAAGAGCGGCTCGAGGCCAGCGTCGAGCACGCGGTCGGAGACCCACAGGAAGCCCGAGCCCCGCGGCCCGCGCAGGAACTTCCGCGCCGTCGCCGAGAGGAAGTCGCAGCCCATCGCGGCCGGCTCGACCGGCATCTGGCCGACCGACTGGCAGGCGTCCACCAGATAGAGGATGTCGCGCGCCCGGCACATGCGGCCGATCGCGGCCACGTCCTGGACCAGGCCCGGAGTTCGTGGGCACGTGCGTCACGGCGACCAGGCGGGGCCGGCGGCGGTGGATGATCTCCTCCACGGCCTGCAGGTCGGCCCCGCCCTCCGGTGCGTCCGGGGCGCGCACCACCTCGATGCCGAAGCGGTCCGCCAGCGCCACGTACTGGATCTGGTTGGAGACGTAGTCGCTCCGCGTCGTCAGCACCACGTCGCCGGCGGCGAAGCGGATGGAGGAGAGCGCCTGGGTGAAGGAGGTGGTGGCGTGCTCCGTGAAGGCGACGTTGCGCACCTCGGTCGACAGGAGGCTCGCGACCGCTTCCCTGGCGTCGGCGATCGCGGGGGCCGCTTCGGCCTCGGCCTCGTAGCCGCCGATGCGCGCTTCCAGCTCGAGATGCTCCCGGATGGCCGTGAGCACCGGGTCGGGCATGAGCGAGGCGCCGGCGTTGTTGAGGTGGACGCGGTGCGCGCAGCCAGGCGTCTCGGCGCGCAGGCGCTGGATGTCCATCACGCCTACCCGTGCGTCGCCAGGTCCAGCACCCAGCGCAGCGCGGCCAGCATCACCAGCGTCACGCCCTCCAGGCGCGACACCCGCCATCCCGAGCGCATCATCACCATGACCACGACCACCATCGCCGTGAGCGCGAGAAGGGACGCGCGCGCGGCGGGGTCGAGCGACATCGGGTGCAGGATGCCCGCGACGCCCAGGACGCCGAGGACGTTGAAGATGTCGCTGCCGATCACGTTTCCGGCGCTGATGGCCATGTGACCACGGGCCACGCCCGCGATGGTGGTGGCCAGCTCGGGCACGGATGTGCCCGCGGCCACGACCGTGACCGCGATGGCCCATTCGCTCAGACCGAAGTTGCGCGCGAGGGCCGTCGCCGAGCCGATGAGGAAGTGCGAGGCCACCGCCACCACCAGCAGACCCGAACGCCAGGAGAGCCGCCTGACGCCAGAGGGGGAGCCCCTCGGCCACGCCGCCGCCCGTTTCCGGGGCGGGGGGCGCCATGCCGGTGTGCCGCGCCCTCCACACGAACGCCAGGTAGGTGCCGAGCATCGCGACGAGGAGCACGCCGTCGAGGAGGCTCAGATGGAGGTCGATCCCCACCAGCAGGTAGAGGACCACGGTCGCGGCAACCAGCACGAGCGAGTCCCGCCACACCAGGAGGGCGTCGGTCGGAATCGCCCGCAGGAGCGCGGCGCTGCCGAGGATGAACCCCAGGTTGAAGATGTTCGACCCGACGATGTTGCCCACCGAGATCGAGCTCTGCCCCTCGAACGCGGCGATGAGCGTGACCCCGAACTCCGGCGCGGACGTGCCGAAGGCCACCACCGTGAGGCCCGATCGGCCAGCTCGGAGACGCCGGCGCGCTGCGCCATCTCCGCGGCGGCGTCCACCACGTACTTGGCGCCCACCGCGATGGCGAAGAACGTCGCCAGCACGACCAGGGCGTTCGCCCAGACGGGTAGGGACTCCATGGGGCGGGGGCGGCCTCCGGAGAATGCGACTGGACTTCTCGAAGTTAGGCAAAATGCGGGGTCGGGGTCCACGACGGTCGGCCGTGGACCCCGACCGGCGCGGGGTCAGCGGGCGCCGCCGCCCTGCGTGATGTTGCGCTCGGCCTTCTGCTTGCGGACCATCTCGCGCACGTCCGCGAGGAGCTTCTGCGCGTCGTACACGATGCCGTCCTTGATCGTGTACTTGATGCCGCCGACGCGGATGTTCTCCCCGGTCTCGTCGTCCAGCTTGGGCGCGCCCGTTCCGTAGAGGACCTTGAGGTTCTCGGCCGGGTTGGCGTCCACCATGATCAGGTCGGCCTTGAGGCCGGCCCGCAGGATGCCGAAGTCGGGCGGCGTGTCCGAGTACTTGTAGAGCATCTTGGCGCCGTTCATCGTCGCGGCGCGGATGACCTCGAAGGGGGTCAGCCCCGCCTCGCGGAGCAGCTCCAGCTCACGGATGTAGTCGAAGCCGTACAGCTTGTAGATGAAGCCGGAGTCCGACCCGGTCGTCACGATGCCGCCGGCGTCGTTGAAGTCCTTGATGAAGTGCATCCACTTCTCGTAGAACTTCCGCCAGTGGTACTCGTCCTCCGTGGTCCAGTAGTACCAGTACGCGCCGTGTGCCTGCCGGCTGGCCTGGTAGAAGTCCCACTGCGTCGGGAGGGTGTACTCGTCGTGCCACTCGGCCCGCGCCGCCCGCATCACGTCCCGGCTCGCCTCGTAGATCGTGAAGGTCGGGTCCATCCCGATGCCGAGGTCCAGGAACTGCTGGATCAGGTCGTTCCACTGCTCGCTGCCCGGCTCCGCCGACTGGTACCAGAGGCGCGCCACGTTCCCGAAGCGGTGCTGCTCGTCGTTGTAGTTGTAGTCGAGCGGCCAGTCCTGGATGGAGTGCTGCGTGAGCATCGACTCCATGAGACCGTAGTAGTGCGTCTGCATGTCGAGGCCCAGCTTCGCGGCCTGCAGCGTGTTCATGCGCGCGAGGCCCATCTGGTCGAGGTGGGCGACGGTCTCGAGTTGGTGCTTGTGCGCCTCGTCGATCAGCGCCTCCATGATCTCGGGGTCCCAGGCGCCGAGCTTCAGCCCGTCGATGTGCTGCCCCTCGACCTCCTGCGCCACGGCCCAGCGCACCCACTCGCGCGCGACCTCCGGCGAGCTGATCGGCTTGCCGCCCCAGCCCTCGCCGGTGCCGGCCCGCACGTAGGCGAACATGCGCGGCGCCACGATCTCGTTGCGCGCGCTACGGGCCTTCTCGCGGAGCTGCCACTCGAACTCGCCGTGGGGCACGCCGCGTGAGGTGGTGATGCCGTTGCCCATCCACAGCTTGTAGACGTACTCGGCCTGGGGCGCCTTCCCGGCTCCGCCGGTGTGGGCGTGCATGTCGACCAGCCCCGGGAGCACGAAGAAGCCCGTTCCGTCGATCTCCCGGTCCCCGCCGGCGGGCCGGCGTCGGTCGTTGATCGGCAGGTGGGGAAAGCCCACGGAGCGGATCTCGGCGATGCGGTCGCCCTCGATCACGATGTCCACCGGCCCCCGGGGCGGAGCCCCGGTGCCGTCGATCATCGTCGCGCCGCGGATCACGAGGCGCTCGTAGGGGCCGCCCCCTTCGTCGGCCCGTCGGGCGTGGGTCACTTCCATCCCCTGCGCGCGGGCCTGGCTCGCGAGGCCCAGGGTGGCCGCGACGGCGATCGCGGGCACGAGAACGGTACGGAGAAGGGGACGGGTCCTCTTCATTCGGTGCCTCCCGTGGGTGTCGGCAGCGTCCCGGCGGGCAGATCCTGGCCGGAGACGAAGGCGTTATTATTGGAGCCTCGCCCAATTCGCGCCACGTCGGCGGAGCGCGCATGAGCACGAAAGAGGCCCCGGAAAAGAGGGTGTCGGAGGAGGTGCGCCGCGAGGTGGAGAGGCTCCGCGAAGGAGCTTCGCCATCATTCGCATCTCTACCACATCGAGGCGCGTCCCGAGATCTCGGACGCGGACTACGACCGTCTCTTCAGACGGCTGCAGGAGCTCGAGGAGGCCCATCCCGAGCTGCTCACGCCCGACTCGCCCACGCAGCGGGTCGGCGCGGAGCCCCAGGAGCGCTTCGAGACCATCGTGCACGCGGCGCCGCTGCTGTCGCTGGACTCCACGCAAGAGGCCGACGAGGTGCGCCGCTTCCACGATCGCGTCCGCAAGGCGCTCGGGGAGGAGGTGGAGCCGGTCTACGTGCTCGAGCCCAAGCTCGACGGCGCGTCGATCGAGCTGGTCTACGAGGAGCGGCGTGCTGAGCCGCGCCGTCACCCGTGGCAACGGCCGCGAGGGCGAGGGCGTCACCGAGAACATCAAGACGATCCCGACCGTGCCGCTCCGCCTGCGCACGGACGCGCGACCCGGCGCCGCCGTTCGTGGCGCTGCGCGGGGAGGTCATGATGTACATCTCCGACTTCGAGGCCTTCAACCAGAAGCTCGTAGAGGGCGGCGCGGAGCCCTACGCGTCGCCCCGGAACTCCGCGGCGGGCGCCATCCGCCAGCTCGACCCGCGCATGACCGCCCGGCGGAAGCTGGACGTGCTGGTCTACGACGTCCTCAAGGTGGAGGGCGCCGCCTTCGCCACCGACTCGGAGGGCATCCAGGCCATCCGGGACTGGGGCTTCAAGACCCCCGACAAGCTGAGCGCGGCGCATTCGGTGGAGGACATCCTCGCGTATCATGCTGCCTACGTGAGCCGAGCGCGACGAGCTCGACTACGAGATCGACGGGGTGGTGGTGAAGCTGGACGACCTGGCCGCGCGCGAGCGGATGGGCACCACCTCGCATCACCCGCGGTGGGCGCTCGCCTTCAAGTTCGAGCCGCGCAAGGAGATCACGCGCATCGACCGGATCGGCGTCAGCGTGGGCCGCACGGGCGTGCTGACGCCGGTGGCGTTCCTGCGGCCGGTGGTGGTGGGCGGCGTGACGATCTCCCGGGCCTCGTTGCACAACCGCGAGGAGCTCAAGCGGAAGGACGTGCGCGAGGGGGACACGGTGCGCATCCAGCGCGCGGGCGACGTCATCCCCCAGGTGGTGGAGGTGGTGGCGCACGAGGAGGAGCGGCAGCCGCCGTTCGAGATGCCCTCGGAATGCCCGGCGTGCGGCACGCCGGTCTACGAGGACGGCCCGCGCACCGTCTGCCCGAACCGCTTCGGCTGCCCCGCGCAGCTCAAGGGGCGCATCGTGCACTTCGGCGCCCGCGAGGCGCTCGACATCGAGGGGCTGGGCGAGGAGACGGCCAACCTCTTCGTGGAGCAGGGGCTGGTGCACACGCTCGCGGACCTCTTCGACCTCACGGTGGAGCAGCTCCTGCCGCTCGAGCGCTTCGCCGAGAAGAGCGCGACCAACCTGGTGGAGGCGATCGCCGCCCGGAAGGCGCCCGAGCTACGCCGCTTCCTGGTCGCACTGGGCATCCCCGAGGTGGGCGTGACCGTCGCGCGCGACCTGGCGAAGCACTTCGGTCGCTTCGACTCGATCCGGCGCGCCACCCGCGAGGAGCTGGAGGCCGTATCCGGCGTAGGTCCGAAGATGAGCGAGGCGATCACCGTCTTCCTGGCCGACGAGCGGAACGACGCCGCGATCCAGGCGATCCTCGACCGTGGCGTCGTGCCCGAGGAGAGGGAGCCGGCACCCGAGGCGACCGCGGCAGCCGGGGACGTGGGGGCCGCCGTCTTCACGGGCACGATCCCCATCCCGCGCGGCGCGGCGGAGGAGATCTGGCGCTCGGTGGGCGGACGCGTGGTCGGCTCGGTCAGCAAGAGCACCGACTTCGTCGTGGCCGGCGAGAACGCGGGCTCGAAGCTCGCCAAGGCGGAGAAGCTGGGCGTGACCGTGCTCGACTTCGACGCGTTCGTGAAGAAGGTCGAGGAGCTGGGCGGAGCCGTGGAGGTCGAGGACTGATGGAGAACCTGGACGTCGCGCACACCCTCGAGGAGCTGGCCGACCTTCTCGAGATCCAGGGCGCCAACCCCTTCCGCATCCGCGCCTACCGCAATGCGGTGCGCACCGTCGAGGGGCTCACGCGGCCGCTGCGGGCCATGCTGGACGCCGGGGAGGACCTGACCGCGCTGCCCGGCATCGGCAAGGACATCGCGGGCCGCATCGAGGAGCTGATCGGCAGCGGGCGTATCGAGATGCTCGAGCAGCTCGACGCGGAGGTCCCCCGCTCGCTGGTCGAGCTGATGCGCCTGGACGGCGTCGGGCCCAAGAAGGCGAAGAAGCTGTTCGACGAGCTGGCGATCCGTACGGTCGACGACCTCGAAGCCGAGCTGGAGGCCGGCCGGGTGGAGAAGCTGCAGGGCTTCGGGAAGAAGAGCGCCGAGAAGATCCTCAGGGCCATCGCGGAGCACCGCGCCCACGTAGGCCGCTTCCTCCTCGACGACGTGGAGGAGCTGGTCGCCCCGGTGATCGAGCACGTGCGTGCGGCGCCGGGCGTCGAGCGTGTGGAGGTCGCGGGTAGCCTGCGTCGCCGCAAGGAGACGATCGGAGACGTGGATGTGCTCGCGCAGTGCGAGGGCGACGGCACGGCGGTGGTCGACCACTTCGTGAAGTACGCGGGCGCCGAGCGGGTGGAGGCGGCCGGCGGCACGAAGGGGAGCATCGTGCTGCGCTCGGGCCTGCAGATCGACCTGCGCGTGATCCCGCCCCGTTCGTTCGGCGCGGCCATGCAGTACTTCACCGGCTCGAAGGAGCACAACGTGGCCATGCGCACGCGCGCGGTGCGCCGGGGGCTGCGCGTGAACGAGTGGGGAGTGTTCCGCATCCCGGAGGGCGCCGACCCCGAGTCGCTCGGGAAGGAGGACGGCGAGCGGCTGGCCGGAGCGGACGAGGAAGGCGTATACGATGCGCTCGGCATGCGCTGGATGCCTCCCGAACTGCGCGAGAACCGCGGTGAGGTCGAGGCCTCGTTCGACGGCGAGCTACCCCGACTGGTCACCCTGGACGACATCCGCGGCGATCTCCAGATGCACTCCACGTGGAGCGACGGGAAGGCGTCGCTGGAGGAGATGGCACGCGCTTGCCGCGATCGGGGGTACGCCTACTTCGCCATCACCGACCACAGCCAGGCGATGGCGATGGTGCAGGGGCTCACGCCGGAGCGGGCCCGCGAGCAGTGGAGGGAGATCGAGGAGGTCCGGGAGCGCGTCCCGGACATCGACATCCTGCGCAGTGCCGAGGTGGACATCCTGAAGGACGGCGCCCTCGACTTCCCCGACGAGATCCTCGAGGAGCTGGACCTGGTGGTGGTGTCGGTCCATTCGCTCATGGACCAGGACCGGAAGACGATGACCGACCGGGTGCTGCGTGCGATCCGGCATCCGAGCGTCGATATTCTGGCACACCCCACAGGCAGGCGGCTGAACCGTCGGCCGCCGTACGACCTCGACGTGGAGGCCGTGCTGACGGCGGCCGCGGAGCTCGGCGTGGCCGTGGAGCTGAACGCGAACCCGAACCGACTGGACCTGAGCGATGTGCACGTCTTCCGCGCGAAGGAGCTGGGCGTGAAGGTCGTGATCTCGACGGACGCGCACTCGCCGCGAGGGCTCGCGGACATGCGCTTCGGCGTGGATCAGGCCCGGCGCGGCTGGCTGGAGCCGGGGGACGTGCTGAACACGCTGTCGGCAGACGATTTCCGGGCGTGGCTCGGAAGAGAGAGCGCTTGACGAGGAGCCGCGCGTGACGGTTCTCGCCCTCGACACGCTGCTCCTCGTCGGCGGTATCGGCATCCTGTACTTCGGTGCGGAATGGCTCGTCCGTGGCTCGGTGCATCTGGCGGCATCCCTCGGCGTGAGCCCGATCGTGGTGGGGCTCACCATCGTGTCGTTCGGGACGTCGGCGCCGGAACTCGTGGTCTGCGTGGTGGCCGCCACGGGCGGGAACTCCGACCTGGCCATCGGCAACGTCCTCGGCTCCAACCTCGCCAACATCGGGCTGATCCTCGGGCTCACGGCGCTGGTGCGCCCTCTGGAGGTGGCCGCGCGGGTGGTGTGGCGCGAGGTGCCGCTCATGCTGCTCGTCACGGCCGCGCTCTATCCGCTGGCGTGGGACGGGAAGCTCGGCAGGGGGGACGGCACCATCCTCCTCCTGGCGCTCGCCGGCTACCTGATCTTCGTCTTCCAGTCCGTCGAGTCCGAGGCGCCGGAGATCGTCGGCGAGTACGAGGAGTTCATGAGATCGTCGGGTCCCGACGAGAAGAAGGTGCGTGCCATCGACATCATGCTCGTGGTCGCCGGGTGCGGCGGTCTGGTCCTCGGCGGCTACGCGATCGTCGAGGGCGCCGTGGCGGTGGCGTCCTTCCTGGGCATCTCGCAGGTGGTGATCGGGCTCACCGTGGTCGCGGTCGGCACGTCGCTTCCGGAGCTGGCCACGTCGCTGGTGGCGGCGATGCACAAGGAAGCGGACATCGCGGTCGGCAACGTGATCGGCTCCAACATCTTCAACATCGTGGCGATCCTCGGCACCGCGACCGTGGTGGAGCCGATCAACGTGGCGCATACGGTGCTTGTGCGGGAGCTGCCGGCGGTGCTCTGCCTCTCCCTGCTCGTCTTCCCGATGCTGCGCACGGGGTGGCGCATCCAGCGATGGGAGGGCGCGGTCCTGCTGGCATGCTACGTCGGGATCGGGATCTGGCTGTTGTAGGCGGCGCCCCGCGGGGCGCCGCCCCGCGGGCTGCTAGACCTTCTCGAGGGCCTGCTCCAGGTCGGCGATGAGGTCCTCGGGGTGCTCGATGCCGATGCTGATCCGGATCAGCGCGGGCGTGATGCCCATCCCCAGCTGATCCTCCGCGGGAACGTCGGAGTGCGTCATGGTGGCGGGATGCTCCGCCAGGCTTTCCGTGCCGCCCAGGCTCACCGCCAGCTTGACGAGCTGCAGCGCGTTGAGCATGCGGAACGCCTCGGCCTCGCCGCCGACGATCTCGAAGGAGATCATCCCACCGGGTCCGCGGCACTGCTTGCGGTAGATCGGGAAGTCCGGATCGCCCTCGTCGAGGTGGCCGAGGTAGTGGACCCGCTCCACCTTCGGGTGGTCCAGCAGATAGTCCGCGACGTAGCGCGCGTTCTTCATCTGGCTGGTCATGCGGAGCTTGAGCGTCTCCAGGCTCCTCAGCAGCAGCCAGCAGGTCCACGGGCCCGCCATCGTGCCCATGATGGTGCGGGTGGTCTTCACCGCGCCGATCAGCTCCCCGCTGCCGAGGCAGGCACCGGCGATCAGGTCCGAATGACCGCCCACGTACTTGGTCAGGGAGTAGAGCACCAGGTCGGCGCCCTGCTCGAGCGGGTGCTGCCAGAGGGGCCCCAGGAAGGTGTTGTCGATGGCGACGAGCGCCCGGCGATCGGGCGACCCGCACGTGCGCGCCAGGTCGGCGCACGCCTCGATGTCCATGAGCGCGTTCGTGGGGTTGGCCGGCGTTTCGACGTAGATCATCCGCAGGCGCCGCCGCCGCTCCTCGCCTTCGCCGAGCACGCGCTCGAGGCCCTCCATCCCCTGGACCGCGGGAAAGGAGACGGTCTCGATGCCGAACTCGGGGAGCGTGTGGTGGAGGAGGTACTCCGTCCCGCCGTAGATGGGCTCCGCGAACACCACCACGTCTCCCGGGCGGAGGAAGGTGAGGAGGGTGGTGGAGATCGCGGCCATCCCGCTCTGGAACGCCGCCGCCGCGGCTGCCTCGTCCCACAGCGTGAGGCGGTCCTCGAGGATTTCGAGGGTGGGGTTGTTCAGACGCGAGTAGATCAGGCCCATCGTCTCGGACGGCGACTTCTCGCGCAGGCCGTACGCCACCTCGAAGAACGCCTTGCCCTCCTCGGCGGACTCGAAGACGAACGTCGAGGTCTGGAAGATCGGGGGCTTGGCCGATCCCTCCGACCACTCCGGCTCGTAGCCGAAGCTCATCATGAGGCTCTCGGGCCTCACGACGTGTTCACCGATCCGCTTCTTCTTCTCCTTGTCCCACATGGGGACCGCTCCTGGGTAGCCGGGCGCGTGAAGGTGGCCGGCGGTCGCGACGGCTCGAACGACCGGGGCTGAACGGCTTGGGCGGAAGGGTGTCTGAAAGCTACGGAAGGGCCGCGAGCGCGTCGACGCTTGCGGGGGCGTCGCCGCCGGGTGGAGGTTGCAGCCGTCCCACACAGGAGGGTGCCTCTTGAGTCAGGAATCGCGGCCGGTCCACGAGGCCATCGACCGATGGGAGACGCGGGGGCTCGTCCCCCCGGAGCTCGCGGAGCGGCTGCGCAGCGATGTGGAGGAAGCCTCCCACGCCGGTACGGCCCGGATGAGCCAGTACGTGGTGGCCGGCACCGCGGCGGTGGTGCTGCTGCTGGCCGCCGGCGTGTTCGTGGAGTGGGCCTGGCCGCTCATGGGCGAGCGGGCGCGCTCCACCTTCCTCGCCGCGCTCGGCGTAGGGGTCTACCTGTGGGGCGCGCGCATCGAGTGGAGCCGCCGCTGGCTGCCGGCCTCGCTGCTCATGCAGATCGCCGGCCTCGGGCTCGTCCTCGGCGCCCTCGTCTACATGGACCGCGTGTGGAGCGAGGGTCCGGCGGGCGTGGTCGTCGGGGTGCTCGCGCTGGTCGTGCCGATCGTGCTCGCCCCCCGCTCGTTCCGGCGCAGCGCGGTCATGCCCGCCGTGCACCTCTGCTTCGGTCTCGCGTTCCTCGCGGTCTTTCTCGACCGCGTGACGGGACTCGAGCCCGACGCCATCGTCTGGGCGCTCGACGGCGTCCTCGCGCTCTCGGCGCTCGGACTCGTCTACACCCTCCGCTCCGACCCGTACGGCGAGCGTCACCCCTGGGCGCTCAACGCCTTCGTGGCCGCGGTGTACTCCGGCTTCTTCCTCGTGCTCCTGACCGGCGTCGGGCCGCTCGACCTCAACGAAGCGGCGGTCCTGCCGCTCGACCTCTGGCTCCTCCTCGCGGTCGGATTGACCCTGTGGGGGATGCACCTCGCGCCGGCCGGGTTGCGTCGGGACTGGTTCGGGACGCAGCTCGCGTGGGCCATCGTGATGTGGATCCCGTTGGGGATGTACACCGCGCTCGAGGCGCTCGACGGGTCGTCGGAGGTCGCCCTCGTCCTGGTGGGAGGCGCGGGCGTGGCCGGCTTCGTGTACGCCGTGCGCTTTCGGGTGCGCCGTGTCCTGACGGCCAGCGCGATCGCCTTCATCGCCCCGACGTGGTACTGGGCGGTCGACCGGGCGGGTGCGCTGGGGGCCGTCCTGGCCCTGGGCGTCACGGCCGTGGCGCTCTTCCGGCTGTCCGGCCGCATCCAGACGTGGCTGGGCGGCGAAAGCACCTCCGCATAGGTTTGGGGTTCTCTGTAAGAGGACCGGGAACCCCGAGCGGGAGACTGCGAAGCCGATGCTTCCTGTCGATCTCAGTGGCAAGCGCGCGTTCGTCGCGGGCGTGGGCGAGGACAGCGGCTACGGATGGGCGATCGTGCGCGCGCTCGCCCGCGCCGGTGCGTCGGTCTGTGTGGGCACATGGCCGCCGATGATGCGCATCTTCATGAAGAGCATGGAGCGCGGGCGCCTGGACACGGCCCTGCCGGACGGCAGTGAGATCGAGATCGAGAGGGTCTATCCACTCGACGCGATGTTCGACACGCCCGAGGACGTGCCTGACGAGATCCGGGAGGACAAGCGCTACTCCGAGCTGGAAGGGTACACGATCCAGGAGGTCGCCGACCGGATGAAGTCCGACTTCGGCGAGGGATGTCTGGACGTGCTCGTCCATTCGCTCGCGAACGGCCCCGAGGTGAAGAACATGCTCCTCGAGACCAGCCGGCAGGGCTACCTCGCGGCGGTGAGCACCAGCGCCTACTCGCTGGTCAGCCTGGTGCAGCGGATGGGCCCGCTCATGCCCCCGGGTGGGGCGGTGGTATCGCTCAGCTACCTGGCGGCCGAACGGGCCGTGCCCGGATACGGCGGCGGGATGAGCTCCGCGAAGGCGGCGCTCGAGAGCGACACGCGCCTTCTGGCGTACGAGGCGGGACGGCGGTGGGGCATCCGCGTCAACACGATCAGCGCGGGCCCTCTCGCCAGCCGGGCCGCGAAGGCGATCGGCACGATCGATCGCATGGTCGATTACTACCGGGCGAACGCCGCGCTTCCGGACGTTCAGACCGCGGACGACGTCGGAAATGCCGCCGCCTTCCTGTGCTCCCCGCTCGGCGCCGGCATCTCCGGCGCGACGCTGCATGTGGACAAGGGCTACCACGCGATGGGCATGGCCGCCGATCTCCACGCGGCCCCGGAGTAGCGGGGCGGGCGCGCCCGCCCCTTCGACGCGATGAGCCGGAAGAGGCGCCTGGGGGGACGACTCCCCGAGATCCGGGTCCCTCCGCCCGGGCCGGCTTCGCGGGAGCTCGCGCGCCGGCTGCGCGCCGTCGAGTCGCGGAACGTGACGGCGGTATCCGACGGGTGGCCCGTGTTCTGGGAGGAGGCGGCGGGCACCAACGTGCTCGACGCCGACGGCAACCTCTACCTCGACCTCACCGGGGCCTTCGGCGTCGGCCTGCTCGGCCACGCCCACCCCGGCGTGGTGGAGGCCGTCGAGCGTCAGGCCGGCGCTCTCGTGCACGGCATGGGCGACGTGCATCCCCCGTCCGTGAAGCTCCGCCTGCTCGAGCGGCTCTGCGCGATGGCGCCCTGGGACGACGCTCGCGGGGTCCTGTCGTCGACCGGCTCGGAGGCGGTGGAGACCGCCCTCAAGACGACGCTTCTCGCGACGGGCCGGCCCGGCATCCTCGCGTTCGAGGGCGCGTACCACGGCCTGACGCTCGGTGCGCTGGCCGCAACGGACCGCGCGCTCTTCCGCGATCCGTTCCGGTCCCGACTGTACGGGGGCGTGACCTTCGCGCCGTTCCCCGACCCCGTGCGCCAGGGTGCCGATGCCGCCACGACCTCGCTCGCGCGGGTGCGTGAGGCGCTGGAGCGGGGCGCGCCCAACGGCGATCCCATCGGAGCCGTCATCGTCGAGCCGGTTCAGGGAAGGGCCGGAGTGCGCGTGGCGCCCGACGGCTTCATGGCACGCCTGGGCGCGCTGGCCCACGAGGCCGGCGCGCTGGTGGTGGCCGACGAGGTCTTCACGGGGATGGGCCGATGCGGCGCGGCGTTCGCCTCGTCGCGGGTGGGTCTCTCGCCCGACGTGATCTGCCTCGGCAAGGCCCTCGGCGGAGGCCTGCCGATGAGCGCCTGCCTGGCGCCGCGTGCCGTCATGGACGCCTGGCCCGAGAGCGAGGGCGAGGCCGTGCACACCAGCACGTTCCTCGGCCACCCGCTCGGGTGCGCGGCGGCGCTCGCGGTGCTCGATGCGATGGAGTCGGAGGGGGTCGCGGAGCGGGCGCGCAGGCTGGGCGGGCGCCTGATCGCCAAGCTCCGCGAGCGGCTGGAGGGCCGACCGGCCGTGGCGGACGTGCGCGGTCTCGGGTTGATGATCGGCATCGAGATGGCGCGTGAGGCGGACAAGGCTCCGCTGGTCGGCGCCGCGGTGCGCGCCGCCGAGGCGGCGCTGGCTCGTGGCGTGTTGGTGCTGCCCGCCGGGGAGCACGGCCACGTTCTCGAGCTGACGCCGGCCGTGGATCTCACGGACGAACAGGTCGCGTTGGCCGTCGACGTGGTGGCCGACGCCGTGGCCCGGGCCGTGGCGGGGGCGGCGTGAGGCGGGTCCGGGGGTCCGGCGGGCGGGTGAGGAGGCTGGCGCTCGTCGGCGCGCTCCTGCTCGGCGCGCCGGCCGCATCGCCCGCGAAGTCGCTCCCCTGGGGCACGGACGTTCCCGTCTTGCTCGTGCCCGGGTGGTTCGACACGGCGCGTGAGCTGGCACCCCTGCGGATCCGCCTGGTCAGTGCGGGATGGTCCGAGCGGTCCGTGGTGGCGATCACCTTCGACGATCCCACCGGCAGCAACGTGGCGCACGCCCGTGAGATCGCAGAGGCCGTGGACACCCTCCTCGCGCGCACCGGCGCCCGGCGCGTGGACATCGTCGCACACTCGATGGGCGGACTGGCGACCCGGGAGTACCTGAAGGACCCGGAGGGGGCGCGGCACGTGCGTCGGGTCGTCCTCCTCGCGACACCCAACCAGGGCACCTACACCGCCTATCTCGCCTTCGGAGGAGGACGCGACGAGATGCTGCCCGGAAGCATGTTCCTCGACTCCCTCAACGCCGGCCCGCCGGTGCCGCCCGGGGTGGAGATCGTGACGCTGCGGACGCCACTCGACGCGCACGTCCTCCCACCCGAGTCCGCCACCCTCCCCGGCGCCGAGGACGTGGAGGTGTGCTGCCCCACGCACGAGGGGCTGCTGCGCGACCTCGAGGTGTTCCGGATCGTGCGGCGGTTCCTCTCGGACGGCGTCGCCGCGGAGGACCGCTGATGGCCATCCGGCGGAGGGTCCGAATGGGCGGCGGTGCTGTTCGACCTCGACGGCACCCTCGCGGACACGGTGGATCTCATCCTGCGTTGCTACCGGCACACGATGCAGGTCCACCTCGGCGCACCCCCGCCCGACGAGCGATGGCTCTCCGGCATCGGCACGCCGCTGACCGACCAGCTGCGCGGGTTCGCGCGCGACTCCGAGGAGGCCCTGGCCATGGCCCGCACCTACTCGGCGTTCCAGAAGACCATCCACGACCAGATGGTCGCTCCCTTTCCCGGTGCCGTGGAGATGGTGGGCGCGTTACGCGCCCGCGGTGTCGCGGTCGGGGTGGTGACCAGCAAACGCAGCGAAGTGGCCGGCAGAACGCTCGAGCGCTGCGGCTTCGCCGGGACGTACGACGTGCTGGTGTGCGCGGACGACGTCACGCACGGCAAGCCAGACCCCGAGCCCGTGCTGTTGGCGCTCGATCGGCTCGGCCTGCCGGAGGCCGCGCGTAGATCCCTCTTCGTCGGGGATTCCCCCCACGACCTCAAGGCGGGGAGGGCTGCCGGCACGAAGACCGCGGCGGCGCTGTGGGGTCCGTTCGCGCACGACGTTCTGCGGGCGCAGGCGGCGGATTTCTATGTCGGCCAGCCCGTGGAGGTGCTGTCGCTCGAGCCGTGAGGCGACTCCGCCGGCGGCTAGCTCGCGGAGGTGGCGAAGTCCACCTGCTCCGCCAGCGTGAGGTCTTTCTCGGTGATGCCCCCGGCGCTGTGCGTCGAGAGGGTGAGCGTGACGCGGTCGTAGCGCACGTCGATGTCCGGGTGGTGGTCCGCGGTGTCGGCCAGCGTGGCCACGCGGTTCACGAACACCACCGAGTCCCGGAAGGAGGAGAAATGGAACTCCTTGATCAGCGTGTTCGACTTTCGCTTCCATCCCGTGCGGCCCTTCAGCCAGCTCTGGATCGATGCGCTGTTCAGCTTGTCCGTCTTCGCCATCGCGACCCCGCGTCCTGGTTCGTGGATTCCCGGCGCCCGTTCATACCCCCGTGCACCTCCCCGTTTCCGTCATGCAAACGGTCATAACTGTCGGGGACACCGTACTTCGCGGGGGCGTTGAGGGGTTGACCCCCTGACGCGGCCGTTTTTACTATTGGGGCCCTCCTGCAGCGGAGGGTCCACGCCCCCATCGTCTAGCGGTCTAGGATCTCTGGTTCTCAGCCAGAAGACCGGGGTTCGAGTCCCCGTGGGGGTACTGAAGCGTGCGAGGCGGGGTCCGGGCACCGCCCGGGCCCCGCACGGACACAGGTCGCTTAGCTCAGTTGGTAGAGCGCTACGTTCACATCGTAGAAGTCGCAGGTTCGAGTCCTGCAGCGACCATAGCGATTCTCGGAAGTGACGACGCCCCAACAGCTTAGGTTGTTGGGGCGTTGCTGTATGTGGAAGGTACCTGTGGAAGGTTTCCGTGGGGTGGATGGCGGCGAGAGTCCAGTAACGGCGCGGAAAAGGGGGCGAGAGGTTCCACAGGTGGTGGTCCCAGGAGAAC